>CAWEGL010000004.1:0-282987 GCA_963808795.1 uncultured Acidobacteriota bacterium
CTCCGACGCGCAGATGATCGCGTTCGGATCGAATGTCCGAATTGACGACCTGTCGGTCGAGAACCTTCGAGGGGTTCGGATTGCCGTTAATCCGCCAGCCGTCATAATTGAGAAGGCGGCGGAAGAATCGGAACTGACCCTGCGGGTCGAGAACGTCGATGCGCGTGACGTCGGCGAGCTGGCGCACGATCGCCTGCACGCCTTGTTCGAGCCGCGCGAGGTCGCGGTCGATCTGCTCCCGCAGCAGTGTTTTCATGCCGTTGTTGATGAACTGCGCCTTCAGTTCGTCCACGGCGCCGGCAGGGTCACGGAAGAGCCGTCCGAGTGCAGCCCGGACGCCAGTCTTTGAGCGCGCACCTTCAAGCAGCACGCAGTAATAGATTTCGATCTGAAACAAACGGTCGGCCTTCGCTTCAAAGAGCTTCTCGCGGTAGTCCTGCGACTCCTGCACAATCGGGTTTTCGTAATGAGCGAAGGGGATCTCAGGCCGGTTCGATTTGAATAGGTACTGGTAGACATGGAAACCCGAGTCGAAGGATTTGAGCGCGGCTTCGAGGCGCTTTACGGTGTATTCCTGTTTGCCGTGGTCGAGGCTTTCGTAGTCCACGCCCGTGACGCGCAGCACCATGCCCAGGTCGCCGCTCTTGGTCAGAAACGCCGTCTCATTCCAGAAGCCGTACAGGTTGATGTGGTCCGAGAGCGTGGCGGCGTCTTTCCACGTTTTGGTGACCTTATCGAGGCGCAACATCAGAGCACCTCCACGCGCGGGATGCTCGGTTTGGCCGCGTCGTACCGGGCTTTGTACCGCTCGGATTTCGCAAGGATGCGAAGGAACGCAGGATCGGTGTTCGTCACCCAATGGCCGAAAGCAAAACCGCCGATGAAGACGGCTACTCCGGCGAGCAGGCTGTTGAAAAGGTTGAACGCGCCCACTGCGCCGACGCATACGAAATAGAACAATGTTCGTTCGACGCCCAGGTACGTGAGGGGCTTGTGCAGGCTCTTGTAGACCCGGTTCCTTCGGCGGGTTGTCGTGTGTGTCTGCATCGGAAGCCCCTCACACTCGAAAAATCGAACGGTGGCGGTTGCGGCTCTGGGATGGTCCACGTTCAGATGCCCCAAAGCCAACTCAGGACGTTGACGGCCATCACGGCGATGCCGGTCCCGGCCGCGACCCCTGCCAAAGTTTTTTTCGCGCCGGGCTCTCCGTGGGCGAACTGGTAGCCGCCGATCACGATAGCGATCAGGCTGGCGACTTTGGCGATCGTTCCGGTGAAAAGGGTTTGGAGATTGGTGAATCCTGTGTCGAAGGGTGTTCCGCTCTGTGCGAGCGCCAGAGCGGAAAAGAGAACAAGCAGGACAAAGAGGGAGACGGATTGACGGGTTTGGCGCAGCCATCGCCAGAGCGTGAGCTGGCGCCGCGTCGTGGGCGGGGAAAGAGCAATCATCGGGCACCTCCAGCGGCCCGTGCTGGGCCGTGTTATGCCGAAACTCTGCTCCGGAATGTCCGCTCGCGTCCAATGACAAACGCAGCTTTTGTGATGACGCCAGTGCATCACTTTGCGAGTGATTCAATGGCAAAAGTAGCGCTCGCCGACTTTCTGCCGTCGAAAATAGCTTTTCGCGCTATTTTCGATTACCATAGAAGTCGAAAATAACGTGATCCGCAGTTTTCGTTCTGCCGCTATGAGCCGACATCCAAACATTCCCGGCAAGAAGGTCGCGCAAGGTGCGTATTCAGCCTTTGTCCCTGCGCCGCTGCCGCCTGCACTCGAATGGACGCCGCGCCTCATCGGCGTGCTCTCCGAGGCGGACCGGCTCATCGGCAGGCTTGCCGGGGAGGGTGGGAGATTGCCTAATCCTCACGTTCTAATGCGTCCTTTTGTGCGGCGTGAGGCTGTTCTGTCCAGCAAGATCGAAGGCACACAGGCCACTCTCGGCGAATTGCTGGCCGCCGAAGCAGGCGCGGTCGTCGAACGCAGCCCGGAGGATCTCCGTGAGGTCGGCAATTATGTGGTGGCTCTCGAACACGGTATCCTCCGCCTCAGGAAACTCCCACTTTCCGTCCGCCTGATCCGCGAGTTGCACGAAAAACTGATGGAAGGCGTGAGAGGACAACACGCAGCACCGGGGTTGTTCCGGAAAACCCAGAACTGGATCGGCAAGCCCGGCAGCACGCCGGCAACAGCAACTTTCATCCCGCCTCCTCCCGGCGAAGTCGAGCCGTGCCTTGCGGCCTGGGAGAAATTCGTTCACGAGTCCAGTCTCCCCCCACTGGTGACCATTGCGCTCGCCCATTATCAATTCGAGGCCATCCATCCGTTTCTTGACGGTAACGGCCGTGTGGGTCGCCTGCTAATCACGCTGTTCCTGATCGAGCGGAAGATTCTTCCGACCCCACTCCTCTACCTTTCTGCATTCTTTGAAGCCTCACGGCGGGACTATTACGACGGCCTTCGCGGAGTGAGCGAACGAGGCGCTTGGGCAGACTGGCTGGAGTATTTTCTGCAAGGGATTGCCCGCATGTCGGAAGATGCGCTGAACCGCGCGACTCGCATTAACGATCTGTTGGCAGAGTGGCGAAGCAAACTAGCCGGGCATTCGACCAACACCCCGCTGCGCGTGCTCGATCTGCTGGCCGCCAATCCCTTCCTCACCATCACTGGCGCCGCCAGTCAGCTCAAGCTCGCCTTTACGACCGCACAGCGTGCAATCGAGCGTCTGGAGCACAACGGAATTGTTCAAACGGTCTCCGACGCGAAACGTGACCGGGTCTACTGCGCACGGGCACTCCTCGAAATTCTGGAAGAACCAGCTCACATTGTTCCGTCGAATGCGGAATGATCGGTAGCGTAGAAGCAAGAGCGGCTAGAAATGCGATTTGGCGATTCCTCCCGGCTACATCGGCGTTTCTCGTTATCAATGATAGGTATTAGATATACCGTTGGCCGCTAACCATCTTGATTAGCTCAACTTCGCTGAATAATCTCGAACTCGTCCGGCGCCACTCCATAGACTTGCTCGAACACGTCATCTGCACGTACTTTAGAGCGAGATTTGTCAGGCTTTTCCGACATCCACTCGAAGTCGTAAACGAATGGGCCATCCTTTAACACCCATTGACGAGTCAGGTCGTAAAGAGGCAACGTCCCGAAGAACTGATTAAACGTTGTCATAACCGCTTGCTCGGAACGACCGGGCTGCTTGCGCGGAAACACCCCATGTTTGTCACCACGATCGCTGAACAGTGACAGATGGCGTAACCAGAGAGCCTGCCAGTTGGACATGCTCCGCTGACCGGACATGTATGTTCCGGCCCAGCAAAAGAATTCAGGGTGCTCTAACCTGTCTTGGCAGAACGCAACGAAGTGCGAGAGAAACACTCGAATCGGAAAATTCTTCAGATTGTAGTTGAACGTTTCATATTCCTTCATTAGCGTCGGGAGGCCTGGCGCATGTTGCAACCATTGACTCACGGCGCTCAAGGCGGTGATTGGATGGTCATACCCGACCAGTGCGGTCAGCTCCTCAGATACTGAGATGTACTCTTCCTTGGAATACTCCGTAATTCTGCCCTTGAGATGTGGCAGTTGTGCTGTGGCCTGGCACAGCAATGTGAACCGAACGCCCACATCAACGTCACGAATGAGGTCCTCGAAAACCTCGATTGCAAGCTGAAACCCTCGCGTTGGGTTGATTGCCAAGTCACAGATGAGCAAGTACAACGCGACAAGTGGGTCTTCCAGTGTTTCCGGCCATTGCGATTCGGACAATGCTAGAAACGACTCGAACGCTTCTACATAAATGCCAGATAGGTAGCCCGCATCTCTCCATTCGGCACATGACAAGGGCTGGTCACGCGCTCCATCGAGAAAGTTGAGTTGGGTAAACCTTGCTTGCCCTTCATAGATCGCCTGTAATCCAACAGCCGGGAGTCGGATCGGCGATCTCCAGTAGTAGCCTTCGATCTGTTCTTCTCTCAATCGAAGTATTTCCATACTCCAATTGGCATCAGGTACGACCACGTTGTCGGGGTCTATGACATCAGCGAGCATTCCGAGTAGATGACTGTACACGATGAAGTATCCGTGGCCGACCGACTCGAAATGTGGCTCTTCGAACATCCAGCCGATGTTCGCGTGAGGAGAATAGGCGTAATACTTGTAATACTCGACATCCAATGCATTATTTACAGCAACATTCGCGGATGCGAGTTTTGCTTGGGCTGAAGGTCCTTCTCGCCTGAGAACATCATCTGTATAGCTCTTCAGCGACTTCTTTCTCCCGATGGTGGCGAGAATCGCTCGGAGTTCCCCCAAGCTGGAATGACACTGTGCCAAGTAGCTCAGGCTGAACACCAGGCCAGAAGTCGAACCGACGTGTTGCCACCAATGCACAGTTTCATGGAGATAGGTAGAAAAGGCCTGTACGGCGTCCGGGGGAAGGTCCGCCAGAACGATTCCGTCAACGGGAACCATTTCCAAGAGTTCATGATTCCGTGGGCTCAACCGGAGCACAAAGCGAATGGTCTCGTACATACCATGCACGTTCAGATTGGATGCGAAGGTAGGCTCCGCGTTGAGACCTTCATCGAAGGAGTCAAGGAGTTCGTGGCGAAGATCCGAAAAAGGTCTTGACGAGTTTGACATGCACAAATTGCCCTCCTGACCATTTTTACTCCTTAAACGAAGAACGCAATGGTCGGGAACGGCTCAGAGGAAGAATCGCTTATGAAGCGACCATCCGACAGAATTCTACCCGCGCTGCATCGGTAACGATAAGTCGGCGAGTGTTCGCCGATCTGCCTGGCCGTGATCCTGGGTTAACAGACTGAGCCACGCCACCTTGACCGGCTGATTGAACCGGAGTACGACGTTGCCACCTGAGCTCGCCAGGCAAAGCAGCACTGCTCGTAGCACGTGGAACTTTGGCTTCAGTTCGTCTATCAGAACAGCCGCCTCTATCACGGTGCGTCCACCCTAATCATTCACGCCCGCCGCACCAGGTTCTGCCTTCGACACATGACCGTTTACTAGCCATTTGCGAACGGTGGCTAGTAAACGACGGCTGCCTTGTCCCTCAGTGGTGACCCGTGACATTCCATTGTCGGTTTTAAGCAAAAATAGCACTGATTCTTACTAGCCATTTTTACTAGCCACATGCTCAAAATCACCAAAAAGTGTGCAAATTTTGCCATACTTGCGCACTTCTGACAACCGCCTCGTTGAGGCGTGTATGTTTATGGTTTTTATGGATTTATTTCGATTTTAAGAGGGTTAGTCGAGTGGAAGCCGGAAAAATCAAGGCCGAAGCTGAGGTTCGTCAAGCCGGAGATGTTGCCATACTTGAAGAAGCATAGAGCGACTCTCAGGAAAGGAGAAAAGAGCAGATCATAGCGGTATCACGGCCCTGCTCTTCGCAGGCTCATATCTGGCCGTTTTACTCTCGACTCGAAGTAAGCTACGCAGCAAAGGAGACAGATGAAGCGCGTAACAATCTGGAATCCGCTGATGCGGGAGATGTTGATCGAAGACAGAGCCAAAAAGACCCATATGCCGGCTCATTGGATTGATTGGGGTAAGCCCTCTCCAGGTGCGAGGAATGTGTCACTCAGAACGGTGAATCGCTTTGATGCCCGTAATATGGATAAGGTTTACAGCCGCGGTGATGATTATGACAAGCACCGAAGGTTTGACCTTGAGGTCTGGTTCAGCCGGGACGGGAGGTTGTTCGGCCGTTTTTGGTCTCATTCCAAGAAGGTCAAGGACTTATCCATTGAGGTGACGGGATTCAAGCCGGACCAATCCTTATTTGGCGTAGTTCCTGAATCCGATCCGGCATGGCTGCCGAAATCACTCCGAGATGCATACGAAGAGTGGACCGTGAGAGAGATGTTTTGATTGCAGTCTGAATTGTTATTGCGAGATCCGGGTAGGAGAGCGTGATCCTGCCCCTTCAAGCCTTGTCGAGATTTCGATCTCGATAGACGCAAGATCGCCGATTCCCTCGGCGGGTGGCACCGGTCCCGATGACCTTTCCAAACCACGCTGGGGGTGCCCCCGGTCCCTCGTCCGCCGCGGCGGAGGGACCGGGGATGCTAGGTGCACACTTCTCCCCAAACTCATCCCGGGGCAGAGTAATCTTGCAGTGCATGAAAGGCAAGCGCATTCGTTATCAGCAAACGGGGGAGTTTCACTTCCTCACCTTCAGTTGTTATCGGCGCTTGCCATACCTGGATACCGCACAGGCGCGGACTTTTTGAGTCCGCGCTGGAGCGCATGCGACGGAGGATGAAAACGGCGGCGTTGCCCCAATCACAGCGGAAACTGTGCCGGATCGTCCTTCCAGGGATTGAAGACCGCCGCGCCGCTGTTGGCCACATGGAGCACATTGCGGGTTGCCAGATAGAGGCCATGTTCAATCGCTGTGGCCGCAAGCAGCGTATCGATCACCGGCGGAGAATGACCGCTGAGACGCTTGACCTCGCCGCTGATGGCTCCCCAGCGCAGCACAATCTGGTCCGAGACAGAAAGGACCCGGCCAGAAAACCGCCCCTCCAGAGCCATCACCGCACGTTGCAAACGGGAACGGTTCTTGTCACCGGGAGGCAGGTGCTCAACGCCCTTCTGGTATTCGGCAATGGTCAAAATGCTCAGGTAGAGAGTGTGCTCCGGCAGATACTTGATCCATCTCTCGACCTTCGGATCGGGTTTGGCGCCGCTCACTTCGGAGATGACGTTGGTATCGAGCAGCCAACCATTCACAAGGCGATGTCCCTTCCGGTGTCGATCTCCCGCTCCACATCCAGACTGGACAGACCAAGACCCTGAAGAAAGCGAACCAGCGGCTGGTGCCCTTTCGGCTTGGGGAGAAGCTGTTCGTACTGCTCAGGCGCAAGAATCACGGCCGCTTCCTTGCCGCGAATGGTCACCAGTTGCGGTCCCGCAGTCCCGGCCAGCCGCACCACTTCGCTCAGGCGCGCTTTGGCGTCTTCGAGTTTCCACCGTTCCATGCTTGCTACGGTACGGGCTGGTGCACCCAAGGGCTTCTTGCGTTGCGTTGCAGTGCGCGGCATCGCTCTCATGCTCCCATCAAATCTGACTATCTGACCAGATTCATTATATGCGAGACGAAGCTTGATGTAGATAAATTTGCAGCGGTCAAAGCACCCGGAAGCCACAGGATTCAACACGGTTCAGCCGGTTCGCGCCAAGCCGTCCAATCGAAAGCCGTTATTCTCTGCAAATTTCAATTGGCTGCAATCAATCGTTTGATCCGTTTTGGGAGCAGAGGGCCGGGGGTTAAAATCCCTCCGCTCCGCCGGCTCGCTCACGCGCTGACCCGCCTGCCCCCGGATTTCTGATCTCTGAAACCTGATCCCTGATCTCTGCCCCCTGATCTCTGCCCCCTGATCCCTGCCCTAGCCGCTCAGCCCCTAGCCCCTCGTCCCTCGCGCACCCCTGAAACCTGCCCCCTGAAACCTGAAACCTGCCCCGCTCCCACAGTCAACTTCCGCCGCAAAAAACCACCCCCACGCCGTCCCCGCGCCCCGCAGGACGCTGCCAAAGTACAGCATTGAGGCACTTTACCGACATCACTTTGCAAAATTGTGCGCAATTGTCGGTAAACAATTTGTCTAATCCGCGCAATTGTCGGTAAATAAATTTACCCGCGCAGGAAATTGCCGGTAATACCTCTCTGCGCTTCGCGAAGCATCGGGCCAACATTTCGCACTCCGGCCTGAACTTCTAAGCCAACATTTGGCCGCCAACCGTCTCCCTTTAGGCCAACATTTCGAGGCCCTTGGCGGTCTCCCATTGCCTGATCGCGTTCTCCGCGCCGCCTCCCGCAGGAGCAGCTTCTCTGCCCATTGCACGGTAGATTCTCTCCGCGCTCGAGCAGACCGGCCCTCCCTTAAGAGACTGCCTGTCAATAACATGAGGGGAGGGCCATAACATGGGTGGAGGGCCATCGTTCCTGCCTGCGCTTACGGCACGAAGACGTGCAGCCGCATCCGCCAGGTTGTGCTCTGCCCCGGCTTGAGGGTGACCATGCCCGTGTTCATCCCGCCCCATTCCTTCCCCAAGGGATCGACAAAGTTGTACTGGTCCTCGACGGCCACGAACTTGGAGGTCTCGGGCGAGTACATCTGGATGGTCTTGATTTGTCGCGAAAGTCCTTCGATATCAATGCCATAGCGAGCCTCGGGATCGATCACTTGCACGGTGACGGCGCCATTCTTCCATTGCAGATGGCTCCAGTTGTCGTCGAAGTGGAAGTTGTCGAGCGGCGCGCCGCCGGGGGCGCGCAGGTCAAAGCGGGTGCCGGCCACGGGCAGCAGCTTGCCGGTGGGCAGGTTCGGCTGGTAACTATCGCCGATCTTCTGCTCCACCATCGACGCAGGAATGCGCACGCGCGCCTGGGCGCGCTGGCCGGAGGGCAGTTTGAAGTAAGGATGCCAGCCGATGGCGATGGGCTCGGCCTCGAGGCCCACGTTGTCCGCCACCACCGTGGCGTCCACAGCCTCCGCCGTCAAGGTGATCGTAATAACCAGGTTCGTCTTCGAGAGCCAGCTCCCGTGAAATGCGTCGCGGATGACGCCCGTCACCTGTTCGCCGCCCGCTATCCTGGTCACCCGTATGTCTTCGGCCTTGTCCTTCTGGATCAGCCCGTGCATGGAAATGCCTTCGGCGCCGGCGGGACGTCTGCGTCCGCCACCGCCAGGCAGCGTAAGCGTGTGGCCCTCCCACGTGGTGGTGATGGTCTGGCCGTCGGCCGAAAGCTTGCCCACGACGCGGTTCGGGTAGGGAACGAGGAAGGCCGCGCCCATGCTGGTGCTCCGCATGCCATAGACGGAATCCCGATGATCGAGTAAGTTCTCGGCCGTAGCCAGATCGGGCGAATCCAGCACGTGGACCTCGCCCTTGCCGGGAAAGTTGGCAGTGATGTAGAGCAGCTCCATGCCGCGCCCCGGCATCACCGTAACGCCGGTAAACTCCGGCTTGGTCTTGCTTACGGGCTCGCGGGTGAGGGTGACAATGTTTTCGCCCCCGATTTCTGTTTGCGCCTGGACGTGAGCGGCGGCCAGGAGCCAAGCGGTCATCATGACCGGCAGGAGGGCCGGCAAGGAAAACAGGCGCAGGACGTGCGAGCGGACTAGCGGTTTCATGATCATGATCGGCGAACTCTCAATCCCTCTCTAAGAAATTCATTGTGATTTCCGGCGACCCACCCTGCCGGACCTTCTCCGGCAGCTAAAGCTTCACTGCCGATCGCACGGAGATTGTCTCCACCCTGAAAAAGCAAATCCTTTCTTCACACACTGTCTACCGTAAGCTGCGGAGCGGCAATCCCTCTTGCTTGCGCCTAGGGCACGAAAACGTGCAGCCGCAAATGCCACTGGGTGCTTTGCCCCGGTCGCAGCGTAACCATGCCTGTGTTCATCCCGTGCCACTCCTTACCAAAGGGATCGGCGAAGTTGTACTGGTCTTCGATGGCCGCAAACTTTGCGGTTGGCGGCGAGTACATCTGGATGGTCCTGATCTCAGGCGAAAGCCCCTCGATGGCGACGCCGTAATGCGCCGCGGGATCGATGACGCGCACGGTAACAACCCCATTCTTCCAGTCGAGGTGGCTCCAGTTGTCGTCGAAGTAGTGATGGTCAAGCGGGGCGCCGCCGGGAGCGAGGAAATCGTAAAAGGTTCCGGCTACAGGGACCAGCTTCCCGGTGGGCCAGACGCTGTCGTAGTTGTTCACCTCGGCCCTCATCGTACCCGGGATGTGCACGCGTACCTGGGCATGATCGCCAGATGGGAAATTGAAGTACGGATGCCAGCCGATAGCCATGGGCTCAGATTGGGTGCCGACATTGTGCGCCACATTGACGACATCGATGGCGTTCGCGGTGAGAGAAATCGTGATGTCGAGGTCCGTCTTCGCAAACCAGCGCCCGTGAAATGCGTCGCGGATCACGCCCGTCACCTGCTCGCCGCCGGGAATCTTACTCACGTGGACATCGGTGGCTTTGGCCTTCAGGATGAGCCCGTGCATGGCGTCGCGTTCGGCGCCCGGCAGTTTGCCCACGTCGTTGGCCGGCAGCGTGACCGTGCGGCCCTCCCAGGACGTGGTCACCGTCTTGCCATCGGGCGAAACCTTGCCGATGACGCGGTTGGGATAAGGACAGAGCATGGCCGCGCCCAGGCGGTATCCAAGATCGCCGTTAGGCGTGTCCTCCTGGTCGAGCATCTTCTTGGCTGTGGCCAAATCGGGCGAGGCGAGGACGTTTAGGTTTCCCTTGCCGGGAAAGTTGGCGGTGATGTAGAGCAGCTCCATGCCGCGACCCGGCATCACCGTCACGCTGGTGAACTCGGGCTTGGTCTTGCTCACCGGCTTGCGGGTGAGAGTGACAATCTTTTCGCCTCCGATTTCTGTTTGGGCCTGGGCGCGTGCGGCGGCCATAAGCGAAGCGGCCATCAAGACCTGCAAAAGAGCCGGCAGGGCAAACAAGCGCAGGACCTGCGAGCGGATAAGTGGCTTCATGATAATGGTCGGCAAATTCAAGATCCTCCTTGAAAAGATGCTCTGCGATTTGGGCGGCCAAACGCACCTGGGAGCCTATGCGGCGGCCGGAGGGCGAATTGTGGAGGCGCGGCCATTTTACGCCACGGGGGCTCTGCGGCAAAACCAGGGTTGTTGTGTCATGTGCGGCATCGGTCAGGGCCCCCGCTGGCTCGCCGCGGCGAGCCAGCTGCTACGGCAGCGCGAAGACATAGAGATCGTTGCCGCTCTGCGGGATCTTGATGTCTGGCGCGAGCTCGGCCGGGCCCAGGCGCGGGCTGCCGCCGCCCAGACCAGTGGTAACGGCGATGTATTGCTTGCCGTCAACGCTGTAGGTGATGGGGAAGCCCTGCACGGAGGTGCCCAGGCGCGTCTCAAATAGTGTTTTGCCAGTGCGCGTGTCGAAGATATGGAGGGTACGGTTGACATCGCCGACCAGCACCCAGCCGCCGGCGGTGGAGAGCGCGGCGGTGAGGAACGGGGCATGCTGCTGGTGCTCCCAGACCTCTTTGAGGGTGCTGGCGTCGTAGGCCACAAACTTGCCCAGATTGCCTTGGCTTCCGGGCATGGGAATAAACCGGCGGAAGCCGGCGTCGCCGCCCGTCACGGTCTTGTGCGCGGTGAACATCATGCAGGATTGGCTGAGAGGGATAAAGAGGTAACCGGTGGGCGGGTTGTAACTCATCGCTTGCCAGTTTTTCCCGCCCTCGGTGCTGGGGCATATGGTGATGGGCTGGTTGAGCATCATCTTATAGATATCGTCCCGGTAGGTGGGTTCTCCGTGGGCGTTGAAGCTCTTCCAGATAGTTTGATACACCATATCCATGTGGGTCAGGTACTTTCCGTTGGTGCGGTCCAGCTCCCAGAGGATGCCGGGCTTGCCCGAGGTAAAGAGCACCTTCCTGCCGTTCACATTCACGAGCACGCGCTCGAAAACCTCGTCTAAGTCGAAGCTCTCGGCGGGGGCGTGCTGGTAGTACCAGACCAGCTTGCCGGTATCGGGATTGAGAGCCACAGTAGAGCTGGAAAAGAGGTCCGCATCGTTGAGGGTTTGGCCGCGGCTGAGGTAGTTCCAGGGCTTGGCCTGAGCCACACCCCAGTAAGTGAGATTGAGATCGGGATCGTAGCTGCCCACAATCCATGTTTCGGCGCCGGCGCGCTTCATCATGGGCAGGTTGCCCCAAGTATCGCTGCCCAACTGTCCCTGGCGGGGGACGGTATAGAAGCGCCACACCTGCTTGCCGGTGTGGATGTCGAAGGCGGAGATGAAACAGCCCCGCCCGTCGAAGCGCGCACAATCCGTCAGGCCCATCAGCACCTTGTCGCCGATGACGATGTCGCCGCTGGTGGAAGTATGGCGCGTAGCGGAGGCCGGGGTGTCCCACAGAACCTTCCCGTTGCGGGCATCGAGGGCCACCATGTGCGCATTGCTGGTGGAGACCAAGATCTCGTCTCCGGCGATGGCGATGGCGCGAATACCGCCGTAGCCGGGGGCCTGCACGGGACCGACGCGGGACTCCCAGATCAGGCCGCCGGTGACCGCGTTGAGGGCCTGCACGATGTTGCTGGGGCTGACGATATAGAGCACGCCGCCGTCCTCAATCGGGCCGGTCTCGTTGGCGCCGGAGTCGTTCAGGGCCCAGACCCATTTCAGTTGCAGATCTTTTACGTTGTGGCGGTTGATCTGGCTGAGAGGGCTGTAATCCCACGCCTGGTAGTTGCGGCGCGTCATCAGCCAGTCCTGGGGAGGCGGATTGCGCAGCATCTCGGGGGTCACGGGAATGTAATTCTTCACCTCGCCCGCTACGGTCACGCCGTAGGGCACACCGTAGACCCCTGTGCCGTAGACCGCTTTGCCGCCTTGGCCGGCTTCGAGGCTGCTACCCGTCGCGCCCAGCACCACCAACCGGCCGCTGCGGGGCGGCTGCGGCCTGATCCTGGGTTGCTCGCCGCTCGCAATCGTGCCGATCATCGCAGCGCCGTTCACCGCCGGGGTTCCAGGCCGCGCACCGTTCATCTCAAGGATGTAGGCGGTGAGGTCCGCCGCGTCGCCGGGGGTGAGAGAACCGGGGCTGGTCGGCGGCATCGACGTGCGGATCGTATCCAGCAAATCGCTCACCCGCTTCGACTGGAATTGGAGCATGAAGTTGGCGCCGGCCAGCGCGGGAGAGTCCGCCGATCCCTGGAGATCGGCGCCGTGGCAGCCGGAGCAGCTCTGGCTATAAAGAGCGCTTCCGGCGCTTGCCTGCTGCGCGGTGAAGGCTTCCATATCGGGTTGCGCCGGCTGCGCAGCCTGAGCCAACGCCACGGTCACTCCCACTGCGGCGAGAACAGCCGCACAAGCGGCGGATCGAGGAACGAGCATGGAGAGAACTCCTTATCGTCATTTGTGAAATACGGACTTCGGAAAGTGGGGACGTTCTAGTAAAGGTGGTACAAATGCGCTGTCCAGTATAGCCGGAGCGCCCGAGGAACGGCTCGCTCGAAAAAACCAGCCGGCAAAAAATATCTTTGCAGTTGCTAACTAATCCTTTAGTTGTCCGTCCAGAAGGTGTGAGAACGATCCTGGTCCAGGCATAGTTCTCAATGAAATCAATAAGATTGATATGCCGCCGAAGAAATCCAACACGCTGACCGAGGCCGAGCTGAGGCTAATGAAGATTCTCTGGCTGCGCGGCGAGTCGGCGGTAACCGATCTGGTCGCCGCCATGCCTGCAGGTGAGCCGTTAGCCTACAACTCGGTGCTGACGACCATCCGCATTCTCGAACAAAAGGGTTACGTAGCGCACCGCCAGGAGGGTCGGGCGTTCATCTACCGTCCTTGCATCGCGGAGCACGAGGCTAGCCAATCGGAAGTCCGCCACGTGCTGAGCCGGTTCTTCGGCAATTCGCGCGAGCGGCTGCTTCTGTCACTGCTGGACGACGGCGAGATCGCGGCGGAGGAGCTCGAGCGGCTGAAGGATGCTATCCGCGAAGCGGAGCCCGAGGGCGGCAAGAGCGGTGGCGCGAATTCCGGTGGTGCGAGCGAGGAATAAAGCATGGAGATGACCTTCATTGCCGATAATCTTCGGTGGGTGCTTGCGGGCGCGACCCATACACTGCCCGCGGCCTTCCGGGCGTTTTCTCAGGCGGCGGCGCCGATGGTAGTGGCGGCGGTCTGGCAAGGCGCCGCCGTGGCGTGTGGTTTGGCCATCTGCCTATGGTTCGCGCCCCGCACCTTGGCCACGCATCGCTTCGCGGTGTGGGCCGCGGGCTTTGTAGCGGTTCTTGCTCTTCCCTTCTTACCCATGCTCTTGAACTTCGGCGCGGGCGCCGCGAACGGCCTTGCTTCCGGCCTGACGGCGGCGCCGACCAGGCCGTGGCTGCAATTGGACATCCGCTGGAGCTTGGGCATAGGCGCGCTGTGGATTGCCGCATCGGTTTTGCGTGCCGTAGACCTAAGCTTGCACTCCTTGCGCTTGCGCAGGTTGTGGAGGACGGCTGTTCCCATCGCATCTGGCGATCTGCTTGACGTGCTTCCGCCGGAATCGGCCGCTCAGTGGGGCCTGCGCCGGATCCAGGTCTGTACGACGCGGGATCTCGACCGGCCCAGCGTGATCGGCTTTTGGGCGCCGCGCATCCTCATTCCCGATTGGCTTTTGCCCCGGCTCACGCGGGAAGAACTCGAGCAGGTGGTCCTGCATGAGACCGAGCATCTGCGCCGGCGCGACGATTGGACCAATCTCTTCCAAAAACTCTGCCTGATTCTGTTTCCTCTAAACCCGGCGCTCATCTGGATCGAGCGCCGGCTTTGCCGGGAGCGGGAGATGGCCTGCGACGACGGAGTAGTGCGGATCACGCGTGCGCCGCGCGCCTACGCAGCCTGCCTCGCCAGCCTTGCCGAACGCGGACTCCAACGCCGCGCCGAGGCGCTTTCGCTGGGGGCCTGGCAACGGCGCCCCGAGCTGGCTCACCGGGTTCACCGCATTCTTAAGCGCACACCTGGGCTAAGTCCGTTGGCGACGAACGCCCTCCTGGCCGCGCTGGGCTGCGGGCTGGTCTTCGGCTCGGTGGAGTTCGCCAGTTGTCCGCAGTTGATTGCCTTTGTTCCAGCGCGGAGGACAGCGGCACTGCAAATGACGCCTGCCGCGCCGCACGAGCATTCCGCACAACTCCTCAACGCAAGTTACGCGCGGATAAAGGCCAGGCGCGCGGTCCCTGGAGTCCGCGCGGCGGAAACCGTTGCGATGGGGCCTGCGGGACGTCATGCGGCTTCAGCCGAGAAGCGGATTGCACTCCATCGCGCTGCCCCCAAGCCGATGGCCGCAGGGGAACGGGAGACGGCGGCGTTCGAACCCGGCTCTGCCGCGCCGCGGCAGGTGCTGTTAAAGGCTGAAATACCGGTCACGGAGCTAGCCACCCCCCAGGCGCATTCGTGGATTGTGCTCACTACCTGGGAGCAAGTAGAAACCTCGATGCAGGTAGCCGCACAAACCGTGGACGCGAACGCCGGCTCGCGTGCAGGTCAGGGAACAAGTGAAGCGGGCAGCTGGCCGCGTGGCGAGACAACTAGTCGCATCACTGTCACCCGCTTGATTTTCCGAGTTTATCCCGCAAATTCTGCTCCAACTTCCGTATCAGGGCCGGTCGCCGCAGTTCCGTTCCGCAACGGCTGGCTGGTGATTCAACTGTAAACAGCAAAGTCAACCCCCAAGGAGAGTCAACCATGACTAAGACAACTAATTCTTTAGTAGAAAGGGCGAAGAGATGGGCTGTTCCCGCCGGAGCCATCGCTGCGATTCTCTTCGGCTCGTCCTTCCTCATCGGCCGCAACACCGCGCAGGCCGCGGCGGCCGCCGATCCACCCGCTGCGCTCACCCCTAGCACCATCGCTCCCCTGGTCTCGCTCAACGACGCCATTGAAGCCGTCGCGGCGCACGTGATGCCCGCTGTGGTCAACGTCTACGTCACCTCCAAAGCGAACATCTCCGACCAGGGCGACCAGGAGAACGGTGGAGGCTTCGGCGGCATTAATCCGCAGGACCTGCCGCCGGAGTTCCGCCAGTTCTTCTTCGGCCCCGGCAACGGCCAGGGCCAACAGCAGCCGCAGTTCGAGCACGGTATCGGCAGCGGCTTCATCATCTCGCCTGACGGCTACATCGTCACCAACCATCACGTGGTCGATGGCGCTACACAGATCCAGGTCACGCTGCACGATCGCCGCGTGTTTCCCGCCAAAGTGGTAGGCGTGGACAAGCTCGACGACCTGTCCGTGATCAAAATCAACGCCACCGATCTGCCTACCGTTCCCTGGGGCAACTCAAACAACCTGAAGCCCGGCGAAACCGTTCTGGCCTTCGGCAATCCCTTCGGCAGCCTGAAGTTCTCCGTCACCCGCGGCATCGTGAGCGCCGTCAATCGCGGCGTCAGGCCGGGCAATAATGCGCGGGCGCCCGCGGATTACATCCAGACCGATGCGGCCATCAATCCGGGCAACTCCGGCGGCCCGCTTGTGGACGCCTACGGGCGCGTGATCGGCATCGACACATTCATCGAAAGCAGTAGCGGATCGTTTGCCGGCGCAGGCTTCGCCATCCCCTCCGATCTCGCCGAGCACTATGTCAACGAGATCGTCAAGACGGGTAAGGTGGAGCACGGCTACCTGGGCATCGAAATTGAGGACGTCACGCCGGAAATGGCCTCGTTCTTCAAGACTCCCACCGCGTCCGGCGCTATCGTCGGCCAGGTCACGCCCGATTCCCCGGCGAGCAAAGCAGGCTTCATGCGCGGCGACGTGGTGCGCAATCTCAACGGAAAGACCATCCAAGACGCCACCGATCTACAGGTCGAGGTCAGCGAGATGGCCCCCGGCACTCCGATCCACCTGGGCATTCTGCGCGACGGCAGTCCGATGACCCTCGACGCAACCGTGGGCAACTTCCACGGCAACGGCGAAGAGGCCGAAAACAGCGGATCAGGATCATCGCAACACGTGAAGCTGGGGATCTCCGTGAGCAACCTCACTCCCGACGTGCGCCAACAACTCAACGTCCCCTCGACGGTCCAAGGTGTGGCCATCGAGAACGTCACTTCGGGCAGCCCGGCGGACAACGCAGGACTTCAGTCCGGCGACGTGATTCTGCAGGTCGATCGTCATCCCGTGGACACCGTTGACAGTTTCATGAGCCAGATGCAGTCCATCCCCGCGGGCCAGAATGTTCTGCTCCTGGTGTGGTCCAAGGAGGGCACAGTCTACTCGGTGGTGCCAACCAACCAGGGCGGGATGTAACAACCTGAGCAAGGACCTGGCTGGCGGCAAAGCCAGGGGCTCTGCATCCGGCTCCATGCAAGGTTGGTGTTCGCCTTGCCCCCACGGACGAAAATCCGTCCGTGGGGAGTACGGCTCTTACGTCATCCAGGCAGAAGTCCGTCTCCGGCGAATGAGCCTGCTCCACGTCTTCGGATAGAGTTCCAACCTAGGTGCCGTTTGCCGACACCGGAGAATCGCTGGAGAAGGCCTGCGGCGCCTACTTACGGATGGCGAACCATCTGCGAATGTCCACAAAAAGAAGCCGGAGAGATTGGCCTTCGATCCAACCTGTCGAATGCCTCGCGCCGGACGCCTAGCTCCGGCGCAGCGTGTGCAATGTGATTTCCGGCGGACAATCCAGCCGGAACGGGACGCCGACGGTTCCCAGGCCGCGATTGACATAGAGTTGCATGGAGCCTACGGTGAAACCTCCCTCCACGTACTTTTTGCCCAGCGGGGGAAGCGCCAAAGCGCCCACAAACGGAAGACGAACCTGGCCGCCATGAGTGTGACCGCTCAGCATCACGTCCACGGCTTGGCCCGCCGGATAGGTGATGAGATTGTCGGCGTAGTCAGGCGCATGACACATCAGCACGATGGGTTCATTGAGTATATTCCGGATCGTGGCCGGCACTGCCAACTCCGGGCGCGGGTGGCCGCATACCGGATCGTCGAGTCCCACCAGCCAGATGCGGCCACCGGCTCGTTCGATGGCCAGATAGGAGTTAATGAGCACCGCGACGCCGTTGGCCACAAGCGCCGCAGTCACTTCTTTTGCCCCGACCAAGACGTCGTGATTCCCGAGTACGGCGTAGATCCGGCGGCATTTCAGTCCCTGGAGAATGCTGGCGCATTGCCAAGCCGCGCCTTGGGCGAATTTTCGCGGAGCGAGCCCATGGGTGACGTAATCGCCGGTCAGAAACACCACGTCCGGATTCAGGCCATTGATGCCGCGGACCGCCTGGCGGAGAAAGAAGGGCTCTGTGAATTCGTCCAGATGGATGTCGCTGAGCTGGGCGATGCGCATGCCGTCAAAGGCCGCAGGCAGGCCGCGCAAAACGATGTTGCGCCGGGTGATCTCGATCCAGTGACGTGCGATTTCGCCCGAATAAAGCGCCAGGCCAGCGGCGCCGTACATGCCCGCCCTTAGGAAGTGGCGGCGGGTGATCGGCCCTCGGGGGAAGGTGTGTATGAGCGCCACTCCTTATGGTAACCGTTCCGTCTCACGCCAAGCGAGGGGCGGGCGGTCCTCAATTGTGAACTTTGGCGAAATATCCGGCTACTTCCTCCCAGTTGTTCACGCGCAGAAAACCGGCGGCGGCCAAGTTGTGCGGAGCGGTGTAGAGCAAGCCCTGGCCTTCGAAGTGGAGCAGGTTTTTGGGCTGGTCATCGATCAGGTAGTCGGCGCGAAGAATGGATTTGTTGCCGCAGAAGACGTAGTGCGTGGGTGGGATAAACGAGAAGTGCCGCTGCAACCAGCGGTACTTGGGGCCGAGCGAGTTGGGGACAGCCATGGCCTGCGAGGCGATAAAGATCTCAAAGCGGACGGAAAGGTCTTTCAAGACCTCCTGCGCGCCTGGCATGAGAGCCAGATCCTCGAAAAAGTCCTCTGCGTCCAGAAAGGCGCGAAGCTGCTGTTGCCGGTCGGCGGGCGTGATCTCCCACAGTCCCTTGCCGGCCAGGTCCTGGGGCGTAACGTCTTCATCGAAGGTCTGGTTGTAGCGGCGCAGGTGCTCGGCGAGGGTATCGGCCATGACCTCATCCATATCGACACAGATGCGACGCACACACACTCCCACACGGCAAAGGGATGGCGCCCTTTGCCGGTATCCAACAAAAAAATGGTAGCAGCGCAAGCATGGCAGGTTCCAGCGGCTCTCCCTTCGTCATTCGGCACGTTGCAGCTGGCCGGCGCTTTCCCGCAAACCATCTTCCGGGGCTGCCATGCCAAGCGCGCGCGTGCGGTTTGCTCAAGTTTCTCCCAAGAAGAAACATTCAGGGAAATTCAGGCGATGAGCTATCAATAGCGCGTCACAGAGCCGAGTGATGCGAATCACGCAGAAGAAATCCAAGCGCGGTTAACATCGTAGAATCTTGTGTGGCCGGCCGAAACGCCATGTATAACCGGACCCAAAACGAGAACGGCAGCTACAACACCCGTTGCCTGGACTGCTTCATGACCATCGCTTCGTGCGTCGAGACAGAAGATGAGTTGGAACGGTTGGAAGCCCGCCACATTTGCCCGGAGAAGGTCCTGGCGCAGCTCCTGGCCCAGGAAAGGGCCGCCGAGACGCACGCCGCGCGCAACTAGTTCTAGCTGCGCCGACTTGGCTTCTTGGCTTCGCCTTACAGCATTTTCTAAAACGCTATAGCCCTCAATTGCCCGATTATTTATCGGCGGCCTTCCCTAGCTTCCCTCCTTGAACCACGAACCGCTCCCCTCGCCACACGATGGTGTTCCCGGCCCATCCGGCTATCCACAGGCCCATAGCCGTCAGATCGCGAATGGGCAGTAGCCACAGGTATGAGAGCACTTGATGATCGGCGAGCACCTCGGCGCCTACTGTCATCGCCATTGCCAGGCGAAGAAAAAAGCTCAATCCCAGCAGCCACAGGCTTACGGGGCTCAATCCACTGGCCAGCACGTTGGCGAGCGCCCAACCCAGGCCGTGCGTAACGATCAGTCCGGCGTAGCCTGCCGGGCGGGCATCGCGAACCGTCCTGGCCCAGCGCAGCTGGTGATCAACGAAGCCGCGCCAGCCGTAGGAGGGAACAGCGGTCTCAACCACCTCCGCGGTTAGCGCCACGCGGTAGCCGGCCCGCGCCACGCGCGCTCCCAGCTCGTAGTCGTCGGCCAGGTGGTTCGCCAGCGGCAGCAGTCCCCCTGCCTCTTCGAGCGCCTCGCGCCGCACCGCCAGCGTGGCGCCGAGGCCGTAGTGCAGGCCGCCCTCCACCAGCTTCGATAGCAGCACGCTGGGCATAAAATCGGTGGCGATGCCCAGCGCCTCCAGCCGCGACCCTAACCCGCCGCGCAAAATCGACCCGTGCGCGCGGCCGCGATAGAGCGCCGTCACCAGCCCAACAGGCTGCGATCGGGCGGTGCGGACTTTCGCCCGGATCGGGCGCGGCCGAATCTGCGGCGGCTTCGGCCTTTGCGGGCATGGCTTTGGGCGTAAAGCACATCATCACCCGCTCCAGATAGCGCGGAGAAACCGTAATGTCGGAGTCGTTGATGAGCAGGAAATCGAAGCAGGCGTGCGCGGCAAGCTGCGCCAGAGTGCTCACCTTGCCGTTCATTCCCAGCCGCTCCGGGCACTCGATGAGCCGGATGGCGCAGCTCGGGGAATTCGTTCTTTAGCAGCTCCACTGCCGCTGCGGCGGGGTCGGCGAGCGAGGAAACCCCGAAGAGCAGTTCCAATTCGCCCGCGTAGTTCTGCCGGCAGTGGCTTCGGAAGGCGTCCATCATGCCGGGGTCGAGCCCCTTCAAAGACTTGAGAATGCTCACGCCCGGCGAGAACTGCGGCGAGGCGGCCGACAAGGCGTTCCGGCTGCCGAGATACACCCACGCCGCCACCATCGCTGCCAGAAAGTAGCCGATCCCGGTTACGGCTAGCGCCGTTGTCGCCATCTCCACGGCCTGTGCCAGAGCATGCGGCATCACGAAGAGCAGTTTACAGTTGTCAGTTATCAGTTGTCTGTTAACGCCAGCGCCAACGAGATGTTACTGACAACTGAAAACTGATACCTGACAACTGTTATTTCACTCGTACCTGAGCGCCTCGATGGGATCCAGATTGGCGGCCTTCCACGCGGGATAGATGCCGAACACCAGGCCGATACCGCAGGAGACGCCGAAGCCGGCGAGAACCCACAGCGGTGGAAAGCGTAGCCGGCAGGCCAATGGGCAGCAGGATACACATCCACGTCATCAGCGCGCCCACCAACACGCCGATCACCCCGCCCACAGCGCAGAGCGTTACCGCCTCGGTGGTGAACTGCGTTAGGATCGTCCGTCTGGTGGCGCCGATGGCCTTGCGCACGCCGATCTCGCGGGTGCGCTCGGTCACGCTCACCAGCATGATATTCATCACGCCTACGCCGCCCACCATCAGCCCCACGCTGGAGACGGCGATCATGAAGATTACCAGGCCTTCGGTAAGCTGGTTCCAGAGTCTGGTGATGGAATCGGGGCCGAAGATATTGAAATCGTCCGGCGGTCTCCACGCGCACCTTGCGCCGGATGCGCAGCAGCTCGCGAACTTCCTCCTCGACCAGCGCTTTGTTCTTCTGGCTGTCGTACTTCACGCTGACCCAAAGGTCCTGGTCCTCGGGATGCAGTTGCATGGAAAGTGTCCGAAGGGGAAATACACCTGGTTGTCGGCCCGGTTCTTGCCGCCGCCGAAGGGCTGCTTCTGCTTGTCGAGCACCCCGATCACGGTATAGAGGCCGGTTTCGATGTTCACTTCCTTACCGATGGCGTTTTGACCGCCGAAGAGCGTCCTGCCAGGTGTCATAGCCTAGAACGCACACGTGCGCCGCCCGGCGATCCTCCTCGTCAGTAAAGATGCGGCCTTCGAGAAGGTTCAGGTTCATCACATCCACCACTTCAGCGGTCGAGCCAGTTAGGATGGTGCCCGCCAACCTTCCTGCCGTTATACTTCACGTCCACCTCGCCCACCCGAAATTGCGCCAGTGTGCTGCAGGCTGCCGTCGACGGCCACTACATGAGGCAGGGTGCGTAGAGCCATGACGTCTTCGATGGTCAGCCGCTTGCGCGCCAGCATGGCAGCCGTGGGCCGCACCCCGATCACCGGCATGTGGAAGACCCAAAGCACGTTCGAGCCCAGCGAACTTACCCACTCCTCCACCCGGTTGTTGAGGCCGTTGATGACCGACGAAATGGTGATGACCGTGGTGACGCCGATGACAATGCCCAGGATGGTCAACCCCGAACGCAGCTTATTTGTCCTCAACGTATCGAGGGCCAACCGGACGGATTCGCGAGCTTGTCCTTGCGCCATGGAAACAGCTCCCAGCTTCTTACAGTTCCGCCCGCAGCGCCGCTACCGGGTCCAGCCTGGCTGCCTTGCTGGCCGGATAGACCCCGAAGAAGATGCCCACGGAAGTGGCCAGTAACAGCCCAAGCAAGATGGCCCAGAGCGGCACGGCAGTAGGAAAGCCGACAATGAGCGTGATCAGCTTGCCCACCAGGATTCCACCCAGCACGCCGAAAAGGCCGCCTGCCAGGGCCATCGCAGCGCTTTCAATGAGGAACTGCAACAGCACGTCCCGTTGCCTGGCCCCCAGCGCCTTGCGCACTCCGATCTCACGCGTCCGCTCGGTCACGGTCACGAGCATGATGTTCATAATGACTACGCCGCCCACTACCAGCGCGATCGAAGCCAGCCCCATCACCACCCAGGCAAACAGGCCCAGAAACTGGTTGGCGAGGTTGAGAAACGTGTCGTTGCTTTCGAGCTCGAAGTCGTCGTCGTCGCCGGGGCCGTCGTGGCGGAGCGTCCTCATCACTACCCGCACCTGATCTTTGGCCTGCTCCATCCCCTCCGCGCCGCCCGTGGCGCGGGCATAGATCTCCACCGAGTCGTTGCCGCCATAAATCTGCTGATAGGTGGTGATCGGCACCGCCACCCAGTTGTCCTCAGACTGGCCGAACGCGGTTCCCTGCGGTTCGGCCACGCCCACAATGGTGTAGGGGATGCCGTCGGCGCGAATCACTTTGCCGATGGGATCGCCCGGGTTGATGAGGTTGGCGACAATGTCGTAACCCACAATCGCATTGTGCGTGGCGTGGTTTTCATCGGCGGGTGTGAAACCCCGTCCCTCCGCGATATTGATGTTGTTCAACGAGAGCATCGTCCACGTGTAGCCGCGCACTACGGTATTGTTGCTGGAGTGGCCGTTGAAGACCACGTTGGTAGTCGTCGTCAACTCCGCGCCCACTTCCGAGCAATCGGCGCAGTCCGCGCGCACCGCCTGGTAATCCTCGATACGAATGATCTTGCGCTTCTGGAATTTGAAGTAGTCCTCCGGGGTCAGAATCACGCTCGGCATGCGCGCCACCTCAAAAACGTCCGCACCATAGCCCGAAAGCTTGGTGCTGATGTACCTCTTGGCGCCCTGCACCAAGGTGATGACCATGATGACCGAAGCCACGCCCATCACCACCCCGATGAGCGTAAGCACCGTGCGCATCTTGTTCGCCCACAGCGACTGCAGCGCGAGTTTAAAGGCCTCGACGAAGGACATGATTCTGCCTCCTATCATACGCACCGGCGTTGGCCGCAGTTGCAGCCTTGCCTAGTGTCCCGAGCTGCCGAACCCCTTGCCGGCCCGCGCCGATGCTTCCAGCGTCTCTACTTCCTGGACGAGGCCGGTGAGGACAGGGACGGGAACCATCTGCGCGATCTTTTCGCCGGCCTTCAGTTCCACGGCCCGCTCGCCTAGGTTGGTCATCAGCACCAGGATTTCGCCGCGATAGCCGGCGTCGATCACCCCGCCCGTGGTGGCGATTCCGCGCGCCGCCATCGACGACCGGTCGCGCACCAGCAGGCCCAGCGGCGCACCGGTCTTTGGGTCGCGCGCCTCCACGGCGATGCCGGTCCGCACTCTCGCCGCAGCCCGCGTCTCGAGCACCACGCCCGCGAGCGCAAACAGATCGTAGCCCAGGTCTTCGCCGGGATGAGCCACCTCCGGCAGCCGTGCTGCCGCCTCCAACCGCTTCACGCGCAACATGAGTCGATGGTAAAAGAGTTGATCGGGCTGGGTACGAAGAAACCGAGAGGCGGCCGATCAGGCGCACGATCCGGGCAGCCCAACTCGCCAGGAAGAACACTCGCTCTCACGGAGCAGCGGTCACAAAAGTGGGATCGTTGAGGATGTACAACATGGCTACCGATCCAGCGTTAGAGGCAGAACCTTGATTGGTTGCGAAAGCGAGGCACCATGTGCCGCAACGGACAAAACCAACTGGGGGGCCTACGGTTCCCTCGGGTAGAAATGCGCCCAGCGAAATCGAGCTGATGGGCGCAAACGTTTTTTGGTTGTAAGACTCAAGGCCGAAACCGTCCGTCCAGCTTGAAGGTGCTGGGAATCCAGGGGTATATGTTGGACCCAGGATGAAAACTGTATTCAGCGAGGAGTCCGGAGCCACAAAGCCCCACGAATTGTACTCGCCCTCCAGCGCCGCGTTTGTGGGATCGACGACCGCCCCATCATCGACATAGAGATACCCGGTTCCCGGATCGTAATGGAGATTGGTGCCGAAGAAGCCGTACTGGTTGGGATTCGTCAGGACTCCGGGATCGTTCTCTTTGAGGCTCACTCCCGAGGCATCCACGTTCATTACAGACAAGTCACCGAGCGTCGTGGCGCTAACGGAACGGCCAGATCCATAAAGCGTGGTGGCATCGGAACCCCACTGCAAACTGGATACCTCGTTCCCCGAAGCCGCAGCCGTCAGCGAGTTCGACCGCGCAACGCCGTTATCGAAGATCGCTACAGTCCCATCGTTGCCGGCAACCGCGACCGTCTGCGAAGCGCCGGGAGCCGGCTCGACGTCATTAGCCACTATGGATCCAGATGCCGGGTCCACTCCCAACGGCCAAGTAAACGGCGCATCGAGTCCCGGCAATTGCAACCGAGTCACCTCGCTAGTGTCTTGAAACCCGACATAGAGATAAGCTCCGTCGGAGGTGACCCGCACGACCGAGGGGTTCGTGCCGACCGCTTGGCTCTTCACCACGGCGCCTGTCGTGGGGTTGATGGCGACAATTGAATTTGGATACTGCGGGTCGCCGCTGCTCACCGCCGCGTACAGCAGCCCGCCCTTGCTGTCCCATGCCAGGCCGTTTACAGCCAGATTCCCAACCGTCAGATTTAACCCGGCTGGAAGGATCTCGAATTCCATCTGCTTGCTGCTCAGGGGGTTGTAAATCGTGCCGTTGGAAAGAGTGTAACTCGCGCTGTTGGAAACCGTGATGGTCGCGGTCCCGATCTTTGCCAGGTAGCAAGCGGGAATGCTGGCCTGCAACTCGGTTGCGCTTACGTAATTCGTTTGCAACGTTTGCACCGGTTGCAGCGCGGAGCACGGCGGGGACACCGGGCCGTCCCAGTAAGCCTGCGCTCCCGGAGTAAAACCCGCTCCGGTGATCGTCATGGTTATGTCATCGCTGCCGGCAACCGCGCTCTGGGGGCTCATGGCGATCAGATTCGGCAGCGTGTCCACTCCCTGCCCGGTGGTGAAATCGGGTGTCGCTGTGCTGTTCACGAAATTGCCGTCCACGAGAAAGAGCATCGGCTGATAGCCAGGGCTCGATGGGGCTGCGGTGATGAAGGCCAGTCCCGACTTTCCCCAGCGAAGGAAGTGAGCCGGCGGCCCCGCCTCGTAAGTTGAGAGTTGCCCCGGCTCAACGCCCGGCAAGGGAATCGTAAGCGAGCCAAGCAGTCGATAGGCCGTTTTGTCGAAGGCCTCGATTGTGTACCCGCCGTACGATTGCTGGTGGTACGTTTGCCCTGCGAAGAAAACCAATCCTTGTGCGGAGTCCACGGCGCACAAGGTGCCACCATCAAAGACGCCCACCAGGTCGCCGGTGGCCGGGTTCATCACCCCGCCGCCATCCCCATAGATATAGCCTGTGGAAGGATCAAACTGAAAGTTTAAATTCGCCATGTAAAATCCGGAAACAGGATAGGGATCGGTCTTCGTCAGGCTGACTCCGGCGGAGTTGACCGCCATGACATTCAGGCCGCCTAGGCCGTTTAAGCCTCCGCTACCATAGAGCGTGGAGGCGTCCGCGCCCCATTCAACCGATACCATACCGCCGGGGGAAGTGTTACTTATCACGGCCGGACGCGGCGTGGCGTCATCGTAGATCATCACGGACTCGTTGTAGCTGTTGGCTGCATGGGTCAAGACCGCTATGGCGTCCGCATTGTCTGGCGCGGCCTGCAGCGACAAGGCTGTTTCCATGGTGCTCACATCGAGCATGGGCAAGTTGAACTGCAAGTCAGAGGTTAGCGATGGCAATGCGAAACGCTCGATCGAGCCTGTGTCATCTTCTCCTACCCAAAGCTCCGAGTCATCCGAGCTGATCGCAAGCTGATTCGGATCGCTGCCCGCCGCCACCTCCGCGGTCACGGTTGCCGTTACCGGGTTGATGGCCTCGATGCTGCCGGCTCCCCCGTTCGCGCCGGGAACGCTGGCGTAGATCAACCCGTGGGTAGGATCCCAGACAATGTCGTTGGCGGCTAACGGGATTCCTACCATTCTGGTCGAGCCGGAGAAGATTAATAGCGGCAGGCTTGTTGTCGATTGGCCGCCGCCCGGCCCTGGGTTGGAAGCGGACACGCTCACCGTTGCCGCCGCGGTCAGATCGCTAGGCGGGACCTGCGCGGTGAGAGTGGTCGAGTTGACCACGGTCGTGCTCAGCGCTTCTCCGTTCCACAAAATCTGCGCTCCGGTAAGAAAATAACTCCCGGTCAAGGTCAGCGTCACCGTGTCGCCCGCGGTCACGGCCGCCGGCGAAATCGCCGAGAGCTCCGGCTTTGGATTCGCGACCAGCAACGATACGGGGGCCGATGCGCCGGCGGCCGAGCCGCTGTTTGAAACAGTGATTTGCACCGTCCCGGCAACAGACAAATCGCTGGCGGGCACCGCAGACTGTGACTTCGCCGCTGTTGAGGTACGTTGTGGTCAGCCCTGCTCCATTCCAGAAAACCTCTGTTGCGGAATCGAAATTCGAGCCGAATACGAGAAGATTCGATGCCGAACTGCTTAGGGTGATGCTGGACGGCGAGATAGAGGTAATGGACGGAGGCGTATTCCCGCCGCCGCTGCCGCCAGAGCCGCCGGAACCACCGGCGCCGCCACCTCCGCAGCCAGCCAACCAAACGCCAACTAGAGCCCCGGTGATCAGATGAAAGAATCCATGAGCCCGCATGATGGCCTCGCACGCCTTGAAGGGCAAGGTGCTGGAGCGGACCCATTATAGGACTCACGCGAAATGCTGACAAGCAGAGGATTACCTGCGTCATGGAGAGACCGGAGCGGCAAATCGGCCCAGATAATGGTCAGCCCCGGCTGGGATTTCTCCCCGCCGGGGCTCGTCTTATCACCCCAACGACGAAGGTTTATCGCCGGGGATCTCGAATTCGGCAAAAGGACCTGTAAGCCGAATTCTGTCGTGTGCGGTCATTCCTCTAGGCGAAGCGTTTCCGCTTGCGCTCATCAGCGACCTACCCGGAGGTTGCGGCAATTGAGCACCCCGGCGACGAAGACCTGTCGCCGGGGGCCCCGCTACGAGCCGCCTGGGCGCATCGGGCAGATGCGCAGCGCCGCCCGGCTCTTGGGCTTTACCCGTTTCCGGGGCGCTTCCCTCCCTATTTGGTCTTGCTCCGTGTGGGGTTTACCCTGCCTCCGGCGTTACCGCCGGAGCGGTGCGCTCTTACCGCACCTTTTCACCCTTACCCCGGCGGGACTGGCCGTCCAGGGGAACCTGAAGGGCCTTTCCGGAAGCCCTGCCGGCCGCGAACGGCGCGGAAGGGGTAGCCGAGGCGGTATGTTTTCTGTGGCACTGGCCGTCCGCGGACTTTGAAGCCCGCGTCCCGGACGTTATCCGGCACACTGCCCTGCGGAGTTCGGACTTTCCTCTCCCGGAAGCCGGCTGACGCCAGCCCCGGCAGCGACCGCCCGGTCCTCCTGCCAGGGTCTAGTGTAGCGCGATTCCGGATCCAACGGCGGGTCGTGATTTTGCCCCTCACAAGCCGCCGCTTTGTGAGATGATTTTTCTTCCGCCGCGGGAGGGTTTGCGTGAAGCGACTAATTCTATTCTTGCTTGCTTTTGCGGGGCTAGCGCCGGCCGGAGCACAGACCTACCAGCCTAGCTGGCAGTCGATTGACGAGCGCCCCACACCGGCGTGGTTTACCAAGGCCAAGTTCGGCATCATTATCCACTGGGGCGTTTACTCGGTTCCCGCCTACGCGCCCGTAATTCCCGGCAAGCTGGCCTATGCCGAATGGTACTGGCATAACATGACCGAGGGCCGCGATAACCCCAAGGCTAACGAGATAGAGAAGGGCACTTGGGCGTATCACCAGAGGGTGTATGGCGCGGACTTTGCC
Source organism: uncultured Acidobacteriota bacterium (assembly GCA_963808795.1). GTDB lineage: Bacteria > Acidobacteriota > Terriglobia > Terriglobales > Acidobacteriaceae > Telmatobacter. The sequence continues at coordinate 27,987 of CAWEGL010000004.1, forward strand.
TACTTTAGCTTTGCAAAGGAATTTCGCGCGCAGCTTTTCGATCCCGATCAATGGGCGGATATTCTGGCCGACTCCGGGGCGAAATACGTCATCCTGACTTCAAAGCATCACGATGGCTTTGCCTTGTGGCCCAGCAAGCAGGCCACTGCCGGCTGGGGACGGCCATGGAACGCGGTGGACACCGGCCCCAAGCGCGACGTGCTGGGCGAGCTGAGCGAGGCCGTGCGCCGCAAGGGGTTGCGCATGGGCTACTACTACTCGCTTTACGAGTGGTATAACCCGCTGTGGCTTACCGATAAACAGCGCTATATTCGCGAGCACATGTTTCCCCAATTCAAGGACCTGGTCACGCACTACAAGCCCGCCATCATCTTCGCCGATGGCGAGTGGGAGCTGACCTCGAGCCAGTGGCACACCCCCGAGCTGCTGGCGTGGCTCTTCAACGACTCGCCAGTGAAGGACTCCGTGGTGATCAACGACCGCTGGGGCAGCGAGACGCGCCATAAACACGGCGGCTACTGGACCACAGAGTACACAGCGGGCATGAGCGGCATAAATCACCCCTGGGAGGAGAGCCGGGGCATGGGCTTCAGCTACGGATACAACCGTGACGAAAGCCTGAAGGACTACCACACGGGGCGCCAGCTGGTGATCATGCTGGTGGATATCGTGAGCCGCGGCGGGAACTTTCTGCTCGACATCGGGCCCAAGGCCGACGGGACGATTCCCGTGATTATGCAGGACCGGCTGCACCAGATCGGTTCCTGGCTCCGGATCAACGGAGACGCTATTTATGGCACGCATCCCTGGAAGACGACGCGGCAGTGGAGCGCAGGGCAGGTTCCCACCTTCCAGTACAACAAGGAGTACTCTTCCGCCTACGACGTGACGGCGCTGACCGGGACGCCTGAGTCCGGTAAGGCCGCCATCGAGGCATTCTTCACCACGAAGGACAACAACTTGTATGCGATTCTGCCGCGCTGGCCGGGACAGAGATTTGTGCTGAAGGATGTTACGGGCGTGAAGGCGGTGAGTCTGCTGGGTTCGGATGCCGAGTTGAAGTTCCACTCCAGGCGCGGCGGAGTTGTGATCAGCCTACCCGCACTTCCGGACGACCTGCTCAACCAGCCGGCCTGGGTGTTGAAGGTGAGCCTGTAGAAGAGCCGCGCCGGGGCGGGGTGTACCGGCATCGAGACGCTTGGAGAGAGAGATTATGCAGGACATTTGTCCTGCGCGGTTCGGGTTGCGCAGAACCTCCTGGCGGCGCCCCTTAGTCCTTCTGCCACCTTCTGGCGTGATGCGAAAGCGGGTTTACCTCGCACGACGCGTCCTTGCACCTGCAGCGGACCCCATCTGCTATAAAGATTCCTAAACGCCACAGCGCATAAGGCCCGCGCCCAAAAGGAGCTCCGATGAAATCGCCCTTGCCCTCTCGCATCTCCTACGTTTTCGCCGCACTCACCCTTATCGCTCTGGCTGCTCCCGCGGCCCGCGCACAACAGCCCGCCGCGCCCGCTCCAGCTTCCAATATCGACATGACGCCGGTGAAGCCCGAGTCCGTTGGCTTCTCTAGCGAGCGGCTCGAGCGCCTGCACGCCATGATCCAGGAAGAGATCGACAAAAAGCAGCTCGCTGGCGCGGTCACCATCCTGGCTCGACACGGCAAGATCGTCGACTATCGCACCTACGGAGTGCGCGACATGGCCACGGGCACGCCCATGACCAAGGACATCATCTTCCGTGATTACTCCATGACCAAGCCCATCACCGGCGTGGCCATGATGATCCTCTACGAGCAGGGCAAGTGGCTGCCCTCCGATCCCATCTCCAAGTACATCCCCGAGATTGGCCGCCTCAAGGTCTTCAACGGCTTCGCTCCCAACGGCAAGATGCTCCTCGCCGTTCCCGATCACCCGCCCACCATGCGCGAGCTGATGACCCACACCGCCGGATTCACCTATGGCGGCGGCGACACGCCCGTCGACAAAATGTACAGTGACCTGAAGGTGCAGGATGCAAAAACACTTCCGGAGATGATCGACAAGCTGGCGCAGATTCCGCTGCTCTATCAGCCCGGCACGCGTTGGGTTTACAGCATGTCCATGGACATCCAGGGCTACATCGTCGAGAAGCTCTCCGGCCAGTCCCTCCCCGACTTCGCACGCGACCACATCTTCATGCCGCTGGGCATGAAGGACGCGGGTTTCTACGTGCCCCCGGACAAGCGCAACCGCTTTGCCTCACTCTACGAAACGGGACCTCAGGGCAATCTGGTCCTGGCGGCCGGCTGCTGCGGGGCGGGCGACTTCGCGACGCCTCCCACCAGGCCTTTGGGCGGCGCTGGCCTGGTCTCCACCGCGGAAGACTACTACCGCTTCGGGCAGATGCTCCTCAACGGCGGCGAATTGGGCGGCGTGCGCGTCCTCGCCCCGGCCACCGTCAAGCTCATGACCTCCAACCATCTGCCCGCCTCGCTGCTCACGGGGCAATTCAGCATCGGCCAGCACGTCATGCGGCCCGGCTTCGGCTACGGCTACAACTGCGCCGTCATCTTCGATCCGCCTGAAGCCGACTTGCCCGACGGCAAAGGAACCTTCTTCTGGAACGGCGCCGCCGGCACCTGGTGGTGGGCCGATCCCACCAACGACATCGTCTTTGTCGGAATGATCCAGCGCCTCGGCGACCCCGACAATGACTCTTTGCTCTACCGCAGCCACGCGCTCGTCTACGCGGCTTTGGTCGACCCGTCCAAGTAGCGCCGGGGAGCATTTCGTTTCATCTGAACAAGAATCAATTGAATCTTCCCGCGGCCCGCAGCGCCAGGTCTCGGCGTAGGTTTAGTCTCGCTGCGCCTTTTCTCGCGCCGCTACAATCAAAAGAGCCGATGATTCGCTACCTCTATCTCGGCCGCGTCCCTTACGGCGAGGCCCTTCGCCTGCAGGAAGAGCTGGTGGCGCTGCGCACCCAGGACCGCATCGGCAACGTGCTGCTGCTGCTGGAGCATCCGCCGGTGCTGACGCTGGGCCGCAACGCCAAGCGCGCAAACATCCTCGCCTCCGATGAGCAGCTGGCGGCGCGCGGCGTGACGATTCACGAGATCAACCGCGGCGGAGACGTGACCTATCACGGACCAGGCCAACTGGTCGGCTATCCCATCTTCGATCTGCGCAGCCTGCGCTCGCCCTCCGGCGGACGGCTGGGTCCGGTGGACTTTGTCCGCCTGATGGAAGAGGCACTCATCCGGCTGTGCGCTGAGTTTGGCGTGCCCGCCGGGCGCATCTGCGGCCTCACCGGCGTCTGGTGCTACCTGACGTGGGGCAACCTTTTGGACGAGAGTAATGGGAGAACTGCCAAAGATCCGCCAGGAGGGGAGCGCAAGATCGCCGCCATCGGCATTCACGTGGCGCGTGGCGTCACCTCGCACGGCTTTGCATTCAATGTGACCACCGACCTGCGCGACTTTGCCCTTATCAATCCCTGCGGCATCACCGGCCGCCCTGTGACCAGCCTCGAGAGAGAAGTCGCAAACCCGGAGGGCCTGCCAAGCCTTGAAGCCATCGCCCGCATGGCGGCCAGGCAGTTCGGCCTAGTGTTCGACCGGGAAGTGCTGGCGGCGGAGAGCCTTGATGCTCTCCGCGCTCACGCGGAGGCCGCGCCCGTCAGTGCGCCGGAGTTTCCGGCCCAGGACACGCCGCTCCAGATCCCGCCCGAGGTCGAGCGTCTGCGAAGCGCAAACAGCCGTCCCGTTCGGGCCTGATGGGGAGTTTCCTTCGGCGCACAGTCAGCGGTTTATCCTCCGGAAGGCGTTGCCAGAGAGAATGCCGCTCAGGCCTTCGTCTCCTTCATTTTGCGGCTCCGCGCATGTTCCTTCTCCACCACGGTGAGCGCCTCTTCGAGGATATCGAGGGCCACACTGGCCTGTTCCTTGCTGACGATGAGCGGCGGGGAGAGGCGCAGCGTGGTTTCGCCGCAGCCCAGCACCATCAGACCGCGCTCGAAGGCCATCGTCTCCACGCGATCCCGCAGTTCGGGGGCAGCTTCGCGCGTGGACTTGTCCTTCACCAGCTCGATGCCGATCATCAGGCCGCGTCCGCGCACGTCGCCCACTAGGGGATGAGTTTGCTTCCAGCCGCGCAGCCGTTCCAGCATGAACTTGCCCACGCGGGCGGCGTTGGCTATGCCTTCGCGCTCGATGATGTTCATAGTGGCCAGCGCGGCGGCGATGGAGACCGGATTGCCGCCGAAGGTGGAGGCGTGCGAGCCCGGCGCCCAGTCCATGACCTCCGCGCGCGTCATGCACACGCCCAGCGGCATGCCGCTGGCAATGCCCTTGGCGAGGCAAACGATGTCCGGCTCCACGCCCGAGTGCTCGATGGCCCACCACTTGCCCGTTCGGCCGCAGCCGCACTGCACCTCGTCCACCACCAGCAGGATTCCGTGCCGGTTGCAGAGAGCGCGCAGCTCGCGTAGAAAATTGTTGGGCGCGACCACGTATCCGCCCTCGCCCTGGATAGGCTCGACGAAGATGGCAGCTACTTCCTCGGGTGGGAGGATGGTCTTGAAGAGCTTCTCTTCGATATAACGCGCGCAACCCAGGCTGAAGGCTTCTTCCTCCTGCGCGCCGCCGGTGCAGCCGCGATAGGTGTAGGGATAGCGGACGTGGGTCACACCCGGAACCAGGGGCGAAAAGCGGCGCTTTTGCTGGGGTTTGGAGGCGGTAAGTGAGAGCGCGCCCATAGTGCGGCCGTGAAAGGCCCCCAGGAATGAGATCACGTGCTGACGGCCGGTATGGTAGCGGGCCAGCTTGAACGCGCATTCGATAGCCTCGGCGCCGGAGTTGCCATAGAAGAACCGGTGCGGGCCGGGCATAGGCGCGACGGCTGAGAGGCGCTGGGCCAAATCCGTGAGCCCCTCGTTGTAGAAGTCGGTTCCGGAGATGTGGATCAGTTCGCCAGCCTGCTTTTGGATCGCCGCCACCACTTCAGGATGGCAGTGGCCAGTGGACACCACGGCGATGCCCGCGGCGAAGTCGAGAAACTCGTTGCCGTCCACGTCTTCAATGCGCACGCCGTGGCCGCGCTTGGCCACCAGCGGATAGGAGCGGGTATGGCTGGGCGAGATGAGCCGGTGGTCCGCATCGACGGCCGCCTTGGCATTGGGTCCTGGCAGGGTACACACAAGTTTGGGTCCGTATTTCGCGTGTAGTTGTTGCTTGGTCATGGAACGCTCTCCTGGGCGGATTCATTTGGGGGATGACGGCATCCGAAAGCGGATGCGGGGCGGCCGCGGATCCCGGCGGCGGGACGGTCCGGTTCCGCTCGCGCCTACAAGCGAAATCCAGCAGCCAAGTATAAGCAGGCGAAGAACTTCGGCGGACCGGTGCTAATCGCCGCCGAAGAGGCTAGGTCGGGTGCGGATGGGCAGCACGCGCAGGTACCGGCGCGGACAGATGCAGCGCGCACGCCACCTCGACCAGCGCTTGGCGGCCGGTGCGAGCGGCACTCCGTGGGCGGCGCGCATTGGCATTAAGACCCCGCTTTGTTGAGGATAGCACGAAGTTTGGAAGCGCCGTCTGCATCGAGGCGCACGCAGCCGGGGAATGAATCCGAAAGGGTAGAGATGGCGCGAAATGTTGGCTTAGAGGGAGACGGTTGGGCGCCAAATGTTGGCTTAGAAGTTCAGGCCGAAGCGCGAAATGTTGGCCCGGTGCTTCGCGAAGCGCAGAGGGATATTACCGGCAATTTCCTGCGCGGGTAAATTTATTTACCGGCAATTGCGCGAGTTAGACAAATTGTTTACCGACAATTGCGCACAATTTTGCAAAGTGACGGCGGTAAAGTGCCTCAATGCGGTATGTTAGCGGCGTCCTGCGGAGCGCCTGGGCGGCTTGGGGGTGGTTTTTCGCGGGGGAAGTTGACTGTGGGGGCGGGAGCAGGTTTCAGGTTTCAGGGATCAGGTGTCAGGTTTCAGGAGGGATGGCCGGGAGGGCGGGCAGGGCGAGGGAGCGGCGATCAGGCGCAGTTCGCCGCTTTTCACCACAATATTCGCGCCGCATCTTCGTCTTCACAGGCAAATGGACGGCGCGCCTACCATGGAGTGGATGACGAGCGAGCAGGACCGGCGCATCTCGGCGATTTTGAAGGCCGAGGGGGCGCGGCTCAAGAACTTCATCCGCAGGCGGGTGGGCGACGAGGCGGACGCCGAAGACATTCTGCAAGAGGTCTTCTCGGAGTTCGTGGAGGCCTACCGGCTGATGAAGCCGATCGAGCAGGCGGGCGCGTGGCTCTACCGCGTGGGGCGCAACCGCATCATCGACCGGTTCCGCAAACGGAAGACCGACCCGCTGCGGGATGAGCCGGCGCTCGGGGAAGACGGAGAGGCGGTAAAGCTGGTGGAGCTGCTGCCCTCGCCGGAGGCGGGCCCGGAGGCGGCCTACGCGCGGAGCCTGCTGGTGGAGGCGCTGGACGAGGCGCTGGACGAGGCGCTGGACGAGTTGCCCGAGGAGCAGCGCAACGTCTTCATCGCCCATGAGATCGAGGGGCGGAGCTTTAAAGAGCTGGCCGCGGAGAGGGGCGTGAGCGTGAACACGCTGCTCTCGCGCAAGCATTACGCGGTGGTGCATCTGCGACGGCGGCTCGAGAACATCTACGCCGAATTTTCAAGACTGTGAGGGATGGAGATGAAAAAGCATTGCGGAGTACGAGGAGTCAAAATCGCGGCGATCGTGATCGCGGCCTTGCTGGTGTTCGGGCTGGCGACGATGTTGCTGTGGAACTGGCTGATGCCGGAGGTGTTCGGGTTGCGGACGATCGGCTACTGGCAGGCCGTGGGGCTGCTGATTCTGGGCAGGATTCTGTTCGGAGGGTTCCGCGGCGGCTGGGGCGGGCGTCCAGGCTGGCGGCGGCGCATGAAGGAGCGCTGGGAGCAGATGACGCCGGAGGAGCACGAGAAGTTCCGCGAAGGGATGCGCGGGTGGTGCGGACCGGGGGCGCCGGAGGCGAAGGCGTAGCGGCTCACGGAAGCGTGCCACGGCCCGATGGATCTCATCCCTGCCCATCTGAGAAGTTGAGTCGGAAGAGGCCCGGGCCTGAAGGCCCGCGTTGGAGCGCGGCTTATTCAGAGGCATGAGTGCCCCTGCTCCCTCCGGTGAAGCCGGTGGCGATTCCTTTGGGCTTGTTGCCCTTTGCGATCTCCTCGAAGTTGGCGCGGATCCGATGGGCGGCTTTCGAGTAGAAGGGATCGATGGGGCTCGGCGAATTGTCAAAGGCAGCGCTGATTACTTCGGTTTCGCGAGAAAGAATCCGGATGTCTTGTCGTCATAGTAGATCATTCCAACTTCGCTGAGCGGTATGAACGTGGCTTTGCGGTCGCTCCTTGCAATCACGTATAGCCCTACGTCGGTCACGTCGATGAGTTGCACAGCCACGCTCTGATTTGGCATGATTGGCGAACCCTTGGTGAAATAGATGGTGACGGGAATTGGGTGCCCGCCTCCCCAAGAGGATTTCATCTTTGGGAAGTAGAAAGTCGAAAAGAAAAAGAGCGCTGCTATCCCATAGGCGAGGCTTTGCATCCAGTTGCCCGCCTTCCATTTCCACGAGCGAGAATTCAATTCTACGAGGGCGGCCCACCCCGTTACGAGGATCCACAAGGTTACCGCGGCCCAGGATGCACGATCGTGGAAGACTGCATCCCAAAGGCCATATGCGAATAGGTAGCCCGCAAACACGAGCGAAATGATGTTTGCCGCGAACTTCGGTAATAGCCCCCAGAAGTCAAATGAGAATCCCACGCTAGCGAGCAACAGTGCAAGGCTGAGTGCCCACCAGTTGAAGATCCAGGCCGGTTGAGAGTTTTCAGATTGAGTTTCGAAGACCTGGCCCAGGACTGCTCCTAAAAAGAAACTGCTCGCTGCGTAGAAAAGGACATAGGCGCTAGGTTTGCGCATCCAGTTTTGGAATTTGCCGGGCTTGTCGATGATCTCCTTTGCATTGAGGTGCAGAAGGAAGGGGATTCCGACGAAGAGAAGGAACCAGACTCCCGCCGAGACGATTCTTGGACGAAATGGATTCATATCCAGAAAACCATATTGGCTCTCGTATATCGAAGAGACTAAGAATCCGCATGCGTAAACGCCCAATGCCAAAATAGTTAGGGATTTTGCGAGTGCATCGATTGCTCGCCATTTCTTTGACTCGGATTCTCGGGATGATGTTGTCGCTTCGCCGCCATCTTCCATCTGAAACACCTCGGCAAGGTCATTCCGGCGGGCTATCTAAATCCTTACCCGCGAGTTCCTTGGGATCCATTGCACACTTTACCCTACCGTCACACCTTTGGCGAGCATTTGGCGATCCCGCGGAAGGTCTGGCGGGTGCGTTTTCGTTATCGATGAGGGCGAAGCGGACGTGGTTCGGGCCGCGCTTTGAAAGGCAACCGCAGGTCCCCCCTTCGGCAAGCTCTCTCGAAAATCCAAGCATGAAAAGCAACCGCGGGTCCTTCGACTGCGGCCGTCCGCTGCGGCGGACGGCCTTCGGTCAGGATGACAGAGTTTAAGTAATGGCGGGTTTGAGCGCGGCTGCGCCGCGTACTTTGTTTTTCGAATTGAACGGCTTGTATCCCAGGGCTGCGCCCTGGGCTATTTTCTTTCCCTCCCTACGGGAGGGGTGCGGGCCGGGAGGCCCGCACTACAGCCGGTCAGGAGACCGGCGCTACAAACTATAGACCGCGTTACAAACTATGCGGGGACCGCGCCCTTCGCCAGCATTTGGCGGATGCCGTGGAGGGCCTGGAAGGTGCGTTCTTCGTTTTCGATGAGGGCGAGGCGGACATGGTTCGAGCCGTAGCCGCCGAAGCCGATGCAGGGGCTCCCACCCTTTCCGCACAGAACGCGGAAAGGATGGGGCAACGCCGGGTGGTGGAGGTAAAAGAGCGTTCGACGCGCAGGGGTTCCCACCCTTTCCGCATAGAACGCGGAAAGGATGGGGCAACGCCGGGTGGTGGAGGTAAAAGAGCGTTCGAGGCGCAGGGGCTCCCACCCTTTCCGCACAGAACGCGGAAAGGATGGGGCAACGCCGGGTGGTGGAGGTAAAAGAGCGTTCGAGGCGCAGGGGTTCCCACCCTTTCCGCATAGAACGCGGAAAGGATGGGGCAACGCCGGGTGGTGGGGGTAAAAGAGCGTTCGACGCGCAGGGGCTCCCACCCTTTCCGCACAGAACGCGGAAAGGATGGGGCAACGCCGGGTGGCAACGCCGGGTGGTGGAGGTAAAAGAGCGTTCGACGCGCAGGGGCTCCCACCCTTTCCGCACAGAACGCGGAAAGGATGGGGCAACGCCGGGTGGTGGAGGTAAAAGAGCGTTCGACGCGCAGGGGCTCCCACCCTTTCCGCACAGAACGCGGAAAGGATGGGGCAACGCCGGGTGGTGGAGGTAAAAGAGCGTTCGACGCGCAGGGGTTCCCACCCTTTCCGCATAGAACGCGGAAAGGATGGGGCAACGCCGGGTGGTGGAGGTAAGAGAGCGTTCGACGAGGGGCTCCCACCCTTTCCGCACAGAACGCGGAAAGGATGGGGCAACGCCGGGTGGTGGAGGTAAAAGAACGTTCGACGCCGCAGGGGCTCCCACCCTTTCCGCACAGAACGCGGAAAGGATGGGGCAACGCCGGGTGGCAACGCCGGGTGGTGGAGGTAAAAGGGCGTTCGACGCGCAGGGGCTCCCACCCTTTCCGCACAGAACGCGGAAAGGATGGGGCAACGCCGGGTGGCAACGCCGGGTGGTGGAGGTAAAAGAGCGTTCGACGCTCCCACCCTTTCCGCACAGAACGCGGAAAGGATGGGAGGCTACGAACTAATGCGCCGTTCTCGGCAACTTTGCCATTTGCTGGCGCCGCCAAACAGTCCACTCCGAATCGATCTCCACGGCGCCGATCTCTCCCGTCGCGTAATGGCGAAAGCTGGACCAACGCCAATCCGCGGGGTTTGCGACGAGGCCGCGCTTGACGGGGTTGCGGTGCATGTAGCGCAACTTCTCCACACGCTTGGCCTCGCTGGGCACGACGTAGTCGTAATAGCGCCGCTGCCAGAACTGGGGCTCTCCAGGCTTCTTGAGCCGCCTTGAGGTTTTCTGCTTCAGGACTTGAATGGCTGTGGCCAGCGTGCCGAGACCCGGCTCGTTGACGAGCAAATGGACATGCTCGGGCATGAGCGCATAACCGGAGACGACAAATCCATAGCGCAGGCGCATGGCCTCCAGTTCCGCTTCGAAGATGCCGTATCCTTCTTCGCGCGCCAATAGCGCAAGACGGTGGTAACAACTAAAGGTGATGAAATGGAATGCGCCGGAATGGTGAAACCGGACGAGTCCCCTGGGCATGACAGATGATTCTACCTCGGGTTTCGTTCGGGGAAGTGTGATGGATAGCAGGGGGGTGTGCTTTCCCACCCTTTCCGCGGTGAGACTGCGGAAAGGATGGGGCAACGAAAGGGTGGGGCAACCTCAGCAATCCCAGGCGGGGACGACGCCTTTGGCGAGCATTTGGCGGATGCCGCGGAGGGCTTGGCGGGTGCGCTCTTCGTTTTCGATGAGGGCGAAACGGACGTGGTTATCGCCATAGTCGCCGAAGCCGATGCCGGGCGAGACGGCGGTCTTGGCTTCGGTGAGCAGGAGCTTGGAGAACTCCAGAGAGCGAAGGGCCGAGTAGGGCTCGGGGATCTGGGCCCAGACAAACATGGTGGCCTTGGGCTTGGCGACGGGCCAGCCGAGCTTGTTGAGGCCGTCGACGAGAACGTCGCGGCGGCGGCGGTAGTTTTCGGCGATCTCGCGGACGCAGTCCTGGGGGCCTTCAAGGGCGGCGATGGAGGCGACCTGGATGGGCGTGAAGATGCCGTAGTCAAAGTAGCTCTTGAGGCGGGCGAGTGCGGAGACCAGGCGCGGGTTGCCGACCATGAAGCCGACGCGCCAGCCGGGCATGTTGTAGCTCTTGGACATGGTGAAGAACTCGACGGCGACGTCTTTGGCGCCGGGGACTTCAAGGACGCTGGGGGGCTTGTAGCCGTCGAAGGCAATGTCAGCGTAGGCGAGGTCGTGGATGAGATGGAAGCCGTACTCGCGGGCCAGCTCGACGAGGCGGGCGAGGAAGGGCAGGTCGACACACTCGGTGGTGGGGTTGGAGGGGAAGTTGACGATGAGGGCCTTGGGGCGCGGAGTCATGCGGGGGATGATTTCTTCAAGCTGGGCGAGAAACTGCTCCTGGTCGTGGACGGGAACGCTGACGATGTGGGCGCCGGCGATGACGGGACCATATATATGGATAGGGTAGGAGGGGTTGGGGACGAGGACGGTGTCCTGCGAGTCGAGGATGGCGAGACAGAGATGGGCGATGCCCTCCTTGGAGCCGATGGTGACGATGGCCTCGGAGTCAGGGTCGAGGGAGACGTTGTATCGGGACTGGTACCAGTGGCAGATGGCCTTGCGCAGGCGGGGCAGGCCGCGGGAGACGGAGTAGCGGTGCGTGGGGGGCTTGAGGGCGGCCTCGACGAGTTTGTCGACGATGTGCTTGGGGGTGGGGCCGTCGGGGTTGCCCATGCCGAAGTCAATGATGTCTTCGCCGCGGCGGCGGGCGGCGGTCTTCATTTCGCCGGTGATGTTGAAGACGTAGGGCGGGAGGCGCTGGATGCGGGAGAACTCTTCCATGATGACTCCAGTGTAAAGGCAGCGGACAGTGATCAGTGGTCAGTGGTCAGTGGTCAGTGGTCAGTACCGGCGACGATAAGCTCCAAAGCGAGCAGCGCGACTGGCAACTGAAAGCTGACAACTAAGAACTGGTTTTTTCGGAATGAGGTGAGGCGGAGTTTAGGCGGCGGGAGCCGCCGCAGCCGCGGAGGCGCGGTGAGCGCGCGCAATGGCGAGAGCACGATGGCGGGCGGGCTGCTGCATGAATTCGATTATAGCCGGGCAGGAGGTGCGGGGCGGAAATTTATACTGAAGAACGGCATGAGCGAGTTTCTACCTGTAGACGAGCAGATGGATTTGCTGGAGAAGGGCGCGGCGGAGATTATCCGCGCGAGCGACCTGAGAGAGCGGCTGGAAGAGAGCCGCAAAACCGGGCGGCCGCTGCGCGTGAAGGCGGGGTTCGATCCCACGGCGCCGGACCTGCACCTGGGGCACACGGTGCTGATGCGCAAGCTGAGGCACTTTCAGCAACTGGGGCACACGGTGATCTTTCTGGTGGGGGATTTTACGTCGCTGATCGGCGACCCCAGCGGGCGCAACGTGACGCGGAAGCCGCTGACGCGCGAGCAGATTGACGAGAATGCGGCTACGTATAAGGAGCAGGTATTCCGGATTCTGGATGAGAAGACGACCGAGGTGCGGTATAACTCCGAATGGCTGGGGCGGCTGGGGTACGAGGATACCGTGCGACTGACGGCGCACTTTACGGTGAGCCAGATGCTGGAGCGGGACGAATTCAGCAAGCGGTTTGAGGCAGAGCAGCCGATCGGGCTGCACGAGATGCTGTATCCGGTGATGCAGGGGTACGACTCGGTGGCGCTGGAGTGCGACGTGGAGCTGGGCGGGACGGACCAGCGGTTTAATCTGGGCTGTGGGCGCGAGCTGCAACGGCAGTATGGACAGAAGCCGCAGATCATCTTGATGACGCCGATTCTGGAGGGGCTGGACGGCGTGCAGAAGATGTCGAAGTCGCTGGGGAACGCGATCGGGATCAACGAGCCGGCGGGGGAGATGTACGGGAAGCTGATGAGCATTAGCGATGAGCTGATGTGGAAGTACTGGGTGCTGCTGACAGATTTGCGCCTCTCCGAGGTTGAAACGCTCAAGGCTGGTGTTCTTGCTGGTACTGCACATCCGATGGAAGTGAAGAAGCGGCTGGCGCGGACGATTACGGCGGGGTTCCACGGGGAGGGGGCGGCACGGAGCGCAGACGAGAATTGGGCGCGGATGTTCCAGGTGAAGGAAACGGCGGAGGACCTGGAGGAGGTTCGGGTTGCGATAGCCGATGTGGCGGGGCCGGAGGGGTCGAAGCAGATTCGGCTGCCGAAGCTGCTGGTGGCGATGGGCTTGGCTGCATCGGGAGCTGAGGCAAATCGCAAGATCGCTGAAAGGGCCGTAAAGGTGGATGGAGAAGTAGCTACGGGTGCGCTGGTTAGGGTATCGGGGCTGCCGGCGCGGCTGGTGGTGCGGCTGGGTAAGCGGGCTAAGGTGGCGGTGATCTCGTAGTGATTATTGAGGCGGGGCGCTGCGCGGAAGCCTGGGCGTTGCTCCGGGCCTGCCCATGACGTTGACGGAGGCGGCGGTGAAGGCGCCGTTCTGGATGGCGCCATCGACGCGGAGCATGTCGCCGACATGGATGTCGGTGAGGGCGATGGGGTTGCGGCGCTCGCGGAAGTCGGTGTTCTCGTTGGCGACGAAGGCGTGGGCGGCGTTATCGGGGCCCATGAGGGTGACCTTGACGCCGTCAATGGCCGTGACCCTTCCCGTGAGCCAGGTTTTGCCGAAGTTGGCCTCCATCTGTTGCATCTCTTGGGCGCGCTCGGGGTCCATGAGGACGATGTTCGTGGCGCCGATGGATTTGGCTGAGGCGTCGAGTTGGCCCATGGCGGTGATGGCGTCGCCTACTTTAATGTCTGTGGACTTGATCTGCTGAGGAGGGTTGCCGCGCATATACCCCCGGCCCTGGCCCATGCCCTGATCCATCCCCTGACCCATCCCCTGACCTTCGCCCTGATCGCTGCCCTGACCCATGCCCTGGTCCGTGCCGCCGCCTCCGCCACGCATTCCGCCTCCGCGGCGCATGCGGGCGCGCTGCTTGAAGATGCGGGTATTGGAGCTGAAGTTGACGGTGTAGGTTTGGCCCTCAAAGGAATTGACGGTGTAGTGATCGGGGGCTACGGCAGTGACCGTGCCGGTGACGCCGCGGCCAAAGCCCATCATGGCTCCGCCACGAAAACCGCGTCCGCCACGCTGACCGTAACCGCCGCCGGGAGCCATACCGGAATTTTGGCCGGAGGGGTTTGCATCCTGGGCCCAGGCAACGGCGCCGAGGGTGAGGCTGAGGACGATGGCGGCGAGAAGGCGGATTTTCATGGGATCTCCCTGGCGGCCGGAAGGCAGCCCTGCCAGCATGATAGACGCTGGAGTGAGCAGGGAGGACGACGGGGACTTGTATTCAGACCTCGTGACTTGGTAATGACGCCTGGCAAGTGCGGGCGAGGACGCCCGCACGACAGCCGGTCTGGAGACCGGCGCTACAGCTTGTTCATTACGTAATCACGCGTTAACAGCACTAGGAAGGACGCGGAGTTGCATGGGGCGGTGGAATCCGGTTCAGGATGGCGGAGATGGTTGAGCGCACTTCCGGATTCAGGGGGTTAGCAGCCTGTGGCAGAGATCAAAACTTGGGAAAAACCATCCCTCCGCGGCTAAAGCCGCGCTCTTTTTGCGGATCTTAGCGGCACGGATGAATCCGTGCCCTTTCAAAACCGGAGTTTCGACCCAGACTGTCAGGGACGCTGTTTCTGTTTCTGCTCGGCGAGGAGTTGCTGGAAGGCGGGATTGTTTCGGAGGCTGGCAAAGTCGCTTCCCGTGGCCACTTTCTGGACGGTAATGAAGCCTTCGTCGAGAGCCAAGCGGAGGTACTGGAGGGCGCAAGGGGTGTAACCGGCGCGGGCGCAGCCCAGGGCCATGTAATAGTTCATGGCGCCGCGCTGCTGGGCGGAGGCCGGGTTCTCAGACCTGGGGCTATTGGTGTCTTGAAAGATCTGAGGATCGAGGGCGACGGCTTTTTGGTAAGCATCCCAGCCCTTGTTGTACTTGTGCTGCGCCATGAGGTTGGTGCCGAGGTTCTTGAGGATGAGAGGCGATTTGGGGGAAATCTTGAGGGCGCGGCGGTACATGCGCTCGGCCTGCTTCGAGTCTTTGAGGGAGTCATACACCGTGCCCATATTATTGAGGACAACTGAGTTGTTGTGGTCAAGCTTGAGAGACTCTTTATAGCAGCGGGCGGCTTCCTTCAGGTTGTACATCATCTGGTAGGCGACGCCCATCTTGTTCCAGATGGTGGCGGAGCGGTGCGGGACTTTGGCGTAGGCTGCGATCGCGGCCTGGTAATGACGCCGGGCGGAATAGGCATCGCCGAGCTCTTCCGGGGTGGGCGGCTTGGCGGGCGGGGCTGGAACGGCGACCATCTGCGAGGAGGGTGAAGCCGAGGCCGGAGATGGGGCTGGAGCCTGGACTGGAGGTCGGGCGGGGGGCGGGGCCGGCTGGGCGGGCTGGGGTTGAGGGGACTGGGGTTGAGTGAATTGGGTTGGAGCGGAAGCTGGAGGTTGGCCTGGGGATGGGGTCTGGGCGAAAAGAACCCCGGGCGCGACCGGGAAGACCCCGAGTAGTGCCCAGGCCGGCAGCCAGCGGCGTCCAAGGAGCCTAAGCATATTCCACCCTTGAGGCCAGGGAATTGAGGGGCGGTCAATCCACCATAGCGTTTAGGTAAATTAAAGCACCAAATGAAGACGACGAGTGCGCAAAAGCGAGAGAATCGCATAGAAGAGAGGAGCCGAAACGGCGAAGAGAGGAACGGGGGCGGCGTAGACTTTTACGAGCACAGGAGGTCAAGCTATGAGCGGAGTGGCCGAGGAGAAGATGCAAGCGCGGGTTGGGGAGCGGTTTAGCGGGGTGAGGCGGCGGACGCTGGCACTGTGCGCGCCGTTGACGGCCGAGGACATGATGGTGCAGTCGTCGGCGGAGGCTTCGCCGGCGAAGTGGCACCTGGCGCACACGGCGTGGTTTTTCGAGTCGTTTGTGCTGAAGGAGTTTCTGCCCGGCTACCGGCTGTTCAACGAGGATTTTCCGTGGCTGTTCAACAGCTATTACCAGAGCTTTTCGGCATTTCCTGAGAAGCGGCTGCGGGCGTCGTTTTCGCGGCCGGGGCTGGAGGAGGTTTTGCGCTACCGGGAACATGTGGATGGGGAGATGGAACGGCTGCTTGAAGGAGAACCGGAGGCGGAGGCGCTGCGGCGGACGGAGCTGGGCGCGAACCACGAGGAACAGCACCAGGAGCTGCTGCTGACCGACATACTGCACGCATTTTTCACCAATCCGCTGCGGCCGGCGTACCGGGGAGAAGGGGTCAGGGATCAGGGGTCAGGGGTCAGCGAGCACGGAACGAGGGATGGAAGGGACGGGCCTGTGTTTCACCCGTTCGGGGGCGGAGTGCGCGAGATGGGATACGCGGGCGAGGGGTTTTGCTACGACAACGAGCTGCCGCGGCACCGCGTGTGGCTGGAGCCATATGAGCTGGCTGCGCGACTGGCGACGTGCGGCGAGTATGCGGCGTTCATGGCCGACGGCGGCTATAGCAGGCCGGAGCTGTGGCTTTCAGCAGGGTGGGACGCGGTGCAGGAGAACGGCTGGCGCGCGCCGCTCTACTGGACGGAGAAGGACGGCGAGTGGAGCGTGTTTACGCTGCGCGGGGCGCTGCCGCTGGCGGCGATGGAGACGGCTCCAGTGAGCCAGGTGAGCTACTATGAGGCGGACGCCTACGCACGCTGGGCAGGCTGCCGGCTGGCGACGGAGCAGGAGTGGGAGGCTGCGGCCGAGGGGCGGCCGGTGGAGGGAAATCTGCTGGATGCGGGGCTGCTGCGGCCGGCGGGTGCGGAATTTGGCCAAGGGAGTGAGCGGAAGGAAAGCGGGCAGTGGTTTGGGGATTGTTGGGAGTGGACGGCGAGCGCATATCTGGGCTATCCGGGGTTCAAACCGCTGCCCGGTTCACTGGGCGAGTACAACGGCAAGTTCATGAGCGGGCAGATGGTGCTGCGGGGCGGCTCGTGCGTGACGCCCCAGGCGCACATCCGGGCGAGCTACCGGAATTTTTTCGCGCCCCAGACGCGGTGGCAGTTTTCCGGGATCCGGCTGGCGCGATGAAAATTCAGAGAATGGCTAAATTGCGTAAAGCTTCCTTCGGGGCCTTAGCGCCCAATCGATTTTGGAGCGTTTACGGCACGGCGATAGATTGCTGCAAAAGAAATGTTCTTGCGCCGTCCCTATGGGACTCCGTAGCGAGATTGTGGGATTACGTTTCCCCACGCTGAAGCGCGGGGCTAACAAACGCTGCGCCTCCGGCGCGATGGAAAGGGCATTACTCACCCAGTCTTCAATAGAGCCGTGCCCTTTCAAAACTGCAATCGCGTGCGCGTTTTTCAGCAAGCTGCGAAAGCCGCGGCCTTTCAAAAACTGACCCATTATGAAAATTCACGATGCATTCACGGAGGCGGGTGCATCGTATGGAAGAGGATGAGTCGAGCAGCTTCCCCTGCCACAGAGATTCAAGTCGAGGAGCGGATCGCCGCTACGGTGCGCGCGGGGCTGGTGGGTGCGCGCAAATGGTTGCCGCCATGGCTGTTTTACGACGCGGCGGGGTCGCGGCTGTTTGAGCGGATCACGGAGCTTCCGGAGTACTATCTGACGCGCACGGAGCGGAGCATTCTGGCGGCGCACGCGGACGAGATGATGGCCGCAGCGGCGGGCGGCGGGCGGCTGCGCATTACGGAGCTGGGCGCGGGATCGGCGGAGAAGACGCGGCTGCTGCTGAAGGCGGCGGTGGAACGGCAAGGGAGCGTGGTCTACGAGCCGATCGACGTTTCAGCGAGCGCGCTAGAGGGAGCGCGGGCGCGGATCGAGCGGGAGATCGAGGGCGTTTACGTGACACCGCAGGTTGCGGACTATACAGATGGTTTGGAACTGGACGCGGCGGCGGGCGAGCGGCGGCTGGTGGTTTATATCGGGTCGAGCATCGGGAACTTTGAGCCGGGCGAGGCGGCGGGGATTTTGCGGCGGGTAAGAGCGGGGCTCAAGCGCGGCGACGGATTGCTGCTGGGCGTGGATCTGGTGAAGGAGGATTCCATCCTTCTGGCGGCCTATGACGATGCGGCTGGGGTAACAGCGGCGTTCAACCGGAACCTGCTGAGGCGGCTGAACCGCGAGCTTGATGGCGACTTCGATGCGGAGGCGTTCGCGCACTGCGCGGAGTGGAACCGAGAGCAATCGCGGATGGAGATGTACCTGGAGAGCCGCGAGGCGCAGCGCGTGCGGCTGGAAGCGCTGGATATGGAAGTGGAGTTCGAGGCGGGCGAGAGGATTCATACGGAAAACAGTTATAAGTACCGGACAGGGCAGGCGGAGGCGATGCTGGCCGAGGGCGGATTTGAGCCGGTTGAAAGCTGGATGGACGGGCGGAAGTGGTTTGGGGTTTGGCTGGGACGCGCGTGAGTGCAAGCAGGCGAGCCGACGTCTGCGTGAGAACTACTGCCGCGAAGTCCAGGTTGCTTGATGAAGCCTGTTTTGGGGACAAAAGCAGCGAGTTGGCGACGCTTCGCGACGTGGCGAGTTAGCAAGTTAGCGGGCGCGTACAGTTCTCACGCAAGCACTGGAGGCCCCTGCTCCTTCCGGATTTCAGGCCCGCGGGATTCGTCAGACACGCCTAATCCAGGCGCGTCAGGAACGCCTGGCCCTCCGGGGGCTGCAGGTTGTACGCCAGGTAGACGGCCATGGCGCGGCTGTCCCCCGCTGGCCGGATGCGCACCCAATAGCTGTGCTCACCGGGAAACTCGATCACATCGGCCTCGGGATATTCTCGCTTCAGGCGCTGTTCGTACCGGACGGCTACACGCTCACTTTGGAAGGCGCCGATCTGGACGCACCAACGTCCTCCGGTGTAGACGGGCTTGGGCGTCTCGTACACATCCAGGCGCACCCGCGCAATGCCCGCGCGGTAGACGCCGGTGGCCTTGGCCGCGGCGGGGGTCAGGTCCACGATCCTGCCCTGCACAAACGGCCCGCGGTCGGTGATCCGCATGACTCCCGTTTGCCCGGTCTCCAGGTTGGTTACTGTAACCAGCGACCCCATAGGCAGGGTGCGGTTGGCCGCCGTCATCGCGTAGTCACTGAAGAGCTGGCCGTTGGCGGTCTTGCGACCGTAGGGAGCGGTATACCAGGTGGCGTACCCTACCTGGCTCAGGATCGGCCGGTGCGTGGCCACATACTCGAGGTCGGCCGCGCTTAGCCCGTCGGGCGGCAAGGGCGTCGCCGGAATCTGCGCTTGCGGCGCAGGCTGCGTCCCGGGTGCATTGGCAGGCGGAGGCGCATAAGCGGGCGGCAGAGCCTGAGGCGGAGGCAGTTGCGCACTCTTGCGGCGCCCGCAGCCGCTCACGCCCACCAGCACAACCGCCAGCCCGGCCGCGACGGCCAGCCGCCAGATTTTCCCGTCCTGGAGGGTTGCGGTTATCAAGGTTGCGGGCCCTCAGTGCTGTTGGGCGGCCGTTGGGGCGGGTGCTCCATCCGGTCGGCCAGGTTGTTCAGCGTCTGCGCCACTCTGCGCATGGCCGTGACCGACTCTTTCCGGACCTCCGGAACCACGGCATCATTTATATAAGCAATGGCGTGGCGCAGTTCGAGGTCGATCAACTCCATCGCCTCTTCGATGCGGCGCCCCATGCCTCTCCCGCCGCCCATCGGTGGATAACCACTCATAGAAAGTAGCCTTCTCTGGTAACCTCCTTGCGGGTAACCTCTTCCCAGTCTGATGGATACACCCCGGTGCGTCAATCTTTCAAAGCGCGAAGGTGCTTCATATGTCAATAGATAGATTCAATAGAGAGAGAGAGGGTTGGCCATTCCCGGCCTCTGCGCCCGCTGAACCGGAAATCCCTCGTCGTTTTGAGTATCCCATTTTCTCGAAATCCGCGTCCTACTTTGCAGGGCGGACGTTGATGCCGGCTCCCCGAGCCCGCTTCAGGGCAGCCTCGCCATGCAAGACTCGCAGAATTCCGCGTTGTTACCGGTTCCGAGTCAGGCCACGGCGGAATGCCTTCGATGAAGCCCGGTTGGCGGCGCCGATTCGAAGTGCATCCATCCGGCGTAGGCCGGTTTTGTCTTGGGAGCGTGTGCAATCGTACCTCCAGCTAGCGAGGAACCGGCTATTGGCAAGCGATTCGTCACAGATAAAAAGCAGCAGCTTTCCCACCATCCTCGCCGCGGCGCGCGGAGTTCGATGCGCGGTCCGCGCGCCGCTTGCCGTCCTGCTCATCGTTTCCTCGGCGCTGGCCTGCGCCGGCCAAAGCGCGACCTCAGCTCCCCGCCCCGCGCCGCCCGATTCTCCTCAGCCGCTGACCCCGGCCCGCATCAAGCATTCGGCCGCGAAGCCTTGCATCGCCAAGCCCACCAGCACGCTTGCGGCAGGCTCCGACCTTGGCGAAGCGGCTGTGCTGGCCGGCTCCTCCCCGCAGTCCGCAGCCGCCGTCCCGCCGCGGCCCTGTTCGCCTCGTCTGCCTATCATCAACTGGTATGCCCGCTTCCTCAACGGCCCCCAGGTCAAGCCCCTGACGCCGCTCGAAAAGGCGCACCTCGCCGGCCGCAACCTCATCGACCCCTTTAACCTGCTCACCATCTTCGGCGAGGCCGCCATCTCCGTCGCCGCCAACCCCGATTCCCCCTACGGCCCCGGCTTCCCCGGCTATGGCCGTTACTCCGGCGTCAGCTTCACCCAGGATATGACCGGCGAGTTCTTCGGCACCTTCCTCATCCCCTCCATCTTCCACCAGGATCCCCACTACCACCGCATGCCCCATGCCTCCATCCCCCGCCGTTTTGTCCACGCCATCGTGCAGGTGGCCTGGACCGAGGGCGACAATGGCAAGCCCATGGTCAACTACGCCGACCTGGTGGGCTTCGCCATTGACGAAGAAATCAACGACCTCTACGTTCCCGGCATCCAGACCGACGTGCCCGCAACCGCCGCCCGTTACGCCATCGACGTCGCCACCGCGCCCATCGACAACTTCATCACCGAGTTCGTGCCCGACGTGGCCCGGCGCGTCCATGTCCACGTGGTGCTGGTACAGCGCATCATCGACCAGGTGGCCAAGTCCAACGGCGCGGCGCAGTAGGGAGTAGCGGATTAGTTTGAAGGGTACGGGCGACAGCCCTTGAGTGTAAGCATTTTCAAACTGACCCATTACCCGTTTTTGCGATGTCCTTGACGGTAGGCAGGGGATTTATCCCCTGCAATTTGCAGGTAACATCGACGGTGTTTTACAGGCTGCGGAAAAAGACCTGATTCTAGTCGAGATTCCCGGAAAGCACGCCTCAGGGCCTAAACAGGTTGCGGAAAAAGGCCCGTTTCTCAGGCCGATGTTGCTTTTGTGGCCGTTGTTCGCGTCTTCAAGCGCCCTTTTCGCTGAAGATCGGTTGATATTTTGTGCCTGAAGGCCGTTTTATCGGCCTCCAGACACACTTCGGCCCTAACAGACCACGACTTGAATCGGAATCAGTCTCCGCATGCGCACCAAGTTGTACGCCGCGATGGTCAGCCGGTAGAACCAATCCACTCGCTTCAGTCCGCGCAACTTGGTCTGGCGCAGCGGGCGGTCCAACTTGCTCCAGCCGAAGACTCGTTCGATCAGCTTGCGTTTGCGCTGGCTGATCGACTGCCGCTCGTCGCCCCGTTCTGCTTCTGTCAAGCTGTTCCTGCCCAGGTTGCCCTTCACGTATTCGCTGACGTGCGGAGCAACTTCGCGCTCCCGAAGGGCACTCACGAATCCCTTCTCCTGATAACCCGTATCGGCCCCCAGAGTAATCTTTTGCTCCGGCCTGCGTTGCCCCATGGCGGGCGCGGCCCGGTCCAGCAGCGCCAACGCCGTGTCCAGTTCCGCATCGGCGGCCGACTGGCTGGCCTCGGCTGCCACCACCAACCCGTTGCGGTTCTCCATTAAGGCATGGCCCTGATAACTCGGCACCGCCTTATCGGCCGTGGCCTTCTTATACAAACGCGCCTCAGGATCTGTGGACGACTCGACCTTGTCGCGTAACAACACCTCGCCGCCGTAGCCGGAACCTGCGCCCGGCGCGGGCGGATCGGACTTCTCATGAAAGCTGCGCGCCGCGGCCCAGGCCTGGATCAGCGTGCCGTCCACCGTGAAATGCTCCTCACTCAACAAATCGTGCTCACGCGCCTCGACCAACACCGCATCCAGCAACCGCTGGCTGATCGCGCCGGAAATCAGCCGTTCGCGGTTCTTGGTGAATACCGTCACGTCCCAGACCGCGTCGTCCATCTCAAGGCCTACGAACCAGCGAAAGAGCAAGTTGTACTGCAACTGCTCCATCAACTGCCGCTCGCTGCGAATCGAGTACAACACCATCAACAGAGTTGCCCGAAGCAGCCGCTCCGGCGCAATCGATGGACGGCCAATCTCGGCATACAGCTTGTCGAACTCGGCATCCAACCGTTGCAAGGCCCGGTCGGCCAACGTGCGAATCTGACGCGCCGGATGATCCAACGGAATCCGTTGCTCCAAGGTTACATAACTGAACATCGCTGCCTGCTGCTTGTCGTCTCCGCGCATACTTCTTACTTAAACCAAATCCCTGTGGAGAAACAGTGATGGCCTTGGCTCCTTTTTCCGCAACCTGTAAAGGCCCTGAGGTTTGCTGGTTCGGGCATCGAGGCGCGGCATGGCCCGCGGAGCGAAAAGCATACCTCAGGGGTTAAAACCCCTGTCCGAGAGGGGGCGTTCGATTGCCGGGGATAAATCCCCGGCCTACCGCTCCGGGGCTTGTTGCCGGTGGCGGAAATATTGCTTGACGCGGCAACGGGAATGAAAGAAACTGGCGCTACTGTTTTCCTGACCATCGACTGCCACATTCTTAATTGAGGTTTGCACCGGATGCGAATTCCTGCCGCCGCTATCTGCCTGTTTACTTTTGCCGCCGCCCACGCCCTCGACGCCGGACGGGTTCTGCGCGGCTATACGCCCGCCGATTCGGCCACCGAGGTGAAATGGGAACAGAAGTTCCGCGCGCTTCCGGACCGCGACCGCATCCGCGCGGATATGCAGCGCATGTCTGCGAAGCCCCATCATCTGGGATCGCCCTACGACAAGAACAACGCGGAGTGGCTGCTTGCGCAGCTCAAGTCCTACGGGCTCGACGCGCAGATCGAGCAGTTTTCCGCGCTGTTTCCCACGCCCAAATCCCGCCAACTGGAGCTGCTGGGCCCGGAGCCCTACACAGCCAAGCTCGAGGAGCCTGCGATCGCCGTGGACCCGACTTCAGGGCAGACCAGCGAGCAGCTTCCGAGTTACAACGCGTATTCGCGCGACGGGAACGTGACCGGCCGCCTGGTCTACGTGAACTACGGCAGGCCGGAGGACTACGAGGTGCTGGACCGCATGGGCATCTCAGTCAAAGGCATGATCGTGATCGCGCGCTACGGCATGAGCTGGCGGGGCATCAAGCCCAAAGTGGCCGCCGAGCATGGAGCTATCGGGTGCATTCTTTACTCCGACCCTCGCGATGACGGCTACTTCGACGGCGATTCCTATCCGCAGGGGCCGATGCGCCCGGCTGAGGGGGTGCAGCGGGGCAGCGTGATGGACATGCCCATCTATCCAGGCGATCCGCAGACGCCCGGCGTGGGCGCCGTGCCGGGCGTGAAGCTCATCCCCCTGGACAAGGTCGAGACCATCACCAAAATTCCCGTGCTGCCCATCTCCTACGCGGACGCCATTCCATTCCTCAAGTCGCTGGGCGGAGAAACGGTTCCCGAAGGCTGGCGCGGCGGCCTGCCGTTTACCTATCACTTTGGACCGAGCACGGCGGAGGCGCACCTGGCAGTCGCGTCCAACTGGGACCGCAAGCCGCTCTACGACGTAATCGCGCGCATCCCCGGCGCGAAGCACCCCGACCAGTGGGTGATCCGTGGCAACCACCAGGATGCGTGGGTGAACGGGGCCAACGATCCGCTCTCCGGCACCAGTCCGGAGCTGGAAGAGGCGCGGTCGCTGGGGCAACTGCTGAAGGAAGGCTGGAGGCCAGACCGCACCATTATTTACTGCTTCTGGGACGGCGAGGAGCCAGCCCTGCTGGGATCGACCGAGTGGGCCGAAACCCATGACGTGGAGCTGAGGGAACACGCCGTGGCTTACTTCAACTCCGACAGCAACGCCCGCGGGTACTTCCAGGCCTCGGGGTCGCAATCTCTGGAAAACTTTGTGAACGACGTGGCCAAAGACATTGAGGACCCTGAGACCGGAATGCCGGTCTGGACGCGCGTGCGCCTGGTCGATATTGCCCGCGCTACGCCCCAGGATCGCGAAGCCATTCGTTCCCGCCCCGATCTGCGCATGCCTGCATTGGGATCGGGCTCCGATTACACGGTCTTCATCGATCATCTGGGCGTTGCCAGCGTGGATATGAGCTACGGCGGCGAGGACAACAGCGACGGACAGTACCACTCCATCTACGACGACTTTTACTACTACACGCACTTCGAGGACACCACCTTTAACTACGAGCGCGCGCTGGCCCAGACGGCGGGCACCATGGTCATGCGCATGGCCGACGCCGATATGCTTCCCTTCCAGTTCTCCGATCTGGCTGACACCGTGCAGATGTACGACACGCAGTTGAAGGCGCTGGCCGGCGAGATGCGCGCCCAGGCGAAGGAGCGCGACCTCGAGATCTCCGAAGGGGTGTACAAGGCGCTCTACGACCCCAAGAGGCCGATGATTCCGCCGCCGGCCGAGGTCATTCCTCCGTACCTGAACTTTGCGCCCCTGGATCAGGCGTGCGACGACCTGACCGGCGCCGCGCAGGCCTTCGACAAGGCGTTCGATGCGGCTGGCGGCGTGGCGCCGGCGGGGCTGAATGCCGACCTCATCCAGAGCGAGCGGCTCCTCACCGATCCCGCGGGATTGCCCGGCCGCCCCTGGTACGAGCACCTGTTGTACGCGCCCGGACTCTATACCGGCTACGGCGTGAAGACCATCCCTGGCGTGCGCGAGGCTATCGAGCAGAAGCAGTGGGCGGAGGCGGACGCCCAGATCGTCCGGGTTTCGGCGGCGCTCGAACATGAGGCCGATCTGCTCCGGCAGGCCGCCAAGTTGTTGCCGGCAAAGGCCGCCGACTGACGACTCCTGCCGGTTACGCCTTGGTCCCGCCGTCCCGTTCGCCGCCCCTAAATCGCCGTTCGCACTGGATTTGCGCCATTCGCTGCACTTGGCTTTGTCTCACCGCACCCCGGGACTAAGCTGGGGATGAAGTTTTGTACTCCGTCTTGACGTGCGCCCAGCCTTGAGAAGCGCCGCCGGGAGGCCAACCGCCGTTGGCCAATTTTAATTTTTTGAAGGAGATGGCCCCATGTCCAAAGCGGTCAAATATGTCGAGAAGGCCGGTGTTTACGCGGCCAAGGGAGCGTGGTTCGTCTACGAGCGGCTGAACCGCATCAGCCCCAACCCCTCCTTCACCCCCAAATGGAGCGATAAGCCCCTCCAGAAGAGCTGGCAAAAGGAAAAGCCGCCCCTGGGCTGGCCGCGCACCACGGACTCGCTGTGTCCCAAGTGCGTCCCCGAGATTCGCCAGCAGATCCTCGACGGCAAGCTGCCCCACGAAGTTCTACTCAACGAGAAGGTGGGCGAGATCAAGGCCCAGATCATCGAGCGCGACGGCAAAATCCTGATGGTCAAGGACTGCCCCAAGCACGGCCACTTCGAGGACGTGATGTCCATCGACCCGGCCTTCTTCAAGCACCTGGAAGAGAGCTTCCCCGGCCGCGACATCCGCGCCCACGGCAAAGGCGACGAGAATCTCCACCACCACGGCACTTCGACCATCACCAACGGACGCGGCTCGGTGCTCACCATCGACCTCACCAACCGCTGCAACATGATGTGCGATCCCTGCTTCATGGACGCCAACCAGGTGGGCTTCGTCCACGAGCTGACGTGGGAAGAAATCAAGACCATGCTCGACAACGCCATCACCATCAAGCCCAAGCGGCAGATGAGCGTGCAGTTCAGTGGCGGCGAGCCGACGCTGTCGCCTTACTTCCTTGACGCCATCGCCTACTCGCGCAAGGTGGGCTACAACAGCGTGCAGGCCGCATCGAACGGCATCGAGTTCGCCAAGAGCAAGGAGCTCTGCCGCGCCGCCGCCGAAGCCGGCCTGCGCTACGTCTACCTCCAGTTCGACGGCATCGGCAACGCCGCCAACTCCCACCGCAAGGTCGGCAACCTGTTCGACGTGAAATTGCAGGCCATCAACAACCTGCACGAGGCCGGCGTGGAGATCGTGCCCGTGACCACGATCGTGAACGGCATCAACAACGAGCAGGTGGGCCGCATCATCCAGTTCGCGCTCGACAACCCCAAGACCATCAGCTTCCTCAGCTTCCAGCCTGTCAGCTTCACCGGCCGCGACGAGGAGATCACCGACGAGCGCCGCGTAGCCCAGCGCTACACGCTATCGCACATGGCCCACGACATCAAGGACCAGTGCGGCTTCGGCGTGCCGGAGCGCGACTGGTTCCCCATCAGCTTTATGAGCACCTTCTCCGACTGGGCCGACCTGGTGCACGGGCCCAGCGCCGAGTGGGGCCAGCTCTCCTGCGGCTGCCATCCCAACTGCGGCATCGGCATGGCCATGATGATCGACAAGGAAACCAAGGAAGCCGCGCCCGTCACCGCATTTCTGCACATGGACCAGGTGGCCAAGGACCTCGCCAAGATCAACGACGCGGCCCGCGGCAGGTGGCTTTCCGTTATCGGCTTTGGTCTCTCGCTGTTGCGCAATTACGATCCCTTCCAGGCGCCCACCCACTTCAGGATCACGGACATGCTGAAGAAGATGGACAAGACGTTCAACGCCACCGGCAAGAACTACGGCAGCGTGAAGGGCGACCGCACCATGGAAGACATAAAGAAGCGACGCCAGGACCGCTGGAACTTCCTGTTCATCGCCGGCATGTGGTTCCAGGACCTGTTCAACTACGACTTCCGGCGCACCGAGCAGTGCATCATCCCCTACGCGACGCAGGAGGGCGAGATCAGCTTCTGCGCCTACAACACCGGCATTGGGTGGCGCAACATCATCGAGAAGATGCACATGACGGCCACCCTCACTAAGTGGTACGACGAGCACGGCCGCCACGAGATCTTCGCCGGCGGCAAGAAGGTGGGCATGAACCAGGTGGGCCACGAGCTGGTGCTCAACATGGAGCACGTGAACTCCGAAGCCAATCACACTCTGGACAACCTCGGCATTGCCAAGAACGCCCGCGAGGAGCGCTTGCGCGCCCGCGACAGCAAGGCCAACGAAGCCAAGCTCAAGCAGGACGCGGAAAACGCCCGCATGGCCAAGCTCTACAAGGAGCAGATCCTGGGCATCAAGCAGCCCGAAGGCCTGGTCTCGCTGGACTCCATTCTGCCCGCTTCGAGTCTGCCCGCTTCGAGCGCCCCCGCCGCACCCGCCGCCAAGCAGCAGGAAGGCGAGCTGGTGGCCGGGGACTGATTGCGGCAATTGACCCCAAGGTTAGCCTTGGTTCTCTCCAAAACGAAGGCCGTCCGCGCTTGCGGACGGCCTTCGTGCGATCAAGCAACTAAATTGAAGACATCCGTTGTCGTTAGAAATTTCAGAACTGCATCAAATCCACTTTTTCCATCCCGCGCTCCGGCCTATCGATTGCGATGTCTCAGTTGGAACGGGATGCTTAGCATCAGAATCCTTTCGCACTCGCGACGTAATCACTTCATGCAGCCGTCCTAGTCTTTCAACGGTTACTAGATCGTCAGTCACAGATCTCAAAATGCCACGGAAACCGTACCTCGCTGTAACACCACTGAGGCTACGCGGCAGTGGAACCCTGATGCCTGATGGTGCACTCAAGCCGGTATGGCTCCTCGTCATCAGGTTGAGGAGGGGAGAAACCGGAACGCCTTGCGTACTTTCTACGCCATAACGCTTCAGTAGTGCCGCAGAGGCCTTTTGAAGCGAGGCATTCATCTTATTAACCGCAACAACGTAGTCCTTGCGCCGCTCCTGGTTCAATTCCTCAAGCTCACCAAGCATTTGACGAGCTTCGACGAAGACCCCCTCTTCGCGCAGGTGCATGCACTGGGTGAAGAATTCCAGGGGATTCCGGGTGCGAGTTGCCAGATAAGCGCACCACGTTGGAAGAAACATTGCAGACATCACGGGCTCAGACGCTCTCGTTATTTCTGTCACCGCGCGAGAGATTCCATTTTGCAGAAGAGACGTTACGGCGTTATATGTCCCGGACGAGAGATCGCCTGTTCTCTTGAGCATTTGGGTAACGAACGCGTGCCGAATCGGATGCAACACGAGCTCAAAACCGTGAAATTTTGCAATTTGAACGTAAAATGCGCTTTTGAGCGCCAACCAATTTAGCGCAGCACCAAATCTCTGCACTTGGTCCCCGATGCCAAGATCTCCAGGTGCAAGCCTGGACTCGAGGCTACGCCCTCTATTATCGCTCACCTGAAAAACAAAGGGGCTGGTACCTTGAGTTGATTCGCCGAATAGCTGCGTACTTAGCATCGCGTGCATGGTGCTGTATTTCTCGACATCGACGCCGCTTTGATCTGTTAGAAGATTGAGCGTCAAATAAAACGTACTTGAAGCTTCGCGCCAGTTGAAAACGATATGGGCTTTCAATTGGTTAAAATACTCGGCAAACGCCTTGTTATCGATCTCGTGCCCGCGCACTTTGAACGCAATGTCCTCCGTGGTTTCCCGCGCAATTTGCATCGAGGTCTCGTATTGAACTTCGTGTCGTGGGATAAAGCGGATAAAATCGAAGCGTTTATGTCTTTGGCTGCGGAACTCCTCCTTGTAGTCATCCAGCGTAACAACTTCGTCACAGAAAAGAAGCGCCTGAATCAACCCCTCAGTAGCATCAATGTCTCCATCGATGTTGTAGAGGTTCGCCACTTTAGCGTCTCCCATGAGTCGCTGACATGCTGTAAGTGTCGCGTTGTCAACAAGCGCAATTCTCTTCATAGTGCCCTCGCTGGGTGCCCCGGGTCCGGACTCTCGGACCCGGGATCGTGCCAGCTACCACATTTCCAGCTTGAACCCCCGGTACTCGCGAATCAGCTCGAAGTCTGCGCGGTTGGAGGTGATCAGCCGCGCGCTGTGGGCGCGGGTGGCGCCGAGCCCAGCCGCTCGATCTCCTGTGCAACCGCGGCTTGCAATGCCGGCAAGGCAACTTGCACGGTGTCCCATACCAGCTTTGCGGCAACATCTTCGTAATCGTGCCGATAAACGTTGCCCGCTGCTGCCATGTCCCTCCAGGGTATCGCGGGATGGCGCGCCTTCATCTCATCGGGGAGACGGCGCGAAGCCTCTGAAACGATTTCCAGGCAGCGGATGACGGCGAACACCGTCCGCGTGTCGTTCTCGAATGTCCCGTAGTCGATGCCCGCTACGAACACGCTTGCGAGATGGATGTGATGCTCCATGTCGCGCAGCAAAGCTAAAGCGTCAGAAGGCATAGATGGCGTCTGCCGCGGCGGGTTTTATATATGGCTTCAGACCGTCGCGGTTGACCACGTCGACTGGGCCCTCGAACAGCGCAGCGACATCCCTCTTCAGCCCGGCGTAATCGAAGACGGTGACCCGGGCCGTGGGTTCGAACTCGACCATAATATCGGTATCGCTGTCCGGCCGCTCGTCGCCCCGGGCACGCGAGCCAAACAAGGCCGCGTGAGCCACGCCGCGCGCACGTAGCGCCGCCTCGTTCTCCCGCAATCGCGCTATGACCTGTTCGCGGTTCAAGGGATCGTCTCCTTCCCCTCAGCATACTCCAAAGGCAAACCACGGCTGAGCGTGATAGACGACCGCGTAGGCTCCCACAATCAGGTATCTAACGCCATGGGCATGGAAGGCGGTCAAAACGTCTTTATAGTCTTGGTACATCCGGCTCGACCTCCCAACCTTTCAGCGCATAGGCCGTGTGGATCATCTCCTCAACTGCGTCCATCCGCTCGTGCACGGGCCGGCTCTGCCAGTAGCGGTACTCGTCGGCCTTCATCTCGTCAAAGCTCGTGTACTTGCGCAGGATCGTGCCCATGTATTCATTTGACCACCTTGTTGCGGTGTTTTCAATGGCTCATTTGATCGCCATGAACAGCCGGGCGCCCCAGAGCCTGCCCTGAGCCGGTCGAAGGGTCCGGATCTTCGGACCTGGGAGAGGGATTGACGAACCTATGCGCGTAGCGAACTACTTTCGCGGTTTCTTTTGATGACGCTGGGAACGGCGCGGGGGCTTCGCAGACGGCGTTGCGTGCGCCCGCCAGAATGCCTGCACCACCGCCGGCCCCATGCCGGAACCGGACGCTTGCTCATCTCTCTGAAGAATGTGGGAGTAGAGCATGGGGCCCATGAGAAGCGCCACGCTCAACTCCAGGTCCAGATCGCCGCGCAACAAGCCCTGCCGGACGCCGCGGCGCAGGATGCGGCGGATGCTCTGGCGCGGCGGCTCCATGACCCGGCGACGCCAGGCCTTGCCGAATTTCCGGTGCACGGCGGAGTAGGCGATCAGCGCGGGCATCATGCGCTTGCGCGCCGCCTCCAGGTGACCGGGCGGACGACGGCACAACGTGGCGATCAGGTCGAGGTACACATCACCGGAGTCAGCCTCTTCGCGTTCCCGGTCGAGGCCGTTGACAAACAGCATGACCTCTATCAGCAACGCCTCTTTGCCGGTCCAATGGTTGTAAATGGTGGCTTTGCTCACGCCCGAGGCGCGTGCGATGGCGTCCATGCTCGCGGCTTCAATGCCGCGCTCGCCGAAGAGATCGAGCGCGGCGCGAAGGACCTTATCGTGAGCTTTGGAACTGCGCGGCCTGGCCATGGTCAGACCTCAATTCTGGAAAAGCGCCACGCTCCCACCACCAGCAGGATGGACGCGGCCACCGCCAGCACCAGCAAATCGAGGCGGGGATCGAAGCTGGCCCATCGCCGGCCCAGCAGCACCGCGCGCATGCCGTCAATTCCGTAAGTGAGCGGATCGGCGGCCGTGGCGATGCCCAGCGCCTTGGGCAGCCCGTTGAGCGGAAACAGCGCGCCGGAGAGGAAAAAGATGGGCATCACCAGGAAGTTCATGATGAGTTGAAAGCCCTGCATGTCCTCAAGGCTGGAGCCGATGGCCACGCCCAGCGCCGCGAAGACCGTAGCGATGAGCGCCATGTACCCCAGCGCCACCGGGATGAGCGCGTAGTGCGCCGGGCGAAAGCCGGCGATGAAGCAAACAATCATCACCAGCACGCCCTGAATGACGGCGACGGTGGCCCCGCCCAGGGTGCGGCCCGCCATGATCTGCAGACGGTGCACCGGCGCCACCAGCGTCTCTTTCAAAAAGCCGAACTGCCGGTCCCAAAGCAGGCCCATCCCCGAAAAGATGGAGGAAAATAAAATGGTCATCCCGATTACGCCCGGGGCCACAAACTGAAAGTAGCTGCCCTGGCCCGCACGCTTGAAGACGGGTCCCAGACCGAAGCCCAGCACCAGCAGATAGAGGACGGGCTGGCCGAGCGACGCCGCGATCTGCGAGCGCGAGCGCACATACCGCTTGAGCTCCCGCAGCCAGAGAATGTGGATAGCCTTCATCGCCGGCCTCCGCGCCACATCTTTGCGAACTGCCGCATCGCGGCCGCCGGGTCCGCGGTTTCGTCGCGGATGGTTGTGCCGGTCAGGGCGAGAAAGGCCTCTTCGAGGCTCACTGTACCTGTCCGCTCTTTGATCTCTGCGGGCGTGCCCTGCGCCACCAGCCGTCCGTGGTCGATGATGCCGATGCGGTGGGCCACGCGGTCGGCCTCATCCATATAATGCGTGGTCAGAAAAACCGTCACCTTCTCGGCCTCGTTCACGCTCTTCACGTGGGTCCACAGTTGATTGCGGCTCTGCGGGTCAAGACCCAGCGTGGGCTCGTCCAGAAAGAGGATGCGCGGCGTGTGCAGGAACCCCCGGGCAATTTCCAGTCTCCGCTTCATGCCGCCGGAAAATTTCTTCACCTGGTCGTTGCGCCGCTCCCATAGCTCGAACAGGCGGAGCAGTTCCTCGATGCGCTGGTGGCGAAGCTTGTGCGGCACGTGGTAGAGAACGCCGTGAATTTCCATGTTCTCCAGCGCCGTCAGGTCGCCGTCGAGGCTGGGATCCTGAAAGACGATGCCGAAGCGTTTGCGGGCTTCGTTCTGCTGCGTTTGGGGATCGAGGCCGTCCAGCTCAATGGAGCCGCTGGTGGGCCTGAGCAGGGTGGTGAGCATTTTGATGGTGGTGGTCTTGCCCGCTCCGTTGGGGCCGAGAAAGGCGAAGATTTCGCCCGGCGCCACCGCGAAGGAAACATCGTTGACCGCGATAAAGGAGCCGAAGGATTTGACCAGGTTCTGCACCCGGATCATAAGAATCTCCCAGACTTTAAAACTAAACCGTTTAGTTTAGTTCGTCAACGTGAAAATCCTCTCCCTAGGGCATTTCTCCTGATGGTATAGAGGAAGAAGCTTTACCCCAGGGGCTAAAGCCAGCGCTTTATTTTGAGGCGTTTGCGGCATTCAGGGATAAATCCCTGACCTACCAGTCGCGCCCTGATACAAGGCTCGCTCTACACTAATTGGAGAATCGCTCTACGCGGCCGTGCTGCCCAGGGCCTTCCCGGCCCGGCAAAGTGAGATCCTGCTCTTGAATGGTTAAACCCGGAAGGCTGAAAACCTCTGCTGGGGGTTGGCTTCTATAGCAAAACCAGGGATGCTGTGTCCCGAAGCCACGGCACTCAAGGTCGCCGCGACTCCAAGCCGGGGTCCCCAGCGACAGGGTTTCGTCGCTGGAGTGGAAAGAGCGGCGACCTTGCACAAAACTGAACAGAGCGCACCTTCTCTGGTTTTGCCGTAGCTCCTACCACGCTTCCAGCTTGAACTCGACGTACTTCCGGATCAGGTCGAAGTCGGTGCGGTTGGAGGTGATCAGCCGCGCCCCGTGCGCTCGCGCCGTGAGCGCAATCAGCACGTCGAAGTGCAGATCGCGCAGCTTTGCGGGCTCGAAACCGAGGCGTTTCCGAAGGTCGGCCAGGAGCCGGCCTGATTCGATCCAGTCTTCCCGTGTGGGCGTCAGCAAAGGTCCGCTCCGCTCGAGGTGAAGCAGCAAGCTCTTTTCTTCCTCGGTCCTGGCGCCCCGCCAAAGCTCGGCCATCACCACGACGGAATAGCGTATAACCCCCGCCAGCGACTCGATCCGCTCCGCGTGGCATTTCGTTCGCAGATGATCCACCAGAACCGAGCTGTCAAGGACGACGAGATCATTCATCGTAGCCCTGGAACTTGAGCTTGCCGCCGTACTTTTTCATCAAGCCCTTGAACTCGTTGAGCCGGACGACCTCTTCGAGCGCCTTATGAACGGCCTCGGTGCGCGTCTTTACGCCCAGCGCGCGAGCCGCCTTGTCTGCCAGCTTTTTGTCCAATCGGATCGACGTCAGGGTTGCGGGCATCTCCAACTCCTCTTCGATATATACAGACTATCTCCAAAATATATACATGTCAACGGCCCCGGAACCGCCTCGGCTCCGTCAATCCAATGTGCGCTTAATCTCCGGCCCCGCGATGCTCTTCGCCCATCGGCAAGCGGTCCCGCGCGTTGGCTCAGCCGCGTCCCGGCCGCAGATGGCTCAGGTCCGGCGGATCGGGGTCCTCGAACGGCGGCAACTGCGGCAGCCCCGCGCGCAGCCCCGTCCATCCCTCCGCCACCACGATGCTGTTCTGGGGATTGCCAGGTTGGTAACGCGCGGTGCACGGAAACCCCGCCCGCACCTCGGGCGCATCCACCACGCCCTGCAAATCGGTAATGTCCTGCGAGCACTCGTAGTCCACGCCGCCAATGCGGTAGCTGAACAGCAGCATGGTGCGGCTTCGCCCGTCCTCGGCGTCCACGTCGCAGATGTCCAGCAGCATCCCGTCCACCAGCCGCCCCGACTGCACCAGGAACTGGCGCCGCGCCCGCTCCAACTCCTCGGCAGTGGGGCGCTTGCGCAGCGCCAGCCACGCCGCGCCCGCTCCCAGCGCGGCAATCGAGGCCAACCCAGCGGCAATTCCCCACTCGCTTTTCCCCAGGAGCGTCATTCCAGACTGAACTCCACTCTAAGCGTCCCACCTAGAGCATAGCGCAGCCGCTTCGCGCGCCGCGCCGCTGTGGCCGGATGGGCCGCGCACGCGCGAAATTCGTTTCCATGTTGGGCCGGGAATGCGAGAATGGGTGGGAAACCGCGAATCCCAACCCGCCACTCCCGCGCCCGCCGTTATCCACGCGAACGATCTATACTTTAGGTTGCATAGGGCGCTGATTCGCTGCTTTCGGCCGCCCGTTTTGTGGAGGTTCTTTTCTTGGTTTTGGACGCCCGCATCGCTCGACGGAAACCGCCCCTGGTCCGCTCCACCACCGTCATCTGCGTGCGCCGCGACGGCCAGGTGGTGATGGCCGCCGACGGCCAGGTCACGCTCGGCGAGCACGTCCTCAAGCACTCGGCCAAAAAGATCCGCCGCCTCTACCAGGACAAGATTCTGGCCGGGTTCGCAGGTTCCACCGCCGACGCCTTCAACCTCTTCGGGCGCTTCGAAACCAAGCTCGAACAGCACGCCGGCAACCTTAACCGCTCCGCCGTGGAGCTGGCCAAGGACTGGCGCACCGACAAGATGCTGCGCAACCTGGAGGCCCTGCTGCTGGTGGCCGACAAGGGGCAGACGTTTCTCATCTCCGGGTCGGGCGACGTCATCGATCCCGACGAGCCACTGGCGGCCATCGGTTCCGGCGGCAGCTTTGCGACGGCCGCAGCACGCGCGCTGATGGAAAATACCAGCTTGAGCGCCCGCGAGATCGCCGAAAAAGCCATGAAGATCGCCGCCGACATCTGCATCTATACGAATGACCACATCACCGTCGAGGAGTTGACGACTTAGCGGCGCGTTTCCGCTGACTGTCTGCATTCATGGCCATCTACCTACCCGCAACCGCCGAAGAACAGGAGCTGGCGCTCGACGATCTGACGCCGCGCGAGATCGTCGCCGAGCTCGACAAGCACGTCGTGGGCCAGCGCGCCGCCAAGCGCGCCGTGGCCATCGCGCTGCGCAACCGCCAGCGCCGCCAGAAATTGCCTCCCGACCTCGCCGACGAGATCATGCCCAAGAACATCATCATGATCGGCCCCACCGGCGTGGGCAAAACCGAGATCGCGCGCAGGCTCGCCAAGCTGACCAACTCGCCTTTCCTCAAGGTCGAAGCATCCAAGTTCACCGAGGTGGGCTACGTGGGCCGCGACGTGGAGTCCATCGTCCGCGACCTGGTGGAGATCGCCATCGACATGGTGCGCGGGGAGCGCCTGGAAGAAGTGGAGGACCGCGCCGAGATGAACGCCGAAGAGCGCCTGCTCGATGTGCTCCTGCCGCCTCCGCCGGCCGCCGCGCCCCGCAACCAGGAGGACCAGCTATCGCTGCCCGGCGCGGAAAGCCACCAGCGCTCGCGCGAAAAGCTCCGCCAGCAGTTCCGCGACGGCAAGCTCGACGACCGCATGGTGGAGCTCGACGTGCGCGAGCGCGGCGTGCCCCAGCTCGGCATCATCTCCAACCAGAACCTCGAAGACATGGAGATGAACCTCAAGGACATGCTGCCCAACATCTTCGGCGGGGGCACCAAGAAGCGCAAGATGAAGGTCACCGACGCCTTCGACTATCTGGTTCAGGAGGAGGAGGGCCGGCTCATCGACATGGATTCAGTGAACCGCGCCGCCGTGGAGCGCGTGGAGTCCAACGGCATCGTCTTCCTGGACGAGATCGACAAGATCGCCGGGCGCGAGAGCGGCCACGGGCCCGACGTGTCGCGCGAAGGCGTGCAGCGCGACATCCTGCCCATCGTGGAAGGCACCACCGTGAACACGCGCTACGGCATGGTGCGCACCGACCACATCCTGTTCATCGCCGCCGGCGCCTTCCACGTCTCCAAGCCCAGCGACCTCATCCCCGAGCTGCAAGGGCGCTTTCCCCTGCGCGTGGAGCTGCACTCGCTCACCGTGGACGATTTTCTGCGCATCCTCACCGAGCCCAAGTCCTCGCTCACCAAGCAATACACGGCGCTGCTGGAGACCGAGGGCGTGCGCCTGGAGTTCACGCCCGAGGCCCTGCGCGAGATGGCCGATTTCGCCTTCAAGGTGAACGAGCAGACTGAAAACATCGGCGCGCGCCGCCTGCACACCATCATGGAGCGCGTCCTTGAGGACGTCAGCTTCCTGGCCCCCGATGTCGCCCGCCCCGCGCCTGAAGGCGTGGCTGCCGCGTCTCTCTCCGAGGACATCAAAAACGAGTCCACCGTGCCGCTTCCTTATCAGGAGCGCATGACCGC
Organism: uncultured Acidobacteriota bacterium; assembly: GCA_963808795.1. Classification (GTDB taxonomy): domain Bacteria; phylum Acidobacteriota; class Terriglobia; order Terriglobales; family Acidobacteriaceae; genus Telmatobacter. The sequence continues at coordinate 64,226 of CAWEGL010000004.1, forward strand.
CTCCGGCCCGGAGAAGACCTTCCTCATCGACGACGCGTATGTGAAAGCGATGGTCGCGTCCATCGTTAAGGATCAGGATTTGAGCCGGTATATTCTGTAGTGGAATCGGGTGTAGGATACACGCATGGCGAACTATCGTGTTGTTCTTCATCGATCCGAAGAAGGCTACAGCGTCTCCTGTCCCGGCCTGCCCGGCTGCTGGTCACAGGGAGCCACCGAGGAGGAGGCGCTCGCCAATATCCGCGCCGCGATTCAGGAGTATGTGGAGGCGGCCGAAGAGTTGGCGCGCGATCAGGAAAGCCGCATTATTGAAGTAGCTATTGCGTAGGGCAGCCGTCTCCGAGGCGCGAACGGAATGCCCAGTATTCCCGGAATCAATCATCTCCGAGCCGTAACCGCATTTGAAAAAGCGGGATTCCGCATCCTGCGTCAAGGCAGCCACATTGTCATAACGGATGGGTAAGGTTGCGCTCCGCTCTACGCCGATCAGAGAACAGCTTTATTGATTCCTGCAAAAGAAATGTCCTTGCACCGTCCCTACGGGACTCCGTAGCCAGGTTTTGGAATCTCGTTTCCCCACGCTGAAGCGCGGGGCTAACAAACACTGCGCCTCCGGCGCGATGGACAGGACATTTCTATGGACAGGACATTTCTTTTGAAGTCTTCAATAGCCCCTGCGCCTCTACAGCCGCTTGAGGCGCTCGCAGGCCTCGTCCAGTTCCGCGTCCTGCTTGGCGAAGCAGAACCGCAGCAGGTCTTCGCCGCGTCCGGGCCGGAAGAATGCCGAGCCGGCCACCGCGGCCACGCCCGTCGCCTTCATCAGGTTGCGCGCCTTTTCCGCCCCCGTTTTGCCCGCGAGGTGCGCCGCGCGGACCAGGATGTAGTAGGCGCCGGGAGGGATCAGCGGCTCCATGCCCGCGGCCGTCAGCGCGCTCGCCATCCGCTCGCGTTTGCCCTGGTAATCGGCGGCCAACTGGGTGTAAAACGCGGGCGGCAACTGCTCCAGGCCCGCGGCTACGCCGGCCTGCAAGGGCGCGGGCGAGCACACGTAGGTCAAGTCGTGGAAGTGCGCCATGGCCGGCATCCAGCGCGCGTCGGCCGCGGCGTAGCCCACCCGCCAGCCCGTTATCGCGTAGGTCTTGCTGAAGCCGGAAACCACAATCGTCCGCTCGCGCATCCCTTCAAGCGTGGCCGCGCAGATGTGCCGCGCGCCGTCGTAGACAAAGTACTCGTAAATCTCGTCGGTGATCACGAACAGATTGCGCTCGATGGCCAGTTGCGCCACCACCTCCAGCTCCGGGAGCGTGAAGATCTTCCCGCTGGGGTTGGCGGGCGTGTTGAGCAGGATGGCGCGCGTCCGCGGCGTCACGGCGGCGCGCAGAGCGTCAGCGTCCAGCCGCCAGTCCGGCTCCGCCAGCGCCACCAGCACCGGCTTCACGCGCTGCGACTTGAGCGTGTTCATGTGGTAGCCGTAGAAGGGCTCGAAGAGAATCACTTCGTCGCCGGGATTGAGCAGCGCCATGGCCGCCACGTGCAAACCGGCGCTGGTGCCCGCGCAGGCCATCACCTCGCGCTCAGGATCGTACTCCAGGCCATGCTCGCGGCGCTGCTTGGCGGCGATGGCCTTGCGCAGCCGCTCCATCCCGTCGCAGCGGGTGTAAATGTTCTGCCCCTCGCGGATAGCCTGGATCGCCGCGGCCTGCACCACCTCCGGAACGGGCGTATCGCAGACGCCCTGGGCCAGGTTGATGCCGCCCATGCGGTCGCACTCCGTGGTCATGGCGCGAATCTCCGATTGGTAGGTGACGGGCGCCAGATCGCTCAGGGCCAGCCGCGAAACGGCCGCGGCGGCAGGGTGGTGAGCCAGGGTTTCAGGCATGGGGAAGCGCTCCTCTCATTATTGTGCCGCAGGCCGCCGGCTTGTGCCGCAGGCCGGCCAACCGCATCCCGCCGCGGAGCGCTTACTTGTTCTCGACGCCGGTCAGCCGGAAGGTGATGGTGCCCCAGAAGAGCCGGGCGCGCATCTGCACGGGCAGGTGGCGCTCGTCGTCCGTATACCATATCCAGATGTCGCCGCGATTCTTCACCACCCCCGCCTCTGCCGTGGGCTGCACGCGCAGGGTTTTGAAGGTGCCCATTGGGATCCTCACGATTTCCCGGCCTTCCACCTTCATGGTCACCGGGATGGTGTGCGCGGCGTCCGCCACCGGCATCATGAAGCTATGCCCCGGCTCCAGGGGTTGCGACGCCGCGTAAAAAATCGCCGACAGTAAATCCGTGACGCAGCCGTGCACGGTCGTCTGCACATGCTTGGTCTGCCCTTTGACCAGGTTTTTCTGGTCCAGAACGACCGTCCCTTTGGCGTAGTTCACGGCGAGCGTTGAATTTACCTGGCGGCGGCCCTCCACGGTCTGCTTATCGAACTCGTACGTGCAGCCCTTTGTCCGGTCTACCGTGGACTCAAAGCGATCGCCCACATGGAAGAGCAGGTTGATGGCCCCGATGGTTTCGGCGGAGGCGGTGATCCGCTCGCGACTCCCTTCCGCATCGAAGTAAATGGTGGCCACGCCGGCGGGAAAGACGCGCCAGTCCACGGAATACGTGAGGGTCTGGTTGTCGGGAAAGCTGAACCCGGCGCGGGGCGGCGGAAGCGGGACCACCTGCTGACCTGGCTGCTGGCCTGGCTGCTGGCCTGGAGCCGCTACCCCCAGGGCAAAAGCACAAATTAGGATCGCTGCGTGCGCGCGTGTCTTCAACGTCGGGCATGGCTCCTTATAAATTGACCGTCTTGGCCGGAAAAGTATTCATCGCGCTCCCCGCAGGATGGCTGCCAGCGCCGGATGCAGAAAGAGCAAGCTCAGATACAGCAATGCGACCCCTATGGCAGCATTGTACTCGCGATGGCTTATGTAGAGCGCCGGGGAGAAGCCGCCGGTCCCTCCTCCGGCCGCCGCCGCGGTTACCTTCGTTCCGCCGTCCCCGCCGGGCGGCCGCGCCGGCCTCAGCCGCGGAATCAGCCGCGGCACGCGGCGGCAATAGCCGGCAAACTCCGGAAATGCGCCCCGCAAATAACGCTCTTCCGCGGCTATCACCGGCACATAAATCACCGCGAATCCTGCCGTCAGCACCGCCGCTACCGCCCAACTGCCGAGCGCCAGCGCAAAGCCCGCAGCCATCAGCATCGACCCCAGGTAGAGCGGATTGCGGGTGTACGCGTAGGGGCCGGTCATGGTCAGCTCGCGGTCCTTCTTCACGTAGCCTGAGGCGTATCCGCGCAGCGCCAGGCCCGGCCCCACCAGCGCCGCGCTCCACGCGATGGCCGCCGGGTGCGGCGCGCTCCGCCAAAGCTCGAAGAGGTAAAATCCGGCGGTCAAAAACCCCAGCGGCACGCGGATGCGCCGCGCCGCGCGTTGCCACGCTTGCATCCACCGCCGCTCCGCGGGGCCGCGCTCCGGAGCAGCGTTCTGCCCGTTCATTCTCCTTCCCCCTCCGCCAGCAGTTCGCCGGCGGCGCGCAGCACGTCCTCCGGCGCAATGGTCAGCAGTCCTGCCTCCGGCGCTGCCCGGCGGCTGTGGTCGCGGCGGCTTTCCGGACTGCGCAGCACCCTGGCGCGCGTGCCGAAGGGCCCGTTGCGGCCGGGATCGGTGGGGCCGTAAATGCCCACCACCGGCCGCCCGAGCGCGCAGGCCAGGTGCAGCGGTCCCGTATCTCCGCCCACGCACAGCGCAATCCGCCGCGTGAGCGCGATCAACTGCTCCAGTGACGCGCTCAGCGCCGAGGCCGCGCCGCCGCTCCCCGCCGCAATTTCGTTCGCCAGCGCCTCTTCGCCCGGTCCGGCGTTCACCAGCACGTGGAATCCCCGCTCCGCGAGCTCTTTAGCCAGTGCCGCGTAGCGCTCCGGCGGCCAGCGCTTGGCACCCCAGCCCGCGCCGGGCGCGATGAGCGCCACGGGCCAGCCTCCGCCGCGCGCCAGCAGCTGGCCGCACCACGCCTCCGCCGCCGGGTCCACGGGCAGCAGGGGCTTTACGGCGGCGAGCGCATCGCCGGCCACCGCCGCGGCCAGCTCCACGTCCTGCTCGATCACGTGCGCGCCGCGCGTCGCCACCCGCTCGCTAAACAGCCAGCGCGCGGGCCATTCCCGCGGATGGGATTCGCCGATCACCCTCCGGCACCCCGCCATGCGCGCGATCGCCGCCGACCGCACCGCCCCTTGCAGATCGAGCGCCGCGTCGTACCCGCTGCCGCGCAGCTCGCGGCGCAGAGCCTTGATCTCCCTCGCCGTCTGCGCGCTCAGCGGCCTGCGCTTCCACGCCTTGGCCGCCGCAAAGTGCAGCCGGTCGACGAGAGGCTGTGCGGGGCTGATCCCTGATTTCTGATCCCTGATCCCTGGCGCAGCCAACAGCGGCCGCCAGCGCGGTTCCACCACCCATCCGATCTCCCACTCCGGGTGCTGGAGGCGCAGCGCCGTCACCGCCGGCAGCGCGTGCAGAATATCGCCCATGGCCCCCAGCCGCACCACAAGCAGGCGAAAGTTGGATTGAGTTTGCAAGCTTTGATTTTCGCACAGGGAAGATGGACGGTCCTGCTTGGGGCGGCTATGGGGCAACGCCCACAAGGATGAGAGGGACGGCAGGAACTCCGCGGCCCTCCCGGATCAGGTTATAGAGGGCACCCTCGTAATACAGAACACCCGAGGACACCTCTTCCTGAAGCTCTTTCATTGGAAGAACTTCGATACCGACGTCGATCACGTCGCTGACAAAGGAAGCCCAATGCGGCGCTAAAAGGCCATAGGTGCCGAGCGATCGCTTTTTACACCGCATCCTGATGGCAATGCGACCCTTCGCAAGGCATTCATCGTCGCCTGCTGGTCGCCAGCCATATTCCCTCAATGAACGCTCAAGTGCACCCATCGTCCGACGTGTCTTTTTCGGCCCCTTTGAACTGCCTTTGACGCGGCTCTCACGCACCGCCGCCTCAATCTCTCTCCAAAGGTCCTGTTTGTGGACAAGTAGAAACTCAAGTCCGTTGAAGTGCGAGTAATGCTGCTCCATCCTCATTTCAGACAATCCTCCTGCTGTGCTTTCGCCACGCCGTTCCCAGCGGGAAACGACGCAAAGCGGGGGAGACGGCGCTTGAGTCGGAACTCGCCTCGTCATTGCGCACGTTTCTCATGCGCTTGGTTCTCCCTCAGCCATGCGCATGTGCCAATCAAGAACGTTGGAGTACTCGAGGAAACTCGTAAGTTCGGCAAGTCCACTTTTCCTGAAGGTGGGCCGGAAGAGTTGCCGCGAGAACAGGGCGCGTCTGGTTTCGTTTGAAACAATGGAGAACCGAGAGACTTTTGGATCAGTAAGAAGTATATCGTTGAAGCGCAGAAGCCCAGAATACACCGTAGTGGAGTGTTCCACCTCAAAGAGGCCTTCAATCGCCTCGCCGCCCCGCGCAACCCATATCACGTCAACTTCCGACAGAATCCCTCGAATTTGCTCGAACCCGGACGGGACGCTGTTTCTCAAAGGGAATCGTTCGGTTAGCGTCCAGTCCAGCCCTCCGGCGTCATGTTCAGGCACGTACACACTATACTTCTTGAGATTTCCGATGCCCGCAAGCAATGTCTGCACTTGTGCATGAGTGAGATTCTGGGACTCGCGGAGCAGCGATGCATTGAGGCTCCGCGCCACAGGCTCCATTCCTACGTACCCCTCAACGTTGAACCGTCCTTGGCGAGCGACGTAGAGTTCTAGCCCGTTGCTCCCCGAATGCAATTGAACTTTATACTGGCCGTCGCTCGCCGTTCGTGCACTCTGAAAAATCTCCTCAAAATCTCCGTAGGGGATGAATAACGGCGCTGACCCGTCGTTGAGCAAAAAGCACAGAAAGCCGTTGTGACCTTCGAGCTGCCGTAGGTCAACTTCACGGAGGCCAAAGAATGTCCGGCCGTTGGGATGCACCCTCGAGTAGCGAATATAAACTCGTGCTGCATCCTCGCCAACTGCGTAGAGCGATTCGCTCCCCGTGAGCTTATGCAGTGCGCCGAAACGACTGCGGAGGCTCTCAAGGATTCCGATCTTGTGGAGATTTGGCACGCTTTTTCATCAGAAGATTATCAGGGTTACTCGCGGGACGTTCACAAAATTCAAGGTGCGCTCCTGCCGGACAGGAGGCCCGGCCGCGCCCAACTACCGCTGGAGCATATCGATCGGCTTGGTGAAGTCCGTTACGCGGATGTGCTTGGCCAGCGCCGGATGCTGGCGTTCGAGCGCCCTGTACATCTCCCACGCCACGCGCCGGTAGCTGAAGTGGCCGGCGGGGGCGGAGCGCAGCTCGCAGATGTACTGCGCCTCGGCCAGGTCCATCTTGAACAGCGCCCGGATGCGCGTGGCCAGCGGCAAAAGGTAGAGCGCCGACTGCGCGGCCTCGGGCGCCGCGCTCGCCGCGATCTGGGCGCTGGCCCGGTGCGCGGATTCGATGGCGGATTGGTAATCGTCCAAAACGCCCGCTTCGGCCAGAATGTCGAAATCGCCTTTTGGTCCCGCCGGCAGGTCTCCGGAGCCGGGCGTCTCGTAGCCGTGCTCCGCGGTAAAGCCCTGGATGATCTGGGTGCAGCGGCGGTGCCGGTGCAGGTCGCGGAAGCCGCCGATGTCCATCAGAATGTCAAAGCGCAGCGCGGCCCCGGCGTGAAAGGCGCGCAGCGTCTCGTCGTGCTTGCCGCGGTCACGGACGCCAAGCGCCACGATCTCCGGAATCCATGCCGCCGGAAACCCGGCCACCAGATCGCGGATTTGCCGGTAGGGGTGGTGGCTGGCCGAGTAGAGCAGCGTGGCGGCCAGCTCCACTTCCAGGCTCTCGGTCCGCTCCACGAGATCGACCAGCGGAGCGTCCGCCACGGGCAGATCCCGCAAAAACTCCGCCGCCGCCTGCGCCAGCGTGGCGCGCGTCTCCATCTCGTAAGGGTTGGACTGAGCGTACTTTACGAGTGTGGGCGCGGTGCGCACCTCGCGCATCAAGAGGTCCGCGGCCTCGGCGGCCAGGCTCGCCTCAGGGGCTAAAGAGGCTGCGGAAAAACCTGGAATGGGGGGTGAAATTGGCGAAATGAGCGCGTCCGGGGCTAAAGCCCGCGTTGATTCTGTTGCGCTTATGCGGGGGTTGAAACCCCCGCCTCCCTCCGTTACGAGCTTTTCCGCGGCCTGTAAAGGCACCGCTGATTCTGTGGCCGTTATGCCGGGACTAAAGTCACGGCCTACCACCCGTGCGAGCTTTTCCGCAGCCTGTAAAGCCCCCGTTGATTCTGTGGCCGTTATGCCGGGACTAAAGTCTCGGGCTACCGCCCGTGCGAGTTTTTCCGCAACCTGTAAAGCCCCGTCCGAGTTGGCCGCTTCATCGGCGCGCGGTCCGCTCTCGCGGGTTTCCTGGCCGGGCCCGTTCAAAGCGCCTTCGCTTTCAGCCGTTTCCACAGAATGGCTGTCGTCCCGGCGGCCAAGAAATTCATGGTCATTCAAAGCAGCCTCGCCTGATTCCCGATCCTCCGGCTTCGCCACCCGTGATCCGTGATCCCCTGTCCCTGACCCCTGTGTTTCGAAGGCGGCCAGTTTTTCGACGAAAGCCTTCGCGGCTCGAGCGTTCACGTTCCAGGCGGGTCCGGTGGCGGCCTCGCGCAGCTTTGCGCCCAGGTCGCGCACCTCGGCGGCGGGGTGCGAGAGCAGCCGCGCGATCTGGCCCTCGAGCGTGCGCGCGCTCACGATCTGTCCCAGCGAGGTGTTGGTGGCCAGCGGGAGCAGGTAGCGGGCCACGTCGAAGGCGCGGGCCTTCAACGTGCGCTCATAGGCTTCCGGCTTCAGCACCTCAGGCCGCGCGATGCGGCTGCGCAACACGTTGAGGACGGCCGCGGTGGTGGCCTGGTAAGCCGAGAAAAGGCTCTCGACCGACTGGCGATAGAGCGCTTCCGACTCCGAATCCTGGCCGAAATCCGGCAGATACCACCCCGATTTCAGAAAGTTCTGGTAGCGCGTGGAGCGTTCCTGCCCGTCCCATCGCTGCTCGTCAACCAGAACGATGGCCGCCATCAGGCTTAGCCGTTCCACCGCGAAGGCGATGTGCGCCAGGTCGGCGATGGAGCGGTGGCCGTACTGGAAGTAGAAGGTGTTCAGAAACTGCTCGGCGCGCTGCGCGCTGATCTCGGCCAGCGACTCGCGCATGGAAAGAGATGAGCGCGAGTACTTGGCCATGGCGAAGGCCAAAACCTCCGGGTCGGCGCCGTGAACGGCAAAAACCTCGGTCAGGTTGCGGGCGGCGGGGCGGGCGAAGGATTCACTGGACATGGCCTAAATCTCGCGATCAGGATACGGCATAAGAGTCCTATCCGGCTGAGCGGCGTTGTGCGGCATGGCGCCGGAAAGCGCGTTTTCGGGGAAAATGTTTTTCCGGCGGCGCTCTTTCTGGAGTACTGTAATGGTGGAACGGGTCGTAGGAGCGGGCAGTGCTCCGCGCCGTTTCGCGGCCCTTCGGGCGTGGAGAGTCCTCTGGGCGCCGGAGCGGGGTCCAAGCAGAAATCACCGGGGACGGGCGAGGAGCGCTTGCGGGAGTATCGATTGCGCACATCGCAAAAGCTGCGGCCATTGCCGGCGGGCCGTTGGGCGATCACCCAGCGATGGAACGACCTGCTTTTTGCGCACTGGCCGCTTCCGGCGTCTTCCATGGAAGCGCGCTTGCCCCCGTGGCTCGAGGTGGACACTTTTCATGGCTCGGCGTGGCTTGGGGTGGTGCCTTTCTGGCTTGACCGCATTAAATTCCGCGGCCTACCTTCCATTCCAGGCGCCCGCGGCTTTCCGGACCTCAATCTGCGCACCTACGTCCGCGACCGGTACACGGGCGCGCCAGGCGTCTATTGCTTTTCCTTCGACGCCAGCAACGTGCTGGCCATCACGGTCGCCCGCTCCTTTTATTGCCTTCCTTACTACTGGGCGGAGATGCGCTTCGAGCAGAGATCGGAACGCGAGTTCTCGTTCTACAGCCGACGGCGGCTAACGGCGCGGCCAGTGATCTTCAAGGCGCGCTATCGCGGCCTGGGGCCTACGCAGAAGCTTGCCGAAGTGCGCAGCGGCACGCTCGAATCCTTCCTCACCGAGCGCTCCTGCCTGTTCAGTTCCAATCGCGCGGGCCAGCCCATCCGCGCCCACCTGCATTACGTCCCTTGGCCGCTCGAAGAAGCTGAGGCGGAGATTGAGCGCAACGACCTGGCCTCGGCAGTCGGCCTTCAATTGCCGGATGAGGAGCCGGTTCTGCACTACTCCCGGCGGCTGGCCGTCTACATCTGGCCCGCGGAGCTGGTGCAACCCGTGCTCGCGGCGCGTCCGATCGCTGTGGCAGCCACCCCTTCTATGCTCCCCCCGGATAGCGCACGGTAGGCACTGTTCATCCGCCCATGGTCCACGTTCCCTCGTCCATGCGCCCCATCCATCCTGGAAATGCTTGCCAGTGCCGCGCCGCGCGTCATAAGCTGTGACGCAGAGCCGGAACGGCGTCAAGTAGATGAAACCGAGCCCGGCGTGCCGGCCGTTATCTTACGAATTTCACGTGGAGTTGAAGCGGCGTTGTATGCTTCTGAGTGTGAATGTGCAGGACGACTTTCCACGGCGCCGCAGACCAGGCCCCTTCGATTCCGTCCTTGCGACGGTGTGCTCTCTTTCGCTGATGTGGGCGGCGGGTCACGCCGCGTCCGGCCAGGCGGCGAACAGCGCTCCCGCTGCGGCCTCGGCGAAGCCGGCCGTCATCACCCTTCAGGAAGCCGTCCGCCGCGCCGAAACCAGCGAGCCGGCCTTCGCCGCAGCCAGGGCCGCCAGCCAGTCCGCGTCCCTCGACCGCTCCATCGCCCGCGCCGGCCTGCTGCCCACGGCGCGCTTTTTGAGCAACGACATCTACACGCAACCCAATGGGATCTACAACGAGGGCGATGCCGGCCAGACTAGGGCGCCTTTGCCCAGGTTTGTCGCCAACGACTCGAGACCATGGGAGTACATGGCCCAGGGCATCTTCGAGCAGACATTAAGCATGGCGGGGCCTGCCGCGGTGCGCCGCGCCGATGCAGCATCGGCGCTGGCGGCGGCGCAACTGGAGATTGCGCACCGCGGGCTGATGGCTGCGGTCACCATCTTGTTCTACACCTCTCTCTCTGACGACAACAAAGTTGCCGTCGCTCAGCGCGCCCTTCAGGAAGCCAGCGATTTCACCAAGCTGACCACCGAGCGCGAGCAGAAGGGCGAATCGTCTCACGCCGACGTGGTCAAGGCGCAGCTCACCGAGCAACAGAGCCGGCGCGCGCTCCAGGACGCGCAACTGGCCGCGGAAAGGGCGCGCCTCGAACTGGGCGTGCTGCTCTTTCCCGATCCGGAAACCTCGTACACTCTGAGCGCTCCCACGGCGGCGCCGCCGCTGGCCGCGCGCGCGGACGTGGATGCGGCCGCGGCCAAAAACAATCCTGAGCTGAGGAGCGCGCTGGCCGCGTTCGAGGTCAGCAACGCCGATGTGCTGGCCGCGCGGGCCGCCTACATGCCCAACCTCCTGCTCAATGCGACCTACGGGATCGACGCCAATCAATTTGCCGTCAAAGGCCCCCTCGTCACTATCGACAACCAGCCATTCCAGGCGCGCAACCTCGGCTACTCCGCCAGCGTCACCCTGAACCTCCCCGTCTGGGATTGGCTGGCCACCGAGCACAAGGTCAAGCAGAGCGAGATTCTTCGCAATGCCGCCAAAGTGGCGCTCAGCGCCACCCAGCGTCAACTGATTGCGCAACTTGACGAAGATTACTCCGAGGCTCAAGTGGCGCGCGACGAACTGGCCTCTCTCGACGAGAGCGTGGCCACCGCGGCCGAGAGCCTGCGCCTAAGCAGGCTGGCTTACACCGGCGGCGACGCCACCGCGCTCGACGTCGTATCCGCGCAGGACGCCTACGTGCAGGCTGAGAACGCGCGCGACGACGGACGCGTCCGCTATGAAGCCGCGCTGGCTCAACTGCAAACCCTAACCGGGACCATGTGAACCGATGACGACCATGAACATGTCGATGACCGCGCATTCCGGTAGTGCCGCGCCGGTAATCCCGCCTAACAGCCTCTGGCAGAAGTCGAGATTTGGGAAAAACCATCCCCCAGCGGCTAAAGCCGCATTCATTTTGCGGCTACTTGCGGCACGACTGAAGTCGTGCCCTTTCAAAACCGGAGTTGCGCCACAGGCTCCTAGGCCGCATTTGATGGTGCTGTGCGCATTGGCCCTCCCGGCGCTGCTTTTTTCCGGCTGCAAAAAAGAGGCTGCGCCACAAACTCTGGTGACCGTGCAGGCCGCGCAACCCGTGCAGGGGCCGATCTCCGAGCAGATCGAGGCCGACGCGGTGCTGACGCCGGTGGCCCAGGCCGCCATCGTTCCCAAAATTACGGCCCCGGTGAAGCAGTTCTACGTGCAGCGAGGCTCCAGGGTGCACGCCGGCGAGTTGCTGGCCGTGCTCGACAACAGCGACCTGAAGGCCGCGGCGCTCGACAGCCAGGGAGCCTATGAGGCCGCCCAGGGAGCTTACGCCACGGCCACGCGCACGCAGATTCCGGAAGAGGTGCAGGCAGCCGAGGTCGCGGTGGCGCAGGCCAAGGCCAATCTCGACCTCGACCGGAACATTGTCCAGAGCCGCACGCAGCTCCTCGCGGAGGGGGCCATTCCCGGCCGCGATCTGGATTCGGCCAAGGCCACTCTGGTGCAAGCCCAGGGCGCTTATGAGACGGCGGTGAAGCACCTGCAATTTGTGCGCAGCGTGAATCAAGCCGCCGCGCTCAAGCAAGCGCAGGGCCAGTTGACCTCCGCCCAGGGCCAGTACGAGGACGCAGAAGCCCAGCTTAACTACTCCGAGATTCGCAGCCCCATCGACGGCGTGGTTACCGAGCGGCCTTTTTTCGCAGGTGAAACCGCCTCGCCCGGAACGCCGCTGCTCACGGTGATGGACACGTCCACGCTCATCGCCAAGGCCCACATCGCTCAGAGCCTGGCGCAGGAGCTGAAGGTGGGCAGCGAAGCGACAGTTCTGGTTCCGGGAGAAGCCAAACCCGTTCCCGCAAAGGTTTCGGTAGTCAGCCCCGCCCTTGACCCCGGCAGCACTACGGTCGAAGTCTGGCTCAAGATCGACAACCGCTCGGGCCTGCTCAAGGCCGGGACCCCGGTCCATGTGTCCATCACCGGACGCACAGTGGCGCACGCCATGACCATCCCTCTCTCGGCGGTCCTCACCGCGCAGGACGGCGGCAAATCCGTGATGGTGGTCGCGGACGGCGCGGCGCAGCCGAAGCCGGTCGAGTTGGGCATCAACGATGGCCAGGACGTGGAGGTGCTCTCCGGTCTCGCGCCCACTGACCTCGTGATCACCACCGGCTCCTACGGCCTTGATCCCGGCACAAAAGTGAAGGCCGGCCCGGCGGAGACCGATAGCGATGCGGCCGGCAAACCCGCCGCGGCGGGCAAGGGCGGGGGAGACGACTGATGGCCGGCGCGCCTCCGGAAATTCACTTCGCAACCCACGGTGACGCCCCCCATAAGCCTTTCTGGCTGGCGCGCACCACGCGCGTCATCTTCTTCTGCGCCGTCGCGCTCTCGGTGGCCGGCATTTACCTGGCCAACAAGGTGCCCATTTCCGTCTTTCCCACCGCCAACTTTCCCCGCGTCGTGATCGGCGTGGACAACGGCGTGATGCCCGTCGAGCAGATGCAAGTCACCATCACCCGCCCCATCGAGAACGCCGTCAACTACGTTCCTGGGCTGGTGAGCGTTAGCTCCATCACCAGCCGGGGCCAGGCCGAGATAGATCTGTTCTTCGACTGGAACGTGGACATGGTCCTCTCCCTGCAAAGGGTGGATTCGGCCCTCCAGCAGATCCGGCAGTCGCTGCCTGCGACGGCCACCATCACCACCAACCGGCTCACCTTCGCCAGCTTCCCCATCCTCGGCTATAGCCTCTCCTCTGACACCGTCCCGCAGACGCAGCTATGGGAGATGGCGACTTACGACCTCAAGCCGCCTTTGAATCGCGTGGCGGGCGTGCGCACCGTGCTGGTGCAGGGCGGCCAGGTGCCGGAGTTTCACGTGGTGCCCAACCTGGCCCAGCTCCAGACCTCCGGTGTCACCATTACCGACCTGGCCAACGCCATCAACGCCTCCAACCTCATTGAATCGCCCGGCCTTTACTCGGCCAATCATCAGTTGATCCTCGGGCTTGTCGGCGCGCAGGTCCACGACCTCGGCGAGCTGCGCCGACTGGTGGTGAAAACCACGCCCAACGGCGCCCCCGTCCACCTCGATGACGTGGCCGCCGTCGAGCCCTCCATCGAGCCGGTCTACACCATCGTCACCGATAACGGCAAAAGAGGGGTCCAAGTGTGGATCTCGCGCCAGCCCGCCAGCAACACCGTGGCGGTTGCCGATGGCGTGGCCAAGGAAGCCGCCGAACTCCAGAGCAAGCTGCCCCAGGGCGTCAAACTCCAGCTCTTTTACGACCGCTCGCAACTGGTGCGCGACTCCATCTCCAGCGTGCGCGACGCCATCTCCATCGGCCTCATCCTGGCCTGCGTCATCCTCTTCCTCTTCCTGCGCGACTGGACCTCTTCGCTCATCGCCGGCCTCGTGATTCCGGTAACCGTCGCCATCACCATCGTTACCCTTTGGCTCATTGGCGAAAGCTTTAACTTGATGACCCTCGGCGGCCTCGCCGCGGCTATCGGTTTGGTTATCGACGACGCCATCGTGGTGGTGGAAAACATCGTCATGCACCGCGACCACGGCGAGACTCGCACCCAGGCCGTGCGCAAGTCGCTCCGGGAGCTTACCGTTCCGCTCATCGGGTCCACCGTCACGCCCGTGGTCGTCTTCCTGCCCCTGGTCTCGGTGAGCGGCCTGACCGGCGTCTTCTTCCGTCCCCTGGCCATCACCATGGCCGCGGCGCTCATCACTTCGCTGGCGCTGGCCCTCACCTGGACGCCCGGCCTCAGCTATGTCCTGCTCCATGAAGACCGCGAGCGCCATCGCCACGCCGGTCCCGGCCCCATCCTCAGCCGCACCTTGAGCCTCCATCGGCGGGTCCTGGAGTGGACCCTGGCCAACCCCCTCTGGACGGGCGGAATCTGCCTCCTGCTTGTCGTCGGCACCTGGGGCGGCTATCAGTTTTTGGGCAGCAACCTTTTGCCTCTTATGGATGAAGGCGGCTTCATCCTCGACTACGTCATGCCCGCCGGCAGCTCGCTCCAGGAGACCGACCGCGTCCTGGAAAACGTGACGCAAATCCTGCACTCAATTCCGGAAGTCGAAAACACCTCGCGGCGCACCGGCTTGCAGTTGGGCTACGCCGCTGTGACTGAGGCCAACACCGGCGACTTTACCGTGCAGCTCAAGCAGAAACGCCACCGCTCGGTGTGGCAGGTGATGGACGAGGTGCGCAAACGCGTCAACGCCGCCGATCCCCAAGTTGACATCGATCTCACCCAGGTCCTCCAGGACAACATCAACGACCTGTCCAACGCCCCCCAGGCGATTCAGATCAAAATCTTCTCCGACAACGCCGCGCTGCTCGACCAACTGGCCCCGCGCGTAGCCGGCGCTATCAGCAATATTCCCGGGGTCGTCGATGTCGAGAATGGAATCGACAACACCATCAGCGGTCCCGCCACCAACTTCCAAGTCGATCCCACCGTCGCTTCGCGCCTGGGCTTCACTCCCGCCGAGGTATCCGACGACGCAACTTCCATCCTGGATGGAATCCCCACCAGTCCACTCATCGCCAACGGCCGCGCCTACCCCATCCGCATACGCCTGGGGCCGGAGCACCGCAGCTCGCTCGCCGCCATCGAGAACACCGTCTTCAATAGCGCCTCCGGCCACACGGCCACCCTCGGCTCGCTGGCCGACGTCCAGCAATTGCCTCCCCAAACCGAAATCACGATGGAAAACCTGCAGCAGATGGTGGAGGTGACCGCCGACCTCGAGGGCTCGAACCTGGGCGGCGTGATGGCCAAGGTGGAGAAGGCCGTCGCGGCCCTCGATCTGCCCCCATCGGTAGGCGTCGAGTACGGAGGCACCTACCAGCAGCAGCAGCAATCCTTCCACGACCTGCTGCGCGTCCTGCTGCTGGCGTTGGTGCTGGTCTTCGGCGTGCTCCTCGCCGAGTTCCGCAACTTCCCCGCGCCCATCGCCATTCTGGCTTCCTCGGTGCTCTCCATTTCAGGTGTGATTGTGGCTCTCCTCATCACCGGCATCACCTTCAACGTGGCCTCGTTCATGGGACTCATCATGGTCATCGGCATCGTGGCCAAAAACGGCATCCTCCTGCTCGACGCCGACGAGCGCTACCGCGCCGCGGGCGATTCCCCTCGCGACGCCATGCTGCACGCCGCCCAGCGCCGCTTGCGCCCCATCGTCATGACCGCCATCGCCGCCGTCTGCGGCATGTTGCCCCTGGCCTTCGCGTTCGGCGCCGGCTCTGAGATGCTGCAACCGCTGGCCATCGCCGTCATCGGCGGCCTCGCCATCTCCATGGTCCTCTCGCTCGTGATCACGCCCCTGGTGTATTACCTGCTCACCCGCCATCGCACCGCGGCTGAGGAGGAGCCGGCGTAGCCGCGGGCGGCTGAGTCAAGGCGCGCGGGAATGCGGTAGTGACTCAGTTTGAGGGGGACCGTCCCTCAGGGGCTAAAGCCCGCGCTGATTATGGGCCGTTTACGGCACGACTGAAGTCGTGCCCTTGTTACAGGACACGAAAAAAGTAACGACGTATTGGAGCTTCACGTCTAGCCACTTCCTGCTCACGTATTGACTGCGATGAGCCGGAACGTTACGCCAAAGCCGGGGCCATCCTGCTAGTCTGGCAACGATGGAAAATCCTGCAATTCAGACCAACGGGCTCACGCGACTCTTCGGTGCGCTGGCGGCGGTGGATGATGTCACCCTCCGCGTGGCTCCAGGGCAGTTCTTTGGTTTTCTGGGGCCAAACGGTGCGGGGAAATCTACCATGATCAAGATGCTCACCGGGTTATTGGAGCCAAGCGCGGGGACCATTGAAATTCTGGGCCGGCGGTTTGGTCCCGAAACCCGGGAATTGAAACGGCAGATCGGCGTGGTGCCGGAGGGGATGGCATTATTGGGACGGTTGACCGCGACCGAGTATTTGCACTTTGTAGGCCGCATGTACGGCCTGGATGCGGCGACGACCGACAAGCGAACGGAAGAACTACTGGAATTCATGCAACTGGCCGGCGAACACCGGAAGCTTGTGACGGACTTCTCGCACGGGATGCAGAAGAAGCTGGCCATGGCAGCCGCCGTGATTCATGGGCCCAAGGTGCTATTTCTCGACGAGCCGTTTGAGGGCGTCGACGCGATTGCCGCGGGGATGCTGAAGACAATGCTGTTAGGGATGATCAACCGCGGGGCGACGATTTTTCTCACCTCTCATGTGCTGGAGATTGTGGAGCGGCTGTGCAGCCATGTGGCAATCATCTCGAAAGGGCGGCTGGTGGCCGTTGGGTCGCTCGATGAGTTGAGGGCGGGCGTGGCTAGCGCGCTGCCCGGCGTCGAGCGGGGGCAACGGCTCACGTTGGAGGAGATTTTTCTGGCAATTTTGGGAGCCGACGGTCACCAGGAGTCAAAGCAGGAACTTTCATGGCTGACGTAACCGGAGTTGGCGTGAACGGGACGGGCGGAGGAATGTTCGGGCGGGAAGCCCGGACGCAGTACGCGGCCATGGCTCGAATGCGTTGGCGGATGTTTAGGAATGGTCTCCGCTCGATTCACGGCCTGCTTGATCTGGGCGCCACCGGGATTGCGTGGCTAATCTATTCCGTTTATGGGCTGAGTTTGGGAGCCGGTCTTTGTGCCGCCGCTTACTCGTTAGCATCCCGCGCATCCTGGCAGTATTTGCCATTCCTGTTTTGGGGGATAAGCTTTCTCTGGTTGATGTTCCCCGTGCTGGTAGCGCCTTTTCAGGAACGATCCGATCTGGAAATTCTGTCGCGTTTTCCTGTGCATTTCGGGTCGTACTTCCTTCTTTATTTGATCTCCGGCTTGATGGAAGCATTCCACCATGATCGGTGTGCTCTGCTGTTTGGGCGTATGGATTGGAATCGTCTTGGCGCGGCCGGATTTGTATTTGTGGGCGACGCTCGGACTGTCGGTGTTCGCGGTCTTCAACATTCTGCTGGTGCGCGCTGTCTTCGCCTGGATTGACCGCTGGCTGGCGCAGCGAAAGACCCGGGAGATTCTGGGCGTAGTATTCATGGTTTTTATCGTCGGCCTGCTGGTGATCAATTCATTGATGAACCAGAAACGCCATGAGGGATCGAAGAGCCACAGGGCGGAGCCAGTGCCAGTAAGCGAGGCACTAGACAAATATGCGCCGATGCTGGAGACCGCGAACCTGGTGCAGCAATGGCTGCCTCCTGGGCTGAGCGCGCGCACGTTGCAGCAGGCCGAGAAGCAAAAACCTGTGGCGGGGTTTGCGTCCCTGAGTATGCTCGGGATTTGGGTGGTTCTTGCGGGAGGTGTGTTGGCAGGCCGTCTCAAGGCCCAGTATCGGGGACAAAACCTGAGTTGGGCTTCGAGCCGGGACAAAGCGATCGGACGCGGAGGCGGGTGGACATTGGGCTCTCGTCCCTTTGCCGCAATTGTGGAGAAGGAGTTGCGGAGTCTGATGCGTACGGTGCCGTTACTCTGGGCGCTGAGTGTGCCGCTGCTGTTCGTGATTGTGATTGCAGGCGTGTTTCATCACAGCCCGTCCAGTGACATGAAGTCGTTTCCTTATGCGCTTCCGTTGTGCGTGGCTTACGCACTGCTTGGATTTACGGGATTGTTTTACGACAATCTGGGTACGGAAGGAGCCGGGATTCAGTTGTTGTTCCTTTCTCCGACACCTATCAGAACAGTTTTGTTGGCCAAGAATCTGCTCCACTCCATCTTGTTCGTCCTGGTAGGGTTGGCTGCGGGCGTCCTGACCTGTCTTCGGTTGGGAGTTCCGCCGTTGGTGGTGCTGGCGGCTACCGGCGCGTGGCTGGTTTTTGCGCTGCCGTGCAATTTGGCCGCGGGAATCATCTTTTCACTCACCATGCCCTACCGCATTAATCCCGGCCGAATCACGCGGCCGGCGGGAGCGCAGGCGAATACGTTGCCAGCCGCGTTAATTCAGGTGGGAGTGCTGGGAATCGGGTTGCTGGTGTTCTGGCTCTGCTGGTCTCTGAAGAACCAGTGGCTGCCCGTGCCCATATTTTTGGCGCTGGCCGCGGTGGCATTATTTTTCTGGACGCGTGTATTGCACTTCTCGGATGAAAACGCTAACCGGCGCAGGGATTCACTGATAGCGACGCTGATGAAGGGGGAGTAGATCTTCCTTGCTCGCAGAGCGGCGCACTCTGGAGTTGCGAGTGAAGTTCGAGATACATCAACTTTGAAGATGCGATAGGTGGAATCAGAGAGCGACGGTTACCGCTTTGGTCTGAAGGTAATTGTTGAGGACTTCTTCGCCCATCTCGCGGCCCCAGCCCGATTGCTTGTATCCGCCGAAGGGCAGAGAGGCGTCGAAGACGTTGTGGCAGTTGACCCAAACAGTGCCCGCACGGAGGCCGCGGGCCACCTTGTGGGCGAGGCTCAGGTTCTCGGTCCACACGCTGGCGGCCAGACCATAGACGGTGTCGTTGGCACGCTTGACGATGGCATCAATCTCCCGGTCGGAAAAGGGAACCGCACAGACCACGGGCCCGAAGATCTCTTCCTGAACGACCTTCATGCGCGGGTTGGTGTTGGTGAGCACGGTGGGACGCACGAACCAGCCGCGCTCCTCGCCGGAGACGGGACCTCCGGCTGCGACCTGCGCACCCTCGTCAATTCCCGATTCGATGTAGCCGACGACGCGGCGATACTGCTCGTCGGAGACCAGCGGGCCCATCTGGCAGGAGGGATCCATTCCCGGCGCCAGCTTGATCTCATTGGCCACATGGCTCACGCCGTTCACAACTTCGTCGAAGACCTTCTCGTGCACGTAGAGGCGGGAGCCGGCACAGCAGCACTGCCCGTGGTTGAAAAAGATGGCGCTGGCCGTGCCCTGAATTGCGCTGTCGATTTTGGCATCCGGGAAGACCACGACGGGCGATTTTCCACCCAGCTCCAGCGTCACTTTTTTCAGGTTTCCCGCCGCAGCTTTTACGATGAGCTTGCCCACTTCGGTTGATCCGGTAAAGGCCACCTTATCGACCAACTCGTGAGCGGCCAGCGGCGCGCCCGCGCCTTCGCCGTAGCCGGTGATCACGTTGACCACGCCGGGTGGCAGACCCGCTTCATCCAGAACCTGCGCGAGGCGCAGCCCGGAGAGCGGCGTCTGCTCGGCCAGCTTGAGCACCATGGTGCAGCCGCAAGCGAGCGCGGGGGCCAGTTTCCACGCCGCCATCAGAAGCGGGAAGTTCCACGGAATGATTTGCGCGACCACACCGATGGGCTCGCGCAGCGTGTAGGAATGGTAGTCGTATCCGGCCGAGAGGGGCAAAGTCTTGCCCGAGATCTTGGTCGCCCAACCGCTCATATAGCGGAACATGTCCACCGTCAAAGGCACGTCGGCCACGCGCGCCACCGAGACGGGCTTGCCGTTATCGAGCGATTCCAGTTCGGCGAATTCCTCGAGATTTGCTTCCACAAGGTCGGCGATCTTCCAAAGCGCGCGGCCTCGTTCCGAAGGCGACATGCGCGGCCAAGGACCTTCGTCAAAGGCGCGGCGCGCTGCGGTTACGGCGCGGTCAACGTCCTCGGCTTCGGCTTCTGGAACGTGGGTGATGACTTCGCCGGTGGCGGGATTGTAAACCGGAAATGTTTTCGCGGACGCCGCCGCGACGAAGCGGCCGTCAATGAGCATCCTGTGACTGCTGCCGACAAAGTCGGCGGTACGACTGCTGAGACGCGGGTCAATAGACAAAGTAGCCATGTAGAGAACCTCCTGTGCTGCCGGGCGCGGTTCTTTGGGGGACGGCGAAAGAGAGGGGAGAGCGAGCCCGAACCCCGCCAGGATTCTGCACACAGAAACACTAGCACCGGGGCCTGTGGATTGGCCAGCGGACCAAAAGCATTCAATCGCGCGAAAGGCCGGCCAGCCGAGCACCGGGCGGTTAAGCGGCGCGAACAGACCAACGCGCTCTTCGAGGCAGTCTACAAGCAGGTGCTCAGGTTCCGGGTGGCTTGTCGGCAAGGCGTCAGTTGCCTTGTAGCTAACCCGGTTATGACGGCGGAGGTTTGGCAGATCCGGGGGAAATCCCGGCGCTTGCCCGAAGACTTTCCGCCGTGCCCAAAAACTCGATCCAAATGGGCGCCTTTTAGGCAAAGCCGCCTGAGGGACTTGAGCCAACATCTGTCGAGCCATTTTTGAAGCACGCTGCCAGCTTGTGCCCGGCCGGCTGCGATCGTTCAGCTCAGCGTCAGGCGCATCCCCGTCGCGTGCGGCACGGTCACGGCGCACTTGCCGCCGGTGGCCCGCATGGGGTGGGCGGAACGCGTGATGTGCGCCTCGCGGCTCGCCAGGGCCGGCGCGTGCAGGGTTTCCGTCTCCACCTCTCCGCTTCTCCCCGTTCCAAAGTCGATCCTGACCGCGAGATCCTTCTGCGCGTCCTTGTTCAGCACCGTCACTGAGGTTTGGCCGCCGCCGAGCTTCACGGCGTAAGCGGTGGCGTCCACTCCCACCATCTGGAGCAGCGCGGAGAAGTCGCTCTCGAAGAACCTGCCTCCACTGAGCGCGCCCGCGAACTTCAGGCCCACGCCCACGGGCTCCGTCACGTATCTCGATCCGAACGTGGCGATGGGCGTGTAAAAGGGATGAGGATGCGTGGCGATCTCGTCCGGCGTTGCGCCTTGCTCTTTGAGCAGCGTGTCGCCGGGCAGAAAGCCGCCCACCGAGTTGGCCACGGAATGGCCCGTGCCGCCGTGCAGAGTCACCCCGGCGTAATGGTTGCTCGCCAGCAGCAGCGAGTAGTCCGCGGCCCACATCGCCGCCGCGAAGACGTCCGAAACTCCGGGCTTGCCTCCGCGGTAGCACGTGTTGCCTTCCGTCATGCGCACGTTCACGCCCATCTTTGCGGCCGCCGCCAGGGCCACGTCCGCCATGTTCTGCACTTTGGCCATGGCCGAGGGACTGAGCAGGTTGGGAATGTTCACCGCGGGATTCGTGGCCGGCCCGCCGAAGTAATAATGATGCGTCAGCGCCGTCACGTGTGGCGCATTCTGGATCGAGGGCCACCAATCCGCGATGTCGGTCAGCCACTGCAAGTTCGACGCCACGTCCGGCAGCCCGAACTTCGCCGCCGGCACGCGCGCCGTGATGGCCCGCGCCATCTTAAGCCACTCATCCAGATAGGTCCTGTCGGACCAGGTCTTCTGATCGCGCAGGTGCCGCCCGAACAGATCCGCCTCGTTGCCGATCTGGAAGTATTCGATCCGCGCGCCCAGAGTCCTGGCCGCGAACTCGGCCTCCGCCGCGGCGCGCTCCGGCGTGTTGGTGCCCAGGTTGATCCCGTAGATGCAGGTCCAGCCCGCCGCCTCCAGAAAACGCGCCAGGTTGCGCACTGCCTCGCCGGTCACGGCATAAAACTGCGCCTTGGGCTCGCCCTCCACCGCGCGGGTCGCGGGGCGCGGCGGCTCGGGCGAAGCGGCCGTGGGCTTCCATTGGGCAAAATCGCTGGTGTTCCCGCCCAGCCGCAGCACGCCGCGCGGCGCCAGCGCCTTGAACTCCCGGATCAATCCCGCGTTCGCCGCCGAAAAGAAGCTGGGGTCCGCAAGCTGCTGCACTTCGTAGGAAAGTCCCACAAAATCCGCGGGCATCCGCGCGCCCGTGGCCTCGGCCGGAACGGCCAGCGTGGCCTGGGCCGCGCTCTGGTCCTGCGCGCCCAGCCGCGCCGCGGCAATAGAAAATGCTGCACTGGCGATAAATCTCCGCCGGCTGACTGTGCTCATCATCTTAAGTCCTTCCCAGGCGCGGATAATCACCGCCCTTCGATCCCCACACAGTATAGGACCGCTCTCCCGGCCTGGTTTTGCGGCCTGGTTTTGCGGCCTGGTTTTCCGGCCTGGTTTTCCGGGCCTGGTTTTCCGGGCCTGGTTTCCGGCCTGGTTTTCCGGTTCTGACCCGCACATCCTGGGCGCGCGTTGGGCGCGCGCATTCCATTGCCATCCGCCTCGCCCGGCGCAACCGAAAACCAATTTTCCGCGCCGTTTTCCTTCCCCATTGCCGAAACCGGGCCGGGAGGGTAGCATTCGAGTGAAAAGTTTTCAGGAGATTTCAGGAGATTTCAGCCATGCGTCTCGCCGCCGCTCTATCCGTTGCTGCTCTTGCCCTTGGTTCTCTCGCTGCTTCAGCCCAAAAACCCGCTCTCGCGCAACGGGTCGCCCAAACCCCTCCGATGGGTTGGAACAGTTGGAACTACTTCCACGGCAACGTCACCGAGCAGGACATCCGCGACGCCGCCGATGAGATCGTCTCCTCCGGCATGAGAGACGCCGGCTACGTCTACGTGAACATCGACGACACCTGGGAGGGCCAGCGCGACGCGGACGGCGTACTCCAAACCAACTCGAAGTTCCCTGACATGAAGGCCCTGGCCGATTATGTCCACTCCAAGGGCCTCAAGCTGGGCATCTACTCCTCGCCGGGCCCCAAGACCTGCGCCGGATACGCGGGCTCGCTCGACCACGAGACTCAGGACGCCCAGCTCTACGCCTCCTGGGGCATCGACTACCTCAAGTACGACCTGTGCAGCTTTATCCCGGCGGTGATGCAGGCCCAGGCTCCCAATGACAAAGCGGCGCAGATGCGCCTGATGGAAGCCGCCTACCTCAAGATGGACAAGGCCCTCAAGGCCACCGGCCGTCCCATCGTCTAGTCCTTCTGCCAGTACGGCTGGGACGCCGTGTGGGAGTGGGGTCCGTCGGTGGGCGCCAACCTCTGGCGCGACACCGGCGACATTCAGCCCAACTGGGATCGCGTCTACGACATCCTCGAGGAGCAGGCGGGCCTGGCCAAATACGCCGGCCCCGGCCACTGGAACGATCCCGACATGCTGGAGGTGGGTAACGGCCGCCTCACCCTGGCTGAAAACCGCACCCACTTCTCCATGTGGGCCATGCTGGCCGCGCCGTTGCTGGCCGGCAACGACCTGCCCAACATGAAGCCCGAGATCAAGGCCATCCTTACCAATCGCGACGTCATCGCCATCGACCAGGACCGCCTGGGCCACGAGGCCACCCGCGCGTACGCCGACGGCGAGGTCGAGGTCTGGACCCGCCATCTTTCCGGCGGCGCCATGGCCGTGGCCGTCCTCAACGCCGGCTCCGACCGCTATTCCAGCCATCCCTTCCACCTGAACCTGGCCCGGCTCGGTCTCCACGGTTCCCAGAATGGCAAGAACCTCTGGACGGGCGAGCAGGTCACGCTTACCAACAACATGCCGCTGGAAATCGCCAGCCACGACATTCTGCTGGTGCGGATCGCCGCGCCCAAGTAGGGGGTGAGGCGGCCCTCCCCCAAACCGCGCAAAGCCGGCGTCCTCCTCGCACGGTAGACGAACCTACCTTGTCCGCATCCAAGTCTGCATGAGGAGTTCTTCCCGCTTGATCTGGGGCCGGGCATCGCGCCGGGCGGCCGAGGCAGACCCCTGGGCTGGGCGCTTCACAGCCATTCGGGGCGCCGCGCTTATCGGTCTCGCATTCGCGTTCCTTCTGGCCGGCTGCAACGCCACCCTCCGCAACGTTCAGCCCAAGCCTGTCACTCCTGTTCCCAATCCGCCCACCAGTCCGCCGCCCGTCGCGGGGCAGAGCGGCTCGGTCACCATCTCGCCGCAGTCCGTGGCCCTCGCGCCGGGCCAGAAGTTCCAGTTCACAGCCACAGTCACCGGCGGCGGCCAAACCGAGTGGCTGGTGAATGGCGTCGTGGGCGGAAGCGCCTCCACCGGCACCGTCGATTCCTCCGGAAACTACACCGCCCCGGCTACTCTGCCCCAAAGCGCAAACGTGACGGTCACCGTGGCGCTCACCGCCTCGCCCACGCATAACTACGCCACGGCCGTCGTCTCCATCATTCTGCCCGCCCAGGTCACCTGCCCCTTCGATCTCGGCAACCCCCAGGTCGCGCTCTACTCCCTCTATTTGCCCGCTCCGGGCAAGGCCTACGTCGAGTTCGGCCAGACCACCAGCTACGGACTCAACACCTGGCAGGTTCCCACGCCATCGGCCAACGGCGGCGGCATCCAGATCTACGTGGCGGGAATGCTCGGCCAGTCGGTTTATCACATGCGCGCCCAGGTCTTCCTCGACGACGGCGCCGACTACACCACCCCCGACCAGACCTGCACCACGGGCGTGCCGCCCGCGACCTCGCCCGTCAACGTCTCCGTGGCCGCCGGAGCCACGCCCCAGCCGGGCATCGAGATGTGGAATACCATCTTTCCCAGCGGCGACGCCCAGGCATTCGCCACCGATCTCAAGGGCAACGTCATCTGGACCTACAACTATCAGCACAGCTCTGCCGACCTAATTCAGGGCATCCAGTTGCTCCCTAACGGCAACCTGCTCATGGTCATCTCCTATCTTTCCTCCTTGACCACGGCCCCGAGCTCCTCCAGTACCTTCAACGAGGTGCGCGAAATCAACCTGGCCGGCGACACGGTCAGCGACCTTACAATGGCCGGGCTCGACCAGAAGCTCGCCACCGGCAACTTCCGCGACGCCGAGGGCAATCTCTACCAGCTCGGCAGCTTCCATCACGACGTATTGGCGCTGCCCAACGGCCACTTTGTCCTGCTGGCCACCTATTTCCGTACTTACGACAACCTCACCGGCTTCAGCAGCCCCGTGAAAGTGACCGGTGACGCCCTGGTGGATGTGGACCAGAACATGAACCCCGACTGGGTTTGGAACACCTTCGACCACCTCGACGTCAACCGCCATCCCATGAACTTCACCGCGAATGACCCGGACTGGACGCACGGCAATGGCCTGTTGTATTCGAGCGACGACCACAATCTGCTCTTCTCCATGCGCCACCAGAACTGGATCATCAAGATCAACTTCCTCGACGGAACCGGCTCGGGCGACGTGATGTGGAAGCTGGGCTATCAAGGCGACTTCACGCTGGTGGGCGGCGTGGATCCCACTGACTGGTTCTATGCGCAGCACGGCATGAGCTACTTCAGTCCCAACACCACCGGCGTCTTCCACCTGGGCCTCATGGACAACGGCAACGACCGCATCTTTCCCCCTCCCATCGGGCAGGTCAATTGCCTGCCCTACCAGCCGGCGTCGTCCAAGTGCTACTCGACCATGCCGCTGCTGGAAATCAACGAGAATAATATGACCGCGACCCTCATCGCGCACTACGTTCCGCCCGACACGTATTACAGCTTTTTCGGCGGCAACGCCGAGCTGCTCGACAACAACGATATAGAGGTGGATTTCTGCGCCGCGCTCAGGGGCGCCCTCGTCCAGGAGCTGAACCCGCAGGCCAATCAGGTTATTTGGCAGGGGTATACGCCCAACGCCGACCAGTTTCACGCCTACCGCCTGCCCAGCCTCTACCCCGGCGTGCAGTGGTAGAGCGCCCGCAACCGGCCGCCTGAGCCGCCGGTTAAATGCGGCAAGTTTTGGCTGGCGGAGGGCTCGCGCGCTGCGAGCCTTCTTACCCCAATTCCCCCGGATGCGGAGAGAAGCGAGTGCGGTTTGGGATGCAGGGGAATTGTGGTTCCGGCCCGGCTGGAGAGAGGCTGCACCGCACCGGGGGAGTTGTCGTTCTTGGTGCTCGCCCGCCACGCGGCCACTTTTTTTGACAGGGCGGTCGAGCAATTGCCCGCAAGTTGCATCTAAACTATTCTCCACAGTTGGCCGCTCTGGGGAGTTAAAGCCCCCGGTGCGTTGATTGCCGCGATTGAAAGCGCAGCGGTTGGAGGGCTTCCTTTTGATTCTGAGACGGCTAGGACACGCTTGGCTGAGACCGAGTGCGCGAAGCCGGAAATACTAGTGGAATCACTGCTTGGTATCTCCAGTTGCAAATGGCCGCTCTGCCCGGCGGAAAGGCCGCGGGGCGACCTGCAACTCGGATTCTCTCAAGGAGACACACGATGCGATTGCAGCCTTTTCTGACGATGAGCCTGGCGGTGCTTCTGGCCGGTTCAGCCCACTCTTTATTTCCTCAATCCGCCCCGGCAGCCGAGCACGCCAGCCTGCCACTCCAGGTCGGCGTGGGCATTTCGGATTACAACCTCGATTACGGACAGGGGCGCACAATGCTAGGGGGTACGCTCTGGATCGACTGGGACTTCTGGAACGTCTCGAGACTGCCACCGTTTCTGCGCGGGTTTGGCATTGAAGCCGAGGGCCGCGATATCAACTGGGACCGTCCCGCAAGCCTGACGAGGATGCGCCAGGAAACCGTCCAACTTGGTGCAAACTACACCGTGCGCCGTTATCGCAACTTCCGTCTTTACGCCAAATATCTGGGTGGGGTGGGCGGCATCGACTTTCCTCCTTTTCGCGGTAATCCGGCGTATAACTACGACAGCCGCACCGTTCTGACGCCGGGAGGAGGGATCGAGTACCGCGCCTACCGTACCCTCTGGGTACGGGGCGACTACGAATACCAGTTCTGGCGCCACATCTTTGGGCAGAACGACCTTACCCCCCATGGTTTTACCGTCGGCGTGTCGTACGATTTTTCAGGCATGCATTAGAAGTTGAAGACTGCGAGCAACTCGTCCCCTGGTTGTGCAGCGATCGGGAGGCTGAGGGTATCGCCTTTGCGCAGGACGCCGCAGGCACGTCTCCGGACGCCTAGAGCGGCATGATTTCCGAATCTGGATGTTTTGAGGAAGAATCAATAGCAATATGAGAATTCGTCTCGCAGTTCCCCAGGAACTTCGTGGCGCGGTGGACGCAGCCGCCACGGAATGGCGCGCAAACAGCAAGATTGACCGCTTCTGGCGGAAGGACCCCACGCTGTGGACCGGCCATGGCGAGGAAAACTGGCTGGGCTGGATCGACATCGTGGAGCGGCAGGAAAAGGACATGGCGTCCTTTACCGCGCTGGCCGCGGAGGTGAAGGCGGCCAAGTTTAGCTCGGCTTTGCTGCTGGGCATGGGCGGTTCCAGCCTCTGCCCCGAGGTGCTGGCGGTCACTTTTGGCGCTCAGCCGGGCTTTCCCGCCTTGCACATTGTCGATTCCACCGATCCGGCGCAGGTGAAGGCCGCCCGCGACAAGGTGGATCCGAGGAAAACGCTGGTTCTGGTGTCGAGCAAGTCCGGTTCCACGCTGGAGCCGAACATCCTCAAACAGTATTTCTTTGAGGAGATGAAGAAAGCGACCGGGGCAGCAGAGGCCGGCAGCCACTTTGTGGCCATTACCGACCCCGGCTCAAAGCTGGAACAGGCGGCCAAGGCGGAGGGTTTCCGGCACATCTTCTATGGCGACGCCGAGATCGGCGGGCGCTATTCGGCGCTCTCGAACTTCGGCGTGATCGCGGCGACGGTGGCGGGCCTGGACAGCGGCAAACTGCTGGCTGAGGCAGCCAAGGCAGCGGCCAGCGCAAAGCAGCAGGTGGAAAACAACCCCGCCGTGCAACTCGGCTTGCTTTTGGGTTCTGCCGCAAACGCCGGCCGCGACAAGATCACCTTCTTCACGTCTCCGGAGGTTCACGACCTGGGTGCGTGGCTGGAGCAGTTGATCGCCGAATCGACCGGCAAGCTAGGCAAGGGCATTACGCCGGTGGACCGGGAGGCGATTGGCGCGCCCGAAGTTTACGGCAGCGACCGCATTTTTGCCTATGTGCGGCTGAAAGACACGGCCGACGCAGGCCAGGACGCCGCGGTGAAGAGGCTGGAGGAGGCAGGCCATCCGGTGGTCTGGATCGAGATCGCGGATCTTTACGAGATCTTCGGCCAGTTCTTCACCTGGGAGATTGCCACGGCGGTCGCCGGCTCGGTGATGGGCATCAACCCCTTCGACCAGCCGGATGTGGAGTCGGCCAAGATCGAAGCCCGGGCCCTGACCGTGGAGTACGAGAAGACCGGCAAGCTGCCCCAGCGCACGCCGTTCCTTACCGGACACGACGACAAGGGAACTGCTTTCGCGCTCTACTCGACTGACGCCTATGCCGCGAAGCAGAAAGAAGCCGCGCCCGGCAACACGCTGGCCGATCTACTTCGCGCGCATCTGGATCAGCTTCATACCGGAGACTACTTCGCCACGCTGGCGTTTTTGCCCATGTTTGCGGGGCACGAGGCGGCGATTCAAGGCTTCCGGCACAAGGTGCGCGACGGGAAGCGCGTGGCCACGTGCATGGGCTTTGGGCCGCGTTTCCTGCACTCCACGGGCCAGGACTACAAAGGCGGGCCAAACACCGGAGTCTTTCTGCAAATCACGGCGGATCATGGCGTGGATGTGGCGATCCCGGGCCAGAAGTACAGCTTTGGGGTGGTGATCGACGCGCAGGCCGCCGGTGATCTGGCGGTGCTGGAGTCGCGCGGACGCCGGGCCCTGCGGGTGCACCTGGGCGCCGACGTGGGCGCGGGCTTGAAAATGCTGAGCTTGGCCGTGGATGCTGCGCTCAAGTAAGGGCTGGCTCCCGAAACCAGCCGGGGCGGCGCGACACGGGCGAGCGGCGGGAAATGCCCGGAGTGGCGAGGGAGCCCGGATGGCGCCCTTACGGCGAAACCAGAGTAGGTGTGCCCCGTTGAGCCTTGTGCAGGTCGCCGCTCCTTGGGGTCGCGTCGACTTGAGTGCCACGGTTTCGGGGTATAGTCACTCTGGTTTCGCTATAGTGCGCGGCGTACCGACCGGCGGGCGGAACTTTTTCCTGGCGAACGGGTTTGCACCCATGACAGCTTCCGGGGAGCGTCGTCTAACGGTTTAACCGGAAGCGCAACCGAGCTCATCATGGCAGCGGCTGTGCGGCTAGAGCATTTTCGAATCAATTCACGCCATCGTGGCGTCGAACGAGGTGGCGTTTTCTTAAGGCAAGCGCCACTTAGCACCTTACTTTCTGTAAAGGGCGGAATCGAAGATGCTGTAACCACAGCGGCTCTATGGGTGGGAGCGGCAAAGGGGAAGAAGACAATGAATCGTCCATTGCTTAAGCGGATGATCCCGCAGGTCATGACGTGGGCCGCGGCGGTGGTTCTGTGCGCCGCAGTGGCTTTTGCGCAGGACGCCCAGAACGCGCCGGCCAGCGCTTCAAGCGGCGCGGCAGCTACGGCCGGGCAGCGCACGGACGCGCAGATCGAGATGGACGTGGTGAAGGCGCTGGACGCCTCCCAGGCGCTGAAGAACGATCTCATCACGGCCGCAACCATCCAGAGCGAAGTAACGCTCTCAGGGACGGTTTCAAACCAAGCCTCCCGCGAACTTGCGGATTCGATCGCGGGCCACGTGCCGGGCGTAACCAAGGTGCATAACAACCTGAGCATCGGCAATCCCGAGACGGCCCAGAACGAGGCGGCGCAGAATGAGGCGGGCCCGGGCGAAGCCAATGCCGGCGAACCGCCTATGCCGGAAAGCGAGCCCAACGCCGGTCCGGCGCCTGGAGAGGCGAACGGGCCCACGCCTGAACCCGGCCCTGGGCAGGGCCAATATCCGGAACAGGCGCCCCCGCAGCCTTATCCGGGAGCGCAACCGCCGTACCCTTATCCGCAGGGGCAACCGCCGTATCCGCAGGGACAACCACCGTACCCGCAGGGGCAACCGCCCTATCCGGGAGAGCAGCCGCCGTATCCACAGGCGCGTCCTCAGTATCAGCAGCCCTATCCGCCCCAGCAGCCTTCCGGGCCTGCCTATGAACCCGCCAAGGGCCCGGTGACGATACCCGCGGGAACGCTCTTGCAGTTGCGCACGGTCGAGGCCGTGGGCAGCAAAAGGGCCGTGGATGGCACGCCGGTGCAGTTCACCGTGATCGCGGACGTGTCCTACGGCGGCGTGCTGGCGATTCCGCGCGGAGCCACCGTGCACGGGGTAGTAACGGAGAGCAAGAATGTGGGTTCCGGCAAGTTGGGGGGCAGCCCGGAGCTGGCGCTGACTCTTACTTCGCTCGATTTGGGCGGGAAGAGCTATCCGCTCCGGACCGATCAGTTCAGGGTGAAGGGACCAAATAAGGCGGGACGGACGGCCAGCAGCGCCATTGGAGGCGCGCTGGTGGGCACCATCATCGGCTGCGCCGTGGGCCGCGGCCCCGGATGCGCCATCGGCGCGGCGGCGGGCGCAGGGGCGGGCACGGCGGCTTCCGCGGCGGCTCCAGGACCGGGGGTCTGGATTCCCGCGGAGGCGTTGGTTACCTTTCACCTGAGGGCTCCGATCACGGTGGATCCGGTCAGCCCGGACGAGGCCGCGCGGCTGGCCCAGGGTCTCTATCAGGGCGGTCCAAGCCTCTACCGGCGCCGCTATAACCCCTACGGGCCACAGTATTACGGCTCTCCGTATGGTTCTCCTTACGGTTATCCGCCGGTCTACTACCGTCCGTATTACATGATGGGCGGGCTTTACTACTGGCGGTAGGTTTATGTGGTTGAAGCCCACGCGGGCGTCCCGGTTTCCGGGACGCCCGATGTGTATGAGGAGCCGCGGGGCGACGCGGCGTGGCAGAAAGCCGCAGGGCCGCGGTGCGAAATCGCCGCGCGCCATCTCATCTATAATTAGGTAGAGCCGCGTAGGGTGTGACTCGCGCATGTGCGCGGCGGATGGCTCCAGATAGCCAATCCAGCGCGGGTGCAGGAGAGTTCCAGCACCTCGCGCGCAGAGAATTGAAGGTTCAAACCCATCCATGATCCGATTTCTGCAAACTGAGAGCCGTTTTACCAAGGCGCTCTTCATCGTTGTCATCGCCGCCGCTTCGGTAGGCATGGTCATTTACCTGATTCCCGGCCTGGCCGGGTTAGGCGCTCCGTCAGCTCGACACATACGCGGTGGTCTACCCGCACTGGTACAGCCGCATCTTCTCCTCTGGCAGCACGGTAACCCGGGAGCGGGTAGAGCAGATGGCGCGTCAGCAGTTGCAACAGCGCGATCCGCAATATGCCGACAATCCGACCATTGTGAACTACTTCGAGCAGCAGGTGGGCCAGCAACTGGTGCAGCAGCAGGTTCTGCTTCAGGTGGCTGCGAAGCTGGGCATCAGCGCCTCAGACGAGGACGTGCGCCGGTATCTGCGCAGCGGTCCCACGGGCCAGGTGCTGTTCCCCGACGGGCAATTTATCGGCGAAGAGCAGTACGCCGACCTGATCGCGACCCGGCTCAACATGTCCGTAAAGGACTTCGAGCAAGGGATAAAGGACGACATGGTCATTCAGCGGCTGGAGGCTTTGGTAACCGGCCCTGTCATCGTGAGCGACCAGGAGGTGCGCGAGAACTACCTGAAGAATAACGTCAAGATCAAGTTCGACTACGCGGTGGTTTCCTCGACCAACCTGAGCAACGAGATCAATCCTTCCGACAGCGAACTCGAGGCATTCTTCAAAAATAACGCTGTACGCTATGCGCATGCGGCGCCGGAAGAACGCAAGATCACCTACTTTGCGTTTACGCCCGAGCAGTTGCCCGGCGGGGTTCCGCAGCCGACCCAGGAGCAGATACAGGCGTACTATAGCGCGCACCAGACGGATTACTCCGTGCCTGAGGAAGTGGATTCGCGGCACATTCTCATCACCGTGGCGCCGGACGCCGACGCCAAGACCGTAGCCGCGGCCCAGGCCAAGGCGGAGATGGTTCTGAAGCTGCTCAAGGCGGGCGGGAGCTGGAAGGATCTAGCCAAGAAGTATTCCGACGATCCCGGCAGCAAGGACACGGGCGGCGAACTGGGGTTTGTGCAGAAGGGCCGCATGGTGCCGGAGTTTGACAACGCGATCTTCAGCCAGAAGATCGGCGACACTGAGATCGTCAGGAGCCAGTTCGGCTTTCACGTGGTGCAAGTGGAGGCGCGAAAGCCGGCGCAAACCCAGTCGCTAAGTGAGGCGCTGCCCAGCATCAAAGCGACCCTGGCCGGTCAGCTATTGACTCAGGCCCAGGAAAACTATGCGGGCCAGCTCACCTCTGAGGCCATCAAGAACGGGCTGGAAAAGACCGCGGCGGCCCATCATCTGCAGGTGTCGACCACGCCTTTCGTGGCCCAGAATGGCATGATTGGGGCGCTGCCCGACGGCTCTCAGATTCTGGCCAAGGCCTTCAGCATGAAGCCGGGCGATCCGCCTCAATTTGCCCCTACTGGCGAGGGTTACGCGATCTTTCAGGTGGCGGCGGAGAATCCCGCGCACGCACCCACCTTTGCCGAGTGGAAGAGCCACGTCCTGGACGACTACCGCAGCGAGCAACTTCCTGCCTTGCTCGACCAGAAGACTCAGGAACTGGCTGCCAAGGCCAAGGCCCTGAACGATCTTGCCAAGGCCGCCAAGGAAGTGGGCGCGACGGTCGAGACCAGCGACCTGGTGAGCGCCACCAGCCAGGTTCCCAACCTGGGCGAAGTGGGCCAGGTGGCCCCGCAGCTTTTCGACCTCTCAGTGGGCGCGATCAGCAGCCCCATTTACACCGGGCAAAGCGGCGTGGTGGCCAAAATCGTGGACAAGCAGGAGCCCAGCGCGCAAGAGATGGCGCAAAATCTCGATCAGAGCCGCGATCAGCTTCTCCAGCAGCGGCGCGCGCAAGCCTTCAACATCTTCGTGAGCGAAGTCTGGAACAATTACAAAAAACACAATCTCGTGCGCTTGAATGCCGATGCGCTGAAACCCCAGACGCAGGGGATGTAGCCGCGGCCGCTCAAACGGGAATCATGGGGCCCTCTACGGAATTTCCCCTTCAGATATAGCGCTTGTTGACGATGTACAAGGTTGCGATTTCTTGAGGAAATCGCAACTTGAGGTCGTTGCTTCCGGTATACAGCAGAAGGAGAAATGCGTTAAGCACCGGCGCCGAGCCGGGCGGCGGCCGCGAATCGCATCTGCACGGGCAGATGAGAATCGTCTCCGACCGCCGCACAGGCGCCTGCGGCGCAAAATCCGCCTATTTGCCCGCGGGCAATGTGTAGTAATCGTAGGTATTTTTCCAGGTGAACTCAGCGCCGGGTTGAACGTCGATGGCGATATAAGGCTCGACGGCAACCACGGTCCGGATGGACCACATCATTTCCCTGATGAGCGGGCGATTATTGCCGATTCGAACTCCCGCGCCCGCCCGCTGGTCTTCAATCGTGATCCGGTTGTCGCTGGCGCTGCTACCGAACCCGCGGATGAGCACGACCCCCTGCTCCTGGCCGGAGAGCACCTTTTTGAAGACGATCTCGTTGCCCCTGACTGCGACGAGTTCCCTGTCCGGTTGGCGAACCGGCTGAATCTGGAACGGCAGTGTGACCGTGTAGTCCGGCCCTGGGGGTTGATGGTCAATGGCCGTAAAGTTATGAGCGTATACGTCGCTCTTGATCTCGAGCCGGCCGGTGTTTTTCAGGCTGCTTGCAATCACCATCTCCGGCTTGCCATTGATGAGCCGCACGACTTTGCGGTAGACATAGGCGTAGCCCAGAGCGGGATCGGAGAGCACCTGCTGAAACTCGATCCGATCCTTGTGTGTCTTGACGGTCCACTTGCCGGGGTCCAGCACCTGGTAAGGGTAGAAACGGTTATAGGCGCCTGCGGTTTTACGCAGCACGCCGACGCCGATCTTGATAAAGGTTCCGCCGGGCTGGGCGCTGTCCCAACCCAAGGGAGTCTGGAATTCGTACACCGGACCCTGGAGCGCGCCACACGATCCGTTCACAACTTGCGTTCCCTGGAAGACAAAGTTGATGACGCTGGGATCGACGCTGTCGTACCAAGGCTCAACGAAACTGTGGCCCTTGTATTCGAGGCTTTTGAAGGCTCCCGACCAGTCGAAGCGGGTGGAACGGTAGTAGCCGACTTTGGCGTTGGGCAGATAGAGCGCGGCGGTGATCTGCCCATTCGAAATCTGCGCTTGCGGGAAACTGGCCGCAAGGCTTAGCGCTGGCGCGATGAAGAAGCTCAGCAGAATAGCGGCCGTGGGGAGCACGATCGGCGCCAAAGACTTCGTGATTCCCTGAACTCGGAGACGCTGCACCATGGTCATGTTGCATATTCCTCGAAGATTCAGAATTCAATCCGGCAATCCTGAAAGCTGTCACTCCATGACGGCTACGGCTTGACCATCATCTTGCCGACGCCGTCGCGATATTGGCTGGCTATGGCGAAGGCCTCATTCATGTCTTCGATGGGCCGGGTGTGCGTAAGCAAAGGCCGAAACCAGCCGGAGTGCGCGCGGAGCAGTTCCAGAGCCTCTTCGGTCTCGTGATTCGACCGGCGCACGTTAAAGAGCGTGATCTCCTTGCGCCTCATCGCCGAGGCGTCCACCGATACGAAGGGTTCGGTATGAATGCCTGTGAGGACGACGCGACCGGCATTGCGGGTGAGCTGAATCGCCTGAATGGTGGTGTGTTCTCCGGCCGCACAGTCGATGGCGCAGTCCACACCGCGCTGGCCTGTGGCGCGAAGAATTTCTTCCAGAGCTTCTTCAGGCTGGAACGCGGCGTCAGCGCCGATCCCGAGGGCCAACTCGCGGCGGTGCGCGAGGGGTTCCACGGCCCAGATTCGTCCCGCGCCGGCGGCTCGCAGTGCGGCGATGGTCAAAAGCCCGATGGGTCCCGCGCCGATGACCGCTACCGTTTCACCCAGACGGATGGACGCCAGGCGGAGAGAATGGATGGCAATGGCGAGAGGCTCGTGCAGAGCCGCTTCGTCGAACGGCATGGCGGCGGGGATGGGACAAAAGTTGATGACGGGCAGGTTGATCAGCTCGCGGAAAAAGCCGGGATGATGAGGATTGCTCAAAAACCGAATGTTCGCACACACATTGTGACGCCCACTTAAGCAGAACTCGCAGTGATAGCAATAGAGCGCGGGTTCCAGCGCCCCGCGGTCGCCCGCAGCGAGGCCGGTGACGCCGGCGCCCGTTTTCACGATGGTTCCCGAGGGTTCGTGCCCGAGCAGCATGGGGTAGACGTTGGGAGTGCCGCCGACCGCGCCCTCGGTGTAGGCATGGAGATCGGACCCGCAGACGCCCACGGCCTCGATCCGGACCTGCACTTCGCCCGGGCCGGGATTTTCAATGGGCATGTCAATCAGCTGGAATGTGAGGGGAGCGATAAGTTCCGCGGCTTGCATCGAATACTCCTCCTCAGAAACGATACCTTATCAGCGGGCGGCGCCAGTAGAGCGGTTCCAGAATTCATGTGGCCTTCCCGGGTGGTGCAGCCGTGGAAAGCAGGCGCGGGAAGCAGCAAGCCGCCGAGAACCGCGCAAGCGCTTCATCCCCTGAGAATGCCACCGCTGGCCACGCCTCCCTTTCCGTCGATAATGGCAACATGCGGTTCCAACGTTCCTCCGGGGTCTTGCTGCACATCAGCTCGCTGCCCTCTTACGGCGGGATCGGCGACCTGGGCCCCGCGGCGCACGAGTTTCTCGCCTTTTTGGCTGCGGCCAAGCAACACGTCTGGCAGGTGCTGCCTCTCGGCCCCACGGGTTTTGGCAATTCGCCCTATGCGGCCTCCTCGGCCTTTGCGGGCAATCCCTATCTGATCAGCCTGGAAGTTCTCCGCGACTGGGGATGGATGGAGGCCGGCCGCATCGCCGGGCTCGCCGGGCCCGCCGGGAACGTGAACTTCAGCGCCGTAGAAGAGCGGAAGCTACCGCTCCTTTACGAAGCCGCGGGCAACTTTCTCGATCACGGGCTGGACGACCCGGCAATGGCCAGACAATGGGACCAGTACGAGGAGTTTTGCGACGACCAGTCCGCCTGGCTCGCCGATTACGCGCTTTACGCCGTCCTGCGGCGGGAGCTTTCGACGGGCGCGTGGACCCGGTGGCCCGAGCCGCTGCGGCGCCGCGATCCGCAAGCCCTGGGCGATTTCGCCGCCGCGCACGGCCGCGCGCTCCAGCAGGAACAGGCGCTGCAGTTCGCCTTCTCGCTACAGTGGGAGTCACTCCAAGAGGCTGCTGCACGCAATGCCATTCGCATCCTCGGCGACGTGGCCATCTTCGTGAGCATGGATTCGGCCGACGTCTGGGTTCATCCCGAACTCTTCGAGCTGGACGAGGAACTGGGGCCCATCCGCGTCGCCGGAGTTCCGCCCGACTACTTCTCGCCCACCGGCCAGCGATGGGGCAATCCCCTCTACCGCTGGGACGTGCTGGCCGAGCGCGGTTTCGACTGGTGGATCGACCGCATCCGCCGCGCCACAGAACTCTACGACATCATCCGGCTCGACCACTTCCGCGGCTTCGAGGCCTATTGGGCGATTCCTGCCGCCGAGGAGACGGCGGTGAACGGAGAGTGGGTGAAAGCGCCCGGGCGCGAGCTGTTCGGCGCGCTGGGAGCGGCGCTGGGGGACCTACCGCTGGTGGCCGAGGACCTGGGGCTGATTACGCCCGAGGTGGACGCTCTGCGCCTGGAGCTGGAGATGCCGGGCATGAAGGTGCTCCAGTTCGGCTTTGGCGACAAGGGGGCGCACACCCACCTGCCCCACCGCTACGCGCCGGCCACTGTGGCCTATACCGGCACGCACGACAACGACACCACCCAGGGCTGGTGGAATGCGCTCGGTGAGACGGAGCGCGCGGCCGTTGAGGCTCTGGTGGGGCCGGTGAACGAACGGCCTGTGTGGCCGATGGTGCGCGCGGCCCAGGCTAGCGTGGCACAGGTGGCGGTGATTCCGGCGCAGGACCTGCTGGAACTGGGCCCGGAGGCGCGCATGAACACCCCCGCCGTTGCCGCCGGGAACTGGAGCTGGCGCGCGCCGCAGGGAAGCTGGACGCCGGAACTCGCCGCGCGGCTGGCGGCGCTGGCCGAAGTGACGGACCGGGAGAACGATCCGCTGGGTCCGCTGGAAGACGGCAAGGAGAGCGGGGGAGGGTAAATCAAGACCAGGGTAGGTGCACCCCTTAGATAGAACCGCCAAGCCGCAAACCTTCCCGCCCCGCGGCATTTTCCCAGTTGAGAAGATTCACAAAGACCTATCGCCGAAAACAGACAAAATGCTCTACTCTTGCCTGTGAAGCCATGCGTAGATTGATTGGCAAATTCCGCGCAGCAGTCTGGCAGGCGCTGGACCACGGCATCGTCAACACGGCCAAGGCCGCGGCCTACTCCGGAATGCTGATGATTTTTCCCGCGCTGCTGGTGGTTACCACGCTGGTGGCCCAAATCCAGGAGGGGCCGACGCTGGTGGGCGACCTGCGCGCGCTCTTTGAGCAGCTTTTGCCTGCCGACACGCTGGACCTGCTTCAGTCCTACGTTCTCTCCAGCCGTCTGCACTCCGCCCAGGTGATCCTGTCCGCCACCTGCCTGAGCATCTTTGCCGCCCTGGGCGTGATGCTGTCGCTCATGGAGGGATTTCGCCGCGCCTACCGGCTCCCGCCCGAATCGTGGAGCTTTTGGGAACGGCGCACGCGGGCACTGTTACTTATGCCTATCGTGCTGATTCCCCTGTCGGTGGCCACAGTGGTGATTGTTTTCGGCCGCCAGATCGAAGTCTCCATGATCGAAGCTGCCGGCCACGAGATGCGCCACATGGTGTTGTTCTTCTGGAGGATGGTGCGCTGGTCGATTGCGGTGGTCACGAGCATGGTGGTTCTCGTGGTCCTCTATCACTTCGGCACCAAACGCACAGAACGCTGGGTGGGCGTCACGCCCGGCGCCATCGCCGGCACGCTGATCTGGTTCCCAGCCACGCTGGTCTTTGGCTGGTGGGTCACGCGCGACGTAAATTACTCGCGGTTCTACGGCTCCTTTGCCGCCGGGATCGCCACGCTGGTCTGGCTCTACATTACGGCTTTCAGCGTGCTGCTGGGAGCCGAACTCAACGGCCTCCTCTATGCAGAGCGCCAAAAGCGGCGTTCCGCGTCCGCAGAGATTCTTGCCGCGGGCCAATCGGACTTGGTAGCTTCCGCTCCGGCAGGGCGCGGACCCGGCATCTCCCAGTATTTTCGGAGATAGGGGCCGCTGTTCAGACCGCGCATAGACGCCCGATATGTAGCCGCGGGTCCAACCTTGTCTTACGAAGCCTGTTTCCGGCGCTCCCGTTTACAATGGAATTGAGCCGGCCGATTGCGTCACTTTTACCCAACGGAAAGTTTTTTTGTTCACCATAGCGATTGCGGAGAAAGTTTGCCCCTGAACCGATACTCTCGGCCCTGAGGCCCGCAGGGGCAGCCTTTTGCCGCTGGGGTGCAACCCGGGGGTTCACGCGAACGGTTTCTCCTCCGCCGGGCGGAGCAAGCAGCGATCCGCCGGGCTGGGCGCGCTCAGCCGAAGCATCGCAATTCTGGAATCGCGGTAAGTCAGCCTGTGGCAGAAGTCGAAATTTGGGAAAAAACATCCCGCAGCGGCTAAAGCCGCATTCATTTTGCGGCTACTTACGGCACGACTGAAGTCGTGCCCTTTCAAAACCGGAGTTTCGCCACAGGCTCTTAAGTCAGCCACGGAGCAACATTTCATGCAGATTGCCCCTCTGAACCTGAATGCGTCCCCGGCTCAGCGCCGGGCGAAGATCGTCGCCACGCTAGGGCCAGCCTCCAACACCGAGGTTGTCATCCGCGACATGGTGCGCGCCGGCGTGGATGTGATCCGCCTGAATTTTTCTCACGGCTCCCACGAAAGCAAGCGGGCGGTAATGGAGAAGATCCGCAAGGTAAGCCGGGAAGAATGCCGGCCGCTGTGCATTCTGGGCGATCTGCAAGGGCCCAAAATCCGCACCGCGCTCCTGAAAGATCATCAGCCGGTGCTGCTCAAGGCGGGCCATCGGTTCACCATCACGCCGCGCGAGGTTCAGGGTACGGCGGCGCTGGCAGGCACAACCTTCAAGACGCTGGCGGAAAATGTGGAGCAGGGTTCGCGCATCCTGCTCTCCGACGGCCTCATCGAGCTGCGCGTCCACGAGGTGGACGGAGCCGACGTGGTCTGCGAGATCGTCAATGGCGGCTTGCTGGGCGAGAATAAGGGCATCAACCTGCCCGGCGTTCTGGTGCGCACTTCCTCGCTCACCGAAAAAGACAACTTGGACCTTGAATTCGCGCTCAAGAGCGGCATGGACGCCATCGCTGTCTCCTTCGTGCGCACCGCGGAAGACGTAACCCTGGTGCGCAACCGCGTGGCCGCCTACGGCGGCGAAACCTGGATCATCGCCAAGCTCGAAAAGCCGCAGGCGGTCGAACATCTGGACAGCATTCTGGAGGCTTCAGACGGGATCATGGTGGCGCGCGGCGATTTGGGCGTGGAAGTGCCGCTGGAAAAAGTTCCCGCCATCCAGAAGCTCGTGATCCGCCGCGCCGCCGAGTACTCCAAACCGGTGATCACGGCTACGCAGATGCTGGAATCGATGATCGAGAACCCGCGCCCCACCCGCGCCGAGGTTTCCGACGTGGCCAACGCCGTCTTCGACGGCACGGACGCCGTGATGCTCTCCGGCGAGTCGGCCATCGGCAAGTACCCGGTGGAAGCGGTGGCCATCATGGCGCGGATCGTCACGGAAGCCGAGAGCCATGCCAAGCTGGTGGAGCGCTTCGAGCCCAAACAGCAGCAGAGCGGCCTGTCCATCGCCGAAACCATCTGCGAGGCCACGGCCCACGCCGCCAACGATCTGGACCTGCGCGGCATCGCGCTATTCACCGAGTCGGGCTATACGGCCCGGCACCTCTCCAAATACCATCCCTCGGCGCCCATCTTCGCGCTCAGCCCCAGCGAGGTCACCGTGAACCGGCTCAACCTGCTTTGGGGCACCACACCCATCCGCTGCCGCAAGGTGAACACCACTGAGGCGTTGGTGGATTGCGCCGAAACTCTGCTTGAAAAAGACGGCCACGTCCGCCCCCGCGAGGTGATTGCGATCGTGGCCGGCACGCGCACCAAATCCGGTTCCACCAACTTCCTGCGCCTTCACGTCATGGGCGAAAGCGACCTGGAACGCGCGCGCTACTTTGCTTCCCAGGCGGAGGGATCCGCGGCGGAGCCTGTTTCTGGGGGCAGGAAAAGCTCTGCTCGCGCGCCTGCCGGGTCTTCCGCGAAACGCGGATAGCCTTCCTACTGGGTCTTTGACCGGATGAATTCGTCCTTTGGAAATCGTGATATCCCACCTTTCCACCGGAAAAAAGGCGAAAGGATGGGGCACGGAGATGGTTCAAAAACAAGCGGTCAGAGACCAGAGCGGCCTCTACGATTTGCCATTCAGAAAACGTGAAACCGCGGCGGCCGCGGCGGCATAGGCGCGGCCAGGGGGACGACGCGGGAAGCGTTAGCGGTTTCCGGTCAGAAGCGCGCCCATACTTCTGTGGCAGCGTCTCTGGCTTTGGCCATGACCTCTTTTTCGTCGATGGCCTGGAGTTTGCCGTCTTCCATGAGCACTCGCCCACCCACGATAGTGGCCGCGACGGAGCGCCCTGAGAAGCCAAAGAGCACGTGGCTGCTGATGTTCGCGGCGTTCATCGGAGTGGGCGGATCGTAGTCGAGAACGATGAGGTCGGCAAGTGCGCCGGGAACGAGCTTGCCCACAGGACGGCCGAAGCATTCGGTGGCCATGGCGGCATTTTCGCGGAAGAGCATTTGCGGCGGCTCGGCCCAGGCAGCGGAGGCGTCGCCGGATTGGTGCTTGTGGAGCAGGCTGGCGGCCTTCATTGACTCGAACATGTCAGCGGTGTAGCCGTCGGCGCCCAGGCCCACGCGCAGGCCGCGGCGCAGCATCTCCGGCACAGGAGCATAGCCCACGGCATTGCCCATGTTGGACTGCGGATTGTGGACGACGTTGGTTTTGGTCTCGCGCAACAGATCGATCTCGCGGTCATTGACATGGACGCAATGCGCGGCGATGGTTTTGTTGCCGAGGATGCCCGCATCGCGCCAGCGTTCCAGGACGCGCTTTCCATGCTCGCGCAGGCAGGCTTCGACGTCGGAAGCGGCCTCCGCCGTGTGGACGTGGAAGCCGGCGCCGAAGTCTGAGGCAGCCTGGCGGCAACGCGCCAGCGTTTCATCGCTCAAGGTGAAAGAGGCGTGCAGGCCGAAGAGGCCGCGCAGCCGGCTGTCAGGGGATTGCCGGCATTGCTCTAGAAACTCCCGGTTCTCCTGGATTCCCTGGGAGGTAACTTCGACGCCGTCGCGGTCAGAGACCTCGTAACAGAGGCAACTGCGCAGGCCGGTCTGGCGCGCGGCGTCGGCGATCCGGAAGAGGCTGCCGGAGACCGCAGCGGGGCTCGAGTGATGATCGAAGATCGTGGTCACGCCATTTCGGATGCAATCGATCATGCCCACCATGGCGCTCCAATACACGCCGTCGAGCGTAAGAGCTTTGTCGAGCCGCCACCAGAGCCGCTCCAAAATCTGAAGAAAATTGCCGGGCGCGGCGTCTTTGAGCGCCAAGCCGCGGGCGAAGGCGCTATAGAGATGGGTGTGTGCGTTGATGAGGCCCGGCATAATCACGCGGCCCTGCGCATCGAGGAAGCGGGCTGTGGGATAGGCGCGGCGCAGATCGGCAGTCGCGCCCACGGCGGCAATCAGGCCCTCGCGCACGGCGACGCAGCCGTTCTCGATGAAAGGCAGGCGGTCATCGTGGGTAATCAGGCGGCCGTTGCCGATGAGCAGGCTTGCGGACTTCTCCATCGTGCGAAGGATTCTAGCCAAGCCCGCCGCCAAACTGTTGTGATCCAAATCACATTGCCATGGGGGCGCATGAACGACAATCGATGCACACGGTAGCTGCGCAACCGCTTGCGGCTGCCGCGCGGGCGCCCCCACGCAGGGCGCAGTCAACTTGATGGCGGGACGCCGGGGCCATCCACGGCGTTCGGAACCTCGGTTGAACGGAATGTGCGATGGCAAATCTCCAAGTGAAGATATGCGGGCTGGAGTTCAGGAACCCTATTCTGCCGGCTGCCGGTCCGCCGTCAAAGGATGGCGCTGCGCTCGAAGCGGCGGCCAGGGGCGGCGCAGGCGGACTGGTGACCAAGACGATCTCCGTCAATCCGGCGGACGTACCGCGGCCGTGCATGGCCGAGATTCGCGGCGGATTTCTGAACACCGAGCTATGGTCGGAGCTGCCCAAGGAGCAGTGGATCGAGACCGAATACAAGCTGGCGCGGGCCACGGGCTTGCCGGTAATCGTAGGGCTGGGTTATACGGCGGAGCAGATTCGCGAACTGGCGCCGCTGGTGAGTCCCTTCGCCGACGCGCTGGAGCTTTCCACACACTATGTGGGCAACAACGTTGCGCCGATTCTGGAGGCGCTGCGCGCGGCCAAGGAAGCGGTGGATGTCCCCGTCTTCATGAAGCTGAGCCCGCACCCGAACATTCAGGAGATTGCGCTGGCGCTCGAAGATGCCGGAGCCGATGCGCTGGTGATGATCAACTCCTTCGGGCCGTGCCTGGGCATCGATCTGGAGACCGGGCTGCCGTTGATGGGCAGCAAGGAGGGGTTCGGCTGGCTCTCCGGCGCGGCCATCAAGCCGCTGGCCTTGCGCTGCGTTTACGACGCGGCGCGCGCGGTGAGGATTCCGATCTTCGGCGTGGGCGGCGTGAGCAACGGCCGCGACGCGGCGGAGATGCTGATGGCGGGGGCGTCGGCCGTCCAGGTCTGCACCGAGGCGATCCTGCGCGGGCCGGCGATCTACGCCAAGATCGCCAAGGAATTGAATACATTTCTCGACGAGCACGGCTATGCGTCGGCGGACGAGATCAGCGGCCTGACGGTGCGGCTGATGAGGCAGCGCGGCGCGCCGCACGCCGAGCGAGCGCCCATGGTGGACATGCAGCGTTGTGTTCTGTGCGGCATGTGCGAGAAAAGCTGCCCGTATGGAGCGATCCATCAGGATAAGGACGCAAAGACGCTCGAGATCGACGAGGAGAAGTGCTTTTATTGCGGGCTGTGTGTCACCCGCTGCAAGCTGCGGGCGATGACCATGGCGCTATAAAACCGGCCCGCGGGCGGCTCATAAGCTGCGCGGGTTGGGAGAAGAAGATGCACGTAACCGGGCACGTAACTGGGCTTCAATGCGTTCATTGCGGGCGCATGTACGCGACGGCGGACGCCGATTACTATTGCCCTGCCTGCGGCTATCACGAGGGCATTCTGGATGTGCAGTACGACTACGAGGCGGTCGAGAAGGAACTCAACACGGAGGCGCTCGCCGGCAACCGCGACTTGTCGATGTGGCGCTATCTGCCGCTGCTGCCGGTCTCCGCGCCGGAGCTGATTCCGCACTTGCAGGTGGGCTGGACGCCGCTTTACGAAGCGCCGCGCCTGGCCAGTGAGTTGGGCGTGGCGCGCTGCTGGGTGAAAGACGAGGGCCGCAATCCGACGGCAACGTTCAAGGATCGGGCCAGCGCCGTGGGCGTGGTGAAGGCGCTCGAAAAGAAGGCGGCGCAAATCACCTGCGCCTCCACCGGCAATGCCGCTTCGTCATTGGCGGGATTCGCCGCGGCGGCGGGCCTTCCGGCGACGATTTTCGTTCCCGCGCGCGCGCCCGAGGCCAAAGTGGCACAGTTGCTCGTGTACGGGGCGCAGGTTTTTTCCGTCGAGGGAACCTACGACCAAGCATGGGAGCTATGCATGAAGGCGGCTGCGGAGTTCGGCTGGTACAACCGCAACTGCGCCATCAATCCTTACCTGATCGAAGGCAAAAAGACCGTCTCGCTGGAACT
Organism: uncultured Acidobacteriota bacterium; assembly: GCA_963808795.1. Classification (GTDB taxonomy): domain Bacteria; phylum Acidobacteriota; class Terriglobia; order Terriglobales; family Acidobacteriaceae; genus Telmatobacter. Next base: position 107,978 of record CAWEGL010000004.1, read on the forward strand.
GGCCGAGCAGTTCGCTTCGCTCACGCCGGGCAGCTTCCCCGATTGGGTGGTGGTCTCGGTCGGCGACGGGTGCACCATCGGCGGCGTATGGAAGGGGCTCAAGGAGATGCACGGGCTGGGTCTTCTTTCCCGCTTGCCGCGCATTCTCGGCGTGCAGGCCAAGGGCTGCCAGCCGTTCGTGACTGCGTGGCGCAATCGCACGGGCCTCACGCCTTGCGAAGCGAACACGCTGGCGGACTCGATTGCGGTGGGCCATCCACGCAACTTCATCAAAGGAATGCGCGCGATCACAGAGTCAGACGGCGCATTCATCGGCGTCTCCGACGAGGAGATTCTTGAAGCGATTCCCATGCTGGCGCGCAAAGCGGGAGTGTTTGGCGAGCCCGCGGGCGTGGCCGGCGCGGCGGGCGTCAGGCGGGCCGTCGCAGCGGGCATCATCGGCCGCGCGGAGAGCGTAGCCCTGATCGTCACCGGCAATGGGTTGAAGGACATTCAAAGCGCGATTCGGGCGGCCGGGCACGCTATTGCGGTGCGGCCCGAGATGGAAGAGGTCCGCGCCGCGCTGCTTGCGGCCGCCGCGGATTGAGTTTGTGCAATGACGAGGCGTGTTTCAAAAATGGTTGTGTCGATTCCGGCTGTTGTCCCTCAGGGGCTAAAGCCCCGTATTTTCCTGCATTTTTCGGCCCGGCTAAAGCCGTGCCCTTGTTACAAAGCTGATTTTTGAAACACCCTCCAGGCAGAAAGAAAGAACGATACGATGGCAAAGATTCCGTTTGGTCCCAGTTACGGCGAGATGCTCGACCCCAGCCTGATCGACAAGAAGGTGCGCGCCAGTGCTCTGGCCGCGCTGCACGAGAACGAGCTCGACCCCGACAATTTGTTCAATATTACCTGGAAGGATGGGGCGAACCAGGTGCGCAAGGTTGTGCTGCCCGCGGCGTTGACCGGGATCGAGGCCAACGTGGTGGTGATGCTGGGCAATGAATTCCCTTCCGGCTCGCACAAGGTGGGCCCGGCCTACTGCACGCTGATGGAAGGCCTCGTGGACGGCGAGATCGATCCCGCGGCGCACACCATTCTCGGCCCCTCGACCGGCAACTTCGGCATCGGGACCGCCTACATCTCGAAGCTGCTGGGCTTCCGCGCCATCGTCATCATGCCCGACAACATGAGCAAGGAGCGCTACGACCGCATACGCAAGTACGGCAGCGAGCTGGAACTGACGCCCGGCTCGGAGTCGGACGTGATTCTTACGCTCGAAAAAACGCATGAAATGATGAGGAACCCCAAATACAAAGCTCTGGCGCAGTTCGAGCTTTTCCCCAACTACCGTTTCCATCGCCACGTGACCGGGGGCAGCGCCATCGAAGCGGTGAAGGACGTGGGCAATGGGCGCATTGCAGGCTTCGCATCGGCGCCGGGCTCGGCGGGCACCATCGCGGCGGCCGACCAGATCAAGCTGGCGTTTCCTGAGGCCAAGGTCGCTGCGCTGGAGCCATACGAGTGCTCGACGCTGGCCAACGGCGGACGCGGCCAGCATCGCATCGAGGGCATCGGCGACAAGATGTGCACGCTGATCCACAACGTGCTCAACACCGACTTTGTGATCCTCATCAAGGACGAAGAGACCGTGCGGGGCGTAAAAATCTTTCGCGACGGCGTGGATGCGCTGGTGAAGATGGGCGTGGAGCGCGAGTTCGCGCTGGGCCTGCGCGAGCTGTTCGGGCCTTCCGGAGTCTGCAATGTGCAGGGCGCCATCAAGCTGGCGAAGCATCTTCGCCTGGGACCGGGAGACAACGTGGTCACCGTGGCCACGGATGGATTTGACCGGTATCACTCGGTGCTCAAGGATTTGGAAAGCCGCTATCTGGAATTGACGCCGGCGGTGCTGGACCGGTGGGCGCACGACATCTGTCTGGGCGCTTCGGAAGAGGACATCGTCGACTTCCGCAAACCTGCGATGAAGCAACGGCTGTTTAAGCAGAAGGAAAACGACTGGCTGAAGTTCGGCTATAGCAGAGAGCTTCTCGATTCCATGCACTACCAGGATTTTTGGGAGGCGCAATACGCCAAGGTGCGCGAGTACGACCGCAAGATTTGCGACCTGCGGCCGCCTGCGCCGAAGGAGTAACCGTCATGTTGCAGTTCACGCTGAACGGAAAAGACGCTGCCGCGGCCGCGGATAAGAGCCTGCTCGATTATTTGCGCGAGGACGCGCGCCTGACCTCGGTAAAAGACGGATGCGCGGAGGGCGTTTGCGGCTCCTGCTCCGTGCTGGTGAACGGCAAGGCCGTGCGCGCCTGCACGCTGACCGTGGCCAAGGTGAAGGGCAAGGCGGTGACCACGGTCGAGGGCCTTTCGGGCCGCGAGAGCGAGGTGTATGCCTGGGCCTTCAGCGAAGTGGGCGCGGTGCAGTGCGGCTTTTGTATGCCGGGGATGGTGATGAGCGCGAAGGCGCTGCTGGACGCCAATCCCACGCCCACTCCCGCCGAAGTGAAGTTCGCGATCCGCTACAATCTTTGCCGGTGCACCGGCTACGCGAAGGTGGAGCGGGCGATTCAGCGGGCCGCGAAGGCGCTGCGCGATGGCGAGAGGCGCGAAGCGGAGTTCGTTGCGAGCCGCGTGGGCGAGCGCATGGTGCGCGCGGACGCGAAGGAAAAGTTGCTGGGAAGCGGAGAATTCGTAGACGACATGCAGGTTCCCGGCATGTTGCATGGCGCGGTGCTGCGGGCGAAATATCCGCGCGCGCTGGTGCGCAAGATCGACATCGCCGCCGCAAAGGCGCTGGCCGGCGTGGAAGTGGTGCTCACCGCGAAGGATGTTCCCGGCGAGCGGCTGCTGGGCCACGTGGTGCACGACTGGCCGTTGATGATCGCCGAGGGCGAAGAGACACGCTACGTGGGCGACGCGCTGGCGTTGGTGGCCGCGACGACAAAAGAGGCAGCGCGCAAGGCCGTGGAGCTGATCCGTGTGGAGTACGAGGAGCGTGAGCCGCTGCTCGCGCCGAAGCGGCGCTGGCTGCGGGCGCTCCGCGGCTGCACCCCGGTGGAAACGTTTTGGCGACAACTGTGGTGAAGCGCGGCGATGCGGACCGCGCCATCCGCGAGGCGAAGCACGTGGTTACGCAGCACTACTCAACGCCGCGCCAGGAACATGCGTTTCTGGAGCCGGAGAGCGCGCTGGCCGTGCCCTCGGAGCCTGGTTCGCTGACTGTGTATACCGCCGGGCAGGGCATTTACGACGAGCATCGCGAGATTGTGCGCATGCTCGGGGTCGCGGATGAGAGAGTGCGCGTGATCAGCAAGTTTGTGGGCGGAGGATTTGGCGGCAAGGAAGACATGAGCGTGCAGCATCATGCCGCTTTGCTGGCCTGGCGCAGCGGCCGGCCGGTGAAGCTGACGCTCAGGCGCGCGGAGAGCCTGCGCGTGCATCCCAAGCGGCACCCCATGGAGATGGAGTACACGACCGCGTGCGATGAAAATGGAAAGCTGACCGCGGTGCGGGTGCGCATTGTGGCCGACACCGGCGCCTACGCCTCGCTGGGCGGCCCGGTGCTGCAGCGCGCCTGCACCCACGCCGCGGGGCCGTACCAGATCGAGAACGTCGATATCGAAGGCCGCGCGATTTACACCAACAACATTCCCTCCGGCGCCATGCGCGGCTTTGGGGTCACGCAGACGTGCTTCGCCATGGAGAGCAATCTGAATCTGCTGGCGGGCAAGGTGGGCATTTCTCCGTGGGAGATTCGATTCCGCAACGCCATCGAGCCGGGCGGCGTGCTCTCGAACGGGCAGATCGCCGACGCGGGCACGGCGCTGAAGGAGACGCTGCTGGCCGTGAAAGACGTAATCGACGCGCATCCCGACGCCGGCATCGCCTGCGCCTTTAAGAACACCGGCAAGGGCGTGGGCGTGACCGACATTGGCCGGGTGAGATTGAAGGTGGAGAACGGCGGCGTGGTCATCTGCACCAGCGCGGCCTGCATGGGCCAGGGCATTGCGACGGTGGTGCTGCAGATTGTGGCGGAGACCGCGGGCATTGGCAGATCGGTGCTCAGCGTTCATGCGCCGGACACTATGGTGACCCCCGACAGCGGCACCAGCACAGCCTCGCGGCAGACGGTGGTTACGGGCGAAGCGGCGCGCCGCGCCGCCACTGCGCTCAAGCGGGCGTTGAACCATCATGCGCTGGAGGAGTTGGAAGGCCGGGAGTTTTACGGCGAGTACGAATGCGTGACCGACCCCATGACCAGCGACAAACCAAACCGGGTAAGCCACGTTGCGTATGGCTACGCCACGCAGGTTGTGATCCTCGATGGCACCGGAAAAGTGCAAAAAGTCGTGGCCGCGCACGATGTTGGCAGGGCCATCAATCCCAACGGCGTGGAGGGGCAGATCGAGGGCGGCGTGGTGATGGGGATGGGCTATGCGTTGACGGAAAACTTCGCCGTGCGCAACGGCGCGCCCGCGGTCACGCTGGGTACGCTGGGCGTGCTGCGCGCTACGCAAACGCCTGAGATCGAGTGCCGCATCATCGAGAAAAATCCGGCGGAGCTGGCTTACGGAGCCAAGGGGGTGGGCGAGATTGTGAGCATTCCTACGGCGCCGGCGATCGCCTGCGCGTATTTCCTGCGCGACGGCAAGCTGCGCACCAGCTTGCCGCTGAAGGAGACTCCCTACAGCCGCGAACGCGTTAAGAAAGGAGCATCGCAGTGATGCCGGCCGAAAAACCGCCAAGCCCTTACGGGGCCAAGTCCATCGCCGAAGTTCCCATCAATAGGGCCACTCCCGCCGTGATCAACGCCGTGTCTACCAGGCTAACGGAATCCGCTTTCGGAAACTCCCGGTATGTCCGGAAGACGTACCCCAAACTCTCACCGAACGAGCAGCCTCAAGGGCCGCAGAATGAGGATCGACATGCCTGCCAAAACTACTGTTGACTCCGCCCATTTACTCGCCGCCGCAAACGCGCTGGAAGCAGACATGGTGCGCTTTCTGCGCGACCTGGTCGCCATTCCCGGCGAAAGTTCTCACGAAGGTCCTGTGGTTCAGCGCATCAAGCAGGAGATGGAAGGCGTGGGCTTCGACGAGGTCCGCATTGATGGCATGGGCAACGTGCTGGGACGCATCGGCTCAGGCAAACACGTGATCATGATGGACGCACACACCGACACCGTCGGCATTGGCGATCCGAAGGAGTGGGCCTGGGATCCGTACAGGGGCAAAGTGGAGGATGGTTTCATCTACGGACGCGGCTCCAGCGATCAGCGCGGGGGCATGGCCAGCATGGTTTACGCGGGCAAGATGATAAAGGATTTGGGACTGGAAGGCGACTACACGCTGTGGATTGTGGGATCGGTGCAGGAAGAGGACTGCGACGGCTTGCCGTGGGTTTATATCCTCAAGGAAGACGGTATCCGGCCGGAGTGCGTGGTGCTCACGGAGCCAACCAATCTGCGCGTGTACCGCGGACATCGCGGGCGCATGGAGATCGAGGTTCACTTGCGCGGACGTTCGTGTCATGCCAGCGCGCCGGAGCGCGGCGACAATCCGATTTACAAGATGGTCCCGCTGATCGCCCAGATCGAGGAATTGAACACGCGTTTGCGCGACGATGCGTTTCTCGGCAAGGGAACGATCGCCGTCACCGAGATTCGCTCGATGTCTCCGTCGCTATGCGCGGTGCCGGGCGCATGCTCCATCCATCTCGACCGCCGGCTGACCGCGGGGGAGACGCTGGACAGCGCGGTCGCCGAGGTGAAAGCGCTGCCGGCGGCGCAAGGCGCGGAGATCGAGGTGTTGCGGTACGAGACGCCCAGCTATACCGGCCTCACCTATCCAATGCAGAAGTACTTTCCAATGTGGGTGCTCGAAGAAGACCATTGGCTGGTGCGCTCGGCGGTTGCGGCGTATCGCACGCTGCACAACGCCGATCCAGTTGTGGACAAGTGGGTCTTCAGCACGAACGGCGTCGGCTCGATGGGAATTATGGGCGTGCCGAGCATTGGCTTCGGTCCCGGCGAAGAAGACGTCGCGCATAGTGTTATGGAACGCATCCCGATCCGCCACTTGGTGGAAGCGGCGCAATTCTATGCTGCCTTCCCTCTGGCGTACGTCGCCACGCTGGAAGGCTCGAATGGCTGAACTTAAGCGGCCGCTGGAATCGGTAACTGATTCCCGGCGGCTGAGTTTTTATCAACTTGGTAGGTTTTGGGAAAGAGGTGCGCGTTGGAGACGAGAAAGGCGCTGTTTAAAGGCAAGGACTACATCACTACGGAAGAATACCGCGAAGCAGAGATTGAAATTCTGCTCGACGTATCCGCCGATTTGAAGCGTAAGTTCAAGGGGCGCGTTCCGCATCGCTATTTGCCCGATCAAACCATCTTCCTGATGTTCTTCGACAAATCCACGCGCACGCGCAACTCGTTCGAGGCGGGAATAACGCAGCTTGGCGGGCACGCCCATTTTTTGACCGCCGATGTAATGCAGGTCTCCCATGGAGAAAGCGCGAAGGACACAGGAATCATTCTCTCCAGCTACGGACACGCGATCGCCATCCGTCACGACCTGATTCCGGGCGAGGGCAACGCGTACATGCGCGAAGTTGCGCGCTGGGCGGATGTGCCGGTGATCAATATGCAGTGCGACGTCGACCATCCCTGCCAGACGCTGGCCGACCTCATGACCATCCGCGAGAAACTTGGACGCAACCTGCGCGGACGCAAGCTGGCGGTAACGTGGGCGTACGCGCCGAGCTACGCCAAGCCGCTCAGCGTGCCGCAAGGATTGATCATGTTGATGCCGCGCTTCGGACTGGACGTGGTGCTGGCGCATCCACCCGAGTACGCGCTGATGCCGCAGACGGTGGAGGCGGCGCGAGAGAACGCGCGGCGCGCCGGAACCAAGTTCGAGATCGTGGACAACATGGACGACGCGTTTCGCGACGCCGACATCGTCATTCCCAAGAGTTGGGGCTGTCTGGACACCATGGGAACGAACCCCAAGGAGTCCCTGCGGATCGCGGAGGGATACCGGCACTGGATTTGCAACGGCGAGCGCATGAAATTGGCTGCGGAAGATGCTTTGTACATGCATCCGCTGCCCGCCGATCGGGGCAACGAGGTGACGGACGAGGTCATCGATGGCCCGCACTCTGTGGTGTACCAGGAAGCGGAAAACCGCCTGCACACCGCCAAGGCGATCATGGCGCTGACCATGTCGGAGCAGGAAATTGTTTATGAGATGACAGGCTCTTAAGACCATGACCGAAACGCTGGTGATCGCTCTGGGCGGCAACGCCATCACGAGGGCCGGCGAATCCGGCGCCATTCCCTTGCAGTTTGCCCACACCGCGGAAACGCTCGAACATCTCAAGCCTCTGTTCCACGCCGGTTCACGGATCGCCATCACCCACGGCAGCGGACCGCAGATCGGCAACATCCTGATTCGCGTCGAGGAGGGCGAGCGGCGCGTTCCGCGCTTGCCGCTCGACACTTGCGATGCCGATTGCCAGGGCGGCATGGGCTACATGATCCAGCGGCTGGTTTGCGAGTTGTTCCGCCGCGAGGGAATCAAGCGCGAAGTGGCTACCCTGATCACCCAGGTGCTCGTGGATCGCGACGACCCGGACTTCCAGCATCCCAGCAAACCGATCGGGCCTTTCTATGACGCGAACGAGCTCGCCGCAATCCGCAGCACCAGGCCAGACTGGATCATGCGCGAAGTCTCGCCAGGAGGCTACCGTCGCGTCGTGCCTTCGCCCCGCCCGCTGCAAATTCTGGAGGTCGAAGCGATCTCGTCGCTGCTCGACGCCGGCGTGGTCGTGATTGCCTGCGGAGGCGGGGGCATTCCGGTGGCCTGGGAGGACGATCGTTTGGTGGGTGTGGAAGCAGTTGTCGACAAGGATCTCGCTTCAAGCATGCTGGCGACGCGCGTGCGCGCTCACAAGCTCGTCATTGTTACTTCGGTTGATCGCGTAGCGCTTGACTATGGCCGGCCCAGCCAGCAGTGGCTGGACACGATCACCATGGACCAGGCGCGCCAGTATTTAGCCGCGGGCCAATTTCCACCAGGGTCGATGGGGCCGAAAATCCAGGCGGCAATCGACTTCCTCGAAAATCGAGGCGAGGAGTGCATTATCACTTCCGTGGAGAGCGTCGCGGGTGCGGTAATCGGCAATGGCGGTACCCACATCGTCGCCCCCTGGCGCAGGACTTCGCTGGATTTTGCGGAGGTTAGCGGAGGCGCGAGATGATTCTGACGAACGCATGAATCCTTATGCTCGATCGAGACTGTAGCGTCTTCGATTCCGGCAGCGTGAAGATCCGCAAGGACGGATCGATCGGCAAGAATCTCTTCGAGATCGGCGCGTTGCGCGGCAAGAACCCTTACGATGCGGCGTTCGACCTGCTACTCGAAGAAGAAAGCGCAGTGGGGATGGTGGATTTTTACGGGTTGGAGGAGCACGTGGCCCGGTTTCTGACCCGGCCAGAGCAGAATGTCTGCACCGACGGATTGCTGGGGGGCAGGCCGCACCCACGGGTCTTCGGATCGTTTCCCCGGGTGCTGGGAAAGTACGTGCGCGAAGAGAAGGCGTTGACGCTGGAAGACGCCATTCGGAAGATGACGTCGAAGCCCGCCGAGGTCTTCGGATTGGAGCGCAGGGGCTTGTTGAAACCGGGCTATTTTGCTGACATTACCGTCTTTAATCCCGATAAGGTGATTGACAAGGGAACCTTCGCCAATCCGGTGCAGTACCCGGAAGGCATTGAAGATGTCGCCATCAATGGACAGTTGGTTGTGGAGGACGGCGTCTATGGCCCCGGCCTAGCGGGCAAGGTTCTGCGCAAATCCAGGAACCAGTGAAGGATGCGGGCGGAACGCGCCTCAAGAGCCAGCGCGGCTCCGATCCCTGTAAAATCGAGCTAAACCCGCCTCATTCCGGCAATGGGAGGCTCCTTGCTTTACTGGCTGCTCTACGAAAAGCTGTTTCCGTTCTTTCACCCGTTCCGGATCTTCCGCTATCTTACTTTTCGTACTGCCTTCGCCTCGCTCACGGCTCTATTGATCACCCTGCTCATCGGGCCTTACGTGATCCAGAAGCTGCGCGAGTTCCAGATCGGCCAGTTTATTCGCGAAGACGGGCCGCAGTCGCACCTGAAAAAATCCGGTACGCCGACCATGGGCGGGGTGCTCATCGTGATCGCGATTCTGCTGCCTACGGTGCTGTGGTCCGATCCGGCCAATCCCTTTATGTGGATCGTGGTTTTTTCCACCTTCGCCTTCGGCGCCATCGGCTTTGCCGACGACTACATCAAGGTGGTTCAGCGGCGCAGCCTGGGGCTCACGGCCCGGGCCAAGCTGTTCTGGCAGGGGTTGGCCGGAGCGACAGTGGCCGGGGCGCTCGTGGTTCTCGATCAGTTCAAGATATTTTCGACAGAGTTGATAGTGCCGTTTGCGAAGTCGCTGCATCCGGCTCTGCTGTGGCACGCATGGCCGAGCACGGTTCCTCACTTGGGGTTGCTGGCATTCACGCCCTTCGTCGCGTTCGTGGTCTTCGTTCTAATGGGTTCGTCCAACGCGGTAAACCTGACCGACGGGCTTGACGGGCTGGCCATCGGCTGCACCATTATCGCCGCCTGCGCGCTGGCCGTGCTCACGTACGTGAGCGGCAACGTGGTGTTTGCAGACTATCTTGGGCTCCAGCGCATGCCCATGGTGGGGGAGCTCACGGTCTATTGCGGAGCCATGGTGGGGGCATCGATCGGCTTCCTCTGGTACAACGCCCATCCGGCGGAGATCTTCATGGGCGATGTGGGCTCGCTGGCGCTGGGCGGGGCCATCGGCACGATCGCCGTCATCGTTCGCCAGGAGCTTTTACTGCCCTTCATCGGGGGCATCTTCATCCTGGAGGCGATTTCGGTGATGCTGCAGGTGGGCAGCTACAAACTGCGCAGGAAGCGCATCTTCAAGATGGCCCCGCTGCATCATCACTTCGAGCAGTTAGGCTGGAGCGAGTCCAAGATCATCGTGCGCTTCTGGATCGGCGCCCTGGTGTTTGCATTGCTTGCACTCACCACCCTGAAATTGCGCTAGAGAACTTCCGCGCAGAGACCGATGCGGCACACAATCAGGAGTACAGGCAGTGGGGACGAGCCAGGTGAATCGCATAATCAGGGCGGCGTACGCGCGTCTCGGAATCATCCACGTCGGAAGGCGGAGAGTTCGAGATCTGATCGATTTCATCGAAGATCGCGAGATTGACGTAGTAATTGATGTGGGAGCCAACGTTGGCCAGTTCGCTGAATTTTTGAGAGCCAACGGTTACCGGGGCAGGATAGTCTCCTTTGAGCCGATCGCAGCCGCATTTCAGACCCTGGCCAGAAAGGCGGCAGCGGACGGCAACTGGGAAGCTCATCCCTGCGGTCTCGGAGCAGAATCGGGAGCGGCACTTCTCCATGTATCCGAACTATCGGTCTGCAGTTCGATCCTGGAGTTGACCAGCATCGCGGGATTGCATGATAGCCGATTGGCCGTGGACCACACCGAGGAGATCTCCATACGCACCCTCGATCAGGTTGCGGCCACATTGAGTGGGAAGATTCTTTTGAAGATCGATACCCAGGGCTACGAGAAACAGGTAATTGAGGGCGGACAGCAGACAATTCCGCGATTGAAGGGCATTTTGATGGAACTACCCATTATTCACACCTACGAGGGAGTATGGCGGTTCCATAAAGCGATCGAGTATATGTCTGAACTCGGCTTCGTTCCGGCGCAAATTCAGCCGGTGGGCTTTCACGGCAAGGACAATGTGTCGGCGGTGGAATTCGATTGCCTGTTTCGCCCGCTGAGCGAGGTGGATGGGCTGCCGCTTGCGGACAGGAGTTGACGCGTACTGCGCCGCGCGCCAGCGCCATCCCGTTTCAAAGTATGAACGGACGAGGTCTTTAGCGGGGAAAGGAGGGCGCGGAAGCCGTAGGATAGAGCCAGGATGATGGAACTCAAAGGCAAAAGGGTTCTGGTGGTGGGGCTGGGAAAGTCGGGCCTGGCCGCCGCGCTGTTTCTGCGCCGCCAGGGCGCGCGGGTCACCGTCTCCGACGCGCGCTCGGCCGAATCGCTGGCCAAGGAGATTCCCGCACTGCTGGAGGATGGGATCATGGTGGAGGCAGGCGGCCACGGGCTGCTCACCTTCCGCCGCCAGGACCTAATTGTCGTCAGCCCCGGCGTGCCCCTCGATACTCCCGCGCTCGCCCAGGTGCGCAGTTTTGGCCTGCCGGTGATCGGCGAGCTGGAACTGGCCGCGCGCTTTTTGAAGGGCAGAATACTGGCCATTACCGGCTCCAACGGCAAAACCACCACCGCCGTTCTGGCGGGCGAGATTCTGAAAGAGGCGGGCTTCCGCACCGTCGTGGCCGGCAACATCGGCGTGCCGGTTGTGGGCTTGGTGGAACAAAGCACTGACGATACGTGGTCGGTTCTCGAAGTCTCCAGCTTCCAGCTTGAAACTACGGAGAAGTTTCATCCCCACATTGCGGTAATCCTGAACATCACGCCCGACCATCTGGACCGGCACGGCACCTTCGAGAACTACGCCCTGGCCAAGGAGCGCATCTTTGCGCAGCAGAACGAAGGCGATTATGCGGTGTTGAACGCCGACGATGCGCGCGCCGCCCAGGCGGCGACCCGTTCCGCGGCCAGGGTCTTCTGGTTTTCCGACGAGCAACCGGTGGAGCAGGGCGCCTGGCTCCAGGATGGATTCGTCGTTTGCCGGCCTGGCCCGGACGCGCCCGTCGAGACGGTAATGCCTTTGGTCGCAATTCCGCTCAAGGGCGCGCACAACGTGGAGAACGTGCTGGCAGCGGTGTGCGCCGCCCGCCTGGCAGGAGCGCCGGCGGAGGCGATTCGCCGCGCCGTGGAGGCCTTCAAGGCGGTGGAACATCGCTTGGAGCACGTGGCCACGATCAACGGCGTGGAGTTCTACAACGATTCCAAGGCCACCAACGTGGACGCCACCGCCAAGGCCGTGGCCGCATTCTCTTCTGGCATTCATCTCATCCTGGGCGGGAAGGATAAAGGCTCCGACTACACCCAGCTCGCGCCACTGCTGCGCCAGCGGGTGCGGGCGGTCTACACCATCGGCTCGGCCGCGGCCAAGATCGAGTCGCAACTGCGCGGGTCGGTCTCCATTCTCTCCTGCCAGACTCTGGAAAGCGCAGTGAATGCGGCCGCATCGGCTGCCCGCTCCGGCGAGGTAGTGCTGCTTGCTCCAGCTTGCGCCAGCTTTGACCAGTTCGAGAATTACGAGCACCGCGGCCGCGTCTTCAAGCAACTCGTGGGTGAACGCCAAGGCTGGAAAGCATGGCAAAGCGCGTAGGGGTGGACAAGTGGCTGTTCTTCACCACCCTGTTGCTGGTGGTGATCGGGCTGGCCATGGTCTTTTCGGCCTCCGCCGTGGTAGACGAGGCGCGCTACCACTCTCCGTATGCCTTCGTCGCCAGGCAGGCCGTGTGGGCGCTGGCCGGGGTGCTGGCCATGCTGGCCCTCATGCAGGTAGATTCCAGCGTCTACAACTCGCCCCGCTTCATCTATCCCGCCATTTCCATTACCACGCTGCTGCTGGTCGCGGTCTTCTTTTTCCCCGGCTCCCATAACACCCACCGCTGGATTCGCTTCGGGAGTCTGCTCAGCTTTCAGCCCTCTGAGATCGCCGAACCGGTGCTGGTGCTGTTTCTGGCCTGGTTTCTCCACAGCCGTCTGGCCGAGATACCAAATTCCAGGAACACCCTCCTGCGCGCGGCCATCATCCCCATGGCGTTTATGATTCTCATCGTGCGCCAGCCCGACCTGGGCACGGCCCTGGTCCTGGCCGGGGTCACCGCCATGATGCTGATCCTGGCCGGCATGGAGTGGAAGTATCTGTTGGGCGCCGCGTGCGCCGTGCTGCCGGTCGTGGCCGCCCTGGTGTTCATGGTGCCGTGGCGCTGGCAGCGCATCATGGTCTTTCTGAACCCCGGCGCCGACCCCATGGGCGCCGGCTTTCACATCAACCAGTCGCTGATCGCCGTGGGCACCGGCGGCTTCGCCGGCCGCGGCTACATGGAAGGCATCCAGAAGCTCTTTTTTCTGCCCGAAGCCTCCACCGACTTCATCTTCGCCAACATCGCCGAGGAGTTGGGCTTCATCGGCGCCATGGTCATCGTTCTGCTCTTCGTAGTCTTCGGCGTGCGCGGGCTGCGCGCGGCCTTCCGCTCCAAGAAGCCTTTTGAGCGGCTGGCGGCCTTCGGCATCACCACCGCCATTCTTTTGCAGGCCTTCTTCAACATCAGCGTGGTGCTGTCTCTGGTGCCCACCAAAGGCATCACGCTGCCCCTGATCTCCTCCGGCGGGACTTCGATCTTCTGCACGCTGGCCTCGATCGGTATCCTGCTGAATATCACCAAGCAAGTGGAGTGAGAGAAGCATGGACCAGGGAACGGGGCCAGGGAACGGGGGTTGACCACTGACGGCCGAGAAGGGCGACAGCTTGACGCAATTCCGCGTACTCATCGCCGGCGGCGGGACAGGAGGGCACATCATTCCCGCTCTGGCCGTGGCGCGCCAACTGGCAGCGCGGCACGGCGCCGAGATTCTCTTTGTGGGCACGGAACGCGGGCTGGAGACGCGGCTGGTGCCGGAGGCCGGCTTTGCGCTGCGGCTGATCGACGTGGGCCAGCTGAAGAACGTCTCGCTCATGATCCGGCTGCGGACGTTGGCGGGACTGCCCGGGAGCATTGCCGCCTGCAAGCGTCTGATCCGTGAGTTCCAGCCCGGAGTGGTCTTGGGCGTGGGCGGCTACGCGTCGGGTCCGGCGATGGCAGCGGCTCTTTGGCTCAAAGTTCCCGCCATGGCCTTCGAGCCCAATGCCATGCCGGGACTGGCCAACCGGCTGGTAGGCAAACGGGTGCAGGCCGCGGCCATCAACTTTCCTGAGGCGGCCCGCTGGTTTCGCCACGCCGAGGTTACCGGCGTTCCGGTTCGGCCGGAGTTCTTTGCCGTGAAGGCGCCCACGGCCGCCGCGCCCCATCTGCTGGTTTTTGGCGGCTCGCAGGGTGCGCGGCTCTTCAATATCCACATGCCCGCCGTACTGCCGGCCCTGCTGGCTGCGGTTCCCGGACTCACCGTGCTTCACCAGTGCGGCCTCCGGCACGCCGAATCCACCCTGGCTGCCTGCGCGGCCAGCGGCGGCGACCCCGCGCGCTGGCAGGTTCGCCCTTTCCTCGACGACATGCCGGCGTGCTTTGCCCAGGCGCACCTGGTTATGTCGCGCAGCGGCGCTTCCACGGTGGCCGAACTAGCCGCAGCGGGCAAGCCGGCGCTGCTGGTGCCCTTTGCCGCCTCCGCCGACGAGCACCAGCGCCGCAATGCCGAAGCCATGGCGGCTGCCGGAGCTGCCGTGATGTTGCAGGAAAAGGACTTGGACGTTCCCGGCAAGCTGCTGGCCGCGCTCTCCGGCCTGCTCACCGCCCCTGAGCGGCTGGCAGCCATGGCCGCGGCGGCGCGCAGCCAGGCCCATTCCGGGGCAGCCGAACGCATCGCTGACCGGCTGGCTGCGCTGGCGGCTGACAGCCGGCCGAAACTCTAAGAACTTATCCGTAAATTGCGCATTGAAGTAGCGCCGCTCTCCAAAGCGGTGGTACTGGAGGCGTTCACGCCGCCAACAGCGACGCGTGGGCCAGGAGGCCCACACTACAGCCGACCAGGAGGTCGGCGCTACCTGTTGGCGCTACCTGTTGGCGGATAAGTTCTAAATTTACGTCGATTTCAGGGCGAACCTGCCCCGCTTTGTCCGTGCCGGTCTGCTGATCGCCGGTTCCGCATTCAAGTTCGCGCAGAAAAAAGCCCGCCTGCCGAAGCAGACGGGCCTTTTCCACTGAAACAGTTGAACTTACCGGCGTCCGCCGCCACCATGACCGCCGCCGCCGCCGTGACCTCCGCCGCCGCCGCCATGGAAGCCGCCTCCGCCACCGCCGTGGAAGCCGCCGCCTCCGCCACCGTGGAATCCACCGCCGCCGCGTGCGCCGCCGCCGGCATACCCACGCGCCATGCCGCCGCTATATCCACGCGCGCCACCGGCATATCCGCGCGCTGCGCCTGCATACCCGCGCGCTGCGCCGCCTGCATACCCGCGCGCCGCACCGGCATACCCACGGCCTGCGCCGGCATACCCACGGCCTGCGCCGGCATACCCGCGGCCCGCATAAGCGCCACGGCCGCCGTAACCGCCACGGCCGCCGTAACCGCCGCGTCCGCCGTAGCCGCCGCGTCCGTATCCGCCACGAAAGCCGTAACCATATCTGCCATAGCCACGACCCCAGCCGTACCACGGCCCGGCGCCGATGAAGATGCCGCCGTAAAACCAGTCAGAGCCGTAATAGCCGTAGGGAGCGCAAGCGTATGGATAATAAGCGTAGTAGCCCCACTCGCAATCCGGCGGACCGTAATAGCCATTATCGTAATAGCCATTATCGCCGTAATAGCCCGGAGCCACCTCTGCGGGGCCGACGCCAACGCCAACCCCCACCCCAACCTGGGCATTCGCGGTGATCGCGAACGGTAGAACCAGAGCCATTGCCAACACAACCAAGCGGGAATTTCTCATGACACCCTCCTTGTGCTGCCCTGTCCATCCGTTCCAGAACCGGGACTCGGAGTTGCCTCCGTGCTCAGCACCATCCGGCCTCTTCGCTTTTCGCTCCAGCCGGCTTTCAATTCATCAAACAGTCTTTCCAGGCTTTAGTTGCGGTACGTTCGAAAAAATCCTCCGCCCCAGACGCAGGGACAAGATTTATTATGCGCTCGTTCCGGCCCAGGGAGACGCGGGGACGGCCTTAAATTCACCGTCCGGCATCGCGTTTGCGCGTCCTGAGTGCAAGAACGCAGATGCCGGCCCGCTGCCCGCCGTTGGCCGCTGCCCGCCGTTGGTCCGCTCTCCCGGATGGTAGAGTGAAGTTTCAATCCCATGTTCGCCACGTCCCAGCACGCGCACTTCGTCGGCATTGGCGGCATCGGCATGAGCGGCATCGCGGAGATCCTGCTGGGCATGGGCATGAAGGTCTCGGGTTCGGATTTGCGGCGCGGCGCCGTCACCGACCGGCTGGCGCGGCTGGGAGCAAGCATCTATGAGGGCCATGCGGCCGCGAACGTGGCCGGAGCAACCGTCGTCGTCACGAGCTCGGCGGTCAGCCCCAACAATTCCGAGGTCCTGGAAGCCCACTCCCGCAAGATTCCAGTGATCCCGCGCGCGGAGATGCTGGCCGAGCTGATGCGGCTCAAATATGGCATCGCCATCGCCGGCATGCACGGCAAAACCACCACCACGTCGATGGTGGCCGCGGTGATGGCCGCGGGCGGCCTCGACCCCACGGTGGTCGTCGGCGGCCGCGTGGACGCTCTGGGCTCCAACGCCCGCCTGGGCACGACGCACTATCTGGTCGCCGAGGCCGACGAAAGCGACCGTTCCTTCCTCAAGCTTTCGCCCATCCTGGCCGTGGTGACCAATCTCGACCGCGAGCACATGGACTGCTACCGCGACATGGCCGACGTGGAGCGCGCCTTCCTGGACTTCATGGACCGCGTGCCCTTTTACGGCGCGGTGACGGCCTGCATTGATAACCCGCTTCTAAAATCCATTCTTCCCCGCGCGAGCCGCCTCGTGCTCACCTACGGCCTGGCCGCCGAGGCCGACTTCCGCCTCGAATTTCTGGCCGCGGGATCGTCAGGCTCCTTTTCGCGCTTTCAGGTCGCGACCGCGAGCGGGCCGCTGGGGCCGTTCGAGTTGCACGTTCCCGGACGCCACAACGTGCTCAACGCCACGGCCGCGGTCGCCATCGCCCGCCAGCTCGAAGTCCCGCCGGGGAAGATTGCCGAAGGGCTTGGCAATTTTCGCGGGGTCGATCGCCGCTTCCAACGATGCGGCACGGCTCGCGGCGTCACCGTTGTAGACGACTACGGCCACCACCCCACCGAGATCCGCGCCACGCTCGCCGCCGCGCGGGAGTGCGGACCCGCAAGGATTCATGTCGTCTTCCAGCCCCACAGGTACTCGCGTACTCTTGATCTTTTGGAGGAGTTCGCAGGCGCATTTGCAGACGCCGATACGGTCGTCGTTCTTCCCATCTACGCCGCCAGCGAGGAACCGATTCCCGGCGTGACCGCCGAGCGCCTGGCCGCAAAGGTTGCGGGGCCGCAAGTATGCTTCGTCCCGGATTTTTCCGCCGCTGTAGCAGCTGCCGTAGCCGCGGCCCGGTCCGGCGACCTGATTCTTACCCTGGGCGCCGGCAGCATCAGCCAACTGGCCCCGCAGATTTTGGCCGCGCTGGACGGCGCAAATCCTTGAACGCGACGAGAAAATCTCCGCTCGTTGCCTTGTTCAGGCTCTCGAAAAAGTCGTCGCGCACAATGCGGCACTGTAACGTCGGCGGTCAGAACCTGGCCAGCTCTGTCTGCGCGCGGTCCAGGTCTTGGGGCACGCCGATATCCAGAAAGAATCCATCCACCCGATAGGCGGCCGGCGAAAGGCGGGTGATCTCCGGCATCAGAAAGTCCCGTTCGAAGGAGAATCTTTCCGGCAAGGTTGGGGGCCATTCGAGCCGCTTTTCGAGCACATAGGCGCCGGCGTTGATCCACCCCTCGCCCGCACGGCCCTTCTCCTCGAACCCTGTGATGCGCTGGCCGCTGACAATCACTCCGCCATAGCGGGCGATTTCTGCCTGGCGGGTAATCGCTATCGTGATATGGGCGGCCTGGGCGGCGTGGAACCGGAGCATGGCCGCGTAGTCGGCGTCCAGAAATGAGTCCCCGTTCAGCGCCAGAACCGACGCGTCTTCGGCCATGCAGAGCGCATTACGGATCGCCCCCCCGGTGCCAAGGGGAGAATCCTCGATGGCATAGTCGAGGCGCATGCCGTGAAAGGAGGCGCCAAAATGACCCTGAATCGCCTCATGCAGATGGCCCACCGACAGCATGACGCGCGTGCAACCGGCGCGTTGCAATTGGCCCAGAAGAATTTCAAGAAACGGCCGGCCGGCCACTGCCGCCATGGGCTTGGGAATACCGTTCAACCGCGCCGCCAGCCGCGTCCCCAGGCCTCCGGCGAGGACAATCGCTTCCATTCGCGCTATTCCTCAAGCACGGCTGTCACTTCGATCTCCGCAGACTGATCGGTCCGGAAGTAATTGCGTTCTACCAGCCGACAGAAGATATGTTCCAGGGCCAGGTGCGCTTCCTGAATGTGCATAGTCACATCGGAAGGAATCTTGATGCAGTAATCGCAGAGGGGCGGCATCCGGACTGCCTGTTTGCCCGTCATTCCGATGGTTACGATACCCATCGTCCGGCACAACTCCAGGGCGCGCAGAATATTCGGCGACCTGCCCGAGGTGGAAATGCCCAAAAACACGTCGCCCGCCTGACCCATCCCCTCGATCTGGCGGACAAATAGGCGGTCATATCCATAATCGTTTCCGATGGCCGTGAGAATGGACGTGTCCGTTGTCAAAGCCATGGCGCGCATGGCGGTGCGGTCTTCGCAGAGGCGGCTGATAAACTCCGCGGCCAGATGCTGGGCATCGGCCGCGCTGCCGCCGTTGCCGGCGATCATTAGTTTTCGCCCCGCCGCCAATGCCGATGCGGTTCTCTTAGCGGCCTCCGCCAGCGTAGCGTGCAGCGCCGTGTCTTCGGTCACTGCCTGCAAAACAGTCAGGGCTTCAGTTAACTGCTCCCGTACAAGATCCGTCATGGCACTCTCCAAGCTTGTACTCCTCCAGCCGTAAAATGACATCCATAGGCCGTGCCGCCATTGTGATGCGCGTGCAAGGCCGCGGCTACCTTGTCTTTCTGGATGGGGTCGGTGAGGAACATCATGAATCCGCCTCCCCCTGCTCCGGAGATCTTTGCGCAGTGCGCGCCGGCTTGGAGCGCGCAAGCATAGAGACGTTCGATGTGCTCGTTGGTAATTCTGCTGGCCATCCTCTTTTTCGATTCCCAACTGCTGCGGAGCACCTGGTGCAAATGGGGAAAATCACCGCGCAAAAGGCATTCCTTCATGCGAAACGCCTCTTCCTTAATGGAATGCATGGCCTCCAGCGCCAGCTCGTTGCGGTCGCGCACATTGCGCGATTGTTCCTGAATGATATCCCCCGACGTGCGTGACTTTCCAGTGTAATACAACAGCAACGAGGCCTCCAGTTCGGAGACGATCCAGTCTTTCACGCGCAGTGGGTTCACCAGGACCCCCCCGTTGCGGCCAAACTCCATAAAGTTGAAGCCGCCAAAAGCGGCGGCGTATTGATCCTGCTTACCGCCCTCGAGTCCGGCCTCTTCGCGTTCGATCACAAAAGCCGTCTGCGCCAGCTCGTAATCGCCGAGGGCCAGGTTGAGCCACTCCACATAGGCCGCCAGCATGGCGACAACCAGCGTAGAGGAGGAGCCAAGCCCGGAACCCGAGGGTACGTCTACCCGCGTGCTCATGCGCAGGCTGAGCGGCTGGCCTTGGTTGTAATGGCGCACCACGTGGTTGTAGACAGTCTTAAACAGGTCGAGCCGGCCATCGTTGGCGAGCTCCGGCGCAGCGGGATAGGCGGCGTTTTCATGCAGATCGGCCGAGACGAACTCGATTCTGCCCGTCTCCAGCGGCTCCAGCGCTGCGTAGGCGTAATAGTCGATGGTGGCATTGAGAATGGCACCGCCGAACTCGTCGCAGTAAGGGGAAACGTCGGTACCGCCTCCGGCCAGTCCAAGCCGCAATGGGGCTCTGGTACGAATCAACATGGCTTTTCCACGGTCAAAACAGTACAAGACAGGAATACATGCAAAACGAAGCGCGGTCAACAAAATGCAAGTAGAGCCGGACTGTCCAAGTCACCTGGCCGGGAGGGGCATCCACTGGTCTTTGCTTCCTGTCCCAGACGCGCGGCGCGGATGCGCCCTCGCACCAGGCGGTTCATTGTGCCTCCCGCGCGCTGGCGTCATCTTCGCGAGAATCTTTTACTCGTCGCTTTTCAGGGCTGTCCTGTCGCCATCCTCCCTGAACCCCTCGGCCTGCTCCGTCTGGAGCAGGGTGAGGATGGTTTGCAACAGAATGCGCATATCCATGAGCAACGAGTAGTTGTAGATATACAACAGATCGAAGCGCAATTTGAGTTCAGGCGTCGTTGAGTAGCGCCCGTAGATCTGCGCAAGACCTGTGATTCCGGGTTTGACCGCCAGCCGGAATTCATAGCCGGGAAGCTGATCCCTGAACAGGCGGACGAAGTGGGGACGTTCCGGCCGCGGCCCGATCAGGCTCATATCTGCCAACAACACATTGATCAGTTGCGGCAGCTCGTCGACGCGAGTGGCGCGCAGAAGCTGGCCGATGCCGGTTACCCTGGGATCTTTTGAAGACGCCAGGACCGGCCCCGTATTTTCCTCCGCGTTCACGACCATGCAATTCGTGCGCCAGATTCATTCTGACGCCGGCGTTTACTCCGCCAGGTGCTTCAAGAAAAAGTCCGCCATGAAGTGATTGGCCTCGATCGATTCGGGCAGTTGCGGATCGTACCAGAAAGCATGAGGGAGGCCGTCGAAAACGATCAGGTGCGCATCCACGCCTGCGTGCAGGTAGGCGCGCTCCAGGTTCACCGTCCCGCTCAGCAGCATGTCGCGCGTCGCGGTGACGAACAGCGTGGGCGGCAGCCCGCGCAGGTCGGCGTAAACCGGTGAAAGCACGGGATTCGTGGGATCGGTCTTGCCTATGTAAAACGGGTCGTGGGGGCCGGGCGCCGGCGGGTCCAGGTGCCCGGAGAAGCCGTTCAGCGAATAGATTGCTTCCGTGTCGCCGGGGCGCGCAAAGTCGCCCAGGCCGCTGAAGATGCCCAGCGCCGCGGGCATGGGCAGATGCAGTTGCTTCAGCCGGACAGCCACTTCCCCGGTCAGGATGGCCCCTGCCGAGGTCCCGTAGATCACGATGTGGCCGGGCTTGTAGGTTTTCAGCAGGGCCTGATAGACAGCCACCGAGTCGTCCACGTCGGCGGGAAAAGGATGCTCGGGCGCCAGGCGGTAGAGCACGGCCACGACTTTGATGTTGGTGTAGCTTGCAATGGGAATGGTTTCGGTATATGACCCCGAATCGGAGTTGAATCCGCCCCCGTGCAGGTTCATCAGCACCTTGTCCCGGTTGGCCGCAGGCATGCCGTCCGGAGTCACAATGCGCACCGGGACCCCGGCGATTTCGCTCTCCACAATTTGGTTCGGGCAGATTTTGCTCCAGGCCACGCGGGCCCGCGCCGTATAAGCGTCAGTCCGGGCGCGGCGCTCGGCCAGGGATTGCGGCGGAGCTTCGTCCGGCATGGGCCGGGCCAGATACTGCTGCGCCTGGGGACTGACCGTCTCCGGCAGCGGCACGACGCGGGTCACGTGCGCTGTGCCCTGGGCGTCGATGTAGCTGGTGTCGCGGGTGGGGGCTTCGGCCGCCGTGGTGGGGGCCGGCTGCTGCGCGGCAAGCGCAACCGGGACCAGCAGCACAAGGCAGGCGGCAAGAGAACGGGGTGAGATCATTCTGCTTCTCCTTGGCGGGGAATTCGCCCCGCCGGCGTACGCTGCGCGATAAATGGGTTGACCCGTCCACCATAGCAGAAGATGCACCACAATCCACGATGTTCTTCGCGGACAGGAGTGGCGTCAAAGTCCAGGTCCCCTATGATGTTGTCACAGGGTATATGGCGGTTTTCGCGAGGTCCGCAGGCCACGAAAGAGAGCGGATCGGCTCCCCTTCGTTGACTGCGCTTTTACTTGTTTCAGTACGGTAAGATCAGGAGCCTTGCTTCCAGCAGCTTTTCCGTGAGCCGGTCCACGGCCTGCGGGAATTTGTAGGAGATGGTTCGTACGCTCATTCCCAGCAGCGTGGCGGCCTCAGCCTGTGTGTATTCCTGGAGCACGATCCGGCTTAGCATGTCGCGGTCCAGGCTCCCGAGCTGGCTCAGGCACTTTTCCACGTCGAGAACAAAGATGACCGCGTCCTCGAAGGTGCGAATCGGCCGGCTCGAGGCCCATCCCCGCCCGACCGGATCGCTCAGGATCGACGGCGCCCTGCCCACCTGCATGGAAGCGTACAGATAGCGCCGCAACATGCTCTCCGTATGCCTCCTGTAGAAGGCCAGGCTGACCAACGGTTTGGCGGCCTGCACCTGCGCCGGTTTTGCTTCAGGCTTTACCGCCGGTTTTGCTTTCGATGTCCTCCCTTCTTGCTGACCGGCAACCTGTGCGCCGCTTGCTTCCCAAACCATCGCCACTTGCAGGGCTGCGCTCATTGCGCACCTCCTGCAGCTTCAGCCACCGCCCAAACTTTGATCAGTGGTTTGCGGCAGGGCCGTCCGCGCCGCTTCCGGCTCTCCGGCGATGGAAAGTCTCTCAGCTTTGTCTCACACTCCCTGCAATACACCTTCCCTTGGGTCTGGGCACGGTACCAAAGACAACCGCACCCCTCGCAAATTTTCAAATGCACGCGCATTTCCATGACTAATTCTCCGCATAAGTTTCATCGCCCGACGGAGTTTTTTGCAGTCTGTTGTTCCGCGGGGTGAAGAGAGCCTGGCGGGGCAACTCAGGATTCTTGTGTCCTGATGGGGGATTGCCGCCCGTGATCTCTTGTTTTCTGTCATGACCACAGCGCGCAGATCCTGGAATTTCCACACTGGCCTGCCAGAGGCCCGATGGTGATGCCTCTTGGGATGGAGATGGGAAAACCGGAATGCCATGAATGCATCCTCTGTTCGTTCATCTGCCGCTGGAGTAGACAGTCGTCCGCTGCCGTTCAGCCTTACGGCGATGAAGCGATCCCAAAAAGTTCCCACAGATCAGTTTGTGGATTAGTAAACCAAATCTAGGGAGATTGTTCCTTTGCGTCAATGTGTTCCGGAGCTTTTCCCGCTAAATGCTTTTCAATCCGTGGTAAAGCATGGAGAATGTAGGCCAACTAACACTGATAGCTTTGCCAGAGGCAATCGAATAGCGTTCTCCCCTATTGCTGGTGGCGAATTTTCCACAGATGAACCTGACCCAGATGCACGAGCGCCTCCGCCTGGAACTGCTGCGCAGGATACAGCGGGGAACGCTCAGCGTCTCCCTGCTGGCCCGCCAGACGGGTTTTGGTCAGGGGCATCTGTCCAACTTTCTGCACAGCCGGCGGCAGCTCTCGCTGGAGGCGATGGACCGCATCCTCGCCGCCCAGCATCTGACGGCGGCTGACCTTCTGCCCGCGGCGGGACTTATAGGGGATTTGCCCGCCGGCTTGGAGCGCAGCTCGGTTCCAATCGTCTCTCACGCCGTGGCCCTATTCGAGCCGCACATTCGTCCCTCCGCGGCACAAGGGATGCTTCATCTGCCTGTGGGCGCCCTGCATACGATGCGGGCCCGGGTTTCCGGCCCTCGCCGCGCCTGGCAGCGGTTTGTGGCCGTGCGCATTCCTGCGGCCGACGCCCTGGCCATGGAGCCGTTGGTGCTTCCCGAGGCGCTCGCGCTGCTGGATCGCCACTACAACTCGCTGACGCCTTACCGGCCCAACCGGCCTAACCTCTACGCGGTGCGTCACGGCTCGCACCTGACGCTGCGCTACGTGGATTTTCTTATGAACCGGCTGGTCTTGCGGCCCCTCAACATTGCGTTTCCTGTGGACCTGATCGAAATGGACCCAGGGGAGTCGCCCACGGAGTTGCTGGTAGGCCGTGTCACGCTGATTCTGAATGAGCTGTAAGGAGAGCGTTGCATGGAAAGATCGCTACTGGCCATTAGACTTCGTGCCCCAGGTCCAGGCTCTCAAAGCGCGTATAGCGAGAGTTGAAGTACATTTGGACGATGCCTGTGGGGCCGTTGCGCTGCTTGGCCAGGATGATCTCGGATTTGGCTTTCTCGGCTTCGGTCATCTCCTCGTCGCGGCTATAGTAGGAGTCGCGATGGATGAAGGCCACCACGTCGGCGTCCTGCTCGATGGAACCGGATTCGCGTAAATCGCTCAAGATGGGCCGCTTGTCGTCGCCGCGGCGCTCGCTGGCGCGGGAGAGTTGCGACAAGGCCAGCACTGGAACCTCCAGCTCCTTGGCCAGCGCCTTCAGCCCGCGCGAGATGGCCGAGACCTCCTGGGTGCGGTTTTCGTAGCGTTTGCCGCCGGCCGAGGACGGCGTGGCCGACATGAGTTGCAGGTAGTCTACGACGACCAGGTCGAGTCCTCGGGCATTCTGCCTCAGCCGCCGCGCCTTGGCGCGCATCTCGGCGAGCGTGATGCCCGCCGAATCGTCGATGAAGATGCGCGCATCCACCAACTGGCCCAATGCATGCTGCAGTTTACCGTGGTCTTCGCGGCCCAGGAAACCGGTTTGGAGCCTGCGCTGATCAACCCCGGCCTGGGAGGCCAACATGCGGCGCAGCAGCGACTCTTTGCTCATCTCCAGGCTGAAGACGGCGACCTTGGCTTGGTGGTTGACGGCCGCATTCTGTGCGATGTTGATGGCGAGGGCGGTTTTGCCCATCGAGGGACGGGCGGCGATGATGATGAGCTCGCCCTTTTGCAGGCCGCTGGTCATGCGGTCGAAGTCGGTGAAATCCGTGGCCAGGCCGGTGACCTCGCGGCCCTGCTTATACAGATTGTCGATGGTTCCGAAAGAATTGGCGACGATCTGATCGAGGGGCTGCAGGCCGTGGGTGATGCCTCTTTCGGTCACTTCCAGGAGTTGCGACTCCGCGTCGGCTAGCACCTCGAGGGCGGTTTCGCTCTGGTCAGCGGCGCGGGCGATAGCGGCCGAGCAGATGCCCATCAGCCGGCGCAGCAGGCTCTTGTCCTTGACGATGCGGATGTAGTCCTCGATGACTGGCCGGCGCGGCAAGCCCTCGGTCAGCGAGGCCAGATAGGCCACGCCGCCTACCGCTTCGATCTCCTTGTAGCGGGCCAGCTCGTTGGCCAGCGTTACGATGTCCACGGCTTGCTCGGAGTCCATTAACTCGCTCATTCGCAAGAAGATGCGCCGGTGGGAGTCTAGCGAGAAGTCGTCCGCTTCCAGCTTCTCCGCGGCCTCGGAGTGGGCCGCGTTGTCGAGCAGGATGGCGCCCAGAATGGTCCTCTCGGCGTCTATGTTCGCGGGCAATCCGGCATCCAGCGTGAGGTCTGGGATGGTGGCCATGGAAAGAGTTTAGGGCAATCCGAGATGCGTGAGGTCTGTGAAGAAACCGGACGTTACTGGAAATCGGTGCAGGGGTTGAAGTGGAGAATCAGACGCCCACGCCGCCGTCCCCGGGGCCGGCAGCCGGCAGCGCTGGTATCTCCTTGCCGCGATCGGCCTCGGAGCCCCTCTCGAGCGCACCCTCGCCGTACTTCAACTTCATATGCGCGAGGAACCGCTCAAGCTCGAACTTCTCCGCTCCGCCCGCCAACAGCGGCGAATTCTTTTCCGGCTTCTCGGGATCGGCAAAAATAAATTCCAGCCCCACGCCATCCTCGCCCCAACGCATGGCGCGCGAGAGCACGGCAATGGAGCGCTCCGGCGATCCCTCCTCGCAGTCTTCCCGCTGCAGCTGCATCAAGATGAGTGTGCCCGAATACCAGTGCTCGTGGGTGTAGATGTACATCCCGGATTCGCTGATGTCGCGAACGCCGTGCGGCGAAGGCTGGGAGCCGTCCCAGTAATAGGCGATGAGGGCAGGCACACGCAGGCGCGAAGCGTGGCGGGGATCCTCGTGTTCGCGCGGGCCAAGCTTGAACCTCCGTCGCAGTTTTTCCCCTAGATTCATCGAAGCGATCCAGGCGCCATAAAGGCCACGATCCGTCCTGCGTAAAGTCTACCGTCTCCCACGCCGTAACGCGCGGAAGCTACGCCAGCCCATGATAACCGTTCCCCGGTTGTTTTTTCCATGAGGCCATGCCGGCGCGTGGTTTTTTCTTATGAAATGAACCAGCCGGGTCCTGGAATGGACCGAAAGCGACCTCCTGCCAGGCTTAGCGGCCGTGGTTTCGTCCAACATCTCCTTGCGCCGGCCGGCGACGATTACCTGATTGCCAAGAGCGTGGAACGCTTCGGCCAGCCCACGCCCGATTCCTGAGCCGCCGCCGGTGATGAGAATGGTGTTGCCGGTTAGGAGCATGGGCTTCAAGGTCTCTCCCTTGGCCATCATAATAATGGGATTGAGGAAAGAGAGCCGGTTCGCCCCTCGATCTGAGAAGATAGAAGGAAGTGCCTGAGGGTACTCTCGACACTGAGGA
This sequence comes from uncultured Acidobacteriota bacterium, assembly GCA_963808795.1. Taxonomy (GTDB): domain Bacteria; phylum Acidobacteriota; class Terriglobia; order Terriglobales; family Acidobacteriaceae; genus Telmatobacter. The sequence goes on from CAWEGL010000004.1 coordinate 134,243, forward strand.
CCGAGCAACCCCACGTGAAACCCGCCATGCGCCGAGTTGCGCTGATCTATAACCCGGCATCTGGCCAGTACTCCACGCGTCGGGCGGCTGCCATTCAGGAGGCCGTAGCCGTGTTGCGCGAGGCGGGGGTCGCAGCCGAGGCGTTTGAATCCAGCACGCCGGGAAGCGCGGCGGCCCTTGCCGCCGAGGCCGTTGGCCAGGGCTGCGACACCATCCTGGCCTGCGGCGGCGACGGCACCGTGCACGAGATCCTGCAGAACCTAGTAGGGACGGACGTAGCTTTGGGGGTGGTGCCGCTGGGTACGGCCAATGCCTTGGCCGCCGATCTGGGCTTGCTTGGATCGCCGGCCCAGGTGGCGCGCGTCCTGCTCGATGCAGCGCCGGTCCGCGTCCCCGTGGGCCGCATTTACTTCCGGGACAAGGACGGAAACCCCAGCTCGCGCTACTTTACCGTGGCCGCTGGAATTGGAGCCGATGCCCTTTTGATGTCCCGCCTGGATGCGGGACTCAAGCGGCGCTTTGGATACATTGTTTATCTCGTAGAGGCCTTCCGCATCTGGGCTACCGCTTCGTTTCCATTCTTTGAAGCCGCTTTTACGGCCAACGGGAGCGATGCGCCGCGTGTAGCGGAGGTCTCCCAACTGCTTGCGGTGCGGGTGCGCTCGTTCGGAGGGGTTCTGCGCGAACTGGCTCCCGGCGCCACGCTACGCAACGGCAGGTTATCCCTCCTCGCCTTCAGAACGCGCAGCCGTTTTCGTTATTTCAGGTTTCTCCTCGCCGTTGTGGCCGGGCGGCATACCTTCTCGGGCGCCATTGAGCTTCTGGATACTCACTGGGTCGAGTGCCGGCCTTGCAACGGCTCCCAGGCGCCGATTTTCGTGGAGGCGGATGGGGAGGTTCTGGGTTCCCTGCCGGTCAGAATCGAAGTGGCCCGCGAGCCGCTTACGCTCCTGATGGCTCCCCATGCGCAGCCGTGATTCCTGGCCTTCGCGACGTGCTAAGTGGATCGATTTTGATTTTTATCGCGATTCCCAGGTTAGATCACAAACAGCTGTGACCCAAATCACACTACTGTCAGTCGTGATGATCTAACTCTATCAATCGCCGCAACTAAGCTGCTCTTATCTTTGGAACCAAACTAGGGAAATTGCCCACTCATCGTACCAGACTTAGAAATTCCCGATTGACACTCGCCTTCCCATACGTTACCTGTTCAATTAGCGTTCATAGTGTAGGCTTCGTCGCTCGTGGAGCGGCACCGGGTGTCTGACCGGCTACTGGCTCCAAAGCCAGCGCGTATCCATGAGTGGCAAGCCCCAAGGAGGGTTTGCCATGAGTTTAACGCGTCGTCATTTTGTCCAGCTTGCGGGAGCGGGTTTCCTGCTTCAATCCGAGTTACCGCGGTTTTTGAGGGCGCAGCAAGCACCGTTGATCAGCGCGCCGCCGGCTGGTCCCGCTCCAGGATCCTCAAAGGTAGCTCTGATCCACGGCGATGACCGGCGCAAGAATGTACATGAGGCTCTGCTGGCGATCGACGGCCAGCTTAAGGAAGGACTCCGGCATAAGAAGTACGTCGTCATCAAGCCCAACAATGTCTCCACGGTAAACCAGTTGGCCGCAACGCACGTAGACGCGCTGAACGGCATCCTGGATTATTTGGAGCCCCATTTCCGCGGCCCGGTGGTCATCGCCGAATCCTCGGCGGGAGATACGCTGGAGGGCTATGAGAATTTCAAGTACGACCAGTTGGCTGCCGAACGCCGCTCCCAGAAGGTGAGCCTCGTGGACCTGAATCGCGAGGCCAAATACGAGACCTTCTATTTGATGGACTATGACTTGCACATCACTCCTGTGCGTCTTGCGGCGCGCCTCTTCGATCCCGACGCCTTTGTGATCAGCTCCGCAATGCTGAAAACTCATAACTCCGTAGTGGCGACCCTCTCCATCAAGAACATGGTTTTGGGTGCGCCGCTCCACAATGCCCCCGGCGAGTCTCGCTGGAGCGACAAGCGCAAGATGCACGCCGGCGTCCGGCAGATGAACGTGAACATGCTGCGGACTGCGCAAAGACTGCAACCCAACTGGGGAGCGGCCCTGATCGATGGCTTTGAAGGGATGGAAGGGAATGGCCCCGGCAATGGCGACCCCGTCCCGTCGCGCCTTGCCATCGCCTCCACTGACCCGGTTGCAGCCGACCGTGTTGCTCTGGAGACCATGGGCATCAACCCACAGTGGGTTGGTTACCTCACCTACTGCGGCCAAGTGGGTCTGGGCCAGTACGATTTGTCCAAGATCGACGTCACGGGGGCTACCATTGCCTCGGTCCAGAAGACGTACAAACTCCATCAGGACATTCAGCGCGAATTGCAGTGGATGGGCCCAATGAACGAGTTGCCACCGTCTGTGGGCAGTCTCCGCGAGCCCAGGGATTTTGTCTACAGCTAAGTGCCTGATTGGGCTTCAGCGGACTAACTGCTTCGAGATTCAGGCGTTGAGATCACAAACACCTGTGACCCTTGTCACAATGTGTTGGGCCACGGAGACCTAAGTGTTGTTGTCGCTTTCACTAAGCCTCTATCTGCCTTGAAGCTCTGCGATGCATTTCGCTCCGCAAGCAACTGCAACTGCAACAACTGCGATTGACACTCGCTCCTGCCCTGGGTATACGGTACGTATGCAATCAGTCAGCGCATAGAAGCATTGCACTGCTCATCGCTGTTTCGCGTTGCGGCGGGGTTTTAACTGCATGACCCGGCCGGACCCGCGGAAGGATTGCACAGAGGAAGGTGTCCCATGAGTCTATCGCGCAGACAATTTGTCCAAATGGCTGGAACCGGGCTTCTGCTTCAGTCCCAGTTGCCACAGTTGTTGAAGGCGCAAGCTGCGCCCGGAGTGGGTGTACCTGCCGGTCCTACTGCTGCCGGACATTCAAAGGTCGCGTTGATTCACGGCGACGACCGGCGCAAGAACGTTCAACAGGCTTTGCTGGCGATCGACGACGAGATCCAGGCCGGCCTGCGGCGTAAGAAGTACGTGGTCATCAAGGTCAACAATGTTTCCACGGAGATTCAACTGGCGGCCACGAACGTGGATGCCCTGAACGGGATTCTCGATTATCTGGAGCCGCGTTTCCGCGGTCCGGTGATCATCGCCGAAGCCTCCGCAGAGGATACGCTGGAGGGCTTTACAAATTTCAAATACACCCAGTTGCCCGCGGAACGCCGCTCCCAAAAGGTGAGCCTATTAGATCTGAATCGCGAAGGGAAATATGGGCTTGGCTCCGCGATCGATGCCAATCTGCACATCGTTCCGGTGCGTCTGGCGGCGCGGTTGCTCGATCCCGACGCCTATGTAATCAGCAGCGCCATGCTGAAAACCCACAACGCCGTGGTGGCAACCATGTCGGTCAAGAACATGGTCATGGGTGCGCCTCTGCACAGTGTGCCCGGGGAGACCCCCTGGAACGACAAACACAAGGTCCACCTTCCGAACTATCGTGAGGCCAACTGCAACATGCTGCTGAACGCACAGAGGCTCCAACCCCACTGGGGAGCAGCGGTGATCGATGGGTTTGAAGGGATGGAAGGAAACGGTCCCTCTCACGGAACGCCCGTATCTTCGCACATCGCCATCGCCTCCACCGATCTGGTCGCGGCTGACCGCGTGGGTCTGGAAGCCATGGGCATTGACCCCGATTGGGTTGGGTATTTAAACTTCGCCGGCCAGCTCGGGCTGGGCCAGTTTGACCTCGCGAAGATCGACCTTGTGGGAGGAACCACCATCGCTTCGGTGCAGAAGAAGTACCAACTCCACGATGCCATTCAGCGCCAATTGGAGTGGATGGGGCCGCTGCCGGAACTGCCGCAGAATATGGGCAGTCTGCGCGAACCCTATGACTTCAGGGTCGGATAAGCGTCTTTAGGCAACATCCGCGGGCGGGACGGTTCGGCTCTATCCCATCTTCAATACCCTCGCGCAAGCACACGCGGGCGCGGGAGTGTCTTCGCTGGAGCCGCCACACGCAGAGCAAAACCCCTGCATGAGCGCCTCAAGGGATCTCATCAGCCGGCAGTCCTCGACAAGCAAGACGCACCCCGAGGCTCACTCTGCGCCCAACCGCTCCATCAGCTTGTCAAAGTCTTCCAGGCCAGCATACTCGAGGATGACCCTCCCACGGCCGTTATGGTCCTCGATGTGAACTTTGAGGCCAAGAGAGCGTTGCAGCCGCTCCTCGGCATCGCGGACGTTGGGATCGGTGGGGGCCTCGGCTTTAAGCTCTTTTTTTGCTTTGCGTTCCGGGTGCAGAAGCCCCTGCACATAGTTTTCTGTTTGGCGAACAGAAAGCGAAAGTTTAGCGATCCGCTGTGCTGCCCGCTCGATCTCCTCCGCGTGTTCGAAGGCCAGCAGCGTCCGTGCGTGGCCAAAGCTCAGCTCTCCCGTCTCCACGCGCGCCTGGACCGTGGCCGGAAGTTTGAGCAGGCGCAGGAAATTGGCCACCGTCGCGCGATCCTTACCTGTGCGCTGCGCCATCTGTTCCTGGGTCATATGGAACTCGCGCGCCAGGCGTTCAAAGGCTCGCGCCTGTTCCATGGGATTCAGGTCCGCGCGCTGCAGGTTTTCGACGATGGTGATTTCCATCGCCTGCTCGTCTGAGACCTGGCGCAGAATGACCGGAATGGTGGCTTTGCCCGCCAGTTCCGAGGCCCGCCAACGCCTCTCTCCGGCAATGAGCTGGAAGCGTCCGTTGGCGAGCGGGCGCACCAGCACGGGCTGCACCACGCCGTTGGCGGTGATCGAGGCCGCCAGCTCGGCCAACTGCTGGCCGGCGACTTGCGAGCGAGTCTGAAATGGGTTGGGATCGATCTGATCCAAAGCAATCTCGCGGGGCTTGCCGCCTTCGGCTTCGCCGGCAGTGGGAGCATGCACCCGCGGTAGCAGCGAGTCCAGCCCCTTACCCAGGGCGCGACGTTTTGTTTCCGTGGCAGCGATATTCATTCTTCATTCCTCAAGCTCTGTGCAAGCGGCCTGCACGGCCTAAAAATCCATGGTGACCCAGGCCCCAGCCAAAAGTTCTGTTGCGCGGATCCTAAATACCATCACGAGTAGGGCCAGAATCGGACCTTTGCCTCCTGCCGGACTGAGGCAGTGGCCTTACGTTGCGCGTCGCGCGGGCTGCTCATTTGGTTCCGAGTCAGAAACTCTCCGGCCAGCTCAAAGTAGGCTTCAGTTCCCCGCGAGCGGGCATCGTAAAGGGCCACTGGCTTGCCGTGGCTGGGCGCCTCCGCCAGCCGTATGTTGCGGGGGATCACCGTTTGATAGAGACGTTCGCGGAAGTGCTCCCGCAGCGTTTCCGTCACCTGCTGGGCCAGGTTGGTGCGGTCGTCGTAGAGGGTAAGCAAAACTCCCTCGATCATCAGACCTGGATTGAAGGCGGCACGGACCCGCTCGAGAGTGGAAATCAACTCCGAGATCCCTTCCAGGGCAAAGTACTCGGCTTGCATGGGAACAATCAAGGCTTCGGCGGCGGCCAGGACATTGAGCGTGAGCAGGTCGAGGGCCGGCGGGCAGTCCAAAATGATGAGGTCGAATTTGTCCCGCAGCGGCGCCAGAGCGTGGCGCAGGCGCAAGGCGCGATCAGCAGCGCCGGCCAATTCGATGTTCGCTCCCGTCAGATTGTTCGATCCCGGCAGCAGCCTAAGCAGGTCGATCTGGGTGGGCAGAATGACCTGTTCAGCCGGGCATTCGCCCATCAGCACATCATAGGTTGAGCGGCGGTTGTCGTCGCGCTGGAGGCCAAGGCCGGACGATGCGTTGGCTTGAGGATCGCAGTCGACCAGAAGCACGCTAAGGCCCTCGATAGCAAGGCAGGCTGCCAGGTTGATCGCCGTCGTGGTTTTGCCCACGCCACCCTTTTGGTTGACGATGCCGAGTATCTTGCCCATGGCATTTCAGAGTAAAGGGAAGGGCGAATCTATTGCAGGCCATTGCACTGTGGAGAACTCGCCGGAGCTGTGGAAAGCGCACTGCGCGAAGTCAAAGCCCGTGCGGCAAGCAACTGAGACAAAACGGGTTCGACAGGGGAGGGTGTTGATCGTCTTTGGCCGCGTAAAAATGCGCTATGGTGGAAAACTTCCGGTGTTTGGGGGCAAACTGGGGGCATAATTCGCGGTTCATGCCAATATGGAATTTAGCCCGATCTGGGCTTTGTTCCACGTGGAACCATTTCCCGTTTTGGGCTGCATTCCCAGATTTGTTCCACGTGGAACAGCGCAAGATTCACGTGAGCCCGATAGCAAGCCGCTGGTTCGCGGCTTTCTTCCGGAACCACGTATCGCCCGCGTTGTGCTGAGCAAGCCAGGGCCTGTCTGCTGGTTCGGCGGCTACCGGCTATAGCGGTTCCAGAGTTGCCATATGGGTTGCGGAAAAAGACCTGATTCTGGTCGAAATTCCCGGAGAGCACGCCTCAGAGCCTAAAGCCCCGCTGATTCTGTGGCCGTTATGCCGGGACTAAAGTCCCGGCCTACCAGTCCCGGTCTACCAGTCCCATGCGAGTTTTTCCGCAGCCGGTAAAGCCAGAAAGCCCGCCGCCGCGGGCTGCCGAGTTGCATTTTCCTTAGCCGTGGTTCCCAGCGGCACGAGGTCCCCGGCGAGCGTCCGCCGCGGCGGATGCTCGCCGGGGTGAAACTGCAGGTCTTCGCCGACTTGGGTGGAAGTAAATGCCATCCGCCGCGGCGGACACGATCCACAGAAGGGCAAGGAAACTCTGGAACCGCCCTCGTCGACGGCTCCGCCCTTCGTCTGGATCAACCCGCTCTTCATCTGGATCAAGCTGAGGAGCTGCTCTTCTGTCCCATGGCAAGCAGCCGGTCATCACTCCGCGGCAACCGGATCGGCTCCAACCAGGAGAACTCCGCACCACCGGCGGCCTGTAGCGTACCGAGCTGCCGAGCGGTGGTCATCACCGCCAGCCAACCTGCCGGCTTTACCAAGCGAGCGGCTGCTTCGACCGCTCGCGGCATCCGCTCAACGGCTCGCAACACCGCACAATCGAACAATGACTCTAGCTCCTCGGCCCGATGAGGGTACACCTGCGCTGAAACTCCCAACACGCGCACTGCCTCCTGCAGGAACGCTGCTTTCTTGCCTTGCGACTCGGCCAGGGTGACCGCGATTTCCGGGCGGCAAAGCGCGATGGGTATTCCGGGCAGCCCAGCGCCGGAACCGAAGTCCAGCAGCGTGGCGATTCCGGAGGGCAAGGCGCGGGCGCAGGCGATCGACTCCACAAAATGGCGGGAGAGAATGCCCTCTACATTCCGGATCGCCGTAAGGTTCATGCGGGAGTTCCAGCGAAGAATAAGCGAAAGAAATTCCTCGAAGCGATCCCTCATGGCCGGCTCTAGCCCGCCAAACCCGGCCTCGACAAGGAGCGCATTCAGCCGTTCTCCTGCCGGATGTTGCTCTGCGATCATGATTTAGAGGCCGATTCCCACCCAGCCTGCGGACTGTGTCCACTCGCCACAGCACCGGCGATTCCGGCCGCGCCGGCTGTGGGTGGCCGCCAGCCCTCCGCTGCCTCCACAAAGGCCGCAAAGAGAGCGCGGGAAAGGGCGCTCTCCTTATAGCTCCGTTCCGGATGCCATTGGATGGCCACGACGTAGTGGTCCGGCGCGTCCAGTTCCACCCCCTCAATCACCCCATCCGCCGGCGAGACCGCGCTCACCCGCAGATTGTCGCCGGGCATGCGGATGGCCTGATGGTGGCTGGAGTTGACCTGGACTTCGAGTTGCTCGCCTGGCGCCAGAAGCCTGGTCAGTCTCGACCCCGGCGCGAGCCGCACCGGATGCGCCTCCACCACCTCCCGCCCCGGACGATGATTGACCGCCGTCTTCAGATCCTGGATCAGCGCCCCGTTCCGCCATACGTTCAAGCCCTGGGCGCCGTGGCAAACGGCCAGAATCGGTTTGCGCAGGTTGAAGGCGTCCTGTAGCAAGAGCTCGTCCACGGCGGTGCGAGCCGGGTCTGCGGGATTGCACTCCGGAATCGGATCTTCGCCATATCTTTGCGGGTCGATGTCGTAGCGGCTGCCTGGCAGCAGAACCCCCTGCACTCCGGCCAGCATCTTCGCGGCATCTTCTTGGGGCTCATCCAACGGCACCACTACCGGCATTGCCCCTGCGGCTTCCAGGGCGGCCAAATACGGCGGCAGCGCCCGCTGGTTGTACTCCGGATCTCCGCTGGTGGGTATGGGAATAGCGATGCGGGCCGTCATAAGCCCCATTGTAAGCCGGCGTGAGTTGTCCCGGTTGGGAAGCTCCGCCTCCCGCTTAACCTGGGCGAGCGGCTCGCCAGCGCGAATTTCGGTAATGGTGCGGTTTCCGGATTGGCGACCAACCGGGCCACGACCACGAACCAAAAGGCTTGCCCTGTTTGTGGGGATCCTTCAGCGTCGGAGCAGGATCCCGTCTCACTGACTCGTGGACCACGTTCAGAGAGAAAGCCAGTGCTTCTGCCAGAAGGCTTGCCTACAGGCTCACGGACGAGTAACGTACTCCTAACCCGTTACTTCTGTCGTTTCCCCGCATTTCTACCTATCATCGCGCCATGATCTTCAACGAGATTCTTTCCGAATTCGCAAAGCGTCATCCTGAGAAGGATGCTGTCATCACCTGTGAACGCAGCATTACGTATGGGGATCTGGACCTTGCGGTGCATGGCATGGCCCGGCACCTGGTGGAGCGTGGGTTGCAGTGCGGCGATCGTGTGGCCGTGCATTGGCACAGCTCTGTGGAGTTTGTGGTAGTGATGCTGGGCGCATGGCGCGCGCGGCTGAACGTGGTGCCGGTCAACCCTCGGATGAAGAGAGCGGAGATCAGCTATATTCTGGAGCACTCCGGCGCTCGTCTGTGCTTCAGTGAGCCAGGGTATGCGGAATTGGTCAGCGGCGTCGAGGTCGTGACCGAACTGCCGGCGCTGAAAGCAGGTGGGGAACCGCTGCCTGCCGCGGACCCGGACGCGCCGGCGATGATTCTGTATACGTCTGGCACAACGGCCCGGCCTAAGGGCGTGATCCACACGCAAAGATCGCTCTTTGAGGGTTCGAAGAGACTCGTCCTAGCAGGGGTGGCTCCTGCCGACACGGTGCTTGCGTTGACCCAACTGTCTCACGCGAGTGGTCTGATGTGCGCGTACTTCCCCGGCCTGATTCTGGGTGCTACAGTGGTCCTACTCAGAAGCTTCAATCCGGCTGCAGCGCTTGATCTCATAGAACGCCACAAATGTACATATATTTTCGCGCTCCCTGCCGGGCTACAGCAGATCGTGGAGGAGCAGGTCTCACGCCCTCGCGACCTTTCTAGTCTGCGAGCCATCGTAGCGGGCGGGGACACCGTGCCCGTCGCGCTCCAGAAACGCATATTCAACCTGCTTCATCTCGAAGTGCGGGAAGGCTGCGGCATGACTGAGGTTGTTCCGACCGCGATCAATCTTCCCGGAGCTGTGCGCGCCGGCTCAATCGGCAGGGAACCTGAGGGTTTTTCTCTTCGGATCATCGATTGGAGAGGAAACGACGTAGTCCCGGGTGAGGTCGGCGAGCTCGTCATCCGCGGTCCCGCCAACTGCATTGGGTACTGGAACGACCCTGAGGCCACCGCGAGACTTCTGGAAGGCGGTTGGTTACACACCGGAGATTTGGGTCTTTGTGATGAGGATGGCTATTACTGGTTCAAGGGGCGTGTGAAGCAGATCATCATTCGCAGCGGATCAAACATTTCCCCGCAGGAGGTGGAAGAGGCACTCTACCAGCACGCGGCCGTGCTCGAGGCCGGCGTCGTCGGGCTGCCCGATCCCACTTTTGGCGAGATTCCTATAGCCTTCGTCGCATTGCGCGAGGGGTATGACCTGACCCCGGACCGGTTGATCAATCACGCAAGCGCACTCCTGTCGGATTACAAAGTTCCGGCGCGGATCTACTTGATGGAGGAGCTACCGAAGGGGCTAACCGGGAAGGTCGACCGGCGCCGTCTGCGCGAAATCCTTCTCGCCGATGCCGATCTTATCGAGAGCAAGGCGGTAATTCGGGTGTGAGGTAAGGCATGCGAAGCTCGATAACATGCGAAGGGAACGCAGGATTGGCTCGCGTTCCGCGATTGCGCGATCAATCAGGGAGAAAAAGGTCTCTTCCGAGCCGGGCTTGTCGTATGCCATCGCGCGGGCGGAGAAGGGTACGTAGCGAATCTGGGCGAGAAATTCCAGCTTTCCGCGCAGTTCGGCGGCGAGGCTCTCGTTTCCGCAGAGCGAATGCACGCCGGCGCAAAAGCCAAGCGTAGCGGGATCCTCGGGCAGATAATTCAATGCGCTTTCCGCGGCTTGCGCTGCGCCGGAGTGGTCGCCGCGGAGGGCGCGGCTCTTGCCCAGGAACCAGTGGAGCCTGACGATGGCGGGATCGACCGCGAGTGCGCGAGCCGCCTCCTGCTCGAACTGATCGAACAGTCCACGATAAAGCAGTTTGCACGCAAAATCCGCGTGAATGAGCGGAGAAAGCGGATCGAGAACAAGAGCGCGCTTGAGCCACTCCACGCCCTCTTCGAATCGGCCGACGGGCTGCAGGTAGGATGTGGCGTATTTTGCGACCGCCATGGCATAGTTTGGATTCAGATCGAGGCAGCGGCGCAATTCGGCTCCGCACCTTCCGGTGTTCCATTCCCAGGCGTTTTCGAGCAGCGCCAGCGAGCAGTGGGCTTCGCCGAGCAGCAGATCGATCTCCGTGGCCTTGCGCGCGTATGCCTGGGCGCGCGGCATGACTTCGCGGGGATGGCCATATCCGTAATAGCCCTGAAGGAAGAGGCAATCCGCCAGTCCCGAATATGCGCCGGCGCAATGAGCATCGCGGTCGATGGCCTGCTGAAAAAATCCCGCGGCCTTTCGCAGGGCTTCAGGATTCCAGCGATGCCACCAGTATCGGCCCTTCAAGTAAAAGGAGTGCGCTACGGGATCGATGATGCGAGAAGAGGCGGCCAGATGGCGGGGCAACTCCATCTTCAAGGCTGCGACGATGGCGGCGGCGATCTCCTCCTGGAGTTGAAAGACGGCAGTGAGCCTGCGTTCGTATTTCCCAGCCCAGATATGGCAGCCGTCAGCGACGTTCACAAGCTGGGCGTGAATTCGAAACACGTCGTTTTGGCGGCGCACGCTGCCTTCAAGTACGGTGGCGACTTGAAGCAGCGTGCCGATCCCGCGGATGTCCTCGGCACATCCTTTGAACTTGAAAGAGCTGGTGCGGGCGACGACTTTGAGCCCCGAAACGCGCGTAAGAGCCGTGATGAGCTCATCGGTCAGACCGTCGGCGAAACACTCATCATCGAAGTCACTGCCGAGGTGCGTGAACGGTAGCACGACGACGCTGCCAGAGAAGGCCGGTTCACCCGGGTGATCGACGCGCGTGAACGCGGGCGCGTAGGTTCCCCTGGGAAAGACCACGCGCAGGGATTCGTTTGAACCGTCGGTTTCGTAATACTGCTCCAGCTTCTTGCGCAGGCGCGCGAACTCAACGCGCACAATCGAATTAGCGTCGGAGTCGTACCCTGGCTTGCGGCCGAAGACCGTCACTCCCAGGACGGATTCCTTCAGGGAATCGCTGCGTCCGGCGAGGGATTCGGCGACGGTGTGGCGAAGAAGCTCGCGCAGCCGTGCCGAGTTCAGGAAGGCAGAACTCTCCCCGATCCGGGCGACGTGCGCCTCGATTTCAGCCTGGGGAAGGATTGCCACGGTTCTATGTTAATTCCCGCCGGCATGAAAATATACAACGCATGTGGCGGCCACTCTGTGGACGGGGCTCATGACAAACGAGAAGAACGCATTACTCCTCTGGAGTCATTTTTTGCCTCTTTTCGGAGTCTCTGGGTTCCGGTTGAATGACCGGCGGTCGTGGGCCTATGACCGGCAAACCGGAAACTGCACCACCACCCGCATTTCGCTTTCATCCCGTGGCTGCCCCGAGAAATCCTCAAATTCAGCGTCATGCAGATGCAACGGAATGTTCGTTCCGCTGGTTCTCCTGTTTTAGCAGTCCCTCGATCGCCGCGCGCAGCCGCGCGGTCAGCTCGCCGGTTTGGCGGACGGTCATTCCGGCGGTTTCGATGGGCTCCCCCGCGGTTAGAACCAGTTCGCCCGGATAGAGGTGGTGGGTATGAATGGGCAGCAGATCGTAGACCCCGCTGAGCGCGAGCGGCACGAGCGGAACCTGGGCGCGAATGGCAAGATACGCCGCGCCAGAGAGGAACGGCTGCAGCTCGCCCGTCTGTGTCCGGCCACCCTCCGGAAAAACAAACAGAGGCATGCCGGAGCGGAGCGCCTTCACTCCGGCACCCAAGCTGGAGAGCGTGGCGTGGGTGTTGGTGGTGTCGATGGGAATCTGGCCCGACCGGCCCAGGTACCAGCCGATGAACGCCATGGGCCACAGCTCCTTCTTGGCCAGGATGCGGAACTGGAAGGGCAAGGAGGCAAAGATCACCGGCGTGTCCATGTACGACGTATGGTTGGAGGCGTAGACGGCCACCCGGTGCTTGCGCAGGTGCTCCGCGCCGCGCACGGTCAGTGTGGAGCCGGTAATCCAAATGCAAATCCGGGCCCAAAGCCGCGCCACGCGGTGCTGCGTTCGTCCGCTCTTCTCAAAGAGCGAAATCAGCAGCGTGATGGAGCCGAGCACGGCCGTCGCCAGACTCATGACCGGCGTTTGGATCAGGTTGGTGCGCCAGCGGTAGAAGCGGGGCAACGGATCGGGGCGGCGGCTTGGCGACGGATCGGGGCGGCTCATGGTTGCGTGCTCTTTCCGGCCCGTATCAGTGTCCGTGCGTCGCCTACCAGGTACACCGATCCGGAGACGACGATGGCGCCCCCTGCGGCTCGCTCTTCGGCCAGTTGCAACGCCGCCCTGACGGACTCGGCGGCCATCGCCGGCGTTCCCGTGGCTCTGGCCGCGGCCAATAGCTCTTCCAGTCCAGCGGCTCGCGCGGTATGGATAGGCGCAAGAATCACCTGCCTGAAGAGTGGAAACAGAATCTGAGCCATCTCTGCGACCGGCTTGTCGCGCAGGCAACTGAAGATCAGCACCTGCGGCTGGCGGTCGCCTAAAAGCTCGCGTAGCGCGGCGCGCAGCGCCCACGCCCCGGCTGGATTGTGGGCCACGTCCAGAATCCACTCCACATTATCTTGCACGATGCGTTCCAGCCGCCCCGGCCAGTGTGTTTGCCGGATGCCCTCTGCAATCCCGGCCGCCGTAATCGGGAGTCCGTGTTTCTCAGTCAACTCAACCGCCGCGGCTATCGCCAAGGCCAAGTTGCGATGCTGATGCGCTCCTGCTAGCGGCGAATCCACTTCCATTCTCGTTCCCAGCACCTGAATTGAATAGGCCTCAACGGCGCTGGCCGCACCCTCTGGCATGTAGGGAACCGCGCTCACCGCGCGTACTCCCAGATCCATCGCCACCTCGGCAAGCACTTGGTTGGCCTCAGGATGCTGGGGCAGCGTGATCATGGTCCCGCCGCGCCGCAGGATTCCCGCCTTCTCTCTCGCAATGGCAGAGATGGTCGAGCCAAGCCACTCCATGTGGTCCAGAGAGATGTCGGTAATCACCGAGATGAGCGGTTCGACGACATTAGTTGCGTCCAGCCGGCCTCCCATTCCCACTTCCAGCACCGCAATGTCGACGCCTGCTTCCGCAAAGCAGAGAAAAGCTTGAGCGGTCAGAAGCTCAAAATAGCTGGGAAGCTGAGGCAGCCGCCCGTCAAGCACAAGTTGCTGAGCCGCACTATGCACGCGGAAGTAGAAATCCGCAAAGGCGCCGTCAGAGATCTCTGCGCGCCCTAGGCGCATACGCTCATTCGGCCTTTCCAGATGCGGCGAAGTGTAAAGCCCAACGCGCAGGCCTGAGACTGTCAAAATCGATGCCAGCGTTGCAGCTGTCGAGCCTTTTCCGTTGGTTCCCGCAATGAGAATCGAAGGAAAGCGAACATGTGGATTTCCCAGCACATCCAGCAACGTGCGCACCTGCTCCAGAGAAAACTTACGCCGCGGTTGTCCCGTATGCGTGTACAGTTCTGGTGCTAACGCGTTCAGTTGATCGATGGCCGCAGTGTAGGACATGGAAAGAATAAGTATAAAATGCGGCAGATGGGCGAAGCGGCCGCGTCAGGTCGCCTAGGAGTACAAAGCGGGGGCGCTCGGGGCAGCCTTTGTGCAGAACTCTCTCGACTGCGCCAGGAATGGGATGATGACGTTGGCTGGCGGGGCGGCTGGCTTCTGCCTGCCGGCTCCTGTGCGAGCATGAAGCCTGGCTGCACAGATTGGGCTGGCCGCCGGCAACCAAGAGAAGGGTATGGAATCTCAGCAGCCGCTCCACCAGCACCCAGCAGAGCATATGCTCACTTTCACTGGCAGGCTTGCATCGCCATGGGGCAACTGTGGACTACAGAGCCCTGCTAAGCAGCCAGCCCTATAGCACTTGGATCAACTTCCCACATAGAGCGGATACTTTGCACAGGGCTTTTGCGGATGGCTGTGGGAGACGCGGAAAATATAGGCGCAATCCAAGCAGTTCCGGCCCGGTTTTCAAAATCTCCTGATTCGCATCACCAGGTTTTAGAAAACCTGCACGATGCACAATTCCTTACTTTGCAACTGCTTCAGCAAGATTCTCACATTTCCAACGTCAACTACGGAGACTACTATCTTTTCTTTTATTACCTTCTTTCGTAAGCATCCCGTCAGCGGCAGGCGCCAATCCCTCGGTACGGCCTTTTGGAAATATGGAACCCTCAGAGCGGCGGCGGGCCTGGCTACCAGGGAATCTATACATTCGGCCGTGTTTTCCACCCCATGGAAACCGCGAGATGAATACAATCAAGAGGCAGGAAGGGAAGCCGTTTCCTGCTAGGCTGTAATGTGTTGTAGAGTGGGGCCATAGCAGGAGTTCGGCTTCAGGGGTGGGTGCAGGGCAATGGCGATTGCGGATACCAGCGTGGAGAAGCCGGCAGTACAGGGGGCAGCGATGGAGATCGTGGTAAGCCGTCAGGATCTCGTGAAAGAGCTTACTGCAACACAGAGCGTCGTGGAGCGGAAGACTACCATCCCGATCCTCTCTAATTTTCTCTTCGAGGTAGATCAGGACCGCCTGACCCTCACGGCAACCGATCTTGATCAAGCGATCCGCACCAGCACGGCCGTAAAGGTAAAAAAGGCGGGGGCGTGCACGATACCTGCGCGCAAACTTTACGACTACGTGAAGCTGCTGCCCGACGGCGACATCGCGATCAAGCTGCTTGAGAACCATTGGGTTCAGATTCGCAGCGGCCGTTCCAATACGAAAATTGTGGGCATGGCGCGGGCGAACTACCCGCAAGTACCTGAATTTCCGTCGCTTGCAGTCACTAGCATTCCGGTTCCGGTGCTGCAAACGCTGATTGCGCGCACGATTTTCTCGATCTCGAATGAGGAGTCGCGCTACACGCTGAACGGCGCGCTGATGATCCTCAAGGCGGAGTCGATAGCCATGGTGGCAACCGACGGCCACCGGCTGTCGTTTGTCGAAAAGCCCAATGAGACGTTTGAAGGCATCAGCGGCGAGAAGCGTATCCTCATTCCACGCAAGGCTTTACAGGAGCTTCAGCAACTGCTTGGCGCGACGGAAGCGGAGAAGGTGGAGTTTGCCGACGACGACCACACGCTGTTCTTCCGGGTGGGGCATCGCACGCTTTCAAGCCGGAAGCTCACGGGGCAATTCCCTAATTTTGAAGCAGTTATGCCTCGGGAGAACACCAAGTTCGCGGTGGTGCAATCGAGCGAGCTGGCGGCGGCCATCCAGCGGGTGGCGCAGTTCGCCGACGAGCGGTCGGGGGCCATCCGGATGCGGCTGGAAAGCAACGAGCTGAAGGTCAGCGCCAACTCCACCGAGTCCGGCGAGAGCGAGGACACGATCGACACGCCGTACGCGGGCGAGGCGCTCGCGGTGGGGTTTAACTCCGGCTATATCTTAGAGTTCCTGAAGGCGCTGGACAACGCGGGCGAGGTGCGGCTGGAGTTCAAGGACGCGCAGTCCGCCGGGCAGATGCGGCCCGAAGACCCCGACGCCGAGTACCGTTACCGCTACGTCCTGATGCCCATGCGCATCTGAAAGCCCGAGTCTGAGACGGCCCCATTTCCCGATCTGTTCAACGCGGCCAGTGACTTTCTGCGCGGCCAGAGGCTTTTTTTGCGTCGGCGAAGGCGCGACGCAAAATGGCTGCCCGAAGCGTGCATGATGCTTTGAAATGTTGGATTAAAGGTGTGCGGACGGGCGCCAAATGTTGGCTTAGAAGTTCAGGCGGGGGCGGGAAATGTTGGCGCGGTGCTTCGCGAAGTCGGCGAGCGATATTACCGGCAATTTCCTGCGCGGGAAAATTTATTTGCCGACAATTGCGCGGATTAGACAGGTTTATGAATAGAGAATCGCGCACAATTTTGCAAAGTGCGGGCGGGCGGGGGGTCAGGTTTCAGGTTTCAGGGGTCAGGTGTCAGTGGACAGGGGTCAGGGATCAGGGATCAGTGGTTAGTGGACAGTGGGGGCGGCGGGGCTGGCGGGTGAGGCGGGGATTTGAGGGAATCCGGCGCCGGAGAGAGCTGGAATGGGCGGCCGGGAATGCGGGGCTGCGGGGGCGGGGCTGGATGCGGGGGCGTTTCGGAGGGACCGTCTCGATTTGCCTACCAACGCCTGTACCGATATGGCCTCCGGGGCCTCGGCGAGCGACGGGGAGCGAGGTCGGGCGCAATGGTGTACTCTCGATTGCGTGCTTCATCGTCCCAAAAGAAGACTTCACCCTCTTCGATCCGTACCGTCTTTGCCGCACTTAGTTCCGCCAGGGCCTTCTTCAGATTCGCAAGAATCCTTGTCCCCATTCGCCCGTAGTGCAATTCTCTCCGGGCGGACTCGAACACCTCGTCTCGGGTCCGCTCCCCCTGCCTGAGCGATCGAACGATCGCCCACTGATGCTTCTCGAGGGCGCTTGGTGAGCCGTTGGATTCAACTTTGCCTTGGATCGCGGCTGTTGGGGCTTCTTTTTCCGTTACGGCCAGCTCATCAATTAGCCTCTGAAGCTGCACTTCGGGGTTCTCCCGCCAACTCCGGTAAGGTATCCGGACGACGTTCCAGCCAGCACGCTCCAAGATCTCTTGCCTCTCAATATCCTCAGCTTTGAGCTGGCCATGCTCATCCAAGTGCCAAATCTCGCCGTCGCATTCGACCGCGATCCGATTCCCATCAAGCTCTCCGACTATGTCAATGAAGAAACCACAACTCGGAAACTGGGGTCGGACCCGAACGCCCTTGCCGTGCAGGGCCGTTATCACCTCCTGTTCAAAATGCGACTGCGCTAAAGCAAGGTGGCTCTCCAAGCCAATGGGACGGGGAGTGCGAGCTCCTTTCTGCGCGGCGCAATACGTTAGCCAGTCCTTGATGGTTCCAGTGCCATTGGCCATTCCGAAATCAGATATCTCGGCAGAGTGGAAGATGTGCATCTCATCGCGTGCGCGTGTAAATGCGACATTCAACATCCCTTGGATATGTTCCCGCTCTGACTGGCGGGCCGAAAGGGAGTCCCTGCCCATTTCGTCTGCGTCGTAGGACAGAGAATACAAGAATGACGTCTCGCTCGTCACCTTGAAACCCATCTGGATTGACAACCACAAGATCGTGGTCCAGGCATAGTTCCTCCGGTATCAACTCAGTGATAAGGTCACTCACAAGCCTCATCTGCTCTTCAAAGAGACAGATCACGCCGAATGTTGCTTCGGAGTACGATGGATTCTCCATCAACTGCAGGAGTTGGGCAGCCACGGCCTTGGCTTCGGCTGAATTCTCCTGTGTCCCGCGGTTACTTTCCCTTTTACTCGGTGAAGCTTGACAGCCAAATCCTCCGGATCGCCGCATCGTTTGTCGTCCTCGTCGCGCATAATCCGAAGCCTATTGCGATACCATCGCTCGTTTGAAAAGGAGATGATGGCTGGAAGGCTCCGATAGTGCTCGTCGAGGAAAACCTCCTCATCCATCCGGATGGACGCAAGCTGGAGCAAATCAACTTTTGCAGGGTCGAGCCACCGATCCGGATCAAGCCGGTCGAGCCCTTGCTGCGCCCACGCTTGTGCCGCGACTTGGCTCGAAGTGAATGCAAATCGTTGCGCCTGCATCTGTTTCGAATCACCTGCGACGACCGCCTGGCTAGCCCTAAAGAGAACGGGAGTCATCGAAGGGAGGTCGCATTGAGAGGCTTCGTCGATAATCACGACATCAAAGAGGGCCGGTTTGCATGGGAAGAGTCTTGCCACATCGTCAGGTGACATTATCCAGCACGGAAGGATGTTCAGAAGCATTTTGCACTTGTCTGGGTCGGCCTTCATGCGATCGAAAATCGGAAAGTTCTTCGCATTTGTTTGATTTCTTCCGAGCAGCTTGGCAAGCTCGCGAAGCTGGTTCCTTTCCGCCTTCTGCGCCGAGCACGTTCGATGGCTTGCGGCCTGCTTCAAAAGCGAAAGAGCAAGGTCTCGAAGTTGCTCACGCTTTTCTGAGACGCTGCGACCGAGTACGTCGGAACGTACGTGGGCTTGGCGTTCCGCTCGGCGAAGGCTTCTCTTAACTCCCCAACGTGACTTGGTTCGGGCAAATATCCCCTTCGCAGACCGCACTTGAGCGTCGGCCTGTTCGACAGGGTGCTCAGCGAGGATCGCTTTGACAAGCAGTCTCTCTTCCGCTTCGAACCCCTCGACGAACTGCTTGTGCCCCTGTTTCTCCTGTTCTAAGGCCAAGCCTGCCTCCACGGCAGACCGCTCTTTTTGGATTGATTCGAGGCGTTCTTGCAACTGCTTCTTCGACTCCCGATCCTGGCGCAGTAGTGTCATTGGCAACTCGGCGATACTCAGGCTGCCCAGCATTTCGTCTACAACTTGAAGCGCCTTGTCCTTTTGTGAAGTAATCAGGACGCGCTTTCCAGATGCGATAAGGTGGCATGCTAGGTTCGCAATGGTCAGGGACTTTCCTGTGCCCGGCGGACCCTGCACCACAGTGATTCGAGACTTCGGGTCGTCCACAAGGTGCGCGACTCTGCGTTGGCTGGCGTTCGAAAAAAATGGGTAGAATAATTTCCGGCGATCCGTAAACTTATCGCTTGTCGGTTCAGGCGGGCGCTTTCCAATAAGCCATCCCAAGGCACTCGTAGCGACCGGGGGCGCCCCCGACCTACCGATAGCCTCAAGGTCACTCACCAGAAAATAGCTCGTCTTTGGCGCGATGAAGCAGGCTGCGTTGTCGACAATTGTCAAGCCCATGTTCTGCTTGGGCATCGATGGCGGAGGATTGAGCCCCCCGTTTAGTTTCGCCCCAATTAGAACCTCCAACTCACGTGCGACTGACCCACAGAAGGAGATGAGCGACCCCTGGGTAAGCGGCAGTTCGGGGCAGGTCTCAATTAACCGTGTAAGGGCAAGCTCTCGGGTAGATGTTTCCTTTTCCGCTCGAAATGGTAGGGAATTAAACCGAAGATTATCCTCCGCTAGAGAAACCAGGAGGCTCGGACCATCCGCGCCAATTTCAATCGGGATCGTAAGAAGCGGCGCACGGAACACGATCCCGTCGGTCTGTCCAATCACATATGGATATCCGTACTGGAGTTCTCGTTCGTAATGGTTCAGTTCGATTGTGGCCTTCATTTTCTGAATGGAGTTATATATAGGCGCCGACGGCTCAATCTTCAGTTTCCCGCCTCCAAGTAGTAGCGATTCAGGACCCGGCCCTAGCCAAGCGAACTCGTGCGCACGAGCGTGCGCGGTCGTCCAGCGAACATACGCGGCTGATGCAGTTCTTTGCCGTTTTAGGAGCGCTGCGTAAGCAGAGGTTAGCGCCTCGACAAGCCCCTCCTTTAGCTCTGGGAGCTGGACAGGTTCGGAGCCTGGCGTTCCTGAGTTGACGGGTTTCATGCGGCCTGTATCAGATACGGAAACTAGTTTACTCGATGGCGAAAACACGGTCAGAGCGTGGAAGCGCCCTGTGAATAGTCCTGTGATGTCGGCCGGGGTTTAGGGATTGGTTGGTTCTGGGTGGTCGGTTGGGGTGGGCGGCGAGGGCTTTTGCCGGGACTATCGCAGAGGCCGATGAAGCGCGGCTGGGCGCGGGGGTTGGGAACAGATGCGGCGTGTTGGCCCCCGCTGGCGCGGGGTTCGCGGGTTCGCAAGTTGGCGGAGAACGCCTGCCTTTACAGATGCCGCTCGACGGCGATGGGCGGGAATGACGAGAGCCATCCCGCAGGGGTTAAAACCCCGGGCTCATTTTGCAGATCTTGGCGGCACGGCTGAACAGGCCGCTGAAAAACTGGGAATGGGGGTGAAATTGGCGAAATGCGCGCTTCCGGGGCTAAAGCCGGCGTCGGTTCTGTTGTGCTTATGCGGGGGTTGAAACCCCGTTCTTCCACCCCAGCGACAAAGATCCGTCGCTGGGGACCCCGGCCTCCCTCCGTTATGAGTTTTTCCGCTCGCCGCGGCGAGTGAAGCCATGCCCTTTTACAAAGCCGCCACGCGGCTGCGCCGCGCGGATTGTTTTTCGGAGAAAATCTGGCTGGGGTCCCAGGGCTGACGCCCTGGGCTATCCTCTTGCCCTCCCTGCGGGAGGGCTGGGGTTGGATGCGCCTGGTTCAGGGGCTGAAGTGTCTGCGTGAGAACTAGTTTTGACGGCCACATATTGGGATCGACGAATTCCCGAGCCCCAATATATTGTGGTCAACCCTGCCAAAAATCGGGCTCTCACGCAGACACTGAAGCCCTTTCTTTTTGTGGCTCTCTTCGGCACGCGACCCACCCACTGGGTGGGTTCCCCGTTCGTGCCCTGATACAAGGCTTGGGTGCTGCGGTGAGGGTTTTTGCCGGGCTTATCGCAGAGGCCGATGAAGCGCGGCTGGGCGCGGGGGTTGGGAACAGGTGCGGCAAGTTAGAGTGTTTTCGCTTCACTTGTTGCCATCGCAGCGTCCTGCAAGGTGGCTTTTACTTCCGCCCCAGCGACGAAGACCTGTCGTTTCACCCCAACGAGCAAAGATCGCTCTCCGGGGACACCGAGTTGCCGGGGACCCCGGAGAGGGAAGAAGCCACTCGGCTGCACGGTTTCTGTAAAGAGCGGAATCGAAAACGCTGTAGCCCCCGCTGGCGCCGGACCTCGAGGAGTGATTTGGGGCTACAGGCGGCAACTGACTTCTGGAACTGGTTGCACAAATGCCGCAGGGCGCGCGAGGAACAACCCTCAGGGGCTAAAGCCCGCGTTTTATGCGGCAATTGCGGCACGGGACCCAGAGGGTTCCCCTCCGTGCCCTTTCAAAGCCCCATTTATGCAACCAGTTCTAGGCCTTTTTATCGGGGACTCGTCCCGCTTTCACGGGTGGCTGCAATCACTCAGCCTTCAGCGCGTCTACGGGATTGACTGCGGAGGCGCGACTGGCGGGCAAGTAGCTGGCAAGCGCGGCCGCGACGCCGAGAATGAGCGGTGCGGCAGCGAAGCTGAACGGATCGAGCGGGCTGATGCCGAAGAGCAGCGATCTCATTAACTGCGCAACTGCGGCTGCGGCCGCGAGACCGATGACGACACCAATCCCGGTGAGAGCTAAAGCGGAACGCACAAACATCCATCGCAGTTCGCCCTTCTGGGCGCCGAGCGCGAGGCGAATGCCGATTTCGCGCGTGCGCTGCGATACGGCATAGGAGATGACGCCGTAGATGCCGATGATGCCGAGGGCGAGCGCCATCGCAGCAGCAATGCCGAGCATGACGAGCGTGAACGAGGTGCGCGCCAGCGACTTCGACTGAATCTGTTGCATGGTGCGCAGGGAGGCGACGGGCAGGCCGGCATTGACTTGCCAAACGGCCCGCTGCACCTCGTCGAGGAAAGCGCTTGTTCCCGCGCGGCTGCTGCGCACCGCGAAGGTGATCGAGCGCGGCGCGTAGGTCGTTGCTCCGGGATAGGGATTGCCGATTAACGCGGGCCAGTAGACGATGGCCGGGGCCGGCTGGTCCACGCCGTTGTAGCGAACGTCCTCGGCCACTCCGATTACCTCGTTCCAAGGCTGGCCTTGATAGGCCCGAAGTTGCTTGCCGATGGCTGCGCCAGCGCTGCCCCAATCTTCCCGGGCAAGATTTTCTGAAACGATCACTTCTGGCTGAAGGCCGTAGATTTCATTCCAAGTGAAATCGCGTCCCGCGATCAGGGGCGTGCCGAGAGACTGAAAATAGCCCGGAGAGACGTAGTTAAAGAACCGAAGCGGCGGATCGCCTTCATAAGTCTTTCCTTTCACATAGACGAGATCCCAGTTTGGCACCATACCTTCCATTGGCGCGGCTCCCGCAAAACCCACGGAGGTGACGCCGGGGATGGCGGCGAGCTTATCCGCGATGTTGTTTTCGACGCGGGTGACCATGCGGGGATCGGCAATGGAAGATGCGGGGATGGCGATGTGCAGGGTTTGCAAATGGGAGGGATCAGTAAAACCGGGGTCGACGTTGCGGAGCTGTTGGAAGGTGCGGACCATCAGCGCGGCGCAGACCAGAAGCACAAGGGCCATCGCGACCTGAACGACAACCAGGATGTTGCGGGACCGGTGGCGCTCGCGGCCGGCGCTCATGGTGCGCCCGGCGCCGAGAGCCAGAGTGGCTTGACTCCGGGAGTATTTCCAGGCGGGAATGGCGCCGAAGAACAAGCCGGACAGGAGCGAAAGAACCAATGTAAAGAGGAGCGAACCAGAGTCGAGCGAGGCTTCGTTGAGGCGCGGCAGATTGGCCGGACCGATGGAAACAAGAAGGCGCAGACCGGCAGCGGCGACAGCGATTCCGAGCATGCCGCCGATGAGGCCGAGGAGCACGCTTTCAAAGAGCAGTTCGCGCGCGATACGAGCGCGTCCGGCGCCGAGCGCAGCGCGAATGGCAAGCTCGAGCTGGCGGGCTTCGGCGCGCACCAGAAGGAGATTGGCAACATTGACGCACGCGATCAGGAGCACGAGCCCGATGGTGCCCATGACAACCCAGAGGGCACTGCCTACATTGCCGATGACTTCCTGCTTCAGCGGATGAAGGTTGGGAGTGATTCTCCATTTGAGGTACCAATGGGAGTCGGTTCCCGGGCCGTTGGAAAAGGAATCCATCCAGATGGGGAGCATGCGGGCGAGATCGGCGTTGGCCTCCGGGATCGTTACTCCGGGTTTGAGGCGCCCGATTCCCTGATATCCGAATCCAGCCAACTGCTGCTTGTTGCGATCGAACGCAAAGGGCACGAGGACGTCGAAGTCCTGGCCGACGACGCGGAACCCACGGGGCATGACACCGACAATCGTGCGGGCCTGGGAGTCGATAACGATGGAGCGCCCGATCACGGAACGGTCGCCGCCGAAGCGCCGCTGCCAGTATCCATAGCTGAGCACGACGTTCTTTACGCCGTTAGGAACCTGATCGGCGGATGTCAGCGAGCGGCCTACAAGCGGAGGAACGCCGAGCGCCTCTAACACCCCGCCGGTTACCAAGACGATATTCACTTCTTCAGGCTGCGCCAGCCCAGTCACGTTGGCCTTCAGTGCGGTCCATATCCCCAGCGATTGAAAGCTCCGATTGTTCTCGCTGAAGGCGAAGTACATCGAGGCGGAGAGCGGCAGGCCGTTCTGGAAGCTCGCCAAGCCCGCCGCGCCGGGTGCGTTGAGCCGTAAGGAAACGAGGCGGCCGGGGTCGGGATAGGGGAGCGGCTTAAGAAGGATGCTGTTCACCACGCTGAAGACCGCCGTGTTGGCGCCGATGCCGACGGCGAGCGTGAGGAGCACCGTTGTAGCGAACCCCGGCGACTTTCTCAATCGCCGCAGAGCGAGTTTGAGATCGGCAAGGATAGATTCAAGCCTGGGCCATTGCCAAACCTCGCGGCTCCTGGTTTCGACGAGAGCAGGGTTTCCGAAGGCGCGAAGGGCCGCCTGGCGCGCCTCGGTCCGGGGAAGATTCTCAAGGCGCATGAGTTGCTGGGTTTTCTCTTCGATGTGTTCGCACAGTTCTTCGCCCAATTCGTCGTAAAGATGCCGGCGGCGGAAGATGCGTTCAAACCAGCCCATCGTGGAGAGCCTCCTAGGAATTCGCGGCGCGCCTCTGGGGTCCGAGCACCATCTGGATGCCCTCCA
The DNA here is from genome assembly GCA_963808795.1 of uncultured Acidobacteriota bacterium. Lineage (GTDB taxonomy): Bacteria > Acidobacteriota > Terriglobia > Terriglobales > Acidobacteriaceae > Telmatobacter. Next base: position 158,446 of record CAWEGL010000004.1, read on the forward strand.
ACATTCGGTCAAAGCTGGAGATCTCACGCTCCAGGTGGCGCACGCCAGTTCTGGTGATCTCGTAGATGCGCACGCGGCGGTTGGTCGAGGGCGAGATGGTCCATCGGGCCCGGACGAGCTTGGCTTTGAGCAGCCGTTGCAGCGCTGGATAGAGCGAGCCCTCTTCCACCTGAAGCAGGTTGTTGGAGCGATGCTGGATGTGCTGGACCAGGGCATATCCATGCGCTGGCTGGCGCCGGAGGGATTCGAGAATCATCATCTCCAGCGCGCCGGGAAAGAGATCGCGCGACATGTCTTTGCTGTTTTCCATAAGGCATTTTCCGAACATGCCTAGAATAAACCAGCCTAGGAGCGAAAGTCAATGGAGCGCCCAATCGCAGCGCGGACTTGGCAACGAATCCGGAGTGGAGGGCGGGCTGCGCTTCGCCCAACTTGAGTTCTCGAAGAGCGCCCAATCGCCAATGCGCTCGCCGACGCCGGTCAGTTCTAAAAAGCCGGCCGGGGTTCAGGAATTGGTTGGTATTGGATGTTTGGTTGGGGCGGGCGGTGGTTGGCGGTTTGGGGTGGGCGGCGGGGCTTTTGCCGAGCCTATCGCAGAGGCCGATGGAGCGCGGCTGGGCGCAGGGGTTGGGGGCGTTGGGCGGGAACCGATCGGGATTGCTGCCCAGCAGCGCCGGACCTCGAGGAGTCTTTTGGGCTGTGAGTGCCGTTCGAGAGCCATCCGCCACCGATTGCTTCCAAGAAACCGATCTTTCGGTACTAATCTGCCCTCAAGGAGGGCATTAGCGATCATGAGTTCATCGAGATTTATGGCTCAAGCTCAGCAGTGCTTCCGAGTCGAAATCGAAACGGGAGATTCATGGCCCAATCGAGCCAGGATCTCCCGTTATCGCCGTTAGAGCGTCTTCGAGCCTACCGCCTCAGGCCACCATGCTCTTCTTTGCTTGCTCCACCCACTGGTCGTACTGTTTCTTGATCTCGGTCACGCGCGCATCGATGGCGGCTTTGGCATCGCCCCGAGCGATGGCGGCTTTTCTTTGCAACGCCTGCACCTTGGCTTCGGTCTCGTTCTTGATTTGCTCCGAGCGTTGCCGGGACTGCTGCAGATTCACCTGTAACCGAGCATTCAGCACATCGATCCTGGCCTTCAACTTGGCCTTACGCTCCGCCTTTGCGCGGGCATGCTCGGTCTTCAACTGGTCAATCTCGGCGCGCAGCTCGGCGACATCGCGGGCCCGTTGGACTTCTTCGAGGCTCTTTCTTGCGGTGCGGAAGACCAAGCCATTCAGCGCTTCCATTCTGGTGTCCAACGGGGTTACCCATTCTTCGCTGATATCCGCGGCGATCGCGTACTTGCCTGGGGTCAGCACCTTCGAAACTTCGGGTAGGAAATCTGAGTTGACTCCGGCCACGTACAGGTCGGCAAGACTTCCCGCCATGGTGCCGGCCAGCGCCCCGACTGCGAGCCCGGCCGGGCCACCCAACAAACCGACGAGACTGCCGATCGCTGTTCCGCTCACCGTTCGAACCGGGAAATCGTCCTCACCCTGTTTCACAGTGACCGTCCCGTCGCTGTTTTTGCCGATGACGGCTTTGGCGTGAATCGTGATGCTTCCCTCGATATCGAGTTGATTGAGCGCTCGCGATCCCTCGTAGGCCTGGGTTTCATTGTCAAAAACGACTACAAGCATTTTTTCCATGATATTTTCCTTTCAAAATCCCGCATTGCGCGTGGGACAAGTTGGGTCAGATTCAGGCGGCTCTCTGGAGTGCGCCACCGGTGAGTTTGTGGAAGGCCGCAGCAGAACCGATCATCGAGGCCCCGTCGAAGATCAGGTCCACGCCAATGGCGAAGCCGATGAACCAGACGCTCGAAATGGGCAATTGCGCCAGCAGCATGATGCCCAGCCCCAGGGAAACAATTCCTGAAAACACAGCCCAGCCCCAGCTGGGGAACTTCAACGTTCCTGCCCCAATGGCGCGAAAGAGACCGCCGACAATCAATAAGGAAGCAAGGACCAGAGTGAGCGTGGCTGCCCCGGCGAGCGGATACCGGATCAGCAGATATCCCGCGAAGCCCCGGAACAGTGCGCTGAGCAGAGACAGTAGAAAGCCCTGCCAACTGTGAGTGCGAAAGGCATGCACCAAACCAAAGATGCCGCTGAACACCAGCATCCATCCGAAGATTAGAACCGTGGCGAAGGTAGCGCCCACAGCACCGATCACGCATACCGCGCCGCAAAGCATCAGCAAGGCTCCAAGAGCGAGAAACCATCCCCAGGAGCGGCGAATTTCCTCGATTCCCGCTGCGAGCGGGTTGTATCCAAATTGCATTTCATTTCTCCTTTTCTGAAAATTGATTTTGAACCCCATCATTGCTGCCAGACACAGGTAAGTGGACTGATTCGTTTCCCTCGTGCTTCACGAGCGCTGGATGCCCCTTCGAATCCATTCGCGAATAAATAGCGGACAGTTTCGAAGTTCTGTGCCGGCTGCTTCTGCCACGGCGAGGAATCGCACAGCGTCAGCATCCACCAGCGTCACCTCACCAAGTTCAAGAGCCATCGGCGGCGGAGGAATTTGCATTTGCAACTGGAGCTCCGCAAGATTTTCCGCGTCGATACGCCCACTCACTCGGAGAAGGTGTGAGTCGCGACTTTTTTCAAGTCTCAACATCCGGACCAGAACTCACGAGCAACCACGCCCGCAATAGGTGCAAGTCGGATGCCAAACGCAAATGACTGAGACCATTGAGGATCATGAGAGTTTCCTGTGGCGAGGTCTCGGCAATTGCCGGGTTTTCGGCAAGGAGGGCCGTCTTGGTGCTTGCGGAGGGAAGGAGCCTGAAAGGTCAGCTAGGCAGAGCGAAACCGATTCTTGTTAATGTTCAAACTCTTGATTCGCGATTCGAGAGTGGAGCGGGGAATGCCCAGGCGGGCCGCTGCACCCAGGGGGCCGGATACCTGCCCGCGGCTCTGAGCGAGCGCGTTCTCGATCATTTGCTTCTCCTGGCCGGCAAGAGAGGCGAGACCAATTCCACCAGGCGCAGATGCAGGCGAGGCACGCACCATCCAGTTCTCATCGACAGCAAACTTTGCTCCGTCGCACAGAATGACGGCCCGTTCGACCACATTTTGCAGCTCGCGTACATTCCCAGGCCAATGATAGGTCTGAAACAGCTCCAGGGTTCTCTTATCGATCGCGCTGATCTTCTTTCCCATCTTGCTGGCATAGCGCTGAACCAGGTATGCGACGAGCAGAGGAATATCTTCGACGCGCTCGCGCAGCGACGGCATGCGAATGGGGAACACGTTCAACCGGTAAAACAAGTCGCTGCGGAATGAGCCCGCCTCCACAGCGGCCTCCAAGTCGCGGTTGGTGGCGGCAATGATGCGCACGTCAACGGCCACCGGCTGGGCGCCACCGACTCGCTCCAACTCACGCTCCTGCAGCACGCGCAGCAGAGCGATCTGAGTCTCAGTCGGGAGGTCGCCCACCTCATCCAGGAAAATGGTTCCGCGGTCGGCAAGTTCAAATCGCCCCAGGCGCCGTTGCATAGCGCCTGTGAAGGCTCCTTTTTCATGGCCGAAGAGTTCGGAAGCGATGAGAGAAGAGGGAATGGCAGCACAGTTCACAGCGACAAACGCGTTCCGTTCGCGGCGCGAACGTTTGTGGATTGCACGGGCTGCAAGTTCTTTCCCGGTTCCCGTTTCACCCGTGATCAGCACGGTGGAGTCGGTTGGTGCAACCTTACGCAGAAGCACGAGAACTCGCTTGATTGCGTCCGATGCCCCCACAATCTCTTCAAACATGGATGTTTGGTCAATCTCTTCCTTAAGAGCGAGATTCTCATTGTAGAGCTGGTCTCTTAGCGTTTGGATTTCGTGAAATGCTTTCTTGAGCGCTTCCTCCGCACGCTTCCGATCGTCGATCTCGATACTCGCTCCATACCACATCGCGACGTTCCCTTGATCATCCCGCAGGGGAACGTTGCGATGCAGAAACCAGAGATATCGCCCATCGGCGCGCAGCACGCGGCTTTCGCATTGGAACACCTCTCCGCTGGCAAGGCAAGCACGCCAGCTTGTCATCATTGCTTCTAAGTCTTCAGGGTGAATGAAGGCAGTCCAGGCCCAGCCCTGCAAATCTTCTTCACTGACGCCGAGGAATTCAAGCCAGCGTTGATTGAAGAACCCGAACCTGCCCTCAGAGTCAGAACTGTGCAGAAACGCAGGGGTCGTGTCGATGATGCGCCGGAGTGGATCTTCGGCGGAAGATGTTCGCTGAGGCTTGCCTGTCTTGCGTGTCGCCGTATCGGCCTCCGTTTCAGGCGGACTCCTGGCAAGTCATTTTAGGACACGAGGGCCATGGGTCAAGCCAAACTTATGTGTCCAGGGCTTTTGGGGAGGAGATAAAGCGCCGGGTCACAAAAGCTAGACGCGCTCGTGGGGCGGGTCGCGGAGCAGGCCTTCGCCCTTGGTGAGCCAGGCTACGCCGAAGGCGATGAGGGCCAGCGATTCGCAGCAAAAGAACGGGTGCAGGGGCACAGGCGCCTCGACCAGTCCCATTAGCGTGAGGCCGACCATCACGCACATGCAGAGGACGATCACCACGCCGCAAATCCAGTAGACTGCGTTCCGGTGCTGTTTGCGGCGGGTGAACTTCCTATCCGGAGAAGACCTGCGAAACAGGAACAGGCAGAAGTAAGCGATGGAAAGGAACATCAGCGCGGCAAAGGCGGAGTGAACAAAGCCAAGGTCGATCTGGAGGCGCGAGTATTGAACGCTGCGCGGATTCTCGGACGGAAACAGGGCGACGCCCAGCGTGAAGGCGCCGGCCAGGTAGCCGGCGATCTCGTCATGGCGGTCGTATCCGCGCGAACAGATGAGAAACATGGCCATGACCCACAGGCAGCCGACATAAACACCGCGCATGGGCGTGTAGCTATAGTCGCTGATGGCGCACTCGACGAGCGGCCGGGGCAGCGCATGGGCGGGGCCGACGAGGGCCAGCAGAATGGCGCCGGCGGGAAGCGAGAAGGGCAGCGATAAAGCGATGATGCCGACCAGGCGGCGCAGCGTGTGGTAGGAGAGGATGGCCGGATTCCTGGATGCAGACTGAGCAGGCATCGGCGCCCCCGTGCATCGATTCGCTGGAACCGTTCAGGATAGCGCATTGGCCGGCGCCGCCAACAGCGGCGTGTGGGCGCGTGGGCCAGGAGGCCCACACGACAGCCGACCAGGAGGTCGGCGCTACTCATTTGCGATGCCTCTTTGCGCTCCCTCTTTGCGATGCCCATTTGCGCTAGCCATTTACGGATAAGTTCTAAAGCCGCATTCATTTTGGGGCTATTTACGGCATGCGGCCCACCCGCTGGGTGGGTTCCCTGGCCGCGCCCTTTCAAAACCGGAGTTTCGCCACAGGCTCTTACGGCTGCATGAACTCGAGGGCGCGGATGAGGTAGGGTTTGAGGTCGCAGCGGTGGACGACGGCGTCGAGGAAACCTTTTTCGAGGAGGAACTCGGAGCGCTGAAAGCCTTCAGGGAGCTTTTGGCGGATGGTCTGCTCGATGACGCGGGGGCCGGCAAAGCCGATGAGAGCGCCGGGTTCGGCGATGTTGAGGTCGCCGAGCATGGCGAAGCTGGCGGTGACGCCGCCGGTGGTGGGATCGGTGAGGACGCAGATGTAGGGGACGCGGGCGTCGTCAAGCTGGGCGAGGGCGGCGGAGATTTTGGCCATCTGCATGAGGCTGACCACGCCCTCCATCATGCGCGCGCCGCCGGAGGCGGTGATGACGATGAGGGGGACGCGGGCGGCGCGGGCGCGGTCCACGGCGCGGGCGATGGTTTCGCCGACGACGGCGCCCATGGAGCCTCCGATGAAGGCGTACTCCATGGCGCTGAGGACGACGGAGTGGGGGCCGAGACGGCCGACGGCGTTGAGGACGGCGTCGTCGAGGCCGGTCTCCTGCTGGGCCTTGCGGAGGCGCTGCTTGTAGGGCCTGACGTCAGAGAAGTTGAGGGGGTCAGTGGAGCGGAGGCCGGCGTCGACGAGCTCGAAGCCGGGCTCGAGGAGGAGTTCGATGCGGCGGCGGGCGCTGAGCTTGAAGTGATGCTGGCACTTGGGACAGACGTTGAGATTGGCTTCGAGGTCGGCCTTAAAGATGACCTGGCGGCAGCCGAGACACTTGATCCAGAGGCCCTCGGTGCGGACGGTGCGGGCGGCGTCGGAGGCGAGGGTGTCGGGAGTGGGGGTGGGCGCGCCTTGGGCGGAGGGTTGGTCGCCGTTGTCGCGCTTGAACCAGGACATAACGAACCTCATTGTAAATGCAGGGGACGGGAATCAGGGATCAGGGGTCAGGGATCAGGGATCAGGGATCAGGTTTCAGTTGTCAGGGGTCCGGCGCTATGCGGCGTGAACGCAGTCTGAAACTTGACCCTTGAGACTTGATACCTTATTTGCCTCGGAGATAGGCGTCGTCGCCGTCGATCCAGTCCTGGCGGGGAGGGTTGAAGATGTCGAGGGCGACGGAGTCCTCGAGGGCGACGACCTCGTGGGGCGCGTGGGGAAGGATGCAGAGGATCTCGCCGGCGCGGACGGTGAGCTGGCGGCCATCGATGAAGAAGTTGAGCGCGCCCTTGACGACGTGGCTGATCTGCTCGTGGAAGTGATGGTGGCTGGGGACGCGGGCGCCCTTTTTGAGGGCGAGGCGGGCGAGCATGGTGTGGGCGCCGACGATGTATTGGCGGGTGACGAGGGGGTTCATCGGCTCGGGCTCAATGTCGGCCCAGCGATGATGGGTAGCGGCTGGCACGGTTACCTCCTGGATGGGTTTGGGGCGCGTGGGCCGGGTGCGAGGGCGGCGGGTAGACGCGGCTCCGTTTCAGTATTCTATGCCGCGCTGGGCGAGGATGCCTTTCTGGTAAGCATGCTTCACTTCGCGCATCTCGGTGACGGTGTCAGCGAGCTCGACGAGGAGGGGGTGGGCGTTGCGGCCGGTGAGGATGACGTGGACCATCTCGGGGCGGGCTTTGAGGGCGTCGGCGACCAGGGCGGGGTCGAGCATTTTGTAGCTGATGGCATAGTTGATCTCGTCGAGGACGACCAGGTCCCACTCACCGGAGCAGATGGCCTCCTGCGCCTCGTCCCAGGCGGCCTGGACGAGGCGGACGTCCTCGGGGTCGGTCTCAGCGCCGCCGACTTTGACGAAGCCGCGGCCCATCTGCTTGAGGACGAAGTTGGGGCCGAGGGTCTGGGCGGCGTCGAGCTCGCCGTAGTGCCAGGAGCCCTTGAGGAACTGGAGGATGAGGACCCTCATGCCGTTGCCGGCGGCGCGCAGGGCGGTGCCGAGGGCGGCGGTGGTCTTGCCCTTGCCGGGGCCGGTGTTGATGAGGAGCAATCCGCGTCGAGAGTCAGTCATGGTAGGTGTCAGGTTTCAGGTGTCAGGTTTCAGGTTGTGCCTACGCCACATGCGGGGTCTTCAGCTTTTGAAGGATGGCATAAATCATCTTGCCAACCTCGTGGGACAGACTTTCGGCTTCTTCACATAATTCCGCATTACCCATACCGAGCGACCGCGCGATTTCAAGCTGCGTTTGGAGTTCGAAATTCGACCCGCGGGCAATCCCCAGAAACTGGCGATATTCACCCACGTTCAGCCGTCCGTGCCCTTCTGCAATGTTGCTGGGAATCGCGACCGCCGCGCGCCGGAGCTGGCTTACAAGGCCGTAAACTTCCTCGCGCGGGAACGCTTGGGTGAGCCGATAAATTGTGGTGGCTAACTGCATTGATCTTTGCCAAACAGATAATTCGCGAAATGATCGCAGCATGATAACTTTCCTTTCCAGATCCAATGCTGGTGCTCGCCTTTTGAAACCTGGCCCCTGAAACCTGGAACCTGGAACCTGAAAACCTGACCACTGACAACTGCTTTTCAGTGGCCGGTGTGGTACGGGTGGCCCGTGAGAATTGTAAATGCCCGGTAGAGCTGCTCGGCGATGACGAGGCGGGAGAGGGAGTGGGGCAGGGTCATGGGGCCGAGGGAGAGGAGCAAGTGAGCGCGGGCGCGGGCGTCTTGGGACCAGCCGTCGGGTGGGCCGGCGGCGAAGACGATGTGCTGGGCGCCGTCGTTGCGGCGTGCGCCGAGCCAGGCGGCCAGGTCTTCGGAAGACATTTGGCGGCCGCGGGAATCGAGGAGGACGGCGAGGGGCGTGGTGCGGCCCGGCTGGCGGCCGAGCCAGGCGAGGAGCGCCTCTTCGGTACGGAAGGCCTGCGACTGGCAGAGCGCAAACGGGGAACAGCGGCGAAGGTAGGCCTGAACCAGAGCTTCGTAACCGTCCTTGGCTGTGGGGCGGGAACCAACATTGACAAGGGCGATGCGCATGGAGAGGAGAATAGCGTAAGAGGGGGCAAGGGAGAGCGGTTCCACAATAAGCGTGGCCTCTCCGGCGTTGTGCAAGGTGGCTTATTCTTAAGGAAAAAGCCACTTGGCGGTAGTGGTTCCGGGGTATAGCAATTGTGGAACCGCTCATGAGGAACCGCTCAGCGGGCGAGGCAGGAACTTGTTGCGCAAAAGGCGAGACACATTGTCCATTTTTGGAATAGTCCTACCAAATTCTCCAGATTTTAATAGAAGCGAGTGAGGGGCGACGGCGCGGGTACGCTCATAACATATTTAATTTCAGCAGTATACAGATAAGTCGCGCGGGGTATTGCGATTGGCAGCCGCCATGCTGCATATTAAGGCAATCGTCTGGGCGAAAGTGTATCCCCCGGCTTTGCTGGGACGGGACGGGAGGATGGGAACTCCTCCGATTATGGAATAGGCGAGATAGGCATAAAGTTGTTAAACGAGATAGGCATAAAGTTGTATTCATTTTTGGGCGGGTAAGTAGTTGACTGTTCTTGGACTTGGCTCGTCAGGCATCCCGGAAGTCAATTCGGGATCGCGAAACGTCGATTTGGTGGCTCCCAATCCAGAGAGTTTGAGGAGAAGGAGGGACAAAGTGCGAATTTCCAAGTTGCAGAACTTAGTGTTGGCCTGTGGCCTGCTGATGATGGCGGGATTTCCAGGCGAATTTAGCGCTCGCGTGGCGAATGCGCAGGTAATCAATGCGGCAATTCATGGGACGGTGACCGATCCGTCCGGGGCGGTAGTGCCTGGGGCCACGGTGACGGCGTTGAACACGGCTACGGGTATCTCCACGGTGGCGACGACGAACCAGAGCGGGTTTTACCTATTTCCGTCGCTGCAGATCGGCGGGCCGTATCGCGTGACGGTGGCATCGCCGGGGTTCCAGAGCTTCGTGTCGACGGGGATCGTTCTGACGGTGAACGCGAATCTGGAGATCAATGCCAAGATGAAGGTGGGCACGGCGTCGCAGACGGTGACGGTGAGCGCGTCGGCAGTGGAAGTGGAGACTACGAACACGCAATTGCAACAGGTGATTCCGGAGTCGCAGATTGAGAATCTGCCCATGCTGGGCGGCGACGCGGCGTCCCTGGAGAGACTCCAGCCGGGCATCGTGGAGTCGTCGGACCGCTTTGGTTCCTACGCCGCAAACGGCAGCCAGACCACGGACAATGCCTACCTGGTGAACGGCATCGACAACAACGACGGTCCGCTGCAGGATGAAGGTTTGACCATCAACCCGAATGCGATCGCGGAAGAGAACGTGGTGACGAGCACGATGAATCCGGAGTTTGCGCGCAACAGCGGCTCGGTGGTGAACCAGGTGTTGAAGTCGGGCACCAACCAGTTTCACGGCAGCGGCTTCGAGTATTACCGAGACACGTTCCTGAATAACGGGAACTACTTCTCGCAGTTACGGCCGCCGTTCCACCAGAATTTATACGGGGGCACGGTGGGCGGTCCCGTGATCAAGAACAAGGTGTTCTTCTTCCTGGCGTATGAGGGCTATCGCAACCGCACGGGCACAACCACGCAGACGCCGGTGTTCCAGAGCGGGATTCTGCCGAGCGCGACGCTGCCGGGCGGGAACTTCAGCACGGAGAGCAACATCGCCAGCAGCGGTGAGGACGGCACGACGGGCTTGGCCGAGAGCCTGATTCCCTTCGATATTACGACCGGGACGGGAGCGGCGCTGGGAGCGGGAACGATGTGCGGACCGGGGACGGAGTATCCGGCGTGGACGGACATCCCAGAGGTGCCCGCGACGGACAGCACGCCCGAGCAGCCAGCCGTAGCCGGCTGCTTCCCGGCGGGAACGCCGGTGGACATCGACTCGTCGAGCTTCAATTCAGTGGCGTTGAAGCTGGCACAGGAGTACGTACCCCCTGGCAACACCGGCACAACGCTTGCCCCCTACTACAACTTCAATACGGCCGACACGGGCGCCTCGGACCAGGGCATTCTGAACGCCGACTATCAGATCAGCTCGAAGGATAGGCTGGCAGGCACGGGCATCTTCCAGTCCAGCCCGTCGACGGCCACGCTGGGGTTTGGCGGGTCCAACCTGCCCGGCTTCGGCACCGTCCAGGCCGAGCACTTTAAAATGTTCTCGGCTTCGGAGACGCACGCCTTTGACGCCAGCCACCTGAACGTGCTGCGCGTGGCCTACTTCCGCTTTTACTTTGCCTCCGTTTTTCCAGCCAATGTAGTGGCTCCGAGCAGCCTGGGTTTCAACATACATCCCAATAATCCAGACTCCGGCGTGCCCTACATGAGCTTGACGGGCCTGTTCGATCTTGGCTTTACCCGCGAGGGACCCCAGCCCCGCACCGACGCCAATTTGAGCGCGGCCGACAACTATACGTGGAGCTTCGGCCGCCACACGCTGAAGCTGGGCGGCCTGATGCAACAGTTCCTGGTGAAGAACCCTTACTCGGCCGACAACAGCGGCTCCTATAGCTACGGGGGCAAGGGCACCTATAGCTCGGGCGACCCCGGCATCGATTACCTGCTGGGGATTCCCGATACGTACCAGCAGACCTCCGGCGGATTCATCGACACACGGGCATGGGAGTACTACGCGTACGCGCAGGACAGTTGGCGGGCGACCTCGGACTTGACCGTCAACTACGGACTGGCGTGGGATACGGAGACGCCCAACATCAACGACCAGTTCAACGGCGAAGGGATCACGTGCTTTGTGATCGGCAACCAAGTGTCGAAGGTCTTTACAGGCGGATTTGCGGGCCTTCTGTGGCCCGGAGACCCCGGATGCACGAAGGCCGGCGGAGCGACCACGAAGTGGGACCACTTTGGGCCGCGGTTGGGGTTTGACTGGTCTCCGAGCAGCGGGCCGGAGAAGCTGATTGGCGCGGCGGGGGCTCACCAGTTCTCACTGCGCGGTGGCTTTGGGCTTTACTACAACCGGGACCAGCAAGAGGGTCAACTGCAAAACCTGGGCGATTCGCCCAACTTCCTGAACTCCTTTGGCGCGGCGAGTGTCCTAACCGGGGATGGCAACCCTGGCAGCCCAGCTTTCCTGGACCCGTTTACCGACGTAGCTCCGGCGGTGAGCGGCGGCGGCTCGGAGGCGAGCCCGTTCCCCTATACGCCGCCGGCGCCGGGCACGGCGCTCGACTGGGCGCTGTATGGGGAGCAGGACACCAGCGTGATCGCGCTGAATTACGACGTGCCTTACGCGTTCAACTTCAACCTGAATATTCAGCGGCAACTGACCAACAGCGCGATCATGACGATCGGTTACGTGGGCTCGCTAGGGCGCCATCTGGCGACGGTGTACGAAGGCGATCCGGTGACCGCGACCGGCCACGCAGCGTGCCTTGCCAACCCGGATTGCGTCAGCGATATTTCCGCCGTTCATCTCGACTTCCCGCAATACACCGCACAGCCCACGGTATTTGACGGCTCTCCCGCTTACCTGGCTATGGGAACGCTGGGCACGACGGGCGCTTCGAACTACAACGCCCTGGAGGTCCAACTGACGCAGAATATCTCGCATGGCCTGTACTTTACGCTGGCCTACACTTTCAGCCATGCGTTGGACAACTCTTCGGGCCTGGAGAGCGCGGGGTTTAACGGAGGGGGATACAACCAATATCCGGGATACCAACACCTGAGCTACGGCAACTCGGACTTCGATGCGCGGCACCGCTTCTCGGCGGCGTATGACTACCAAGTGCCGCTACTGGCCAGCATGAATGCGCAGCCAGTGGTGAAGGAGGCGCTGGGCGACTGGCATGTGAATGGGATGACGATCCTGCAAACCGGCTTCCCGGTGGTGATCATCGACCCCGAGTATAACTCCGGGTATTGCGATGAGTACACGTATTACGCCTGCCCTGACGTTCCGAACACCTCCAGCTTTAGCATCAAGACGTTCAATCCGAGAAGCTTGGATGCAAACGGCCTCAATCGGGGGTTCGATCCCAGCCCCTTCTCCGCACAGCAGACCGGCACCTTCGGCAACGTCGCTCGCGGCATGATCCACGGCCCGGGCTTCAACTACACCAACCTGAGCCTCTACAAGAAGATTGCGCTGGGCAACGAAGGTGCGCGGGCGCTGCAACTGATGATTCAGGCCTCGAACGCCTTCAACCACGCCAACTTCGCGGCGCCGGACGGCAGCTTCGCCGACGGGCCGTACTTTGGCACGGTGAGCAGCGTGGACGAATCGGCCGATTACAACGGCGACCCGAGCCCGGGCCGCGTGGTGCAGTTGGTGGGCCGGTTTACCTTCTAACCAGCAATGCCAAATCGGCAAAGGGCGTCCGCGGCGGCGGACGCCCTTTTGTTTGGTGCGCCGCTACAGCGGCTCCAGAGTTGCTGTACCCAGAAAGCACACTGCCGAGTGGCATTTTCCTTAAGAAAATGCCACATTTAGCGAACCCCAAAATGGCACATGAACTCTGGAACCGCTCTAGAGGGCGGGCTTGCGCAGGCGCTCGATGTGGCAAAAGGCGCGGCGTCCGGCGAGAAAGACGTGCACCACGAGGTCCACGTAGTCGAGCAGAATCCACTGGCCGTGGCTGCGGCCCTCGACGGAGTGGGGGTAGACGGCGAAGTTGCGCTTGAGGCGCAGCCAGTGCTGGCGGGGAAGACTTTTGATCAACGGCACGCCAGGATCTGAGAGAGACCGGAAGGCAGGGACGGAGATGCACGGCAGGAATCGCCGGAAATGAGCTACCTAATGGACTTTGTTCCAGGGCAACCGGCGAGAACGGCCAATCGTGGACCCAGGGGCAGCTGGGATGAACTGTGATTGGGGACACATTCCTCTGAGGACCTAGGGATTAAACTCAGCCGAGCTTAAGTGCCAAATTGGAGATCCCGGTGCATTTGCGGTTAGGGAGCGCGACAGGGGCGCCGAAGCACAGCAAGGGGATCGCGAGGGGCCTAAAAGGGGCACCCGATGCCGAGGGTTTGAGGAGGATTTCGATGCGATTTATGCGGATGCAGATGATGGCTTTGACAGCGGGGGCGGCGTTGCTGTTCCTATTTAGTGGGGTAATTTCTGGAATCGGGGGTGGGCCCGCCGCGCATGCCCAATCGATGCTGTCGGGTGACATCGCCGGCACGGTATTGGACCCCAGCGGCGCCGCCGTAGTGGGCGCGACAGTAAAGGTGGTGAGCCAAGAAACCGGCGCCAGCTCCGCGGTCACCACGTCAGCCACCGGCGCCTACCGCATCTCGCTGCTCCAGCCCGGCACCTACACTCTGACCGCCTCGGCAACCGGATTCGCAGTAGGCTCGACAAACGTGACGGTGGCCGTGGGCCAGATCACCACGCAAAACCTTACGCTGTCGCTTGGAGCCGCGTCGGAAACGGTTGAGGTGAACGCCACGACGCAGCTTCTGCAAACTGACAGCGCGCAATTGAGCACAACGGTCACGCTGGAGCAGTTGCAAGACATTCCCAACCCCGGCAGCGACATTACCTATACGGCCCAGGCCAAGCCGGGCGTGGTGATGAATACCGGCGCGAACTCGGCCACCGGCGCCCTGGGCTACGGCAACTTTTCGGCGTTCGGCCTGCCCGGCGTTTCGAACAACTTCACCATGAACGGCATGGAAGAGAACGATCCGTTCCTGAACCTGAACAATTCGGGACCGTCCAATCTTCTACTGGGGCTGAACGACGTTCAGGAATCCGACGTGGTGACCAATGCCTACGAGGTCGAGTACGGCACCCTGGGCGGGGTGCAGCTCAACTCCATCAGCCGCGCGGGCAGCGATAAGTTCCACGGCAACCTGATTTGGAGCTGGAACGGCCGATCCATGAACGCCAATAACTGGTACAACAAAAATCCTCTCTACTCCGGTTCAGGCGTAGCCCGCCCCTTTTCCAATTTCAACCAATGGGCCGGCGCGTTGGGGGGACCGATCAAGAAAAACTAGGTCTTCTTCTTCTTCAACACGGAAGGGATTACGTTTGTAACCGCCAGCCAGAGCGTGGTCTACCTGCCCAGCTCCGCCTTCGAGAGCAGTGTGGTGGGAAGCGACGCCAGTTGCGACGACGGTACCAGCAGCCTCTACGAGGCGGGCTACAACAGCGAGTGCGCATTCTATAACAAAGCTTTTGCCCTGTATAACGGCACGCCCAACTATGCCGATGCGGTTCCAACTACAGGCACATCAGCTCTACCGGGCCAGTTGGCGCTGTCGGTTCCCGCGGAGCTGGCCATGACCGAGAAGCTGATCACCGGGCGCGTGGACGCGAACCTGGGCCCCAACGACAAGATGTTCGGGCACTTCAAGTACGACCACGGCGTTCAGCCCAGCTACACCGACCCCATCAATTCGGCCTTTGACGCGGACAGCAATCAGCCGGACTACGAGGGCCAGTTCGCCGAAACCCACACCTTCGGCACCAAGGCTGTCAATCAGTTCTTCATGTCCGGCTCGTGGTACAGCGCCGCCTTCGTCAACCCAGATCCCACGACGGAGTTGGCTACCTTCCCCTTCGATATGTACTGGGACGACGGTTTCGCATCCGACCTCAACAACCTGGCAGAATACTGGCCGGAGGGACGCAACGTTACGCAGTATCAGATCGGCGACGACCTCAGCTACACGACGGGCGGGCACACGTTCAAAGCCGGCTTCAACTACAAGAAAAACGATCTCTCCGACTATGACACCGGGGTCTATAACACTCCCTTAATTTACGTGGAACAGGGCGGGTACACCCCGCCTGCTGGCGAAACGGAAGGGTACTGGTCGGGGTTCGAGGGCGGAACCTCAGACGAGGGCGTTCAGAATTTCCCAGTCAGTCTGAATCTGCCGCTATCGCTGTACACGCTGGGCCTCTACTTCGAGGACGACTGGAAGCCGACGCCAAAAGCGATGATAACGGCAGGCATACGGGTGGAAAGGAACTCGAATGTCACCTGCCTGAAGAACTGCCTCTCCAACTTTGGCGGCAGCTTCTTTTCCCAGGCAGGGACCACTTCCCTGGGCTCCGCCTCCGGCGCCTATAACTCCCAGATCAAGTACAACCTGCCGACAGCCTTCAACGCCTACCAGCGCTACATGATCGAGCCGCGCATAGGATTCACGTACTCTCCGGATACAAAGACGGTGGTGCGCGGCGGCTTCGGCTACTTTGCCGACGTCTTCCCCGGCACGATCGCCGACGACATGCTGGACAATCCTCCACTGAATCTGGCCTTTTACGTGGAGAACTCGGGGATGGAGGTGAACCCATCCGATCCCAGCAGCGCGCAATCGCTGATGGCGGGCGCAAACAACACCTTCCAGAACTGCACCTTCAACCCAACTTCGTGCTTCAAGAACGGCGGCAGCTACACCTCGATGTCGAGCTTCAACCCTCTCTTCGAGGCTCCGAGCTTCACCACCGTGGCGGGGACACTGCACTATCCCACCTATGAGGAGTGGAACCTGCAGATCCAGCGTGCGATCAGCCGCACGGAGAGCATTCAAATTGGCTACGTGGGCAACCGCGGCTACCACGAGCCGGTCCAGAATGTCGGCGTGAATGCGAACGCCGGGGCCTACGGCCTGCCAGCGGCTTCGCCCGCGCCCAGCTTTGGGCCGGTGAACGAAGTGGAGAGCAGTGCCGTTTCCAACTACAACGGCTTCCTGGTCAGCTACCTGATCCAAGGGCACGGCCTGAATATGCAACTGAACTATTCCTGGAGCCATGCGCTGGACGAGATCTCGAACGGCGGCATCCTGCCCTTCAATACATCGAGCATCGCTGGGCAGATCAATCCTTATGACCTGCGCCAGAACTACGGCAATGCGGACTACGATATACCCCAGAGCTTCTCCGGCACCTATCTCTACCAGATGCCGTACTTTGGCGGGTCAAGGGTGCTGACCGAAGGCTGGGAGTTGGGCGGCACAATCTTCTACAACGGCGGAACTCCGTTTACTCCGACCGCCTACGTAGGCGACTTTGGAGTGGGGAACTACGGCAGTGAGTACAACCCCATCCCGATCGCGGCAGCGCCGGGCACACCGCACCATTGCGGTCCCAGCGCAGCCACGACCCCGTGCCTAACCCCCGCGGATTTCCCCAACTATTACGTCGACGGAGCCGTAGCGCCCACCGTCTCGCCATTCGGCGCGATTGAGCGCAACCAGTTCTTCGGACCGCACTACTTCGACACCGATATGACGCTCCTGAAGGGCTTTAAGCTGCCCCACTTGGGCGACCAAGGGAAGTTTGAGGCCGGCCTCACCGCCTTCAACCTCTTCAACCACCCGAGCTTCGGTCTTCCCGTCACGGGCATCGATAGTTCCCAATTCGGACTGTCGCTTTACGCCGAAGGGCCGCCGACCACTATCTACGGCTCGGGCCTGGGCGGCGATCCCACGATCCGCATCGTCGAGTTCACGGGCAGGTTCATGTTCTAAACCCTCCGGCAAAGCCGGGCAAGCAACCAGGGGCGTCCGCGGCGGCGGACGCCCTTTTGTTTGGCGCGCCGGGAAGGAAGTACGCGCGGGCCGGGCGGCGTTCACCGCGATGGTGAGATGGGGCGCAGTCAGGCGAAGATGGGAATCTTGAGGCGGCGGGCGGCGGAGGTCATGGCAGCGTCTTGTGTCGCGAGGGCCAGATTGCGGCGGCCCGCGAGCGTGATATACGCGGCATCATAGGCGGTGAGCTGCTGCCGCTGGCCGATGCCCACCAGCGTGCCGATGTCGTCAGGCAGATCGTCGGTTTCCATAAAGAGCAGCAGGGCGGAGAGGTCGCCCAAGATTCCGGACATCTCCGTGCGCAGCAGCTTCCGCCGCCTCGCGGTAAGCAGCGCATTGGCAATTTCCAGATGCCAATGAACCGGCACCGAATGCCGGGATCCATAGATCAAGTGCCGGCGAATACGCTCGGCTTAAGCGGAGGGGGGATCGTCGAACAGCCAACCCAAGGCCACTGAGGCGTCTAGCACGAAGTCCTTCACAAGCGGCGGCCTTCCTCTATCAAGCTCTTCGCCGTCACGCCGCCGGGAAGGCAGATCGCGCCGCGCAAGGAGGCGAAGATCTCGGCCAAGGGCCGCTTCGCTTGGCGGGGGGCGGGTACGAGTACAGCCTTCAACACGCCGCGGCAGGTGATGCCCACGGCCTGCCCGCGCGCTGCGCGGTCGACGAGCTCTGAGAGCCGCCGCTTGGCCTGAAACAGTCCCACCGTTTTCATCGCCCAGCCTCCAATCTAGATTAGTGCTAGATGATTCGTTCCCGAAATGCAAGAACCGAAATGCAAGAACCGTGGAAATTTGAATCGCGGCGCGAGCCGGCTTAGGGACGTGCAGACTTCTTCGGCGCGCGCACGCGTGCCGCTGGCTTCTTTGCCGGTCGCTTGGCAGCGGGTTTGGCTGATTTTTTCTTTGCGGCGGCGGGCTCTTTTGCCGATGCCGCCTTGCGCGACGCCGGCTTGGCGGCAGGCTTGGCCTTTGCGGCCACCTTTTTGCGCGCCAAGCGGGTCTTTTTGGCCAGCGCGGCTTTGAGCTCGGCGTCGAACTCGGCGGGGGTGAGGGGGCGGGCGGACTTGCGTAGGCGCTCGATGTCGTAAAAGGCGCGGCGTTCGGCGAGAAAGACGTGCACCACGAAGTCCACGTAGTCGAGCAGAATCCACTGGCCATGGCGGCGGCCCTCGACGGAGTGGGGGTAGACGGCGAAGTTGCGCTTGAGGCGCAGCTCGATCTCGTCGGCGATGGCGATGGCCTGGCGGTCGTTGGTGGCCGAGGTGACGAGGAAAAAGTCAGAAAGCCCGGAGTCGATGGGATCGAGCTCGAGGATGCGGGTGTTCTGGCCTTTTTTCTCTTCGCAGACCGCGGCCGCGGTCTGAACCAAAATGCGTGTTTGTTGTGGGGCGGGAGTTGGCTGGGGCGCGGGCGTAATGGTCATGCGGCGGGATAGTTCTCCACACCACATCGTACAGCGAATTTGCGGTTGCGGAAAAGTGGGAGGGGGCCGGCGAGGGGGTTTTCCGGAGGAAAGGGCGATGCGGAGCGGCGCTTCGGGACAGGTGCGGGCCGGGAGGCCCGCACTACAGCCGGTCAGGAGACCGGCGCTACACTCGGTCAATTACGCAAACACACGGTCGCGGTACTAGCGGTAGAGGTTGTGATCGATGATGTAATCGCGGACGGAGGCGGGCAGGGGGCCGGACGCCACGGCTGCGGTTAGAGGCTCGGGGCTGGCATACGCGCGGATCGCCTCACGAATCGCGGAGGCGCTGATCTCCACGTGGAGGCCGGGAAGGAGATAGAATGGCGCGCGGTCCCCGGCGGAGTTCAGGAGAGAGAAGGCGCGCACCGTGAGGCTGGATTCGGCGGGGCTGGATGGGGCAGGGCTGCGTGCGGAGTTGCTTGGCGGCGGCAGAAGGTGCGGCGCGGGTTCGAGGGTTAATCCCGGCGGGAGCGCGGCTTCAAGGGCGGAGATTCGCTCGCCCAGCGGCCGGCCGGGGCGGGAGGCGACGATGAAAGGGGCGAGGAAAGGAATCTCGGCGGCGCGATGCCAGTTCTTCAAGTTGAAAAACGAGTCGGCTCCCATGAGGCAAAAGAGGGCGCAATCCGGTCCCAGTTCGGCGCGGAGACGTTCTAAGGTTTCGAGGGTGAAGTTGGGATCGCCGGAGGGTTTGGGCGCATCGGCAAGGGAGATGGCGAAGCCGGGTTCAGAGGCGATGGCCAGGCGGGTCATGGCCAGGCGGTCCTGAAAGGCGGCCGTGGCGCCGTAGGTTTTGAGCGGCTGCGCGCCCACGGGGGCAAAGAGCACGGTATCGAGATGGAGGGCGGCGCGGGCGGCGCGCGCTACGGCCAGATGACCCAGATGGGGAGGGTCAAAACTGCCACCGAAAAAAGCGATGCGGCGGGCGGCGCGGAGGGTATCGTGCATGGGATCATCGTACCGTGGAGGGCAGGCGGAGGGCATGGGCGCAAGGGATGGCGAGGACGCAGGTAAACAAGAGCAACTGCGTTGCGCTGGTAAACTTGGACCGGATCGATGATCAGGGACTGGTACGCGCGGCGGATGTTCGCATGGGAGACGCGGTTGACCACGCGCGACGAGAACCGCGTGGTGCGGCCGGTGGAGTGGGGCTTGGAGTGGATTACGCCGTTTCTGGAGGCCAACGGGTTGGGCGGCGCTGTGTCTGGCGCGGAGGTTTTGGGCGATGATGCGGCGGCCGAGGCGGCGATGGTGCGGATCAATGAAGTTTTGATCCGGCATAGCGACAAGTTTTTTGGCTATGCGCGGCCTACGGACTTCCGGGTGGAAGAGCGCTATCCGCAACTGTTTCCGACCAACGTGCGGCCGGAGACGCTGGCCAAAGAGGCGGAGATACGCGAGCTAGCGGCGGCAGGCAGGCTGGAGAAGGCGCAGTACTTGCGGTTTACTTCGCCGGAACGGACGCCGTACCCGGAAAACGATCTGGTGAACGCGCGCTGGTATGAGGCGCCAGCACACACGGATCCGGCGCGACCCAAGCAGGCCATCGTGGTGCTGCCGCAGTGGAACGCGGACGGGTTCAGCCACAACGCGCTGTGCAGGGTCTTTAACCGCATGGGGGTCTCGGCGCTGCGGCTCTCGAAGCCGTATCACGATATCCGGCGGCCGACGGAGCTGGAGCGCTCCGACTACGCGGTGAGCGCCAACATGGGGCGCACGATCTCGGCGTGCCGGCAGGCGGTGGTGGACATTCGCTGCTGCGTGGACTGGCTGGAGGAGCAGGGATACGAGCACTTCGGCGTGCTGGGAACGAGCCTGGGGTCGTGCTACGCCTTCCTGGCCAGCGCGCACGATGCGCGGCTGAGGGTGAACGCCTTCAACCACGCGTCGACTTCGTTCGGGGACGTGGTGTGGGCCGGGCAAAGCACGCGCCACATCCGCCAGGCCGTGGAAGAGGCCGGCCTGACGCAGGAGCGGCTGCGCGCGCTGTGGGCGGCCATCAGCCCGGTCAATTATTACGGAAGATTCGCGGGGCCGGAGGCTAACGGCGCGGGCAAAAACGTGCTGCTGGTTTACGCCAACTACGACCTGACGTTTCCCAAGGAGTACTCGTTGCAGGTGGTCGAGGCCTTCCGGCGCTACGGGGTCCGCTTTGAGCCGCACGTGCTGCCATGCGGACATTACACCACCGGCGAAGCGCCTTTCAAGTTTATCGACGGCTGGCACATGGGGTGGTTTGTGTACCGGGCGTTCAAGGCGCTGCGGGAAGAGAAGGCGGCCGGGCTCAGCGCTTCTGCCGGGGATGCGCAGGAGGCCGAAGAAGAAGTCACTGCGCGCTAACGTAGTGCGTCAGAAAAATATCCGATAGTCATCGGCAAATGACTTGTCTGGAGTCTGCTCTTACGCCCCCTGCGGGGGCTGGGCTTTCGGAATTCGCCCTCTTTCCCCAGGCTTGCGCCTGTGGCTACCATCTTTTGCCCGCTTCGCGGGCTCTCAAGCCCGGCCAAACGCAGTCGGCAGGACAAGCTAGCACTACGCTAATGGGCCACGCTCAAGTTCAGCCGGAGGAGCTTGGCGGGGTCGAGATAGGCGTTCTGCCAGCGGACGGCCCAATGGAGATGCGGGCCGGTGACGCGGCCGGTGGCGCCGCTGAGGCCCACCAGCTGCCCTTTGGCCACGCGTTCGCCCTCGCGCACGCGGATGCGGCTGAGGTGCATGGAGATGGTGTAGAGGCCGAGGCCGTGGTCGATCACGACGCAATTGCCCTCGAAGTAGAGGCGCTCGGCGAGCACGACCACGCCGCTATTGGAGGCGTGGACCGGCGTGCCCATGGGAGCGAGAAAATCCAATCCCTTGTGAACGCTGGCCAGCTTGCCGTTGAAGAGGCGCCTGGCGCCGAAGTTGGCAACGGATGCGACGCGCACCGGGGCGCGGAAGTCGCCGGACCAAAGCGGGCGCGGCGCGCTGACGGAAAAGACCCGGTCTTTGAGGCGGATTTCGTACTCGATTGCTTTCAGCTCTTCAGGGGTGGGCGAGATAAACCGCGGCGCGACGGAGAGAGAGCTGGTGCGGTAATGCGCGGCGCGGATGGGGATGGTGCGGCTGAGGGTGCGCAGGCCGCCGCCGGCGAGGCGGACGTCGATGCGCACGTCGATCCGCAGCGTGGAAGGGCCCACGGGCGCTTCCACATCGGCGCCGGCGAGCGCGAACCAGCCGCGTCCCGCGCGCCCGCGAAAGAATTCGAGTTGGCGGCCCAGCCATTCGCCAGAGAGCTGTGCGCCGGCCGGCGCTTGCACGCGAATCAGCTCCGGCGAGCCGGCCTGGACGACGGTTGGCGTGAGCGTGGCAGCGGGAGATTGCGCGTGAGCCGGCACGGCAATCCCGATCCCCCAGAGGCAAGTCCAAAGAACAAACGGCAGTTGCAGCAGGCGGGGCTTGAGGGTTTGCATCCAGCTTAGGATAGCGGGAAGGGCTGGAGCCGCAATCCCGATCGCGTCCGCGGGCCGAGAAGGCAAAGTGCCTGCCTTACTCCATTCTCAATGCCTGCATGGGTTCAATCCGGGAGGCGCGCAGCGCCGGCAAAAGCGACGCGGCGCTGGCGATGATGGTGAGAGCAACCACTGACCCCGCCAGCACCCAAGGATCGCGCGGCGAGGTTTCGTAGAGAAAGCTGGCAAGGACGCGCGATAAAAGAACAGCCGCAAACAGTCCCGCGCCCGAACCGGTGGCCGCTACCCCGGCATTTTCCTTGAAGATCATCGCCGCAACTTCCATGCGCCGGGCTCCCAGCGCCATGCGAATGCCAATCTCGCTGGTCCGCCGCGCCGTCGAGTACGCCAGCGTTCCGTAAAGGCCAATGCCAGTCACCAGCAGAGCGCACGCGGCAAAGAATACTGCGAGCATTGCCATCATCCGTTGCGCGATGACCGATTCGTTGAGCACATCGTCCATGGTCGTCATAACCGGCGCAGGAATGCTCGGCGCCAGCTTGGCGGCCAGCGCACGCGCTGCCCCCGCCAACGGCCCTTGCGGTCCACCTATGCGCACTACGGCATTCAACGATGGCTTCTCCCGTTCGTCTTGCATGATCGGCACGTAGCCAATGGGAGGCGCGGGCGCGGACATGTCTATGTACTTGCTATCGCCCACAACAGCCACTACCTCATAGGAGGTTTTTTCGCGAGGATTCAGCACCTGCTGACCCAACGCATCCCCGCCTGGGAAAAACTGTTTCGCGGCGGTTTGATTCAGGATGATCTTCAGCCCCGAGGCCTTGGTGTCGCTCCAACTGAATTCGCGCCCTGTGAAGACGGGCATTCGCATGGTTGTGAAATAGGCCGGCGCCACACTGTTCATGAATATGAGGTGCTTGCCTCCTGCTGGGGTGGAGTAAAAGCCGTTCCAGCCTCTGTGGGCAAGCGGCACAATGAACTGGAAGCTCACGCTCTTCACTCCGGGCTGGCGGCTCAGCCCATCGTCCAGTTGCCGGTAGAGCTCGATCAGCGCTTCGCCGTCAAGTTGCTGCTTGTCCATATTGAAAGAGATGTTGACCAGGCCTTTGGGATCGAAGCCCACGCCCGACTGAAACAGCCGCGTCAGGCTGGTGGCGAGCAGTCCAGCACAGACCAGCAGCATCACCGCTACAGCGACTTCAGAAGCCAATAGAGCGCGGGGCAGAAGTCTCCTGCGCTCATGGGCCTGCCGGGCATGCTGGCCGTCTTTGATGTGATCGCTCAGATTGCCTGCTGTGGCTTGGAGCGCGGGAATGAAGCCGATCAGAACTGCGGAGACAACTGCAATCAGTGCGGCGAAGCTGAACACTCGATAATCGAGCGACGTGTCGAGTTGCAGGTTGTTCGAAATGTTCATCAGCATGGCAGCCAGTGAGCGGCTGACAATTGAACCTACCACTAGTCCGGCAGCCGCTCCGGTCAGCGCAAGCAGCAGGCTCTCTGTCAGCAGTTGCCGGATCAACCGCCCCCGCGTGGCGCCCAGCGCAAGGCGCGTCGCCAGCTCCCTCTTTCGCGCCGCGCCACGCGCCATCAGCAGGCTGGCCAGGTTCAGGCAGGCCAGCAAAAGGATACCGCCGCACATTGCGAACATGGCCAGTAGCGGCCTGCGAAAAATTGTTCGCGCATAGGTAAATCCTCGGGAGCCCGGTTCGGCGGCGAAGTGGAAATGATGCTTCTCCTCATCGGCGACATATCGGCCATTGGCGCCCGCCTCGCGCAGAATCGGATCGGAAATCGTGCGCAGCTCGGCGTTGGCCTGTTCCAGGCTGACGCCGGGTTGCAGCCGTCCCATGACGTTGATCCACCATGCATTGATTCCGGCGTCGAGGGCGTTTCTCGGGGCGTCGATGATTGGATCGGCGGATAGCGGGGCAAAGATCTCAGGCCTTTGCATTGGATCGGCGCCGATAAACCCTTTGGGCATCACTCCCACCACGGTGAACGGTGTGTTGGCGATGACCAGCTTGCGACCGACAACGTCAGGGGCGTGGTTGAACCAGTTTTTCCAAAACGATTCGCTAATAACAACCGCGAACCCGGCGGGACTGCCTCCCGGCTGGTCGTCCTGCGGCGTCAGGTACCGCCCCAGTAATGGCGGGGTTTCCAGCGCCTGAAAGAATTGCCCGCTGACCAGCACGCCTGGGATGTTTTCATTGCCGGATGAACCCCGCACCTGGAGCGTATCCTGGTTGAAAGCAAAAATGTCTGCAAAGACGTCATGCCTCTTCTCAAGGCTGCGGAAGAACGGAGTGCAGAATGAGTAGTTGGGCATCGGGCCGCCCTCTTCGATGCGGAGCACCGCCAGCCGGTCGGCATGGGGCGCAGGCAGCGGCCTTAAAAGCAAGCCATTGATCAGCGAGAAGACTACAGTGTTCGCGCCCACGCCCAGCGCCAGCGTGAGCAGCGCCACCAATGTGAAGCCAGGTGATCTAAACAGCTGGCGCAGCGCGAAACGAAGATCGCGGCCGAGCTGCTCGAGGAGCGGAACTCCGCGCTGCTCGCGGTAGCGTTCCTTAGTCTGCGTCACGCCGCCAAAGGCGCGCAACGCATGGGTGCGCGCCTCCTGTTCCGGCAACCCTCGCTTGCGATGCTCCTCGACGGCGAGATCGATGTGCGTCTGCAGCTCTTCGTCCAGTTGCGCGTCCAGCTTGGCGGCACGAAACAACGCCGCACAGCGGCGGAGCAGAATCCGTATGCGGTCCATAGCGTCTCCTAACTGGACGGGGCGAGAAACCGCGCCATGGTGGCGGCAATGCGTTCCCAGTTCGCAGTTTCCTTTTCGACCTGTTTGCGCCCGATGCGGGTGAGCGCATAGAACCTGGCGCGACGATTGCTATCGGAAACGCCCCACGCCGCCTTGATCCAGCCGCGCTGCTCCAGGCGCAGAAGCGCGGGGTAGATGGTCCCCTGATTCAGGCTCAGCGAGTGTTGCCGCTCACCTGCTCGATGCGCCGGGCAATCCCGTAGCCGTGCAGCGGTCCCATCGATTCCAGCGTCTTGAGGACCATCAGGTCCAGGGTGCCTTGCAGCACATCCGGTCTGCTTCCGCCCATGGGGGCTCCTGTTGAACTTCTACAGGAACCATCTCACGGGCATGGGTAGAGTGTCAACAGGAGAATTGCAGCCCCGGCCTCCGACGGCTACTTGGTTGCGGCGGGGCGGGGATGGGCGGACTGCCAGGCGGCGACGCGGTCCTGGACGTCTTGGAGCTGGCCGGCATGGGATAGGAGATAGAATTTCTGTATGACTGACCGCATGTCCCTCCCCCTTGCCCAAGTCGACCCCGAAGTGGCCGCAGCCATTGACCAGGAAACTCTCCGCCAACACGAAGGGCTGGAGATGATCGCCAGCGAAAACTTCGTCTCCGAGGCAGTGCTGGAGGCGGCCGGCTCCGTGTTCACCAATAAATATGCCGAGGGCTACCCTGGGCGGCGGTACTACGGCGGGTGCGAGTACGCGGACATCGTGGAGAACCTGGCGCGTGAGCGGGCCCGGCAGCTCTTCGGCGGGGACCACATCAACGCGCAGCCGCACTCCGGCTCGCAGGCCAACGCGTCGGCGTACGCGGCGGTTTTGCAGCCCGGCGACACGATTCTGGGGTTGGATCTGTCGCACGGCGGCCACCTGACGCACGGCCACCGGCTGAGCTTTAGCGGCAAGCTCTACCGCACCACGTTCTACCACGTGCGGCGCGATACGGAGACCATCGACTACGACGAAATGGAGGCGACGGCCGAGAGAGAGAAGCCCAAAGTGATCATCGGCGGGGCCAGCGCCTATCCGCGGCTATGGGATTTCGCGCGCATGCGGGAGATTGCCGACAAGGTGGGCGCGATTTACATCTTCGATATGGCGCACATCGCGGGACTGGTGGCGGGGGGGGTGCATCCTTCACCCGTGCCGCACGCGCAGATCACCACCACCACCACGCACAAGACGCTGCGCGGGCCGCGGGCGGGGCTGATCATCTGCACGCAGGAGCTGGCGCAGGCGGTGGACAAGGCGGTCTTTCCCGGCCAGCAGGGAGGGCCGCTGGTGCACATTGTGGCGGCCAAGGCGGTGGCTTTTGGCGAGGCGCTGCGGCCAGAGTTTCGCACTTACTCTGTGCAGATTGTCGCCAACGCGAAGGCGCTGGCGGATGGGGTGCAAGCGGCGGGGTTCCGGTTGGTTTCTGGCGGTACGGACAACCATCTGATACTCGTCGATGTGTTCCAGAAAGGCATTATGGGCAACGAGGCAGAACTGGCGCTGGGCAAGGCCGGCATTACCGTGAACAAGAACTCGATTCCGTGGGACACCAATCCTCCACTGAAGCCTTCAGGGATCCGCGTGGGGACGCCGGCGCTGACGACGCGGGGGATGAAAGAGGCGGAGATGCGACAGATCGCCGCCTGGATCGCGAAAGCGCTGGAGGCGCGCAACGACGATGCGGCGCTCAAGAGGATTCGCGGCGATGTGGCGGAGATGGCGAACCGGTTCCCGCTCTACGCGTGGCGGCGCGCGCCGGCCGCGGTAAGCGCGTAAGACTCCCGGGCAAAAATAGAAATTTCGAGAAGACCATCCCGCAGAGCTAAAGCTGCGTCAAGGTTGCGAGTTGTGAGGCGCGAGGCCCAGAGGGTGCTCGGTCGCGCCCTATCTACGCGGTGACTTATTCAGGCGCTCCCCAAGACAAAATTCATGGGGAAGCAACTTAATTTTCATTGCAGGGTCTCATCCCACATGGTTAAGATGGCCTATCCGGGAATCGATGCAGCGGCCGACCACGGCGGATGCTCGATGCGGCGGCAGTTTGAGCTTTCTAAGTGGGGCCGCTGGCCCCGCATCCCGGCGGCAGCGTAAGGAGGACACCATGCGCACCACGTACCTTGCATTGATGGCCATGTTTCTGTTTCTGGCACCGGCATTCGGCCAGGGCCAGAGCCATGCTCAACACCAGAGCCAACCGAATCAGCAGAGCCGCGCTCAAAAGCCGCCTGCGCACGGGCCCAGCACGTACAGAGGCAAGCCGCAACCATCCAGCCCGCAGCGCAACTTTGCGGACAAGCCCGGCCACCCCAACGTCCCACACGTGGACGGCAAGACCTGGGTGGGCCACGACACCGGCCGCAATGACCCGCACTATCAACTTGACCATCCCTGGCAGCACGGTCACTTTATGGGGGGCTTTGGCCCTTCGCATGAGTGGCGGATTGCCGGCGGCGGACCGGGACGCTTCTGGTTCAACGGGTGGTACTGGAGCGTGGCGCCATACGACGTGGGTTACTGCGACGGCTGGCTCTGGGACAGCGATGAAATCGTCATCTACGAAGATCCCGACCACATCGGCTGGTACCTGGCTTATAACGTCCGGCTGGGCACCTATGTACACGTGCTCTATCTCGGGTAAAGCGGAGAGGTAGGTCAGAGCGATATGCAAAGCAAAGAGGACGCTCCGCGAGGGCTGTTCTCTTTGCTTTGGAGGGCGGGGATTGCCGGCGAGCTTGCGCTGTAAGCGAGCAGGCTAGAGGAGTTGGCGTTTGACGCGCCGCGGAAGGCATAAGCAAAGGCCGCAGGCAAACAGAACTCATAGCACTTTCGCTTCTACAGCGATTCAAGAGTAGGACGGGTTGCCCAAATGCCGCAGTGCGCGAAAAACATCCCTCAGGGGCTAAAGCCCGCGTTTTATGCGGCTATTGCGGCACGAATAAATTCGTGCCCTTTCAAAACCCCGATTGTGCAACCAGTTCTAGCAACTCCGGAATCGTTATAAGTTGAAGAAGTTGAGGACGGGACTGTGCAAGCGGGAAATATTCAGTTAATCTTTAGTTATGGCTAATGAATCGATTCTTGCTCAAATAGACTCCGAAATCGCCAAGCTCGTGCAGGTGCGCGCGCTGCTCAACAACAGCGGCAAAGTTTCCGCGCGGATAAGTGCACTGAAAGCCGGGAAGGCGACGGCCAAGCCCAAGACCAGAAAGAAGCGGGTATTGAGCGCCGATGCGCGCAAGCGGATTGCCGATGCGCAGCGGAAGCGCTGGGCCGCGCAGAAAGCCAAGGCCAAAGGCAAGGGCAAGTAAGAAGCGCAGATTCCCTGCCTCTTTATTATTTTCACTCTCCGATCGTTCGCGCCGCGTCCTGAGCCTTGCGAAGGATGCGATGGTCTATCTTCAGCGGGGCGCGGGGACACCTTGAGCGAAACCAGAGTAGGAGTGCCCTGTTGAGCTTTGTGCAGGTCGCCGCTCCTTTGGGTCGCGTCGACTTGAGTGCCGCGGCTTCGGGGTATAGTCACTCTGGTTTCGCTATTGCCGCGCGAACTCGTCGGCGACCTTGGGGTCAATGGCTTTGGCGGCGGCAATGTCGGCGTCCGATTTGGTCTTATCTCCCTTGATAAGCTCCGCAAGTCCGCGCCCGTAGAGGGACGAGGCTATCTTGGGGTTGATGGCCAGCGCGGCGTTGTAACCGGCGATTGCCGCATCGGCGTTCTTCATTTTCAAGTAGACAAACCCGCGGCTGTCGAGGGTACTCGGGTTGTTGGGCTGCAGGCGCAGCGACTCGTTGCAGTCGGAGAGGGCGTTCTGTAAGTCGCCCACGATGGCGCGGTCCCAGCAGCGGTCGTTCCATGCCATGGCGTTCTTCGGGTCCAGGCTGATGGCCGCGGAGTAGTCCTGAATGCCGCGGTCACGATCGCCCTTGCTGTCATAGGCGTAGCCGCGGCTGAGGAATGCAACGGGAAGCTTCGGGTACAGGCGGATGGCCTCTGTGTAGTCTTGGATGGCGGGGCCGTAGTCGCCCTCGGACTCGTAGGCGTCGCCGCGGTTGTCGAATGCGTCGGCATCCTTCGGGTCCAGGCGAATGGCCTCGGTGTAGTCCTGGATGGCGCGGTCGTGGTCGTGCTCGGCCTCGTAGGTGTTGCCGCGGAAGAGGAACGCAAGGGGAGACTTCGGCTCCAGACCGATAGCCTGGTTGAAGTCCTGGATGGCAAGGCCGTAGTCGCCCTTCCTGACGTAAGTGAGACCGCGTTGTTCAAACGCGTCGACGTCCTCCAAGTCCAGGTGGATGACTTGGGTGTAATCCTGGATGGCGCGGTCGAGGTCGCGCATGCCGGCGTAGGCGTTGCCTCGGTTGAGGTACGCCAGAGCGTTGCTCGGATTCAGGTGGATAGCCTGGTTGAGGTCCTGCATGCCACGGGTGTAGTCGCGCTCGATGATGTAGGCGTGACCGCGGTTCTCGAACGCTTTGTCGTTCTTCGGGTTCAGGAGAATGGCCTCGCTGAAGTCCTGGATGGCGCGGTCGAAGTCACCCTCTTTTGCGTAGGCGATGCCGCGGTTGCTGAACACCTGGTCGTCCTTGGGGTTCAGGCGAATGGCCTGGTTGAAGTCCTGGGTGGCGCGGTCGAAGTCGCCCTTCCTAGCGTATGCGAGGCCGCGGTCGCTGAGGATCGGGGCGTTCTTCGGGTCCAGTTGGATGGCTTGGTTGAAGTCCTGGATGGCGAGGTCGTACTCGCCCTCGTCCTCGTAGACGTTGCCGCGGTTATTGAACGCGGCGGCGTCCCTCGGTTCCAGTTGGATGGCCTGGTTGAAGTCCTGGATGGCGGGGTCGTACTCGCGTTTATCTTTATAGGCGTTGCCGCGGTTGCTGAAAGCCTCGGCGTCCTTCGGGTCCAGGCGAATGGCTTCGGTGTAGTCCTGAATGGCACTATCGTATTCGTCCCTATCGTCATGGGCGATGCCGCGGTCGTTAAACGCCGCGGAGTTCTTCGGATCCAGGAGGATGGCCTGGTCGAAGTCCTGGATAGCGCGGTCGTAGTCGCCTTGGTGTTCGTAGTCGAGGCCGCGGTTTATGAAAGCCGTGTCATCCCTCGGGTCCAGTAGGATGGCCTGGTTGTAGTCCTGGAAGGCGCGGTCGTGGTCGCCTTGGTGGTCGTAGGCGAGGCCGCGATTTATGAAAGCTGTGGCATACCTCGGGTCCAGGCGGACGGCCACGGTGTAGTCCTGAATGGCGCGGTCGTAGTCGCCCTTGCCTTCGTAGGCGAAACCGCGGTTGTTGAAAGGCCGTGGATCATTCGGGTTCAGGCGGGTGGCTACGTTGAAGTCCTTGATAGCGCGGTCGAAGTCATTCTCGTCTTCGTAGGCGATGCCGCGGTTGTTGAACGCGAAGAATTCATTTGGGTTCAGGCGAATGGCTTCGGTGAAGTCCTGGGTGGCGTGGGTGTAGTCGTCCTTGAGCAAGTAGACAGCGCCGCGATTGTCGAATGCGTCCCCAAACTTCGGGTCCAGCTGAAGAGCCTTGCTGAAGTCCTGGATGGCGTCGTCATAGTCGCTCTCGCTCTTGTAGGCGAGCCCGCGGTTGTTATAGTCGGCGGTGAGGCTAGGAGTGGCCTCCTTTCCCGACTGGATGAGCGCCGTGCAGGCGGCGATGCGCTGGCCGGGGTCGGCAGAGGCGTTCATGCAGGTCGCCGCATTTTGCTCGCGGGTCTGGGCTGAAGCCGGGCGGGGCGTAAGCATCGCGGCGCACCACAGCAGGACGGCGACGGCCGGTGCAAAGCGAAGGTATCTTTCTGGGAGATGATTCCGGTAAGTCATGGTCTAATCCCCGCAGCGCGGGCGGCGCGCCTGGGTTTCCTGCCTTAGCCTAACTCGCGGGTCAAGCATACACCATTGCGCAGGAAGGACAAAGGCGCGGCAATGCGCCGCGTTCCCGGCCGCGGAGGCCTTAGTTGAGTCAACTATCTGAAGCCGGCCATGACCAACATACGGGGCTCGGTCATCTCCTGGATGGCCGAGCGGATGCCCTCGCGGCCCATACCGGAGTCCTTGACGCCGCCATAGGGCATAGGGTCAAGGCGCCAGGTGGGGGTGTCGCCGACGATGAGCGCGCCCACTTCGAGTTCGCGGTAGGCGGTGAGGATGCGGCCGGCGTCGCGGGTGAGCAAACCGGCCTGCAAGCCGTACCTGGAGTGATTGACTTCGGCGAGCGCCTGTTCAAAATCCTCATACGGCTCGATGGCCATTACCGGCCCGAAGACCTCTTCGTCGCGCAGCTTCATGCCGGGCTTGGTGGCGGTGAGAATGGCGGGCGTAATGACCGCGTCCTTGCGTTCGCCGCCGGCGATGAGCTTGGCGCCGGCGCTGATGGCCTCTTTGAGCCAGGCCTCGACGCGCTCCGCTTCGCTGAGGTGGATGAGGGGGCCGATTTCGGTGGCCTCATCTAAGGGGTTGCCGGCGGGCAGCTTGGCGGTGTACTCGACTACCTTCCACAAGAAGGTCTGGAAGACGCCGCGATCGACAAAGACGCGCTGCACGCTGTTGGACGACTGACCCGCATAACCGAAGGCCGCGTGGGCGGTGCGAATTGCGGCTTCGTCCAGGTCAGGCCAGTCGCCGTGGACGATAAGCGCGGCGTTGCCGCCCATCTCCAGGAGGACGCGCTTGCGCCCGGAATGCGCTTTGAGTCCCCAGCCGACCTTGGCCGAGCCGGTGAAGCTGAGGAGCTTGATGCGATCTTCCTTTTCCGCCAGCCAGGCGGTGTCAGCGTTGTCGAGGGTGAGGACGGCCAGAGCCTCGTCAGGCCAGCCGGCCTTGAGGATCACTTCGCCGAGGGCCAGGGCGGTGAAGGGGGTTTGGGGCGCGGGCTTGAGGATCAGCGGGCAGCCGGCGGCCATGGCCGGGGCGGCCTTGTGGGCCACCAGATTCAAGGGGAAGTTGAAGGGAGTGATGGCCAGAACCGGTCCCACGGGAAAGCGCTGCACGAGTCCCCAGCGGCCTTCATTGCCTTCGGTGAGGTCGAGGGGAAGGCTTTCGCCGCCCAGCCGCACGGCCTCTTCGGCGGCGGTTTTGAAGGTAAGCACGGCGCGATCGACCTCGGTCGCGCGCTAGCCGCACGGGCTTGCCGGCCTCGGCCACGATGAGCTGCGCGAAGCGCTCCTTCTGCTCGATGAGAGCCGCGGCCACGTCTTCCAGGATCTCGCGGCGCTTCCAGCGGGGCAGGGCGCGGGTGCGCCGCAAGCTGGCCGCGGCGTGGTCCACGGCCTGGCGGGCGTCGGCGCGGGTGGCCACGGTGACCCGGCCCACCAGCCCCTGGTCCCACGGGGAGCGCACCTCCAGGGTTTCGCCGTCGATCCATTCCTTGCCGCACAGCAAAAATCCGGTTTGCGATCCGGGCCGCATCTTCATGGCGTGGGCGCTCCTGTTCGCTCGCTTTCCTTCATGGTACAAGCGCGGGGCGGCGCGGAGCGTCAAGAATACGCAGGGAGGAAGGTTCAAAATGAAAGGGCGTGCCGGAGTTTCCCGTTTTCTGGCGCGGGGGCAACGGCCTAAGGCTGCTCGCGCGTTCAGGCGCGCAACACGAACCGGGCGCGCACATCCTCGCCGTACCACATGATGTAGTTGGTGCCCCAGGCGTTGTTGAAGAGGGAGGAGTGGATTCCCTTACTCAGATCGGGCTGATGGTTGGAGAAGTGGAGCGGACTGCGTTCGCCCAGCGCCACCACCGGCGCGTCGATGGTTTCGACCGCGAAGGTCTGGCCGCCGGCTTGATAGAGGAAGCCATCCGAGAGGCGTGCATGTGGCGATTTCCCGAAGCCACCACCTCGAAGGGCGAGATGGGCTCGCCGGATTTGTCGCAACCGTCCAGCCGTGCGGGTCCTCGACGATGGGATTGAAAGTGAGCCAGAGCGCCTCGGGCAGCCGGGTGGCGGGCTTGCCAAACCACGACAGGGTCAGGTGGATCACCGGCTCCGCCTTGGGCAGCACCAGCTCGAGGAATGCGCGCCGCGGAAAGGCCGCGCGGCCTGAGGTGAAGGCCTGTTCGGCCGTCGAATTCGAGCGCAATCACGAATCCGGCGGCCGGTGTCCGTCTCTTCCACGCGCACCTGGGCCGAGGCCGGCTGCCACTCCTGGTTGCGCGCTCCGAAGCTGCTCGATGTTCGGCTTGCCGAAGTCCTTCTGCGCCCAATCGGCCTTGGTGATTACATAGGCGGCGAGGAAACGCTGATAGTCCTCCTGCGAGAGCGTCTGATAGGTGAAGAGCGCGATGGGATTATTCGCGCTGGCCCACTCGCGGCCGGTCGCCTTGTTGCGCAGGCGCGTGATGGCGCCGGTTTTGGCATCGATGCCGAGGAGGAAATGATCGGTCTCGATGGGCGTTCCCGGCGGATGCGCAACGGCATTGGGAGACACGACCGGCCATGTGGGGGCTAGGGCGGCGATGGCAAGCCCGGCCTCCTGGCGCAGGGCTTGAGGCAGCGTGGCCACGCCGTCCAGCAGGTCCTGCCGCTTCTCAATCCAACTGAACTCGACGACCTTGTAGTTTTTGGTGATCCAGCATGCGGGCCAGATCGGCGGGCTTGTAGTTGTCGAAGTCGAGCCAGGTTTTGGTGTCGGTGCCCCAGGTGTGCTCGGCCTCCAGCAGCAGGTGGCGCAGCAGCTGCAGATCGGTTGCGTCGCCCACTTGAAAAGCGCCTTTGGCGATCCAGTTTTCGCGCAGGCGCGCAAGTTCGCGATAGCGCGCCACTTTGAGCGGATCGCTGGCGCAGCCGTAAATCCACGTGTCGCCGATCTCCTGGGTCACCACCGGCAAGTTGATCGCGAAAGGGAGCAAGCGCGTTGGCCATCTCGGAGAGGCTGGCGGCGCGAATTTCCGCATTGGGGAACTGCGCGGCCAGGCGGGCGTGAATGCTCGCGATCTCTTCGAGGGTATGCGGGCCGCTGTTGTCGCCGCGCACCTCAGTGACCAGCGCGAGATCGGAGCCGGGAACGCGCGCGACGCCGCCGTATTCGTGGTGATACATCATGGGCAGGCTGGCGCCGGATGGGTCCTTCCACAAGAAGATCGGGCGGCAATTCGGCGGGCGTGGAGCCGCCATTCACGCCGATCTCAAGAAGCGTGACGCCGTTCCTCGCCAGCGGCGGAACGATGCCGCGGGTGTGGCCGGGAACGTCGGTCATTTTGGCGCCGGTGGTGACGGTGCCGAAGCGCCGGTCGAGGGAGCGGCGAGAGCGCCAGGCTGCCCTCGATCATGGAGGGGTCGAGCATCTCGGATCTGCCAGGTGAAGGGCAACGCGTGCCAGGCGATGTCGCCGCGGCGAATCGCGTCCTCCATCGTTTTGCGCTCGGCGGGCGAGGCCTGATCGAGGTACTCAAAGAGCAGCCACGAGCCGGTGGTCCACACATAGCGGCGCTGGCCGCCGGCGTTCACCCGCGGACGAAGACCTGTCCGCGGGGGCCCCGGCGTTGGCCGCGCGCGCGATGGCGATGGCTTGGGGGAAGAATTTGTCAAAGTAGCGCTTGTGGACGACGTTCGATTGCGTATCGACGAAACCGGCGTCGAAGTGGCACTTGAACATGACCAGGACGCGCTTTACGGAGGGGTCGGGCTGCGCGGGCTGCGCCAAAAGCGGCCGCGGCAGGAGCAAGCCGGTACCCACGGCGGCCATCGACTTCACAAAATCGCGACGCTTCATGGCGAAAAATTCTCCTCCGAGCGAGCGCCCAGAAGTGTACCACCGGCGGCCTGACCTTGCATTGTCTGCGATACACTCGTTCCATGATTCACGACGGCCGCAGCCGCAAGCTTCCGTTTGATGCGGGCGAGGCGGTGGCGCATCTGCGCGCCGCAGACGCCAAGTTGGGGGCGCTGATCGACCGCGCGGGCCCGTTCACACTGCGGCTCGATTGCTCGCCGTCACCGTTCGATTCGCTGCTGGAGGCGATTCTCTACCAGCAGTTGCACGGCAAGGCCGCGGCTACGATTCACCGGCGGGTGCGCGAATACTTTGGCGGCGATCCCACGCCGCAGCTTTTACTCGATACTCCCGACGAGCCGCTGCGGACGGCGGGCGTCTCCGCGAACAAGGTCAAGGCGCTGCGCGACCTGGCGGCGCGCACGCTGGACGGCACGGTGCCGATGCACCGCGCCATCCTGAAGATGGCCGACGAGGAGATCATGGAGCACTTGACCCAGGTGCGCGGCATCGGCAGGTGGACGGTGGAGATGCTGCTCATCTTCCGCATGGGGCGGCCGGATGTGCTGCCGGCGACGGACTACGGCGTGCGCAAGGGGTACGCGCTCACCTTCCAGCGCCTGCCGAAGACGCGCGCGATCGAGGCTGCCGACCTGCCGCAGCCCGAGGCCGTGCTCAAAAGGGGAAAACGCTGGACGCCGTTCCGTTCCGTGGCCAGCTGGTACCTGTGGCGGGCCTGCGACCTGGCGAGGACCACGGAACCATCGGGCCGGACGAGCCTACAATAGCCAAGACGCCCGGTGTGTTTTTACGGCGGTTCTCCGATTCCCGTGGAGTACGGAGGGGCGTGCAGTGTGGCGTTTTCTTGAGGAAAACGCCACGCGGAGGTTGCGCTCGACTCTGCACCAATCGGAGAACCGCTATAGCGCAGGTCCGGCGCGATGGGAGTTTGATGGCCCCGAGCAAACGCTTCGTGTGCATTCACGGGCACTTTTACCAGCCGCCGCGGGAAAACCCCTGGCTGGAGACGGTGGAGACCCAAGACACGGCCGCGCCGTACCACGACTGGAACGAGCGCGTCTGCGCGGAGTGCTACGCTCCCAACGGCGCGGCGCGGATCGTGAACAGCAAGAACCAGATCACGCGCATCGTGAACAACTACGGGCGGATCAGCTTCGACTTCGGTCCCACGCTGCTGAGCTGGCTGAAGGAGAATGCGCCGCGCACGTACCGCATGGTGCTGGAAGGCGAGCGGCGGGGCCGCAAGCGATTTCACGGCCACAGCCCGGCCATGGCGCAGATTTACAACCACGTGATTATGCCGCTGGCGAGCCGGCGGGACCGGATCACGCAGATCCGCTGGGGCATCGCCGACTACGAAAGCCATTACGGCCATCTCCCCTACGGGATGTGGCTGCCCGAGACCGCAGTGGACGCCGACTCGCTGGAGCTGATGGCTCAGCACGGGATCGAATTCACGATTCTGGCGCCGCACCAATGCAAACGCATCCGGGCGCTGAAAGAGGACGCCGCGTGGGGAGATACGCCCAACGCCAGCGTGGACACTACGCGCCCCTACCTGATCCGCTTCCAGTCCGGCGTTTCTATGGCCGTCTTTTTTTACAACGGGCCGGTTTCAAGGGCGATCGCGTTTGAAGGGCTGCTGAACTCCGGCGAGAGCCTGGCCGCGCGGCTGAAAGCCGGCTTCAACAAAGACGGCGCGCCGGCGCAGCTAGTGAGCGTGGCCACGGACGGCGAGTCCTACGGCCATCACCACAAGTACGGCGAAATGGCGCTGGCCTACGCGCTGTGCCTGTTGGAACGAGACAAGACCGTGAAGGTGACCGACTACGCCAGCTTCCTGGAGCAGTTTCCGCCGGAATTCGAGTGCGAGATCGCCGAGAACACCTCATGGAGCTGCGTGCACGGGATCGAGCGCTGGCGCTCGGACTGCGGATGCAACGGCGGCAAGCCGGGATTCAACCAGGCGTGGCGGACGCCGCTGCGGCAGGCCCTGGATGAACTGCGCGACGCCATCGCTCCGCTCACCGAGCAGGAGGGCGGCGAGCTCTTTCTGGACGTATGGGCGGCGCGCGACGCTTACATCCAGGTCATCCTCGACCGCAGCGGCGAATCGGTGGAGGGCTTCCTCAAGGCGCACCAGAGCCACGCGCTCACAGAGGCCGAGCGCGTGCGCGCCATGGGGCTGATGGAGATACAGCGGCACGCCCAGCTCATGTACACCAGCTGCGGGTGGTTCTTCGACGACATCTCGGGCATTGAAACCGTGCAGATTATCGCCTACGCGGCGCGCGTGCTGCAGCTCGTGGAGCGGGTCTTCGGCGAGCAGGCCGCAGTGCTCGAAACGGCGTTTCTTGTGCGGCTGGCCGAGGCCCGCTCCAACGTCCCCGCCGCCGGCGACGGCGCTGAAATCTACAAGGCCTGCGTGGCCACCATGGAGCTGCACCTGGAACAGGTGGCGGCGCATTACGCCATCAGTTCGGTTTTTTCATCCTTTGCCGAGGAGACGGACCTGTTCTGCTTCCACGTCCGGCGCATCTCTTACGAGATCTACACGTCCGGCCGCGGACGGCTGGCGCTGGGCCGCGCGCACATCGCCAGCTCCATCACCGAGCACGCGCAAACCTTCTCGTTTGCGGTACTGCACTTCGGCGATCAAAACATCACCGCGGCGGTCAAGGCCTACGAAGACGGGGACGCGGCGGAGTTCGAAGGCTTTGCCGCGGAGGCCGCCGAGCAGGTGCAGCGCGCCGACTTTCCGGAGGTGATTCGCCTGCTGGACGGCTTCTACGGCCACGCCGACTACTCTCTGACGTCGCTCTTTAGAGACGAGCAGCGGCGCATTGTGCAGCTCATCCTCAACTCGACGCTCTGGGACATCGAGAACTCGCTCACTACGATCTACCAGGACCACGCCAGCCTGCTGCACTATCTGTCGCAGGCGGGCCTGCCCAAGCCGCCCGCGCTGACCCTGGCGGCGGGGTTCGCCATCAACGCGGGCCTGCGGCGGGTGCTGGAGAGCGACCCCATCGACCAGGCGCAGCTGCGCTCGCTGCTCAAGCTGGCCAAAGCCGACCAAATCGTGCTGGACACGGACACGCTCTCCTACAGCGCCGACCAGCGCATGAAACGCGTCATGATTGAGCTGCAAATGTCGGCGGGCTCTCTGGAGATGCTGGACCGCGCGCTGACCCTGGGCCGCACGCTCATCGAGCTGCCCTTCGAGACCAACCTGTGGCAGGCGCAGAACATCTGGTTTGAGATTCTGACCACCTCCAGCTACGCGCTGACCGCGCTGGCTGACGAGGACCGGGCGCGCTGGGAAAAGGATTTCAATGAACTGGGCGCTTGCCTGTCGTTCGATTGCACGGCCATCAGCTTGCCGGAGGCGAGGATGGCGGCGGTGGGCGACGACTGAGCGTTGCACGAGGCTTTTGGGTAGATCGAGGCCGCCGGCCTTCGAGGCGCTACAACAGGTTGCGGAAAATCTCTCAGCATTACGCTGAAAGTCCCCCAGACAGAAATCCGGGCCTAAACAGGTTGCGGAAAAAGACCTGATTCTAGTCGAAATTCCCGGAAAGCAAACCTCAGGGCCTTTACAGGTTGCGGAAAAAGGAGCCAAGGCCATCACTGTTTCTCCACAGGGATTTGGTTTAAGTAAGAAGTATGCGCGGAGACGACAAGCAGCAGGCAGCGATGTTCAGTTATGTAACCTTGGAGCAACGGATTCCGTTGGATCATCCGGCGCGTCAGATTCGCACGTTGGCCGACCGGGCCTTGCAACGGTTGGATGCCGAGTTCGACAAGCTGTATGCCGAGATTGGCCGTCCATCGATTGCGCCGGAGCGGCTGCTTCGGGCAACTCTGTTGATGGTGTTGTACTCGATTCGCAGCGAGCGGCAGTTGATGGAGCAGTTGCAGTACAACTTGCTCTTTCGCTGGTTCGTAGGCCTTGAGATGGACGACGCGGTCTGGGACGTGACGGTATTCACCAAGAACCGCGAACGGCTGATTTCCGGCGCGATCAGCCAGCGGTTGCTGGATGCGGTGTTGGTCGAGGCGCGTGAGCACGATTTGTTGAGTGAGGAGCATTTCACGGTGGACGGCACGCTGATCCAGGCCTGGGCCGCGGCGCGCAGCTTTCATGAGAAGTCCGATCCGCCCGCGCCGGGCGCAGGTTCCGGCTACGGCGGCGAGGTGTTGTTACGCGACAAGGTCGAGTCGTCCACAGATCCTGAGGCGCGTTTGTATAAGAAGGCCACGGCCGATAAGGCGGTGCCGAGTTATCAGGGCCATGCCTTAATGGAGAACCGCAACGGGTTGGTGGTGGCAGCCGAGGCCAGCCAGTCGGCCGCCGATGCGGAACTGGACACGGCGTTGGCGCTGCTGGACCGGGCCGCGCCCGCCATGGGGCAACGCAGGCCGGAGCAAAAGATTACTCTGGGGGCCGATACGGGTTATCAGGAGAAGGGATTCGTGAGTGCCCTTCGGGAGCGCGAAGTTGCTCCGCACGTCAGCGAATACGTGAAGGGCAACCTGGGCAGGAACAGCTTGACAGAAGCAGAACGGGGCGACGAGCGGCAGTCGATCAGCCAGCGCAAACGCAAGCTGATCGAACGAGTCTTCGGCTGGAGCAAGTTGGACCGCCCGCTGCGCCAGACCAAGTTGCGCGGACTGAAGCGAGTGGATTGGTTCTACCGGCTGACCATCGCGGCGTACAACTTGGTGCGCATGCGGAGACTGATTCCGATTCAAGTCGTGGTCTGTTAGGGCCGAAGTGTGTCTGGAGGCCGATAAAACGGCCTTCAGGCACAAAATATCAACCGATCTTCAGCGAAAAGGGCGCTTGAAGACGCGAACAACGGCCACAAAAGCAACATCGGCCTGAGAAACGGGCCTTTTTCCGCAACCTGTTTAGGCAATCGCATAACCGGTTCTTGCTGACGTAAATGGTTCCGGCGCTCTCGCGCCGGAGGCGCAACGGACGTTAGCCCCGCGCTTCAGCGTCGGGTTCGCTGGCCAAAAACGGTTACCGAGCTCCGTAGGAGCGGCGCAAAGCGGGTGCGCTGAGCCTGCCAAGGTAGTTCATGCGATTGCCCCGGGAAAGGCCCTTGAAGCACCAAAATGATCACCAATTGGTGATAAAATAGGTGCTGAAGGAGGGCCTCGATGAGAGCAACCGTCACCCTCGACGACGCACTGGTCAAGCAGGCCCAGGAATACACCGGAATAAATGAGAGAGCAGCCCTGCTCCGTGTGGCATTGAAGACCTTGATCGAGATGGAAGCCTCCCGGCGCTTGGCCGCACTGGAAGGGACAATGCCCGATCTGGAGTATGTTCGCCGGACGAGAGTGGACGATCTGTGATCCTCGCCGACGCCAACGTCTGGATTGACCTCTTCCGGTCCCGTAATCCTGAACTGCGGAAGCTACTCGAAAACAAGCAGGCCGTAATGCACCCCTGTGTGGCGGCGGAGCTGGCTCTAGGTTCGCTCCACGACAGGTCTCGAACGTTGGCGCAGCTCGACGCTATGCCGCAGGCACGGGTTGCAGATCTCCGTGAGGTACGGCGGATGATTGAGGTTCATGGCCTGTACGCAAAGGGCATCGGCCTTACGGATGCTCACCTTGTGGCATCCTGCCTCCTAACGCCGGGAACTCAACTCTGGACGCGCGACGCCGCCCTCGCCGGCCTAGCTAAGGCTCTGGGAATTGCTGCTGGGCTCCCCTAGTTAGCTCGATGGGGTTCACGATCTGCGGCACAGCCGCCGTGTACCTTAGAACTCAGAGGAGCCTTCCCCGTGCCCCCGAACCTCAAAATCGTCTACTACGTTGCCCCCGACCCGGCCGCCCTGGCCCTCCGCGCGGCGCGCCACTTTGTCGAGCAGGCCGAGCAGGCCGTCGCCGCCCGCGGCCGCGCCCGCATCGCCATCAGCGGCGGTTCCACGCCCAAGGCTGCCTTCGCGCTCCTCGCTGACCCCTCCCAGCCCTGGCGCGCCCGCATGCCCTGGGACCGCCTCGACCTCTGGTGGGTCGACGAGCGCTGCGTCCCCCCCGACCACCCCGACTCCAACTACCGCATGACCCGCGAGGCCCTCCTCGACCACGTCCCGCTCTCACCCGCCCAGATTCACCGCATGGAGGGCGAGCTCGACCCCCAGGCCGCCGCCGCCCGCTACGAGTCTGAGCTGCGCAATGGCTTTCGCCTCGAAGGCGCCGAGCTTCCCTCCTTCGACCTCGTCGAGCTGGGCATGGGCACGGATGGCCACACAGCGTCTCTTTTTCCCCACACTCCCGCCCTCCACGAGCTCGCCCGCCTCGTCACCGCCAACCATGTCGCCGCCAAGGACGCCTGGCGCACCACCCTCACCCTCCCCGTCATCAACCGCGCCCGCACCGTCTTCTTCCTCGTAGGCGGTCCCGATAAAACTCAGATTCTAAAAGATGTCTTCCTTGGGCCGCGCGATCCTGAGCGCCTCCCCAGCCAGTTGATCCAACCCGCCGGCGGTATACTGGCATTGATCCTGGATCGAACGGCGGCCGCGCTGCTGCCCCCGGCAGATGGGGATGGCCGCGGCGTTCTTGAGAGGCAAGGATGATTCTGGCGGGCGATGTAGGCGGCACCAAGGTCCATCTGGCGCTCTTTGACTTCACCAACGGCGAGCTAACCCACGCTCGCGATCACCAGTATCCGGCCAAGGACTACTCCGGCCTGGAGGAGATCGTCCGGGAGTTCGTCGCCGGCGAAGAGATCGCCGCCGCGTGTTTCGGTGTGCCCGGCCCGGTCCGCGAGGGCCGCCTGCGCCTTACCAACCTGCCCTGGACCCTCGACAGCCGCGAGCTTGCGGCCCATCTCAAAATCGATTACGTCTTCCTCATCAACGACCTGCAGGCCAACGGCTACGGCATCGCCGAGCTCGCGCCCGACCAGATTTACACCCTCAGCGAGGGCGACGCCCGCCAGCTTGGCAACCGCGCCCTCATCTCCGCTGGCACTGGCCTGGGCGAGGCCTTTATGATCTGGGACGGCCACAACTACGTCCCCTACCCCTCCGAGGGCGGCCATTCCGACTTTGCTCCCCGCAACGAGGACGAGATCGACCTCCTCCGCTTCCTCCGCCAGAAATACAACGGACGCATCAGCTTCGAGCGTGTTGTCAGCGGCCAGGGCCTCACCAACGTCTACGAGTTCTTGCGCGAGGTCCGCGGCATCGAGGAGCCCCCCTGGCTGGCCGAGCGCTTGGCCGCCGAAGATCCCAACGCCGTCATCACCGAGCTGGCCTTGGCCGCCCGGAGCGAGATCTGCGAGAAGGCCACCGACTTGTTCGTCTCCGCCTATGGCGCCGAGGCCGGCAACCTGGCCCTCAAAATCCTCTCGCTGGGCGGTCTCTACGTCGGCGGCGGCATCGCCCCCCGCATCCTCGAAAAGCTCAAAGACGGCACGTTCATGAAGGCCTTCACTGATAAAGGCCGTCTCAGCCAGTTGCTCATCAATACGCCCGTCCGCGTAATCCTGGAGCAGCGCACGGCGCTCATGGGCGCCGCCGCTTTCGCTGAGGCCCGCGCCGCCGAGCTCAGCGGCATCTCCCCACGCGCCGCCTCGCTCAGGTTCTGAAGTTACTGCGCCCTGCAAGCTTTAGCCGCTCTAAAGCAAAACCATCGGCCCCTTTCGATGGCTCTCTTACTTCACCGGCTACCCAGTCCCCGTCCCTGCCCGTCCCGTCCGGCTCAATTCCCTATAAAACCCCAGATCCTTGCCGCGGAGCATCTTGGTGATGTACGCAATCTGCCCGTAGTGCAGCCCGAAGTGCTCCACCGCGTGATAAACGGCTTCCAGCCCGCTCACCGTATAGCCCTGAATCTCGTACCTAGCCAGCAGCTCCGCCGGCGTCAGCCGCGCCAGCACCGCCTCGGCTGCCCGCATCGTGGCCTCCAGCCGCTCCAGTAGCTCCGCTGCCGTCAGCCCGCCCTGAGCGGCGAACTCGGCCGGTCGGTCGCGCCTGTCCTCATCCTTATTGAACGCCGCCACGATCCACTGCCCCACGTTGCCGTTCAAGTGCAGCAGCAGGTTGCCTACGCTGTTGCTCGCCTCGTTCGGACGCCACCACGCCTGCTCCTCCGTGAGCCCGGCCACGCACTCCCTCAGCCGCGGCCACTCCTTCTCCAGCAGCTCGCGCTGCGAGCATTCAAGAAATAGACCCGCCATCTCCCCATCCATTGCACTCATCGCTACGCCAACCTCCTGTGCACAAACTCCGCCGCTTCGCTTCGCCTTAAATCAGCTCGTACCCAGCGAACCAGTAGCCTATCTCGAACGCAGCCGTCTCTTCCCCGTCCGAGCCGTGAATCGCGTTCTCCTGGATCGAGGCGGCGAACCTCTTGCGGATCGTCCCTGCCTCCGCGTTGGCCGGATTGGTCGCCCCCATCAGCTTGCGCAGCTCCGCGATGGCGTTCTCCTTTTCCAGCACCATCAGCACCAGCGGCCCCGACGCCATAAACTCGCACAGGCTGTCGAAGAACGGCTTCCCCTTGTGTACGGCGTAGAACCCCTCCGCCTGCGGCTTGCTGATGGTTTGCTTGCGGATGGCCACAATCCTGAACCCTGCCTTGTCGATCTCCGCCAAAATGGCCCCCGTCGAGCCCTTGCGGACCGCGTCCGGCTTGATAATGCTGAAAGTGCGTTGCCCCACTCGAATAAGTCTCCTCAAAAAGCGCTATAGCATTGTCGGAAATGGTGTAGACCGAATCCCCGGCTGCCGGGTGGATTTTTCCCAAAAAAATCCCCATCCACGGTTCTCAACAATCCACAGTATTTCCGAAAATGCCGTAATTCCCTCAGTCCATTGTAGGGCTTGGCGATCGTGAGGCAGGCGAAGGCCGGGAAGCGGAAGGCTCCGAGGATCGTTGCGAGTCTTTCCGAGTCGCGAGCCAAGCGAATGTCTGGGAATACCTGGTCATGCAGTGCATGCCTTTGACGCATTCCATCATCCCGTCCTGGGCAACCCGCAACGGCTGGACGGTTAGGCGGGCGCGGTGATATGCTCAGTCGGCGATGGAATCCATTCACGAAGGGCGCTTGCCTGGATTGGCTGTTTCGCCGTGCGGCGAATGATTTTTTGAGCACAGCTTGACTATCGGGTACCGGCCCGCTTTCCCGTAGGCGCCGCCAACAGTCTCGAGATGCTGGCGAGCCTCAAGCCGTCCGCGATTTCATCCATCACGAACTGGGGCATCTGCGAATCAGGTTGTGAGGGAACTTCTGTAGGGCGCGGTAATGTGTAATCCGTTTGCGCAGCTTTCGAGCCGTGCGGCGCGGCCGAGGGTAAAAGCGCGCAATAATTCGGGCTCGCGCGAAATTTGAAGCACAAAGAAGTAGTCACCTTGGAGTTGAGACTATGTTGAGAAATCCCTGGAGGTTGATGGCCGCATTTGCCGCGGTCATCGCATGCGCTGTGTTTGCGGGCTTGTTTTTGACGGCTCAGACTCCACAGCCATCGAACAATAGCGCTTCGCAGCCGCCCAGCGCCGGCGCCAGGTA
This sequence comes from uncultured Acidobacteriota bacterium, assembly GCA_963808795.1. GTDB lineage: Bacteria > Acidobacteriota > Terriglobia > Terriglobales > Acidobacteriaceae > Telmatobacter. Next base: position 202,294 of record CAWEGL010000004.1, read on the forward strand.
CTTGCAGCAGGCGGAGCCGTTTTTGCAGAAAAACTGCGAAACCTGCCACAACGACAGCCTTGCCCAGCACAACGTCAATTTGCAGCAAATGCTTGCGGAGCCGAACCGGCTCGGCGAAGATCTCACTACCTGGCAGGACGTGGCGTCTCAGCTTCGCGACGGGGCCATGCCGCCAAAGGGAGCTCCCCAGCCCACTGAAGCGGAGAGCCGGGACGTGCTCATGCTCCTTTCCCGCGCCATCTCGGCGACGCCTCTGATGATCGCGGCCCCTCCCATCAAGGAGCCCGCGCCGACGGACAATTGGCTCACCTTCAGCTACGATCCCGAGCGCACCGGCTGGGTTAGCGTTGACCCCGGGATCACCGCAGACAATGCGCCTCATCTCCATCTGCTTTGGCAGTTGCAAACCGACACCACGCCCGACCCGGTGAACGTCTATTCCACGCTGACCGAGCCGCTGGTCGTCAATGACGTTCAAACTGCGCAAGGCCCCAAGAACCTGGTCTACGTCGGGGGCCGCGACGACCACGTCTACGCGATCGACGCGGAAAAGGGCACTGTGTTCTGGGAGAAATTCTTCCCCAATCCGGAGAAACCCCCCGTTCCACCCAACGGCGCCTGCCCCGAAAATTTGAATGCCACGCCGGTGGCCGATCTGCAGAAGGGGATTTTGTATGTCCTCACCAACGATGGCAAGCTCCGCGGCCTCAGCCTCTCTGACGGCGCAGATAGCTTCCCTGCCACGCAGTTCGTCCCTCCTTTTTCGCGGAATTTCAGCCTCAATCTCGTCGATGGTCGCATAGCCACCGGGACGACGCGTGGCTGCGCCGACGTCCCTTCACAGGTTGCCGTCATGGACCTGAACGATCCTGCGCATCCCGTCCAGCATTTCTTTACAAGCCCCGGCAAAGGCTCTGGACCTTGGGGGCGTGGGGGCATCGTCGGCACGCCTTACGGCTGGATCACGCAAACCGCCGATGGGTTCTATGATCCCGCGGCAGGACGCTTCGGAGACACGGTTCTTGACTTGACTCCCCAGGGTATGTTGACCGATTCGTTCACTCCTCCCAACCAGCCATCCATCGACGCGCGCGACCTCGACCTGGGCTCCAGCGGCCCGGTGGTGTTTCAATTCGACGGCCGCACGCTGGCAGCCACGGCAGGAAAGGAGGGCGTGATTTATCTCCTCGACGTCAAGAATCTGGGAGGCCCGACGCATCGCACGGCTCTTTACACATCTCCGCGCTGGTCGAACGATGCCGAACAGTATGGCTATAACGGCATGTGGAGCGTGATGTCTACCTATGTGGACAGTCAGGGCAAGCGTTGGCTGCTGGCCCCGTTTTATGGTCCCGCCGCCACAGCCACGGTAGGTCTGTTCCCAAAGACTTATGGGCCAACCGTAAACGGGGAGCTCATGGCGTTTACCGTGGAGGGAACGGCGGACCATCCCTATCTCAAGCCGCAGTGGATGTCCGCGGACTTGGACTTGCCCGGCGTAGCCGTGGTCTCCAATAACGTGATTCTGATTCTGGCCAATGGCGATCGCGGCGCGACCTTGGTACGCCGCTTCCGCGGGGCATTCCGCCCCGGCGGACCCGGCCGCCCCGGTGGCCCTGGTGGCCCTGGTGGCCCTGGTGGCCCCGGTGGCCCTGGTGGCCCCGGACGCCCCGGCGGACCTGGAGGCCCCGGCGGTCCCGGCGGACCTGGTGGCGCGGCCAGATTCAGATTCACCCCGCGCCCCTTGCCCTCGCTCGAAGTGAACACCGCCGAACCCGGTTGGCAGGACGATGCCGCCTGGCGTGCTGCGCAACTGCGTCCCGTTGACCAGGGCGGGCAGATGCCTGGGCGTCGCTTCACGGGAGGCAGAGAGACCACGCATGCCGTTCTCTACGTCCTTGACGCCCAAACTGGAGACCAAATCTATTCGAGCGCCGACGACATAGATAGCTGGAATCATTACGGCGGCTTGGCGCTCTCCAGGGGAAACGTCTACGTCTCCAGTTACGCCGGGAAAGTCTTCGCATTGGGCGTGGGAAGTAAATAATCAAGTGGAGGAGGGCTGAATTCAGGCCTCCTCCGCGGCGCGTGCAGCCAGTCAATTGAAGCTCTCAATCCAGCCGGCGCGCCCCGTTCGCGCCGGCTGATCGTTTTATGCGGCGATGTAGACGCGTTACCCCATATTGAAAACTGCATAAGTAATGTCCTGTCCCTCGAGTAATGTCCTGCCCCTCGCGCCGGAGGCGCAGTGTTCGTTAGCCCCGCGCTTCAGCGTGGGGAAACGAGATTCCACAACCCGGCAACGGAGTCCCGTAGGGACGGTGCAAGGACATATCTTTTGCAGGAATCAATAACGCCGCGGAGCTCTGTTGCCAATTGCGGCCCACGCACGCGCCCGCGACGGTAATTCCGTTGTCTGGTTCCGTGATTTGCCACACCCTGTAGTTGGAATGAAAGAATAGGAGCTATGCAGACTCGCCTCTCGTTTACTCCCCTTTCCGGATTGAAGACTGAATTGCTGGCCGTTCTGGCCGCCGACACGCAAACCGCCAAAGGCGCCCAGGTCAAACCGGCGCCAACCCTGCTCACCGCCGATGAAGCGGTGAAGGCCGCCACGGCGCGAGTGGTGGCCAGCGGCGAGTTCAACGCAGCGGCCAACGAGACGCTGCTGCTGCACGCGCCCGCAGGCCTGGCCGCGAAGCGGCTGCTGATCGTGGGCCTCGGCAAGCCCGCCGCGGCGGGCAAGCTGTCGGCGCACAGTGTGCGCGAGGCCGCTGGAACCGCGGTGCGCTTCGCCAAACCGCGCGGGATTCGGGAGCTTGTGTTCGCACTGCCCTCGTCCGAAAGTCTGCCCGCCGCCGGCGTCAGGGCAGCCGTCGAGGGCGCCTTTGTGGGCGATTTCGATCCCGACACCTATCGCAGCGACCGCAAAGACCAGAGCATTCAATCCTTCACCCTGGCCGCGCCCGCCGATTCCGATCGAGCCGCCCTTAAGACCGCCTTCGCCGAAGGCGCGATCGTGGGCGAGAGCCAGAACTTTGCCCGCTCGCTGGTCAACGAGCCCGGCAACAAGCTCACTCCCACCGTCATGGGCCGCCGCGCCGCGGAGATGGCCAAAGAAGTGGGCCTGGCCTGCGAAGTGTATTCGACCAAAAAGCTCCACGAGCTGAAGATGGGCGCGTTCTGGAGCGTCAGCCAGGGCTCCGCGGAGCCGCCGGCGCTGATTGTGATGCGCTACGAGCCCGAAGGCGTGAAAGACGGGCCGGTGCTGGGCTTGGTGGGCAAGGGCATCACCTTCGACACCGGCGGCATCTCCATCAAGCCCTCCGACAAAATGGAGCAGATGAAGTACGACATGGCGGGCGGCGCGGCCATGATCGGCGCCATGCGCGCCATTGCCCTGCTCAAGCCCAGGGTGCGCGTCATCGGCATCGTCTGCGCCGCCGAGAACATGCCCGACGGCAAGGCGCAGAAGCCCGGCGACGTGCAGACCGCCATGTCCGGCAAGACCATCGAGATCATCAACACCGACGCCGAGGGCCGCCTGGTGCTGGCCGATGGCCTCGCCTACGCGCGGCAACTGGGCGCGACCCACCTGATCGATGCGGCCACGCTCACCGGCGCCTGCGTGGTGGCGCTGGGGATGGTGAATGCGGGCGCCTTCTCCAACGACGACTCCACCTACGCCAAGTTCGACGCGGCGCTGGCCGTCAGCGGCGAAAAGTTCTGGCGGCTGCCCCTGGGCGACGAGTACGCTGAGATGATCAAGAGCGACATCGGCGACATAAAAAACACCGGCGGACGCTGGGGCGGGGCCAGCACCGCGGCCGAGTTCCTGCACGCCTTCGCCGAGGACACGCCCTGGATCCATCTCGACATCGCCGGCGTGGCCTGGGTGGAGGATTCCCGCCCCTACATCGCCAAAGGCCCCAGCGGCATCGCGGTGCGCTCCATCCTGGAATGGGTGAGAAGCTACTAGGCAGTGTTTGGTGAATTCTGGCGCGGAACGTTTTGTATCAGGGCACGGCTTCAGCCGGGCCGTAAAGGCTTCGCAAACGATGGGGTTTTAACCCCTGCGGGAGGTTTTTTCGGCCGCAAACATCCGCATATCGATTCACCAAACACTGCCTAACCCTGCGTCACACGCCGGCTGCGGCCGGCAGAATCTCCTCTACGTCCACCCACTTCGTGGGGTAGTTGCCGGTGTAGCAGGCGGTGCAGTAGCCGGTGTTTTTCTCGTCTTGGACGGAAGCCAGCAGCCCCTCCAGCGAAAGGTAGGCGAGCGAGTCGGCCTCGATGTAGCGCCGAATCTCTTCAACGGAGTTGTTGGCGGCGATCAGCTCGCGCTTCGAGGGCGTATCCACGCCGTAGAAACAGGGTGAGATGGTGGGCGGGCAACTGATGCGCAGATGCACCTCGGTTGCGCCCGCGCCGCGCACCATGCGCACAATCTTCCGGGACGTGGTTCCGCGGATGATCGAGTCATCGATGAGCACCACCCGCTTGCCTTCGAGCAGATTGTGCACGGGATTGAGCTTGAGCCGCACCCCGAAGTCGCGCACCCGCTGCTCTGGCTCGATGAACGTGCGGCCCACATAGTGATTGCGGATGAGGCCAAAGCGGAAGGGCAGTCCCGCCTCTTCCGCGTAGCCCAGCGCGGCGGTGACTCCGGAATCGGGGACGGGAACAACGACGTCGGCAGGCACCCCGGATTCCCGCGCCAGCCGGCGGCCCATCTGGTCGCGGCTCTCCTGCACCCAGCGGCCAAAGAGCCGCGAGTCAGGGCGCGCAAAGTAGACGTGCTCGAAGATGCAGCTGGCTTGCTGGACGCCGCTTGCATACTGACGGCTGGTCACCCCGTCTTCGGTCACCATCACCAGCTCGCCTGGAAGAACGTCGCGCACAAACTCGGCCCGGAGCAGGTCTAAGGCGCACGTCTCGCTGGCGAAGACAACCGTGTCCCGCCCTCCCGCTTGCCGTATCCGCCCCATGGAGAGCGGCCTGAAGCCGCGCGGATCGCGGGCGGCGAAGACGCGGTCGCGGGTCATCATCACGATCGAGAACGCGCCTTCGATCTGGCTCAACGAGTCGGCGATGGCGTCCACCAGCGTGCCGGCGTGGGAATGGGCGATGAGCTGCACGATGACTTCGGAGTCGGAGGTGGTTTGAAAGTACGCGCCCTCGCGCTCCAGGCGCGCGCGCACATTGCCCAGATTTACCAGGTTGCCGTTGTGCGCTATGGCGATGAGGCCCTTGACGGAATCCACGCGAATCGGCTGGGCGTTCAGCAGCGCCGAGTCGCCCGTCGTCGAGTAGCGCGTGTGGCCGATGGCCATGGCGCCGGGGAGCTTGGCCAGCACGTCGTCAGTGAAGATCTCCGAAACCAAACCCATGCCTTTGATGTTGGCCAGACGCTCTCCGTCGGCGGTGGCGATGCCGGCCGACTCCTGGCCGCGATGCTGCAGCGCGTAGAGGCCGAGATAGGCTTGGCGGGCGGCGTCGGGATGGCCGTGAATGGCCACCACACCGCATTCCTCGTGCAGCTTGTCGCCGTCGGCGGCAGTGGGCAACGGCCGGGCGCGGAGAGATTCGGAGAGGTCCGCCACGCCCTCGACTCCCTGGAAGAGCAACCGGCTCATGCGGGAACCTCGCCGTGCAAATTCGCTTCCAGGGCCTCGGCCCAAGGTGTCCGCAGCTCCGGCAGCGGCGCGGAGATAAAAGCATCGCCGTCCACCAAAATCTCCAGCCGCTTGCCGCCGGTGGTTCCGATGCGGGCCGAGAGAAAGTTATGTTGGCTGGCCATGGCGTCGATCTCCGGGACTTGGCCGGGGTCGGCGGTGACGAGGACAGTGGAAGCAGGCTCGGCGAAGAAGCCAAACAGCGGGTACGCCAGCAACGACGGATCCTGCTCCACGGCAGCGCCGATCCCTTTCGGAAACGCCGCCTGCGCCAGGGCCACGGCCAGACCGCCGTCGGAGAGATCGCGCGCCGAGTGGATCAGCTTACGCCAGCCGAGCACGGCCAGCAGATCGTGCAAGCTGGCCTCGGCCTCCAGATCGAGCGGCGGCGGCTGGCCCCAGAGGCCGCCCAGCACCGCCTTGGCGTATTCCGACGATCCGAAGGCCGCCAGCGCCGCCGCAGCTGCGTCTGCTGTTGCGTCCGGCATCGGAGCTTGGTATGCGTCGGGCTGATAAAGCGGCATCGGATACTGGCTGATGGGCGGCGGATTCAGCGGAACCTTGAGCTTGGGGTCGGGCTCCTCGCCGCGCGGAATCGGCCATAGCAGCACAATCGCGTCTTTCTCGCGCTGGAAGTGCGCGGGCACGGCCTTCGTCACGTCTTCAAGAATGCCCACCATCCCCAGCACCGGCGTGGGATAGATGCCCTCCCCTTTGGTCTCGTTATATAAGGACACATTGCCGCCCGTGATGGGCGTCCCCAGCGCGGTGCAGGCTTCGGCAATGCCGTCGATGGCCGCCGAAAGCTGGGCCATGATCTCCGGTTTCTCGGGATTGCCGAAGTTGAGGCAGTTGGTGGCGGCCACCGGTGTCGCGCCGCTGCACGCCACTTTGCGCGCGCACTCGGCCACGGCGTGCATCGCGCCCAGCTTGGGATCGAGATAACACCAGCGCCCATTCCCATCGAGCGCCATCGCCAATCCGCGCTCGTGGCCGGGCGTTCCGGTCCCCTTGATGCGCATCACGCCCGCCTCGCCGCCGGGGCCGGTCACGGTGTTGGTCTGGACCATGGAGTCGTATTGCTCGTGGACCCAGCGCTTGCAGCAGACGTTCGCGCTGGCCAGCAGCATCTTCAAATCGGCGGTGTAATCGCGGTCTTCTTCCAGCTCGGCCAGCACTCCGTCCGGCGGCTCCAGCGGCACAGGCGCCTTCCATGTGCCGATAGGCCGATGGTAGAGCGGCGCGTCGTCGGTGAGCGATCGATTGGGAATGTCGGCCACCAGCTCGCCGTGATGGCGGATGCGCAGCCGCGGCTCGGGCTCGACCGTGCCCACCATCACCGCGTCCAGCCCCCACTTGGCGAAGACGCGCAGCACCTCCTCTTCGCGGCCCTTTTCGGCCACCAGCAACATCCGCTCCTGGCTTTCGGAGAGCATGATCTCGTAGGCGCTCATGCCGGTCTCGCGCTGCGGCACGCGGTCCAGCTCCACGTCCAGCCCCACGCCGCCCCGCGCGCCCATCTCGCAGGTCGAGCAGGTGAGCCCGGCCGCGCCCATATCCTGAATGCCGACGATGGCGCCGGTTCGCATCGCCTCCAGGCAGGCTTCGAGGAGCAGCTTTTCCATGAACGGATCGCCCACCTGCACGTTGGGCCGTTTCTGCTCGGAGCCTTCCTTGAACTCTTCAGAGGCCATCGTGGCGCCGTGAATGCCGTCGCGGCCGGTCTTCGCGCCTACATATATGACCGGGTTCCCCGTGCCACTCGCCTTGGCGTAGAAGATCTCGTCCTTGCGCACCAGGCCGAGGGCAAAGGCGTTCACCAGCGGATTACCGCTGTAGCAGGGCTCAAACTTGGTTTCGCCGCCCAGGTTGGGCACGCCGAAGCAGTTGCCGTAGCCGGCAATACCACTCACCACGCCTTCGACGATGGAGTGGTTTTTGTGGATGAGCGCGCGCTCCTCCTCGCTCTGGATTCGCTCGCCGGCGCCTTCGCTTGCAATGGGCCCAAAGCGCAGCGAGTCCATCACCGCCAGCGGCCGCGCCCCCATGGTGAAGATGTCGCGCAGAATGCCGCCCACGCCCGTGGCCGCGCCCTGGTGAGGCTCGATGTAGCTGGGGTGGTTGTGGCTTTCGATCTTGAACGCGCAGGCCCATCCGTCGCCCACGTCGATGATGCCGGCGTTTTCGCCCGGCCCCTGCACCACCCGCTCGCTCTTGGTGGGCAGCCGCTTCAGGTGCGCGCGGCTGGATTTATACGAGCAGTGCTCGCTCCACATCACGCTATAAATGCCCAGCTCCGTAAGCGACGGCGTGCGGCCCAGGGCGGCTAGAATGCGCTCGTACTCCTCCGCGCTGATGCCGTGTGCGGCCAGCAACTGCGGGGTTACGGGTACCGGCTCGGGAACGACGGCGGAGGGGGCGGTGGTCATTTCGGCTGCCTCCATTGTCGCATGGCATTCACCATCGGGCGGGTCGCGGCGGGTATGGAAAGCAAGGCGCAATGGACGGGTGCAGAGCGGGCCGGATTGCGGACAGCCAAATAGCGGACCCCCGAATGGCGGACGGCCGGATTGCGGACGGCCGGACAGCGAAATACCGAATGGCGGACGGCCAAATAGCAAACGGCTGGATGCGCGCCGCATCAATGTCGCTCGTAGCGTCGCCGGCAAGCCCTGTGCGATACTTTGGGAGCAGTCTCCCACCCCAGCCGGGATGGCGGAACTGGCAGACGCAGCGGACTCAAAATCCGCCGGCCCTTGCGGTCATGGGGGTTCGACCCCCCCTCCCGGCACCATGCAACTAATTTATAATCAATATATTACGTGATATTATGCCTACCGTGCTTGTAGCGTACGGATGCAACGTCGCCTGATTGTGGCGCACTTGCACTCCGGCAAACCCTCCTATACGGGTCTATTACATTCCCGGCTCGTGGAATCTGTTCACCGCAATGTAACTGCCGAGTAGCCGATGAACTAGGAGTTGGCCACCTCAGGGCGCGATCGGGCCTCGCCATGGCCCAGCCATCGCAGGGGACGAGGAAAGGCCCAATGTCGTAATCAATTGGTCGGGGAGTTCCTCATCCGCGTCGCGATCTAAGCATGTGCGCAGCGCCCCCGCCGTACTGAGCGGCGCGAGCGTCAGCGGAGACGGCGGTGGCGCAGCGACAGCCGAGGCATCCTGTTCAGGCTTGGACCGCAGCAGAATGCCGCCGCCATCACCAGCACCAGCGCAAGCCCGCTGAGAATCCACCACTTGTATTTCTGGAGCGGATCGGGCGTGTTGATCGGAACCCCGAGGCCGCCGCCAGGCCGGTCATCTTGCGCCGCGGACTGGTCGCGCCTGGCGCCGCCGGCCCGTCATACGCGGTCTTCTGGTGCTCCATTCGGACCAGGTACATCCCGGCGTTGCCAGGCACAGTGAAGGAGTAATGCCCCTTCGTGTCGACAATGGTCCGGGCTGATTCGCGCATGCCGTGGGCAGGATCGAGGAGCATCACTGCCTCGCCGGTGGCGGGCTTGTTGGCGGTCCTATCGATCACCTTTCCGGTGATGGTGCCGGCCAGCGCGGAAACCGGCAGGCCGCATGCGGCGGCGAATAGTATCAGGCAGGCGAAACGGTTCATGCAATCCCAGCCGGAATGGTGCACAGCTTCCAGCGGCTCACCAGCACCAGGATTCGCGCGATCCCCCTCAGCAGCCGCATCCCAGACTCAATCCACCCTACCATGCTGGAACGCGTGAGGGCGATCACCAATAGCGGAGCAGAGCGCGGCCGTCAGGAAGCTGCCCTGGTGATGCCGGTCGCATATACCGGCGCAAATGCGTGTTTAGGAAGCACAACGGTGATCTGGATCACATTACCCACCTCAGTCAAGGGTCGATACTGCCTGACATGGCAGGTCGGGGTCGTTTCCGGCAAATCATCCCGGGCCCCACCACGGAGCTGGAGCAGCCGGGGATCTTTTCACCTCTGATTTGGTGGTCCAGGCACGCACGTTAACCAGAACTTTTTAGCCCAAGGAGGACTTATGAAATACAGCATTCCGGCAGCGCTTGTGGCCGTCGCTCTGGCCACAGCGGCCTATGCGGGGACTATTAGCGGGAAAATCTCCGGTGCCAAGGGAGAGTCGGTGGTCTACGTAGGGGCGATAGCGGGCAAGACCTTCCCGGCGCCCACAGAACATCCCATCATGGACCAGAAGGGGCTGATGTTTATGCCCCACATCATGGTCGTCCAACAGGGCACTACCGTGGTCTTTCGCAACAGCGACACCGTGGAGCACAACATTTACTGGCCCTCGGTTAACGGAAACAAGAGGCTCACCCACAACATGGGAACCTGGCCCCAGGGAGAGAGTCGAAGCTTCAAATTCGACAACCCGGGCGTGGTCCCGCTGCTGTGCAATGTCCATCCCGATATGTCGGGCTATCATCATCGTGTCCCCGACGCCCTACTTTGCGAAGACAGATCAGTCGGGAGAATACCGTATCGAGAACATTCCTAACGGTACTTACACCATCACTGCCTGGAACGAGGGACGCAAAGCTCATTCCAGTCAGGTCACCGTGTCCGGAGATACAAAGGCTGACGTGACTCTCACGAAGTAGAAAACGCGAATGGGCGGGGCCGGCTAGGCATGTGCGGAAGAGCCGGAAGGGATCGTCATGCTGAAACGCTACGAGAACAAAACGGTAGACGTGGAGTGGCTGAACACCAATTTCCCGTGCATGATGGCCTGTCCGGCGCACACTAACGCGGGCCGATATGTCGCACTGATCGCCGAGGGCCGTTATGAAGAGGCCTACCGGTTCGCCCGCGACCCCAATCCCCTGGCAAGCATCTGTGGACGGGTTTGCGCACATCCTTGCGAAACAGCTTGTCGCCGCGGATCCATCGACCGGCCCATCGCGATCCGCGCTCTCAAACGCTTCCTCACTGAACGGCACGGCCCGGAGTCGAAGCGGCCGGTGGATGTAAACACGGGGCGCAGACAGCCGAAGCTCCCGTTCAGCATTGCCGTGGTTGGCGGAGGGCCGGTTGGACTTGCCGCCGCGCACGACCTTGCGCTGATGGGCTATTCCGTCACCATCTTTGAGGCTGCACAGGTGGCGGGCGGGATGTTGTACCTGGGGATTCCCGAATACCGGCTGCCACGAAACGTGGTGGAGGCGCAGGTGCGGGAGATCCTGGCGACAGGTGACATCACGCTGAAGCTGAACCAGGCGGCGGGGCGCGACTTCACGATTTCCGATCTGCGCCGTCAGAACTTCGATGCCATCCTGCTGGCAGTCGGCGCACACCGCAGCCGCGATCTTGCCATCCCGGGCGTGGATATGGACGGCGTGCTCAAGGGAATCGATTTTCTGTTGAACGTCAATCTCGGATACCAGTTCACCATCGGGAAGAAAGTCATTGTCATCGGAGGCGGCAACGTGGCCATGGATGTGGCCCGTTCCGCAGCTCGCGAGGTGCTCCGCCAGCATGCGCCGGGCGTGGAGCATCAGGAACCGTCGCGGGAGAGCGTGGATGCGGTGGCTGCGCGGGAAATGGTGGACATTTCACTTTCCGCTCTGCGCTTAGGCGCGCAGGAAGTGCATCTGGTGTGCCTCGAGAGCCGCGAGGAAATGCCCGCAGCTCTCGATGAGATCGAGGAAGCAGAGGCGGAAGGAATCATTCTTCATCCGGGCCTCGGTCCCAACCGCATCCTCGGCGAGAATGGCAGGGTCGCCGGCCTGGAAGTACTGAAGACCAAGTGGGTTTTCGATCAGAATGGGCGATTCAATCCTGCCTTCTACGAAGGCAGTGAATCGCTGCTGGAATGCGACACCGTCATCATGGCCATTGGCCAGGCGCCCCGGCTCGATTTCCTGCAAGCCCGAAGACGGTGTGGAGATTTCGCGGCGTGGCCTGATCGCCGTCAATCCCCGCACCCTGATGACTTCTGCGGAGGGCATCTTTGCAGGTGGCGATTGTGTCTTTGGTCCCCGCCTGATTATCGATAGCGTGGCCGACGGCAAGCGCGCCGCGATCGGCATCGACGAATTTCTCCGCGGCTCGAAACATCCGGAGCCGGCGGTCGAGATCGAAGTCCTCCAGCGTCACAGCATGCCGCTCGACCTGCTCGATCTGGTGCGCCAACCCATTCCTACCCTGCCGCTCGATCGCCGCACCGGCGTGACCGAGGTGGAGCTGGCTTTTGACGAGGAGAGCGCGCAGTTGGAGGCGCAGCGTTGCCTGCACTGCTGGGTCAACACCGTCTTTGAGGGCAATCTCGAGGATGGCAGCCTGTGCATCCTCTGCGGCGGGTGCATCGACGTGTGTCCGGAAGACTGCCTCGAAGTTGTCAGCCTCGACCGCTTTCAGTTCGAGCCGGAAGTGGTGCAGCAGCTTGTGGACCGCGAGGGCCTGCTGACCGTCGAGCTGGACGATCTCCGGGCGGAGGAACTCGGGGTCGTCTCCGGCTCGGTGATGCTGAAGGACGAGACGCGCTGCATCCGGTGCGGACTCTGCGCCATGCGCTGTCCGGTGGGAACCATCACCATGGAGTCCTACAACCTGATTCCGGCTGAGGGCACAGGACTGATTTCCGTGGAAGCCATCGATGCGCCGTTTCGGACCGCCGCCGCGGAGAAAAAGTGAGGGAACCTATGGCAGACGAAAAGAAATCCACGCCGCCGCCGGCGGAGCAGGAGATCAGCCGCCGGAACTTCTTCAGCAGGCTCGGTCTGGGATCGCTAGGCGTGGCGGCGGCCGGGACACTGACCTTTGCCTACCAGTTCCTCTCGCCCAATGTTCTCTACGAAGCCTCTCCGATCGTCAACGCGGGTACACCCGATACCTATCCGGTTGGCTCCGTCACACTCGACGTGAACTCTGCAAATCTATCTGGTTCATTTGCAGGAAGGCTTCTTCTCGCTGAGCGCCATCTGTACGCATCTTGGATGCATGACAGCCTGGAGGCCGGAACTTGGCATCATTGCCTGCCCATGCCATGGCAGCAGGTTCAACCGGGAGGGACAGAAGCTCGCAGGTCCGGCGCCCAAACCCCTGCCGTGGCTGAAGACCTGGCTGAGTGACGACGGCGACATCATGGTGGACCGGTCCACAATCATCCATCCCCTTGAATTCCTAAGGATATGAGTATGGCGGGCAAAATTGACGGTTACGTCGACAAACTAAAGCGCACGCGGGTGTGGCGCTCCATATTCCGCAGCGGCGCCGGCTCCAGCACCCTGCATCGCGCCCTTGCCATTCAGCAGAATGTCTTCCTGCATCTGTTTTCCACGAAAGTCCGGCGGCGGATGCTCAGTTTCAGCGCTACCTGGTATCTGGGAGCACTGACTCTGGGAACCTTCCTTCTGCTCGTGATTACCGGCGTCCTGCTGATGCTTTACTACCATCCTTCTGTGCCCCAAGCCTATGCGGATATGAAGGATCTGCAGTTTGTCGTCTCCGATGGGATGTTTCTGCGCAATCTTCACCGCTGGTCCGCGCACGCCATGGTGCTGCTGGCCTTCGCTCACATGTTCCGCGTCTTCTATCGTGGCGCGTACCGTCCGCCACGCGAATTCAATTGGGTGGTCGGCGTCGTTCTGCTGCTGATTACCCTCCTGCTCAGCTACACGGGGTATCTGCTCCCTTGGGATCAGCTTTCATTCTGGGCCATCACGGTCGGTTCCAATATCTCCTCCTTCGTGCCTCTTGTCGGAGGTAAGATTCGCTTCCTCATGTTAGGAGGGCACCAGGTGAATGCCAATGCTCTGCTGCGCTTCTATGTGCTGCACTGCGTGATCCTGCCCCTGGCCGCAGTGCTCTTCGTGATGGTGCATTTCTGGCGGATTCGCAAGGACGGCGGTCTCTATGTGCGGCAAAGCGAACCCGGCAGGGAAGTTTCGCGGGAAGAGATCCCAGAGTTGGTGGAGAAACCATGACAGAGCCAAAAGACTTTACCGCCGGAATAGGTTCGGATGTCAGAAAGTCGCAGAAGCGCGTTCTGTTCGTTACCCGGAGAACCTCCTCGCAAGTCAGAATCTTCGATGAAGAGCGGGTCCAGACTTATCCGGAAGCGTTATTCCGCGCCGCTCTGGCAATCGAGCTCCTCATCATCGCGCTGGTGGTGATCTCGCTGTTTTTCAACGCGCCGCTCGAAGGGATCGCCGATCCCACGACCACGCCCAATCCAGCCAAGGCTCCCTGGTATTTCCTGGGACTGCAGGAGATATTGCACTATTTCCCGCCAGTGATCGCGGGTGTGCTGATTCCAACCCTGCTCGTCGTTGCCCTGGTCGTCATTCCCTACTTCAACATCAACATCGATGCGGGCGGACTCTTTGTGAAAGACCGGCGCCGTCGCCTGAATATCTTCTATGCCGCGGCCGCGGCCCTCTCCGTCTTTCTCTGGTTCTTTCATGTGTATGTGGCATTGGTGCCGACACTGATCGTCGCCGGCTTCATGCTGGTGGCGGCGTTCAGCTCACCTCAGTCTTCACAACCGTTTCGCCGCTATCTCGCCTCGCGGCCTGTTTCCTGGTGGATCATGACCTGGTACCTTTTCGAGCTGGTCGTACTGACAACGGTGGGTACGTTCTTTCGCGGGCCTGGCTGGTCATGGGTATGGCCATGGAGGAGCTAAATGCAATCTTGGATAGCTAAATTTGTCTCCTTCTGGCGGGCGTTGTTTCGCGATCCGATTCGCCCCTTTGGCGTTGTCAGTCTGCTCCTGCTGATTGCTCTGGCGATCGCTCCGGTAAAGGATCACTTCAGCGAATGGCGCCACTATCAGCAGCAATACCTCAAACTGATTCGCAATCGCGGCGATGCCGTCACGCTGCAACGGCATTTCCAGGGCGGTATCCAGCAGATATGGCTTCCCGATCTTGGCGTCGTCGACCGCTGCCAGAGCTGCCATACCGGGCTTACCGAAGCCAGCCTCGCGGACGCGGCCCAGCCCTTCCGCGTGCATCCGAAGATCCCGCATTCCCTCGACCAATTTGGATGCGTCATCTGTCACCGCGGGCAGGGCGCGGCCACGACGGTCGCTGAAGCTCACACAGAACCCGGAAGAGCCCCTCCTGCCGGCACGCTATATCGAGTCCTCCTGCGGGCAGTGCCATCACGCGCCGCTGGCGGGAACGTCCGAAGCTGAATGAAGGCCGCGAAATGCTTGCCGGCTATGGCTGCGTGCGCTGTCACATGGTCAAACTGCCGGACGGCAGCACCATGGCGGCGACTGACGACCCTCCCCCTCTGACGCACATCGCAGACAAAACCACTCGGGAGTGGATTTACGCCTGGCTCAAAGATCCGGCGAGCTATTCCGCATCGGCGACCATGCCCAACTTCATGCTGAGCGATGCGGATGCCAGAGATATTTCGGCTTTCCTGATTGCGAACAGTAAGCCGCTCCAGGAGACACGATGGCAACGGCAGGTACTGCGCCCAGTTCGGCCTCTGATCCAACAGCGGGAGCGGCTCTCTACGGCGAGTCATTCTGCGCCTCGTGTCACGCCGTGCAGAACGCGGCCGGCAATCTGGTGGGCGGTACTTTGGGGCCGGAACTGACGGCTGTGGGCAGCAAAGTGAAGCCGGAATGGCTCAGGGCCTGGCTGCAGAATCCGCGCACGTACAATCCGAACGCCCTCATGCCGCAATACCGGTGGACAAGTCAGCAGCTCACGCTGCTTACGGGATTTCTGCTCAACAAAACTAATTCCGACTTTACGGCGAATGTACACCTCGAACCGGCGACGCCGGAGCAGATCGCGCATGGAAAGACTCTGGTGACGGAGTACGGCTGCGCCGCATGTCATGAAATCGTTGGAATCCCGAAGCCGGGAAACTTTGCCCCCGAGTTGAGCCGCATCGGCAGCAAGCCTCTCGCGCAAATCGTCTTCCTCCCCGGCATGACGCACACCTTGTGGGACTACCTCGCGGGAAAGATCCACCAGCCCCGTGCCTTTGGTCCCGGCCTGCTCATGCCCCAGTACACCTTCACGCCCACGCAGGTGGATGCGCTAACGACGGCTCTGCTCTCCCTGACGGATCGAAGCTTCACTCTGCCGCCTCAGTTGGAGATACAGTCGCCGCAAATTTCGAATTACCAACCCGCGGGGAAGGCGGGAGAACTCATGGCAGACATGGACTGCATGGCCTGTCACCGCATTAATGGCCGCGGGGGAGATATGGCTCCGGACCTGACCTGGGAGGGCTCGGCCGTGCAGCGCCAGTGGCTGGACAATTTTCTGAAGAACCCGAACACCCTGCGCCCGGCACTGATCCGGCGCATGCCGAAATTCGATCTCTCCGACAGCGAAAGCGCCGAACTGACCGGCTACATCATGACCGTGTATCAGACTCCTGCCTTCGACCGCGATTCCATGCCGCTGAGCGGATATCCCCCGGCGCTTGTCGAGCAGGGACGGCAACTCTTCTATTCCAAGTACTCATGCCAGTCGTGTCACATGGTCAACCCGCAGCAGGACAAAGGTTACATTGGTCCAACTCTTACCCAAGTGGGTTCCCGCCTCTCCGCGGCCTGGATTTATCACTGGCTGAAAGACCCCCAGGCGTTGCGGCCAGGCACGATGGAGCCCGACCAGGATATGAGCGACGAAGATGCTCGCGCTCTGACGGCATTCCTCATGACACAAAAAGCTTCCGAGAGACAGGAGGCGAAGAAGTGAAACGGAAACTGTGTTTCCTCGGGATGGCGGCATTAACGCTATGTGCGGGATGCAAGCATCGGTCCGCTCCCGCGCCCGCGCTTCATGCCACGGCCGCAGGTTCAGCTCTGGTGGAGTCGAGCGGAGGGGAACAGCTGGGCACGCCAGGCGCCATGCTTCCTCAGCCGCTGGTCGTGCAGGTCAATGATGCGCAGGGAAATTCGGTCACCGGAGCGCTTGTCAGTTTCAGCGGCCCTGCGGGCGTCATCTTCGATCCCGCTAAGAGCCTGACCGACTCCAGCGGACAGGCCACCACCAATGTGACTCTGGGAGAAACAGCGGGACGATACGAACTGACCGCGTCGTCGCCTGATAAAACCGGCAAGCAGTTTCTTCTCAACGTCAGCGAGCTTGCTGCGGGATATCAGCAGCAACTCGGCTATCAACTGCAAGATAAGTACTGCGCGCGCTGCCATGATCCGGAATCCTCGCCGGAGAGGGTATCCAATTACGACAATCTCGCTGTGAAACCGCACCCTTTCACTGAAGGAAATACCTTCAACAAATTGAGCGGCTCCGATCTCACCGCCATTATCGCTCACGGCGGCCCAGCGCTGAATCGCTCGGCCCTGATGCCACCGTACGGCTCGACGCTCAGCAAGTCTGATGTTCAGGCGTTGATTGCCTACATCCGTCTCGTTTCCGATCCTCCCTATCAACCCGCCGGGGTGGTCTATGCAAAGCAATGAAGCTGGCTGCTCGCAAGCGCTCAATCGGCTTCCGCTGTTCGTCCGTCAACAGTTTCTGTCGCCTTTTTCTGGCAGAAGCTCAACGCTTGACCTGCCCTCATGTGCGAGTACCTGAATTGAGGCCAAACCGATCTTTGAAACACGCTCCAAGGGGGGATCATGATCATGAGGCGCAACATTCTATGCAGTCTGTTTACGTTGTTCGTTGTTTCCTGGGGGCTGGCTCCTAGCGCAATGGCGGTTCCCAGTTATGCGCGCCAGACCGGTTTGCCGTGCAGTGGCTGTCATACCACCCCGCCCGAACTGAACGCCGCCGGGCGGCTGTTCAAGCTTATGGGGTACATAGATCGAGCCAAGAACAGCGATATTATTGCCGAGTCGAAATCAAACCACGCAGGCCTCAACCTTCTTGGTTCCCTGCCGCTGAGTGTGATGTTTGAGACCTCGCTGACAAGCACCAGCACTCCACAACCCGGCACTCAGAACGGGAACTTTGAATTTCCTCAGGACGTATCGCTCTTCCTCGCCGGAGCCTGGGCCTCGCATCTCGGCAGCTTTCTCCAGGTGACCTACGACACGCAGGACGATCACCTCACAGCGGATAACACCGATATCCGCTACGCCAACAAAAGGAAATTAGCGGGCAAAGACTGGGTGTACGGTCTCACTCTGAACAATAACCCGACCGTGGAAGATCTCTGGAACAGCACCCCGGCGTGGGGCTTTCCTTTCATCGCCCCCGACTCGGCTCCGGCCCCCAATGCCGTCCCCATCATTGACGGATCTCTGGCGCAGGATGTCGCGGGACTAGGCGCCTATACCATGTGGGACCAGCATCTGTATTTCGCCGGAACCATTTACCGTTCCGAACACGTGGGCGACACTCAGCCCACAATGGGGCAGTGTTGTTCCTATAACATCCGCGGCGTAGCGCCCTACTGGCGGTTAGCATGGCAGCAAAATGGGGAAAAGTATAACCTCGAAGTCGGCACCTACGGCATGCATATGAAATCAACCCCTGGGGCAATCACCGGGCCGGAGGACAGCTACACGGACTGGGGTCCGGATATTGAGTACGACCGAAACCTCGGCAAAGATGTCTTGTCCTTGCGCGGCACGCTTATCCGCGAGAATTCCGCACTGGTTGCAAGTTATGGAAGCGGCGCAGCAGCCCAGGTAGGGCATGATCTGAATACGGGCACCGCGAACGTCGAGTATCACTTGGGAAATCGTTACTCGGCAGCTTTTGCGTGGTTCATGACCTCGGGTACGCCAGATCTGTCGTTATACCCGCCAAACGTGCCGCTCACGGGCAACGCCAACGGCGACCCGAGAAGCGCCGGATACATGGGAAACCTTTCTTTCTGGCCGATACAAAATCTCGACTTGGCCTTTCAGTACACCGGCTACACTCGATTCAATGGTGCGGCTACCAACTATGACGGTGCGGGGCGCGACGCGAGCGACAACAACACCCTCTATTTACTGGCGCGATTTCTCTTCTGATGTGGGCTGAAACGCCCATCCTGCGTGTCCTATGGCAACAGGATGGGCAACCCGCGTCTCCGCTTCCCATCAAATGCTCCACTGTTAGGTTTGAAGATGCGGAGCGCCTGCCTGCGGCTTGCTGCGTGCAACTGCAGAGGGGCTGCGGGCAGTTGTTTTCTGTTTCCGGCTCCCGATTTCGTCTCGCTCCGTGGCTGTTCCAGCCCGTTGCCCGGCTCGATTAGGCCAAGCAGGCCCGATATACGCACTGGTTTCGATAGGGATATTGTTGGCGAACGAGGGATGTATCATCGCGGCTGAGAACCTTGCCGGCATAGTTCCCGCTGATGCTGAGTTGTATTCATCTATCGATACACTTTCAGGGGCCGCAGGAGTAGATGTGCTTCCTTGACCTATGCCGCGCGACACAGAGTGGTCTGCGCGGCGAAATCTCTGCCACTGTGAAGTGGGCAAGCCTGTTGGAATTGGGGCAAACGCGTGAGGCTGACGCAGGCTACCGCGAAGATTCTTAGTTGTTCTCGTGCCTTGACGCGCGACTCGCGGACGACAGTGGAATTCATCATCGCCGAGCCAGTCATCGGGCATTCTAGCCTTAGAAGGCCCCAACTTTCGAAGTTCCGGGCGTATCACCGGCAAACCGGAAGTAACCCTCAACTGGGGTTGAAAGGCCATAGCGTTCAGTGAGCTGGCCGCCGCTCTTCGAACTCCAAGAATGACTGAAGTCGAATCCTAATTTGTCTGAAATCTCGTGTGTGTAATGCGTGTGTGGAAACCGCGTTTCCTGCGTTTCTGCAGTTTTGAGCGTCTATAAAAGTCAACAACTTGTTTAGAATCAACACGGACCGGCAATCCGACCCCTTCCCGGCACCATATTCAATGTTCATAATCAATAGTTCCCGAGAATTTTTACCTGGCTGTCCTTGCTGCGCGCGTAAGCAACATTGGCCAATCGTGACGAATCGGCACTCTGGCACATTCTCCCTTGCAGGTCCATCGCGATCTTGGACCACGGCATCTGTGAACCGAAGAGTAACTGACGGGTTGGCGGCCATCCGTAAGCTACTCTGTTCACCCAATCCCGAATGGGACTTCATTTGCCACTCGCAGCTAGGATAGCTGCGGCCCCGGGATAGGTCTCTGCTTGCCGGTCTTTCCGGTTTCGTCCATACCTTTGTGAAAATTGTGTGAATTCATCAAGCATTCATCAAACTCTGCAAGGCTGGACTCCGGAAGCAGTCAGGGCGGTTTCCGCTTTCGCTAAGTCGATCCTCCGCTTCGTGCTTCCCATATACCCCATCGCGTATGGGCGCAGGCTAACGTTACCTCCAAGGCTGCGCAAATTCGGGAGTCCACGCGTTCGTCCTGAGGGCGGGCGCCGCCACGATTCAACTTAAGGGAGAGAGAGGATATGAGACGCCCAATGAACTTCAAATTTAAAACCGCCGCCGGGGCAATTCTGGCAGCTACCCTGGTTGTTACCTGCGCCTTTGCCCAGGATTCCCCTGCGCCGGCGACAAGGCACGCTGCAACCCGCAAAGAGAAAAACCCTCCGCCGCCCTCGGTCGAAGAGCAGATCCAGGCCTTGCGCAACGAATTGCAGAGCCAGATTGACGCCCTGAAGCAGGAGCTTGCCGGCAAGGACGAGCAGTTGAGGCAGGCGCAGCAGGCCGCCACCGACGCCCAGGCCGCAGCGGACAAGGCGCAGGCAGCCACCGAATCGCAGCAGCAGGCGCTCAGTGATAACACCTCCGCCGTGAGCGCCCTGCAATCCAACGTGACCGACCTGAAGACCAGCCAGACTTCGATGTCGAGCAGCCTCACAACCATCTCCAAGGATACGACCGCGATCAAGAAGGACGTCGAAAGTCCGGACGCGCTGCATTACAAGGGCATCACGCTCTCGCCGGGCGGCAGCTTCGTCGCTGCCGAAACTGTGAACCGCACCGCCGCCGCGGACAGCGGCATCAACACGGCATTTACGGGCATTCCGCTGCAGCATTCTGAGGCCTATCAGGTGAGCGAGTTCGAGGGCACCGGCCGCCAGTCGCGTATGGCGTTTACGGCTACGGGCAAGCTCAGCAACATGACCCTGATCGGCCACTGGGAAATGGACTGGTTGAGCGCCGGCGTCGACTCGAACAACAACCAGTCGAACAGCTACACGCTGCGGCAGCGGGCCATATACGGTGAGGCCCGGATGGCCAACGGTTGGGATATCTCGGCCGGCACGGGCTGGGATCTGGTGGCCGAGACCACGCAGGGACTGACGCGCGGAACCGAGATCCTGCCGGCCACCATCGACGCGCAGTACGAGGCCGGCTTCATGTGGACGCGGCAGTTCAGCTTCCGCTTCGTCAAGAATATTGGCAAGGATGTCTTCGCGGGCGTATCGATTGAAAATGCCGAGACCCTGAATCCCGCCGGCTCGGGCCTGCCCACCAATCTGCTGGTTGGCGCCGGCGGCGCCGGCGGCGGGCACTTTAGCTCCCTGGCCAACTACTCCTTTAACTACACGCCCGATTTCGTGGCGAAGATTGCGGCGGAGCCCGGATGGGGCCACTGGGAGCTGTTTGGCATTGGCCGCTCGTTCCGCGATCGCATCTATCCCGCGACCGGCTCGCCGCATAACGACCTGGCGTGGGGCGGCGGCGTTGGCGGCGGCTTCCGCGGGCCTTTGGCCAACAACAAGGTCACCATCGGCCTCAAGGGCCTGTGGGGTGCGGGCGTCGGCCGCTACGGCTCCTCGACCATCGCCGACGTCACCATCAAGCCCACCGGCGAGCTCGCTCCGCTGCACGGCTTCTCCGCGCTGAGCACAGTGGAGATGAATCCCACCTCCCGGCTAAATCTTTACTTCAACTACGGGGGCGATTACATCGGCCGCGACGTGTTCTCCAACCACTCCGGTTACGGCGCCTACAATGTGGATATGTCGGGCTGCCTCATCGAGCCTGCTTCCACGGCCGCTAACCCCAGCAGCGATCCGACCACGCCGGGAAACTCGACCTACGGTTGCAAAGGCAACAACAAGGACGTGCAGGAGTTCACCGCCGGTTACTGGTTCAACTTCCACAACAGTCCCAAAGGCCGTCTCCGCCAGGGCATCCAGTACAGCTTGATCCGCCGCGATCTCTGGTCCGGCAACCCGGGCAATCCCGCGAACGCTGCCGCAGGTGGCTATAATCCCGGCGGTGGCGCCCACGGCGACGACAACATGATCTTCACCTCTTTCCGTTACTACCTGCCGTAAACCGCGGCCTTCCGGTCCGCTCAAAAACAGAAGGGCAGTCCGCATTGCGGGCTGCCCTTCTTTCTTTATGATCTCCCCTTACAGCGTGAAGCAGGTTCGGACATAGAAAAGCACTCCAGTTGCTATGGAGCGAACCCGCGGCCGTCGAGCCGTTTTTCCTCCGCAATCTGGTCTGCTCTCCGTAAGGTGCAAAAGACCGCTTCCGGCAAAATGTACCAAAATTGGACATAAAGCCCGGCGATGACAGCTATTCGGGACGCGCCAGGGAGGCGGCGGGCGCCATGGAAGACGAAACGGATGAAATAGCCGGCGAAAAAGGGGAATCCAATGATGTTTGACTTTGTTTCCCACGCCAATATCCGCTATGTGCTTGATAGTTCTTGCTCGACTGGCGGCGAAACGTAAGGTCTATTTACCGAACATTAATGATACTGCGGAATTTCGGGTATTACCATAAGGATGCTCACGCGGGACCTTTCCCTGAGACGTCTGGCAGCTCGTCGTTCTCGCGATGGTCGCAGGGGCATTCCGTCCCCATGGATGGGGAAGAATGAATAGCGCTAATTCTTTCAAAACCAAGGAAACGACAACCCAAAAGACGGAGGAAATATGAGCGGAAATTGCAAAGATCGTTCTGGACGTATGTTATGGGGAGCGGGTCTAGCGCTGACGTTGGCATTGGTTGGTTCGGTCGCCGTATTTGCGGCCACCAGCATCACCGGCGCCGGCAGCACCTGGGTCTACCCGTTAGTGGCCAAATGGTCCGCCGCGTACCAGGGCAAAACCGGCATCCAGGTCAACTACCAGTCCATCGGCTCGGGTGGTGGAATTGCCCAGATCAAGGCCGGAACCGTCGCTTTCGGCGCCAGCGACATGCCCCTCACGCCCGATGCACTGCACGCCGCGGGGCTGATCCAGTTCCCCACCGCCGTGGCTGGCGAAGACCTGATCTACAATCTCCCTGGGATCGGACCGGAGAAAGTCATCCTCAGCGGCCCGGTCGTCGCCGACATCTATCTCGGAAATATCAAGATGTGGAACGACCCGGCGATCAGAAAGCTCAACCCCGGTTTGAATCTGCCCAACATGTTCATCACCGTCGTGCACCGGTCCGATGGCTCCGGCACCACGTTCACGTTCTGCGACTACCTGGCCAAAGTCAGCCCGGAATGGAAGGAAAAAGTGGGGGAAAGCACCTCCGTGGCTTGGCCGACTGGCGTGGGCGGAAAAGGCAATGAAGGCGTGGCTTCGTATGTCCAACGCATCAAAGGCTCCATCGGCTACGTCGAGTACGCCTACATCATTGAAAATCATCTTTCCGATGCCCGCTTGATTAACCGCGACGGCAAGATCGTCAGCCCCACTCTCCAGGGCTTCCAGGACGCCTCGGCGCATGTGGACTGGACCACGGCGCAGGACTTTTACGTGATCCTTCCCTACCAGCCCGGCCCCGATACCTGGCCGATTGCCGGGTGCACTTGGCAGATCCTGCGTAAGAATGCTCCAAAAGAAGATAACGAGGAGGTCATGAAGTTCTTCCTTTGGGGCTTCGACCATGGACAGGACCTGGCTAAGTCGATCTCGTTCGGCCCCCTGCCGCCGAGCACCGTCAAAGCCATCAGGGCCTACTGGAAGAGCCAGCTCGGCTACACAATCTAAACGCTGTTGCGGGTTTCTCGAACGTTTTACAATAAGGAAATCTATGAACGGCTCGGATTCTGCGGCGCGGACTGAAGCTCAGCCCGCGCCCGCGGGCCGGAAGGTTTCGGGCGGGGCCTGGCGCCTGCCGGTCGACTTTCTGTTTCACAAAGCGGCGGTCTTCGCGGCCTTCCTGGCTGCCGCGGCCCTCTTCGCCACCGTCATTGCCATCGCCTACGACAGTTGGCCGTCGATCCAGGTCTTCGGTGTTTGGAGATTCCTCAAATCGAGCGAGTGGAATCCCGTAACGCAAACCTTCGGGGCCCTTTCATTCATCGTTGGTACGCTGGTCAGTTCGGCCATTGCAATGGTTCTTGGTGTGCCAATCAGTTTTGGAATCGCGGTGTTCATCACCGAGATCGCGCCGTTTTGGATCAAAAAACCCGTCGCCGGGGCGATCGAACTATTGGCGGGCATCCCCAGCATTGTTTACGGCTTGTGGGGTCTGCTGGTGTTCGCCCCGGTCTTTTCCAACATGGAGCCGTGGATCAATCAGTATCTCGGTAATATTCCGGGCATCGGCCTGCTATTCCAGGGCCCGCCGATGGGCATAGGCATGTTGACCGCCGGGATCATCCTGGCCATCATGGTCCTGCCCTACATTTCGTCCATCATGCGCGACGTGTTCCTCATCGTTCCATCGTCGCTGCGCGAGTCGGCCTATGCCATGGGCTGTACCAAGTGGGAGGTAGCTTGGCACATCTCCTTGCCCTACACGCGTTCGGCGGTCGTCGGCGGCATTTTCCTGGGCCTGGGCCGCGCCCTGGGCGAAACCATGGCCGTCACTTTCGTGATCGGCAACAGCAACACCATGTCGCCGAGTTTGCTCATGCCGGCTGCGACCATCCCCTCCGTCCTCGCCAATGAATTCACTGAAGCCACGACCCAACTCTATCTATCTTCGTTGATTTACCTCGGCCTGATCTTGATTGCCGTTACCCTGGTCGTGCGATTTCTTGCCGTGCTGCTGATACGCCGCCTCGAACGCGGGGAAGGAGCATCCACATGACGGGTGTGATCCTAAAGCGCCGCGTCACCGACGTGGTCAGCAAAATCCTCATGGGCTTGGCCACGCTCATCGGGGTCTTCTTCCTGTTCTGGATTCTCTGGACAACGCTGAGATTCGGCATCGCCGGTATGCACTGGGATCTCTTTACCAAGGACACTCCGCCCCCCGGCGCCAATGGTTTCGGGTTGCGCAACGCCTTCGTCGGAAGCCTGATACTGCTGGGGATATCGCTGCTCATCGGGGTACCAGTCGGTCTGATGGCAGGCACTTGGCTGGCTGAATATGGCTTCAAGAGCCGCACCGCCAACACCGTCCGCTTCATTAACGACATCATGCTCAGCGCGCCATCCATCGAAATTGGCTTGTTTGCTTACGCCGTCGTGGTCGCCCCCATGGGGCATTTCTCGGCCGTGGCCGGCAGCGTGGCCCTGGCGGTTTTGATGATCCCCATCATCGTCCGCACCACCGACGAAATGCTCAGCCTGGTCGGCAGCGACATGCGCGAAGCTGCCATCGCTTTGGGAGCGCCAAAGTCCGTCGTCATTACCAAGGTGACCTGGACGGCCGCCCGCGCCGGCATCCTCACCGGCGTATTGATCGGCCTGGCTCGCATCACCGGCGAAACCGCACCACTGCTGTTCACCGCCCTCAACAACCAGTACTTTTCCACTGACGTGTTCCGCCCCATGGCAAATATCCCGGTCGTAATCTACCAATTTGCGCTCAGCCCCTATACCAATTGGCAGCAGATGGCCTGGGCCGCGGCTTTCATCACGGTTTTGTTCGTGCTCGTGCTCAGCATACTCGCCCGCTGGTTCCTGGGCCGGGTTCAGGTGCCCAAATGACTCCAGATCCCTCACAAGGATTTTCCATGCAGAATGTCCCCGTTTCCCTCAATAAGTCCACTACCCCGCCCGGTGGCGCCGGAGCCAAGACGGCCGTGAAAATCGCGGCCCGGAACTTGAACTTTTACTATGGCAGGTTCCATGCCATAAAGGAAATCAACGTTGAAATCCTTCAAAACAACGTCACCGCCTTCATCGGGCCGTCGGGCTGCGGCAAGTCTACCCTCTTGCGCATATTCAATCGCATCTTCGACCTCTATCCAGGGCAGCGCGCCGTGGGCGAGGTCTTCCTCGACGGCGAAGACATTCTGGCTCCAAAGAGCTTACCCAATCTACAGGCCAAGGTCGGCATGGTCTTTCAAAAACCCACCCCCTTCCCCATGTCGATCTACGAAAACATAGCCTTTGGCATCCGCCTCTATGAAAGATTGGGCCGCTCGGATATGGACGGCCGTGTCCAAAACGCATTGACCAGCGCCGGCCTCTGGGAAGAGGTCAAGGACAAGCTCAACCAATCCGCTTTGAGGCTCTCCGGGGGCCAGCAGCAGCGCCTCTGTATCGCTCGCGCCCTGGCCATCAAGCCTGAAGTGCTGCTCATGGACGAACCCTGCTCCGCGCTCGATCCCATCTCCACCGCGAAGATCGAAGAGCTGATCTTCCAGTCCAAAAATAGCTGCACGGTGGTCATCGTAACCCACAACATGCAGCAAGCAGCTCGCGCCAGCGATTACACCGCCTTCATGCTGGATGGATCCCTGATCGAGTTTCGCGACACTTCCACGCTCTTCACCAGACCCTCCGACCGCCGCACCGAAGATTACATCACGGGCAGGTTCGGTTAGCCCACATGTTGAGCCTGAAAGCTAAACCCTGAAAGCCAAACGTGGAACAGGAGATAACGATGCGCCGTTTTGACGAGTTGCTTGAGCAACTTCACGGCAAGCTGCTGGAAATGAGCGATCTGGTTCGGTCAGCCATCCGGGAGAGTGTGTGCTCTCTCGCCTCGTGCGCCGAATCGGACGTACAATCCGTCTTCAAACGGGAAGGCAACATCAATCGCCTGGAGATGGAGATCGATGCCATCGCCACCAGCATTCTGGCGCTTGACCAGCCCGTGGCAGGCGACTTGCGCTTTGTGACCGCAGCCAGCAGGATCAACGTCAACCTGGAGCGAATTGGAGATCTGGCCGCCCACATTGCCGAGCGTTCTGAGTCCTTGATCCAGCGCCCCCACCCCGCCATCCGGACTGACATCCCCAAGCTGGGCGAACTGGCGGAAGCCATGGTCGAGAAGGCCATTGAAGCCTTTGTCAAAAAAGATGCCGAAGAGGCGCGGGCCGTGCTCGCCTCCGAAGACGCCGTCGATGCCCTCCGTGATTCGGCCCTTCTTGACCTGATCCGGGAGATGAAGAGGAGCTCCAAGTCGGTGGAAGCGTGCGTCGATCTGCTCCTTATCGCCCGCAACCTGGAGCGCATCGGCGATCATGCCACCAATATCGCGGAGGCGGTCGTGTTTATGATCGAAGGGGTTGATGTGCGTCACCAGAACATCGCGAGCAGCGATAAATCGCCTGCGAGCTTGTAGGCAGTCTGGGCTTCGTCTGACCTTTGCCCCGCATGGATGCGCGTGCGCCTCACCGGGTCCTCATCCGCATTTGTCCGGAGTGAAGGGGGTCCATTGCTTTAGTTGCGCCGCAGTCCTCGCCTTCGGAATGCCGTGTTGATGACAGTCGGTACACCGCACCCAGTGGATATTGTGCCGGCTGGACGCATGGGCGTATGTGGTATCCATCTTCTCCACATCCAGACCGCAATTGGACATCTGTGGGTGGCAGGTCTTGCAGGAGGCGATCACGCTCATATTGTGTGCGTCGTGGCAGGAGATGCAGCTCAGACCCTCATGCACGCCCATCGGCGTCCGGTCATCTCCCGAGCCCGCCTGCGATCCCCAGCTATGAACCGCCGCCGGGCTTCCGGTATCGGGCATTCGTGGCGCGTGGCACTGGTAGCAGATCGCCTGTCGTGCGTCTCCGCTCATCGTGACCGCGCGGGCGCCGTCATAAAGCTGGGGAATGGAAAGCTCCGCGGCGGCAAAGTGCATTCTCTCCCTTCGGTCGTAGAAGCCGAGGGAATCATCCACAGCCGCGCCCCCCATCGACACGCGCTTCTCGGGCCTCGTTGCCGGTGTGCCTTGGTTATGGATCCAGTGGCACGTCTCGCAGGGGATCACAGGCTGATCGGAAAGTCCTTTGGGAACCAGATGCCAGGGCCCTTGGGTGTTGATGGGCTGGACCAGATCGCGCACTGAGCCTTCGAAGTACATCCCGTGGCAACGCAGGCAATCGTCCATCAGGCGCCGTTTCGAGTTATGCGCTGCATTGGTAAAAATCTGGCTATAGACGGCGCTGTGCGGGCCCGCATGCCACGTGGCGTATGCATTATGGTGGCACTTCTCGCAACTAGGAACCATTTCCAGAACGTCTACGTCGCGAAGGCGGATTGACTCAGGCCAGTCGCCCGCTAGGTGCACCCGGATGTGGCGCAGTTTGGTTGCCAGGCTGGCTTCGTGGCAATCCATGCATGCCACGTTGCGATGCGCTGAACCATGCATCGCGCTCACATACGTTGCCATCTCGTGGCATTTTGCGCAGCCGTTTCCTTGCGGCGATGTGTAGTACCACGACGCGCTGAAGGTGCCGGCGGTAACCATCACCGCCAGGGCCGCCGTGCTGATGGCCACGACTTTCAGTAAGCGCATCATGACCGCAATCCCGTGCCCTTCCAGTTCCTCACCAGCGCCTCGGAGGCATAGTAGGCGACCGCCATGATGGTGAGTGCCGGATTGAAGCCCCCGTTCGTTACGTGCACGCTCGAATCGATGACGAAGACGTTGTCCACGTCGTGAATTTGGCAGTACCGGTTCACCACCGAGCTATGTGGATCGTTGCCCATGCGGCAAGTGCCCGCCTGATGCTGGCCTGCCGATACGATCTCTGGCCTGCCGGCCGTTACGGTGGTGTGAATCGCCCCGGCTTCCTTCAGCCAGGCCTCTGCGCGTCTGGCCTGTACTTCGCCAATCTCGTAGGTCAGCGGATGAACGTTGCCGGAGATTCGCGCCACCGGCAGGCCCCACTTATCACGCACCACCGGATCCAGCGTGACCCGGCTGTCAGCCATAGGAATCGGCTGCGTCGGCCCTATCACCACAATGCTGCGCTTGTGCCATTCGCGCATCCCATGCTTGTGCCCCAGCCCCCATCGCGGCGTATTGTCCGGCATGCGGTTTATCATTTGAATCGGCAAACGGATGAATTCATTGGCCAGCATGCCGCCCCCGCATAAGCCCGGACTCCCGTGGTTGTAGTCGCAGATGGCAATGCTGGCGCCGGGACCGATGCCGTCGTAGGTTTCATAGTCGAAGTAGCCCACCGCGCCCGTGTAGTTGTGCCCTTGCAGATTGCGGCCAACTTGGTCATACCGGTTTCCCAGCCCGTTCGGGAACAGCCGGCTCTTCGAGTTGAGCAACAGGCGCGCGGACTCGGTTGCGCACCCTGAAACCACAACTATGTCGGAGAGTTGCTCTTGCAATCGTCCTCGATCGTCAAAGTAGGCCACGCCGCGTGCGTTTCCGCGCTCGTCGGTCAGGATTTCCTTGGCCATGCACTCCGTCCGCAGTTCACAATTGCCGGTGGCTAGCGCCCTCGGAATCACGGTGTTTTGCGAACCGTTCTTGGCATCCACTTCGCACGCAAATCCGCAGCACCAGCGGCAGCGCATGCATGGCCCGCGGCCGTTGTAAGGCACGCTGTTGCGGGCCATGGGGAGGTTGAACGGATGTAGCCCCAGCCGCTTGGCCGCCGGTTCCAGAATTTCAAACTCGCGATTGGGCGGCAGCGGCGGCATCGGCAGCGGGCGTCGCCGCGGGCCGTGAAATGGATCTCCCGAAACGTCGCCTGAGATGCCAATCTCGTACTCCGCCTTCTCGTAAAATGGCTCCAGGTCCTTATAGGAGATGGGCCAGTCTTCCAGCGAGCTTCCCGGTGGCGCTCCGTACGTTGAGCGCATCTTGAAATCCTGCGGCATATAGCGCCACGCCTGTGCGCCATAACTGAGCGTTCCGCCGCCCACGCAGGCAGCGTTGTTCTGGTAGTTCCCTTCGCTGGGCAGCACTGTGTGGCGCATGCCCCGCGCATCCACCCACACCCGCGGATTGCCCTCGTCTTCCGGCCCAAACGCATTGCCCAGCACGGTGGTGCGCTGATTGCGCAGGTCGTCCTTGCGGCAATCGTTGGTGGTGTACCACTTGCCGCGTTCCAGCAGAACCACGCTAAGGCCCGCAACCGATAGCTCCTTGGCCACCACTCCGCCCGCCGCGCCGGCTCCGACAATAACCGCATTCACCCGCTTCATGAAGGCGAGACCTTTCTGAGGTCGTATTGCGAGCGGCCGCGTACCGGCGGTTCAGTCAGCCCCAGCATCTTCCAACTTATGGCGTCGCGATTGCCTCCGTGGCGTGGCGGGCCGTAGTAGCCCTCCATGGTGTGCTCGCGCACCATTTCAAAGAAGGAACGGTCCTGCCGGGAGAGTTCGCTCACCATCTGAAACTGTCGCTGAGGCGGCAGGGAAGGCAGATCCTGGCCGGTGAGCTTGCGGCTCAACGCCTGCACGCGCTCCAATCCGTCGCGGTATGCGTCTTGTTGGCGGCGATAGTGGCGGACAAGTTGACGGTCGATGTACGTGAGCACTCCAGCCTGAGAGGCGCTGGGAAAGTCGTCGGCAGGCACAATCTGATCGCAGATTGCAGCCAGTGTCCGGGCCTGGTCGTCGCTCAGGAACTCCCAATTCCGCTCTCTGCCAAGGCTGCATCCGATAGTGAGAGCCGCGCCTCCCAAGGCGCCGGCGGCCACAAACTCCCTCCGCGTTAAATGGCCGGCTTTCTTCTGTGTGAGCATGCAAATCCCTTGGAGCGTAATCAGTTGTGCAGAAGGCCCATCGAAAGTGCGGAGCAGCTATTCCGCTGAGCACTCTGCCCATCCATGATTGGCGCGCTGGGCAACTTGGTCTGTGTTGCAAATCACGCTTGAGGGTGTACGCGCCGAAGCAAAATTAGCCGCGAACAGGCGCCTGAGCGTGAGTTTGTGGCGGAGTCAAGGCAGACCACCCCACCGCATTCAAAAGCCGGGATGCGTGGCGGCGTTGGCGTTGGGCGCCAGCTCCTGATAGACAGCGGAGGGCACGTGCGTCTGCCAGTGGTTGGTGGCGCGCACGTAGAAGATGAAGCCGAAGAAGATAGAGGCAAGCAGGCCGGCCAGGGCTAGAGGGCCCACGGCGCGGCGAGACCACGCCTGCCGCACCGGCCGCGGCGCGGAGGGATCCGTCCGGCTGGGGGCAAGAGAGAATTGCAAGGCCGGGTGCCCCATCTGGGGACCCTCTGGGTACCGCGTCTTTGTTTTTGCGGCTAGGTTGGGGAGGGGCCAATTACGGAATTGCGCGATGGCAGCAATAGCCGAACTCTTATCACACCGGGGACGGATTCCGCTCCGGAAACTGGCGCTGATGCCAGTAGGGGTAGACCGGAGTCACGGCGCTGGCCTTGTCGAGCGCGGCCACCTGATCCTTGGTCAGGCTCCAGCCCACCGCGCCCAGGTTCTGGCGCAACTGCGCCTCGTTGCGCGCGCCCACAATCAGCGAAGAAACCGTAGGCCGCTGCAGAAGCCAGTTCAGAGCGATCTGTGGAATCGTCTTGCCGGTCTCGGCGGCGACCGCGTCCATCGCGTCCACCACCTTATATAGATGCTCATCGGCAACCGGCGGAGCAGCCGACACGGTCTTGTGCAGCCGGCTTACCTGGGGTATCGGCTCGCCGCGGCGGAGCTTGCCCGTCAGCCGGCCCCACCCCAGCGGGCTCCAAATCAGCGCGCCGACTTTCTGATCGAGAGCCAGAGGCATAAGCTCCCACTCGTATTCGCGGCCGAGGAGCGAGTAGTAGACCTGGTGGGCGGCATAGCGGGTCCAGCCGTACCGGTCGGCCACGCCCAGTGACTTCATCAGGTGCCAGCCGGAAAAGTTCGAGCAGGCGATGTAGCGCACCTTGCCCTCGCGGACAAATGTATTCAGCGTCTCCTGGACCTCATCGATGGGCGTGAGTGCGTCGAAGCCGTGCAGGTGGTAGATGTCGATGTAGTCCGTGCCCAGGCGGTGCAGGCTGCCCTCGAGCGACCGGCGCAGATGGTAGCGCGAGGAGCCCACGTCGTTGGGGCCGCTGCCCAGGCGGAAGGTAGCCTTGGTGGAGATCAAGGCCTCATCGCGCCGCCCCTCGAGCGCCTTGCCAAGAACCTCTTCCGAGTGCCCATTCGAGTAGACATCGGCGGTGTCGAACAGCGTGACGCCGGCCTCGAAGCAGATATCGACGATCCGCCGCGCCTCGGCGATGCTCGCGGTTGCTCCCCAGGCGTCGAAAAACTCCACGCCCCCGCCGAACGTTCCGGCGCCAAAGCTGAGAACAGGGACCTTGAGGCCGGAGCCTCCAAGCAAACGGTATTCCATGGCTGGTTGGATGCGGGAGGTTGCGCGAGGATGCGGAGATCCAATATCCTCCCGCCACCCCCGACCCGCTCAAAGCCTATGTCGAGGAGCGGGCTGCCTCAGGCGATTTCGGCACGCCCAGCGAGTTTGTCCGCAACCTCATCCGCCAGGATAAAGAACAGCGCCGTTCGCTCCTGGAGGCCGAATTGCTGGATGCTTTGCGAGCCCGGGAGATTGGGACTGCTCCCGAAGAGCTGGCGGGGCGCTCGCTGGAGGCGGTTTTGAGGGAGAAGCTCGCCCGGTCGTGATTCTGCCAGAGATCCTTAGCCATCTTGACCAGATCACCAGAACGACATACAATGTAAATATAGTTAGAGAGGAGGATGATCGCGTGTCTACAGAAAGTCTATATATTTGGAGAATTTATGAAGGATCATCCGTTGGTCTTTGATTGGGATGAAGCCAATCGGGACCACCTCGCGCAACACAACGTAAAGGAGGAAGAAGCCGAGCAGGCGATTCTTGGAGACCCTCTCGATATAGAAATGCAACTCGCTGAACGAGGCGACGGCGAAGAACGGCTTTTACAAATCGGAGAGACGGCCAAAGGACGCATTCTGCAACTTCTAACAACATGGCGCGGCGGGAAGGTGAGAGTGATCTCCGCATGGGACGCGCCAAGGCAACTCAAGACCTATTACCTTGCCGAAATGAGGCGGAGACATGGAGACACTGAAGATTCCGAAATTTGAGAACGAGGCCGACGAGGCCAACTGGGCGTACGAGCACCGCGAGGATTTGGCCGCAGCGTTCCTGCAGGCGGCGCAGGAGGGCCGGGTGCGGCAGGGAACGCTGAAGCAGCGTGGGGTTACTCCGGCAACCACGATCCGGCTTGCGCCGGAAGACATTTCCCGCGCCCGCGCGCTGGCTGAGCGCCGCGGCCTGCGCTACCAGACCTATTTGAAGATGCTGATTCACGAGGCGCTCGAGCGGGAAGAGAAGGCGAGTTAGGTGCGGCGCTTTCCCCATTTAAACTAGACGAGTTATGGCCACCCTCAAAGCCGTGCGCGGTACCCGCGACCTGCTGCCGCCGGAGACCGATCTCTGGAACCGCATCGAGGCCACTGCGCGCCAGGTCTTTGCCCGTTACAACTTCGGCGAAATCCGCACGCCCATCTTCGAGGACACGAGCCTCTTCGCCCGCAGCGTGGGCGAAGAAACCGACATCGTCTCGAAGGAGATGTACTCGTGGGAGGACCGCGCCCGCGCGCAGTCAGAGAAGTCGCAGTCCCTCACTCTCCGCCCCGAGAACACCGCCGGCGTAGTCCGCGCCTACATCGAGCACGGGCTGGGCGAGAGCGGCCAGCTCCAGAAGCTCTACTACATCGGGCCGCAGTTCCGCCGCGAGCGCCCGCAGAAGGGCCGCTACCGGCAGTTCTGGCAGATCGGCGCCGAAGTCATCGGCCCTCCCTCATCGGGCAGCGAAGGCCCGCTGCGCGACGCGGAAGTCCTCGAGATGCTGGCCACGCTGCTCGACGAGTTGGGCATCACCGGCTGGACCCTTGAACTCAACTCCGTCGGCTCCGCCGCGGACCGCGCGCGCTATAACGAAATCTTGCGCGCTGCGCTTCTGCCTCTCGCGCCCAAAATGTGCGCCGATTGCCAGCGCCGCGCCGTCACCAATCCCCTGCGCGTGCTGGATTGCAAGGTTCCCGAGGATCAGCCCATTATCGCCACGCTGCCGGTGATCGCCGACTCGCTCGACGACGCATCGAAAGCCCACTTTGCCCAGGTGACCGCGGCGCTGGACGCGGCGGGCGTGCCGTACACGCTGAACCACCGCCTCGTCCGCGGCCTCGACTACTACACTCGCACCACCTTCGAGTTCACCCACGGAGGGCTCGGCGCACAGAACGCTTTGCTCGGCGGCGGCCGCTACGACGGCCTAAGCGAGGCTATCGGCGGGCCCAAGGCGCCCGGCATCGGCTTCGCCATCGGCCTCGACCGGCTGGTGCTAACCCTCCAGGCTCAGGAACTCGACCAAAAGTCTGCCCCACCGCAGGTGGCGCAAGCGGCGCAAGTGGCGGATGCGTACATCGCGCCCCTCGCCGCCGCCAAGGACGAGGCCGTGCTACCGCGCATGAACGCCGCCGCCCTCAAGCTAGCCCGCGAGCTGCGTCGCGCCGGCCTGCGCGTCGAGCTCGGCGACGGCAGCTTTCGCCTCAAGAAGTCCTTCGACGCCGCCGAAAAGACCGCGCGCTGCATCGTCATCCTGGGTGAGGACGAGCTCCAATCCGGTATTCTGACGGTGAAGGACTTCGCCAAAGGCGTGCAATCGAAGGTGCCGCGCGGTGAGCTCAAGAAGCTCCTCGCTCAACCGTAAAGAGACGGAATCCGTGCTTTCCCGCCCGGCAGCTCGCTAATATCAGAGGCGAAATGGATACTGATCAAGCCATACTCGCAAGAGAATTCTGCCATCAGTGCAACTGGGCATTTGTGTGCTGGATTGCGCACAGAAGGCTCTTTGATGACAACCCAAACAAAGAGCTCCTTGACCGGTATGCGCCCAATTTCCATGAGCACCTTTGGCGCATTTCGCAGACCTATTCTTACCTGCAAATCTGCAAACTCCATGATTCAGCCCGCTCTAGGGGTACTAAATCCTCTAATTTATCGATCAGCTATATTATCGCCAATCTCGATTGGGGCGACGAAATGGGCAGCGTCCGGCAGCTTGCTGAAAAGCTCGAGGAACTCTATTCGCGCATTAACCCCGCGAGAAATAAGGTAATCGCACATAATGATCTCGACGTTCTGCTTCGAGGCGAGTCCATCGGAGAATCCCCTGAAGGCCTTGATAAAGAGCACTTTCAATGCCTACAAGAATTCGCGAGTCGCGTACACAAAAAATGTGATCGTGGCCATTACTATTTCAAAGATATAAATCACGTAATGGACGGCGCCTACGAATATCTCGAAGTTTTAGAAAACTCGGATCGGTCTAACCGCAGCCTCAATCCACCAATTTCCCGATCTCATCAAGATCAAAGCTAGCCTGGCTGCCTTCCAGCACAAAAGCGCGCTCGGCGAGCGGCTCGAGTTTGCCTTCGCGAAAGCGATACGCCGGCCCCTCTGGATCGACGATAAGAATCGAGCGAATGCCCATCTTCTCGTAGCGCTCACCCTTCTTCATTACCCGTCCCACCTGATCGCCGGGCGAGAGAACTTCGATCACCGCAATCGGCGGATGCGTGACAATCGGCTCAACCGGCCGTGAGCGGTCAAGCAGCGTAATGTCGGGAATCAGAAAGCTGTAGGCATCTACCTGCACGCGCAGCTCCGGCCGAACACGTATTCCCGCGCGCGCGGCCTGCATCTCAAACCAGACCACTAGCGCCTTCTGCCATGCGGAGTGCTCGTTCTCTCCCATCATGCTCTCCCTCTCCACAAGCTGCCCGTCGATGTACTCGGCGTCAGGCGAGTAGGAGCTTCGGAGATATTCCTCGATGGGGACAAAAACCGGCGCGGCTGCCATCTCGCTCTCCTTTAATAGCCATCATAGCGCGATGTTGACCAGGAAGAAATAGCCACGCACCCGCTTTCAGGATCGTAAATCCCTTCCACTACAATAAAAATGCAATGTCTCTCGACTTTTTAGGTAATCTCGAACGCACCCACATGTGCGGCGAACTGCGCGCCGCCGACGCCGGCCAGCAGGTGGTCCTGATGGGCTGGGTCAACCGCCGCCGCGACCACGGTAATCTCATCTTCCTCGACCTGCGCGACCGCTCGGGCATCGCGCAAATCGTCCTCGACAAAGAGCTCACGCCCACCGGCCACGCCAAGGGCGAGCAGGTCCGCCCCGAGTACGTCGTCGCCGCCGTCGGCAAGGTGCGCCTGCGCTCCCCGGACGCCATCAACCCCAAGATGGAAACCGGCGAGATCGAGATCGAGGCCATCGAACTTCTGGTCCTCAACGACACGCGTCTCGCCCCGTTTTCGCCCTCCGAAGAAGCCATCCAGAACGAGGAGGTCCGCCTCAAATACCGCTACATCGATCTGCGCCGCCCCGAGATGCAGCACAACTTCCGCCTCCGCCACGACATCACGCTGGCCATCCGCGAAAGCCTCAGCCGCCAAGGCTTTCTGGAGATCGAGACGCCCATCCTCACCAAATCCACGCCCGAGGGCGCGCGCGACTTTCTCGTGCCCAGCCGCATTCATCCCGGCGAGTTCTACGCGCTGCCGCAGTCGCCGCAGATCTTCAAGCAGATCCTCATGATCTCCGGCTTCGACCGCTACTTCCAGATCGCGCGCTGCTTCCGCGATGAGGATCTGCGCGCCGACCGCCAGCTTGAGTTCACGCAGGTCGATCTGGAGATGAGCTTTCCCCGCCAGGAAACGGTCTTCGCCGTGGTCGAGCAGTTCATGAAGGCGGCTTTTGCCGCGGCCGGCGTCGATCTGCCCATCCCCTTCCCACGTATCTCCTACGACGAGTCCATGCGCCGGTACGGCACGGACAAGCCTGACTTGCGCCTGCCCGGCCTCACCGGCGTGCGCCCGGCCTTCACGGATGCGGACCTCGCTGCCCTCCAGATCGATCCCGCGCTGCCCGTCGTGGCCCTGCGCATCCCCAACGTGGGCGAGCTGAGCCGCAAGGAGCGCGAGGAAAACCATCCCCTCTTCGACCTGAAGAAGGGCGCGAAGTTTATTGACGATTTCAAGCGGCTGGCCAAGAGCTTCCCGGAGGCCGCCGTCAAGGTCCGCGAGCTGGCCGGCGCGGCCGAGGGCGACTTCGTCATCGTCGTAGCTGGCGACCCCGCGCACCACATCAAGGCCAGCGACACCAAGTTCGAGGGCCGCCTGAGCGAGCGCGAGATCAACGTCTACGCCGCCGCCGGCAACTTCCGCTCCGAGCTGGCGAAAAAGTACGCCGCCCGCCACGGCGCCTTTCGCATCGCGGATGAAGCCGTCCAAAACGCGAGCGCGCGGAGCGCCGGGCCGGCAGCGCGCAGCGCCGGTCCGATTGATGGCTCGCAAGCCTTCTATCCCATCTGGCTCACCGGCTTCCCCATGTTCGAGTACGATCTGGCCTCGGCCAGGTGGGTGCCCGCGCACCATCCCTTCACCGCGCCTTACGAGGCCGACATGGCCAACCTGGTCAGCGATCCCGCCAGCGTCCGCGCCAACTGCTACGACTTGGCCATGAACGGCCTCGAGCTCGGCTCCGGCTCCATCCGCATTCATCGCAAGGACGTGCAGCAGCAGATCTTCGCCTCGCTGGGCATCTCGGACGACGAAGCCCGCGCCCGCTTCGGATTCTTCCTCGACGCGCTTGAGTACGGCACCCCGCCCCACGGCGGCATCGCGCTCGGCCTCGACCGCATCGTGATGCTGCTGGCCGGCGCGGCCAACCTGCGCGAGGTGATCGCCTTCCCCAAGACGGCTAAGGCCATCGACCTGATGGCCGAAGCGCCCACCACCGTCACCGAACAGCAGTTGCAGGAGCTGCACATTCGCGTAGCGCTGAAGAGCTGACAGTACGGTAGTTTTTCTACGCCCGGTCCAGCTCCGCGAACATCTCGGCCAGCACCACTCGAATCGGCGTCCCCGGCACAGTCAGCTCGCCGGTGCGCACTTCTTCCAGCGCGGCTTCGGCGTACCGATAGGCGATGCGCGGCTCGGGATCGATGATCCAGATGTGCTCGATGCCGAACGACCTGTACTCGGCCGCTTTCTCCCGCATCGCGGTCAGCGTGTCTTCGGGCGAAAGAATCTCGATGGCGATCAGCGGCGGCCGCGTGATATACCGCTCGAACTTCTCCTCAGCCCGCGCCACCAGCACATCGGGAATACGGAAATTTCTGGTCTTGGTCTGCGTGCGTAGCTCGGGAAAGATGTTGATTCCCCATTCGCTGCGCTTCACGAAGAAAAGCGCCGTTAGAAAAGCCTGAATGATGGAGTGCTCTTTCTCACCCAAGTTCCGCTCCTCGATCCGCCCCTCCACAAACTCGCGGTCCGGGCTCCAACTGGTGCGCAGGTATTCGCGCACCGTCCAGAGCTCCTCGGTATTGGGCAAGGTCACCATGCACCGATTATCCTCCAAACCGGCTGCCTCCGCCACGGCGGGTGGCGTTCGCCGCCGCGATCCGCAAACCCCCTCAGCAGCGTCCTCCGTCCATCGTGATCCGTTACTCCACGTGCATGGTCGCCTGCAGCGGGGTGTCCGCCGAGGAAGAGCCGGCCTCGATGGTGTAATCGCCAGGCGACCATGACGAACGCATTCTTCGCCACGTCGAAGATGGACAGCGTGAGCTGGTTCATGTCCACGGTGACGGTCTTCGATTCGCCGGGGGCCAGCGTCACGCGATCCCAGCCCACCAGCCGCTTATAGGTGTCTTCGCCGGTCGAGGCAGGCAGCACCGCATACACCTGCGCCACCTCGGTGCCGCCGCGCGGGCCGGTGTTGCTTACCGTGAAGGTGGCCGTGTGCTGCGCCGCATCCACCTTCAGATCGGAGAACGCATAGGTGGTGTAGGAGAGGCCGTAGCCGAACGGGAAGAGTGGGGTCTCGTGCTGCGACTCAAACCACTTGTAGCCCACGCGCGCGCCCTCGATGTTGTAGTCCACGTCGAACGGCGCCGGCTTGTGGTGGTGGGCGGCTTCCGGCAGCACCGCCGGCTTCGGTTTCCGCGGCTAGGCCGGGAACCTGCGGCCGCGGAAGCTGCGCGTCGTCTTTCGGCGAAAGTGATGGCCAGTCGTCCGGATGGATCGACGTCGCCGAAAAGAATGTCGGCCAGCGACTGCGCGCCGCCGATGCCGGGGAACCAGGCCTCAATGATGCCCCTGAACCTGATCCACCCAGGGCATGGCCACCGGCCCGCCGCTCTCGATCACCACAATGGTGTGGGGGTTGGCTTTGGCGACCGCCTCCACCAGCGCGTCCTGGTTTTCGGGCAGTTCCAGCGTGGGCCGGTCCATGCCTTCGCTCATCCACTGCGTCACGAAGACGATGGCGATCTGCGACTTCCTCGCCAGCGCCGCCGCGGACTCCGCGTCCGTCGCCGTCGTTGTACTGAATCCGGCGCCGGGATCGTGCCGGCGGATGTTGCGCTCCGGCGAGGACGGGAACCATACGTTCTCCATCCAGTGCGCGGACCCGGGATGCGGATTGACTGCGCCTCCGCCCGGTGGGTCCACCTGCGCCGAACCGCCGCCGGACAGCACGCCCGCATCGGCGTGGCCCCCGATCAGCGCGATGGAGCGGGTATCGCCCACTGCAAGCGGCAGAATATGGTCCTCGTTCCGCAGCAGCACGATGCTCTCATCGGCAATGTGCTCAGCGTCGCGCCGGCCCAGGAACGGATTGACCTCCTCGGTCTGCGGCGGATTGTCGATCACGCCATTGGCGAACATGCTGCGCAGCACGCGATGCACCGCCTCGTTCAGCCGCGACACGGGAACCTGGCCATCCTCGATCGCCTTCTTCAGCGGCTCGCCGAAATAAATCGAGCCGGGCTGTTCCTGGTCCAGACCGGACATAAACGCGTGCACAGCCGAGTGCGTGCCGCCCCAGTCGGAGAGCACGAATCCCTGGAATCCCCAATCCTTCTTCAGCACCTGGTTGAGGATATAGTCGTTCTGGCATGACCAGTCGGCGCTGGTGTTCGCCGGCGTAATGGTCTCCTGGTTGTACGAGCACATCACCCCCGCGGGATGGCCCATCTGGATCGCGATCTGGAATGCCAGCAGGTCGCTTTCGCGCGCGGCGCGCTCGGTCAGTTCGGCGTTGAAGATGTTGCGCCCGGTCTCCTCGTCGTTGAACGCGTAATGCTTCACGTCGCCCATCACCTGGTTCTGACTCCACGCCTTTGGCGATGTTGCCCACCGTGGTCCCGGCCAGCAGCGGATCCTCGCCCGCGTACTCGAAGTTGCGCCCGTTGCGCGGGTCGCGGGCCAGGTCCACGCCGCCGCCGATCGACATGTTATAGCCGTTCTCGCGCAGCTCGCGGCCGATCACGTCGCCGAAGAGCAGGTAAGCCTTAGGGTCCCAACTGCTGGCCGCGCCCACCACTGAGGGCAGCAGCGTGGCGTAGTGGCTGCCCGCCCCGGAGAGCC
This sequence comes from uncultured Acidobacteriota bacterium, assembly GCA_963808795.1. Lineage (GTDB taxonomy): Bacteria > Acidobacteriota > Terriglobia > Terriglobales > Acidobacteriaceae > Telmatobacter. The sequence goes on from CAWEGL010000004.1 coordinate 242,336, forward strand.
TCACGCCCACCGCCGAATCCGCCATGTTGATGCCGGGAATGCCCAGCCGCGCCACGCCCTCCACATATCCGGCCCCGCCCAGCGAACCCTTTGGGATCTCCGCGTGTTCGCGCAACCCGTTCCAGCCCGTGCCGTGGACGAAGTTCATCTTTTCGTCCAGCGTCATCTGCTGGATCACCAGGTCCGCGCGCTGGTCTGGCGTAAGCGACGTGTTCATCCACGGCCAGTTGTGCGTCGCACTTGGCGGCGGTGCGGGCGACTGCGCCCAGCCAACCAGCGCCAAGCCCAAACAGCCAGCGCCCGCGAAAGAAAGCAAACGAGTTACAGAACGGGTTACAGAAAAGGACGGCATAGTGAGGCCTCTCGATCGGACCTCGCCATGCTACGAGCCGCCCAACCCCGGCGTCAACCCGAACCCATTGAGGAAGCGTCTCAGCCTGAAGCTGTTTTGAAAGGGCAAGGCCTGAAGCAGTTTTGAAAGAACAAGGCCTGAAGCTGTTTTGAAAGGGCAAGGCCTGAAGCTGTTTTGAAAGAACAAGGCCTGAAGCTGTTTTGAAAGGGCAAGGCCTGAAGCTGTTTTGAAAGGGCAAGGCCTGAAGCTGTTTTGAAAGGGCAAGGCCTGAAGCTGTTCTGAAAGAACAAGGCCTGAAGCTGTTTTGAAAGGGCAAGGCCTGAAGCTGTTTTGAAAGAACAAGGCCTGAAGCTGTTTTGAAAGAACAAGGCCTGAAGCTGTTTTGAAAGGGCAAGGCCTGAACTGTTTTGAAAGGGCAAGGCCTGAAGCTGTTTTGAAAGGGCAAGGCCTGAAGCTGTTTTGAAAGGGCACGACTTCAGTCGTGCCGTAATCGCTCCAAAATGAGCGCGGCTTTAGCCGCTGAGGGATGGTTTTTCAAATTTCGACTTCTGCCAAAGGCCTTGGGATTCCCCCCGCCGCCTCACTCCCCCTCCTGCCCATCCTCCATCCCGTCCTCTTCCCCCCGCATCGCCTCGGGGTCCCCGGCGAGCGATCTTTGCTCGCTGGGGTGAATCGCCTCGGGGTCCCCGGCGAGCGTCCGCCGCGGCGGATGCGCGCTGGGGCGCATCACCATCTCTATCCCCTTCGCCATCCGCACCGCCTCCGCCGCCTTCTCCAGCGCCTCCTGCACGTCCCAGTCGTCCGGCGGCTTCTTCATTGGCCTCATCCGCACCCCTTCGTACCGCTGCAGCGCCTTTCGCATCGCGTCGATCAGCAGCTCGTGCGCTCCCGTCCACTTCAGCCACGGCTTCAATCGCAGCGCCCTCTCGTGATCCCGGTCCATCTGCTTATTCCTTTGCGCGCCCAACTGCCGCGCCCTCATCTCCTCCAGCGACCCCTCCCGCGGAACCAGCGCATACACCAGCTCGCAATCCAGCCCCTGCGCCGCCTTGCGCAAGCTCGAAATCTGAATCCTTCCCTCTGCCTCCGACTGCTCCAGCCGGAACACCTCCCACTTCGTCACCCCCAGCTTCTCCCTCACCTCCTCCACCGGCGTTCCCGTCGCCTGCCGGATCGCGCGCAGCCAACTGGCCACCGTCCGCCCCCGCCGCCGGCTGATCCGGAATGCCAGCAGCGCCTCCTCCAGCTCCTTCATCGACTTCCACTTCAACGTCCTTCCCATCCCCGTCTCCCTTCCCTCCGCACCGCCACCGCCGCGTCACCTGCCCACTGTTCACTCTTCACCGTTCACTCTTCACCGTTCACTGGCGACCATCGCCTTTTCCCTTCCCGTCCATCGCGCCGGAGGCGCAGCGTTCGTTAGCCCCGCGCTTCACGGGGACCCCGGCGCGTCATGCGCGCTGCGGCCGGAGCGTGGGGAAACAAGATTCCACAACCTCGCTACGGAGTCCCGAAGGGACGGCGCGAGGACATTTCTTTTGCAGGAATCAATAGCCGCCGAGGGATGGTCTTTCCCAAATTTCGGCGGCGGCGCAGTCTTCGGTTTGCCGGCGAACCGCCCAGAACGGAGGGAACCTTGCCACAAGCCGACTTCCCATTCCTTATCCGGACCCAGTGAGTGCCTCGGCGATAATGCCTCAAACTGCGGATACCCTGTTCTACTCGGTTCGAAGCGCTTGCATCGGATCCAATCGAGACGCACGCCATGCGGGAGCCAGGCAGGCCAGAACCGCAACTGCCAGCAGCATCGCAATCACGCCGGAGAGAACCACAGGATCGAGAGGCTTCGTTCCGAAAAGCATCGACTGGAAGATGCGTGTCACTCCGAAGCTCATCACCAAACCAAGCCCGAGGCCGAACAGCGCTGGCCTCAGGCCATCCATCAGCATCAACTGGAAGAGCTGATCTCGTTGCGCGCCGAGCGCCATGCGGATTCCCAGTTCCGAGGCCCGCTGAGTGGTAAGGTACGATAGCACGCCGTACAATCCCACCGAAGCAAGAATCAGCGACAAAATAGCAAAAGCCAGCACAAGGGTTGCGCTCAGGCGCGTATTCACCAGGGACGCGCCAATGATCTGGTTCATGGTGAGCACATCTGAGACCGGAAGTTCAGGATCGAGCGACGCGATCTGTTTTTGCAGCGGCACCGAGAATTGCAATGGATCCGTTGCCGTGTGAACCGCGAGCGTCGCATCGCTCCGGCCCTCAAGGATGGGAAAATATATTGTTGCTTTCGGCTCTTTGCCGACTTGGTACAGGATGTCGCCGACGACGCCCACAATCTCGAAATCCACCAGCTTAGGCGCTCCATCGTGGGCGCGCCCCGGAATGCGCAAATGTTTGCCGATAGGATCTTCGCCTGCGAAATATTGCTGAACGAGTTGACGGCTCACAATCACCTTGAACGAGCGCGCAACACGATCGTCGCTGGTAAAGAACCGTCCGCTCACAAGCGGAATTCCGAGCGCGCTGAAATAGCCTGGATCGACCCAGCGCGTCAGCGCGTCGGGCAAGTGTTCGCCCGTCTTGAGCGGAGGATGCTCCTTGACCGTGAATTCGTCGGTACCCCAGTATCCTGTTCCAGGAACCGTGGTTCCCAATGCAGCGCCGCGAACTCCGGGCATAGCTCTCACTCGCGCCAGCAGCGCTTCGTTGAATGCGTTTCGCTTCTCCGGCGTGTCGTACTTCTTGCCGGGCAGGTGGTATTGCAAAGTGAGCGTGTTGTCTATCACGCAGCCGACATTGGCTGCGCGCAATTGCATAAAACTTTTGAGTAGCAGCCCGGCGGCCACCAGCAGCACCACGGTGATTCCAATCTCCGCCGTGAGCAGCGACTTTCTGAGCGCAGTGCGCGAAACGCTGCTCGAGCCGGTCCGGGCCGAGGTTTGCAGGGCCTTCAGCATCGACTTGCCCGTTGTGGAAAGCGCGGGCAGCAAGCCTGCAATCAGCGCCGCAGCGAAGATGAGCGCGCAGGCAAACGCAATCACCGCGCCATCAACGTGAATGCTCTGCGCGGTGGGCAGGTCCTTCCACGTTCTTGCCAGCCACTCAGTGGTGCCCAATGACAGCAGAATCCCGCCTACACCGCCGGCTACGCAAATCAGAACACTCTCGGCCATCTGCTCGCGAATCAGGGTGGCCCGCTGAGCGCCGAGGGCGCTTCGTATCGCTACCTCCTTCTGCCGCGCCGCGCCCCGCGCCACCAGCAGGTTGGCGACATTGAGGCAGCCGATAAGCAGCATGCAGCCAACTGCGGAAAGCATCAACGTCAGCGGCTTCTTCACATCTCCGGCGAGATCCTCGTTCAGCGAGCGCGAAACAACGCCTTCAGCCACCGGATCGTGCGGGTACTGCAAATGATTCTGGTACTGTATGGCGCCAACCTGCGCGATTGCGCTGGCCAAGCTTACGTCAGGGCGGAGCCTTGCCACCACCTGGCTCCCATGCCAGTCGTGATGCTGAAGCATCTCAGCACTGGCATCGGTCTTGTAGGGAACCCACAGCCGAATTCCGGCATTGGGATACGTGAACCACGAGGGCAGCACGCCGACCACCGAGTAGGGCTTGCCGTCAAGGTGAATCTGGCCGCCCACAATCTTCGCTTCGCCTGCAAACCGCCTCTCGAACAGGCTCCAGGTCAACATCACAACGGCGCTGCCTCGCTGATCGTCCGCCTTCGTAAAGTCCCGGCCCAGTGCCGGCTGCACTCCCAGCAGTGAAAACAAGTTCCAGGAACCTGCCTCTGCGCCAACCGACTCCGGCAATTCATTGCGCACACCGGTGAGGTTGTACCCGGCAGGACGCATGATTGCCATGTCTTCAAAGCCGTGGGTCTTCGAGCGCCAGTCGTAGAAGTCGGCTGGCGCAACAGGGTGGTAGCTTAATTCCCCTCCTCGGAAGTGCTCGTACACCATCACCAGCCGCGCGGGGTCGCGAAAAGGCAGCGGCCGCAGCAGCACCGAACGGACGACGGTGAAAAGCGACGTGGCAGCGCCCAGGCACAAGGCCATGACCACAATCGCGATGATCGAAAATCCTGGCGTGCGGCTTAAGGTGCGTAAGGCGTATCTTACGTCGCGGGCGATACCGGCCAACCATTGGGGAGTGTTTTGCAGCCACAGCGATTCGCGCACCTTCTGTGGGTTGCCAAATTTCAGTCGGGCCTGTCGCCGTGCTTCGTCGGGTGTCAGGCCGCGGGCCTCATTGTCGGCAGTCTCTTCCGTCAGAAAAGCCTCGATCTCGTCCTGCAACTCGGAGTCGGAGCGATTGCGGTGTAGGAATCTCATCCAGCTCATTGCGCACCGCCTTCTTCGCCTAGCACAAGGCCGATGGCCCGTGTCATCTGCCGCCAGCGGCTGGTCTCGCGAACCAGCTGTTTACGGCCTTCTGCCGTCAGCTGATAGAACTTGGCCCTGCGATTGTTCTCGCTCGCACCCCAATAGGAAGAAACCCACTTTCGGTCCTCGAGCCTGTGCAGGGCGGGATAGAGGGAGCCTTGCTCCACCTCCAGAAGATCCTCAGAGGTGCGCTCAATGACTTTGGCGATAGTGTGCCCGTGAGCGTCACCGCCAACAAGGGTCCGCAGGATCATCATGTCCAGGGTGCCCTTGAGCATTTCATTCTGTGGCCGGTAGCTTTTGCGCATCGATCTCTCCACTCGAACTTCTATGGGAAGAAATCATACACCACTCGAACTTCTATGGGAAGGGCAAAATAAAACTGGGCTTCGATCGACGACTTCAGGGCAACTCGCTCATTGAGAATGGATTTCGCTGCAAACGAAGGATAGGTATTGGGAAACGCCGCAGGGTCTGGGAATGTTCCGTGCCCGGACCGACCCCAATCCGGAAACTGCACTACTTCCCAAATTTCGACTTCCGCCACAGGCCGTTAACCAAATGCCCCTTTCGGCGACCCGCCAGAGCGCGCCGAGACTCTGGAACCGCTCTAGTCGCAAGTAATTTCGCGTTTTTCCCGCGTTCTTCCCACCCGCTTTTTCCATAACTTCATGACAATAAATGCGTTAAATTCGATTGCGGAACGGTACACAGGCGCGAAATGTGTTCTCGCCCAAAAATTCCCCCTCTTTGCAATCAATAACTTCCGCAAAGAAAAAGCGCCGGCTTTCGGTTCCGGCGCTCTCCATTCACGCATTTGTCCAATTATCCCAAATAAAACTGTATTTCTACGCACACCTCCGCCCGCCCAACCCCTACCCCTTCAGGCAACCATTTACTTCCGGCTTCCGCGCTTCGGCTGCCGTGGCCGCCGCTCCGCTCTCCGGTGCCCTTCATCGGTGGCCGCAATGGGCGCCAGGTCGGGTCCGATGCGCTCCACGCGCGTCTCCAGCAGCTCATACCGCAGGGTGCGCGGCGCAACCGGGTGGCTGATCCCGGCGGAATCGGTAGTCACGCCCTCGCTGCTGGCGATCTTGAAGTTGAAGGCAGGAACGCTGCCGTGCGCTGTGCTCGCGCTCGTGATCCGGACGGGCAAATAGCCCTCGATGGAGCGCAATCGGAAGGCCGTCTCGTAGCGGTGATTGCGCACGCTCCACGTGTACACGCGTACTTCGTCAAAGTCATACGGCAGCCCGGATTGGTACGGAGCCATGGCGCTCACGTACTCGGGTACCTTGTGGTCCGGCGTGTCGGCCTCCGGGTCGGTGACTTCTGTCAGCCGCCAGGCCCCGGCGAAGCGCATCTCCCCGCCGTAAACCTCAATCGCCGTCGGAACATTCACGTCCAACCGGCTGCCCAGCAGCCAGCCCGTGTGCCCCTCGGAGTCGCGCACCAGCCACCAGTCTTCCATGTCGTTGACCGGGGCCGGCTCTTCCGCTGCTCCTCCGGCCGCGTGCGCCTGCCGCCGTCCGCCCTTGCTGCTGGGCGCGGCTTTCGGCTCGGCCAGCTTGGCCAGCGGCGCGTACGCGGGCGTCGGCCCTTTGCTCACCGTGGCCCGTTCCAGCAGCTCCACCTTGCTGTTGCGTGTCAGCAGATAGAAACGTTCCGTCTCCCGGCCCGGCTTAACGTGCATATAGAGCTCGTCGCGCAGCGTAGCTTCGGCCTCCGCCGGGTCGTCCTTGTGCTCGGCCGCCAGTTGTCGGAAGCCGTCGTAGGTCTTCCCGTCGATCACCGCGTGGTCTTCAATCCAGCCCACCTGGCCCTGGACGGTTTTTACCTTGTAGAAGCGGCCGTCGTGCTCCATCACCTCCAGCGGCTCGCCGTTCACCACCTCCACCACCCGGCTGGCCACCGGCGCCACGCGCTCGCGCAGAAACACCCGGTCCACTGAGACATACACCGTCTCCGGGGCCTGGCGGTGAAAGTGGTTGCATCCGCAAGCAAATGCGAGAAGAGACAGCGCCAGCACGGAAGCCGCATACGCTGGACGGCGCTTGAAGGCAGGGTCGAAGGCAGTTGTAAATGGTTTGAACACAGCCCGCTGGCGTTCCCCTTGAGGATAGCACCTTTACAGTTGTCAGTGGTCAGTGGCCAACGGTCAGCGGTCAGGGAATAGGGAGTAGGCATCAGCTTGCCCGTCGCCACTTACCGACCACTGAAAACTGACAACTGAAAACTGCCCACTGCCTCTACGGAGTGGCGGCAATAGCGATGGGTGAGGCGCCGGTATCGGCCGTGATCTGCGAGTCTAGCTGGCCGGCCGTGGTGCTGTCGAAGGTGTAGGCGTCGAAATAGGGACTGCCCAGCGAATTGATCCCCAGCACGAAGGTTCCGGTGGAGTCTTCGGCCACGCCAAAAGGCTGCGTGCCGGCCGCCGCTGTTTTGTCCGCCGCTATGGTGTACGTGGAGCTGCTGGAAGTCACCGAAAATCCAGCGATATTGCCCGCCGAGCCGGTGCCCTGGCCGTTGGCGACATACACATAACCGCCGCTGGTGTTGGGCAGGATGAAGTTAGGCGCCAATCCGCCGCTCGCAATGGGCGAGCCCGTAGCCTGAGTCAGCGTGGAAGCGCTTAAAGAGCTGTAGTTGAAGGCCAGCAAGCCGCCGGAAGTCCCTGCGGAGTTGGCCAGCGTCTCACCCACATAAAACAGCCGGTTGCTGGGGTCCACGGCCACGGAAAGGACGGAGCCGCTGGCGTTGGTGGCAGCAATCACGGTGGCAGTGGTGCCGAAGGGGCTGCTTCCCCCCGATGCGTTGGCGTTGAAAGGAACAATCATCGCGCCGCCCGCGCCCAGGGCGGCGAAGATGTGGCTGTTGTCCTTGGAAATGGCCACCTGGCCCTGTTGCACGGAGGCGTTTGCAACTGTATACGTTGCCGTCACTTCGGCGCCATTGTCGGCGCCCGTGGAGGAATTGATGGGAAGGGCGGCCATCGTCACGCCCCCCGTGGCCTGGATGGCCTCAATCAGCCACGAACCGCTCGTATCCACCTGAATGGCGAGGGCCGCCGCGTCCGTCGAAACCTGGGCCGGGCTTTCCAATGTGCCCCCCGAGATGGTGTAGGCGTAAACCCCGGCGGTCGTACTCACATAAAGAAAGTTGCCGTTGGGAGCCATGGCCATGGCGTAGGGCGTGCTGGGTACGGTCCACGGGCTGCCGGAAAGCGCGGTCAGGGTTCCGGAGACAATGGACTCGCCGGCGATCTGCGGCGTGCTTCCGGAGTTCAAAATGTAGAAATCGCCGCTCGTCGCCGTGGTGCAGTCCGTCGTACACCCGCTGCTGCCGCTTGACCCGTTCGGCCCCTCCCAGAAATTGCCGCATCCGGCCAGGAACGGGGCGGCCACAAGCAACAGCGCTGCCCACTTTGCGATGGTCATGAGTGGTCCCTCTTTCCCTGCCTGCCCGGTGTACCGCTGCCAGGTTCATCGCCTGCCGGGCCCCCTGCCACCAAGTATCGCCACGGCGGCAGGTGGTCCTGCGCATACACTCAACACCCACGGACGGATGTGCTACGTCTTCAGACGCAGGTCTGAGGACATTCGCTCGCCGCCTGCGGCCTCAAGCGGCGGGGATGATCAACGGGCGGCCAAGGCTTCGAGAGAAAGGTTACAGGGCGGGAGGACACCGGTTTCCGTGGCCATGCGGAAGAAGCCGCGCATACCTTCGAGGCACTCCTCGTCGAGGATGTAGTGAATGTTCGCGGTAAGGTAGGCGCGGAGGGTGTTTTCGGGGATGGGGAGGCGCACGGACCACTCGGTGACCAGGGCGTCGATGTTCTGAAGGCCGTGGTCGCGGGAAGAGACGAAGTCCTCGGCAACACTCTCGTTCAAAGGGGCGCCTCGAGCAGTGCTCCAAACCGCCGAGATAAAAGGAAGGCCTGTGAGGGAGCGCCACTCGTGGGCCAGATCGTGGTAAACGAGTTCTTCACCCGTGCGCTCAAAACGGTTAAAGCGCTCTTCCAGGGCCAGCAAAGCGGGGTCGCCGATGACGATGGCCGCGTCAGCGCGATCGAGCATAAGGTCGAGGTCGGCCGCAAGTGGAATGAAAGGGACAACCGGGTTACCCCACTTGTGGAAGAGGATGCGGGTGTAGGCCAGAGTGGTGCGGCTGGCGGTGTCGGCGGCGACCGAACGCAACGCAGCAAGGGGTTGAGCGGCGCGGCGAATCAAGAGCAGGGAGCGCACGCGGTCCTTGGAAGCGATGGTGCAGCCGGGAAGCATGCCCAAACCGGGGTTCATGGCGAGGGCCGCAATAGGAATGAGGCCGATATCGGCCTGCCCGGCAGCCAAGCGGTCGGCGCACTCGGATGGCGTCATGCGGTCGATACGATAGCGCCGGGCAAGCACGGCATCGAGAGGCGGATGTTCGAAATCCCACATCAGGGGTGCGGGGTTGAGGAAGCCGATGGCGGCAATCCGCAGGCGTGCATCTAAGACGGGAGTCACGCTCATTAGACTACCAATCCGGGGTGAAAGGTGCTCGCCGCGTACCGCTGGTTGCAACAACCGCGGCTTGACAGGCGATGCGGAGCGGGCTAACGTGAGCGGAAACTCCCTTTGAAGCGGGTTTGATTTCCGGTGAGCAAAACAGAAGTGTACGAATTCTTGTCAGAAAATGTGGCGCGATGAAGTCGGGAACGGAAAGCACCGCATTGCCGTGCGCGCCGAAGCTCGACGAGAGCCGGCTGGCATGGCTGGCTCTGGCGCTGGCGCCGGGACTGGGTCCAAAGCGGATTTTGGATGCCGTGGGGGAGATAGGGCCAGCAAGCCGGATTTTCTCGCTGCCGCTAACCGCGCTCGAGGGCCTCAAATTCCCGGCCGAGGCGGCGCAGTTCATCTTTGATGGCAAGGCCCGCGCCGCAGCTGAGGCAGAGTGGGCGCAGGTAGAGGCGTTAGGCGGCCGGTTGGTCAGTTTCCAGTGCCCGGAGTATCCGGAACGCCTGAAAGAAATCTACGATCCGCCGCCGGTGCTATGGGTTCGCGGGGATGCCCGGCTGCTCAGCCGCCCGGCGATCGCCGTTGTGGGCACGCGGCATCCCACCCCCTATGGGACGGGCGTGGCGGAGATGCTGGCGCGCGACTTGGCGGCGCGGCGGCTGCTGATCATCAGCGGCATGGCGCGGGGAATTGATTCCTGCGCACATAAAGGGGCTTTGGCGGCGCGCATGCCCACCGTAGCGGTTTGGGGCACAGGCATCGACGTGGTTTATCCCAAGGAAAACAAGAAGCTGGCCGAAGAGATCCTGGCCACGGGCGGCGCCATTGTGAGCGAGCTGCCGATGGGGACGTTTCCGGCGCCGCAGAACTTCCCCCGCCGCAACCGTATTTTGAGCGGCCTGAGTGTCGCCGTGCTGGTAGTGGAGGCTGGCGAAAACTCGGGAACGCGCGTGACCGCTCGCTGCGCCGCCGAGCAAAATCGTGACCTGTTTGCAGTCCCCGGCAACGTGACCAGCAAGGGCTCATGGACGCCCAACACGCTGATTAAACAGGGCGCCAAGCTGGTGGCCACCTGGGAAGACGTGTGGGAGGATTTGCCCTCGCAAGTGCGTCTGGAACTGGAAGCCGAAGCACCTTCTGCATCCAAATCGGCCACCGGCGCATCCTTACTCCCTGATCCCGTGTTGCGGCCCGAGGAGGCCATGGTGCTGGAGGTTTTGCGCGCCGACGAAAGCCTGCAGATCGACGAAATCCTGGAGCTTTTGGAGACGCAATTGACCTCCTCGGAAGTGTTTACGGCGCTCTTTGAACTGGAGATGGCGGGCCGGGTGCGGTGCCTGCCGGGAAAGAATTACGTCCGGACGCTGTAAGCCAGTCCGGGGGCGCTTTCTTCGCGTATGACGCGAGAAGAAAGACCGCCGTCGAGGACCACACCCCCCAGGGGAGGTTTTCGAGCCGCTTCTTGTTGAATGGATGGAAGCAAATGGCTTTCCGCAATCATTCGTCGCCGTGCCGGCGCCGATATTTGCATAGGTCTTGCTTAGCGGTCAGAGGCTTTTGTTTGGCCGAATAAATAGGCGGCGGATAAAGAAAAAGCGCACCGCAGGTGGAAACAGCGTGGTGTTTCGTGATAGCGTGCAACTCTTGCGGCTGGTTTTTTCTGGTTTGGGAGAGCGGACTGGGATGCGGGTGGAATTTGGCTCCCGCGAAAAGATAGCCGAAATCCCGATTGGGAGTCCAACAAGGTTGACAGGGTAGAGTGGGTTTGGAATCAAGGATGACAATGAGCAAATCACTGGTGATCGTCGAATCCCCCGCCAAGGCCAAGACGATCGAAAAATACTTGGGCGCAGGTTTCGATGTGCGAGCGTCGATCGGCCACATCATGGACCTGCCCAAAAATGACATCGGCGTAGAGCTGAAGAAGCGGACGTTCGAGCCGGATCTGGTAGTGGCTCCGGGCAAAGAGAAGGTGGTGGAGCAGCTGCGGAGGGCGGGCGCGAAGGCGGACGAGATCTATCTGGCGCCCGACCCGGACCGCGAAGGCGAGGCAATTGCGTATCACCTTGCGCTGCAATTGGGAACCAACGCCAAGGAAAGAAAGAAAATTCGCCGTGTAACTTTCAACGAGATCACCAAGAAGGCCGTGCAGGAGGCTTTCCAGCACGCACGCGACATCGATCAGAACTTAGTGGATGCGCAGCAGACGCGGCGTGTGCTCGACCGGTTGGTTGGTTACCAGATTTCGCCGCTGTTGTGGGATAAGGTGCGGCGCGGGCTCTCGGCCGGACGCGTGCAGACGGTGGCATTGCGGCTGATTGTCGAGCGCGAGCGCGAGATCGGAACCTTTAAGCCGGTCGAATACTGGCCGATCGACGCAATACTGCAGTACAAGGCAACGGGAGGCTCGGCCGTAGAGCCGACGCTGCTGACGGCCCGCTTTGTGGGCATCGACGGCGAACCGGCGCGGGTGGCCAACGGCAAGGACAAGGACGGCAAAGAGCAGTTCATCGCCAATGCAGTCCCGAACGAAGATACGGCACTGAGAATCGTTGAAGCTGCGACAAAGGCTACCTGGACGGTTCGGTCCTTCGAGAAGAAAGAGAAGAGAAAATTTCCTCCCGCGCCTTTCACGACCAGCACTCTGCAACAACAGGCTTCCGCTCGGCTGGGCTTCAATGTGCGCCGGACGATGGGCGTGGCGCAGCGGCTCTATGAGGGCGTCGAGATCGGTAAGGAGGGCGCTGTCGGCTTGATCACCTACATGCGCACCGACTCGCCGCGCGTGGCGCCGGAGGCCAAGGTGAGCGCCCGCGAGTGGATCGAGAAGAACCTTGGACCGAAGTATCTGCCCGAGACGCCGAACAGCTATAAGGGCAAAAAAGATGCACAGGATGCGCATGAGGCCATCCGGCCTACGGATGCGGCACGCACACCGGAATCGATCGCCCGCTACCTTTCGCAGGAGCAACTTAAGCTGTACCGGTTGGTATGGCAGAGGTTCGTTGCGTCGCAGATGACGCCCGCGATATATGACGTGACCACCATTGAGATCGATGCGGTCAGCGACAGAACTTATAACTTCCGAACAACGGGATCGGTTCTCAAATTCGACGGTTTCTTGCGCGTCTACCCAGCCGACGAAGAGGAGGAGGATCAACTGCCCGAGATTCCAAGAGGCGCGCGGTTGCTGTTGGCTACCATGAACCAGTTAAGAAAGCTGGCCGTGGAGGCAAAGAACGCAAAGTTGGAGCAGGCTCGGAAGAAGTACAACCTGGAAGTTGCGAGGATCGAAGCAAGGAATGAGAACGTAGGCTCCCGAGGCGAGATCGAGCCAATTCCCGAATTTGCAGAGCCAAAGATTCCACTTGATGTGAGGCCGTCCTCGGTCCATGCCGTCCAGAAATTTACTGAGCCGCCGCCGCGTTACAACGAGGCTTCGCTCGTGAAAGAACTGGAGGAGCGCGGCATCGGGCGGCCCTCCACCTACGCGTCGATCATCAACACCATTCAAGACCGCGAGTACGTGGTCAAGCACGGCGGCTCGCGCGGGCGCTTCTACCCGACCGAGATAGGCATGGTGGTGTGCGACCTGCTGGTCGAAAGCTTTCCCTACATCTTCGATACGGCGTACACGGCCAAGCTGGAGACGGAACTGGACGACATCGAAGAGGGCAAGGAGAAGTGGACCGATCTGCTCAACGGCTTCTACGGCTACTTTGAGAAAGAACTGAAGGATGCCGGCAAGAACATGCGCGACATCAAGCGCATGGAGCAGATGACCGATGAAAAGTGCGACCTGTGCGGGTCGCCGCTGGTGCTGAAGTGGGGCAAGTTCGGGACTTTTTATGCCTGCTCGGCCTACAAAAAGAAAGATCCAAACAGTTGCACCTTCACCAAGGAAAACATCTCCGCCAAGCCGGACTTGAACACGCCGGAGGCGCAGGAGGCGGGCGATACCGAGGAGTACTGCGAGAATTGCGGTCGGGTGATGGTGCTCAGGCGGGGGCTCTTCGGGCCGTTCATGTCCTGCCCAGGGTACAACGAGGATCCGCCCTGCAAGACCTTCCGCAAGCTGAGCCAGAAACAGCAGCAGAAGCCGGCCGAGGCGCGCAAAACCGGCGAGGATTGCCCATTATGCGGCAAGCCCCTCGTGTTGCGCCAGGGCGTGTATGGGGAGTTTGTGTCCTGCTCCGGTTACCCGAAGTGCAAGTATGTGAAGCAAAACCTGATTGAGGGCATGAAGTGCCCCCAGTGCGGCGAGGGCGACCTGGCCGAGCGCCGCGCGCGCCGCGGCAACGTCTTTTGGGGCTGCACAAACTATCCCAAATGCGACTTCACGTCCAACCTCAAGCCGGTGCCAAAGAAGTGCCCGCAATGCGGCAGCCCGTATCTGGTCGAAAAGGTTCTGCGCTCCGGCATCTATCTGGAATGCCCCAACAAGAGAAAGGCCGCCGAACAGGTCTCGGTGGCCGGGAAGCGGAACAAGGAGCTCACTGCGGCCCCACAGGCCGCGGCCGCTTGTACCTATTCGAAGCGGATCGGAGACGCGCCCCCGCCTCCAACGGCGGAGACTCACGGTCCGATCGCCGAAAAAAAGGATGAGAAGCAAGAGCTCCAGCCGGCGTAATGGCGGCGGCCTCCAAAAAAATGTAGCGCCGATCTCCCGACCGGCAGTGACGTGGGTGCCCCGGCCCGCAGCGCATTTTCCGGCTGGCCCGCGATCTCTCCATGCGGCTTGACCGTCTCTTCCGCCCGGCCGCGCACCTTATTGCGCATGGTGAGCCCATCAACCAGCCAGCCCTCACGGCCTTGGTTCACAAATCCCGTGTGATACAAGGGTTGGAACGGCGCAGTTCAATTTGACAGCAAGACTGAGCCCAGGAGACCCGCCCTTGCCGGCAGCAATCGATCCCTTCGACGCATTCGCTTATCCTTCCTTTCCCTATCCCGACACCCATCCCGGTCACCTGGCCGCGATGGCGATTCTCCACGGCCTTTCGCCAGCTCCGGTAGATCGATGCCGGGTGCTTGAGGTTGGGTGCAACGAGGGCGGGAACCTGATTCCGATGGCTTACGCGATTCCCGGCAGCAAGTTTGTCGGATTCGACCTGGCGCGGCTCCCCATCGCGCGCGCCCAGGCGAGGATTGACGAGCTCGGCCTCAAAAACATACGCGTCTTTGCGGCCGACATCCTCGACCTGGGAGCCGATCTCGGCCAGTTCGACTACATCATTGCCCACGGGCTTTATGCCTGGGTACCCGAAGCCACTCGCGACCGCCTGATGGCCCTAGCAAGCGAGCTGCTCAGCCCCGACGGAGTCGTGTTCGTGAGCTACAACGCGCTGCCCGGCAGTTATCTGCGCCAGATGGTCCGCGAAATGATGCTCTATCGCGTAGAAGAGATCGAAAGCCTCGAGCAGCGCGAGGCCGAGGCAATCCGATTCCTCCGTTTCGTGGCTGAAAGCAGGCCGGAGGGCGACGTCCACCGTGCGCTGATCGAGGAGCAGTTGAAGCGGATGAAGAAACGGAGTCCGGGAGTCACCTGTCACGATGAGATGAGCGAGACCTATCAGCCCGTCCGCTTCATCGAGTTCGTGGAGCACGCGCAGCGGCACGGCCTGCAGTATCTTAGCGAAGCAGTTCTGCCGCCGGCGACCGATCCCTGTTACCGGTCCGAGGTGCAATCCACCCTGGAGAGCGCGGCGCCCGGCGACCGGCTCAAACAGGAGCAGCTTTTGGATTTTCTGCGCGTGCGCATGTACCGCGAGACTTTGCTATGCAGGGCGGATCGGGCGGTGCGCCGCGATTTTCCCGCAGCATCGTTCCGGCAGCTCCTGTTCGCTTCGCAAGCGGTGGCGAGTCCCGGCGAGAAGCCGGGGGCCATCGTTTTTGCCCTGCCCGGCGGCATCACAATGGAGACCAACCACCCGGCCGTCACCGCGCTGCTCCAGGAGCTGGGCAAGCACTGGCCTCGAGCGCTCGCTTTCGACCAGATTGAGCCGTTGCTCGCCAAGGCGGGTTTTGTCCTGAACGTGCAGGGCGTCACGCTGCTCGTCCGGCTGGCGGTGTCGAAGATGATCGAGTTGCGCGCCTGGAGGGTCCCGGTTGCCGAAACCATTTCGGAGCGGCCGAGGGCCAGCGCCTACAGCCGCCAGGAAGGCCGCAGGCGGGCGCAGGCGACCACCTTGTTGCACAAATCAGTAAACCTCGAGGACCCGCAGGCGCGCAGCTTTTTCCAGTTGGTGGATGGGACGCGCAACCGCTCCGATCTTCTGCAAGCGATGAAGACGGAATTTCCCGCTGAGCCGGCCGCAGAACTGGAGCAATGGATCGACACGGCGCTGCAGCTTTTCCTCGCCGCCGCGGTGCTTGAAGCGTAACGCACAAAGAGAGGTTGGGCCTATAGCAAAACCATTGTGTCTATACCGCGAAGCTGTGGCACTCAAGTCGACGCGACCCCAAGGCCCGGGCCCCCACGGACAGGTCTTCGTCCGTGGGGTGGAAGGCCGGGCCCCCACGGACAGGTCTTCGTCCGTGGGGTGGAAGGAGCGGCGACCTGCACGAGACTCAACAGGGCGCGCCTACTCTGGTTTCGCTCCAGGGACAGGTTTGCGGCGAATCCTGTAGTATGGGCATCTGAGAGGCCCCATGGAACGGATGCTGGCCACCCCGGCCGATGCCGAAATCATTCTGAAGCTCTATCAATTGCGCACCGAGCCGGTGATGCGGCAGGCGCGCGCCTGGATCACGGGTGAGTTCTGGCCTAAGACTGCGGAGGAGTTCTTCGCCGTTGCGGAAAATTCGCAGGACCCGCATAATGCCTGGTTTCGTCAAGTGACCACCTACTGGGAAATGGCGGCGGCCATGGTGCTCCACGGAGCAGTTTCGGCAGAGCTGTTTGTGGACTCGAACGGCGAGGGATTTTATTTGCTGGCCAAATTTGCGCCGCTTCTGGAGGCGATCCGGGAGAGAAACCCCGCCTTCCTGGCCAAAACGCGTGAGCTGATCAACCGGTTTACAGCCGCTGCCCAACGCTATGAGGCGATCCAGAAGCGTGTGGAAGCGCAGCGCAGCTCCCGGCGAGCTTCCCCGGGGCAAAAATGACCCATCTGTGCATCCGGCCACTAGAATCTGCTTGCCGGATTGGATCAAATAGAGCATGATGGTATGTATCTGCGACTTTCCCATCCCTTGGAGGTTCCAATGAAGCGTGTAATTTGCCTGCTGGCGGCGTTCTTTGCCCTGACCGTGCTTGGGGCCCAAGCTGCCTCAACCGCAAGTACTGGCTGGATTTCGGATTCGATGTGCCGCGCCAAACATGTCCACGGAACCGCCGCCGACAAGGCGTGCGTGACGAAGTGCATTCAGAACGGGATGAAGCCGGTGTTTGTGGATACCAAGAAAGAGGTCTGGTCCATTGACAATCCCAGCGCGGTGAACAAGAGCCTCTACGGCGCCCATGTGAGGGTGACCGTTACCGAAGACGCGGCCAACAAGACCGTGCACATCGACTCGATCAGGACGGCAAAGTAAGCCTTCCAGACGCTGCGCATCGCCAAGGGACTCGCCACGCCGGGCAATCTCTGGTAGTGTCGTATCCGATACTATTTGTGTGCGCGGGCCCAGGGCGCGCCGGGGAGGATGCGGGGACGGCCGGTAGCGATATGGCGCGAGCAATCTGGAACGGCAGAGTCATTGCCGAAAGCAATCAAGTCGAGGAATTGGAAGGGGACGTTTATTTCCCGGAGTCCGGCCTCAAGCGCGAGTTCTTTCGCCCTAGCTCTACGACTTCGATTCATCCCCTAAAAGGCCAGGCGCGATTCATGAGCCTGGTGATCGACGGGCAGGACAACCAGGACGCAGCTTGGTATTACCCCGACCCCAAGCCTGCGGCGCGAAAGATCAAAGGGTACGTCGCCTTCTGGCGGGGCGTGGAAGTGGAAAAGTAGAAAAGCAAAGTATAGAGATCGGGGAACAAGGCCGCGTGTCCCGGACGTTAGCGGCCCAAGCGGGAATTGTATCGTTCTTGCGTTCTGAGACACAGATGGGCCCTATAGTAGCGTGGAGAAGCCATGCGCATGCGTCTCCTTCTATTGGCATTGCTCATTCCGCTGGCTCCGACCGGGTGCATGCGTCAGGCTGCGCCGGCGGAGGCTGTGGCGCCAGTGTTCCAAGGCGATCCGCTCCATCCCGGCCACTCGCGCGGCTGGGTAGACACCATGCTCTATTTCGGCCTGGGACCGGCGGACCATCCGCAGCTCGGGATCAGCGAGCAGGAGTGGCAGGAATTCCTCGACAAGGAGGTCACGCCACGATTTCCAGCGGGGTTGAGCGTCGTGGATGTCTATGGCCAGTGGCAGGGCAAGAATGAGCATACGCTGGAGCGCCTGCGGTCGAAGCTGCTCATCATTGACTATCCGTATAACGCACAGAACAGAAAGAAGATAGCGGATATCCGCGCAGCTTGGAAGCGGCGCACGGACGACCAGTCGGTGCTGGAGGTAACGGAGCCGGCGGAGGTCTCATTCTAGAACTGGGTTAAGGAATTGCGGCCCGCGGCTTTTCGTTGCTCTCCTCCGGTTCTCTCGCTACCCGCGGTCGTGTGCGAAGGTTGGGACGTTGGCGATTCTTCGCCCACACCCGCGCCTTTCAAATCCTTCCTCGTCTGTTTGCGAATTACATTGACCGGCGTCCATCTTGGAGGCTACGATCCGTTACGCATATGCGAGGTTCTTTCATGTGCTCCGCCAAGTGTGCCCACCGACGCGCCTACGGATGGATGATCGCTGCGGCGCTCGTCATGCCGCAGTGCGCGAATTCCCTTCAAGCTGGAATGCATAAAGTGCAAAAGCACGAGAGCCGCCGCGAAATCGATCAGCTTGAGCAGCAGTGGCGTAACGCCGTCCTCAACTCGAACGTCCCCGCCCTAAATTCTCTGCTGGCCGATGATTACATGGCTATCACCTCCTTCGGCACCCTGCAGACCAAGGATCAGACCCTGACCGGTCTTCGCTCCGGCAGCATTCACTTTACGACTCTCAATATCTCTGACCGCAAGGTGCGTTTCTACGGCCGTACGGCGCTGGTGACCTCCCGCGCTGACGTGCTGGCCACCACTCCGGAGGGCGGCGTTGACGGCAGCTTTCGCTACATCCATGTCTACGTCCGGAATGCGCAGGGCGCATGGAAGATCGTGAGCTTCGAGGCCAGCCGGATTCGTGAACCTGGGGAGCGGAAATAGCTGCGATCGCCACACATGAAGGACCGCAAAAAACCACTCGCGCTAATTTTCCACAGGGGATGTGCAGGCTTGAATTGGGCGCCATTCGTGGGACCGAAGTAAGCAGGATCTTCGATGTGACCCCAAATCCCCTCCTATTCGCTTGCGAGAACGCAAACATACGCCCGGCACTCCCTGCGCGCAATCTTCTACAATAATCCGATGCCCGAACTCCCCGAGGTGGAAACCATTGCCCGTGGCGTTCATAAGAGGGTATGCGGCGACCGCATCCTCCAGGTCTGGTTCGGCTCCCACCGCGAACCTTTCAAAACTCCACCCGCGCGGCAGGCCCGGAACCTTCTGGGACGCGCCGTGCTGGCTGTCCATCGTGCCGGCAAGCACATCGTGTGTGAGTTGGGACCGCCCCTGGTTTTCCCCGGCGCCTCATCCGCCTTTGGGTCCAATTCCGAATCACGCCTACACCGCCCGGCTGCTCCCTGCGCTCAATGGATCGTCCACTTAGGCATGACGGGGCGCCTGCTCGTCACCACACCTGATGCTCCCGTCGCCACCCATACGCACGTTCGCCTCGGACTCGCCAGCGGCCGTGAACTGCGTTTTGTCGATCCGCGCCGCTTCGGCCGGCTCGAGTTCCGCGAACTTGCCCGCAAAGCGCCATTTCATCCGCCCGGCGCCGAGCCGCTCGCCATTGGCGCGGAAGAGTTTGCCGCTCTCTTTCGCGGCCGCCGTCTCTCCATCAAAGCCGCGCTCCTCAACCAGAATCTTCTGTCTGGCGTGGGCAATATTTACGCCGACGAATCTCTCTTTCGCGCCGGCATCCGGCCGCGCCGCCACGCCGGCCGGCTCACCCGCGCCGAACTGGAGCGCCTCCGGCTCGCCCTGCGCAAGGTTCTCAGCCACGCCATCCGCCTCGGCGGCTCGTCCGTTTCCGATTACGTGGATGCCGACGGGGTGCGTGGATTCTTTCAGCTCGAACACTGCGTCTACCAGCGCACCGGCCAGCCCTGCCCTCGCTGTCACACCTCCATTCGGCGCATTCTGCTGGCTGGCCGTGGAACCCACTTTTGCCCCCGTTGCCAACGCTGAGAGGATGCGTCTACGGTTTTCTGAAGATCCTTGCCGCTCCAATCTTCCAGATTCCAGAATAGTCGCGCCCACTTTCCATCTAACTCATTTATATTCAATACCATTGCTTACGGCACACCGATTGCTATCTAGTGAAGCGCCAGTGATGTTCCGGCTGCCAAAAACATTTCCAGGCAGCTAAGAAACGAGCAGGCGCCCGGCATAAGCAACCGCCTAATGAGCGGCCCCAAAAAGGGGATTAGCCGGCCGGGAGAGCCTGGAGCAGGCGCGGTGGCAGTAACCACCGCCCAACGTCAACTGGGAGGCCAGTGATGAAGGCAGGATTCCGAAGCCACTCCCGATGGAGTGGCTTTCCTGCATTTGACGTCTTCTTTGCGTCGCCAGCCCGCATCCCGTCTTCGTCCCATTGCAGTTGCCTCCGCGCCCAACCCGAAAGCAAAACCCAGCAGGTCTTCCGCCGGAAGGACGCATTTTCCCGCCTGCTTTGCGGATTGGGGTAATCAACTGAAGGCCAGCGCCCAAAAATCGCGCTGCGGTCGGTGCAAACTTTACTTGCCAGCCGGACTGGTTCGCTGTAGTATCAGAGTTGCCTATCAGGCGGCTGACGCGGGCCACCCGAAATCGGGGAGAGCAAGCTCGCTGCCGAGCAAGCAGACTTCGCTGGCCAGTTCATTCCTTACCGACTCGCTCGGCGAAAGCTCACATAGGAAGGGCATCACACCTGAGAAAAGCACTAGCCGCAGTGCAGCGATCCTGGCTATCGCATGAGTTGAAAAAGGCGCCTGCGCAGTCGGCATTTGCATTTTCACAGAGGTTGAAGTGCAGTAACCACGGAATCTGAGCGGGCGGGACCGGTTTGTTTATGGCCCGCAGCGGCGACCCATGGCTCTCCGGCCAGAGAGCGTGGTAGCCCAAGCGGTTCGTGGAGTGGGATGGGGTGAATCGGCTCGAACTGCCCGAACATTGCGGGAAAGTGCTTACAAATGCCTACTCCCGGTTGCCGCTGCGCCTTGCGTCCTTTGGCCAGCCACCGCTCCGGCCGGGAAAGAAACAGGCAAGCGGAAGTCAATCTTTCACCGGAATGGCTGAACCGGCCGCCTTTTCGCAATGGGCGCAGATGAAGAACAAGGGGCGAGGTAGCGAGTTTGCTTTCGTGGGGTCCTGAACGGCGGGTCTTTCTCCGCTGCGGTGAAAGCGCGTGGCGGCCCGCAACCTGCCAAATTCAACAACGGGAAGTGTAAATACCGCTCTAGGAACACAGTGCAGCAGATGGCGCATTACCAGGAAACACACGCATGACGACAGAATTGACCCAGCCCCAATCGGAACTGGGGCCCGCACCGGACAACGTTCCAGTGCAGCCGCAAGGGCATCGGCGCCGCCGGCGCCGCCGCAAGAATAAATCCGCCCAGCAGACTATCCCGCAAGCCCAGTTGGTCCAGCCGGCTCAGGAACAGCCGCAGCCTCAAATTGCCCCGTCCAGGCCCCCTGGAGCCCATCAGAACCAGGGGCGGAAGAAGAAAAAGTTCTTCCAAAAGAATGCTGCCCCCACGCCGCAACCCGGTAACAGCTTATCGCCGCCCTCGCAGGGCAAGCGCAAGAACAGGCAGCGAGGCCCGCGCGAGTTTATCGGCCCCATGGACCATAGCTACCGGGCCGCCAACGGGAATGTGGCCGACGGACCGCCTTCTACTATTCCGGTGCCGGGCAACCACGCCGGGTATTATCCGGATGTATACGTGCCCAAGGCCCCCGTACCCATCCGCGAAAACGCCCCTACCCGCATCTTCTGCTTTATCGAGGACCTTTTCTTCCTGGCCAAGATTCAGGAGACGGCCCGCAAGCTGGGCGTGAAGGTCGAGTTCGTCAAGGGCAGTGACAAGGACTCGGTGGCGCGCGTGGCCTTCGAACCGGACCCGGACCGGCCCACGCTGCTGGTCTTTGACCTTAACAACTTGAACGCCAAGCCTATGACGCTGATCCCCAAATTCAAGACCAAGTACAAGAAGGGGGTTTCGATCATCGGCTTTTTGAACCACGTGCAGGGCGACCTGAAGATGAAAGCCATCGAGGCGGGATGCGACACCGTCATGCCGCGTTCGGCTTTCTCGCAGAGCCTGCCCGTGCTGCTGCGCCGGTACGGAGTGGAAGAGGAAGAGGATTACGCCCCGCAGCCGGCTTAGGACGATTGGATCGAAGACGCGAGGGGGCGCTTCCGGCTTAGGTGCGCCCTTTCCCCTTTTGGCGGGCTCCGTCCTGCCGCGGCTTTCCGTGAAAAAGTGAGTTTGCTTCTGTTATCTTAAAGTGATAATATTGGTGCGCTATGCGGATGCACGATCCCGCGCTCGATACACTGCTTGAGCTGGACGGCCTCACCCTGGTGGTAGATCCCGAAAGCGGCTATTGGGTCCGGTTTGCGGTCACGCAGGTTCCGCCTGCGCCGGAGAAGCCCCACGGATTGGACTATTCGCTTACGCTGCACGGGCCGAACGGGGAGCGCCTGGTGGGGTTTGATAATGCCCATCCGGTTGCCAAGCAGAAACGCGGCGCTGCGCAGGATCATCGTCACCGTATCCGGAGGGTGCGGCCTTACGACTACACCGATGCCGCCACGCTGCTCGCCGATTTCTGGACGGAAGTGGATAGTGTGCTGAAAGAAAGGGGAGTACTCCCATGACGACGCTCAAAGTCGGAATCGCCAGCTACGAGGAGATGAAGGCGCTGACCATGGCCATTGCGCGCGGGCGGCGCAAGCTCGGGGCGCGCGAGCCTCGGGTGTGGTTTCCTTCAACGGAATCCTTCGCCAAAGTGCTTTCGGCGGGGAACCGCGATCTGCTGCGGGTGATTGCGGAAAAAGCGCCCGGCTCGCTGGACGAACTGGCGGCGCTGACCGGCCGGAAGAAGTCCAACCTGTCGCGCACACTGAAGACGATGGCGAATTATGGGCTGGTGCGGCTGGAGCGTGGTGTGCGCGGGCGGATTGCGCCGAAGGTGGTTTACGAGCGGGTCGAGTTGGAGTTGCCGCTGAGGGCAAGCAAGAGTGCGGCCTAGAAACACACTGCGCTGGTGAACCTTGCGGCGGCGCTGGGGCGGAAGGTTAGGGTGAGACTTGAGGGTGCGGCGTGATCAGCAACCGACTTGCGAAAGGGGACTTTAGGAGCGTTTCGTGCGGCACGCGCCGCAAATCGCGTTTCTCGGCTAACCCGGAGGTATCCCGGGTCCGAGAATCCGGAAATGGGGCACCCGGCGTCATGAGGCCTGGGTCGCCCGCCGGCCGGGTGTAGACTGGCCCCAAACCGGAGAGTCAAGATGGAAACACCGGGAGCATACGATCTCAAAGCGTACCCTACCTGCAAGATTTGTGACCGTGGAACGCTGATGCCCAGAAAGATACGTCGATTGAGCGGTCCGGCAGTTGCAATCGGCTATATTCTCCTCATCCCATCGATTCTAGGAATGGTAGGTTGCGCGATCCTGCTTGTCGTCAGCCTGCTTGCCGGTGTTGCCGGTGCTGCTCATCGCAGTGCCTTCGCAACCGCATTCGCTGGCACTTGGAGTATAGCCATGTTATCCAGCGGCATAGGCTGCTTCGTTTTTGGGTTGCTGGGCTGGCTCCTCATCATGAAGAAACATGTTCTTCAGTGTGTGTACTGCGGCGCGGTTGTAAATGCTGACGCTCCAATCTTCTCGCAGCCTGAACGGAGCACGGTGAGCGCGAGAAACGTTATTCTCGGTGCTTTATTCATCCTTGGCATTACCGGCGCAATTTGGGCGTTCGTCGTTGCTGAGGTTGGTACACAAACCTCCACGCCGACCGCAACGACTGCGCTGCAAGTACAACCGATACCAGACAACTCCACTGCCGAGCCAACACAACCCGATGCCTGGCAGCCGTTCACGTCCGCCGACGGGCGTTTCAGCATCCTGTTTCCCTCGACCCCGCAGCAATCTTCGGGACCGATTGATCTTGGGAACGGCGAAACGGTTACTTTCTACAAATTCTCCGCCACTGCTGACAACATCAAGTACGTTGTGGTGTACGCCGATTGTCCACAGGAAGTCGGGGCTTCGGCTTCGCCGGATGCCTTCCTCCAGATGATGGAGAAATCTGCCATTGTCGATAAAACTTTGAGCGGAGACTACGGCTTCGATTTCAACGGCGTGCCCGCGCGCGCGTTCACAGCCGCCGATTCCACCGGGACCGTTTACATCGCGCAGGAATTTCTTGCCGGAACCCGCTTCTATTCTCTGCTTACGGTTTCCACGATCACGCCCACTCATTATCCAAATACGCAGTTCATGAACTCATTCAAAATTTGGGGTAATCCGCCGACCGCAGTTGATAATTCAACTGCACCAAGTGAAACGACCGAGCCTGCTCCCGCTCTCTCGTTTCAACCATCTCCCGAATCGACAGATGTAACTCCAGCGCTAGTTGCCTCGCAGCAAGAAACTTCCGGTTCCCCGTCCACGCCCCAAATAACCGAAGTTACTCAGGGGCAGACCCCAGATCAGGTAGTAGCGATCCTCGGACCGCCAATCTCCATCACAACGGGCGCAAAGCACGCCTACACGTATCCCCACGTCATGATCGTTTTCACAGATGGGAAGGTTTCAGATATTCATCAGATTCAGTAGCCGCCCTTCATGGGCGTGCGATTGGGGCAACCCGCCCAAGTAGCCTCAAAGGAAAGGGGAGCCTCGGTGGAGCAAGGGACAGTTACGGTCTTCGTTGCTGGTCTTGGCAGCGTCACAACTCTTTGCGCTCTTTTTCTCGGGCATTTCCTGTCGCGATCGTCGCAGAGGGAACAGTGGATGCGTGATCGCAGACAAGAAGAATTTCAAGAGCTATTAGGAGCTCTTGCTTCGTCCATGTATGCAGAGGTCGAAGCGATGTATCAGAGCGAATTGACCGCAGAGGAGCGAGAAGAGAAAAGGCGCAAAACAGCAGATTTCTTCCGGGTCGTCCAAACACGAATCTTCACCTTCGCGGATGTCAAACGTTTGGACCTTCAACGCGAATGGCTTGCGGCGGTGAATGCCCATCTAACGGGCAGACCCCATGATATCGAAACTTTGGAGAAAGCGTACCAGACGCTAACCCAGAGGCTAGTTGACGCCGCAACCGCGCAAAGGGCGGTTACCTAAATCGATGACCCGAACCGCAGGTCCTTCGACTCCGTTTGGCGCAAAAAAACGCGCCAAGCTGCGCTCAGGATGAGAACTATATCATAAATAACTACAATAAAACACCATAATTTGTTATCATATTCTATACAAAGTATGCACAGCCACGAAGAATCAACGGCTTGTGCGGAAAATCTGCACGGAAACTGCACAGAACGGAATCAACAGCAGGAGGCGACATGGCCTTCATTACTGAGAAAGAGGAGCTGAAACCCGGCCTGATTCTCTTCCGGCGCGGCGACGTAGACCATCGGATGTGGTACTGCCGCATGAAGATGCCGAAGGCCGACCGCTATAAGACGGTTTCGCTTAAAACAACCGACATCAGCGCGGCCCGCGAGCGGGCCTTCGATCAGGACGCCGACGTTCGATTCCGCATCAAGCATGACGTTCCGGTGTTCAACCGTCCCTTCCGTGACGTGGCGCGAGAGTATCTGTTGACGCAGGAAGCGCGGGCGAAGCGTGGAGAGATCAGCGCCGCGCGGCCCAAGAAACTTCGCGCCGTCATCGAGGGCACGTTAGACAGGTATGCAGGTTCAACGCAGGTCCATCTTATCGGTGACGAACGATGGGGCGGCTATCCGGCATGGCGGCGTGAGAATGGCGCGGGACGCCTCCGACGCAACGGCGTTCGGGAAGTTACAGCCGACGCAGCGCAATCCTTCGCAGACCATGAAGCCGAGCGCCGCACCAAGGTTCAGCACACCCTGGGTATCAGGGTTTTGAAACCGATTGAAGTCAAACCTTCCGCAGAACGAGTGGTTCCTTTCATCAGCGATTCCACCATCCGCTTCGAGATGTCCATCTTCGGGGCGATTATGAACTATGCGGTGAAGAAACGCTATGTTCCCGCAAGCCAGCGTTTCGACGAGCGCCCGAAGCTCAAGACGATGCGGCGTGACGAGTTCACGCTGGAGGAATATCGCAAGCTCCACACCGTAGGCCGAAAGTGGATTGGCGAGGCCGACAAGCCTTCGAGCGTCTGGTATCGGACTGTTTCCTACAACATGATTCTGATTGCCTGCAATACCGGCATGAGGCCAGCGGAGATGAAGAATCTCCGCTGGAGGGACATTATGCCCGCAAAAGACCGCGAGGGCCGCGAGATCGTCGTGCTGTTTGTGCAGGGCAAGGGCAAATCGCGCAAGCTGGTGGCTCCCAAGAGCGTCGGAGATTATTTGGAACGCATTCGCGCAATCTCCAAAGCCACGGCACCGGACGACAGTGTATTTACCAACATCACAGGCAAGCCCGCAAAAACTCTTTACAGCAGTCTGATTGCCGATCTCCTGAACGAAGCGAATCTGCGCGAAGGCACGCAGGGAGTTCCGCGCTCGACCTATTGCTTCCGGCACACGTATGCCACGCTTCGCTTGCAGGAAGGTGTAGACGTGTACTTCCTTGCCGAGCAGATGGGAACCTCCGTCCACATGATTGAAAGCCACTACGGACACGTGAACACCATCAAGCACGCCGACCGCGTGTTGCAGGGCATGGCGGGATGGGAGTTGCCGCAACCAGACGATACCAGGACCAAGGCGTCGAAAGCGGCGGAGACACACGACAAAGATAAGAGAGGTCAGCGCCACAGGCCGCGCTGACCCTGAATCTCCCGAAGCCGTTTTTGCCGGAGCCGCTGGCGGAGGCTGGCGCAGGGAGGCAATCATCCAATTGTCCGGCCTGGACGCTCCTCACTGAGATTGTCCAGATTTGCCGCTTGCCCCGCTGGGGCGTTCTTAGCGGCAAATCTCCGCACGAGCCGCCGCTGGCGGCTGTTCTTCGTGCGGTCCCAAACTTGGTTGTAAAGCGGCAAGCCGGTCACATTGTCTCTCTGAGGTAGGAGAGCTATACGAGCTTGCCCCACCTCAAAAAGTGCTGCGCCCGCGCATCGGCAGTCTGAAAAGCCGTCTGGTCTTGATTGATGTCTTGAATAGACGCGATCCCGCCCTCTTTGAAGGCCAGGGCAAGGTTTTGTACGTCTATGCCAAGCAGCGGCAGCTTGGAACTGGTAATGAGATTCACACCCGCCTTGCCGAGGAACCGATACCAGATTTGATGTGCTTTTCCTTCACGCTCCAGCTTAGAAAGCGGAGTGGACGTGTGAAGTACACCGCATCGTGCGGCCCAAAGGTCAACCGTCGTTACCGGCTCGCCCTCAACGCTGTAAATACGCGGCAGAATGTATTTTTCGCACCACTGCTTGTAGGTATCGCCCGTTGCATCCAGAATACCGGGAGGCGCGGCCAATAGGCCGAAAGTGTCAATGCCTGAATAAATAAGGATTAAGCTGGCCTCCGGTAACTCGGCATTCAGGCAGGTTGCAATAGCGTGGCAATGAATCTGGAACCATGAAACCATTCGGTTCTTATTCGGATCATCACCACCATATTCAAACAGCACTGCGCACCCCGTTTTCTGAATTGCCCTAGTGAGTACCGGCAAGTAATGGAACACGCCGCACGTTGATTTCCTTCTCTCGCTTGCGCGTTTGGGCAATGTCGTAAGACGACTGCATACGCATCAACGTGTCCATCTTTACTCCAAAGGCTTTCTCGATGCGGAGCGCCATATCCCCAGAGAGGTCGGCCTTGCCATTGAGCAAACTGGATAACGTAGGCCGCGAGACGCGCAACGCTATCGCCGCCGCCGTGACCGTCAAGCCTGCGGCCTCGATAATCTCTGTCCGAATGAAATCCCCAGGATGGGGCGGGTTCTTCATAGGCATAGCGTTTTCTCCTTCGGCCTAGTGGTAATCCTCTAAATTCACGTCGTAAATCTCGCGTTCGGCTGTGTCGATACGAAAGGTCAACCGCCGATTGGCCGTAACGCTCAGGCTCCATGTGCCCTTGCGGTCGCCTGTCAAGGTATGCGCCTTCCACGAGGGCAGCATCCGCAACTCTTCCGGGTCTTCGATGTCGTCCAGAAAGGCAAACATCTTGCGGAGTTTGTCCACCGTATCGGGCGGAACGCCCTTGGTGGCGTCGTCTGCGTAGAGTCTCTTCAAACCCTTATGGACGAAGTTTCGTATCCTCACCTGAATCACTGTAGCCCGTAGCCTAACACTTGTCAAATGCCGTGACATAGACAATTCAAATAGTTTCCATCTTTTCGGGAAGGATGCTGCGCCCTTCCCGCGCTGCAACCGCCCATAGTGCCGGGCGTTTTCCGCTTCCCATCCATGCGGGGCCTGTTCCTGCCCCGCAACGCCCGTCCCTGAAAAGCGATGTGGAAGTAGACCGAAATTTCTTCTTTTATCAAGTGCCCCCGCTTCATGCGGCTTTATGGCAGAACCGGTCGGAACCCGTCAATGCTCTCCGCTGCGCTTCGATGAACGCGCACCGAACGCGCGGCATTGACTGAACCCGGCTCGCCTCTGCCCACCGCAAAAGACATGAAGCGGGGGCACTCAACAAAAGAAATTTGGTTGAGAGCCAAAGACGAAAAGCCCTCCTTCAGATTCCGCCCCACGCGGGCAGCACAGGAGAGCGAAACGTCATGGCACATCGCAACTACCGTAACACAGCCAGCAGGCCAAGCATCTACCAGACCGTTACCGAGCGCATTATTTCCAGCCTCAAAGCGGGCGTGATTCCGTGGGAAAAGCCGTGGAAGACGCCGCGCTATGCTGGCGGCCCGTTCCCGCGCAACTTCTATACGGGCAAGCCCTACCGTGGCATCAATGTGCTTTTGCTTTGGTCGAGCGAGTACAGTTCTCCGTTCTGGCTTACCTTCAAGCAGGCGCAGGCATTGAAAGGCAGTGTCCGCAAAGGCGAGCACGGAACGCCGATTGTTTTTTACAAGCAGCTTCCCGAATACGCAAAGAGCGACGATGACACCACCGGCAAGGATGAGCGCGTTCCTTTCGTTCTCTGCCACTACACGGTTTTCAGCGTGGAGCAGTGCGACGGACTTATGCTTCCTGAAATCTCGCAGCCCGCCATCGCGCCGGAGATTGACGAAGACGAACTCTGCGAAAGCATCGTTACCGGATGGGAGAACCGCCCCGCGCTCTGTCTCAACAGCCCCAGCGAGTACCGCGCTTACTACCGACCCTCGACCGATTCCGTACACATGCCCGCCAGGAGCCGGTTTGTGGATGCGCCGCATTATTACAGCACGTTCTTTCACGAGCTGGTACACAGCACCGGCCACGAGAGCCGTCTGCATCGCATCTTTGGCGACCGCTTCGGAGATGAGCTTTACAGCAAAGAGGAACTGGTAGCAGAGATGGGCGCGGCCTTTCTTTGTGCCATCACCGGGATCGCCAACGAGCACACCGACCGCAACACCACCGCTTATATCCAGAACTGGATTGCCAAGCTGGAAGAGGAAAACCGGCTTATCGTTCATGCCGCTGCCAACGCGCAGAGAGCCGTGGACCTGATTCTCGGCAGCGCGTGTGAGGAAGGGAAGGAGACAACCGAAAACGCCGGGGATGCCGCTGACAGCGGCATCCCCGCTGCCCTTGCGATGTGAGTGATCCGTCACGTCCGACAGATGGCACCCTCCAATTATTCGGTGATGGTGCCGTCTTCGTTCAAATATTCCAAATATCCTTTGAAGTCGTTTTTCATCACGCGGCGAGCCAAACATCGCATCAGCGGGAGCCACTTTGTGACCGCCTCTTTGTTCTCCGCCTTGTCCAGCAGCAAAAAATCTCCTGAGTCCAATCTCCCGTGAGCGATTTTGTCCCGCAGGGGACGTAGCTGATTGTCGAAAACATTGTTGATTCTCTTGCCCAAAGCCTCGGGTATGAAAATCTGCCCGAAGACCCCATCGTCCCAATCACGATTGACATAGAAAAGCGCGTTGAGCCACTCTTCCATACCGGCTTTGTCTCGCGTCGGGATTCGCTCTCCCGGCCTTGTCTGCTTTGCAGACTTGTTTCTCGCGCCAAGCCCTTCACGCCGTTTTTTGCTTAATTCGAGAATTTTGTAGAAGCAGAGGAATCTGTACACGGGTGTGTTGCTATTCAAGGCTTCCCTGTAGAGAGCTATGGCGTGCTCAAATTCTGGGTCGTTGAATGTCCCTGCTGCGCGAACGGCCATAGAAACGGGCGGAAATGCCGCAACGAAGGAAATGCTCTTAGCTTTGGTAGAGACTTCAGTCACTTCCACGGCCTCGATGATTAGCGGAATATCGAGTTGAGACGAAAGATTGCTCAGTAATCCTTGCATCGCCGTTGACGCTAGCCTTTGAGCAACGGCCCTGTCAGCCGCGAGGAACGGATCGGTAATCAACTTGCCAAGAAATCCCGCTTCGTTCGGATAACCGTGAAAATTTAATGTGCCCGATGTGCTTTGGTAGGACATATGCACTTCATCAGGATCAATGTCGATCAACACAGCCGGTTTTGCAATAGCAAGGTGCGAGTCCCCTCGGAGTGCCTCAGAAAACTTGACCTCGTTTTCAGGCGAGTTGCGCGTGTTTGGTTTGGCAAGGATGAATGCTACGGTATACGACCCCGGAGCACCTTGCGGGCCGTACGCATTGAGATGCGCCTTGTCGCCTATGTAATGGGGAACCGCAATGATGCCCTGCGGTTCGCCGGGAAATCCCATGATTTTCGCTCGCTTGCGTTGTGTCTTGGGATTCGTCATTGGCGCTTCAGCTCTTCTAGCTTTTTCGCCGTGAGGCGTTCGCAATCGCTTCGGGTGTATGGCTTTGGGGGAGTCTTGATGGTTGCGGGCGGACCACCTTCCCCGTTGTCCATCCACAGCGAGTAGTTTTTGTCTGAGACATCTCCGTGGAACTCAATCACCTTGGACAGGATGGCGTTATTCACACCATCGCTGCTACAGTCGAAAAGCTGGTTCTGGCCGTAGTAAATCCAACTACCGCCGTGTAGGGCATAAGAATTGGCATTTTGAAATGCTTTGCACGTAGCAGACAACGGACCCGACTTGCCGTTATCGATTTTCGTCGGATAATCGGTGACTACTACGCTGTTGCTGGCGAAGTCGATTGACAATCTGTGTCCAATCCCGCAGTTCCCCTCGCCAGAGTCGTCAGCCTCAATGCCGCTGTTCGTCCAACTTGAGATTTCGTATTCCTCAGTATCGGGCTTAAGCATTCCCATGAACATGGACGCGTCGTTTTCCCTGCAAATGTGATCGTCACGGGTACATTCGATCTCAACGGCTGTTTGACCGACCAACTGCTTATCAGGGCTTGGGTCCGTAGAGACCCAGTACCCCTCGACGTGTGCATATGCAATTCCCGGTTGATCGTTGTGGATCACTGTTAATGGAACTTCTGTCTTTGTCCACTTTGGGCCGCGCATAAAGCCATTGGTGATGTCGCTAATCGTGTAGTCCCAATATTTCTGGTTGTCAATGACGACCAACTGAACACAGGTATCGATCCGTGGACTAAAGAACGCCTCGACCCTGGCCGGTTTGTCGTTGTTGTCGATTTCGTCTTTTCCTCGTTGCTGACAATAGCGGTCAAGCTGAGTTTGAAGGGTGCTGATGCTTTGTTGTCCCTTACAAGTTCCGCAGATAAGCGCAGCCAAAACAACAGCGAGAAGCAAGCTACGTCGTGACATGAGTTCCCCCGCACAGAGTTTTGATCGCTTGTTCGGCCCATAATACAGTTCAATGGGAATCAGCAATCAACACACCAGTGATTTGACCGTCACATCAGCAAAATCGCCGATGTAAGACTCTCCCAACTTACACATCGACACGAATTCATTCTCGATGTTGTCTGCAAACCCGATGGCTTCGATTCGCCAGTGTGCGAGTGCAAGCTCTTTCTTGACCTGCTCCCGGAGATCCTGTGCGAATTCTTTGTCCCAGTCCCGCGCATTGAATAGCAAGAAGACGTCGCAGGGCAAGACCGCGAGAGCGATTCGAGTCCTGAGATGCCCCGGCGCGTCATGGACTTTCAGAAACTTTGCTATGCCCTCATGTTCCAATCTCTGTTTGTTGCCGCTCCACCAGCTTGCGGCTACTTCGATTCCTATCTCGTAACCTCCAACCTTGGAGCCATCCATTCCTTGCTCGAAGAAAAATTCTGGGGACCAGTCAAAACTGTCATGTTCCGGGTAATTGAAATCTTTGAATTTCAAGAAGTCAAGGCTCACGGAACACTCGATCCTGTCCCTTCGGTAAGAGGGAAGGCAAAAGTTTCTGCCCGTCTCCGCGTTATGGCTTGTCCAATGAACCAACGTCTTCGCCGATGGTTCGCGCGGATGGTCTGAAAGCACAACGGCTGTGATGCCGTTCTGGAGATGGAGGCTCGTCCACGGACTTTCCCACGGGAGGACCGAGGCCAGACGCTTCTGATTCAGTCGCTCCCACTCCTCTTTCGTGACCAGCCCGAGTGCCATCAGCATCAACCCGATGTGTGGGACGACTTTCACTTCGTAGAGGGTAAAGTCGTTGGGTGATTTCTGCCGACTCCAAGACCCAACGAGAGCGAGCAAAATGACGATTGTAATGCTGGCCTGAATAGACATCCCGCCAACAATGCAGATGAAGGCCCCAGCGGCGGCCAGTTTCAATACAAACTTTAGAAGGTACGTGAATGCAGCAAGCCGTGGCCCCTTCACATCTTCACCTTTGCGCGTCGATTCGCGCTGCCCGCCTTCGCCTTCGCCATCAACCCTGGATCAATGCGCTTACTCTTGGCCCGCTGCGGACTCGGGGACAGTGCTGGCGCGCCGAACGCGCAGACCAGAAACAGAAGAATCAAAAGCGGAAAAGAAAATTGCACTTTCATCTTAATTTCTCTTTGCTGGATGTTCATCAAGCCACGCCCGCGCCCGTTCTGCCACGCGTGATAAATCAGCTTGCGACAGGTGCAACCCCGCAACCCGGAGTTGCATGGCATCTGCCCTGGCAAGCGTCGGCTGAGATTCCGTCACGGTGGCGACAGCGAACCAGAAGGAAGCCTCGGCATAGTCGGTTGGCACTCCATCGCCTGTTAGATACGCTCCGCCAATCAGGGCGTAGGCTGGCGCATAGCCTTGCTTTGCCGCCGAAAGAAACAATCCTGCAGCCTTCATCTTGTCTTGAGGCAAGCCAAGCCCATTCGCGTAGAGCACACCCAGTCGGTATTCGGCCTTGGCGTCGCCCTGGTCCGCAGCCTTGCGATACCAGATCGCCGCTTGCGCATAATCCTGCGGTACACCCTTGCCAGTCTCGTACATCGCGCCGAGTTCAAATTGAGTGTTAGGACTATCAGCGCCAGTTTCCCCATTTGGGTTCCCGCCACTTTGTGCTTGTGGCGTGGATTCGCCAGTGGCCGGAGCTTGCGGAAAAACAGACGGCACGGAATCCGCAGGACTCGACGGCGGCGCTGTAGCTGAAACCTCTTGCACGCTGACAGCTCGGTACTTGATTTTGCGTTCCTTGCCTGACAATTCATGAACAAAAACAAAGAGCGAGTTGCCGTCAACGTCGGCTTCATAGCTTCCGGGCTGGAGATCGTCACAGCGGCGATATCCCTCTTGGCACCAGAGAATTACATGACGGCCATCCGGCAGAATTGCGGACACGTGCTCCTGGGTAATCGAGCGAACGTGGGTCTGCGGTGCCGTCGCCGCCGTCGTTGTGGTGGTGCAATTTGTGTTGGCATTGGTATTGGAGTTGGTCTGGATCGGCCCAACGCCATAGTCGTTGATGGTCCCGTTTGTTGTCCCGTTCGTGGCGCAGTTCGTCTGTGCTGTGCCCTTCCTACCGGGTGTTGTGTAGGTGTACTGCCTTTGGGTGGCCTCGGAGTTAACAACCTGAATGTTTATTCGGGGCTTGTCCTTGGCAGAGGCCGCAACGGGTACGAAAAACGCGAAGGCGAGTGCAAGACGCAACGACCGCATAAAGCCCCCCGGTTTTACAGAATTGTCGCAGGCTACCATTCTAGCCCCCGGCAACGGCCTGAGGTTGACCGTATTGGGCGACGATCCTACAACTTCAATGTGACCCATCGGCTGTGTACGCATCGGCTGCGCACTTCGATTATTGGAACGAATGCCTGTCGATATTCGCATCCGCTTTGGCCGTGCCCTTCGCCGTATCCGCGAAGAACAGGGCATCAATCAGGAAGAGGCTGCGGAGCGGTGCGGGCTACACAGGACATACTACTCTGGCATAGAGCGGGGCGTGCGCAACGTTTCTCTTGTGAACATCGAAAGAGTTGCAAGAGGGCTGAAAACCAACTTACCTGAACTGTTCCGCCGCGTCTGACTCTTCCAATACAGAGGCTTCCCTCATTTATCAGGCCCAAGGCAGTCTCCGGGATTATTTCAATCCCAACTGCCTCTTGGCCTCTTCTGTCAACACCGAGACCAGAATTTGCGACAAAGTCTGCGCCGCTGGCTTCCCGATCTTTGCAAAGAGTGTTTGCACCCTGCTTATGGCAAGCGGAGTCCGTGCGGTATCGCTGACCAGGTCTGGGACTGCCGCTTTGAGGCCAGATTTGTCCTGCGAATCCAGTGCGTCCAGTTCGTCCGTGAATTCAAATGCTGCCTGGATGGCAGTCTCTGTCCACGGAAACGGCTTACCGCAGACACCGCAGTACGCAGGACGCCGACGCTCATGCAGAATGACAGTCTCGCAGGAGGGGCAAGCGACAATCGATGGCTCCCCACACTCCGCACAGAAATTCTGACGCTCATTGTCCTGCACGTATTGATCTTCAGCCATTTGCCGTAGACGCCCCGGAAAGTATCCTCGATGGGATGCTTCAGGCATTAGCCCGATGAAATGCCCGTTGCGGCAGTAGACGGCGATGTCATCTGACATGATGGAAAAGTTTAATTCACCTGAGCCAGCCGAGTCACGTGACGACAATTCCAAAACAGCGGCGGCTATGTCAGTGCGCCGGATTCCTTTTCGACAGCGCCTGCCGCCGAATCTTTAGGGCTCCTGGTCCGCCCAAACCGTGACACTCAAAACGCCGTTTTCCGGGTCGTCTATCTGGATCAACTCAACTTCCTTGTGCTTGACAATGCCCCGGTAAAGTGTCCCGTCTGCGGCGAAGACGATGCGCTCGCCGATGTTCGGTACGGGGATGGGGAGCTGGGCGAGGCTGTCAGCCCCAATGGTCCTACCGGCCTCGACTTCGCCTTCGCTCATGATCTTCAATTCAAGAGCAATCTTCATGGGTCTAGCATAACGCTGTTGGCCACATGAAGTTTGCCTGCCCTATTCCAGCGGAAACGTCATGCGCCTCAGCCTCGCTCAATCAACGGAAATGGATTTTAGGATGAGTTTCAACCCACCGCTGAGCGCGCTCCCGAATCTCTGTCATTGATTCCGGGGCTAGCTTAGTATTCAACACTTCGAGCGCCTTCTTAACGTGGTTTGCCTGTAGCTGTGGCAAAGGGTACGTTGAGCATAGATAAAACCAAAAATAAAGCTCTCGTGGGTCAATCGAAACGCCTTGGCTGCGTGTGTACATGATGCCGATGTTGAACATTGCGCCAGCGTTTCCTCTTTCAGCCGCCAGTTGATACCAGCGCATTGCTTCTGAAAAGTCTTGCTCAACACCGTCTCCGGTTTCGTACATTTTGCCTATGAAGCAGAGGGATGATCTTCGGCCCGCGGACGAGCGCCGGATGAGCTTCCTATGCGCGGGGAGCCTTGAATATCAACGCCAAGCTCTCGCGCCCGCTGTTCCAGTTCCTGTCCCTGAAGAAGCCGCCTGGTCATGTGGGCAGTGTATCGCTCCGTTGTGGAGTATCGGGGCCGGAGTTCCGTGTCAGGACGAGATCTCAGGCTATCATCGAAGTAAGTTGTTTCAACTTCGAAAAAGGAGGCCCTTGTGCTGAATCGCCCTGTGATAGTTTTTGATACCAGCGTTTACAACCGAATGATGAAGGATGGCCTCCAATCTGAAGCCATCTTCGCCGCTCTTCAGACAGGCTATTTCGTTCGCATCATCGGGATCGCCATTGAAGAGCTAATGAAAACACCCGACTGCGAAACGCGAACCCGGCTGATTGCGTCTGCAGCCCGGTTGATGAATGGCCCCTTCGATTGCCTGCTTACCCAGAACGAAATTGGTCCCCGTCTGGTCAGGGCTTACGAGGCAGACCCGTTGCATTTTCAATGGGAAAGGGTGGACATCACATCGCCGGAGTACACCGCTGAACTTACCAAGCGCACATTGACGGCAGATGATGCGGTCGCCGATTACGTGCGTAGGAGTCTGGACGAATTATCGAAGCAGTCTGAAAAGACTTGGTCTAAACTGCGGAGCAAGCTGGAAGAGATTTACCAGCGAGACATATCGCCGCGTCCGCTGACATTTGGTGAAGTGACTCCCCAGGCCATCGGAGAGAACGGATTGTTCTGGGGCGTCGCCGAGGACCTATACAACTGCGCAGCTCGTACACCGGCGTCCGATGGAACGATCCGGCATTTCGTAGAAGCGTGCCCGCCATTCCGTTGCGCAGTTTACGCCATTTTGATGGCGTGGTATGACCGCTCACTACGTGAATACCAAGGCGGTGAAAGGTTCCCCGCGGGCCGGATCGACTTGTTCATGGCGATCTACCTACCGTACTGCAATCAGTTCATCTCGGCAGAAAAGAACGGGCAGCAGGGCAAGTGTCTCGCCGAGGTCGCGCGGTTAGCGAATGTCGCCACTTTGGTCCGTTCCTATGATGATTTCTGCTCCAGCTTGCTAGTGCCGGTCGCGGCTGCATAGCAGTCGTCAGTCAGAACGCGACCTGTTGGTCAGCGGCAGTTGTGGCTTACGTGCAATCGGCAAGAGGTGATGCCGTGCCGTGCACGCTCCTAAAGCAGCGGATGAACGGATGACACGTGATCCCCGGCGGGTTGGCAGGTGGCCCAGGTCCCCATCCAGCGAAATGAACCAATCGGGTATCCCACGTCCGGATTTTCGGACCTGGGATAGCATGGACACTGCCCGCTGTCGTGAGGCGCTTAATAGCGGGTCATGTGGCGGATGGTGTCGAGCTTGTCCGGGGCGAGGCCGCGCAGGTCGTCTTCGTTGATCTGGCCGTCGCGGAGCAGGGTGGCGAAGAACGAGGGGCAGGACGGAGTAGCGGTAGTCGAAGTCGCGGTCGATGCGGCGGCGCTGCTCGCCGAGCCAGGCTTCCAGTTCCCACAGGTCCGAGGTTTCCGTGATCCGCGCGGCACGCTCCTTGGCTTCGCGGACGGTGCCTTCGAGTTTCCGGCTGAGGGCCAGGTCGAAGGCTCTGCGGGCGACGACCTTCTCCGCCGTCCACTTCCAATCGCGCGGCGACTCCCGCCTGGGGGCGACTGCTGGGCTCTGTGCGCCGCTCATACTTGCTTCTCCCTTGGCGGCATGTTAGCTCCGGCTGCGCCCAGCCAGGGCGTCAGCGGGTGAGTCGCTGGCGTGGTAGCAACCGCCGTTCCGTGTCCAGGCCGTTATCCCAAGAGCAGCGCTGCCTACGGCATCGGGTTGACGCTGCGACACGTCACCCCCACTTGGGAACCGCACGGTTAACGAACGCTACCGCGCGGTTAACATTTTCGGAATCTGCGATTTAGTTTTACTCGACGTGCCGCCGGCGCGCCCACCGAGCGGCCGCGTAAACGCCAAAAGGGTTCCGGCGTAAACACACTGATTCTGCGGGATTTATCCAGACATGCCCGTTTACGCGGCTTGACGGGGGAAAACAGAGTGTTTTAGCTTGACGGCAAGGCGGGTCTTCCCCATGACTCCTACCCGCACGAGTTCTTCCCCCGAGACCCAGGCGTTTCCTGCCCAGGAAGCCCGCACAGTTCTCCGTGCCAAAACCGTAGCCACACGGCTTACACCCGAGGAGCTGGCCGAGGTCGAAGCCGCCGCCGAGCGCGATGGAAAGACCGTCGCCGAGTGGCTGCGCGAGATCGCCCTGCGAACGGCCCGTGGGCGGTCGGCCGATTGCATCGAAATTCTCCTGGCCGAGCAGATGGCCACCCGGTACGCCCTGCTGAATCTCTTCCACGCGACGGCTCTGGCGAATTCTGAGGGGAAGCAACTGCTTCCCGATTCCGTGCTCAAAATCCGCGACCAGGCCGACGCCCGGAAGTTAGCCAAAGCCCGCAAGACACTCCAGGAGTTTCTCGGCCACGATGGAGGCCAGGACGGAGGGCAAAAGTGACCCGTCCGATGCGATTTCCGAGGCGGTTCCCGTGGCTGTTGGTCCTGCCCCTCGCGTTCGTGTTCGCCCTGCCGCTTTTCATCCCTTTGGTTGCTCTGGTCTGGGCCTCCGGTCCGCCGCTCAGGAGCTTTTACCTGATGGCCTATGTGGACAGTTCCGAGCACGGGGCGCAACCCGGAGCCAAGACCGAGATCCGGTGGATCTATATGACCGCGGCGAACCGGAAGCCGGAACTCGCGGCCGAGAAAGACGTGACCGCGCACTTGTTCAACAATGGCGTCGGAAAGAACGCTCACGCGCCCTTTGAGTTGACGGCCGGCGCCAGGGCCGAGGGCTGGTCGGACGTGGTCGAAGGGCCGAGCGTCAAGGTTCCTTCCGCGCCACTCGCCGCGTATCTCAGGAGCGAAATTTACGGCGGGGAGAGCTTTTGGTGGTTCATGCTTCGACCCTTCCTTTGGGTTGCGGCGGCGCTGTTCCTTTTGCTCGCCGTGCGAGTATGGTGGAAGTCCAAGGCAAGGCAGGAAGAGCGCCACGGCCGGCGGACCAAAGGCCCGGAGTTGCGGCGCGCGTTTGAATGGTTTCGCAATCGGAAGGCCGCCGGCATCGGCTTCCGGCTGCGCTTCGAGAGCCCGCTTTTGCGTTGGCTTCCATTCGGGCCGGTCTACCGGATTCCGCGCCGGCTTGAGTCCAGCCACATTCTGCTGATGGGCGACACCGGAAGCGGCAAGTCGAGCGCCATCCGGCAAGTCCTGCGCCAGGTCGAAGGGCGCGGAGAGAGCGCCATCGTCTACGACCCGGCAATGGACTTCGTGGGCGAGTTCTATTCGCCGGCGCGCGGCGATCTGATCCTGAATCCCCTCGACGCCCGGTGTCCCTATTGGGGGCTGGGAGAAGAGATCAATCGCGAGGAAACGGCCACAACCATCGCCGCCGCGTTCCTTCCGGAGAAGGAGTACGAGAAGGAGTATTTTACCGATGGGCCGCGCCGGGTACTGGCCCATCTGCTCAAGCGGAAGCCGCAGCCCAGGGATATTTTGAGGTGGATGGCCGATCCGGACGAGTGGATCGTGCGGATGGTGAAGGGAACGCCCTTGGCGGCTCTGCTCGATCCGGGAGCCCCGGCGCAGAAGGCGGGCGTTATTTCCAGCCTCAACATGGTAGCCGACTGTCTGGAGCTGCTGCCAGAGTGGGACGAGGCGAAAGGGAAGACCTTTGCGACAGCCGAGTGGTACACCGCCCGCAAGCGGTGGGTGTTTCTGACCTCCAGTCCCGACTACCGGGAGAAACTCTTGCCGCTGCATTCTGTATGGCTGGACCTGTTTATTTTGCGCATGATGGGCTATTGCCAGGACCATGCCGCCAGGCCGGTATGGTTCGTGCTGGACGAGCTGGCCAGCCTCAACAAGCTGCCCCAACTCCACACGGCCGTCACTGAAAACCGGAAGTACGGCAACCCGGTCGTACTGGGCTTTCAGGGGCGCAGCCAGCTTGAGAAACATTACGGCCAGGATGCCGAGGCGATGCTTTCGCAACCTGCCACCAAGGTGTTTTTCAAAACCTCCGAGCCGCGCGCAGCCAAATGGATCTCCGAGGCCATCGGGGAAATCGAAGTCGAGCGGTTAAAGGAATCGCGCAGTATGGGAATGTTGAGCAGCAAGAAATCGTATGCGATGGAGATCGCCACCAAGCCGCTCATCATGACCTCTGAAATCTCCGGACTGGAACCGCTGCGCGGCTTCATCAAGCAGGAGAATCGCGTTGTGCCGGTCCGCTTCGCGCTGGCGAAGAATCGCGGCGGACAACCGGATTTCATCGAGCGCAGAATGCCGAAGGCCAAACCCGGGCCGGTACTAACCATGCCGGCGCCGCCGGCACCTGCGGAGCTGCTGCCAAAGCGGGCGGCGGCCCAGGCCACTCTCCCGCTTTCCCCAGTGCCTGCCGCGAAGCCCAAAGAGGCTTTCGTCTGGGATGAAAACCAGGGGATTGATTGAAGCGTCGAAGAATCTGAGCGTATGCTGACCATCTCCAAACCGCTCTCGGCAGGACAGGCGCAGAACTATCACGCGCGTGAGTTCGCTTCCCAGGAGCAGAACTATTGGAGCCGGGACCAGCAGGGACATAGCGAGTGGCGGGGCAAGTTGGCCCAGCAGTGGGGTTTGCAAGGTGAAGTCGGCTCCGAGCACTTCGCGCGGTTGAGCGAAGGCCGGCACCCGGAGACCGAGGCTCAGCTTGTCCGGCATCAGACCGCCAAGACGTATGAGGGCAAGAACGGCAAAGAAGTGACCAGCGTGGAACATCGTGCCGGATGGGACGCTACGTTCTCCGCGCCCAAGTCGGTTTCGCTCACCGCCCTTGTGGGCGGCGATGATCGAGTAAGATTGGCGCACCGCGAAAGCGTGCGCGTCGCCCTGGGGGAGCTGGAGCGGTACACGCAGGCGCGGATCGGCAATGTGCATGCCCCGGAGACAACGGGCAAATTTGTTGCGGCGACCTTCGAGCACGACACTGCCCGTCCCGTGGACGGTTATGCGGCGCCGCAGTTGCATACCCACGCTGTCATCTTCAATGTCACCGAGCGCGACAACGGCCAGACGCGCGCTTTGCAGCCCCAGGAGCTATTCGCTTCGCAACGCTACGCAACCAGCGTCTACCGCTCCGAGCTGGCGGTGCGGTTGCAGGGGTTGGGCTACGAGCTGGAGCGCGGCAAGCACGGGCAGCCGGAGATCAAGGGATACACAAAGGAATATCTGGAAGCATCGAGTCCGCGACGCGAGCAGATCAAGGACCATCTTCGCGAGTTGGGGATCAA
>CAWEGL010000005.1:0-318011 GCA_963808795.1 uncultured Acidobacteriota bacterium
TCCTGCCCCGCAACGCCCGGCCCTTACGTGCGTACAAGCGTACAGCAATAAGGAAGTGAACCGAATTTCTTTCTTCGTCAAGTGCCCCCGCTTCAGGCAACGGTCTGGCAGAGGCGGGAAGAACCCGTCAAGGCTCTCCGCTGCGCTGCGATGAACGCGCACAGAACGCGCGGCCTTGACAGAACCTTCCCGCCTCCGCCCGTTGCGAAGAGCCATGAAGCGGGGGCACTCAACGAAAAAAATTAGGTTTGGGTGCTCTTGCTTCTGGACGCCAATCGGCCCCACGGGGCTACGCAGGAGCATCGTCATGGAATTCAGCAACCACATTACCAGCATCGCAGCCACCACCGCCAGCAATGGCACAGCCAGCAGCCAAGCTGCGCCGCACAGGAAAAATGCGGCGCAGCGCAACCGCAGCGATTCGCCCTATCAGGGGCGGACAGCACAGAAAGACAATCCAACTCAACTCATCATCAAGCAGGCCGTGGACTTCCTCATCCGGCAGGTAGAGGCGGGCAAGAGCGAAACACTCGCCGCGTATCTGACCGCGATGGCGCGGTTCCACAATTACAGCT
The DNA here is from genome assembly GCA_963808795.1 of uncultured Acidobacteriota bacterium. Lineage (GTDB taxonomy): Bacteria > Acidobacteriota > Terriglobia > Terriglobales > Acidobacteriaceae > Telmatobacter. Next base: position 576 of record CAWEGL010000005.1, read on the forward strand.
TTGGCAACATCGTTGCCATTGCGCGGCAGCGGCCCACGGCTACGCGCGTAGCGGGATTCGGCACATGGAAAGAGATGGGCCGGTTCGTGAAGCGCGGCGAGAAGGGCATCCAGATTCTCGCGCCGATGATCGGCTACCGGCGGAGGAATGCCGAGGCCGCACAGAACACCGATGCGGACGGCAACACCAAGCAGCCGCCGGTGCTTATCGGTTTCCGCGCCGTGTATGTGTTCGACGTGGCGCAGACCGAGGGCGAAGACCTGCCGGAGTTCGAGCACAACATCTCCGGCGAAGTGGGCGAACAGCGCGACCGGCTCATTGATTTTCTCGCGCAGCAGAACATCGCGCTTGAGTTCAACGAGAGAATCGCCCCGGCTTTGGGCGTGAGCTACGGCGGCAAGATCGCCTTGCTTCCCGGCCAGTCGAAGCCGGAGGAGTTCGTCACTTTGGTTCACGAAACGGCGCATGAACTCTTGCACAAGGCAGAGCGCCGCACCTTCACCACGGCAACCGTGCGCGAGACGGAAGCCGAGGCCGTGGCCTTCATCGTGGGTCAGGCAATCGGCCTGGAGATGGGCAACGCTTCGAGCGATTACATCCAGATGTACAACGGCAACGCAACCCTGCTGGCCGAAAGCCTTGAGGTTATCCAGCGCACCTCCGCTGTGATTCTGGCCGCAATCCGCGACGACGAAAGCGCGGAACCGGCGACGGAGCCGGAGCAGTTCGCAGCGGCCAGCTAACGCACACATCCTGAGCGGGTGCGCTTGGGAGTGTGCCCGCTTGCGCCCTCACGCAAGATTCAACCGGAATAGGAGATTCCCCATGACTACTACAGTTCAAACTCAGTCCGAGTACCGCGACCTGCCGCTCGATTGGCTGGTCGTATCGCCCACCAACCCGCGCAAGACATTCGACGAAGATGCGATGCAGGAACTCGCCGCCAGCATCCGCGAAAACGGCGTGTTGCAGCCTTTGTTGGTTCGGCCCCGCGCAGAGCGGAGCTTTGAGATCGTTTTCGGAGAGCGCCGGTATCGCGGCGCGGCGATGGCCGAGAAAGAAACCGTGCCGGTGTGCATCCGCGAAATGACCGACGCTCAGGTGTTGGAGGCGCAGCTAGTCGAAAACCTCCAGCGTCAGGACGTGCATCCGCTCCACGAGGCGCAGGGCTTCGCCGCGCTCTTGCGTCTTGAGGAGCCGAAGTATTCCATCGAACTCATTGCGGCCAAATGCGGCAAGAGCGCCGGGTATGTGGCCTCCCGGCTTCGCTTGACCGAGCTTGCGCCCGCAGCGGTCGAAGCCTTTACCAAGGACGAAATCGGCTTGGGCCATGCGCTTGCTCTTGGCGAAGTTGCAGCCACAACAACAGGAGGAAGCGTTGACCGCTTGCTGGCAGGAGAGCTACACGGGCGGCAGCAAGGCGAAGCGCATCCTGCTCCCCGTTCGCCATCTGCGGGAATGGATCGAGCATAACATCCTCTTGGAGCTTGCCACCGCGCCGTTCTCGAAAGAGGATGCAACGCTTGTGCCCGATGCGGGTTCCTGCGTTGAATGCCCCAAGCGCACCGGGCATAACACGCTGCTCTTCGAGGGCATCGCAGCGCAGCACGATTCCTGCTCCGATCCGGCCTGCTATGCGGCCAAGGTGGACGCGCATGTAAAGCAGACCGTGGCGGCGAAACCCAAGCTGGTACAGATCACGACCGCCTACGGCAAACCCGCCGAAGGCAGCCCGGTTGTGCCCCGCAACCAGTATGTCGAAATCCGGCAGGAGAAGCCGAAGAACAAATACCAGCAGGACGCGCCGGAATACAAAACATGCAAGTTCGTCACCGAGGCCATCGTTGCCGATGGGAACGAGAAAGGCGAACTCCGCAAGGTGTGCGCCAATCCCGATTGCCCGGTGCATCACCCCAAGAAGCAGCAGCGCGCGGGTTCAGGCCGATGCCGCGCAGAAGGCCGCGCAGGAGAAGCAGCGGCGCGAGGAGGCCATTGCCAACACCACCGGCATCCGCGTACTCGCCGCCATCGCCGACGCCGTACCCGTGCGGCTGATGAAGCGCGACCTGCTGTTTGTCGTGGAACGGCTGGCCGGATTGGTAGAGGAACGGCGCTTGGAGATCGTCGCCCGGCAGCACGGCATCAAGCGGGAGAAGGACAGCGATTCCATCGCCAAGCTGTTTGCCGCCTACTTGCGCCGTGCCGAGGAAAGCGTGTTGGGCAGCGTGTTGGTCGAACTGACCATCCTGCTCACCGCCGCCCGCCAGCAGACGACGCAGGTGTTGAACGATGCCGCCGCCCTGTACAAGGTGGACACCGACGCCATCGCCGCGAAGGTCAAGCAGGAGTTCGCGGCGAAGGACAAGGCGAAAGCCGCGAAGAAGGCCGCGCCGAAGCCGCCAGCCAAGCAACAGGCAAAGACCGCGAAGAAGTCCGCAGCGGCCTAACCTTCAATCCAACCTAAACACTCGCGCGGGGCCTGCAAACACAGGCTCCGCATTTTTCTGTCTGCCTGCCCGTCTGCCCTCCCTCTTGCGTGGCTCCTGCCATCCGGCAGGAGCGGCATTTCTCGCCCACCCGACGGGCAACGCCGCCCTCGCATAGGCGGCTTGGTGCGCTCTTATGATTTCGTTACAGGTCTACGCGTCGATTCCAATTTTTGTGATTTGGACGTTGTATCCGATACCCCGAAGTGTCCTTGCTGCCCCATGGAGTGTGACTTTGCTAAAAAATGGGACCGTTAGCGGGCGTTGGCTGCCACTGATAATGGCATAGACCACTGAATATGCCTTTGGTGCCAGTGGCTGCTGTGGGTGTGGGAGCCGGTGGGTTGCAGGGAGCTTCTCATTCGCGGCACGTCTGAACCCCGCGTCGTGTGCGAAAAGTGTGCCACTGGTAACGCCCTGAGCGAAGAGATGGCTTAAAGTGCTACTCCCTGCATAGGGCTTGATGTGAATGATCTCCTGATCAGCGCTGTACAAGTCGCAAAACTCCACGGGATTTCGAGGATCTGGATACCGAATCAGATTTCGATCCATCAGGGCGTATGCGACGTTGTTCTCGGCCACGCGCCTGTTGTATTGGCGTTCGATCTCATCTTCCTTTGCGTTCGGCAACACGCAGGTAGCCCTTGGAATGCGGCGAAATGAGTTTTCAATTCGGTCTCGAAAAGCTGTGTCAACCTGGTACCAAGCACTGCTATTGAGCAAGTATTGTTTGGCATTGAGCTCAACTTCTGCGTATAGGCAATGATAGACTGGCCACTCATATATGGCATCTCCGTTATCGGATCTTGCGTAGACGCGACGGCTCTTGAGAGCTTCAATTGTTATGTTCGCCGGTTCACGAAGACTTTCAATAAATGTTCGTAAATGAATATCTGGGTGCTGCGCTGCATTTTCTGTGCTGCGATACGAGAAACCATCCACATTTTGCCACTCGATGCGCTCGGGAACTGCAAGCCACATGCGATCAAATTCACCTTGGCGGAGTTTCTCTTGAACAATTCCATCTAACGACTCGCGTAACAGTGCGTTTCTGACTTCTTGGATGTGATCCAGCCAAGGAAATTGTCTGCGATACTCTGTCTTCTCGCTCTCTGCCAAGTATCGGCGCAACAGCGCCGGAATCGCATCAAGCGTGAACGGGCCTGTTGTGCGGAGCGCATCCTTGCCAGTGAGACGTTTGCCAAGCGTTTTGTCCCGCGGAATGCCCGTGACTGCTCGTAAGAGATCTTGGTCGACATCCAAACCAAACTCGCGAATGTTTGCCGCCACGCGGGCTTGAATCTGACTGTGAGGCGCAGGGCTATCGAGGGTCTCTCGATCCACGCTGCGGATCTGGGCTGGGTCAACGGCATTCAGTGTCACCTTGAGACCGAAACGATCATCAGTAACGCCAGGGTGGAGAAGTGTTCTTCCAAAGCCGAAGGCAATGGCAAAATTGCGTCCTCCAGTCCGAATCAAAAGGACGGCGCTCGTGCTCATGCCTTGCACAGAGGCGAGATTGTCTACGGCGCCGGAGAAAAAGGACACCCAGGGCGGCGGATGAGGATGGCCAACCTTGACAAACAGATCACCCATCCGCCTGCCGTTGATAATGACTTCATGGTGCTCTGAACCGGCGCGAACAATTGCTTGCACATCTGTGAGCGCTTTGTTGACGAGATAGATCGTCAGCGTTCTTTGAGTTGCGGCACGAGTCATAATGCGCCTCGCAGGGTGTGCGATTGTGTGAAATCGTGTGCGGAGAATGTTGCCAAGAATTATAGCATCCGCGGTGAGGAACGACTCCAACATTGCTCTTCTTGAACCAGAGCCTTGTTGGCTACAATTAGCCTGCATCCAAGGAGCCGGCAATGCCGAAGAATCATGCTCACCTCTCGGAGCTTCTCCTCGAAAGCCGCTTGCACCAGCCGGTGGACGCATTGCGAACGAGGCAAGCGTTCTCTCCAGATATGGAAGCAGTACACGCAGTTCTTTTCAATCCGAAGTATGATCGCCAGACGAAGATTAGATCTTATCGGGGCTGGATCGAGAAGAATCAACCGTGTGTGTTCGGCAGAACGGCCGCAACCAATAAGAGCATTTACATTTGCCTCTTAGAAGAGCAAGAGATCTTACGAATGTCACGGGGTGATACCGACCTTGAAGATACGCTTCAGGACCACCGACAGGTCTGGAAGCGCTTAGCCCTTGAGGGGCGTGTGTCGTCATTCGTCATCCTCTTGACCAGCAGGCATCTGATTACGAGAGAACCAAACGCCGCGTTGAAAGAGATCTGCCGCCGCTTGATGGAATTGTATATGCAGATCACTATCCCCGACGATTCAATCCATGGAGAGCGTGAGTACGTGTTCCTTCGTCGATCAGATGGAAAAATCCTGAAATTCTCGACACTTCCAAACATATTCTGTGCGCAAGGCGACGGCCGATGGTGGCATGACCATCGAACTCCTGGCGGAATCATGATTACTTCAAACGCGCTTGGACACTTTGAGTACGCGCGAACGAAGAAGTTGGAACTCGATCAGACTGCGTGTTCATCGGCATTGGATCGAGCCATGCGTACTATCGCGAATGCCTGCAAGGATCCGAGTGATGGAAGGTTGAAATATGCTCATTGTCCTGCGACGATGCTCGTTCCGCGAAAAGCTGATGATCCAACGCCATTACGTCCAACATCAGAATTCGGTAGTTTTTCACCGGATCACTACGCCGGTTACTTCCACACCGATCATCTCATTCCCTCAGTGTTCTTCCAGAAGGATCGGGATCCGAGGAGTCTAAAACGTTATGACGACCTCAGTTTCCGCTACATTTTCGATTCGTCCGCCGACCCCGAAGGACACGCAGAATTGATGGCCGGAACACCGGCCAAGTTGTACGACGTGCGCCGTAACATGGACCGCATTCCCGAATTCGCCGACCCCGAGAAAACATCGATGATGGATCGCCAGCTGCGCGGCCGTCTCGCAGCCTGGCTCGAAGAGCGAATCAGATCTCGCTATTGATGGGATCTTTGTTGCACCAGGGATGCTCAACGCGGTACCTCATGCTTCACGTTCCTTCAAGGTGAAAATAGGTCAGAGAAGGACTGGAATGCCATTCGGAAGCGATGATTTTCCAGAACTGCTTTCGCTTTGTCCGCATCCGCGACGGTGATCAACCCAGCCTGAATGCTCAGTACGTAGATGCCGGGAGTATTGATGATCCGCTTCTCCCCCAGGTGTTTCGTGGCTTCTCGAAGGAAAACTCTCTTTTCATCGCAAGCCACCATCCAGTTGCGTAGCTTCGCTATTGCCAGACAAGATGATTCGCCTGCTCCAAGAACTTGTCGCAGCTCTGTGAACAAAGTGAGTTCCTCTGGACTTGAGATCGAGTCGCGTTGAATATGACTAGCAGCAATTGCTGCCCCGATGACCTGTTGTTGATCAGCTTGGGTGATCTCCGCAGTGACTTCGTCCGGGACAACGAATCTTAATGGAGACAAGCCGCCGAGCAACGACAGATGACCTGTATGAAATAGGTTGATCAGAATGCTCGTGTCGGTGATAACGATTGTCCGAAGCGTCTCGACTGGCACTAGAACCCCGCTGGGACCAATACATCCGCCACTTCGTCGGAGTCAAGTCCTAAACTCCGGACCAGTTGCTCAATTTCTTCGGATTTGACACCGAGCTGACCTGCAATCTCGAAAAGCTTTCGTCGGCTGATTTTGTCGCGCCGGTACGCTTCAAGGGCAAGAACTAGGTAACGGCGATAGAATTCGGCAATATGGTCGGAGGCAGGCATCTGCGTCAGCCCAAGTAGCCTGGCTAGTTCTAGGCTGAGGCCATCTTGATCCATGCGCTTCATCTCCTCGAATTGATTCTCTGTAACGAGGCGAAGATTGAGAAGCCGATAGAGTGCTGACAGAACACTCACCCGGAAATGATGAGCAAGCTTCACAACATCGTAAAGCTGGATGTCCTGACTACCGCCCGCCGTTCTGGTATCGATCGGTACTACGCCGGCCTCATCAAATATGTCCGCGTGCAACCGGCTGGCGTTTCCCTTGCCGAGCCCTGCTACAAATTGCCTGATTCCCTCGTCCGGCATTAAGAAGCATGCGGCGAAAACATTCGCTCTGACTTCAGAGAGGTTGGCGCGCTCCGATTCCTTACTCACGTGTCCCATTTGCGCGCGATCAAGCAACAGATGCGCATACTCGTGGCACAGCGAAAAACGCTGACGAACAGGATGGTGTTCTGAATTGACAACCACGAACAGGCCTACATCGGGATGGCTCATCATCAGACCCGAAACTCCAGCAGGCATGGTTATCAAGCCAGTTCGAATTCCCTGAGACTCCAAAAGCGAAGAAACATCTCCCAAAGGCGCCGTCCCCAATCCGAGACGGCGACGCTCTTCCTGTGCGGCTGCCGTGCCACTTTGAATTGCATCCCATTTGGAGCCGAGCAGAACAGATGGGTAGGAGGCCACAGTATTTGTGGTTCTATTGATGCCAAGATTGGTCTCAAGATCACGGAGTTGCCGGCCGAGAGCCACGCAGTCACGAAGTGCTTCCTGAATGCCGTCGTCGACACCAACGTCGGCACGAAGCAAAACTGCTGCGAGGCTATCGGAGCTGAATTCATCTGATAAGAACTCTCGGACGTCACGCGCAAAGATATAGGAGAGACGCGACAGTTCGAGACCTGACACAGAACGAAGTCCAGATTCGATTTGGGCTATTGTAGCTCGTGCCAACTCCATCTCGCGCGCCACTTGGTCTTGCGTCATTCCGCAAGTTTCACGCGCTTGCTTGAGCCGTTTGCCGAGCTCAACCTGATCGATTGCCATAAACTCCTCACGCCACAAGTGGGATGCAGCACGGGGTGCCGAGGTCCAGGATAATGTGCGAAATGTACCCGGCGCCAATTCCTGCGGCGAATCCCGCAAGAAATCGGAAGATCAACTCCATCAGCAAGTGTCCGAAGGCTTCCAAACTGTCATCGGCGGCAGTTCGCTGAATTCGGTGTTGATTGGCTAGTTCGCGAAGCCGGTTCTGCCAGGAAGGCAGATTCTTAGCCCATAACGCCGCCGCGGATCCCACTGGAACGAATCCATGCCCTACGGAACGGTGTCTGGGATGGCACGGCGGATCGATGAAGTCAGGCAACGCCGCCCCAGCGCCTCCGCCGCAGAGGCCACCGAACAGCTCGATGGCTGCATCTAAATAGTCTTGATTCAGCAAATTAACAGCAGCCAAGGCAAGGCCAGCGGGAGCACCTACAGCGATGTGCGTTCTGCGATTCGGCATGTTTTCTCCTGTTAGTAATTATAACCATACTCGGCAGAATTTGAAGATTATGTTAGGATAATCTCCAAGGGGAACCCCACTGTGCAACTCGTCGAGCCGTATTCGGAAACCAAATCGGAACGAGCTGTCTGGCTGGACAGGAAGTTGGAGCGGATCTGTCTTCAGCTTCAGTTGACGGTTACGCAGTACCGGGATGCTGAGATGAAGTATCAAGCCGTCGGAAAGTGGCTCTCGGCCGAAGACAGCGAACTGGCCCCATTTGCTCCAGAGATCTACCCGCAGGGGTCGATGTTGCTCGGGACCACCGTCCGCCCCTGGCGGGGAATCGAGTACGATCTCGACCTCGTTTGTCAACTTCACTGGTGTGCGAATGTGCCGCCAGTGACCGTTTATAACTGGGTCCACGACCGGATGGCCAGTCACGAGACTTATGCGCAGATGCTGGAGAAGCTGAAGCGTTGCTTGCGCTTGAACTATGCCGGCGAATTCCATCTCGATGTCCTGCCGGCATGTCCGAATGGAACAGCTAAGGCAATCATCGTCCCCGACAGAAAGCTCCAATGCTGGGTGCACAGCAATCCGAGGGGATTTGCCCAATGGTTTTTCCAACGGTGCCAGCTTCGCGATGAGTTCGCGAAGCAGATGTTTGCGGAAAAGATCGAGCCGCTGCCCTCGGCGGTGCCCTCAGAGTATAAATACCCGCTGCAGCGCGCAGTCCAGCTTATGAAGCGGCATCGCGATCTGTTCTTTGACGGTGGACGCGACATTGCGCGCTCAGTCATTCTTACTACGCTCGCCGGCCGCTCCTATGGCGGGCAACGCTCTCTGAGTCTTGCTCTGGACATGATCCTTGATCGCATTTACTACTCGATGGAGGGAATCAACGAGGTTCCTCGCATTCAGAACCCTGTTCATGCCGAGGAGAACTTCACCGACACGTGGGATATCGAGAAGTTTGAGCGATTCAAGTCTTATATTGCTGACTTTCGCGGGCAGATCAAGGTCCTGCTCTATCCCACGACCGAAGAGCAGCGGCGGGGATTCGAAAAGTCGGCGCAACACCTGGGAAGCCTGTTCGGATCGGCGGAGGTAAAGGAGGCAATTCGTCTCGAAGCGAGTGAGATGAATGAGGGCCGTAAGACGAAACACCTTGGGGTGACGTCTGCCGGCTCCATCACGACGAACTCTGTTTTAGCCGCGGCTGTGGTCCCGCACAATCATTTCTTTGGACGCTGAAATGGGAATACACACTGTAGGAATTCGTGAACAAGGCGCCTGGGTACGGAACCGCTATCGAGATTTCACGTACAGGGTCACGGGGGGTCTGCTGGTCTGCACAGGCAGAGTTCAGCCGACTCCATTGAGCCAAGTTTATCGGGCCGAAATCCAGTACCGCACCGGCAAATGGCCAAGGGTGTTTGTGCTTGGCGGCCAGTCTGCAACCTCTGGAGCCAGGAGGAAAAATTCCGCACACTTATGGTCCAACGGAGCCCTGTCTTTTCTATCCAAGCCGGCAAGCATGGCGTTCGGATATGAAGCTCGCCGATACAGTGATTCCGTGGCTGTGTCTTTGGCTTGCCTTCTATGAGATGTGGCGTGCCACTGGCGAGTGGTACGGGGGCGGCATAAGCCACGGAGAGGTTGAAACGATCGAGTCGGCTGCGTGAACGAGGGCCTTCCTTGGCGGGGGTCATGGATGGCTCTGACAATTTGTGGTCGTCATCGGAGAGCTGGAGAACAGCCGGAGACCCACGCTGTCAATAACAGGAGTCAATCATGAGCACGATCACGTTTACTTCCCCAACCTATGATCTGTCTGAGCACTTCCGCGGGTTCTTCCGCTGCTTGAATCCCAAGCCAACTTTCATTCAACAAGCGTCGAGCCAATACAACACGATTAAGGGTCTAATCGAGAACCGTTCTGGATTTGCTGCTGAGCTAGCGCCCTTATGCTTCCTCCAGGGTTCGTATGATCAGTCGACGGCAATTTACACCATCAACGACGTCGATATTGTTGTGCTATGCAGGCTATGGCAGCCCGTATCCAGCGGATTCGGTTATCGCAGCTGGGACCGCAATGCCATTTTCGGCACGATTGCGGCTCCCCTGCTGGCGGACGGAAGATACCAGTCCAAGGTTTACTATGGGCCAACCAGCATGTGCATCAAGGTGGATTTGGGCATCAAGGTCGAGATTCTTCCAGTTGTCTTCAAACAAGGGAACACAGACCAGCAGCGGGAACCATTCAGGCTTTGGCGCCCAGAGAACAACCAATGGGAGGACGGATACGCACGATATCATCAAGCATACCTGTCCATTAAGAATGACAAGGAGCATGCCAATGGGAACTTCATTCCCATGGTCAAGATACTGAAGCACCTGCGGTCTCTGAACAGCTTTCCAGCTGTTTCTTTTTTTCTCGAATGCCTTCTGTACGCGGCACCCGATCATTTGTTTGTCGGAAATCCCGCTACTTACACCGCCAATGTGCTCGGGTACCTCGTGTCCCGGCAAGCCGCCGACTGGTACCTTGCTGGCCTCAAAACACCCTGCGGCGAACGGAACATCTTCCACTACTCAGAGTGGTCATTGGACAGCTGGAACGCCTTCCATGCGTTTCTCCGCGTCTGGGCGAGGACGGCGCAACTGGCCTCCAGCGCCACGACAAAGACAGCAGCTATCGAGAAGTGGCAGGAACTTCTGGGGCGCGATTTCTTTCCCGCCACTGTATCCGCCTAGGAAGAAGTCACAAACAGATGTCGGTCACCTACATTCCGGAGCGAATCAAATTGCAGTTGTGGGGCAAGACGGCAGGTCGCTGCGAATATGAAGGATGCAACCAGGCACTCTGGCTCGACTCGTTGACGAAGGTTGAATTCAATAGTGCCTACCTGGCCCACATCATCGCGGACCGACCGGACGGACCTCGCGGCGATCCCGTTCTTTCCGAACAATTGAAGCGAGACCCTGCCAACTTGATGCTGCTCTGCGACGTTCACCATCGACTCATCGACCACGAAGATGTTGCTGGTCATTCAGTTGAGCGGCTGCGATGGATGAAGGCGAGCCATGAAGCGCGGATCGAACTGCTGAGCGGCATCGGGCCGGACAAGCAGAGCCATGTTCTTCTTTACGGAGCGAACATTGGCGCACACAGCTCGAACATTTCACTCGCGAAAGCAGCAGAAGCGATGGTGCCGGACTGGTATCCGGCAGAATCGCGTGCAATTGAGCTGGGGTTCGCCAACAGTTCATTCACGGATCGCGATCCAGCTTTTTGGGAACTTGAAGCCGTCCATTTGCGCCGCTTAATCACACAGCAGGTTCGCTCTCGACTGTCAAATGGTCTGGTAAATCACCTTTCTATCTTCGCTCTTGCTCCGCAGCCACTGCTGGCGTTACTGGGCTACCTGCTTTCGGACATTCCCGCCGCGGAAGTGTATCAGCTACATAGAGAACCACCGAACTGGAAATGGCGAGAACATTCAGAAGCCAACGGATTTGTCATTGAAGAACCTGAAACAATAGCCGGCGAGCCAGCACTCATCATTTCGCTAAGTGCTACGATCAACGACAGCCGAGTGGAATCCGTTCTTGAAAACCCGACCCTTTGGAAGCTCTTGCACCCCAAACCCCATAACGACATTCTGCAATCGAAAGAGCAGGCCCGGGCATTCCGATCGGCTGTGCGGCGCATGATGGATCGTATTAAAGCACGCCATGGCCAAGGCGCCACTATTCACGTCTTTCCTGCGATGCCGGTTGCGCTTGCGGTTGATCTAGGCCGTGTAATCATGCCGAAAGCCGATCTTCCGATTTGGCTATACGATGAAAACCGATCACAAGGCGGATTTTCGAAAGCTGTCGAATTGACGCCCGCCCTTCTCGCTCCTGTATAGGAAATGCATCACCTCAGAACCACATTGCAAATCGAGGGTATATTATCTAAGCCAAAGTTGTTACATCATGCTCGACCACTTCTTTGCGGGCGACACGCTGAACGATGCCGAATCTATGGCAGAAGTGCAGGTTGCTCGATGTATATCAGTCGTCTCTTCGTTAAGAATTTCCGAAATCTCCGGCACCTTGACGTTGAGATTCTACCTGGCGTTACGTGCTTCATTGGCGAAAATAACTCCGGTAAGACAAACATTTTCCACTCCGTCCGCCTTGTGCTGGATGGGAACATCAGCGCACAACGCCGCCGCTTGCAACCTGAGGACCTTGCGGCAGGATTGACATTTACAACGCCTGAGCATGTCCTGGTGTCGGTGGAATTCTCTGACTTCGCCGGGAAGCCGAACGAGGAGGCTTTGCCCTTTACTGCCGTTCTGGCAAATGGGAAGGCGCGTATCTCCTATCGCTTCAGACCAAAGGCAACGGTGCGCGAAGCTATCGAACAACTACCTGCGGGTGCGCCGGTTCCAAGGCTTGGGATGGATGATTATGTATGGGAAATCGCCGCTGGCGGCGACGGCATTGATCTCAATACAGTCAAATGGAATGATTCATTCGGAACCCGCTTTAGCACCGATAACCTTCAGCAGGGCTACTTAGTCGTTTTGATGGAGGCACTGCGCGACGTTGAGGGCCGTCTCGCTACCCCCCGCACCTCGCCCCTCCAGCAGATTATTGAACAGAGGAAAATACCCGAGACAGAGCAAGCTGCACTTGTAGGCTTTCTTCAGACGGCGAACGCTAACATCAACGCGAGTGCGACCGTTGGCGACATTGGCACGCAGCTTAGCGACTCATTCAGGGCGGCGGCTGGTAAATCCTTCGCGATGGGCGTCTCCCTCGGGCTGGCTGAGCCGTCTTTTGCGGACATTTCGCGCGGGCTGAAAGTCCTTCTCTCGGGTTATGGTCTCACGAATCTGGACCCGAGCCGAAATGGCCTTGGCCTGAATAATGTTCTCTACATCAGCATGCTGCAGCACTATTTTGAGCGGCGCGTCGCCGAAGGTAGGACTGCCGGCCAGATACTTCTGGTCGAGGAGCCCGAAGCTCACCTGCATCCGCAGCTTCAGCGAGTCCTTTTAACTGCACTACAAGAGAGAAATGTTCAGGTATTTATCACAACACACAGCACTCACATCACGTCTGGCGTACCTCTGTCTGCCCATGTTGTTCTGACTTCGAGCGGCGGAGCGGTCTCAACCATAGTAAAGCCGGTAACCATTCCGGCACTTGCGCCGGAAGATGTTGCCGACCTCGAACGGTACCTGGACGCTACTCGCTCCTCCCTGCTTTATGCCCGGAAGGTTCTTCTCGTCGAGGGGCCTGCGGAACAGTTTGTAATACCCGGCTTAGTGAAAGCTGTGATGAAGATCGACCTTGATGAGGAAGGCATAGCTGTTGTTCCTATATTTGGCACTCATTTTTCCTCGTATGCCAAGCTCTTCAGACCGGGGGGTATTCGAAAGAAGTGTGCCATCCTGACAGATGGCGATCTAGTGCCTTCTGATGCCGATCCGAGCATTCCTGCAGAAGAGAACGAGTCTGACCCAGCGCCATCGCGCCAAGATCTGGAATCTTTACGCGGACCATTTGTTGAGATTTTCTCCTGCGCTACCACGTTCGAGCGCGAGTTGACCCTTCACGGCACACTTGAACCGCTCGCAAACGCTTCGAGAGAAATTGGCGCCCCAAGGCTGTGCGAAATGCTTGAGAACCTCCGGGCAGAATTTGTGTTCGCTAGCGATCCTCCCAACTTAAATGTCGCGAAAGGCGCCGTCTTGCGGGCGGCCAAGAGGTTTGGAAACGCCCGATACGCTCAGGTAGTTTCCAAGCATATCGGCGACGCAACGGAAATCCCGCAGTACATTCGGAGTGCGGTAGATTGGCTACTCACAAATGCGACTGACCGATGAACAACGAGACGCGGTATCGGAACACGGGCATGTATGTCTCGTGTCATGCCCCGGTAGTGGAGGATGTCCCATCTGCAGTTGAAAGTTGAGCGGCGGTTCAGCCTGATTCTGAAAGAATCGGGTTGCCAAACCTTGAAGGGAGAACCGCCGTGAAGAAAACGTACCATACGATAGGCAAGCAAGGGAAAGTCAACGAGCAGGAACTGGCCGGCTTTCTGGCCAAGAATGGGCAGGCGTTGTTGCCCATGGTGGATTTGATCGAGCAGTGCCAGGTGGCCTGTGACGAACTGATCGACGTCACCGGACGAGCGGCCATTCAGGCGGTGTTGCAACTTTCGGCCATCGAGGCCGCAGGCGGCCCGCAGCAGCAGGGCAAGCGGCGCTCGGGCGACGTGGTTTTCTACGGTCGCCAAGCAGGCCAGGTGCTTCTGAGCGACCGCAAGTTGGAAGTCCAGCGGCCCCGCTTGCGGAGCAAAGGCCGGCGGGGCCAGGAAGTGGAAGTTCCCGCCTACGCGGCCATGCAAAACCCAACGCCGATGGGAGCGCGGATGCTGGACATCCTGCTGCACGGGGTTTCCACGCGCAACTATAAGCAAGTCATCCCCCCGATGGCGGAGACGGCGGGCGTGTCGCGCTCGGCGGTGAGCCGGGCAGCGATCGAGGCCTCCGAAGCCGAGGTGGAAGCGCTGCTGGCGCGGCGTTTCGACGAGCTCAAACTGCTGGTCATCTACATCGACGGGCTCATCTTCGGCGACTACACGATGATCGGCGCGGTGGGCGTGGACAGCGAGGGCCACAAGCACGTGCTGGGCATCCGGGAAGGCGCCACGGAAAACTCCACCGTAGTGACCGAACTGCTGGAAGACATCGTCTCGCGCGGCGTGGATCCCAAGCGCAAGATGCTGTTCGTTATCGATGGTTCCAAGGCGCTGCGGGCGGCCATCAACGCCGTCTTCGGCAGCCATCAGCCGGTACAACGCTGCCGCGCGCACAAGCTGCGCAACGTGCTCGACTATCTGACCAAGGACGATAAGGCGCAGGTCAAAAGCCTGCTGCGCGCAGCCTGGAAACTGGACGCCGACAAAGGCATGGCACGGATCAAGAAACTGGCAGCATGGCTGGACCAGAAGTATCCGCAGGCGGCGGCCAGCCTGCTGGAGGGTCTGGAGGAGTGCTTCACCATCAACCGGCTCGACATCCCGCCGGCGCTGCACCGCTGCCTGGCGACCACCAACATCATCGAGAGCCCGCACGCCGGAGTCCGCATCCAGACCCGCCGCGTCACCCACTGGCAGAACGGCAGAATGGTGTTGCGCTGGATGGCTTCGGCGTTCCTCAGAACCGAGAAACGCTTCAAACGCATCATGGGACACCGCGATCTATGGGCGCTGGAAGCGATCCTCAACCCGGCTGCGACCGCCAACCAGAAGGCGGCGTAGTAACATCAACCTAACCGCCGCCCGCCACTTTCAACTACGCGCGGGACATGCTCCCGGTAGTGGGAAGACGCGCGTTATCATTGCCAAGCTTCTGCAATGCATCGATTCCGTGCGAGACAGCACCAGAAGGATAGCTTGCATCACCCACACGAACGCCGCAGCCGATGAGATCGATTACCGGCTTCGCGAGAATTCCTTTAGCGACGACGAGCTATATTACGAAGTCTCGACAATCCATGGCTTTGCCCTTCAAAACATCCTTCGACCGTTCCATCATCTGCTTCCTGAATTCAGCACCGGATTCACTATACTCACCTCCGATATGGAAGCCTACTCTGTCAAAGCTCATGAATTGATGGAGCAGTACGGACTACAAGGCTTTGCATTCGAAGAATTTGAGCGCGTACAGCGGGCTCCAGATGGCGGACCATCTCAGGTTGGGACGCTACCAGCAGACCTTCAGTTCGAGTGGTTTGAGTGGCTCGACGAGAACGCGTATGTCACCCTCAACGAGATGGTATACCATTCAGGTCGTCTGGTAATGACTTATCCGCACATAACCAGCGCAATAGCAAGCCGTTTCGAATGGATTTTGGTAGATGAATTCCAGGACTCCTCCCCAGGGCAAATTGTCATTCTTAAAGAGATTCATAGGTACGGCCGGACGACTTTCTTTTGCGTTGGCGATCCAAACCAATCTATCTATCGCTTCGCAGGAGCGTCACCGGAACTGCTTGTGGAATTCGCAAATCATATTAACGCGAATACGGAACATCATCTCACTGGAAATTTCCGCTCCTCCACCAATATCTGCGCTAGTGCGGAGATGCTTTGTCAGTCAGACCCACCGATGCGCGCGGTTGGAGAATATGCTGATTGCAACGTCCTGCCTCGACATCTAACCGTCGCCGCCCCCGTAACCGGCGTCCTCGATGAGTTTCTTCCTGCGGTTAGAGCGCTTGGGGTACCCCTCGGTAAGGTGGCAATTTTGGCTTCATGGTGGGTTTCTCTTTTCAGACTCGCCCGAGAGCTACGCAGGCACGACATACCAGTCATAGGTCCAGGTGCTCGGCCATACAAGCGAAGTCATCTAATCGCTCAGCTTGTTGAGTCAGTTGGCGCGTACTTGGAATGCTCGGAAGCCGAAATTGCCCTCGCGGTGCAGCGCGCTCTGTATGTGTTGCTCGTCAATTTGCCCGACCACGGAGGGCCCTCAGTCTTCGACTTCAGAGGGCGTGTTGCGGTATGTAAGCTCCTGGCTGAGGCGCGAGCGGCTCGAAATGACTCTCCTCTCGCTGTCGATTGGATAGCTGACGCGGCTGCACGCTTTTCGAGAGTTCTTCTCGCAGCTGAATTGCTGAACGACGACGGAGCGGCTGTACTCCTAGAATCCGCCGCTCAAATGGTGGAGGACATTCGGGGCCGTGACGGATGGGAGAGGCTGATGATTGAAGACTTGGGCATATTTGCCCGGCCCGGCGACTGTATCCAACTCCTGACTGTGCACAAAGCCAAGGGGCGCGAATTTGAGGCCGTCGCTGTAATCGATGCGCACGACGGGCGAATTCCACATTTTTCAATAAGTCGGATTACTGACGAAGGTGAGCGCCAGGCACAATACGACGAGAGCCGTCGCGTCGTTTATGTCGCCACCACCCGAGCGATGCGGTTGCTGATGTTCTTTAGTGATAGAACCGACTATAGGAACAGGCCGATGCCCTTCCTGGCGGAGATGGGACTTTGAGTTGCACAACTCCGGACCGATTGTCCAGCATGTTTGTTGTCCTAGCCACCAATGGGATGATGCGACAATACTCAAGTCGTTCCTGCAGAGAACTGGCGGTACTGGGAGCGTGGCTTCGACCATGAAAGTTCTTGTCGATACCGGTGTCATAAGCGCCGCGGACTTCCTAGAGGGAGACTCGCGGATACAGGAATTGAAGTGGGGAAAGGGCGTAGCCCGCACAACTATTGCTGGATTCAGAAGAGTCGAGCCTAGCCACGATCCCGATCAGCAGCGTGAGAAGGATGCTCTATTTACGATTGGACGGCTAGCTCGGGAAGGACAAGTCGAACTTTACACATACATTGAGTTGAACGTCGAAATGTGGCGGCGCCCGAGGGGAAGAGACCCACTCTTGAATGCTTTCCTCAACTGCCGAATCCAACATTGCCCCGCACCCATCGAACGTTCGAAGTTCCGCACGACCATCGACATGAAAGAGTGGTTTGCGAAGGGGGGAAAGACAGATCGGGGAAGGGGTGTTCCACCAAGCGAATTCAATCAGATCCCGTTCTTCCAATGGCTTTCGAATCTATCGAGTGATGAGATTGCCACTCTCGCGAGCCATTCAAAGCAAATTGGTCTCGATGAGTTTGAAGTGTTCAGCCTGTATGATCTCCCGTGGTTTCAGACCTTGGCCCACGCATTCGCCAGTCCGGAAAACCTGCCGGACTGCTTCCACATCTGGGCTGCTCGCCGGAATGGAATCGACGCGATTCTTACGCTTGAGAAGAAGTTGCCAAGAACCGTAAAGCAGTTCAAGAGGAGAAAGCAGCATCCAATCGATACCGGAATTGCCATCGTGCGGCCGACAGAATTTCTCGGCCAACGGAAATTAAGCGAACTAGATGCCGTTCCGGTCGAACCTGGGCGCTTTTACAGTTACATGGAGATATTTCAGATTCAGGACCGTCTCCTCAAGGGCCAGCTAAGCTCCAAGGTTCTCGCCGCGGGTACAACTCAGTTCTCACCATCAGAAAACCCCTAAAAGAGGTCCACTCCGATTCGAACAGTCGTGCGATTGGGCAGGTATCGACAAATTGTAACACCCTATGTAGACTTACAACTATGGGTAGCAATTCGCCACGAATCACAACGCAGACGCTTAGCATCTTGGGCGTGTTCCTGGCGAGTCCAGACCAGGAGATTGCTGGAGCGGACATCGCGAAGAGAACTGGTTTGAAATCGGGGACGCTCTATCCTGCGCTCTTCCGGCTGGAACGCGCAAAGTGGCTGGACAGCAAATGGGAGCACGGTGTTCCGCGGGATCTCGGGAGGCCGCGACGGCGCATTTACGTGCTCACCGCAGTGGGGGAAGAACAGGCGCGATCAATCTGTTCGAGGGTGTCCGAGATGATTGGGGGTATTGCTTGGCAAAGCACATAGCGGTTCTCGGCGTCATTGCGACTCTTCTTCTGAATTGGATCTCGGACGAAGCGAAGGCGTGGCTTCCGTGGTGCGCGCGCCGATTCTTCGACCTTTCGGTGCGTCTGCTCCCAGTCTCTGAGCGGGAGCGTTATAGCGAGGAGTGGCGCGCACATATCGAATCATTCCCAGGTGCCGGCCTGACTTCAGCTCAATTCGTCTTGGCAGCTTTGGAAATTCGAGCTTTCGTGATTAAGCAAGCTCTCTTGCAACGGTGGATAAAGTACCGGACGCACACAGCTGTGATCGGCTTGCTCGCATACTGCTGGCTGAACGTGCAGATGGCGCGGATTTTTGGTACGCAAAAGCCCGTGGCCCGTGAGTATTCCGTGGAAAATTCAAACTTGGTGATTGCCGTGATTGTTATCGTGATTGCATTTGTCTTGATCGAGCGTTCGTCCGAACCGCGGCCTGCTGGTTTGGCATAATCAGGCGAATACTGATGAGAAATGATCTGCAGCGGAAATTGGATTCGATCCAGAAGCGGATCGACAAGATGCAACTGATGTCCGACTTTCTGAAACGGAATCCGCAGATTGCCGCACGGAGCACCGTCAAGTACTTGTCTGGCGCATACGTGGGGTTGGTCGTGGACGACAAAGCCCTGATTCGACCACAAGGACTCAACAGCGACGCGCTCCGATTAGAACGATGGTTAGAAGACGGCTGGGACGAAGTCGAACTTGAAGATAGAATCCTGTCCAAAGACATATCCAGTCTTTCTTCCGATGAACTGGATGCAATACTGACGGAAATCCCTTCGCCTAATGGAGACGAAGCCTCCGATGACGAAGAGGACGACTAAGCCGCGCGCGGATTCGCTGGACATACCGCAACGCCTGTGATTCACTCCCGGCAATGGGAGGTAACACCATGACACAACCGAAGATGATTCGCTGTGAAGGAAGCGGGCAGGAAGTCTTCGGGCCGGATGAGCCTACAGGTACAGTCCAGTGTTTCAAGTGCGGCAACAGCGCCTTGATAATGAAGACAACAGTTATCGATGGGAAGGAACGTTATTCCGTGCCGGAGCACAAGCGCCGCGCCAATCCTTACCGCCACAAGGGAGTAAAGCAGGCGTCCGTTAGTCGAGGAATGTCTCGACGTGATTCAGGCCGAAGACGGTAAGGTGACAAA
This sequence comes from uncultured Acidobacteriota bacterium, assembly GCA_963808795.1. Lineage (GTDB taxonomy): Bacteria > Acidobacteriota > Terriglobia > Terriglobales > Acidobacteriaceae > Telmatobacter. The sequence goes on from CAWEGL010000005.1 coordinate 20,033, forward strand.
CCCTCCTTACCGTGGGAAGCGGCTTGTGCTGGGGTGGAGGCTTATGACAGTGGTCTAATTCGTCCGCCCCAGTGGTTTACCCAGATTTGGGCAAAGGTCAGAATACAAAAGGAGGCTCTGCGCTTGGCTTTTCGGCATGGATCATACCTTCGGCCAGATTCGTACACCCATCGGGAGGTGCTTATTGTGTCCACGACCTCTGCCAATCTGCGGCAGAAGTTTCGCTCGAAAATTCTCTTTTTGTTTGCTTGATGTTCGCCAGAAATCTAGCCGAAAACGACCTCGGGGCGAGCATCAAATTTGGAAACGGGCAGAGGTCAACAGGGCAGAGGTCGCGGCAAGGATAAGGGCGCAAAAAGCGGTTCCCAGGGTGTCTCAGAGCACCTACAGCAGCCATCCGTTGCGCCTGATTTCAATAAGTTACCGGTTTCCCCTCGGCTGTCACGGCAGAATTCCTTGCCTGTGGAGGATTGATCTCTTGAATGCCCTTGTGGCCAGGACACATCAAGTGTGTTTCGACATCTGCCCCTGCACGGCGCAGGTCGCAATCTGTTCCCTTCCCAAGCTACTGCCTATCAATTACTTATGAAGAGACAGGCGAAATGAGGGCGCTGGCGAGGGTGCCGATCAGTTCTCGATGAGTCGTTGGCAATCTTGCGTGATTCCAGAATTCCTCCCGGCTACATGGACGTTTACGGGTACTCATCCTGTATGTGAAGCCGACTTGAACGAAGCCGCTACGGCGGCTGTGTTCGAGTCGGCTTCTCGTAATCTATGCGCTTCTGACTGCGCGGCCCGCTTTCGATTTCGTGAGTACAGGGGTCAGGTAGCGAAGAATGGCATTGCGCATCGCCTGCTGCAGGCGCGGACGAGCGTGAGGCGAGGAAACGGTCAGCTCGTCGAGGATTCCGCGGAAGATCAGAAGGGCAACCTGCGCATGGTGGGCCGCTTCGGAGCGAGAGAGAGTGGGTAGCTCGCGTCGGAGGCGGGCCTCGATGAAGTCGACAAAAACCTGCCCGAGAACCTGTTTGTCTTGGCGAGCAGAAGGTGAGAGCGGTGCGTCGACCACGAGGGTGTGAAACTCGGGATGCTTCCGGTTGAAACTCATGCATACATCGATCAGTTCACCGACGGCTTCTGTGAAACTCAACACGCCTTCGGAGTCGATTGCGCGTTCTGCCTCGGCCATTTCGCGCGCGTACATCGAGGCGAGTGCGCTGGCGATGGCTTCCTTATTGGGGAAAAACTGGTATAGAGTAGCGGGAGATACGCCCGCTTCCGTGGCGATCGCGTTTGTGGTGGTCCGGTGGTAACCAAGACGACCGAAGACTGCGGCAGCGGCGCGGAGGAGCCCCTGCCGGCGTTGCTCGCCACGCGCGTTTCGCTTGCGATTTGGATTAAAGACGGTCACAGGAGGATTCTCGCAGAAAGGAATCATATAAGTAAAAACTTGCATCCTTTCTTTGAATACAAGTATCTACTTGCATAGGAGGTGAGCGACATGTTCACAGTGATGGGAATTACGGGCAAAGTTGGCGGGGCAGTGGCGGAGAATCTGCTTTCTGCAGGTAAAACGGTGCGGGGCGTGGTGCGTGATTCTGGGAAGGCAAAAGCCTGGGCTGGTCGCGGTGTGGAGCTGGTGCAATCCGCGTATGACGACGCGGCGGGGCTCACAAAAGCGTTCTCGGGAACAGAGGGTGTGTTCGCGATGATTCCACCGGACTTCGCGCCGGCTCGCGGTCTGCCGGACCAGAAGCGTGCGATTGCGGCGATCCGTGAGGCGCTTGAGCAGGCGAAGCCCGGCAAGGCGGTGTTTCTTTCGTCCATCGGTTCGGAGCAACCGAGCGGGCTAGGGCTGATTACGTCGACCCACCTGATGGAAGAGGCAATGCGCACGCTGCCGATTCCCGTGGCGTACCTGCGCGCGGGTAGTTTCATGGAGAACTGGCTGGGAGCGTTGGACCACATCCGTGCGACGGGTGAGATGCCTTTCTTCTATGCGCCGCTTGATCGCAAATTCACGTTAGTCGCCACGCGAGACATCGGCCTGGCGGGCGCCAAGGTGTTGCAGGAGACCTGGACGGGCGAGCGTGTGCTTGAGGTAGACGGGCCTATAGGTGGAACCGATTTGCTCGAAACGGCAGCCGCATTTGGCAGGGCGATGGGCCGTGAGGTGAAGGCCGTGCAATTACCTGAGGCTGCCTGGCAGAACGTTTTGGTAGGGATGGGTATGCCAGCTGATCGGACTGGACTCTATATCGAAATGGTGAAGAGCTTCAACTCGGGCTGGATCCACTTCGGCAATTCGGGAACGGAGAAGTTCCATGGGCCGACGACGATCGAGGCGTTTGCACTGGAGCTGGTCAAGTAAGGAGAACGGGCACAAAGACTTTTCTAAGCGGATAAATTCGGCAGATCCGAAGCGGCGTTCGCTTCCGAGATGCGCGTTTGTTGGTACCGATCCTACATCAGACATCATCAGAGATACTCTGAGAGCTGCCGGCCCATCGCGGCCAAATGTGGAGGTACCCGTCTAAAATGTTCCTGTTTGCGGAATTACAAGTCTCTACAACACCATTGATGGTCGTCGCGAGGCGGCTAGGTTCTCATTCCGCGAAAATGGTACTATCGCAGCGTTACCGGTGTATTTTTGCAAACCCGCTCCCGGTATGCTGGAATTCCGGTTTTGAGCCAGATCCCAGCCTTTGCTAAACCGGCATCAAAATCATGACAAATAGAGCAATTCGGCTGACGATCGGGCTGGGTTCAAGCTCTGCGGTTGTGCTGCTTGCGAACTACTGCGCATTCCGCTCACACTTCAACCTTCCGTCAGCCGGGTTTATCGATCTGCTAGTTGTCGTTTTAACTGCCTTGAAATTCGGTTTTTGGGAGGCTACCGGTTGTTCCTTCGCTGCTGTTGCATGTCTCGATTATTTGTTCGTGCCACCGATTCACAGCTTCCGTGTTTACGACCCTGAAGATTGGGTTGCCTTGGTCACATTCGAAATCATTGCATTGATTGTAAGCCGCCTTTCCAATCAACTGCGAAATGAGGGAAAAGCCGCACACCGAGGCGAAAGAGAGCTTTGTGATTTGTTCAATACAATGCCGGCCATAGCCTTCGCTGCGCGTCCGGACGGGTTTAATGAGTTTCAGAGTCGAGGCTGGCTGGAATATTCAGGGTTGTCGGCAGAAGCCAGTCTGGGCCATGGCTGGACAGCCGCTGTCCACCCAGACGACTTGGATACGCACGTGAGTAGATGGCGAGCGTCGCAGGTTAGCGGCGAACCGTTTGAAGACGAAGTACGCCATCGGAACGCAAAGGGCGAATATCGCTGGTTTTTGACTCGGGCTGTGCCGCTGCGCGACGAGCAGGGGAAGATCCTTAAATGGTACGGAGTCTTAACAGATATTGACGACCGCAAGCGCGCAGAATGCTTGCTTGCCGCAGAAAAACGAATCCTGGAGATGGTTGCAAAAGGAGACGCCCTTGGCCAGATACTTGAGAATTTGTGCCGCCTGGTAGAAGAACAAGCCAGCGGCAGTCTCGCGTCCATCGCATTGTTAGAAGGCGATCGTTTGCGGCGTGGTGGTGCACCAAGTCTTCCAATAGCCTATATTGATGCACTCGACAGGTCTGCTAATGGACCCTTGGCCGGTTTCTGCGCTACAGCGGCGCGTCGAGGTGAGCAGGTAATTGTCGAAGACATTGCTGCTGATCCCTTGTGGGGACATTATCGCGACTTGGCTCTGCAATTTTCTCTCCGCGCCTGTTGGTCCACGCCTGTCTTCTCCGCCCAAGGCAAAGTGATAGCGACGTTAGCAATATATTTTCGCGAGCCACGTCGCTTAAATACGCGAGACCAAGAACTCATCAAGCAAATAACTCATATGGCTCAAGGAGTAATTGAGCGCAAGCTGATCCAGGAGGCTCTGCAACGCAGCGAATCTCACTTGGCTCAAGCCCAGAGGTTGACCCATACGGGCAGTTGGGCCCGTAGCCCAATGGGCGATGTCTACTGGTCGGAGGAGATGTTCCGGATATGGGGTTTCGAGCCGAAGGAGCGGCCTCCCCACCGCGACATCGTCTTGCAGCGAGTCCATCCAGATGACCGTGACAAGGCACGCGAAAATGGTGACAAGGCGATGCGCGACGGAACCGGCATCGATCACGAGTACAGAATTGTTCTTCCAGAAGGAAGCGTTAGGCACATCCACGCAGTAGGGCGCCCCATTCTCGGAGCAAGCGGAGAGATGGTCGAAATGGTCGGCACCGTGGTCGACGTAACCGAACGGAAACGTGCTCAAGAAGAACGCGAGAGGCTGCGTCAACTGGAAGCCAATTTGGCACACATGAACCGCGTCAGTGTGATGGGAGAGATGTCTGCTTCATTGGCGCACGAGCTTAAGCAGCCAATGGCGGCCGCGATGATGAACGCAGAAGTATGCTTAGAGCTTGTTCAGCGAAACCGAATCGATATCCAGGAATTCAGCGACGCGACATCAGCGATTCTCCGATCTGTCAGACGCGCTGCCGAGATCACCGAGCGTTTGCGGTCACTATCTCGGAAAAGCAATCCGCAACAAGAGTTGGTTGACATTAACCAAGCGATTCGCGAAATCGGCGCTCTCTTGCAGAACGAAGCGCGGATGTCTTTGGTCGCAGTCCGTATGGAACTTGCCAGGGAAGCTCCGCAAGTGACCGGTGACCGTGTCCAATTGCAACAAGTTGTGCTCAACCTCATGCTGAATGCGCTAGAATCGATGAGAGAAACGGGGGGTAGCCTCGTTTTAAGATCGGAACTGACGAAGACAAGGGATGTAATGGTCTCCGTCAGCGATACGGGTGTAGGCCTCCCCGCAGGCAACGAAGAGCGCATCTTCGACGCGTTTTTTACGACGAAATCGCAAGGCACTGGAATGGGTCTGGCAATCAGCCGGACGATCGTGGAATCGCATGGGGGGCGGTTATTTGCCCGTGGAAACGTCGGACCGGGCGCTACGTTTTGCATAGAACTGCCACAGCAGATAGGCAGGTCTTTATGAATCCCTCAATCTCCGCCACTGTTTTCGTAGTCGATGACGACGCGGATGTGCGTGGAGCGATGCAGCGCGTACTAAAGACGGTCGGGCTGCAAGCGGAGACATTTGCGACTGCAAATGACTTTCTCCAACGGAACTTACCCAAGGGTCCCAGCTGTTTGATTCTGGACATCCGGCTTCCTGGAATGAGCGGCCTTGATGTGCAGCAAAGGCTGATTGACGCGGGTGCCAGGATACCGGTCATTTTCATCACCGCCCATGCCGATGTCCCTCTGGCCGTGAAGGCTATGAAGTCTGGCGCGGTTGAGTTTCTGACGAAGCCATTCCGGAATCAGGATCTTGTGGATGCAGTCCAGCAAGCTCTTGCGCGCGACGAAGCTGCGAGTCAGGAACGAAGCGACATCGCGGTGCTGCAGGAACGATTCAATCGGCTCACCGCACGTGAGCGCGAGGTGATGGGCCTTATTGTCTCCGGCGTGCATACAAAGAAAGTTGGCTCGTTGCTAGGCATGAGTGAAGTCACCGTTGCCGTGCATCGGGGACATCTAATGCGGAAAATGCACGCCAGCTCCCTCGCCGAACTCGGCAGAATAGCAGAAAAGCTGAAGCTTCCGCAGGCCGAATACATCTAACCTTTTCACCGCCTACTGTTGGCGCACCAATCCCTTCAGCCAGCGTTTTCCCTCCTAAATATTCTTGTACTCGGACTAAAGGATTTTGCAACTATACGCCTCTCTCGATGAAGCGTACCCTCAGTGTCTGTGAGAATCCAGGAGGCATGCAGATGCCGATCGAATCGACGTCCTCGATACAAAAAAGAATCGCAATTGTGACCGGCGGCAGCCGCGGTCTGGGAAGAAGTACTGTACTCGCCCTTGCAGAGAGGGGCGTGAATTCAATCTTTACATTTGTCTCGAAGTCTAAAGAGGCCGATGAGGTCGTCTCGGCCGCAGCAAAGATTGGAGCGAATGCGGTTGCATTCCAGCTTGATACGGGAAAAGTAAGCGAGTTCGACAGCTTCGTTGATCGCGCTCGCTCGACGGCGAACGAGTGGGGATCCAAAGGCATTGATTATCTCGTGAATAATGCCGGAATCTCGCATCATATGGCCTTCGAAAAAGTGACCGAAGAAGAACTCGACACTGTCTACGCTGTCAACTTCAAAGGCGTCTTCTTCCTTACACAAAAACTTGTAAGGATCATGAACGATGGTGGCCGCATCGTGAATATTTCGTCAGGCCTGACTCGCTTCTGGACTCCAGACACAATCCCTTATGCCTCTCTCAAGGGCGCGATCGAGGTCTTCACGCACTATCTGGCCAAAGAACTAGGGCCTCGCTCGATCACCGTGAATGCGGTTGCACCGGGCGCTATACAAACTGACTTCAGCGGCGGAGTGGTTCGAGACAATCCTGAAGTGAACAAGCGGGTCGCGGCGATGACTGCACTTGGACGGCCAGGGCTGCCTGATGACATCGGCCCGATGATTGCATCTCTGCTCTCCGACGCCAATCGCTGGGTCACTGCACAACGTATCGAAGCTTCAGGAGGAATGAATCTCTGAAGGTAGAGTCGAAGCGCGCTTACCTGTTCGGTTTACAGAATTGGAAGGATAAAATGGGCAATTTATCAGGTAAGACCGCTTTGGTTACCGGTTCGGGCCGCGGTATTGGAAAGGCTATTGCCGAGCGATTTGGGAAGCTCGGCGCCAATGTGGTTGTCAACTACTCCGCGAGCAAGCCGTCAGCTCTGGTAACAGTTGAGGCAATCGAGAAAAACGGCGTAAGAGCTATCGCCGTCCAGGCCGACCTTGCCAAAGTCGACGATATCCATCGACTTTTTGCTCGTTCAATCGAGCATTTCGGTCGTCTGGATGTTGTTGTTGCGAATGCGGGTATCGAACTGGTCGACCAGCCGGTCATTGACTTTACAGAAGCGGATTTCGACCGCCTTTTTGGTGTCAATACCAAGGGCGCATTCTTCACCTTACAGGCTGCTGCTAAACACGTCGCGGACAACGGCCGGATTATCTATGTCGGATCAAGCACCACCAAATTTCCGACGCCCGGACACGGGCTTTATGGAGGAAGCAAAATCGCGCCTCAATTTCTCGTTGAGGTGCTCGCTAAAGAAATTGGCGTAAGAGGCGTCACCGTCAATACGATTCTCCCGACCGCCACGGAAGGCGCCGGTGTTTCTGCGAAGGAGGTGCGGCCCCAGGTCCGCGAATTCATAAAAAACAACAATCCAATGCAGCGCATGGCGACGCTTGAGGATGTCGCAAATGCGGCGGAGTATTTAGCAAGTGATCTGGCGGCATACGTGAGCGGTCAACATCTGCTGCTAAGCGGCGGAGCGCCGGCATGAAACCTAGCTCTATGCGCAGAGGAAATTTTATAAACGCCGGCCAAAACAAGCCGCGAATAATCGCCGTTGAAGAACATTTCTCGACAGAAAGCTACGTCGCTGAGACTGCGAACCTGCGCGTTCCTGCGGAGGAAGAGCCCGAGCGCGCGTTCATGTCCGATTTGTCGAGGAGTGTAACGTTGCGGAATCGCCTTACGGACATGGACACACGCCTGAAGGAGATGGATCAAGCTGCGATAGATGTGTCCGTCCTCAGCCTCAATCCGCCTGGCGTGCAGATCTACGACGACACGAAAAAGGCAGTCTCGCTTGTTCAAGACATGAACGACAGGCTGGCGGAGATCGTCGAGTCTCGATCCGGTCGTTTTGGAGGTCTCGGCAGCCTGGCGCCGCAGGACCCGAAGCAGTCGGCAGACGAAGTAAGGAGGATTATGGGGCCACTCGGACTGGCGGGGGTCCTGATAGCCTCACACACCCATGGACGCTACCTCGATCACCCTGAGTGTGAGCCAATTCTTGCCGCACTTGAAGAAGAAGATGCGACCTTGTATTTGCACCCTCGCAGCCCGAGCCCGCAGATGCTGGCTCCATTCTTAGACTACGGCATGATCGCAGCCGTCTGGGGATTCCAAGCCGAAGCAGGTACTCACGCGATCAGACTCATCTTGAGCGGTGTTCTCGACCGCCACCCAAACCTCAAGATTGTGCTGGGCCATCTAGGTGAAGCTCTTCCTTTCTGGTTGTGGCGACTCGACAACATTCACCGGCGAACCTATCAGTTGGCCGGGGATGCTCTCGGCATGGTGAAGCTCAAGATGAAACCGACCGAATATATCCGGAGAAACTTTGCCCTCTCTACGAGTGGCATGTTCGATTCCAAGGTTCTGCGCTACTGCATCGATGCGGTCGGCGCGGATAAGATTCTCTTCGCTGTCGACTACCCGTATGAGGACAGCAACACTGCTGCACGGTTCCTAAAAGAGGCAGAGATTACAGAGGAAGAGCGGGATCTCATCAGCCACCGCAGCGCGGAGCGTTTATTCCGCCTGCCAGCTTCATCCCCAGTGAAGGAAACGCAAATCTGAGGACCGCTCTGTTCTCCCCGCAAGGAGCTCGAATGCACACCGATATTGAACATCTGGAATCCCGCCAAGCGATTGCCGACTTGATGACAGGATGGATGCACCGCGATTTGGCGGAGTGGGACCAGCTTCTTGCTCTCTTCCATCCAGACGCCACGATCGCATTTACATGGTTTGAAGGCAAATTCACAGATTTCGTCGACGCATCGAAACAAATGAGGCAATCCAACTTCAAGTCAAAACATCTCATCGGTTCCCCGGTAATCACCTTCAACGGTGACAGAGCTATTTCCGAAACCAACGCTGTGATCATCGGGGATAACGCCACGCTCGAATTGGGATTCGTCGCACACAATCGTTTTTATGATCTGGTCGAAAGACGCAATGGAATTTGGAAGATCCTCGAGCGACAGAGTATCTATGATTGCTCACATTTCACCTTCACCTGGAAAGCGGTGGAAATTGATCGGTCCGAATTTCGAGGATGTCCCATCTGCAGTTGAAAGTTGAGCGGCGGTTCAGCCTGATTCTGAAAGAATCGGGTTGCCAAACCTTGAAGGGAGAACCGCCGTGAAGAAAACGTACCATACGATAGGCAAGCAAGGGAAAGTCAACGAGCAGGAACTGGCCGGCTTTCTGGCCAAGAATGGGCAGGCGTTGTTGCCCATGGTGGATTTGATCGAGCAGTGCCAGGTGGCCTGTGACGAACTGATCGACGTCACCGGACGAGCGGCCATTCAGGCGGTGTTGCAACTTTCGGCCATCGAGGCCGCAGGCGGCCCGCAGCAGCAGGGCAAGCGGCGCTCGGGCGACGTGGTTTTCTACGGTCGCCAAGCAGGCCAGGTGCTTCTGAGCGACCGCAAGTTGGAAGTCCAGCGGCCCCGCTTGCGGAGCAAAGGCCGGCGGGGCCAGGAAGTGGGAGTTCCCGCCTACGCGGCCATGCAAAACCCAACGCCGATGGGAGCGCGGATGCTGGACATCCTGCTGCACGGGGTTTCCACGCGCAACTATAAGCAAGTCATCCCCCCGATGGCGGAGACGGCGGGCGTGTCGCGCTCGGCGGTGAGCCGGGCAGCGATCGAGGCCTCCGAAGCCGAGGTGGAAGCGCTGCTGGCGCGGCGTTTCGACGAGCTCAAACTGCTGGTCATCTACATCGACGGGCTCATCTTCGGCGACTACACGATGATCGGCGCGGTGGGCGTGGACAGCGAGGGCCACAAGCACGTGCTGGGCATCCGGGAAGGCGCCACGGAAAACTCCACCGTAGTGACCGAACTGCTGGAAGACATCGTCTCGCGCGGCGTGGATCCCAAGCGCAAGATGCTGTTCGTTATCGATGGTTCCAAGGCGCTGCGGGCGGCCATCAACGCCGTCTTCGGCAGCCATCAGCCGGTACAACGCTGCCGCGCGCACAAGCTGCGCAACGTGCTCGACTATCTGACCAAGGACGATAAGGCGCAGGTCAAAAGCCTGCTGCGCGCAGCCTGGAAACTGGACGCCGACAAAGGCATGGCACGGATCAAGAAACTGGCAGCATGGCTGGACCAGAAGTATCCGCAGGCGGCGGCCAGCCTGCTGGAGGGTCTGGAGGAGTGCTTCACCATCAACCGGCTCGACATCCCGCCGGCGCTGCACCGCTGCCTGGCGACCACCAACATCATCGAGAGCCCGCACGCCGGAGTCCGCATCCAGACCCGCCGCGTCACCCACTGGCAGAACGGCAGAATGGTGTTGCGCTGGATGGCTTCGGCGTTCCTCAGAACCGAGAAACGCTTCAAACGCATCATGGGACACCGCGATCTATGGGCGCTGGAAGCGATCCTCAACCCGGCTGCGACCGCCAACCAGAAGGCGGCGTAGTAACATCAACCTAACCGCCGCCCGCCACTTTCAACTACGCGCGGGACATGCTCCGAATTTCAGAAATATCCAAGGGAATATGCATCGCTGGCATACCTAATCGAGAAGAGCGGATTTCCAGTGCAACGAGTCTTTGCCACCAAGGGAAGCGATCTTGAAAGGAAGATGAAGCAAGACGCCCAGCTCTGGATGAAGAAATGATCTTGGCACAACGTAACATCACGCTCTGTCAACTCCCATAGCGGGGCACCTGTGATCGCTGTCGTTGATGACGAGGACGAGGTCCGGATGGCATTAGAACGAATGCTGAGAACATCGGGATACATTGTTGCCACATTCGCGTCAGCCGAGGCACTTCTCAGTTCGGACCGTTTGCGGGATATTCGCTGTCTCATCTCTGACATTCGCATGCCGGGAATGTCGGGCCTCGATCTGCAGTCACGCTTGAGAGAGGAGGGTTATCCGATTCCAACCATCTTTATCACAGCGCACGGTGACGAGAGCATACGCATCCGCGCCTTCGAAACAGGCGCAGTAGCGCTTCTGGAAAAGCCTTTTGATCGCGCGGTACTTCTGGAACGGGTCAGAGCTTGTTTGGAATCGACGTAATGCAAGCACGACGGGTTCGGACGTGAAATCGGGTCAAGAAGACCTGGACACAAATCTGAAGGAGGCGAGATGTCCATTCGACCGGTCTCAAAGCACATCAAATCAAAGCCAACCTTGGAGGGCGCGGGAGTGCACCTTCAGCGCGCATTCGGTTTTGGAGACGCTTCCGAGTTTGATCCGTTCCTGCTACTCGATGATCTTCGAAACGAAGTGCCGGAGGACTATATAGCCGGTTTTCCATGGCATCCTCACCGCGGGATTGAAACGATTAGCTACGTTCTCGCTGGCACAGTAGAACATGGAGACAGCCGCGGCAATCGCGGAACGATTGCCGCGGGCGACATCCAATGGATGACAGCGGGCAGCGGGATCATCCATCAAGAGATGCCAAAGGGTGACATCACGGGGCGAATGCACGGGTTTCAACTGTGGGGCAACCTTCCGTCCTCGCTCAAAATGTCCGCGCCGCGCTATCAGGAAATCAAGGCTGCCGAGGTCCCCGAAGTTACCGATGATGACGGGACACATGCGCGCGTCGTGTGCGGGGAATTCTGGGGCAAGAAGGGACCTGTGGAAGGGGCTGCCGCGGATCCAATTTATCTAGACGTTTCAGTGCCTCCAGGCAAGCGCAAGACGCTTCCGGTAGAGACTGTGCGCCGCGCCTTCGCATACGTCTTCGGTGGTGCGGGCAAGTTCTGCAACGCTTCGGGGCCTCTCGCGGTGCCTACCGAATCGGTGAAATGGCTGGATACGACACCACCGACCGAGGCGGACAATCGCTCACTGATCCTGTTCGACAGCGGGGACGAAGTGACCGTTCAAGCCGGAGACGATGGTATTCGCTTTCTGCTGGTCTCAGGGAAGCCGTTGGAGGAGCCGGTTGCATGGTATGGACCGATTGTCATGAATACGCAAAAAGAGTTGCAGGAGGCATTTGCTGAATTACGAGAAGGGACCTTCCTAAGAGAAGGTCCTGCGTGCTGAGACTGCCCACTCGATTCGATATCACTCACTGCGTGGATAAGGGCTGGGTGATTTTCTAAGAAATAAAGGAGAAATGGACATGAGAGCAACGTGCGAACCAGTAAGCAATCTGGAAATCGAGTCGCCGGGCGAAGTCGAACTCGGCACCTTCGTGGGTGCAGAAAACTCAGCTCCGTCCGAAGACCTAATTCGTCTGCGAGCGTTCGAGATTTACCTCGAACGTGGTGGAGTTCACGGGCATGACTTGGACGACTGGCTACAGGCCCAAGTCGAAGTTCGGGGCCATGCGTACCACGGTGGTTAGTGCTTCAACGAAAACTTTCAACGCCCGGAGAAAGGGTCGAATTACCATCGCGCCGCCACCACTGTACGGCTAGAAGTGCGCTAATACAACATCGGAGGATTCATGGAAAAGATCGCACTCGAAGAACACTTCCGCGTTCCCAGCATGCCCGAATATTCGGGCGCAGGGCAGTACATTTCTGACATACCTGCCGCTAAGTACCTGGATGATCGCCTTGCAGACTTCGACGACCTACGGCTGCAGGCAATGGGCGAAGCCAATGTCACCAAGGCAATCCTGAGTCATACTGTCCCCGGCCTTGGGGCGACCATGGACAAGAACAAAGCAGTGGACGATGCAAGGAAGATCAACGACTTCCTGGCCGGAAATATTGCGCGCCATCCAGACCACTTTGGCGGTTTCGCCACGTTGCCAATGCAGTCCGCTCCGGATGCAGCAAAAGAATTGGAGCGGTGCGTCAAACAGTTGGGCTTCCATGGAGCGCTGATTAACGGTCACACTAATGGGCACTATCTCGATGAAGATCAGTACGAGGTGTTTTGGGAGCGCGCGGCTGATTTGGATGTTCCAATTTACATCCACCCGACACTCGCTTGGCAGACGCCACAGAATTATCAGGATCACCCGGAACTCCAAACGGCGATATGGGGCTGGGCTGCGGAAACTGGGACGCATATCCTGAGGCTCCTCTTCTCTGGACTCTTCGATCGCTTTCCGACCCTTCAGATTATCGCCGGACACGGCGGTGAAAGCCTGCCGTATTTCCTTTGGCGTTTCGATAGCCGCTTTAAGATCATTAACTTTGGAAAAACGCTCAAAAAGCAACCATCCTCCTATATTCGTGAGAATGTTGCGATTACGACGGCTGGGCTTTTTTCTACGCCGCCGCTACGATGCGCACTGGAAGCGCTTGGAGATGACCGTGTCTTGTTCTCGGTCGATTACCCTTACGAATCAAGCAAAGACGCCGGAGACTGGTTAGACAACGCCGGTCTTGCACCCGACACGATGAGGAAGGTCGCTTCAGAAAACGCCAAGCGCCTTTTACGCCTGCAGTAGTTTAGATCTGCCCTCCGAGGGGGAGATCTAAATAGCGATTGAAAGCATCGATCTTCGACACTAAAAGTGATTGCTGCCGACGCTAGTCACCAACTCCGAGTCGAATTCTGATATGAAGATTATTTGCCTGGAAGAACATACCGTTGACGCCGATATCGCCAGGGCTTCCCAGGCCGCGCAGGCCTCCGAAGCGGGCTACATGGCCGATTGGGGCAGTCGCGTGGAAGATAAGCCTGCCGCCTTCACCGACAACCGCCCGCACCTCGTGTCTCCAAAAGAAGCGGTAACCGCCGCCCAAGAGGTGGGGGCAAGCCGCATCATCGCCATGAACCAACACTGTATAGATATGCAGGTTGTGTCATACAGCACTCCGGCGCAGTTCGTCCCTGTTAGTCAAGCAGTCGCACTGACGCGTGCAGCCAATGACAAGCTCGCTGCAGCCGTGCGCGCAAATCCAAAACGGCTTGCCGCCTTCGCGACATTACCATGGCAAGATCCCGAAGCGGCCTCGGCGGAAATGGAACGCGCGGTGAGGCAACTTGGCATGGTGGGAACGCTCCTCCTGGGACGACCGGGACAAGCGTTCCTCGATGATGCGCGCTACGAACCTGTGCTGGCGAAGCTTAACGAGCTCAAAGTGCCCATTTACCTCCACCCTGGCTTTCCTCTGCCACAAGTGCGCGAACCCTATTACGGCGGCCTTGACAAGGAAGTAAGCGCACGACTGTCGATGTTTGGCTGGGGCTGGCACAACGAAGCAGGCATACAAGTCATCCGCCTGATCTTATCCGGCAAGTTTGAAAAGTATCCTAACCTTCAAATTATCAGCGGCCATTGGGGTGAAATGGTCCCATTCTATCTTCAGCGGATGGATGACACGATTCCGCAGGAGGCGACCAGATTATCTCGCGGTATCACGGAGACGTACAAGGCTCATGTTTATGTCACGCCAAGTGGCATGCTGAATCTGCCGCACTTTGAATTTATTCACAAGGTTCTTGGATCGGATCGAATTCTTTATTCGGTTGATTATCCGTATCTCACACTGACGGGAGCTCGTGATTTCCTAGAAGGTCTTCCAATCAGCCAGAGAGAAAAGGAAAAGATTGCCCATGGAAATGCCGAGGCGTTGTTGGGCCTGTGCATGAATAAATAAGTTCCATTCTGACGCTTCGCGAAGGAGGACTTGTGGACACAATAGCCAAGCATTGGATCAATGGGGAGTGGCGAGCCATTGGCCGTCAGACTCCTAGCATTAACCCGGCTAATGGGAAACCAATTGGCTCCTATTTTGACGGAGGCGAGGCGGCTGCTCAGGCAGCCATCGATGCAGCCTTCGTTGCCTTCCATGAAGGCGATTGGCGTAGGGATGGTATGGCGCGCGTAACTGCGTTGAGCCATCTAGCCGATGTGTTTGCTTCACGGCTCAATGAATTAATCGAAACGCTCTGTTTGGAAAACGGAAAACTCAGGGCCGAAGCAACCTACGAGGCGGCGTATACTGTCCGCTCGTTGCGCTTTGCCGCCGGCCTCGCTACGCAGATCTTCGGACGTGTGCTTGATCCAACTCCGGGCAAGCAGTCAATGTGCATCCGTCAACCGGTGGGTGTAGCCGGCCTCATGATTCCTTGGAATTCACCTGGGTACTTGACCATCCGTGCGCTGGCACCCGCGATGGCGTCGGGTTGCGCCTCGGTTGTCAAGCTTCCGGGCCAAGCCGCGCAAACAGCGGCGCTTTTAGCCAGCTTTTGCGCCTCCGTACCGGAGATACCCAAAGGCATCGTGAACTTCTTCATCGAAAGCCAGGGTGAAGGCTCAAGACTTCTGGTTGCCTCTCCTAAAGTGCCTGTAATCAGTTTTACTGGCAGCACCAAAGTCGGCAAGGAGATTGCTCAAGCGGCCGGTCTCCACCTCAAGCGTGTCGGCCTCGAATTGGGCGGAAAGACGCCGAATCTTGTGTTTGCCGATGCCGATATTGATCGGGCGCTGCCGATCATCGAGAAGGCTCTCACCACCTTCTGCGGCCAGTTCTGCATGACCGGTAGTCGCATCCTGGTAGAGCGTTCGATCTTGGATGAAGTCCGCCGCCGTCTTTCCGAGCGCTTGGAAGAGGTCAGGCCCGGGCCCGCGTCCGACCCTGCAAGCGACATAGGGCCGCTCATCAGCATTTCCAATGTCACTCGGGTCGACGGCTTGGTGAAAGATGCGATCGCGGCTGGCGCGAAGGTGCTGGTACGTGGCGGCCCTTCGACCGATCCGAGCCTCGCAGGCGGAGCCTTCTATCACCCGACGTTCCTTGAAGTGGCTGACTCTTCTCTGCCCATAGTGCAGCAAGAGGTCTTCGGCCCGGTACTGACGCTCCAGAGCTTTGACACCGAAGACGAGGCGGTGAAACTGGCGAATGACACCATGTACGGACTCAGCGCCTGCATTTGGACCCGCGACGCAGATCGTCCCATTCGAATATCACGCCGCCTCGATGCCGGCCTTATCTCAGTGAATAGCTGGGCCAACCTCCAAATGGAGTTCGAGGAAGGAGGATTCAAATCCAGTGGCATCGGCCGGCTTGGAGGCCTGGACTGTTTGGAAGACTTCCTGGAGTACAAACAGATCACTCAGGATTACGCACCGTTGGAGACCGCTCGGTGAAAATCGTGGACCTGAATACCCATTACGGGCAAGCGTCACGGGAGCGACGCACAAGAAGCTATGACGCGAGCCTAAGGAAACCGAATGGAAGCTCATAGGTCGGACGCTCATAGGTCGGACAGGGAGGAGAAACGTCCAAAGATAAGCGCCCATGTGTGCCCACAATGCGGATTTTCGATCAATTTGAAGGATATCGGACTGAAAGGGGGCACCACTGGACTTGTCACTTGCCCCAAGTGCGACTGGTCTGGGCCGATAGAGATTCAGATCGTCGATAACGAACGGGCAGATTAGGCAGGGGAGATCATCTAGGTTTCAGACGATCGCGCGAACGGACAAAGGCCGGACCTTAGTAAAGATCGATAGCTTACGCATAAAGCTTCGCACCAACTCGCTCACGACCTTGGACCTCTCATCTGCGCGAGTCGCAAGATAAGTCTTGAGCATGAGGGCATCTTCGGCAAGCGGGCGCACCGTCATTCCGTCGCGAGCAATTCGTATCGCGCCCGACTTCGCCACAAATGCTACGCCTTCACCATCCCCGACAAACGGATAAGCATCCTCGGGCACCACGATATGCTGGACCGTGACCGGAGCAATTTTCCGCTCCTCTGCTAGCCGCATCACAGCGTCGTACACCGGTGGGTGCATTCGGCGCTCGAAGATCACCCAAGGCCGGCCCGCAAGCGCATCGAGAGTCACCGAATGCTCGTAGGCCAGTTCGTCCGCCTCTGACATGGCGATATAGAAGGGCGACTCCGCGACCTTGACCGTGGTAAGCCGTCGGGATTCTGGCGGCTCGTTGACGATCGCGAGGTCCAGGCTTCCGGAAAGAACCTCACGGGTGAGGTCGCACGAAAACTGCTGGGATAGTTCGATCTTCAACTGCGGATAAAGTGGCAGCTTAACCGACAGCAAGGTTGTCATTAGGAACGGGTCGGTATATGGCGACCGTCCCACGTTGAGAACCGCTTCGGCATCCTCATTTGCCGAGCGCCCGGTTTGCACGGCCCGTTCGACGTGCAGAAGTGCAAGGCGTGCTTGCTCGACGAATTTCCGTCCGGCCTGCGTTAGGTCGACAATCTGGTGGTTACGCTGGAAGAGCCGGAAACCAAGCTCTCCTTCAAGCTCGTCGATTCGTCGGCTAACCGTCGATTGATCAATGCTCAGCCGCACCGCAGCCCTTGAAAAGTGCAGCTCCTCGGCGAGGACAATCGCGGTTTCGAGCAATCGGATTTCTGGAAAAGCCATACCCGTTCTCCGGGAAGAGAACCTAAGACAGGAGAACGTGCAGATCGAACAAGGATACGCGAAGGGCGCGACCTCTCCGGGCAATGATGATAGCGTTTTCGATGCCAGCGCGGTCCCGCAAGGTTGTACCAATCAGGATGCACTAAAGTCGCGTGATGCGTTGTGAGAATAACGCTCCGCGCGTTTTTCATTGGACGTAGGCGTTTGGAGATAGTGATCATTGGCCAGATCCGTGGAGCCAAACGAGGCGACCTAACGGATCTGAATCGATCTTCAAAGACAACCTTGGATACCCAAGTTTGGTTCTGGAGCCGGACCTATGGCAGACCGTCTCTTAAATGCTGAAGAGGCAGCACAAATCCTTCGCATGGACCGCCGAACCCTTATCGTTTGGGCCCGACTTGGCTATGTCCCGGCGCACCCTCTCGGTGAAGGAAAGCGAAAGTTGTGGAGGTTCCTTGAGCACGAGCTACTGGACTGGGTGGAGGCTCAGGAAAGCACCAAAAAGCGCCCACCGGCGAGTACCATGAAGGTAGCCATCAGTGCTCATGCCAGGAGAACAGCATGAGCCGTATGCAACAAGGAAGCCTCTTGAGACTGAAGCGCAAAGCCGGTCCCGATGTGTGGGTGTTTCGTTGGTATGACGAGACCAACGGCACGCGTACGTATCGGAAACGGACCCTCGGAACTGTGGTTCGTTATCCGCATCTCCGGGATGCGGAGAAGGCCGCCGATGCGCTTCGCAACACAATCAACTCCGAGTTCAGCGTGCCGGAAACCATCTCTGAACTCGTCACCCACTACCGCGAAAACGAGCTGACGGAAGAGAAAAAAGCCTACGCAACCATTGAGGCCAATACTCACTATCTTACGAACCACATCGTCCCCAAATGGGGTGCGATGTATTTGCACGATGTCCGTACCGTGGACGTGGAATTGTGGCTGCACTCCCTTACCTTTGCTCCCGGTACCAGGAGCAAAATACGCAACATCATGTCGGCTGTATTCAACCATGCAATCCGACATGAGTGGATGGACCACAACCCGATCACGAAGGTCAGAACTTCGGCCAAACGGCTGCGAGAACCTGACGTCCTCTCGCCAGCCGAGTTTGCATCGCTTTTGGCCGAATTGGATCTTCGGGAGCGGGCGATGGTGATGCTGGCGGGAAGTACCGGCCTGCGGAGATCAGAACTGGTCGCGCTCACTTGGCGCGACATTGATCTTGAACTCATGCAGGTGAACGTCCGCCGTTCCTGCGTGCGCAATCACTTCGGAGACACCAAAACCGAAGCGAGCCGCAAACCTGTTCCACTTCATCCCTCGGTTGTGAAGTGCCTCCAGGCATGGCGGAAAGAGTCGCCATATCCGGGCGAAGACGATTTCATCTTGCCGTCCGTTCGGCTTGAAGGCAAACAACCGCTGTCCCCGGACACATTGCTCAAGAAGATCATCCGGCCGGCAGTGATTCGGGCCGGAATCAAGGGCAAGGCAATCGGATGGCACAGTCTTCGTCATTCGCTTGCCACCAACCTTCGGGCGGCAGGCGTTGACCTCAAAACGGCGCAGGAGCTTTTGCGCCACGCGAACTCACGGATCACGCTCGACATCTACACGCGAGCCATCTCCGCGACGAAGCGTGAGGCCAACAACCGCGTGATGACGATGGTCTTGGAAGCGGGCAAGAAGAAGGCGCTTTCAGCACCCTCGTCAGCACCCTCGCGAGACGGGAAAAGCGGGCAAGAAAAAAGGCGCCAAGACCTTCAGCACCCTCTCCAGCACCCTCGCGGGTGTGTCTTGATTTTGCCACTTGCCATAAACCCTTTGTTTTCTTTTGGGTTTTATGGCGGGGACGACGGGGCTCGAACCCGCGACCTCTGCCGTGACAGGGCAGCGCTCTAACCAAACTGAGCTACGTCCCCAAAGATTGTCTGTGCGACAACTTGGTTCTATTGCGCATGGAGTGACTGATTTCGCTTGGCTCGCTCCGTTCCGCGCCGGCGTTGGTTGGGGCTCGATTTCGCGCCATTCAGGACCCTGAGCCGGCCCCGAAAATCGCCCATCCAACGGCGATTTCCAGTGTAGCAGATGCAACGCCCGCGCGGCGGCTCCAAGCTCCGTGCTTTGGGCGCCGCGCTCTGGTTCCGCTCGCGCGCGCTGTGGCGTTTGTGCAACCAGCTATAACGGCGATCAGCCCGCCGCCATCCTGATCCGCTCCGCATCTTCCTCGACTTCGCCGCACTCGTGGCCCAGACCGCCGTAGCGGCGCTCTCGGCGCTGGAAGTCGGCAATGGCCTCCAGTAAGTGAATGCCGCGGAAGTCCGGCCAGTACCGCTCGGTGACGAAGATCTCGGTGTAGGCGATCTGCCAGAGCAGAAAGTTCGAGATGCGCATCTCGCCCGAGGTGCGGATGAGCAGATCCGGATCGGGCATGTGCGCCGTGTAGAGATGGCGGTAAATGTCCTCCTCGCTGATGTACTCCGGATTGAGGCGTTGACGCGAGATCTCGCGCGCCAGACCGCGAAGCGCATCCACCAGCTCCGAGCGTCCGCCGTAGTTGAGGGCCAGGGTGAGCGTGGTGCCGGTGTTGCGCGCCGTGGCCTCTTCGGCCCAGCGCATCTTGTCCTGCACCTCGGGCGGCAGATCGTGGGTGCGCCCGATGTACTGAATGCGCACGTTGTTGTCCATCATGCGCTGCAGGTTGCTCTCCAGATAGCTCCTGAGCAGGCGCATGAGGAAGCTGACCTCGGCGCGAGGGCGGCGCAGGTTGTTTTCCAGCGAAAAGGCGTAGAGGGTCAGCCAGGGCAAGCCGATGCGCGAGGCCGTCTCGGTGACCAGTTGCACGCTCTTGGCTCCCTGCTGGTGGCCGACGAAACGCTTCAGCGAGCGCTGGCCCGCCCAGCGGCCGTTGCCGTCCATGATGATGGCCACGTGCTCGGGCAGGCGTTCGGGCTTCAGCGTTGCATAGACAGCTTGCTCCTCCTGGGTCAATTCATGAATGCGCAACGTGCCGGAAGGATACAATGAATTCGCCTCAATGATGCGATCGCCGCTCCCAGGCCACGTCCGGAAAGGATCCCGTATACACGTTCGCGGAGTAAACGCCCCAGCCAGATGAAGGACCAAATCGAATTACGGGCATGTCGCCGCACGGCCTGGAGCACTCTGGCATCGGGAGCCGGAAGCCACATGATCGACCCTAGCACATGCGCCCATGAGCTGCAATCGTTGGCGCCGGGGGCCGCGGCAGGCGCAGAACCACACCGGAGGCAGCGCGCCGCGGAGGATGGCTGGCCTGAGGCCGGGACTCGGGTGCGAAAAGCTCCTGCCTCGATCGCTTACGCGCTGCGCCTGCGGCCCAGGGCCGCATCCCGCACCGCGCCATAGAACAGCGTTCGCTTCAGCGAGCCCAGATGCGGCAGCAAGGCGGCAATCTCCGCCAAAAAGGGATCGGCGAAGATTGCCGCCTCCTCTTCGTACCGCCGGCTGTGCGCGTCCCGCACCAGTTGATGCATTTCTACCTCAAGGGCTGCGGCCAGCCGTTCCAGCGAACCCAGGGTGGGGATGGCCTTGCCATTTTCAATCTTGGAGATGTAGGTGCGGGGTACATGCATGCGCCCGGCCAGTTGGCGCTGGCTGAGGTGGCGCGCGCGGCGCAACTCGCGCACTTGCACCGCGACCTGCATGCCGGACTCGGCGTCAACCTCAGCAGGCGGGCTGGTCACCAAATGGGGCGCGGGACGCACCGGCTCCTCCGCGTCCAGCGGTCTGCGGCATCGCCTGCATAGGGAGTTGCTGGTCCGGAACTGGATCAGCCTGCAATTCTCGTACGCGCAACGCAAAACCTCACGCGTGTCCACACTAGCTGGAGTGGTTGCCATCAGCAGTCTACGGAGCGCCAGAGCAAAGGCGCCGCGGTGCCCTTTTTGCACCACGACTGTTGCTACTTTGGTCGAAGCGAACCATAATTGTCAAGTACAAAATCAGGGTCCAACCAAAAAAAACACGATCATTCCCTGAAATTCCAGAAGAAGCGCGAACCAACCTGAACAACCCAGGGGGGAAATATAATTGAAGAACAAAGAGATGAGCGCCGCCAGCTCACATTATGGACGCCAGCAGGCGTGGGAACTGCTGACCGAATGGACCCGGAGCGAAAGCCTGCGCAAGCACGCGCTGGCCGTCGAGGCCTGCGTGGTGGCGTGCGGCGAGACCGAGGCTGACCGGCTGGCAGCTGCCGGGGAGGCGCGCGCCGCGCTCGTCGAGCTTTATTCCACCACCGCTCTGCTCCACGACTTCGACTACGAGCGCCATCCCACCGCCGAGGAGCACCCTTTTGTGGGCGTCCGCGAGCTGGAGCGGCTGGGCTGGCCGGAGGTGTTGCGCACCGCCATCCTGGGCCACGCCCAGTACTCCGGCGTGCCGCGCTCCACGCACTTGGCTAAGTCTCTGTTCGCCTGTGACGAACTGGCCGGTTTCCTCACCGCTTGCGCGCTGGTCAAGCCCACCAAGGCCATCGCCGACGTGCAGGTGGCCGGGGTGCGCAAGAAGATGAAGGACAAGGCCTTTGCCCGCGGCGTCCACCGCGAGGACATCGTCCAGGGCGCGGCCGAACTCGGAGTCGAACTTGACGCCCACATCGCCTTCTGCATTGAGGCGATGAGGAAACGGGCGGGCCAGCTGGAGCTGTAACGTCGGGCGGGCGGCGCGAGTACTTCGCTTTACGGCGCCGCGCCGCCGCAAACCCGGCTACCCCCTGAGCAGGAACACACTGAAAGAATAAAACGGAATTTGATTGCGAAAGAGAGGGCTTTGATCGCAGACTGTAAAGAACATCTCTGCGGGCGGTTTGCCCAGCATAGGTTATGACCGAACCCACTAAATCCAGGCCTGGGCTTTTCGGCCGAGTTTCTCGCCAGCGCCGCGGCCCCCACCCGATCACCGCATTGAACGCGATCAACAAGCGGGAACGGGAGGCCAGCCTCGCTGTGCTCAACGAACGGCAAAAGGCCGAGCGGAGGGTGCAGTTCTTGTTGCGCCTGCACGGTTATTGGCCCATCGCCACGGGCTTAATGCTGGGCGCCCTGTCCCCGCTGCTGGCGGCGTCCGCCGCCTCTTTCGGCCACTGGTGCGTGGTCCTCGTCTTTCCGTTCGTTGAGCTCGCCTCCAGGCCTGAAATTCAGGTGGGCGGCCCCTTCACCAGTGCTTTGCCGGTGGTAATGCTCTTCGCGCAGTTTCCCCTCGAGGGCTGGCCGGCCTGGTTCATCCTCGAGCGCCGCACCCAGTTTTCCAGCGTGGTCATGCAGGTTCTCCTCTTCCACTTTCTCGGTATCGCCGAGTTGTTGCTGCTCAGCGGCAGATTAACTCGCGTTGCGGGCCATTAGAGCGTTTTAGAAATGCTGTAAAGCGCAGCCAGGAGACCAAGTCGGCGCGACCTTACGGGGCCGTCAAGAAATGATTTTTGTCTCTTGGGGCAGAGCCAGCAGGGAGCGGCGATCCGCCGCTGCGGACACTCCGGCGAAAACTCCACACTATTTCTTATAACGCCTTAGAGCCGCCGCATCGCGCCGGAATGAGGGAGTTCCGGCTCATCCGGCGCTGCCGGACGGGTGGCTGTCTGGTTTCAACCTCAAAGCGGATTCCTCGCCCGCAGCTCGGCCACTATCTCCCTGGCCGCGGCGCGCGCCTGCTCTTCCTGGTCGGGCGGAAAGCTGATGGCGCCCACGCGCGCGTGCCCGCCTCCGCCGTAGCGCTCGCAGATCTCGGCCAGGTTCACCATCTTCTCGCGGCCGGCCTTCGTCCAGGGGTTCGATCCCACCGCTACCTTGGTGCGGAAGCTTGATTTCGAGAGCCCGATCGAATACGTGGCCTGCGGGTACAGATAGTAGGGAATGAACTTGTTGTACCCCTCCAGCGGATGGTCGGTGATGTCGAAGAAGATGGTCCCGTCGCGCTCCTCAGCGCGGCTGCCGATCAGCTCCAGCGCCTGCCGGTGCCGCTCCAGCAGCGGCGGTAGCAGTCCCTCCACAAACGGCTGGCGCAGCACCTCCTCAAGTGGAAACTCCGTCAGCAGCGGAATCAGGCGCGGAATAAACCCCGGATCCTGCGTGGATTCGATGATCAGAGTCAGTTTCATGGCCGGCATGGCCATCTCCACCGCTGCTTCGGGGCTCTCATACTGCGCGCCATCGACGATATTCGCCCAGTGGATCAGCTCCGCAACCGCGGCCGTGTCGAAGCCGAAGCGTGTAGACGCAATGTGCGCCAGAAAGCTGGTGCAGGAGGTATAGGTGGGGTCGAAAAATTTGCGCGCCGCACAGGCCGGGTCCTGCTGGCAGGCCAAAAAGTGTGCATGGTCCTCCGCCGTAAGAAACGCCGACTGGTGATGATCGAACCACCACGTGATGCGCGGCGAGTTCGAGTACTTGAAGTCCACGATGGCGTTTTCGTCGCCCGTGAACTCGCTTTCGTCGAACAGCGCGCCGGCGCGGTGCACCAGGCCGTGAAACTCGTAGCTCGCGTCGCGCGTGATGCACGCGCGGTGGAAGCGTATGAACAGAGAAGCTGAGCAAGCTCCATCAAAGCAATTGTCGTGGTAGAAGACGCGCACTCGCAAACTCTGGGTTCCTCCTGCCCGGAAATCCAAACCGCCGGAACTGTTAAGGATCAAGGGCGCGGCCGTTTGTGTCAAGAAGGGAAACTGCCCAGAGCCCCGCCCGCTCACTCCACCCCACGGACCAGCCCCCTCCGTGGGGACCCCGGTCACTCCACCCCACGGACCAACCCCCGGTCCGTGGGGACCCCGGTCACTCCACCCCACGGACCAACCCCCGGTTCGTGGGGACCCCGGTCACTCCACCCCACGGACCAACCCCCGGTCCGTGGGGACCCCGGTCACTGGCGGTGGACCGGCCAATCGTTTACCCTCAAAAGGTTCGCCCATCCGCAATGACCCATGCCGACGCCCAAGCCCGCTACCCGCTGACGCAGGGCGTAAATCCTTGGCTGGTCACGGTCTCCGTGATGCTGCCCACCTTCATGGAGGTGCTGGACACCGCCATTGCCTCGGTGGCGCTGCCTTACATCGCCGGCTCGCTTTCGGCCTCGAACTCCGAGGCCACCTGGGTGCTGACCAGCTACCTGGTCTCGAACGCCGTCATCCTGCCGGCCTCCAACTGGTTTGGCCGGCGCTTCGGCCGCAAACGTTTTCTGCTCACCTGCGTCATCATCTTCACCATCGCCTCGTTCTTCTGCGGAGCGGCCCCTTCGCTGGCCGTGATTCTCCTGGCTCGCGTGATCCAGGGCGCCGGCGGCGGCGCCCTCCAGCCCCTGTCGCAGTCCATCCTGCTGGAGAGTTTTCCTCCCGCCAAGCGCGCCGCGGCCATGGCCGCCTACGGCTTGGGCATCGTGGTGGCCCCGGTGCTGGGCCCCACCCTCGGCGGCTGGCTCACCGACACTTATAGCTGGCGCTACGCCTTTTACATCAACATACCGGTGGGCATTCTGGCCGTCATCATGATCACCCGCTTCGTCCACGATCCGGCCTACATCCGCCACGCCAAGGTGGGCCCCTTTGACAACATCGGCTTCGGACTGTTGATCGTCTGGACCGGCTGCCTGCAAGTGGTCCTCGACAAAGGACAGGAAGACGACTGGTTCGGCGCCGTCTGGGTGCGCTGGGCGGTCACCGCGCTCATCGTCGCCCTCATCCTCTGGATCTGGCGATCCTGGGCCACGCCCAACGGCCTGGTGAACCTGCACGCCCTCAAAGACCGCAACCTGCGCACCGGCATGTTCATGATCGCGCTGCTGGGCATGTGCATCTACATCACCATCGCCTTCCTGCCCCTCTACTACCAGGAGGTGATGGGCTACACGGCCTTCGCCGCCGGCCTGGTGGTGGGCCCGCGCGGCATCGGCTCCTTTGTCGGATCGCCCATCATCGGCATCCTTGGCTCCCGCGTCGATCTCCGCAAGCTGCTCTGCGCCGGATTCCTCGGCTTTGGCTGTTGCGCCTACATCTTCAGCGAAGTGAACCTCGGCATCGGCCCCTTCACGCTGCTCATTCCCATCACCCTCACCGGCTTCGCGCTCAGTTTCGTCTTTGTGCCCCTGGCCACCATGACCGTCTCCACTATTTCCAACAACGAGATGGGCAACGCCACCGGCCTCTTTAACATGCTGCGCAACATCGGCGGCTCGGTCGGCATCTCCATGGCCACCACGGCCCTCATCCGCCGCGCCGACCTGCACCAGACCTACCTCACCGCGCACCTGGCTCCCACCAGCGCCATGCTGCAGCAGAAATCCGCCTTTATCGCCCACTACCTCGGCAGCCAGATCGGCCCCGCCAACGCCCGTCCCGGCGCCTACGGGCTGCTTTACGGCCAGATGCAACAGCAGGCCGCCCTGCTCGCCTACGTCGATATCTTCCGCTGGACCGCCCTGCTGGCCTTCTTCTGCGCCGGTGCCACCTGGCTCTTCAAGAAGCCCCGCGACCACGCCAAGGCCCCCGAAGGCATTCACTGAGGGCGGCCAAACCGTTCATGATTGCCCTCGAAGGGCCTTCTCTGTGAGCGGCTTCAGTTCCTCCAACATTTCGCCGGCTATTTGGTCAACAAAGAGGCCGACACGTATCTGCAGCACGCCCGAGCGAGAAGGAATAAGCTCATCGACGCGCGCAGAAAAGACCACTTTGGTAGGGATGGGATGCCCAAGCTGATTCCAAACCTCACCTGGGTCGTCGAATACGCGAACAATCTGAATATCGTCGCCACCCACTGCGTTTATTGGCACAGTCACAGCGTAGTTTCGGTAGATTCTGGCGTAAGCAGGTGGAACGGAGTTGACTTCAACATGCAGCAGATTTAGATCTCTCTCAGCAAAGAGTGGCGAACGGTGCGAAGAGTCGAGGACAATTTGCCTTCCGCTGACACCCATCGGGGACACGTTCCCGCGAAAATTTGCTGAACCGAGCTTCGAAAAGACCTTCGTCAATTCGCTCTGGACGGACTGAACGAGTTCGGCGCCAGTTTTGTCGACCTGTTCCTGGGTGTACCCGCCCTTCGTCACGTAGAGACTGTTGAGCGCAGACGCGCTTTCCTCGGGCGTCGGTGCAAGCGCGCCGCGAAAGCTCTCACTCACAAGCATCATCGTATCCAGTGATCGAATCAGCATGAAATCGACGAATACCTGATAATTACCGTGATCGGCCTGCTCCAGCGCGTCAAGGTAGGCCTCCTTCTGCTCCGACAGAATCATGATCGGCATCGCAATCGCCCGGTAGGTGAATGCCGATGCCAGCGCCCGCGCCACGCGGCCGTTTCCATCGGGAAAAGGATGAATCACGACCAGCCCGTAGTGCGCGTATGCAGCCTGCGTCGCCGGATGTGCCGCCAGAAATGCCCCGCTGCGCATCTCTTCGACCAGCCGCTGCATCTCCGCCGGAGTCACGTCCACCGGCGCATAGGAATGATCCACGCCGTCGCGCGTGCGCACGTGGTTGGGCAGAACTTTGTAGCGTCCCTTGACCAACTCCTGCTCCTGCGGACCGATTGCGGTCATCACGCGATAGGTGTCCTGTGCCCGGCAAACGACCTCATGCAGAACACGGATCGCAGCTTCGGAGATCGGCTCGGCCTTCGTAGCAAGCGAAAGCACGTAGTCGTAGGCGTGCAGTTGCGCCTCAAAAAGAGGGCGGACATTCTCGCCTCTTTTAGCAAGTTCGACCTCCCACGCCGCCGTCTCAAACGCCACGGTAAACGTGAACCCGCGGTCTACTTCGTAAAGCCCCTCGATCGCACCCGTATCGAGCGCCGCCGCGCGCTTCACCACCTCGCGCGCCCGCTTCAGCGCTTCCGGCGAGGACTCCGGCCGGTTTTCCAAGGCAGCCTTGTAGCGATCCCAGCGCACCGTATCGACCGAGGTGCGCGATGCCCACTCGGCGAATGTTGGGAACGGCCTATAGGCCGCATCCAGAACATGAATATTGGTTTCCGGATCGCTCATGGCGGGATTCGATCTTCCCTTCAGGCTGATGATAGCTCGGAAAAGCGCCCTACGCCTTATCCCCGAGCACCTGCCCGCCCGCCTTGCGCACCGCCTCCGCCAACTGCCGGTCGAAGGTCGCCAGAGTGCGCCCCGTGCGCAACGCCAATTCCATATACGTCGCGTCGTAGACGGTCAGTCCATACGCTCTGGCCAGCGCCAGAACTGCGATAAGGCGGACTTGCAGAGGGTCAGAATCGTTTTCGATATGTGCCTGGGAAAGCCTATCGAGAAAAAAGGCCGATTGCGAAGGCGGAATCTGCCCCGCCCGTTCGCCGCCAAGCAATCTGCTTCCAACCTCAGCGTGCCAAATTGCCGGAACGATCCACGAGTCCATTGGCAAATCGCTGAGTGTTTGCTCTGCGAGCGCCGCCTCATTGCCATTGACCCGCGTGAAAATCCAGCCCAACGCCATCGATGCATCCAGAACCCCGTTCACTCGCGGCCTTCCTCGATCCATTGCTTGATCGTCTCGCCGGAAACACCCTGAACCTTCGGCATGGCGCGCAGATCGCGCACTGCCTGTGCGATGCGCTCCTGGTCCCGTCCACGGCTTGGAACCACATCTGCCACGGCACGGCCGCGCACAGTGATCGTGAACCGTTCTCCCTGCTCCACTTTGCGCAGTATCTCAGAGAGTTTCGCCTTAGCCTCAAAGGCGCCGATCTCGGTGAAAGCTCCAGTTCCCATGGTGCCCTCTCTTTAAATAAACTAGACAACAATCTAGTTTATCACCATCAGACGAGTCGCGTCATGCTTCACCCCACCAGCCCCACAAACCTGCCCAGCCCCTCGTCCCACCGCTCAATCCGCCCCGTCAGAATGTCGTAGTACCACCCGTGCACCGCCAGCCGCCCCTCCTTGACCGCCCGCTCTACCGACGGCTGCGCATGCAGATTCATCCACTGCGCCACCACGTTGCCGCGGATCAGCGCCGCCAGCTCCGCGCTCTCGCCCTCGGCCGGGTTCGCCGCCTGGCGATGGTGAAACGCCGCCTCCACGTGTTCCAGCCAGCGCCGCGCCTTGGGCAGGTCTTCCAGGCCCTTGCGGTTCAGCGCCGCCTTCATCGCCCCGCAGTCCGAGTGCCCGCAGACGATCGCGTGCCTCACCCTCAGCACCTCCACTGCGTACTCAATCGTCGCCGTCACCCCGTCCACATCCTGGCTGCTGATGGGCACCACGTTGCCCGCGTTGCGCGTGATGAACAAGTCCCCCGGCCCGGTCCCCAAAATCAGATCCGGCAGCACTCGCGAGTCCGCGCAGGTGATGAACAGAACCTCCGGCGTCTGCGACTCCGCCAGCAGGTGAAACTCCTTCTTCCTCGCCGGAAACACCTCCGCCAGAAACCGCCTATGCCCTTCGATCAGCCGTTCCACACTCGTCTCCACGCCCCCTTTATGCCGGTCTCCCCTTCGCGCCCGTCTTCTGCGCCCAAGCGCCAGACTACCCTACCGGCCGCCGGCCTGATACCGTAGGCCTGATACCGTAGCTGATACCGTAATCGGTGTCCGCATCGCGCGCGCCGCCTGGGTTCCGCGCGCCAATCCAATCCGGGGGCTGGCTTCCATGAAGCGCCTACATAAGCTCTTTTATTCCGCAATCCTGTCCGTCCTTCTTCTGGCGGCGGCGTCCGCCCAGACCGTAAACGCCATCTCGCCCGCCCTCCGCGCCCGCATCGACCGCATCGCCACCCAAATCCTCAAGCAGACCGGCGTTCCCTCGGCCTCCATCGCCGTCGTCCAGCACGGCAAGCTCGTCTACACCCACGCCTACGGCGATGCGCGCCTGGCCACAGCCTCCTCGCCCGCCGTCCCCGCCACGCCCTCCATGCGCTACTCCATCGGCTCCATCTCCAAGCAATTCACCGCCGCCGCCATTCTCATGCTCCAGCAGGAGGGCAAGCTCTCGCTCGACGACCCCGTCGGCAAGTACATTCCCGGCCTCACCCGCGGCGATGAAGTCACCATCATCGAAATCCTCTCCCACACCTCCGGCTACCAGGACTTCTGGCCTGAGGACTACGTGATGACGCCCATGCTCAAGCCCGTCACCTCCGAATACATCCTCGACACCTGGGCCAAAAAATCCCTCGACTTCGACCCCGGCACACAATGGCAGTACTCCAACACCAACTACGTCATCGCCGGCCGCATCGTCGAGGAGATCACCGGCGAGCCGCTCTTCACCTTCCTCACCGAGCACATCTTCCGTCCCCTGGGCATGAAGTCCGTCTGCAACTCCGACCAGGATCAGCTCACCCGCTCCGACCCCATCGCCTACTATCGCCACGCGCTCGGCCCCTTGCGCCCCGCGCCCGCCGAGGGCCGCGGCTGGATGTTCGCCGCCGGCGAGCTGGCCATGACCCCACACGACCTCGCCCTCTGGGATGAAAGCCTCATCGCCCAATCCCTGCTCAGCCCCGAGAGCTACAAGGAAATGTTCACTGCCGTGAAGCTCAAGGACGGCAAGAACACCCACTATGGCCTGGGCGTCGAAGTCCTCGACCGCGGCGGCCATCTCTCCATCGAGCACTCCGGCGAGGTCTCCGGCTTCGTCTCCGACAATGAAGTCCTCCCGGACGCGGGCGCCGCTGTGGCCGTCCTCACCAACCAGGACGCGGTCGATGCCGCCGCCTCCATCGCCCAGTTGGCCGCGCCCCTGGTTGCCGGCTACTCGCTCGCCCCCGCCGAGCAGCAGGCCCTCGACCTCTATCGCGGCCTCCAGCACGGCCGTCTCGACCGCAGCCTGCTCTCGCCCAACCTCAACGCCTACTTCTCCCCCCAGGCCATCGCCGACTTTGAGTCCAGCCTCGGCCCGCTGGGCGAGCCGCTAAGCATCCGCCAAACCCACGAAGAACTCCGCGGCGGCATGACCTTCCGCGAATTCGAGATCGTCTACCCCAACCGCCGCCTCGAACTCACCACCTACACCTACCCCGACGGCAAGCTGGAGCAGTACCTCATTGCCCCGGCAAACTAGAACTGGTTGCATAAATGGGGCTTTGAAAGGGCACGGATTTGTCCGTGCCGCAATTGCCGCATAAAACGCGGGTTTGGCCCCTGAGGGATGTTCCTCGCGCGCCCTGCAGCATTTGTGCAACCAGTTCTAGGGCCTCTATGCCTTGCACCCGCTTCCCCGCGCTGCGTATCTTTGTTCCAGCGGCATGAATCCGCCGCGGGGATCGAAGCATGGAAGTGTTACGGCGGCTTTTTGAAGAGAAATTTCATCTGCCCGTGGATCAGGTGCAACCCCTGCAAGGCCAGCTCGGCGGCTCGGGCCGCGCCATCCTGCGCCTCTCCGGCGGCGGCGCGCGCGCCATCGGCATTCAATACTCCGTACGTGAGGAGAACACCGCCTTCCTCGAATTCTCCCGCCACTTCCGGCGTCATGGCCTGCCCGTCCCCGAAATCTATGCCGAGGATTTGGATCATGGCGCTTACCTCGAAATGGACCTCGGCGACACCACCCTCTTTGAGTTCCTCAGCCGCAATCGCAGCGGCGGCAACCTCGCGCCGCAGGTCGTTGAAATGTATCGCAAGACGCTGGCCGTGCTGCCGCGCTTCCAGGCCGTGGCCGGCCGCGATCTGAATTACTCCGTCTGCTATCCCCGCGCCAGCTTTGACCGCCAGTCCATCGCCTGGGACTTGAACTACTTCAAGTACTACTTTCTACGCCTGGCCGCCATCCCCTTCAACGAGCAGGCTCTGGAAGACGATTTCACGGCGCTCACGGATTTCCTGCTCACCGCTCCCTCCGGCTACTTTCTCTACCGCGACTTCCAGTCCCGCAACATCATGCTCCACGAGGGCCAGCCATACTTCCTCGACTACCAGGGAGGCCGCAAAGGCGCGCTCCATTACGACGTTGCCTCGCTGCTGTTCGACGGCAAAGCCGACCTGCCGCCCGACTTGCGCCAGGAGTTGCTCGACCACTACCTCGGCTGCCTCGCCACCTTCGTGCCTATCGGCCGCGCCGATTTCATGCGCCATTATTACGCTTTCGTTTACGTGCGCATCCTTCAGGCGCTGGGCGCTTACGGATTCCGCGGATTCTACGAGCGCAAGCCCCACTTCCTGCAGAGCGTCCCCTACGCGCTCAAAAACCTGCGCTGGCTTGCCGCCCACGTCACCCTGCCCATCGCCCTGCCCGCGCTGCTTCAAGCCCTCGACGCCATGAGCGCGTCAGAGAAGCTGCAAGGCCTGGCCGAGTCCGCCGACGCTCTCACCGTGCGCATCTTCAGCTTCGCGTTCCACCGCCGCATGCCCAGCGACGAGACCGGCAACGGCGGCGGTTTCGTCTTTGACGCGCGCAGCCTGCCCAATCCCGGCCGCGAAGACCGCTTCAAGCAGCTCACCGGCAAGGACGCGCCGGTCATCGACTACCTCAACCAGCAGGAGAGCGTGCACCAGTTCCTCGCCGGCGTGCAGTCGCTGGTGGACTCGAGCGTGAGCGAATATCGGCGTCGCGGCTTCAAGCATCTGATGGTCTCGTTTGGCTGCACGGGCGGCCAGCACCGCTCCGTCTATCTGGCCGAACACCTGGCCACGCACCTGCGCGGCCAGGGCGTGGACGTGGCCGTTCGCCACCTGGAGCTGGAGAAGATGGGCAAATGAAGGCCATGATTCTGGCCGCCGGCCTGGGCACGCGCCTGCGCCCCCTCACCAACGATCGCCCCAAGGCGCTCGTCGAAGTGGCTGGCCGCACCCTGCTGGAGCTGGCGCTGCGCCGCCTCCAATCCGCGGGCGTCACCGCCGTCATCGTAAACACCCACCACTTTTCCGATCGCATCGCCAATTATCTGGCTGCGCACGGCAACTTCGGCATGAACATTGAGATCTCTCATGAAGAAGACCTGCTCGATACGGGCGGGGGACTCAAAAATGCCGCCCCGTTCTTTCTCTCCGGCGGCGCCCCCGAGACCTTCCTGCTCCACAACGTCGATGTCCTCAGCTCCATCGACCTCCAGCAGATGCTGCGCTTCCACCGGGAACGCAGCGCCCTGGCCACGCTCGCCGTCGAGGACCGCGCCACCTCCCGTTACTTGCTCTTCGACACCCAGGGCCAGCTCTGCGGCCGCCGCGCCGGGCCAAACATTCTTTCCGATTCTGACGGTCCAACTGAGCAGGTACGCCCAGCCGCCGAGCTTCAGGCGCGGGCTTTCTCCGGCATCCACGTCCTCTCGTCCCGCATCTTCGAGTTAATGACCGAACAAGGCGCCTTCTCCATCATCGATACCTATCTGCGCCTAGCCGCCCAAGGCGAATCGATCGTCGCCTTCCAAGCCCATGGCGCTTACTGGCGCGACCTCGGCCGCCCCGAGAGCATCGCCCAGGCCGCCGAAGACCTGCGCAGTGGCAAGTACCCCGGCCCCTGACCGCACGCGTCCAGCCGACTCGAACTCACCACCTACACCTACCCCGACGGCAAGCTGGAGCACTACCTCATCGCCCCAGCGGAATAGTGAAGCCGGCAGCAGGTAGCCCGTAGCTTGCACCTATTTGCTACTTGCTACCGGCTACTGGGTCGGCTACTGGCTACTGGCTACTGGCTACGAGCTATTCATGCCCACTGTCCCTCTGACCCCTGATCCCTGATCCCTGGCCCCTGAAACCTGACACCTGACACCTGAAACCTCTTTCAGGTCTCCGGTACACTTGAACTTGACCCTATGTTTGAGAACCTAACTGACAAACTCCAGCGCGTCTTCAAATCCCTCCGTGGCCAGGGCACGCTCACGGAAGAGAACATCGCCGAAGCCTTGCGCGAGATTCGCGTCGCCCTCCTCGAAGCCGACGTCAACCTCAACGTCGCCCGCGAGCTCATCGAGCACATCCGCTTGAAGGCCGTCGGCGCCGAGGTGATGACTGCGCTTTCTCCCGCCGAGCAGGTCGTCAAGATCGTCCGCGACGAGCTTATCGCGCTGCTCGGCAAAGACACCGCGCGCTTCAACTTCGCCTCCAAGCCGCCCACGGTCATCCTCATGGCCGGCCTGCAAGGCTCCGGCAAAACCACCACCAGCGCCAAGCTGGCCGCCTGGCTCAAGAAGGGCGGTCACCGTCCCATGCTGGTCTCGGTCGACGTCTACCGTCCCGCCGCGCGCGAGCAGCTCAAGATCGTCGCCAAGCAGGTCGAAGCCAAGCTCTACGAGGGCGACGCGAAGGGCGAGTCCGCCAGCTCGGCTCTCCCCAACTCCGAAACCGTCGTCCGTCTCGCCAAAGAAGCCCGCCGCGAGGCCGTCATTATGGGCTGCGACACGCTCATCGTGGACACCGCCGGCCGCCTCCACATCGACGAAGAGCTGATGACCGAGATGGAGCAGCTCAAGAAGCTGCTCTCGCCCTCCGAGATTCTCTTCGTCGCCGACGCCATGACCGGCCAGGACGCCGTCAACTCCGCGCAGGAGTTTCACACGCGCCTCGGCCTCACCGGCGTAGTGCTCACCAAGATGGACGGCGACGCGCGCGGCGGCGCGGCCCTTTCGATCCGGCATGTGACCGGCCAGCCCATCAAGTTCCTGGGCGTGGGCGAAAAGCCCGACGCCTTCGAGCCGTTTCATCCCGACCGCATCGTCAGCCGCATCCTGGGCATGGGCGACATGCTCTCGCTCATCGAGAAGGTCGAAGACAAGCTGGACCGCAAAAAGCAGGAGGAGTTCGCCAAGAAGGCCCTGCTCGGCGACGGCTTTTCGCTCGAAGACTTCCGCGAACAGCTCAAGCAGATCAAGAAGCTGGGGTCGATGGAGAGCATTTTGAAGATGATGCCGTCGGTTGGCCCCTTCGCCGGCCTTCAGCAGGCCTCGAAGCAGATCGACGAAAAGCAGTTCACGCGCCTTGAAGCCATCATCAACTCCATGACCGCCAAGGAGCGCCTCCATCACGAGATCATCTCCGGCTCGCGCCGCAAGCGCATCGCCGCCGGCTCGGGCACCACCGTCCAGGACGTAAACCAGCTCCTCCGCCAGTACGCGCAGATGAGCAAGGTGTTCAAGCAGATGGGCAAAGGCGGCCTGGCCAAGAGCATGATGCGCGGCGGGTTGAGCGGGATGGGCGGACGGCAGAGGTTCGGAAGATGATTCTCAAGGTAAGGAAGGTTTGTACATTGGCCCGAGAATGTTTCTGAGGATAGGCTCACTTTCCGGGTCGTTCTGTAGGTGTTCAAAGCAAGGTTTCAGGTCTAAGCTGATTTCTCGCTTTCTGTTCTTCGACCAGGACCGATACTCCCCAGCAATCCAAAGGTAGGCGTCCAGTTCTGCGCAATCGCAGGTCAGGCCAGCGAGTTCAACAAGTTTCTCGATGTTTTCGCAGAAACACAGGTAGCGTTTGGGATTTCGTGATTGGGCCTGCCCGAGGTGCCATACGGCCATCTCCTCCGCATAGTGGTCAAGAATTGGAAGATTCGAGTCGATGAAAAAGTGTCCGAATTTTGCCGCGAAGCTGTAATGTTCGCGTCCTTTGCCATTCTGTCTAATAATCTCCTTTTTAATATTTTCGACAAGCTCTTCGACAAGAAGCGGGCCGGCTGTGCTGGTTTCCTTGAGCAGCTTTTCGAGATGTTCGGCGACCTTGGAGATTGCGATTACGTGCGTTCCAAACAGTTGGTTCAGCACGATGGCCTTTATCGGGATTGCTTCAAGGCAACCTGGAAAGGCTGTTTTCAACTGGATGAGCGGGTCTTTGCTTTCCCCGTCGTCGGGCCAAAACTTGGATGCGGCGTCGATTTGGCTCTGTGTTAGTGGCCGCGCCAAAGTGGGCATCAGATTTCCAACTTGCGGTAGAGATCGGCGGCGTTCTTCGCCCGGTGGACTTCTTTGCCCCGCGCCGTCTTGCGCATGGTCGCGCGCGTCAGCTTGTTGGGCTTCAGGTCGAAGGGGAGCTCGTTCTCGTTTGCCACTCGGGTCAGAACGATGCGGATCGCATCGGAAACGGTGAGGCCCATGTTCCCGAGAACGGCCGCAGCCTTGTCTTTCACTTCGGCGTCGATTCTGGAGCGGACAACTGCGTTCGTGGCCATGCATCAATTGTAGCCCAAATGAGCCACTATTGCCCGCCTACATGAGCCGGCACAGCGCTCGGGCCGCGGTTGGCGATTCCCGTCTGCGAAAATACGAAGCATGACCGCCCTCCAGGACCAGCTCGACGAGATCACCGCCAACACGCGCCACCTCGTTCAGCCCGAGCGCATGGCCATCGGCGAGCGCGCCGTCGCCGAGCTCTTCTCGACCCGCATCGAAGACCGCATCCTGCCCGTGGGCGCCGCCGCTCCCGGGTTCGCCCTCAACGACTCGAACGGCAAGGTGCTGCACAGCCAGGACCTGCTCTCTCTCGGGCCGTTGGTCGTCAAGTTCTTCCGCGGCCGCTGGTGCCCTTACTGCATCACCGAGCTTGAGGCTTGGCGCAACCTCTACGGCCGGCTGCGCGAGGCCGGCGCGCTCATGGTGGCCGTCAGCCCCCAGACCGCGCGCCAGAGCGACTTCATGATCGGCCAGCACGGGCTTCCCTTCCCTGTCCTCGCCGATCCCGGCTGCGCCCTGGCCGAGCAGTTCGGGCTTGCCTACGCCATCCCCGAGTTCCACCGCGACTACTACCGCTCCATCCTTATCAACATCCCCTTCCTCAACGGCGACCAGGCTTGGCGCCTGCCCCTGCCCGCCACCTACGTCATCGCCCGCGACGGCCGCGTCCTCTACGCTCAAGCCCACGCCGACTTCCGCGTCCGCCCCGAGCCCGAAGAGGCTTTGGGCGTGGCGCTGGCCGCCGCGCGCCGTTAGCCAGCCTCGCTCAGCCCGGCCCAACCCGCCCAGCCGCCTCATGAACGCCCCACCCGCCTTCCTCGTCGGCCCTTCTGACCCTGTCCCCAGTCCCTTGTCCCTGTTCGCCCCTGATCCCGCCGCTCCGCCGACTCGCTGTCCCAGATAGCCCCGCTAGCTCCGCTAACCCCGCTAACGCCGCTGCCTCCTCATAGTCAACTCCAGCCGCGAAAAACCACCCCCGCGCCGCGTCCGCGCCCCGCAAGATGCCGCCAAAGTACCGCATTGAGGCACTTCACCGCCATCACATT
This sequence comes from uncultured Acidobacteriota bacterium, assembly GCA_963808795.1. GTDB lineage: Bacteria > Acidobacteriota > Terriglobia > Terriglobales > Acidobacteriaceae > Telmatobacter. The sequence continues at coordinate 56,345 of CAWEGL010000005.1, forward strand.
GCAAAATTGTGCGCAATTGTCGGTAAACAATTTGTCTAACTCGCGCAATTGCCGGCAAATAAATTCCCCCGCGCAGGAAATTGCCGGTAATGCCCCTCCGCGCTTCGCGAAGCACCGGGCCAACATTGCGCGCTCCGGCCTGAACCTCCAAGCCAACATTGCGAGCCCTTTCGCGCCGTCCCAAGCGAACCTTTAGCCCCTCCGGGGCGCTCGTTTGCGCATTATTCAGTTTGGGGACGGAAGAAGGCCCATTCGAGGACGTAATTCTTCCCTCTGATGAAATCCACATCAAATAAAGTTGACACTGTCTCACTCAATCATGCATCCTATAAGAGTCAGAATCCTCATTCCACAGGCAGGTAAACAACCATGGCTAAGATCATCGGAATCGACCTCGGGACCACCAACTCTTGCGTCGCCGTCATGGAGGGCGGCGAGCCTAAAGTCATTGCAAATGAAGAGGGTGCGCGCACTACGCCCTCCGTCGTCGGCTTCTCTAAGTCCGGCGAGCGGCTGGTCGGCCAGGTGGCCAAACGCCAGGCCATCACCAATCCGGAGAACACCATCTTCTCCATCAAGCGCTTCATGGGCCGCCGCTACAGCGAGGTCACCGACGAGATGAAGATGGTCCCCTTCAAGGTTGTCAGGCAGGGCGACCACGTGGCCGTCGTCGCGCAGGGTAAGGAGTACACCCCTCCGGAAATCTCCGCCATGATCCTGCAAAAGCTGAAGAAATCGGCCGAAGCCTACCTGGGGGCGCCGGTCACAGAGGCCGTGATCACCGTCCCCGCCTACTTCAACGACGCGCAGCGCCAGGACACCAAGGACGCGGGCAAGATCGCCGGCCTGGACGTGAAGCGCATCGTCAACGAGCCCACGGCGGCCGCGCTCGCCTATGGCCTTGATAAGAAAAAGGATGAGACCATCGCCGTGTACGACTTTGGCGGCGGCACATTCGATATTTCCATCCTCGAAGTCGGCGAAGGCGTCATCGAAGTCAAGGCCACCAACGGCGACACCCACCTGGGCGGCGACAACATCGACCAGCGCATCGTGGACTGGCTGATCGCGGAGTTCAAGCAGGAGGAGGGCCTGGATCTGGCCTCCAAGGGCAACGAGATGGCCCTGCAGCGCCTCAAAGACGCCGCCGAGAAGGCCAAGATCGAGCTCTCCACCACCCTCGAAACCGAGATCAACCTGCCCTTCATTACCGCCGACGCCACCGGCCCCAAGCACCTGGTGCGCAAGCTCACGCGCGCCAAGCTGGAGCAGATGGTCGAGGACCTGATCGAGCGTTCGGTCGAGCCCTGCAAGAAGTGCCTGTCCGATGCCGGCGTCTCGACCAGCCAGATCAACGAGGTGGTGCTGGTGGGCGGGCAGACGCGCATGCCCAAGATTCAGGAGCTGGTGAAGAATCTCTTCGGGCGCGAGCCGCATCGCGGCGTCAACCCCGATGAGGTGGTGGCCGTTGGTGCGGCGGTGCAGGCGGGCGTGCTGTCCGGCGACGTGAAGGATCTGTTGCTGCTGGACGTGACTCCGTTGACCCTGTCCATCGAGACGCTGGGCGGCGTAGCTACCACGATGATTCCGCGCAATACGACCATCCCCACCAAGAAGACCGAGACCTTCTCGACGGCGGCCGACTCGCAGACCGAGGTTGAGGTGCACGTGTTGCAGGGTGAGCGGCCCATGGCGGGGCAGAACCGTACGCTGGGCAAGTTCAAGCTGGGCGGCATTCCGCCGGCGCCGCGCGGCGTGCCGCAGATCGAGGTGACGTTCGACATCGACGCCAACGGCATCCTCAACGTGACCGCCAAGGACAACGCCACCGGCAAGGACACGCGCATCACCATTACTTCCAGCTCCGGCCTGAGCAAGGAAGAAGTAGAGAAGATGGCCAAGGAGGCCGAGGCGCACGCGGCAGAGGACAAGGAGCAGCGCGAAAAGATCGAGGCCCGTAATGCCCTCGACGGCCTGGTCTACAACATCGAGAAGATGCTCAAGGACTCGGGTGAAAAGGTGCCCGCCGCCGAAAAGACCGATGTCGAAGCGGCGCTGGCGGATGCCAAGAAGACGCTGGAGAGTTCGCCGTCCGCGCGGGACCTGAAGTCCGCGCACGAAAAGCTGACCCAGGCCAGCCACAAGATGGCCGAGGCGATGTACAAGGCCAGCGCTGCGCAGGCGCAAGCTGGGGCCGGGCCGGGCGGGGCTGCGCCGGGCGCTGCTGCACAGGGTGGACCTTCGGAAGAAAGTAGCGCCGGAACCGGCAAGAAGGAAGGCGAAGTCATCGACGCCGAGTACGTGGACGTGGACGAGAAAAAGTAAACGTGTCCGATGGCGCAACCATCGCTCTGCGTAGGAAAAGGCTCATGACGCCCCCTCACCCCGGCAAGATGCTGCGCCAAGAATCCCTCATCCCGCTGGGCATGACGGCGCGGATTCCGGCCCGTGAAATCTAGGTTCCAGATTGGCGCGTAGCTGCGATGGTGAAGGACAGGGAAGGCCTCGGCGGGGAAATCTGCTTAGAGTTGGCGCGATTCTTCCTCATGACGCCGAGGTCTTGGCTGTTTCGTCCGCCAGTTAAACCTTGAATTACGCCGCCTTGGCTGCCAGCGCAGCCTTGGCCTGGTCCACCAGCTTCCCGAACCCCGCCGAGTCTTTCACGGCGATCTCGGCCAAAATCTTGCGGTCGAGCTCCACGCCGGCCTTTTTCAGTCCGTTGATGAACTGCGAGTAGCTGGTCCCGTTCAGCTTGCAGGCCGCGGCAATGCGTACGATCCACAGCGAGCGGAACTGGCGCTTCTTCTCGCGCCGGCCGCGGTAGGCGAACTTCAGGCCGCGCTCCACGGCCTCCCGCGCCGCCTGGTGAAGCTTCGATTTGGTCAGGAAGTAGCCGCTGGCGCGCTTGAGGATCTTCTTGCGGCGGCTGGTTCGCTTGGTTCCACGTTTTACGCGTGGCATATCTCTTCTCCTTTTCGTTTGCCAGCCATCAGCGATCCGCTCTGCGCCTCTCAACCCCGCAGGGAGCCAATCATCCGGCCCTACCAGGATGAGCTAAAAGCTAAGAGCTGGAAGCTAAAAGCTGCTTTCCGGTTACGCGGCTGGAGGCAGGAGGGCCGCTTCGATTGCAGCCCGTGAACCTCTTCACTCGCTAATTCATGCCCGATCTCTCGCCGGCGCGAACGCATTGCTTTTTCCGGCGGGGGGCGCTGCGCGCGGCAGCCCTTTGGACAAGTGTCCTTTCAGGCGTAGGGAATCATGCGCGCGACCTTCTTGTAGTCGCCGTCTGAAACTATCACACTCTTTCCCAGCTTGCGCTTGGTCTTGGGCGCCTTCGACGTCAAAATGTGCCGGGTCTTCGTGTGGCCCCGCTTGATCTTGCCGGTCCCGGTCTTGCTGAAGCGCTTGGCGGCGCCCCTATGGGTCTTCAACTTGGGCATTGTTATCTCGATTTCCGGAGGGGAGAAATCGCCCCGTCCGTTTTTCGCCCGCCAGACAGGGATCTCCCTGCCCAGCAGACACTCAAAGTAGTATATCCTAAGGTGAATTCGGGGCCAAATGCCGATTTGGCCTCACTCGCCTTTGAGAGTAGACTTGTCCATTCAAAGGAGCGAAGGAGGTGAGCGATGCAGCGAATGACTCTAAGAATCGCTTTCTGGGTACTCGCCGGAGCTGCCGTAACCTGCTTCTGGGTCCTCTTTGGAATGTTGGCGCATCCACCCGCCAACTTCGGTCATTGGGCAGTCGTCGCCATCACTCTTCCAGCTTCTCTGATCTCTTCTCTGATCTGGCCGGCGAAACCGGTCACCTGGCACACGGTCATGTTTCTAAACGCCGCTATTTATGGCCTGGCTGGTCTTGCCCTAGAGCCACTATTCCGGCGCCGCCGCCGGCCAGCCGGCGCCCGCTTGCCGGCTCGCTGACCTGCTGCTCCTCACTCCGTCGGGTCCGCCGCCGTGAACGGCGAGCAGCACGGCTTCTCGGTAGCATGGAAGTTCATGAGCTCGATGCGAGTGCCGTCGGGATCGTACAAGTTGAACTGGTATTTGCCGTCCCGCCCGATCTTCGGCGCCGGATCGTGCCGCGAAGTGAGCCGGTTGCCTGCCGCCAGCACCTTGTACGCCTCGGGAACCGAAACTTCTCCGATCGAAAAGTGATCGAGCACGCCGAGCTGCCTCTGGCTCATGGTGGCGGGAATCCCGGACCCCGGGCCCCCGGCGAGCATATATTCCAGCCAGCCGTGCCCGTCGGGAACCTGCTGGCTCACCCAATCGACCTGCCCCGGCCTGGCGCCGCCCCACCAGTAAGGCCTGAACCCCAGCAGGTCGCGATAGAACGTATCCTCCTTGGCGCGGCTATGCACCATGAACCCCATGTGAATAATTTGATGCCCGATCACATGCGGCGCATCGATCGCCATGGGATGAGCGGGCGGCTGAACGAACTGCACTTTGTTGCCCTCGGGATCGCGGACTGTAAACCAGCGGCTGCCGTCCGTGCCGCGCACCACGTGCGCCGGCGTCTTCCAGCCCTTGGCCGCCAGGTATCTGCGCATTCCCTCGGCGCTGGTCACGTTCCACGCGGTGTGGTCCAGCCGGTCGATGCCCGCGCCGGCCGGCAGCGGCAGCACCTCGACAAACTGCGTAGGGCTGATGGCGTAACGCACGCCGCGCGGGTTCTCGGGATCGGGTAATTTTGCCGCGCCTATGATCACCGTGTAGAAGTGCTCCGTGGCCGCGGGGTTCGATGTGTACACGGCGATGTGTGAGACTCCGGTAATCTTCGGCCGCGGCGCGGTTTGCGCCCCGGCCGGGACCATTGCGCAAATGGCAAAGAGACTAACAGCAAGCATTCTGATTCGCATCGATTTCGCCTCGTTCTGGAGCAGCCAGACAACAATAAATCTCTTTATCCCCCCCGCGCAATCCCCGGAGGCCGCGCGGCGGCCGCCCGCCCCCTCCAAGGCGGAATTGCCCTTACGTCACCCCCCGCAGGCGTCCCCATTTGACGTCTTAACGGGTTATGCGTATAAACATGGCCTAAGCAGCGTTGTTCCCATACGCACGCCCTGCGCCGGCCAGCGTCCGACGCATCCGCGCGAAAGGGAGTGAGCGCTCTTGACAAACCCATGACGCAAGAGGCCCGATCCGCGGCGCACGGCCGCAAAAAGACTTCCACCGCAGCTGCCAAATCTGGCGGCCGCTCCAGAGCGGGTACAGGGCCAGCCTTCCAGCACTACCAGGCCGCCGTGCAACTGCTGCAGCAGGCCAAGTACGCAAAGGCTCTGGCCGCTCTTGAAAAGCTGCTCCCCGATGCCCCTCCGGAGCTGAAAGAACGCTGCCGGATGTACATTGCCACGTGTAAGCGGCAACTGGAAAGTCCCGCTCTCACCTTCCTCACGCCCGAGGAGCACTACGACTACGCCATCTCGCAGTTGAATACCGGCTACTACGAGGAAGCCCGCGAGCAGTTCCAAAGCATTCTGGCCAACCATCCGAACGCCGATTACGCTTTTTACGGCCTGGCCGTCCTTGACGCGATAACGGCCCGCGCTCAGGATTGTCTAAGCAATTTGGCCCGCGCCATTGAGCTCAATCCCAAGAACCGGCTGCAGGCTCGCGTGGACAACGACTTTCAGAGCATGGTCGATGATCCACGCTTTACCGAGTTGCTCTATCCTGAGGTTCCGTAAGGCCTGTTTTGAACGCAGCGATCCCTGCCAACGGCGAACCTTCGCAGGCGCTGGCGCCCGGCCTTGAAGTTCCGGCCGCCGCGCCGGCTTTGCGTGTGGTCGCCATCGGAGGCGGCACCGGCCTCTCCACGCTTCTCCGCGGCCTGCGCCGCCACGTGGCTGTTCCCGGCCATACCGGCGAGCCGCCGGGCCTGATCTCCGACCTCGCCGCCGTCGTCACCGTCACCGACGATGGCGGCTCTTCGGGCCGCCTCCGTCAAGACTTCAACATGCTGCCCCCCGGCGACCTGCGCAACTGCATGGTCGCCCTCAGCGAGGAAGAGGATCTGCTCGCCCAGCTCTTCAACCATCGCTTCCGCTCCGGCGATTCCCTCAAGGGGCACAACTTCGGCAACCTGTTTGTGGCCGCGCTCACTGAGATCACCGGCGACTTTGCCCTCGCCGTGGAGCTTTCCTCGAAGATTCTGGCCACCCGCGGCCGCATCTACCCCGCCACCACCGCCAACACCACTTTAGTGGCGCGCATGGATGACGGCTCGCTGGTTCGCGGCGAAACCGACATCACCGCCAGTCGCCGCCGCATCGTGGAGCTGATGCTCGACCCTCCCGGCTCCGCTCCCCTCCCTGAAACCCTCGACGCCATCGTCCGCGCCGACCTGATCACCGTTGGCCCCGGCTCGCTCTACACCTCCCTGATTACCAATCTCCTAGTCGAAGGCATTCCCTCGGCGCTCACCCAAGCCCGCGGCCTGCGCGTCTACATCTGCAATCTGATGACCCAGGCCAACGAAAGCCTAAATCTCACCGCCTCCGAGCACATCGAGCGCATCTACGAGCACACCCGCGCCCCCATCTTCGACTACGCGCTCGTCAATACCGCTTCCTTTTCGCCCGAGACCCTGGCCCGCTACGCCGCCGAGAACGCCGCGCCCATCGTGGCTGACATTGAGCGCATCGAAGCCCTCGGCGTCCGCGTCATCTCCGGCAGCTTCGCCAGCGAGGAGAACGTCGTTCGTCACACGGCCAGCCGCGTGGCCGACACAATTCTGGATATGGCGCGGAAACACGCCGCTAATTCGTAGGAAATTCGCGAAAAAAGTCTTTCAAGCGCACAAGGGCATGAGGTAAACTCTGCAAACGCGCTTCCCTCAGAACTATTTGAGAACTTTGGCGGAGAGTGGGGCATCCCAGTAGACTCCGACTCGCGCGACAAGGAGGATTTCATGAACAAGATCCGAATGGGAGCGGTGTTGGGACTATGCGTCATCGCCCTGGCCGCGCAAGCGCAGAACCAAAGCAGGAGGCCCGGCCTGTGGGAGGTTTCAAGCAGCATGAGCATGTCGAGCATGCCGCAGATGTCACAGATGTCGCACACCGTGCAGGTTTGCGTGACGCAGGCGATGATCGATAAATATGGAGGCCCAACCGGCAACCCAGGACCGGGAAATTGCAAGATGACCAATGTGCAGCGGTCGGCGACCGGTATGAGTGCGAATATGACATGCTCTGGACGAATGAGCATGACCGGCAAAATGCAGTCAACGTATGTCGATGCGAACACAACCAAGACCACTGTGACAATGACGATGGCCGGGGGCAATGGGCAATCGATGACGATGACGACGCAATCAACGTCTACCTACAAGGGGCCGGATTGCGGGAGCGTGCAACCGCTGCCAATGCCCCCGAGCAATTAAGCCCGGCCCGGGATTGAGGATCGGGGCCGGCTCAATGCGTGCCAGAGGGTGCTTGGCCCGGACGGCCTTTGCACGAATCAAGTCGCCTCGCAGATCGGGTGGAATTGAAGCTCGGATGCTTAAGCGGGCTGATCCGCAGGGCCTTCGACAGTGCGTTTGAGCTGGCCGCACGCGGCGTAGATGTCGCGGCCGCGCGGCTTGCGGATGTAGGCGGGAATGCCGGCGCCAGCGAGCGTCTCGCGGAACCGCTCCGCGGTCTCGGGCTTGGGAGTTGTGTAGTGGAAGCCGGGCCCCGGATTCCACGCGATCAGGTTCACCTTGGCCGGCAATCCCGTGCGCCGGACTAACCGCGCCACCTCCCGCGCGTGCTCCGGCTTGTCGGTTACGCCGCCCAGCAGAACATACTCGAAGGTCACGCGCTCGCGCGGGCGCAAACGCACTTTGCGCACCGCTTCCACCACTGCCTCGATCGGCCACTTGCGGTTGATGGGCATTACCTCGCCGCGGATCGCGTCGTTGGGTGCATTGAGACTGATGGCCAGCTTGGGCCGCACCTCCTCCGGCTCCTGGGCGAAGCGCTCGATCCCCGGCACGATGCCTGATGTCGACACCGTCATCCGCTGCGGGCTGAGGCCCACTTCCTCGACCAGCAGCCGCACCGCTGCCATGAAGTTGCCGTAGTTGAGGAACGGCTCGCCCATCCCCATAAAAACCAGATTCACGCGCTCCCGGCCCACCTCCACGCCCTGCCGCTCGAGAACGGCGACCACTTGGCCAGCGATCTCGCCCGCGGTGAGGTTGCGCTCCAGGCCGAGCTTGGCCGTGAGGCAGAATTGGCAATTCACCGCGCAGCCGATCTGGCTGGAGACGCAGATGGTGGCGCGACGCCATGACTTGGCTTCGTGACCGAGGGTTGGTTGAGGTCCCACCCTTTCCCCATCAAGCCGTGGAAAGGATGGGGCAACCAGCGACGGTGGCTCGTAGGCTTCGTCCCCAGCTTCGTCGCCCGCCTCGCCGCCGTCGCCCTCCGGCATCCACACGGTTTCGACCGTCTGCGCCTCGCCTGCCCGGCAATCAACCAGGTAACGCTCCGTCCCATCCGCCGACCGGAAAACCTGCGCGATCGCCGGCCGGCCCACCCGCCAGCCCTCCGCAGTCAGCTTCTCGCGCAATGCCTGGGGTAAAGTGGTAATTGCGGAAATCTCCGTAATCCATTGGCGATACATAGCTTCCGCCAACTGCCGGCCGCGCCATCCCGGCTCGCCCGCATCCGCCATACACGCCTCCAGCGCTTTGGCATCTAATCCAAATAGAAGCATGCGGCTCCCTTCGGGCGCACTGGAGGAGTCTAACGGAACGAGTTGAGGGGAGAATTCCGCCACGGCTGGGCTCAGCATAGAGCATCCGAGCGCCCCGCGCAGCCCCCTAACTGAGGCTTGCTTCACGATGTGATTGGACGGGTCAGCACCGGCTTATAGCCGGAAACAGCCGCTTCAGCCGCGCTGCCTTACAATCGAGTTTTAAGCCCATGACCCTGACCACTGAGCGCAATCTTCGCCGCACCATCCTGCCCAACGGCCTGATCGTCCTCACCGAGCGCATGGATCACCTGCGTTCAGTGGCCATGGGCGTGTGGATCAAGTCGGGCTCCCGCTGCGAGCCGGCCGAAACCAACGGCATCTCGCACTTTGTCGAGCACATGCTCTTCAAGGGCACCCGCTCCCGCTCCGCGCAGCGCATCGCCTGCGAGATGGACTCCATCGGCGGCAATCTCGACGCCTTCACCAGCAAAGAAACCATCTGCTTTAACGTCAAATCTCTCTCCGATCATGTGCCCATCGCCCTCGATATCCTGACCGATCTGGTGCTCAATCCCGTCTTTAACGCGCCCGACATCGAACGCGAGCGCGGCGTCATCCTGGAGGAGATCAAGATCGACGAGGACAATCCCGATGTCCTGGTCCACGAACTGTTCATGCAGAGCTTCTGGAAGGGCCATCCGCTGGGCAAACCCATCCTGGGCACCACGGAGACCGTCGGCCGGCTGGAGCAGAACCATCTCTTCGCCTATCACGGCGACCGCTTTCACGCCGGCAATATGGTCTTCTCCGCGGCCGGCAATCTAGAGCACGACCGCTTTGTCGAGGCCGTCACCGCCAAGTTTTCCGCTCTGGAGGGCGGCGAGACGCTGCACGAGCTCTCCGCGCCCGCGCCCAGCGCCCGCATCCTCCTGCGCAACAAAAAGTCGCTCGAACAGGTCCAGATCTGCCTGGGCGTGCCCGCTCCACCCATCACCGACGACAATCGCTACGCCGCCCTCATCCTGAACACCGTTCTGGGCGGCGGCATGAGCTCCCGCCTCTTCCAGACCATCCGCGAAGAACAGGGCCTGGCTTATTCCATCTACTCCGATCTGAGCCCCTATCGCGACACCGGAACCCTCTGCGTCTACGCCGGCACATCCGCGGCCAAGGCCCTGAAGGTCGTGGACCTGATCCTGGCCGAGTTCGCCAAACTCAAGCAAGCTCCCCTCAGCGATGAAGAGCTGACCCGCGCCAAGGACCAGGTCAAGGGCAACATCCTGCTCGGCCTTGAAAGCTCCAACGCGCGCATGGCCAACCTGGCCCGCCAGGAGATGTACTTCCACCAGTTCTTCTCCGTCGAGGAGGTCGTCGCCCGCATCGACGAGGTGAGCGCCAGCCAGGTACAAGCCATGGCCCAAACCCTCTTCGATCCCGCGCGCATCGCCGTCACCCTCCTCGGCCGCCTCGATGGCGTCAAGCTCAGGCGCGAGCGGCTGGTGTGCTGAAATTCCGATAGGGCAAGAGCCCGCAGACTCGCTCAAGAAGCCGGAACCAGAAAATCCGCGAAAACGAATCCGTCACGGGTTACAATTTCTCCGTTCGTGAGCGGGAGCGGCGCCGCGAACATGGGGCCGGCGTAGACGCACGAATGGAACTCTCCGCGCTCGCCGCAGGGGTCGGTTGCCGGCGGAAAATCGCGCAGCAAATCTTCATCGAACTCGCGCCCGGCAAAGGCGGCCGGCAATTGCTTTGTATCCACGCAGGAGATGCGCGCGCGCAGGCCCGCGGCGATCATCTCGCGGGCCAGCGCATCGGTGGGAATCTGCCACAGCGGAAACAGCGGCTCCAGCCCGGTAGGCGCAAGCTGCCGCTCGCGATAGGCGCGCACATCCTCGAGAAACAGATCGCCAAAGGACACCGCGTCGATGCCTTCGCCGGTCGCGCGCCGGCAGACCTCGGCCATGCGTTGTTCGTAGACCTCGTTGGGGCAGGGCCAAGGCAGCGGCACGATCCATAGTGGCAGTTCGGCAGCCGCGGCCTGCGCCTCCAGCACCGCGCGCCGCACTCCGTGCATGGCTACGCGGTCGAACTCCGCGTTCAGCGTGGTCAGCAAACCGCAAAGCTCGATGGCCGGATCGCGGCGCAGCACGTGCAGCGTCCAGGCGCTGTCTTTCCCGCTGCTCCACGACAAAAGTACGCGCTTCATACAGCCATCATAGCCGCCTGCATTCCCATCGCTCGCGCCACGCCGCGCCCTTCCGGCTCTTCTCGCTTTGCAGAAGCCGCCCGGAATGCACCGGCACACGCCGCGACACATGAGCTAGCAGCTAACAGCGAGAAGCTAAAAGCTGCCTTTCGAGCGTCCCGTTTCCCTCCCGCGTCTGTTCGTTGTAGCATTTTCAAGAATGGGCCTGAGCCTTTCGACCCGTTCCATGAGGCGCTGGAATCCCATGAACCGCATGTTTTTGCTCTGCCCCGCCCGCCGCGGCGCCGCCGCACCATTCCCGGCAACTCCCAACCACCCAACGCGCCGATCCAGCGGGGCCCCCACGGACAGGTCTTCGTCCGTGGGGCGGAACGGCTTCACATTGATGGAATTGCTGATCGTCATCGCCATCATCCTGATTCTGATGCTCATGGCCATCCCCACCTTCGGCACGCTCAAGAAGAGGGCCAACGAGACCTCGGCCATCAACTCCGTGCAGGCCATCACCAAGGCCGAGATTGAGTATGAATCCACGTATCCGGCCAACGGCTATGCCTGCACGCTGGCGGCCTTGGGCGGCGACCCCAGCGCCGGACCTCCCACGCCCGCAGCCTCGCAGGTTCTGAATGGCGATTTGGTCTCGGGCTTCAAGTCCGGCTACATCTTTAACATCGGCAACTGCACCAAGGTTTCCGTCAACGGCACCGACCGCGTGACCGGTTACGCCATCACCGCCGTTCCTCAAACCGTGGGCAAGACCGGCGACCGCGGCTTCTGCAGCGACCAGTTCGGTACCATCAAGTACGACCCCAAGGGCGGCACCGACTGCACCCAGTCCCTGCAATGAGCGTAGCCGCACCCTTGCGCCGCGGCGGCCGCCTTCTGGCCGCCACATTCCTCTCCGCCGTCCTCTTCGCTCAGGCGCCCGCGCCCTCCGCAAAGGAGATTGCCTCGCGCGTCGACCGCCATTACAACCGTCTGCGCTCCCTCCAAACCGCATTCACTGAGACTTACCACGGCATGGGGATCGAGCGCACCGACGGCGGCACGCTGCTCTTAGAAAAGCCCGCCCGCATGAAGTGGGAGTACGACTCGCCGCCCGGTAAAATCTTCCTCCTCGACGGCAAATACGCCTGGTTCTACGCCCCCGGCGATGCTCAAGTGGAGCGCATTTCCGCCAAGGATCTCAACGATCTGCGCTCTCCGTTGCGCTATCTCCTCGGCCACACCGAGCTCGAAAAGGAGATCCCTAACCTGACCGTGGCTCCCGCGCCCGACGGCTGCTTCACCCTCTCCGGCCAGCCCAAGGATGCGCAAAATCGCATCGCGCGCATCGCCCTCACCGTCACCGCCAACGGCGTCATCACCGGAATCGCCATCGAAGAAGCCGGTGGCGCGCTCACCCGCTTCACCTTCACCCACGAGCAGCCCGACGTCCCTATTCCGCCGGGAACCTTCCACTTCACGCCTCCGCCTGGCGTGCCCGTCGTCAATGGGCTGCCCCCGGTATGATCGCGGCTGCGCCAGCAACACACGGTCCGCTAAGCTGCGCAGGCAGACCCATAGGGGTCTGCCTGCGCAAGTTCAGGGAACCGCGTGGGGTTCGGACAGAACGCCGGAACAGCCAGCCCGATTTATTTCTTCCCCGGATGAGCGGGAGCGCTGATTGGAGCCGGTTTGGCGCCTTCCAGCACGGAGTGCGAGCCGGTGGACCGCACGTACAGGACAACCAGGCAAGCCGACGTGCACATGAAGATGATCGCCGACCAGGTGGTGAGCCGGGTAAGCACGTTGGCGGCGGCGCGGGGACCAAACGCGGTCTGCGAACCCTGGCCGCCGAAAGCTCCCGCCAAATCTGCCGAGCGCCCCTGCTGGACCAGCACCACGCCGATCAAAAAGAAGCACACCAGCACGTGTATGACGATGACGAAGTAAAACAAAATGTGCATTTTCTAAGCCGCTTCCCAGGCTCGCCCGTGTCCCTGCGCACCTGAATCGATGGTGCGGAAGGCGGGACTTGAACCCGCATGCCTGTTCGGCGCCACCCCCTCAAGATGGTGTGTCTGCCAATTTCACCACTTCCGCACTGAAAAACCCGTTTGTTTCCAACTGCTTGGCCGGAACCGTTGTCGAGGGCCGGTTCCAGTGTACCCATTTTTGTAACCACTTTTTGCCACGAACCCCTGCACGAAGCCTTGCGGTGCTCCAAGCCGCCGAGCCGGACAAACAATTTCTGCACGGCGTTGGCCTGCGGATGCACGTAGCGCATCGTCGTTTTAATGTTATCGTGGCCGGCCACGTACTGCAACGTAAACGGGTCCGTGTACTCGCCAGCTTCGGTCAGAAAAGTGTGCCGCAGCCCGTGCAGTCCGGCGTCGGGATGGGTGTGGATCTTCGCCCGCAGATCCCCGATCTGCGTTTCGAGCACCCACGGTCCGAGAGGCCGGGCCGCATCGCCGGGATGGGTGAATACATACGCACACCGGGAAACCCCGATCAACTTTTCCAGCACCTCCTTCATGACGAGATCGATCGCCAGCTCGCGCCGGCGCGCCCGCCGCTTCAGCCCGCGTTTGATGAGGAGCGCGCCGACGATGTTTTCCTCAACCGGCTCCGGGTAGAGGTAGATGCAGTCCTTCATGAGGTGGAGCATCTCGCCCCGGCAGATCCCGCAATGACGGGCCAGAATCGAAGCCGACCGCAGCGGTTCGGCGGCATTGTCGATCCACACTTGGTAAGCTTCCGCGCTGAACACATAATCCGTTTCGCGTTCGGCTCCTTCGTCCTTGGTGTATTGCTCGATGACCGGTACTTTGTCGATCAGCTTGAGCTTGCGCTGGGCGTAGCGCAGCGCCTTGCGCAGCGTGGCCAGATAGCGGTTCACCGTCGTTTTGGTGACCGGAGAGCCGCTTCCGTTGCGCCGGCGCCCGCCGTGCTTCAAAGCCCAGACCTTGAAGGCTTCGATCTTTGGCTCGTCGATCTCGTCCAGGGGCAGATCGGCCCAGGGGCCGTACTCCAGGAGCTTGCGGTATATCTCGAGGTAGAACTTGACCGTGCCCTTTTGTTCCGCCTTGGCTGTTCCCACCCACGCATCGAAAATTTGCTGGAATTCACGCAGCGTCGGAACCTTCGGAGTTGGCTGCGGCGGATCCGTTCGCTCTACTTCCTCGATGCCGGCCTCCTGGCGGAGAAGCCTCATTCGCGCAGCTGCGGCGATGTCCATGGCTTCGCGCCGGTTCGACGTGCCGGTGGAGCGCACATAGGACTTGCCTTTGTACGCGAACCGGTAGCTGTAGTAGCGGTTACCTGGGCGCTTCCAGATGTTCATGGACTGTCTCCGCGTGGATAGTGTTTCGATTCACAAGCTCGCGTATGGTTTCAGGACGAATCTTGACGTGCGTACCGACTTTGACGAAATCGATTCGTCGGTACAGTATCCAGTCTCTCAGGGTTTTGACGGAGATGCCAAGTAGGTGCGCGGCCCGGCCCACATCGAGTAAAGGTTCGATCGGGTCGAGAGAATCGGCGGGCGCAATGGCCGCGTTTCTTCTCGCTCTAAGGTGGCTCGTGGCGGGCTGCAAGGTCGCTCTCGGACGCATTGTCAGAATGTCGTGGGAAGCGGGAAAGAGATGCGGTTGCGGAGCTTCCTGATCGCGGTGAACGAGTCTGGAACTTTTGGGCATGGGGAAAACCTCCCTGTGCAAAACCTGCCTCAATCGTGGATTTCCTGTCCAATAACTTTTCGTCTTTTCGTTATAACTTTTTGTCCACTTTCGCTCAGTGCGTCAGGCGCGACCCGAGTACCCGATCTTGAAACAGGCATTGGGCAACTCTTTGGCGGCGGAAGGCATCACGAATAATAAGCTGTGCAAAACCGCAGCCGATACATGTGCAAAAACGTAATCTTCCAGCAAATCCAACGTCCTATTCCCACTGTTCTGGGCGGACGCAAGACCTGAGAAAGTAGAAGCCTCCGCCCCGCCTGCCTTGGTCATGCAGAGGGAGTCTGCGTGCCGGGCAGGTGATCCATGGCTTCTTCCAAGCGTGAACGCCGTAAGCGGGTAGTGTCGGCAGACACGCTGCGAGTCCGCGACTTCGCGCTCCTCCTCGCCCTACACGAAGCGGGCAATCTCACGGAGGCTGCACAACGGGTCGGAATCTCCGAGCCTGCCGCGTCTAAACAGTTCAAGTCGGTCCAGCGCCGCCTGAAGATACGCCTCTACGAATCGAATAACGGCGATGACAAGCTCACCCCTGCGGCTCATGCAATGCTTCCTGCCGCGGTGGACATCGTCCAGGCTTTCCACCGGGGAATGCACGATGCCCAGGAGGCTCGACATGGCGGGCAGAACATTCTGCGAATCGGAGCATCCTCGTTTCTTCCGGAGCGCTGGCATCGGCTCCTGGAGTCCGTTGAAATGCGCCTCTATCGTAACGTCAGACCGCAACTCGACCTGGCCTACACCGAGCAACTGCTTTTGGCGCTCCATAGACACGATCTTGACGTTGCGCTTGTGACCTCCCCGCCGCAAAATGGAAAGCTCACAAGCCGGTGTGTGGCGAAGAGCCCTTTCATGATCGTTTTTCGCGAAGGGCACGCGCTTGCCGGGCGCCAGTCGGTGAGCTTGACCGAGGTCGTGTCGTATCCCTGGATCTTCTTTCACAAGAGCGTCCATCCGTGGCTGCACGACCTGATTCTGCGCCGCGCTGAGATCGTTGGCGACGGAGTGAGAATTCTGCATCGCGTAAACCACTCCGATCACGTCCCACGGCTCCTCACTGACGACAGGCTGCTGGCATGGCTGACGCCGACTGGCGCTGAGCGCATTGCTCGTCCGGGCCTTGTGGCAAGACCGCTCGACGACCCGAAAATTCACCTGGAAACGCACCTCGCCGTGCTGACCGATGCGTCGCCGCTCGTCGCCGAATACTTCCGCTGCTTCCTTGCGCAGGTCGAAGAGGATCGCTCGCCGCTTCAGTTGACGCTGCCGATGCCACTGCCGGATCAGGATGGGGCAGGTCACAGGCAAATCTTGAGGAAGTCTGCCTGACGCGCTACGTCGAATCAGGTTCAAGCAGCCGCCGGAATCGGCGGCGCTGCCCGTTGGGTGGGCAGAAGATGCCGCCCCGGCTTCGACGGGGCATCGGACAAGGGTGGGCATCGATAAGGACGATCTCTTTGTCAAGCACAAACTATTCCCGGGCGGTGCGTAAGCACCGCGTGAATCGCCAGAGGGGTTGAGGGCCAGCTCCTGGGTAATCCACGTTGCATCACCATTCGGTGGAAGCTGTCACCGCTCCACCAATCATCGATACGGCCATCGGAAACAGACCATGATGCTTCTATTCGGACATCCAGCCTGTGCTGGATGCGAGGGCGCCCAATCAGACGGCCGATCTAGCTTTCGCTGACCATACCCACCCCCGGGCTACCCTCGATACGGGCGATCTCCGGATACGGCGTGTTGCTGCGCAGCATCCAGTAGAGCCGCACTGCCAATTTCCTTGCCGACGCCACTTTCGCCAGGGCTTTTGGCTTGTGGTGGCATCGGGCCAGGTACTGTTTACGAAATCCTTCATCCCACTGGTTGGTGGCCTGGGCCGCTTCCACCAGCAGCATCCGCACAAAGCTGTTGCCTTGTTTGGAAATCGACCCCAGCTTCTGCTTGCCACCCGAGCTGCGCTCTCGCGGAATGAGCCCGAGATAACTGCTCACCTGTTTGCTGCGCCGGAACCGACTTACATCCCCGATCGTCAGCGCAAATGCCAGCGCCGTGATCGGTCCTACTCCTGGCTGTGTCATCAGTAGCTGGGCCGGTGGGTGCTTTTCCGCTGCCACGCGCACGGCTTCATCAAGCTCGCCGATCTGCCGATCCAACTGCTCCAGCAAGCCGAGCAGATCTTCTCGTCGCCGAGCAGCCCATCCCTCCAGCGACAGCTTTTCTAAATCGGCCCTTCCCTGCACGCTCCAGAGCTTGCGCTTTTTCTGCACGCCGCGATTCATAGCCAGGTGCTGCAATCCGTTCTTCACCCGCGTGCGAATCTCCACCTGTTTGTGCCGGTGAATCAATAGCTGACGCAGATCGCGCTCTTCGGCGCTCGGCGTCCACAGGCGCGGAAACCGCCCCTCAATCAGCAGCTTCAGAATGTGCCCGGCATCGCGCTTGTCAGTCTTCTGCTTGCGCACATAGCTGGCCCGAATCTCAGCCGTGTTTCCAAGCCACACCTCATGGCCGAGCCGCTGCAATAAATCAAGAAACCACTGGCTGTTGCCACTGGCTTCCACGCCTATCAGTGCAGGGGCCGGCAGCGCACGATAAAATCGCTCTGCTTCCCCATCTGCATGGCACAGCTTCAACTCTTCGATCTCGGCTGTCTGTTCATCAAAAACCGCCGCCTGCTGCCACGCAGGATGAAAATCGCACCCGATGATCTTCATGGAGGTCCTCCTTTGATGTTGATACGCCTTCCTCTGTTCTCGTCTCGGTGAGACGAAGAACCCTGCCTGCCGCTGGTTCCCGGCGGAGCCGCCCGTCGCGAGTCTCCGCCTGCAGAACGGAGCGCAGCGGTCAAGGGCGCGGCGTACTGTGCCGCGGCGCAGCGTACCCTTGACGGCGAGCACCGTTCTGCTATCCGCCGCCAAGTGACGGGCGGCGGAGCGGGAACCAGCGGCCTGGATTCCTGGAGGGAGAGCTCAGAGCAATCACATGCGCCCTCCTCCAGAACAACAACGATGGCTTCTTCACAGGTTCCGGTCCTCAACCCAAACCTGCAACCATCGTAGAAGCTGCGGTCCTTATCACATCAAACGGGCAGCCGGATACAGAAATGCGGAGCCGGTCTTGCTGGCTCCGCTAATGGCTTCAAATTGGTTGATGGTTACGCCGCGGCCTTTTTCGTCGCTTTCGTCTGCGATTTGGGCGCGGGCTTCTTCGTGGTCTTCGCCTTCTCCTTCGCCGCGAACTCCTGCTTGATTGTCGCGGAGATGGCGTCCACATCCACTTTGTAGACCTGCGCTGCATCGCGGAGGATTCGCGCGGCGTCGGTCTGGTTGTGCATGGACAGCAGGATAGCCGTCTCGATCAGGATGCGGCCCAGCTTGCTTTCCTCAGCCTTGGGCAGGAAGGCCGCGAGCAATTTCGTCGGGGCCTCGCCGTCCTTGGGCTTGCCGATGCCATGCTGCCGGATCAGGACGGCGAGTTTGCGCTCGTCCAGCATCGCGGTGAGCCGTTGGGCGAGAAACTGCAGGTCGCGTTTCATCGGCCGGACGGGAACCGCGTCGCCGATGGCCTTGAGGACACGCAGCCCGGTTGCCTGGGCCAGCGCTTCCTCGCGGCGGCGCTTCTCCTGTTCGGCTTTGAAAGTGGCGTCGCCCTGCGCCCGCCGGTACTGCCGCTTCGGATGATGCACGCAGTCGGGATTGGTGCAGACTTTCGTCACGCCTTTCTCGTTGTCGACCGTAACGATAGCGGCGGCGGGTCAATTGCACGTCTTATTTTCGGCACACCGGCTGTCGGGTTCAATGCAGGTCCGATACTGCGATAGAAACTGAAGAGCGGCAAGCCGCATCCCTTCGCGGCAGCCTGCACGCTCGGTTTCCGATGTGCGCCACGGTGCGCAGAGATTCTCTTTCGCAACTTGCTGGGCAACGGCGGTCGCCACTTCTTCCAGGTTGACGGCTCTGTCCTTGAACTGATTTTGGAGACGGGTCATCGTGATGCGATAGCCTTCGATGCGGGCGAAGCGATACTGTTCCGATTCACGATTCATGGGTTCCTCCGATTCGCTTTCAAGACAAAAGAAAGCGCCAGCCACGAGGCGAACAGTGACTGGCGCAGCGATGGTTTATGTGGTGGTCTGTGGGCCACATTGGATTGTGGCCCACAATAATATTGATAGATTCAGCGAGTCAGAAACAGCTTGCCGTCCTGGTTGAATGCTTGCCGGAGAATGATCCGGGCCTCGCGCAGATACTGGTGCACCTTTGCTTTGCTCACTCCCATCGACTGAGCAATCACGTTTGGATCGAGGATCGGCCTTCTGCCCCGCTCCCGCTTCCACGCGTCCGGGTCACCCGATGTAGTAAAGGCGTGTTGCTTGAGCGCATGATCGGGACCAAGGGAACGAATGCACTCAAGGGTTGCCCGCACCGGCGGCCTGAGCTGGGGAAAGGTCGTCGCCCGGTCCAGCAATTCCCAGGTGATGATCTCGTCCTCAACCTCATTCCGAGAGGGCTTTTTCGGAACCGCGAAAGCGGCGAGATCGGCTGCCGCGCGGATGCCGTCGTTTTCCCCGCGCCGAAAGTATGCGCGTAAGGCTCCCAGCACCATCGCCCGTAGCAGATAGCGCCGAAAGGCATCGTCCTCCGGTTTAAGGACACAATTCGATTGAAACACGGCGATCACGGCTTCTACTGCGCCACCATACATCAGCTCGATCTGCAAGTCGGAGGGATGGACAAAGATCCTCGCCGCCCGCTTACGCGCGGCCCGCTCCGCCAGCGGCAGCGCAGAGGCAAGAAACACGTCCATGGCGCGCGGATGGCCGTGGTCGTACCGGTACGCAACTTCGGCTACCTGAATACGGATGTCCCTGGGTGTGGTGGTAAACAGATGGTGCAGTAGTACCTCCATCTGTAGTTCATCGAGGGCAGGAATTTTTCTCTCGGAGATCAAATTGGTCACTATGTCAAACATGATTAGGCTCCTTCGCAGAGTGGATTTGCCTGCTTCTGGCCGGAGTGCGGCCAAGAAAAAGACATTCGTTTCATGGCGGCGAAAGGAGAGCGGAGAGAGGCGCTGTCAATCCCCGAAGCCCGCAGGGGCGCGGAAGCGAGCACGGCGCGCAGTTTGCGCCGCGCGGAGCTGCACAAGCGGGATTGACAGAAGGAGCCGAACGGAGCCTAGAGTTCGCCCGGAAACGAATGTCGAAAGGCAGGATCAGCCGAAGGCTGCACCGAATTGTTTTGCACGTCGGGGAGGGGCGTTGCGGGGCCGGAAAGCCCCGCATGAATGAGGACCGGGAATGCTTGGACGGGAATTGAGGTAGGGCGAAGCTTCCAAATCCATGTTCCTTCGGGGTCCTATGCTGGGACGACCGGGCAAGTTCCGGCATCATTTCCGCCGAATCCGTTCGGCTATGAGCAAACGGAATATGTGGACCTGAGAAACGGTCAATGTGCGCAGGTAGAGTTCAGTAACGCCCAACGATGATGCGCTTAAATCGTTTCCTCGCTCGGAGAGCGTCCCAGCCAAGCCGCTCGCAACCGTTATGCTGCTACATTTTTTCAAATCCGGACCGAATACAGCACGGATGAAAAGCTGGTCACCATAGGAAGTGTTCTTGTCCTAACCCTTGAAAAGTGCTTTGTTCAGGACGCGACATTTCTCCTATTGCAACATAGCTTATGCGGTAGCTGTTGCCAGAGGATACAGAGCCCGCGCGATTGTGCTGCGGCGTGAGAGGCGCGTAGCGCATCGACACTCGGATGCTGCGGTGTCCCGTCCGTTCGGCAACGGTGCGTGGGCCATCCCGGCCATAACCAGCCTGTTTGCAATAGTATGCTGGTTGCAATGCCAGGAGCCGTCCGCGATCGCGACTTCAGTCAGCGCTTCGTTGAACCAGCGCCGGCTGTCGGCTGGGGGTCTCCAGCGCTCCGGAAGACGCGGGCTGGCCGCCCGAACCACCGCTTCCTGACGTTTACTGGAAGTTGGACAGGTTTCGTGCCGAAAATACAGGATTCACCTGATACCGCCTCCAAAAGACTGCTAATAGAATGCGAACCAGGATTTCTGTTACTGCCTTGGAAGTAGCACAATTCAAATCAACAGACAGGAGCCAAATACGTGCCTCGAAACGTGAATAATCTTGCGCCCGTACATGTCCAGATGCGGCAAAGTGGGACAACAGAACAGGGTGGAGTGGGCTCAATTTTGCTGAGCGAACTCGTCGCCCACTTGCGCCAGAACAGTAAACAACTCCGCGAAGAGTGGGCGCGGCGCATCACTGAAGCGCAGTTGCTCACTGCAATGACGAAGGAGGAGATTTTCGCAGAGGCCACGTCGGTCTACGACAACTATGTCGAAGCGCTGGAGACGGGGACATTCGAAGCCCTGCAGGCCTACGCTCGCAACTTGTCGGAACGCATTATTCCCCGCGGCGTCGAGACCCATGAAGTCGTCGGAATTGTGCTCCTGCTCCGTGACGTGCTGGCCCGCTCGCTGTTCGCCAAATACCAGGCGGACTTTACCAAGCTGAACCGCATTCTGGACGCCTACGAACCGGCGGCGAACCGTATCGCGAATACCGTGGCGGTCGGCTTCGTGCAGGAAAGAGAACGCATCATCCGTGAGCAGCAGGAGGCTATTAGAGAGCTTTCGACTCCTGTTCTTCAGGTCCGCGAGCGGCTGCTTATCCTTCCCATCATTGGCGTGATTGACCCGCAAAGGGCGCGTCAGTTGACCGAGCAATTGCTGCGCGGCATTCGCACCAACCGCGCCAAGGTGGTGGTGATTGATATTACCGGCGTGGCCGCGATGGATGCCACCGTAGCTAACCACCTGGTGCAGACGGTAGAAGCGTCGCGGCTGCTGGGCGCCACGGTCATCGTAACCGGCCTTTCGCCCGAAATCGCTCAGACTATCGTGAACATAGGTGTCGATCTGGGCAAGATGAATACTGTCGGAGACCTGCAAGGGGGCATCGAGCAAGCCGAGCGCTTATTGGGATATAAGGTTGTGCTGGCAGCATAACCTTTGCAATAGTATGGAGATCAATCATTGGAAGTCCCTATTCTCAAACAAGGAGATTTTCTGATTGCTACCGTCCAGGCTGCCCTCACGGACGCCGATCTACTGCACTTTCGCGCTGCTCTCATTCAGCAAGTCGTGCGCTGCCGATCGAGGGGCGTGATTATCGACCTGACTTCGCTCGACGTGATGGATTCGTTTGCGTCGCGCACTCTGCGTGAGATTGCCGAAATGATCCGTCTGCGCGGGGCGGAGACCGTGATCGTGGGAATTCAGCCCGAGGTTGCATTTGCCATGGTGCAACTGGGCCTGACGCTGGAGAATGTGACCGCCGCGTTGGACCTGGAAGAGGGCTTGGCGCATCTTGGCTCAAGGTCGACAAAAGGTGAGTGAGAAATATTCAAGTGGTGGAAAACGAAATCCAGGTTCCGATCAACTCGGATCAGGACATCGTAACTGCCCGCCAGAATGGACGATCGCTGGCGATTGCGCTGGGCTTTTCCTCGACGGACGCCATCATGATCGCGACCGCCATCTCGGAGCTTGCGCGCAACATTGTGACCTATGCCCGGCGCGGCGAGGTCAAGATTTCGACTATTTGCAAATCCGCACGGACGGGCATTCAGTTGGTGGCCCGCGACGCCGGTCCCGGCATTCCGGATATCAATCAGGCCCTTCGCGATGGGTTTTCAACGTCGGAAAGCCTGGGCCTGGGGTTACCGGGTGTCAAGCGGCTGATGGATGAGTTTGAATGTATATCGGAAGTGGGTCAAGGTACAACGGTGACAGCCAGGAAATGGAAACCTTAGTGTCATTACCGTTCGAATGGGGCATTGCTTCGCGCGCATTGCCAGGACAACCGGAGTGTGGCGACCAGCAGGTCGTGAAGCCATTTCCCGGCGGTGTCTTAATGGCGGTTCTGGATGGTGTGGGGCATGGCAGTGAAGCTGCGACCGCCGCAACGATTGCCAAGAATATCCTTGAGACGCACGCTGCGGACCCGGTCGTGGCGCTGGTTCAGCGGTGTCACGAAGCACTTCACGCCGTCCGGGGCGTCGTGCTGAGCATTGCGTCGCTCGACGCATCGCAAAGGCTGCTGACCTGGCTCGGCGTAGGGAATGTAGTGGGCGTCTTGCTGCGCCGGAGCGAAACACCCGTCCCCGTTGAAAAATCCTTATTGTTGCGTGCCGGCGTTGTAGGCCTTCAGTTGCCGCCTTCACTCGATGCGGATAGTGTACGGGTGTCGGAGGGAGATACGCTCGTTTTTGCCACCGATGGAATCGACAGCAACTTTGCTCGCGGATTGGCCGCCAGCCAACCACCCCAGAAAGCGGCCGAAAGCATCCTGGCCCATCACTGTAAAACCACCGACGATGCTCTGGTGCTGGTTGTGCGATTCTTGGCACAGCGTCAATGAAAGCGAGTCGAACCAAGCGAGCCGATAAGAAAGGCGCACTGGAGCGGGCTTACTCCAGGGCGCTCGCGGAGTATCTGGCGATGGGCGATGAGAACGCCTTGCGGAGCGCTTATGAAATCGGGCGCACTGCCCTCGCGCAGGGCTGGGGCATACTCGATGTGGCGGGTATGCACCACTCCAGCGTCGCGCGGATGATGGTGCGTATGAACCCCTCGGCGTCCCTTACGCAAGACCTGATCCGCGCGCAACAATTCTTTGAGGAGAGCCTTTCTCCTTACGAAATGGCTCATCGCGGCCTTCATGACGCCGCCTCGGCTCTGCGCCGGCTCAATGAAACATTGGAACAGGAGGTTCAGCGCATAGCCCACGCTGTGCATGATGAGGCCGGACAGCTTCTGTTTGCCGCCCGTCTGGCCATGGACGGCATCGCTCGCGAACTCGATCCTTCCGTAAGCGGGCGCCTTCGGGAATTAAGCGTCATTTTCGATGAGGTAGAGAAGCAGCTCCGCAGGCTCTCTCACGAGCTTCGTCCCGCAATTCTTGACGATCTTGGACTTCCGCCTGCTCTGGAATTTCTTACGGATCGAATAGCGAAGAGCGCGGGGCTTTCCATCGAGATTCACAGCACTCTGAAGAGCCGGTGCGCTCCCGCGATTGAGACCGCGATGTATCGTGTGATCCAAGAGGCCCTCACTAACATCGCCAAACATGCACAGGCGAAGAGCGTGGAGATTCGGCTGAGGCGGGTTGCAAAGAATCTGAATTGCCTGATTCATGACGATGGAAAAGGCTTTGATGTTCCCGCTGTTCTTTCTTCCTCCATCCATAAAGGCCTGGGCCTAATCGGAATGCGGGAACGTCTGAATGCAGTCGGGGGAACGTTAATCATCGATTCCGTGGTGGGCCGTGGCACCGATTTGCTCGTCAATATTCCCTGGAGGAACAAGTGATGATTCGCGTGCTGCTCGCCGACGATCACGAACTCGTCCGCCAGGGGTTGAAGCTGCTGCTCGAGCGAGAGGGTTTCAACGTTGTGGGCGAGGCCTCTGAAGGCCAGATGGCCGTGCAGATGGTCCTTAGAGTTTGCCCGGATGTCGCCATCTTTGACATCGGCATGCCGCTCTTGAATGGACTCGACGCCGCCCGTGAACTCCGTAGGACTTCTCCCAAAACCAAAACCATTCTGCTCACTCGTCACGATGAAAACCAGTACGTGACCGAAGCGCTTCGAGCTGGAGTAAAGGGATATGTGTTGAAGAATCAGGAGTCCGCGGATTTGGTCCATGCCATTCGGCAAGTATCGCGTGGAGAAATATATCTCAGCCCGAGTATCTCACGCATCGTTGCGGAAGCGTTTCTCTCTAAGACAGAACCCCTTCCGGATCCGCTGACATCGCGAGAGCGTCAGGTTCTTCAACTTATAGCGGAAGGTAAGTCCAGTAAGGAAGTTGCCGCCCTGCTGGGAATCAGCATTAAGACCGCGGAGACCCATCGTACGCGGTTGATGCAGAAACTGGATATCCACGATGTGGCCAGTCTGGTTCGCTATGCTATTCGCCACGGCCTGGTCGTGCTTTAGCCTCCCCCTTAAGGATTTTCCTCAAACAGCTTCTCAGATATTCACCTTACACAAAATAGATGATTCCCCCGATTGCATATTCCTACCAACAGTCTATGCTACACCTACTTTGGGTTCCCTAGCCGCCTTGCTCGAATTGAATCTTTCCCCTTTGCGTGCGGTGAGCAGCCGGTAACAGATAGACCTCATTTGCAGTCAGGCGATCCGATCCGGTTCAGTCAGCCATCGTCAGAAAGTGGCTGATGGGACTGAAAGGGCGAAGCTATATCACATTCTGAAGCTGCGATTCTTGCAACGTTCCTCTGCACTGCCCGCGACTGATCATCGTGATGCAGCATTCACCTTCCCTGTTATTACGTCGCTCAAGTTGCTTAATGAACTAGTGTGCAAACACCGCCACTGGCCGGTGGCGGCAAACATGGATGGAGACAACATGAATCAGCAAGCAAATACGCTCAGGGAACCATCTTGGTATGCCGCCTTCACTCGTTCGCGGCATGAAAAGGTTGCCGCTTCAATGCTTAGCTCGCTCGGCATCTGTCATTTCCTCCCTTTGATCACAGAGGTGCGCAGGTGGAGCGATCGGAAACAGAAAGTGTCCGTGCCGCTGTTTCCCGGTTACGTGTTTGTGAAGATCGTAAGGTCATCCGATGAGCTACTACGCGTCCTGAAGGTTCCGGGCGTTATCAGCTTCGTAGGCAATCTTTGCGGTCCTATGGTGATTCCTAAGGAAGAGATCGAGAGCATTCGGACCGTCCAGGTGCACGGAATTGGACTCTCCCCGTACCCCTTTCTCGCCGCGGGAGATCGTGTGCGCATTGTCCATGGATCTCTGGCTGGAGTTGAAGGCGCCTATGTCCGTTCGGGACGGGACGCCAAATTGGTCATCTCGATCGAGATGATTCAGCGATCTGTAGCCATCAATGCGGATGGCTGCGACGTCGAGCCGGTTCACTGCGGACAGCCTGCGTATGTTCATGCCGCGGCGGCTCATTCTGTAGCGGCGGAACAAGGCCGGTTGAGTCTTTGATCACAGAACCGAGGAGCGAACCATGAACTCAGTAAGCACAATGCGAGCTGGCAATGCGGATTGGTTCAGCGCAACATGCCGATGGATTCTTTTTGCAGCCTGCGCAGTCACTATGACGAGGCAAGGCGATGCTCAGCAGATTGCATCCAGCAGTGCGCCGGCTCCGGCCGCTCCGTCGCATCTTGTCGGAACGGTCGTTCAGCGCGGCGCATCACCCCAACTTACGCAGCGTAATCCAAGATATGTTATTCAGTGCGAGGATGTGCTCCTCCTGACCTTTCCACTCACGCCGGAGCTAAATCAGACGGTCACGGTAGAGCCGGATGGCTATATCAACCTTGAACAGGCAGGCAGCCTCCACGTCCGAGGTTTAACGGTACCGGAGTTGGTGATCGCGCTCAAAAAGGCATACGCGGGAACGCTTCACGAGCCGATCATCGATGTGGACCTCAAAGACTTTCAAAAACCGTTCTTCACGGTGTTCGGTCAGGTGCGAAAGCCCGGCCAGTATGAACTGCGGCTGAATACAACCGTTGCTGAAGCGGTTGCGGTAGCCGGTGGCTTAGCTCCGTCGGCAAAGACGCAGGTCCTTTTGTTTCGCCGCACTTCGGATCAGCGGTTTGAAGTGGAAAAGTTAAACCTCAAAGACATTCTCAAGGGAAGGAATGTCAACGAAGATGGAACTGTAAGGCCAGGCGACATGATCTATGTTCCCGATAGCGCCTTCTCGAACTTCCGAAAATACGTCCCGTACAACGTCGACGCAGGGACGTATCTAGCGCCGAATCCCTTCTAATTGTTGGTTGACTGCACGTGTAAAGCCGCGCTGCATGCATCCAAACAAGACGCAGGAGACCCGGAAATGAATACCAGACCATCAACCCGAGAAGAGTTCGTGAATATCACATTGCACGACGCCGTGGCGCCGCTGTTCCGCAGGAAGAAGGTGTTGGGTTCCACCTTCATGGTTGTACTCGCCGCAGCGGTTGTTGTGGGCATTGTGATGCCACCGCAGTTTACCTCGCACATGTCAATTCTAGTGAACCGCGAGCGCCTCGATCCTCCAGTAACAACGGAAGTAACGACGCAAATCCCCAATGACGGGGACAGGCCTGTAACTCCGGAGGAAATCAACTCTGAAGCGGAACTTCTCCGCAGCCACGACGTGCTGGAGAAAGTAGTCCTTGCCAACGGGCTCCAGAACAAAGAAGGAAAGTCGTTGCTGGGTATGTTTCACTCCAGGCAAGACGGCGCTGAACGGGTCGAACGCGCGGTGCGCTCGCTGGCGAAAAAGCTTAAAATTGAAAAAGTTGCCGATTCGAATCTGATCGAGGTGACGTACAGCTCGTCCGATCCGCAGCTTGCCTATGGCATCCTCAACTCGCTTAGCCAGTTCTACCTGGAGAAACATGTTGCGCTTCAGCAGCCGCCGGGTGCATACGAGTTCTTTGCGCAGCAGGCACAGAAGTATCAGCAGGCCTTGGAACATTCCGAAGACCAGCTTAGAAGCTTCGAGATGCAGCCAGACGCCGAGGCCCCGGACCTGGAGCGCAGCAATTTAGCGGTGCAGGTTACAAATTCCGTTGGTCAGATGTATGCAATAGAACAGTCGATTGCCTCCGACGAGCAGAGAAGTCGCAGCGATCAGGCGCAGATGAAAGTTACACCGCAAAGGTCGGAGGCAAAGCAGGATGTCGACGCGGCCAATTATTTGCTCCAGAGTCTGGGAAGCGCCCTGCTGGCTGCCCAGCAAAAGCGCGCACAGTTAGCCATGAAATATAGCCCAGATTATCCCCTGGTGAAAGAAGCGGATGAAGAGCTTGCGGAAGCCAAAGCTGCGATAGCTCAGGCTGAAAAGTCGCCGTACGTGAACCAGGAAACAGACAGGGACCCGACTTTCGAATTGCTGAGGGAAGATTTGGCAAAGACAAAATCCGATCTCGCCTCTGAGCGCGCGAGCTTCGCGGCTGTCAAACGCAGTATTGGGAACATGCAAAACCAGATGGCGGATCTGGATCAGAAATCTATCACTCAGCAGACTCTGCTGCGCGATGTAAAAGCAAACGAAGGCAATTACTTACTTTATCTTTCTAAACGAGAGCAGGAGGAAGCCTCCGGCGCGCTCAACAAAACACGGATTGCGAATGTCTCCATTGCGGTTCCGCCGGCGATTCCGGTCCTGCCTGCCCATGGTTTCCCGTTCATCCTGCTGGTGGGCCTGGGTCTCGCATCGGTGTTTGCCATAGCCGCGGCATACCTGGTAGAGTACTTTGACCCATCCTTCCACACCCCTGCCCAGGTTATCGACATCCTTGAGATACCCGTAGTCGTGTCCATTGCAAAGAAGACAGCTTAGGAGCCCATGATTCTCGACTTTTTCAGCCTTCGAGAGCAACCCTTCGGAGTCACGCCCGATCCGCGCTTCTGGTTTGCGAGCGCGACACATCGTGAAGCGCTCGCTTCGTTGCTCTATGGATTGGAATCGAAGCGGGGCTTTGTTGCCCTCGTTGCGCAGCCCGGAATGGGGAAGACGACTGTTCTTTTCAATGGTTTGCGTCGACTGGGCGACAAGATGCGAACTGTGTTCCTCTTTCAGCAGCTAACAACCGCAGAGGGCCTCCTTCGGACAGTACTGGCTGACCTGGATATCAATGAGATACAGGGCGATCTTACTCAGTTGCAACGTAAGTTAAATGATATCTGCACCGAGCAGGCCCGGCTGGGAAAACACATTGTGCTTGTCATTGATGAAGCGCAAAACCTGGATGAATCCGTGCTTGAATGCGTTCGTATGCTGTCAAACTTCGAGACCGCACGCGAGACGCTCATACAAATTGTTCTGTCTGGTCAGCCCCAGCTGGCCGAGAAGCTGGCGACTGAGGAACTGGTTCAACTTCGCCAGAGAATCTCTATCCTGGCGCGCTTGAAGCCGCTCACAGAAAGTGAAACGGCCGCATACGTGAGCCACCGGCTGCGCGCCGCTGGATATAGCTCAACTGAGGATCTGTTTACACCGTCTGCCACGGCAATGATAGCCAGAGAAAGTCAAGGCATTCCGAGAAACATCAATAATCTATGCTTCAATGCCATGTCAGTCTGTTTTGCACTCAAGCGGAGGACAATCGATTGCGAGGTTGTGCGCGAGGTAATTGCTGATCTCAGCCTTGATCTGCTTACTACAAAAAGCTGTGAATTATCGAGGTCGCCGGCTTACGAGCCTGTCCGTGATGTCGATCAAGGTGAATGGAAACGGTTCGCGGAGAACCGGCCACAAGTGCGGAAGGTCATCGGCTACCTCAACCAGAGGAAGCCGAGAAGCAATCGGGAGATTGCGCCAAAACCGTCCATACGCCAAGTGGAAATGAGATGCGGTTCACAATCACCAGACGGGAACCAGGTGAGCCCGGTGCAGCCGGCCGTAAAGCATTGGCCTGGGTTTCAATTATGCAAATTCGCAACAGACAGTCTCTCCGCCTTACGTAAGCGGTTCAGCCTTAGCTCATCCTTTAGAGCGGCATGGACGGTCATTCTCGTAGTAATTGCCGCGTCTGTGTTGGTCATAGGTTTCTGGAAGAAGGATTCTGCCGAAGCCGCAAAGACCTCAGCCAGGTACTCCGTTTCAACCTCGCGGCCCGCAAGCACCTCGTTCCTCGCGGCTCCATTTCCAACTCATCCTTCACTTTCATCTACGGTTACAGTTGCGGTGAAACCGGGAGAGTTCCTTGAAGGAATTTGCACTACGCACTTTGCGAGTTGCCCGCCGGAGCTTCTGCAGACAATTCTGAACCTCAATCCAGGAATCGATGATCCTGACTATATTGAAGCAGGTCAACTGATCCGCATCCCGACAGGAGACACTGTCGCTGCAGCATCCACACAGACGGATCGCACGGTGCGCACCAAGGGGAATACTCCATGAGCAGAAACTTTGAGTTAATGCAACAGTTGGAATGGGAGCAAGACCATCCTGCACCTGAAATCGGTGAGGAGGGCTTACTTGCCGGCGAAGGCAGCGCCGGTATTGCCCACAATCACCTATGGGCTGCCGACGAGGCTCTCGAGCTAGCACACAGATTGTTCCTGCTGCAGAGGCAAGAGCCGCCCCGAGTCGCAGTCTTCGCCGGGATCGACCACAACAGCGGCTGCAGCCACGTCTGCGCATCTGTCGCCGAAGCTTTGGCGCGCAACACCCCGGGTCTAGTGTGTCTGCTCGAAGCTAACTTCCGTTCGCCAGGTCTACCTTCCTTGTTTAGCGCGACAAACCTTTACGGGTTCACAGATGCGCTGCTGGGTGAGGGTCCGATCGGATCCTTCGCCAAATCTGTAGGTCCTCATAAGCTTCGGCTTATTTCCGCGGGTGCAGTCGGCGCCGACTCTTACAGCCTCCTGACTACGAGACTGGTTGGGCCCAAGTTGGCCGAGTTGCGCGCCGATTTCGACTTTGTCATCATCGACGCGCCTCCACTTACGCGATACTCGGATGCCATGGCATTAGCACGGCTATCGGATGGCATTGTGCTGGTTCTTGAAGCTGAGTTCACCCGCAGAGAAGCGGCCCTGCGGGCAGTGGACAAGCTCCGATCGTCCAATGTTCCTATCATCGGCGCAATTCTCAACAAACGCATGTTCCCGATTCCGGAAACGATTTACAAGAAGCTTTGAGCTTCGCTCCGTAGCCCAAACATCTGTCTGGAATCTATGTCAGCGTACATAGCTATCGAGCGGTCACTTTCCCGACGCATTCGTGCAGGACTTAGTCCATCATCACATTCTCCAACATCTCACGAACAACTAACGAATCTCGATTGGCTTACTAAGCCGCGAGCGGGGTAGCCTATGATTACACACAAACGCTGGATTCCCGTCGCAAGCCTCCTGAAACTCGTCGATTCGGCGCTTATTGTTCTGTCGTTCGGCCTGACCACGGCTCTCATCGTTCATGCGCAGAGCAGGATTCCGTTTGACGACTTTTTGTCGATGAGGGCCAAGATTTCGAATTTTGCCATCTTCGGGCTGGCGCTGCTGCTTTGCCATCTCAGTTTTTCCGTGAGCGGTCTGTACAAGTCGAGACGGCTATCGAGTAAAAGTACAGAGAGCACGGATATCCTCAAGGCAACGACGCTTTCCACTTTGTGTATTGGCACCGTTGCTATGCTTTTCTCAGTTGGCATGGTGACGCTGTCGTTTCTCTTGCTCTTTTGGGTGGTAAGCGGTGCGGTTCTATCAGGAGTTCGCCTTATCCTCCGCCTGGCAGTAGAGCGCGTTCGCATTCACGGCAGAAACCTACGGTATATGTTGGTTGCCGGGACCAATCCCCGCGCAGTTGCATTTGCACGCCGAATCGCGGCGAGGCCAGAATGTGGATACCGCGTGCGTGGATTCGTCGATGACGAATGGTCCGGCCTGGAGAAGTTCAAAAAGAGCGAATTCACGTTAGTAAGTGACTTCGCCAGGCTGGCGGAGTATCTCAGACGCAATGTCGTCGATGAAGTAGTTGTTTATCTTCCGATGTTGTCCTTCAATAGCCGCTGGCTCGAAATCGCCCGACTGTGCGCATATCATGGAATCATCGTTCGCTTCAGTTCCGCTCTCTTTGACCTTAAGGCCGTCCGATGGCGTGCAGAGGAATTCGCCGACGGAGATCATTACATCGCAACCTATAGCGAGGCCAATGAAGGCTGGCCGGTCGTACTAAAACGCACGATGGACATTCTGATTTCCGGTATGCTTCTGGTGCTTTTCAGTCCAGTATTGCTTGCCACGGTGATTGCCATTAAGCTAACCTCTCCCGGTCGCGTTCTCTTTCAGCAGGAGCGAGTTGGTCTGAATAAACGGCGCTTCTGGATCTATAAATTCCGCACCATGGTTGCGAATGCCGAGGAATTGATGGCTACGCTGGAGGCTCAGAACGAAGCATCGGGGCCCGTCTTCAAGATTAAGAACGATCCTCGGATTACCCGCATTGGAAGGTTTTTGCGACGGACCAGCATTGACGAACTTCCCCAGCTATTCAATGTCATGAAGGGAGACATGAGTCTGGTGGGACCTCGGCCGCTTCCGATTCGGGACTACAGTGGCTTCAAGGAAGATTGGCATCGCCGGCGGTTGAGCGTCAAACCAGGCATCACCTGTCTCTGGCAGGTGAATGGCCGTAGTCAGATTTCCTTCGACCAATGGATGCTTTTGGACCTCAAGTACCTCGACGAATGGTCCCTCTGGCTTGATTTCAAAATCCTACTGCAGACGGTTCCCGCTGTCATGCATGGCACGGGGGCGACATAGATGCTTGAAGCTGAGAATCGAGAAGTGAGCCTGAGTCATACCGTTAAATGTACCGCATAAGAGAACGCATTAGGCTGCACAACGCGAAACGCTGGCCCTGTTTGCGAGATCGAGTACCTTGCGCCGCAAAAGGCGGCTCTGAAAGTTAGGCTAGGCGCCTGAAAGGATCCGAATCAGTGCAAAGTCCTCTAGTAAGCGCAATCATTCCGACGCGGAATCGTCCTGCACTATTCATTCGTGCCGTGCGCAGTGTGCTAGGGCAGACACATCGTGACATCGATATTGTTATTGTCATCGACGGGCGAGACCCTGCCACCGTTGCAGCAATAAGCTCGATCAGTGACCCTCGCGTGCGG
This sequence comes from uncultured Acidobacteriota bacterium, assembly GCA_963808795.1. Lineage (GTDB taxonomy): Bacteria > Acidobacteriota > Terriglobia > Terriglobales > Acidobacteriaceae > Telmatobacter. Next base: position 88,656 of record CAWEGL010000005.1, read on the forward strand.
GTGTTTGAACTGACCGAAAATGTCGGCAGCGCTAATGCCCGCAATATTGGAGTTCAACACGCGAAGGGGAAGTGGGTTGCTTTTCTGGACGACGATGACGAATGGCTGCCCCACAAGATTGAGAGGCAACTCGACTGCGCAAGGCATTCCAAGCTAACTCATCCAGTGGTTGCGTGCCGCGTAATTGGGCGCACACCACACAGGGACTACATCTGGCCGCGCAGGTTTCCAAGAGACGACGAGCGGCTTATTGATTATCTGTTTGCGCGCAACTCGTGGTTTCGGGGCGAAGGCCACATAGCCACCTCTGCGATCTTTGCAGAGCGGGATCTTATGCTTGCTGTGCCATTCACAAGGGGCATGTCGCATAATGACGATACTGACTGGCTTGTCCGTATATGTGTTCGTGAGGACGTTGGAGTGGAGTTTGTAAAGGACCCGTTGGCGATCTGGTACATCGAGGAAAGACGGTTGTGTGTGAGCATGCAGAGCGACTGGAGGCGCACTCACGCGTGGCTTAAAAGCGTTCGGCCCCACATTACTCGGCGAGCTTATTCGGGATTTATTGCGACTCAACTTGCCGGGGAAGCAGGACGACAGCACGCATGGACAGCCTTTTTCCCTCTTTTGAGCGACATGTGCTTTTGTGGAAAGCTGAAGCCGATGGATCTCGCTCTATACCTGGGCAATTGGGCAATGCCCGAGTCGCTGAGGAGCTCCATCCGAAGCCTCTTGTATAGAGAGCAGTGAAACGGTGAGCCGTCAGACTGGTGCTCATATCAATACGATGCAACGAGGTTACGTGGGCAGCAACTGAAACGCTTAAACCGTGAACAGTATGTATAGGCCATGTGCATTCAGCTAAGTTAACGACCTGCGAACTCTGCGTGCTGCATCCGACAGTACGACGTCTCCAATACCCTAACATAACATCTTCATGCCAATCACAAGGTATTGCCTGACACCGCTACTGTGCCTGGCGCGGTTACTTTCTATCACTGTGTTGGAACAACCATGAGGAATCACAAAGAGGCCGTGTCGTTTCTCGGCATTAGGGTTCATCCTATGACAATCGCTGAATTGACCGCTTTGGTGAGCGATCAAATTCTGCGAGGCGGGAAGTGCGTTATCGCGAACCATAATCTGCACAGTGTGTATCTCTATCATAGGGAGCCAAAACTGCGGGCATTTTTTCGCGACGCGGAATGGACGCACATCGACGGGATGCCACTGGTGGCACTAGCTCGCCTGTATGGTCAACGTGTTAATCGCTGTCAGCGCGTGACATATGTGGACTGGATGGGGCCACTTATGGAAAGCGCTGCAGCAAACCAGTGGCGCGTCTTCTACCTCGGTGCGGCTCCTGGAGTCGCTGAGAAAGGAGCGGCTATCTTACGGCAGAAATGTGAAGGATTGCAGATCCGGACCATGCACGGGTATTTCAATGCCGATCCACTGAAGAAGGATAACCATCAGGTTGTTGATCTGATCAATGAGTACAAGCCGCATTTGCTCATGGTTGGGATGGGAATGCCGCGCCAGGAGTATTGGATACATGACAACCTGAGCCGTCTATGCGTAAATGTCATTCTCCCGTCGGGAGCGGCTATCGATTATGTTGCCGGCGCGATTTATACGCCTCCGCGCTGGGCAGGCAGGGCCGGCCTGGAGTGGGCTTTCCGGCTGGCAACTGAACCAAGGCGTTTGTGGACGCGCTATCTGGTTGAGCCCTGGTCCTTGCTCGGAGTCATGGCGAGGGATTTCACAAAGAGACATGCGCACAGCTCCATCACGAGAATGTAGAGGACCTGCAATTGATCAGGCACAGTGTGGATTTGCGAAAACGTTCCGCGGACGGTGTGCAGCGCTTTTCCCAGCACTTGTTAGTACGCAACACCATGTGGATGATCGCCGGCCAGGGTGTAAGGCTTGTCATCAAAGCCGTTTATTTCGTGGAGATTGCGCGGTCATTAGGCCCGCGCAATTACGGCGCATTCGTCGGTGTCGTCGCCCTGGTGGGCATTGCATCTCCATTCGGGGCACTGGGCAGCGGCAATCTTCTTATTCGCGGCGTATCGCGGAACACAATCAGCTTTCGCAGGTATTGGGGACAGTCGCTTGTCGTAACCATCTGCTGTGGATCGTCCCTTCTGGCGGCGGTGTTGCTGCTCTCGCGCTTTGTTCTCAGCACGGAGATTCCTCTCGCGCTGGTGGCCCTTGTCGGCATATCCGATATTCTCGGGCTGAATATCATAACACTGGCAGGGCAGGCGTTTACAGCATTCGAGCAGCTTAAGTGGACTGCCGTTATTTGGATAACTATGAGCGCGGTGCGGCTCGGTGGAGCGCTCATTCTCATCGCCGTGCATTCACACCCCTCTGCCTTGCAATGGGGCTATTTCTATTGTGGAGGCAATATAGTCGTTGCGCTGGCTGCATTCATCCTTGTATGCCATAGGCTTGGACTGCCCGAGCTTCGGAGGCCCAATGGGGCCGGCGACCTTCGCGAAGGGATTTACTTCTCAATCAGCCTGAGCGCAGAAACTCTTTACAATGACATCGACAAAACAATGCTGGTGCGTCTGGCAACATTGGACGCGGCAGGAATCTACGGGGCAGCTTATCGTCTCATCGACGTCAGCACGGTGCCCATTGCTGCCCTACTTGCTTCCGCATATTCGAAACTGTTTCGCGTTGGCCTTGGAGGAATCGGGTCAACCTTTGACTATACCGGGCGATTGCTGGTTCGGTCGCTCGCATATGCGTCTCTAGTTTGCCTTCTGTTGCTATGGAGCGCGGGCCTGATCCCGTTCATCCTTGGCCCGGGTTACGCTGAGACCGTGGAGGCGCTCCGCTGGCTCGCGGTGCTTCCAGTGTTGAAGTCTGTCCACTATTTTCTTGCGGACGCGCTCACTGGCGCGGACTATCAAAGACTCCGTTCTCTCATTCAGGTCGGCGTGGCCGCCTTCAATATACTCATCAATCTGTGGGTCATCCCTGCCTATTCCTGGCGCGGTGCGGCCTGGTCGAGCATCGCTTCGGACGGCCTGCTCGCTTGCATCCTCGGTATTGCCGTGCTGGTTCTGAGACACCGGGATGCGGTAGCCAGCGAAGCCTCGGAAAGAACTGCCATTGGTGTTGAGACATGAGAATCTCGTTCACGAGCGCCGAGAATGCAGTGCTGGGCACAACGCTATTTGTGTTGTCGGGAGCGCTTCTGGAACTTCTTTTGCCCGGAGAAACTGCTCTTGCAGGCAATGCAACGGCTCGATTCATTCTGGCAGTTCTTTACCTGGGAGTGTTCCTTGTCGCATTCCGGGCGCCTAATCGATCGGAGACATGGCGCACTGTTTGGCACAATCCTTCGATCGTATGCCTGCTCGCGCTCACCTGCGCCTCTTCGCTTTGGGCCGCAGTGCCTTACTTGTCGTTGCAGAGGAGTATCGCCGTTGCCGGAACAAGCCTTGTGGGCATAACCCTGGCTGCGCATCGTTCCATTGAAGAGCAGTTACGTCTTTTCAGACGGGTCTTCAGAGTTGTGACTGTCTTATGCCTGGGCAGCATGATCGTTGTACCGCAGATCGCTTGGTCGAGCCTTGGATTGCAGGGCATATTCAACCAAAAGAATAATCTCGGTGAAGCAATGGCGGCCGCCATCCTCGTCAATCATTACCTCCCGGCTAAATCCGGGCGCGGAAGAATCTTCAAAGGGCTATGGCTTTGCCTGTTTCTTACGCTGTTGATTCTGTCCAGATCGGCTAGTTCACTGGTCAGTTTATGCGCTGCGATCCTCATAGTACAGGCGTATCAAAAGCTCAGGCGGCGCATGAGAGTGCCGCTGGGCGTCGTTCTCGTTGGACTTGCGTGCGCGGTAGTGGTTGCCGGAATCATCATGGCGGATGATAGCTTGCTCCCTTCGATTTTAGGACGCTCCACGGACCTGACCGGGCGCACAGAACTATGGAGTCTTGTCACCGGCATGATCCTGAAGCGCCCGTTCTTTGGGTACGGGTACTCGAGCTTTTGGCAAGGTGCTTCACCCGAATCGATAGACATCGCAAGACACATCGGATGGGCGCCCGAATACTCGCATAACGGGTACCTGGAACTTGTACTGAGTGTCGGAATCATTGGGTTGCTCCTTTTTTCAGTCGTATTCGGAAAGGGCATAGCCCGCGCTATTCACACGGCCGAAAGCCGCGATGAAGAAAGCCACCGAATCAATATGTGGCCGCTCGCGTTCTTCGTGTATTTCGCTGTTCATAACATGGCCGAATGCACAATTCTGTGGCAGAACTGCCTTGAGTGGCCGATGTTTGTGTCCATCGCGAGTGGAGCAATTCTCACGGTGGAATATGGAGCACGGGATAACTCCCAGCCTGATACAGAACGCACGAGTTATGCGGCGACATAGCCTCGTGCTTCTCTATGCCCCATGGAGCTCGGTAGGGTAGAGGGGGCGAGGCCGCGATTGACTGGTGGTGCGAGCAGTCGCAGGTCATTCGAGTTCGGCGTGCCAAAACACTTTGGATTTCAGTTGCAAAACAATGAGGTCAGTATGCGAGTAGCGATTTGCATCGGCACTTTCAGGAGACGCCAGCTCCTGCGAACCCTGTTGAATGGAATGTCGGAATTGACTTTCACAAAAACTCTGAAGCCAGATCTCATCGTTGTTGTCGTCGATAACGATGAATGCCGAACTGCTGAGGGAGTCTGCATGGAGGTCGCGCTTCCCTGGCCGATAAAATACATCGTTGAACAGCAGCGCGGCATTTCATTTGTACGAAACAGAGCAATTGCGGAAGCGGGAGACGTAGATTTCGTCGCTACGATCGATGACGATGAAGTGCCGGCTCCAGAGTGGCTCGATGAACTTTTGTGGACGCAGGCGCAATTCAGCGCCGATATCGTGAATGGCCCGGTGAAACCGCGATTCGATGCTGGCGTAGCTGGGTGGGTAAAGCAAGGAGGGTTCTTTGATGAATTGGATTATTCCACGGGGACAACGCGCAACTTCTGTAACACAGGCAATTGTCTAATCCGGTCGGCAGTGTTTTCTGATGTGCCATTATTCGATGACAGGTTCGCATTAACAGGTGGTGAAGACACCCATTTCTTTCTTAGGGCGCGACAGGCAGGCTATAAGATCGTATGGTCGCGCGAAGCCGTCGTGTATGAAGAGATTTCCATGACCCGGGCAAATGCCCCATGGATATTGCGGCGGCAATACCAGACAGGGAGCGCTTTGACATTTTGTGAATTGAGCCTTGACAAGCGCGTGCAAACGCGGCTCATGCGGTTTGCGAAGGCGAGCTGCTTCATCGCGATGAGCACTGCTTGGACTCTGACCTCCGTTTTCCGGGGGAAAGCGGCGGTTGTGCGGTCTCTTCGGCCCGTTTATCGCGGATTGGGAATGTTGACGGCCTTGGCGGGCGCAAGGTATTTCGCTTATCAATCCGTAGGCACTGATCGTGTTGCGCCGTGCCTCCAAAGCGGCAGTGCGGAGCTTTCGAAATCGACTGCTGAGTGAGGAAAGCACTGCAAGACAATCCGTAGCAGGATCCCGAGTGCATGCTGTTCAAGCGCGCCCACGCCTCCCACGGGCAAGAAGCAAATTTTGAATCAGTATGATCGCATCGGCAGATTGCTGAAGGCGGGGCACATTGCAGTCCGGCAACCTGCTTTGGGCGTTCAAAGAGTGATATGTGGATCGTTCATAACGGGTACACGAAGCAAGGGCGCGAACAACCAAGTGTCATGGTGAGTGAAGAGTGAGAAGCTATTTCTATCCAGTCCTCAGCGGTATCCTGGGCAGCGAATGGATTCCAACATTCGTTCGTATGCATATTCTGCGAAAGCTTGGATTCAAAATAGGCGATGGGGCGTACATGTGGGGCAAGTGCTCGCTGCGTTCGCGAAGAATTAGTATTGGGAAAAGGGTGTTTATCAATGTTGGGTTCTTTTTTGACGGTGCGAGTGAGCTAGTGATTGAGGATAACGTCCGGATTGGCCAGTTCGTGCGTATCCTCACAGCTTCACATAGGATCGGTCCGTCCTGGGAGCGTTGTTTGCCTGAGCCCGAAACTGGCTCAGTTCGGATCGAAGAGGGTTGCTGGATCGGATCAGGTGTGACGATTATGCCAAACGTTACTGTTCGACGTGGCTGCGTAGTTGGGGCAAGCTCACTTGTGCTGACTAGTACGGAGCCTGACGGTCTTTATGTGGGCCTCCCCGCGAAGCGCGTCAAAGACTTAGCGCCGAACCCGGGCAGCAACCTCAAGCCGCTGAACTACCGGGAATGCGCGTCGTTGCCATGATCTCCCGCCAAATCCTGGAACCTTCCAGGAGACGGGCTAGCGCGGTAAGAACAGCACTCAAGGCTGTCTAAGCGATGAGCGTATCAATCTTGTTCACCAGTCTCTTGCTTATGTTTGCCGAAGCCAGCGTCATACGTCACGCATTCTCTTCGCTATCTGCAGGATCTCCTATGAGCTTGAATGCGCAGCATATCCCTACCGCCAGCAGATCGAGTTCACCGGACCGCGCGCAGTCTGTGCAGCTCCTGGGGGTCTTTCTTGGTGATGTGGGTGAATCGCAGACCGAAGCGTTTGAGAATGCGCTCGGCAGGAGGGTCGACATTTCTGAAGTATTCGCAGGAGGCAACGACTGGCAGTACATGGATTCATCGAATCCAGGCGTTGCCGGAAGTGTTGTATGGCTTCTAAGCAACTGGCCGGCAGAGAGGAAGCTGCAAGTCTCGATTGATTTGCTGCCCGTACGCGGAAAGAACGGCGAATACACGCTGAAAGCGGCTGCCGCCGGCGCCTACGACGATCATTATCGGCACGCGGCAGAGCTGCTGGCCGCACGCGATCCAAACATGATCATCCGTACCGGCTGGGAGATGAATGGCGACTGGATGGCGTGGAGCGCCTGCTCCGATCCACATGCCTACATCAAAGCCTTTCGAGACTTCGTCCGGATTTTTCGTTCAGTGTCGCCAAACTTCAGAATCGACTGGGCGCCTAACATCGGTAAGCAGAACTGTGCGCCGGATACAGCGTACCCAGGCGACGGCTATGTGGATATTGTCGGTGAGGACATTTATGAGTTTCATAAATTCTATTACGGGCGTACAAGCGCTCAGGTGTGGGCAAACGACTTTAACGAGCCGTACGGCGTGAAGTGGTGGTTAGAGTTTGCGAGGCAACACCACAAACCAATCAGTATCCCGGAGTGGGGAACGGATGTGGATGATGGTTATTTTATGAGGCAGATGATTCATCTTATCAAGACAAACAGAGTCCAGTATCAATCTGCCTGGGGCCTGCAAAGCGCCCCTTCGTCCCTTCTGAATAACCCAATCAATTTTGCGCTTTATCGAACGGCGTTTGGGCACGACGCGGCCCGCCAAAGCGGCGTGAAGAGGCCCTACCACAAAGACGAATCAACAAGCAGCGGCAGCCAAACTCAGTGAGAACTGACAAAAGCTATCAGACAGGACGACGAGCGTGCGATCCAGCAACTAAGGAGGAACCGATGAGTGGAGTGGATACCGCGACCATGGAGCCAATTGCCAAAAGGCCGATAAACGCCCAAACACATAGACAGCAGAGTGGATTATTGGTTCAGACGGAGCGGATGAATCAACGGTTGATTTACGATGTCGGGGCTCACGTAGGCGAAGATACGGAGTTTTATCTGAAAAAGGGCTTCAGGGTTGTCGCGATTGAGGCAAATCCTGTTTTGGCGGAGAGACTCAAGGAGAAATTCCGGCCACATATTGCCGACGGCAGCCTCATGGTCGTCGCCTATGCCATTGCTGAAAGCGCGGGCGAGACCTGGTTTTATGTCAGCGAGCGCTCGGAATGGGGGACGGTTCAACCCACATTCGCGGAGAGAAACGCGTATATGGGCAGTTCCTCGAACCTGATCACCGTAAATGCGATCAGGTTCCGGGATGTTCTTGCCGAGCATGGAATTCCGTATTACCTGAAAATCGACGTCGAAGGGGCCGATGTTCTGTGCCTGGAGGGCCTCCTCGAGGTTTCGGGCAGGCCACGATATGTATCGATCGAAAGCGAAAAGCGATCGTGGCAGGCACTTCTCCATGAATTCGAGTTATTCACGAAATTAGGGTACACAAAGTTCAAAATCGTCGATCAAGAACAGGTCTATCGGCTTAAGGCTCCTAAGCCGGCAGCAGAGGGGCGCTATATCGACCATAAGTTCCAACCTGGTTCGAGCGGGTTGTTCGGGCGGGAGCTTCCCGGGGAATGGCTAACGATGCGCCAGGCACTGCGACGTTACAGGCTCATCTATCTGCAGTATTACTTGTTCGGGGATTACGGCATCCTGCGCCGAGCCATTCTGAGACTTCCCGGGTTCAAGAAGGCTGCCTCGACAAGCAGCAGCGCACCATCGCCTTCAACGCTGAGGAAGATTATGAATGCGGTCTTGAGGATCCGCCTATTTGAAATAGTTTTCAAGTCACAATGGTACGATACGCACGCCACGGTATAAGGGCGATGTCGCTCATTGAATGGGCAGCGGTCCGCGCACGCAAGACGAGCAGGCGGATTTCCAGATCTAACGATACTTTCCCCGGAGGTGTGAAGCGATGCGTGTATTGGTAACAGGAGGTGCGGGCTTTCTCGGATCCCATCTTTGCGATGCTCTTTTGAGCCGCGGCGATTCCGTCATTTGTGTCGATAACCTGGTGACCGGCAGGTGGTCGAACATTGCGGAGCATTTTGACAACCCACGATTCACCTTCGTGGGGCACGACATTTGCAAGCCTTTTGACGTTGGCGCAATTGACTACGCTTTCCACTTTGCTTCGCCGGCAAGCCCGTTCGACTATTTGAAATATGGTATCGAGACTCTCGACGTGGGCGCTGCAGGAACCCGCAATGTACTTGAGCTGGTGCGCCGCTACGAGGCGAAGTACCTGGTTGCCTCAACCTCTGAATGCTATGGCGATCCTGCGGTGCATCCGCAGCCGGAGACATACTGGGGCAACGTAAATCCCATCGGGCCGCGCTCCGTATATGACGAGGCGAAGCGCTTCGCTGAGGCACTTACGATGGCCTACCACCGCTACTTCGGTCTTGACACGCGCATCGTGCGGATCTTCAACACATACGGTCCGCGACTACGGCTGAACGACGGCCGCGTCATCTCGAATCTGATTGCGCAGGCGCTGTCCGGACAGGATATGACGATCTCCGGCGATGGCTCGCAGACCCGTAGCTTCTGCTATGTCAGCGATCAAATCGACGGCATTCTTCGTCTCGCCGCATCCGAGGAGCGGGAGCCGGTCAATATCGGACATCCGGGCGAATTCACGATTCTCGAGTGCGCTTCTATGATCCGGGAATTGACGCAGTCGAACAGCCGCTTTGTTTTTCAACCCTTGCCGCAGGACGATCCAAAACAGCGGAAACCAGACATCTCCAAGGCGGAACGCCTGCTGGGCTGGCGGCCAACCATTGAACTTCGTACCGGGTTGTTGAAAACAATCGAATCGATGCTAGCCACGGACAAGGCCGGCTTCGAGCTTGCGGATCGTGAAATGGATGCGCCCGGCAAACTGGGAGCAGCGCTGCTTACAACGTAGCGCCGGCCGATGGCGCATTCCGGGTTAGACAAGCCGGCAATTCGCGATCGGCTGCGCTTCAGGCATACCGGGGCAAAACGGAATGCTTTCAGGAGGGGGAGACAACGAATGAAGATCGCTGTGATTGGGACTGGTTACGTGGGCCTAGTAACTGCCGCATGTTTTGCAGAGCTGGGGCACGAGGTGATTGCTGTCGATACTAATTCTGCAAAAGTGAAGATGCTGTGCGATGGACAAATCCCTATCCACGAAGAGCATCTTCCTGAATTGATAGCTCGCCATTTCGGTAGCAGGCTTTTGTTCTCGGGTGATACGCGTTACGCTTGCCTGCAGTCGGACGTCATCTTCATCTGCGTTGGTACGCCACTATCGCAGGCGGGGGAAGCCGACCTCTCATTTGTAGAAGAGGTTGCGCGAGAACTGGCACTCTCACTCGATCGCCATAAAGTGATCGTCGAAAAGAGCACAGTTCCAGTGGGGACCTGTGATGCCGTATACCGGATGCTGCTGCTGTATGGCGCTTCGCCGGCGGATTTCAGTATTGCCTCGAATCCGGAGTTCCTGAGGGAAGGCACAGCAGTGATGGATTTTCTTTACCCGGATCGCATCGTGATGGGGGTGTCGGATGAGCGTAGCCGCCGGGCATTGAGCGAAATATACAAATCCATTTTGGACGGCAGTTACAGAAAATGGCCCGGCGCATTGGTCCCCGATTTCCGGCCAAAGGAAACCAGGCAGATCATCACCAACGTGAAGAGTGCTGAGTTGATCAAACACGCCTCCAACGCATTTCTCGCTCTGAAGATTTCATTTATCAATTCGGTAGCCAATATATGTGAGCGCGTTGGAGCCGATGTGCGCGAGGTTGCGCTTGGCATGGGCGCCGATTCGCGTATCGGCCCGAGATTCTTGAATCCGGGCATTGGCTATGGGGGCTCCTGCTTTCCGAAAGATGTTCTGGCGTTCCGATCGCTCGCGGCTTCGGTTGGATACGATTTTGGCATCCTGACCCAGGTGATGGAAGTTAATGAAGACCAGAAACGACAATTTCTTGCTAAGGTACGCAAGGCGGTGTGGACGCTGCGCGGTAAAAAGCTGGGCGTTCTGGGGCTTGCATTCAAAGGCGGAACGGACGACTGCCGCGAATCTCCAGCCATTGATATTGTGCGACGGCTCCGAATGGAGGGCGCTGATATCGTCGCATACGATCCGGTTGCTACGCAGCAGGCCAAAGCCGTCCTTGGCGATGATTCGATTGGCTTCGCGCAAAACGCCTACGAGGTTTGTGATGGGGCTCATGCTCTGCTCGTACTCACGGAATGGCCGGAATTCGCTGTCATGGACTGGCGTCGTGTTCGCGAACTTCTGAAACTTCCCATGGTACTCGATGGCAAGAACCTACTCGATCCGGTTGCGGTCCAGAGTGCAGGGCTTCATTACTGCGGCGTAGGAACCCCCTCCGAAACGACGTACGTGGCGCCCGCTCGACCTATAGGCAACGTGCAGATGATCTCTGTGGGTGCGCGCGGTAATGGAGTGAAAGAAGGCTCGCGGCCGGTACTGGTGGGTTGAGCGGCACCCTGTTTCGGCTCTGCGCATCCTGCCCGTGATTCAAATCACCGCGAGCAGGCGGACCTTCCTTCAAGTTAAAGTAGAGGCAGGGAAGATACGCTATGCCCACTGGCAGAGAATCCGTGATTCTGATGCCGGCGCTTTTGGCCCAGTGGGCTGTTTATAGATCCGCAGCGAATGCTTTCGAGTTGTCAGCCATTTCCGTGGTCTCGACAGGTGTGGGAGGGAGCACATACGGTCTCCAATCTTATGCCGTGCGAGAACCCTTTTGAGCGCGACTTCGCGAAATTCTTCGACCTTGCGGACGATGTGGCCGCAGTTACCAAGCTGCCCCAGCCCTTTGGGTTTTCCATTGACTATACCGACGGGGCCATGAATCTCCGCTCGTATTACCCGGACCATGTTGCAGGGGATAAGGATGGTACACGGTGGCTTCTTGAAACGAAAGGAGCGGAGACGGCTGAGGTTCAGTATAAGGATGCGGCGGCACAGTATGTGCGAATGCCATGCAGCTCACAGGGACAATGTGGCGGTATTTGAAAGTCCCGCAGAAGGGTTTTGAGACTCTTCAGCCAAACCGCCTGGAGCACTTGATGGCACTGACTCCGGCAAATCTATTCTCGTAACATCGTTCTGATGAGGGGGGAGCTGTCGTCTCATTCGCTTTACACTACAAGTTGACACTAATGCTCTGTTCTTGGGCGCCGGGCGCCACTTGCGTGATTTCGAGTGCGGCGGTTTTACTGATCTCCATTCCGAGTTGCTGAGTGAGCCGGTTCACGTCGTCGGTAAAGATCGTTGCTTCGTGGCTGGCGCGGGAGACGGCGACGTAGCCGAAGCGCGAGCTGAGCAGGTCAGGATGGACGCTGGTATCGGCGTGAATCAGGACGCGCTCGGCGGTGAGCCCCTGGGAGCTGTGGCTTGTGACCGCGTAACCATGGTCGAAGTGCCGCTGTTCGGCGGCGTTGAATTCGATCTGCCGGTTATCGTCCAGCCGCGCGTTCACTTGGCCATCAGGCCCAATGGATTCGATGACGGCGAGGTCGCGGTTGGCAACGCCAAGCGCCTTATCTGGCGCGGTGAACTGGATGCGATCGCCGACTGCGAAATCGTGCGCTGCCTCCCGATAGACGCTGACGCCAGCCAGGCGACGTGGATCGTAGGTGATGAGCTCGCCGGATTCCTTCTGAACCGTAAGATGATTATTTGTCGGATCGACGGCAGCTACAACGGCATAGGAGCCGGCTTCGATTCCCGCGGCCTTGCTGCCGCGCGCATAACGAATCACCTCGTCCGGTTGATAATGACTTGCCCACGCGCGTTCCGCCCCGGTCATGTCCTGGCGCTGCACGAGGATTCTAAAGCTGTGGTCCTCTCGCGACAGCGAGCCGTCTTCCTTCAGCTCCGCGCGGACGGCGCGGTTCAGGTCGCGGCGGGAAGCGTTGTCGGGCGAGACAATCAGGGTGTTTGCCGGCGACTCTGCGTACATGCGCGCAATGGCGCGGATGCGTTCGTGCTTTTCGGGCATCTCCTGGATACGGCCTTGGCGCTGGAGCAAATCGAGGGCCGCAGCCGACTGGCCGCGGGCCAGCAATTCAACCGCGGACTTCAGGGCCGGATCGCGCTGGCGGACAATCTCGTCGAGTTTAGCGGTGCGCATCCCGGCTTGCTGTAACTGCTCGAAGGGACGGCCGGCCTCGACTCCCTGGTGCTGGCGCGTGTCGCCGATGAGGAGCACGCGCTCATCCGGTCCAAGGCGGGCCAGAAAGTCGCGTACCTGGCGAGTGCCGGCAAGGCTCGATTCGTCCACGAAGTAGAGCCGCCTCCCGTCCGCCGCGGTGCCGAGTTCTCTTGCGTTCGCAAGGAAGCTCTGCAAAGTGCTTGCCTCGATCCCGGCCTCCCGGAGCTGCCGCGCAGCCCGCGACGTGGGGGCGAAGCCCCGCACTTCATACCCTTGCGCCTCGGCTGCGGAGCGCAGGACGGCGAGCGCCGTGGTTTTCCCGGCTCCAGCGTAGCCCTGGATGCCCTGAACGCGATCCGTCGAACTCAGTACCTCCTCGACGACCGTTTTCTGGGCGCGATTCAGATAGGGATGATCCTCGGCGATCCGATACGCTTCGGGGCAAGTCATGACGGGCTGAACCTGACGTTGACCTTCCTGAACCCGATGAAGGATTTCCCGTTCGGCCTCGATGGTCCTAGCCGTCGTGAGCTTTCGGCCTGGCATGGAGTGAGGTCGCTCGACGGCCTGGAACTCGCCCGTTGCAATGCGGGCGTTGAGGTTGGAGCGAACCTGGCCGTAGGTAATCTCGCTCATGCCACGGCGAAGCGCGTCCCGGACGAGAACACGCTCGTCCACCACAGCCTCGCGCTCAAAGTTCTTATCGCGGGAGAACGTGACGACCTCCCGCACCCGCTGCGGCAGGCTCATTTCCTGGGTCTGCGTTCGGGCGCGTTCCTGCGCCGCGCGGACGACTGCTTCGGCCTGATTGCCATACTCCGCGGCCAGCTTCCGGTGGGCAGCCATGACTTCGCCGAGCGAGTGGATCTCCTTGCGGTCCCGCGTCGAATGCGCTGCGATTTCCGCGGCTTCTTTGCCGTTTCGGCCGGTTCGCTCCAGGTATTCGCGTATCTGCTGGCTGCGCGGACTCGATGCGTCGAGATACTCCTGCGTGTAGCCCTTGATCTCCGGGGCGCCGCTGCGACCGGCGGTGATTTCGTACCCAAGCTGGCGGAGCCGGTAGGTCAATTCCGACTGGTAGATGGCCGTGGCGAACTGTTGCGAGGCGAAGAGGCTCTGCGGCTGCAGAGCGCGGTATTCTCCTGATTCGCGCTGGGTGATGTTGAAGACGACGGCGTGGGTATGAAGCTGGGGGGCGGCGTAGCCGTCCACGGGACGCCCGGTGTCGTGCTCGAACTTGGCGGCAATGAACCTGGCCGTCAGCTCGGCCGGGTGATTTCCGCCGATCCGCGCCACGGTGTAGGACTCCAGGTGTTCGAGGGCGGCGCGAACAGCCTCGCGGTGCGCTTCGCGCACGCGGTCGTCGCCACCGACCAGTGCCGTCAGTGAAACCGACTTCGGGGCGGAGAACGTCGCATCCCACCCGGCGCGGTGCTCCATCGTTTTGACCGTGTTCCCGTTGGCATCCTTGTACTCATAAGAGGCGCGCTGCCTGACGAGCTGTTCTCCTGTCCGCGGGTCCTGGCCCTGGCTGAGCCGGGCAAAATCTTCGGCGGAAACGGCGCCGGCGAGTGCGAACCTGTCCGCCAGGCGTCCCTGCCACTCGCCGGCAATTTCTCCGCGCTGGGACCAGTAGTTCTGCTCCTTCGCGGTGAATTCCTTCTGGTGATAGCTCTGAGCTTGCCCTGCCGAGAGCGGCTTGGAGATGGTCAGCATATGGCCTCACATTTTGTCCGTATCGAGGGAGAACAGCGTCTGCTGACCATTGGCGGCGGGGGGTGTTGCCTGCTGCGCTGCCTTCTCCCGGACGATAGGGCGGACCACATCGCGGAGGTCGCGCTTGAGCAGTTTCGGCGTAGGTTCTGGTAGCTTCACCATGGGCAGACGGAAGCGAGTTACGCAGTTCTCATATTTCAGATATCCGTGCAGGTCCGGCAGACCGCCGATCTCGGAGGCCATGACCAGTGGCTCGATCTGACGGTCGAGGGCGAAGTTTCGCCCCCATCGCGCGCCGTCGTAGTGGGTCTCCTTCAGGCGCTCGATCTCCACGTCGCCGATGGCCTGGCTGACCCACTTCGCCGAGGGCGGCTCGGTCACGCGGAAGTACATTTTGGACGCCGGCTGCGAGACCATGGAGCTGGCCTCCGTGCCGTAATGCGCTTCGATCTGCGACGGATTGTGGAAGCCGAGCACGATGGGATTACCCCACTTGCGGTTTTGCGTGAGCGCCATGTGCAACGCGGGGAGTTTGTGCAGGTCGGCCAGTTCGTCGATCACAAACCAGCTCGGCCGGTGGTGCGGTTCCGGTTCGCTCAGCAGGCGCATGACCAGCAAATCGAACCAGACGGAGATGAGCGGCCGGAGCGCCTCCAGATAGCTCGGAAAGCTGGTGATGAAGATCCACCCCTTCCGTTCGCGCTCCCACGCCTTGGCCGTCCACTTTGAGGTTGTTTTCTCGACCGGCGGCAGGTAGCGCAACGCGTTGGCCACCATTCCGAGCGCGCTGAGAACACCGGCACGCTGGTGCGGCGCCAAGGCATCGATCAGCTCCTGCATCTCGGTGCCCTGCACCTTCTTTTCGATCACGGCCGGGTTTGACATCCATGCCACCAGGTCTGACGGGCTGGGGCCGAAGGTTACGAGATACGCGAAGATCTTGCGGGGTGCGTCGATAAAGAATTGGTTGATATCGTTTTTCGGGAACAGAGACGCGGCCATGGTTTCGGCCTCGGCCATGTCTTCCACCTCGTCGACGGGCGACCAGTACGGGCAGCGGGCGTCGACGGGATTGAGCACGATGTCGCCCCGCTTTTCGTCGTAGAACTGCTTGAGGAACCCGGCGGAAGAGTCGTACACGATGGCGTTGTCGCCGCGCGCTTTGACTTCCAGAAGGATCTGCCGGATGGCCGTCGATTTCCCCGAACCCGTGTCGCCGATCATCGCCAGATGTTTGTTTTCAGCGAGCGCCGGAAGGCGGACGACGGTGCCTTTTTTGTTCACTACAAGACCCAGCCCGTGCGACTTGAACCGTTTCGTGAATGCCTTCGGCTCCAGCATCTCCGGCCCACGCAGGCGCCGGCCGTAGCGGAGTTGCTTGCGCCGGGCAATGTCCCAACCGATGGTGAAACACAGGCCGACTACGAGCAGTCCGAGTGCCGCTTCGAGAGGCCGGGAGAAGAGCTGAATTGGGTTTTTGCTTGCATACACCCATCGGGCAAGAAAAGCATGGAGAAGCTGATTGCGGTACATCCGCTGGGACTCCCGGTAGAGCGCGCGAGCGCCGTGACGGAGGGCTTCGGGCGATAGTTCCAGGGGGATGGCCTTGCCGCCGGGCTCCGCGGTCTTGCCCGGCTTCACGTCGTCGTCGAGGGCGGGCCGAGATTGTCGGTTCCCGTCGAGAATATAGAGCAATTGGTATTTGCCGGTGGGCCGGATCGCGCCCGCCATTTCACTCCGAATGTAGTAGGGCAGGTAATAACGCTGGAGCGGCGTGAGGCGAAAGAGGAAGCAGAGCCACATCAAAAAGCCGCAGAGAACCGCGCTCCCGAACACGGCTCCCCATGTGTAAATCGGCCCGTGCGGAGGCCAGATCGCCGACTCGTTGCGTCCCCATTTATAGATGTTGGACATCGGATTTATTCTCCCCGGATGCCGCGCCGGGCAAGCAGTTCCCGCGCCTTGTCGTGCTTCGTCGCCTGGATCTGTTCCACGAGCTTTTGGAACTGCTCGGCGCCCATCTTCTGCCCCGACACGAGCGGCTGCAGAGCGTTCATCAGGAGCAACTCAACGCCGACCAGTTCTGTAAATGCGTGCTCGGCGATCCGTTCTTCGGCTTCGACGCGCACCTCGCGCACGATTACGTCGCGGACCCATTCTCCGGGCGCCTTCCCCGCCGCTTCCGCCGCGGCAATGATCTTCTCTTCCTCCTCCGGCGTCAATTTGGTTCCGATACTGCGCGACCGCGCCGTCCGCCCTCGCAGGCGCGTCACCTCGTTAAGGTTCGTTACTCCATCGATGGGCATAGCGTCCTCCGATCACCTGTTTTTCAATGGTTCCTCGCTGGTAACGAAGGTTCCTTGTAAGGAACCAGAAAATCGCAACAGCCATGAATTCAACTGGTTCGCCACAAGGAACCAAAGTTCCTCGGCAGCACCCTTTCAGGGGTGGAGTGTCGAAATAAACCCGGCGCGTAGCGACGAACGGGATACTTGCACCGGAACCATCAACTGCGCGGGCGTGGATCATGGGCGGCCTCAGATGATTTGGCGGCATTGGCAGAGCCGTTGCCTGGCTCGGAAGCAGAAACCGAACCATTCTGACCGGGCTGACGGACACGGAGACTCTGCGGAACGTGGGCAGCTTGAGCCGACTCAAGGAACTCCTGGAAGTCCTTGTCTTTGGCGAAGACGTAGGCAAGGGCCTTGTCAACGACTTCGTCGGCGGCAGCCTTTGTGAAGGCGGCGTATTGGTCAATCCGCTGGGCAGTCGTGTCCTCGATACGGATCATCGCGGTGACATAGCGGCGGGTCTGAGCGATCTCAAGCAACGGCATATCGGACTCCTTTAGGTGGGATGGGTTCGGGATTACGGGGGAATGCGGTTGCGAAGGCCGGCGCATTCCGAGGGAATAAGCCCGGCGATCGGTACACGAAGCCGAGGCCGGACCAGTGGCGAGAGCAGTGGTAAAGCCGGAGTCTTCCGGGGAGATTGCCGCCACTATCCAGTCGGCATTGTCCCGGCTGACGCAGGCGTGCGCCGGAGCAATGGCCGGCGATTCGCCATGCCGAAGGATCGGCTTCCCGGCCGCAATCCACATGGGATCGTCGCCGGATCGAACCATGTTTGGCGCAAGAAGCGAATGCCATGTCGGCGGGTTATACGATTGCATGGCTCGCCTCCATCACATGTGACTCGGCCGCTTTCCAATTGAACGACTCGAAGAATGGGAAGGCATATTGTCCGGGATTCCCATGGGTATCGGTTCCCAATTCGTATACAACCTCGGTCTCGAACTGCTGCGCAGGGCGGTCGTAATCCGAAATGCGGAGCACTTCGCGGACCATGCGGCGACCGTGGCGTCGTTCGATGTGGACGACGTAATCGACCGCCTCTCCGATCTCTGCCTCGGCGTCTTCAAAGCTAGTCTGCTGATGGCTGCGGAGAACCAGGTTGGCGAAGCGGTGAAGCGCCTTGGCGGCCGAGCTTGCGTGGATTGTGGCGAGCGAGCCGGAGTGCCCGGTGTTGAGGGAATCGAGCAGGGTCCGAGCCTCCGTGCCGCGGACTTCGCCCAGGATGATCCGGTCCGGGCGGCAGCGGAGCGCCACTTTGAGGAGCTTCTCAAACGAAACGGGCTGCTTGAACGTTTCGTTCTGGCACTCGAAGCCAACAATGTTCGGCTTGTGGATGAGAAGCTCCGCCGTGTCTTCGATGGTGACGATGCGTTCGTCATCGGGAATCGCGTGGGCGAGCACGTTGAGCAGAGTCGTCTTTCCGGTTCCCGTCCCGCCGCTTATGAGCAGGGTCTTGCCCGCTCGAATCTCCTCTGTAAGGAAATCCGCGAGCACCCTCGTGATCGTTCCGCGAGCGATCAAGTCGTCCGTGGTGAAGTGGCGGCCCGTGAACTTGCGAATCGTGAGGCCGGGAGCGGGCTTCACTGCCGGTGGAATGTAGGCGCAAATCCGGCTGCCATCGGGAAGCTGGGCCTCCAGGACAGGGTTGTCTTCGTCCAGCCGCTTGCCGAGGTTGTTGGCGATCACTTCGAGGCCGGTGCGCAAGCTCCCCGGATCGAAGGAGACATCGGGCAGCGGGAGCATCTCGCCTTCGCGCTCGGCGTACCAGGTCGCGTTGGGATTGCCCATGATTTCGCTCACGTCGTCATCGAGCAGCAGCGGCTCGATGGGGCGAAGGAACGGGCGTAACAGGTCCAGGCTCATGACGGCTGTCTCCCAGCAGGGAAGCCCGGCGCGACGCCGGGCTTCCGGGAGCGAGGAAGAGGGGCAACTTACGCCGCCTCTTCCTCGGGGTTGAACTCAGCGTCCGCGGTCTCTTCGGGGCCGGCCTTCTCTGCCCGGTCGAGCTTCAGGATCGAAGTCACGCGCACTTCCCAGATGCGTTCTTTCTGGCCGGTCTTCTTATCAGTGCGTTCGTGGCTTCTCAGCTCGCCTTCGACGGCCAGGTGCGCGCTCTTCTTGAGGGTCTTCGCATAGTCGGCCAGCCGGCCCCAAACGATGCAGCGGTGCCATTCGGTGTGGCCGTTGTATTCGCCGGTCTTCTTGTCCTTGTAGGAGCTCTTGGTGGCAAGCGAGAGCACGGTGAAGGTGGAGTTGTTGGCGGTGTGGGTGCTGGCGTCCTGTCCCAGGTATCCGATGAGCGTGATGCGGTTCATGGTGATGTCTCCGTATGTGGATTCCCGGATTGGCCGGGTCACCCCTTGGCGAAGCCTGAGCGAGTGGTCCCGGCTCCCAAGTGCCGAGCCGCGCTTTCTGGAGCAGGGGCCCAAACTTGTTTTGGGAGAGGAGTCCGGAAAGCAGAGCGGCGACGTGCCGCTGGGCGCCGGAATTGGCCCGAAGCGAGTGACCGGACAAACAAGGGAGAAACCCGGAGACGAATGCTTCATGGATCGCATCGCCATCCGATTCCCGGCAGGAGCGACGGCCCGCGAGACAGTCCGAAATCGTCCCATTGCCGGCAGTATGAAAGAGGGCCGGCAGAATCGGTTACCCGCCCCCGATCGCTCTGTCTGAGAACGGCGAGGGAAGCGAAGATCCGAAAAACCGATTGGCCGTAGTCTGGAGCTGCGTCGAAATATGAATACCACCTCGTTTAGGGAAGTGCATTCGATTACTTGAACGCTTGGTCGGGCCTCCGCATTGTGGCAATTGCCATAGTTCCGGGGTATCATCGGACGTATGGCAGTTATCCACATCTCGGAAGCCGACGCCGCCCGCGACCTGTCGGGTCTGCTGGCCCGCGTGCGTGCCGGCGCGGAGATCGTCATCGAAAGCGACGCGCATCCGGCGGCCGTCCTGCGCGCGGCGGAGCCGCCGCGCCGCTCCATCTCCGAGTGCATCGCGCTGGCGAAGAAACATGAAGAGGAAACGGGCGAAGCTCCGGTTCTCGATCCCGACTTCGCCACCGACGTGGAAGAGATCGTTCGCAACCGCAAGCCCTGGAATCCGCCGGCGTGGGACTGATCCTCGACTCCAGCGTCGTGATTGCCGCCGAGCGGCGAGGCCACACTGTTCGGCAAATTCTCGAACAGATAAAGGCCGCGCACGGAGAGACCGACATCGGTCTCTCTGTCGTAACCATCGCTGAGCTGACGCACGGTGCGTACCGCGCAAAAGCCGAGGCCGACAAGCGCCGGCGCTTGGCCTTCATCGACCGGCTGTGCAGCGATGTTCCCGTGCATCCAGTGACCGTCGAAATCGCTCGGAGAGTCGGGCGCATTGAGGGCGAGCAGGCCGCCCGCGGAATCGTGATTGCCTTTGAGGATCTGGCTATCGGGGTCACGGCCCTGCAACTTGGCTTCGATGTTGCCACGCTCAACGTGCGCCACTTCCAGCGCATCCCCGGCCTCAACGTTGTTTCGTTCTGACAAATAGGCCGGTTTCGGCAACCACTTGCGTCGAGTTGTGTTGAAAAACGCCATAACCCTTCACTCGAAAGCCTGGTCGGCTCGGAAGCGGATGATGGTCAACCCGAGGGGGTTTACCGTCAGTTCGTTATTCTTCACAGTCTCCCGGAAGACGTAGGTCACGCTGGCGGTCCACTGCTCCCGCCTGAGCACGGACTGATCCGTGGGGTTGGTGAAGATCTTCACGAACTGAATGCGCGCCGAATAGGGAGACTGCTGCAGGTCGCCGAGGATGACATTTCTGACCTCGACATCGACAAATGGCAGCGAGCTGTCCTTGGTGTAGTCGGCAATGATGTTCTTCTTTTGTTCCTGGTCGATCACGGCGCGCTGCAAGGCGCCATCGAGAAAGTAAAGTGCGTTCGTCTGGTCCCGCTCTATGGTGAAGCGGTCGCGGCCGAAATACAATTCCGCCCAGCGTGTGAGGTAGTATTTGTTTTCCGCCTCCTCAGGGCGGTATTTGAAGTTGTGGTAGTCGATTGCCTGCGCCTGCCCTACGCCATTGATCCGCAGGACAAGCGGATGCAGGTTGGCAAGGGCCATCTGGCTGCGATAAACAAGGCCGGCGAGAGCGAGGCAAACGACGGCGAGCACCAGGATCGTGACTTTCAGATACGTGTTCATCACCAGCGGATCGCCGTACTGTTCGAGGTAGTGTTCCGCCGCGCGTGTGATCTCAGGAGTTGGCTCTGCCGTTGTCGCCATTTCGAGTACCTCCTTGCGTGCTACATCATCCGCAGAACGGCAGCGGTAAGTAACCCGCCTGCGCCGATTCCGTGCCCGCCAACATGGCCGGAGAAGAGCGAAGCGGTCATCGTCGGGATCTTCAGCAGAATGAACCCTGCGACAAGGCACAGAATGAGCAGGCCAGGCATCAGCGTAATTAGGCGTTGCGGATTGGTGATATTCATCGCTCCGCTGGTCAGATACGTAATCAGAAGATGGCTCATCACGCTCAGAGTCGCCGCCGCGACCACTTTGTAGAACTCAAAGCCGACGAAAGCCTTTAGCCATCCCCAGAAGAGGAATTCGGTTTTCCCGAATACCATCCAGGGAATAAACACCGGCCCGAGCAGGCCAATGACGGTCGCTCCGATTGCCCCGTAGGCGATGATGACCCCGATGAGGGCCGTGAGGACCGATAGAATGACTTCAACTGTGTATGTACAGAGCAACGTATAAGGCTCCGTCAGGGAGGGGGACATCGTGCCCAAATTGCCCAAGGCGGAATGAATTGTGCTCTGGACCAGTTGTGTTGAATCGCTGCCGATGTAATCGACTAAGCTGCTGGTGCCGCCGCTGACGAAACCCTTGAGGGAATAGCCGATGCCCGGAATCGTGCCGTCATAGAACTTCACAAAGCAATAGGCAAAAGTGATCAGAAGGAAGAACTCCACGAATCTCCCGACGTTGAAGCCCGCACCCCCATGTGCTGAGGCAAGCGCTTCCTGAACGCCGAACCAGACCAGCATGATCGTGGCGAGCGCCAGTACCATGTGCAGACCCAGCGCATCGACTGAGGGCGCCGCTGTCGCGGTTAGGTTGTCGCAACCATTCTTGATGAGGATGAGGAAATCCATGAAAATCCCTTTTCGTCAGTAATGGAACGCCCATTGGGTACCGGCGCTAGTCTGCTGAGGCGTGACCGAGTTGAAGTTCTGCTGGTAGTCGTTCGCGGTAACGAAGAGCGACTTCAGATTATCCTGTTGCACCTTTTGCCCAACGATCTGCTGCAGGGCGACAGCCTGGCTGATCTGATTGGATTCCTGCTGTTCCTGAATCAGCAGGATCAACGCTTTGTTGATTCGCTGGAGGGTTGCCATTTCCGTGTGTTGCGCGGGGTCCGAGGATTGCGAGGCGCTGATAAGTGCGTTGATGTCCGCCTGGCGCTTCTCGGCGTCCGCTCGAATCGTGCCAAGGGTTTGCATGTTGCTTGAAGTCACAGAATCGTCAAGATCGACTGTGGCTCCCTGCGCCGCGATTTCCTGCTGTCCCAACGTGTTCAGATTGCCGTAGCCGTTGATCCGGCCGGTAACCGGGACCGAGGCTTGCTGGTATCCAACACTCGCGCCGGCGCCGGTGTTGACGGCATTGGTCCACTGCTGGGTGTTGCCGTAGGTATTTGCCGCCTCGTTCAGCTCCATCCAGTATGTCGAAGGCGAGAGGAACGGCTGATAGAGGCTCTGCGGGGCCAGCGACATCTCGTGAGCGAGATTGTAGGTGGCAATGGCATTGTCGGCCAGCTTCACGGAATTGGTGAAAATGTTCTGCCCCTGTTGGATTTGTTCGATGGCGTGAGCCGATTGCGTGGGGTCGTAGACGATGCCGGAAGCGAACTGAGCATGTGCGGGCAACGCTCCGAGCATCGCCGCTAAGACTGCGGTCGTAGGGCGGAACTTCATCGAATTCTCTCCGTGTTTACTTTTTCGCGCGTTCGGCCTTCACCCGATTCCACGCTGCGGTAACTTGCTTGTCTTCCGCGGCGCACTTCGGGCTTAGCTTCTGAGGCAGATTCAGCATTTCCGCTGAGCAGTCTTTGCGGAATTGCGCTCCGAGCCGGTCGTATTGCTTCTGGAGGTTCGCCACCTTTGCCTCATGGCTCCGGCATCCTGTAAAGACAAAGGCAAGAGCGAGTCCAAGCGCGACACGTATTGCCGTCCGGTGCATCAGCTTTCTCCTTTAAAACGACTGCGGAATCGTGTGGTTGTCATACGCAGGCAGCAACATATCCTGCGTGAAATAAACTTTGACGCGGTGACCCTCGCGGATCGTCATCGTGGGCGGAATTTCGATAAAGCGGTCGAGAACGTCAGACGCTGACTGCGAGATGCTTGCCGAGGCTCCCGTCGCGAATGCCTGGGAGCCGCTGGTCGAGATAATGCCGCCGCCTTCCTCAATTTCCCCTGCTCCGGCAACTACGCCGAGCGCAATGGATGTTCCGAAGATCTGGAGATAATGGTTGTTGACCTTGCCCTTGACACCTTCGGCGCCGGACTGGTCAAGCCCCTGGAACTGGTCGAGGTCCACGGAGTAGCCGTCCGGCATAATCATGCGGTGAAAAACAAGGGCCATCCTGCGCTGATGGCCGATTTCCGGTGAGCCGATCGTTCTGGCTTCACCCAGTACAACGGTTCCCGCGGGGATGAGGACGTGCTGGCGGTCGTGCGAGTAGACGGGGTTGGACACAAGCACCTTCACGGGGCCGGGTGCGTCTCCGTCGAGCCGATTCATCAGTACGGTGTCCAATGTCGTTCCCTCGTAGATCACATAAGGCTTCCCGGTGGCCGAGTCGATGTTGACCTCCGGTCTGCGTTGATCCTGCGGCTGTGCGGCCGAGGCCGATGAACGAGCCGGAGGATCGCTGGACGCATTCGGCGCGATCATATTGGTCGCAGCCGGATTCGGAATTGTCAGAAGCGATGCGACACTTTGCCCTGGGCCGGTCGTGCCTGCGCTGTTTGCCAAGGCAGCAGAGGATGGTTTCTGTGTAGGCTGTACCGGCGCTCTTGTGTAGACAAGATTAGATGCGAAGCGTGAATCATACGTTAGCTCGCGATCCCTGGCGGCAAGCTGCTGGGCCTCCTGCTGGGCGGGCGAAAGCTGCGGCTGCTGCTGGACGCAGGGCTGACCGGGAATACACGGGCCTGGCTCGCCATTGGGACCGTAGGCGGCAGCCGCGGCCTGTTGCGCGGGCGTCATATTCTGAGGCGGAGGGTCCGCCGCGTTCGCGCCCTGTTGCGGCATCCTTTGCTCCGCGGCTGCTGCATCGCTCCTGAGTTCCTGGGCATTGCTCGCCGTGTTGTCCTGGAGCAAGGGCGCTGAAGCCTGATGCGACGTGGTCCCCTTCTGCGTGCCCGCCTTCTTGCCGCTGCCGCTGAAGAACGCGGCCACGGTAACCAAGAGCGCGGCGCTGACGTAGAGCCAGGGTTTCAGGTTCTTCGGCAGCACACCCTTCGGATCGGTTCCGGCCTGGTGCAGCTCCGCTGCGGCTGGCAACGTGCTCTGCGTGTTTTTCATTGGTTCCGGCATACGCGTCACTTTTATCCCTTGCGCGAGAAGTCCATCCGCTTCTTACCCAACTCGACGTAACCGGAGTCCATCACTTCCGGGATGATGTAGGTGCCGTTTTCAAGCTGATATGTGACAAGATTCGGTTTTCCATCGCGCATGTCATAGACCGAAAACTTCTCTCGCGCGTCGGTCTTGATATAGGTGAACCGCTTGTCGTGATAGATCGCCTCGATGTCGAACGGCGCCTCGTTAGCGTGGAATGTGTAATCGAACTGGAGTGAAAGCGGATAGGCGCTCCTGTACTCATCGATAGTCTGCGTGATGTGGGCTTCTAGCGCCGCGAGCTGCTCCTTCGACTGGTCCAGTTGCGCCGCCGGCACGAACTCCGGCGGATCGTTAGCGGCGACAATCGAGGATTGGTCGGCTGGGTGGATGATCACCTTGAGGTCCGGCGTCTGGTTCGTCTCCGACACATCTTGCAGCGTGAACGAATAGATGTTGCCCTTGTCGGTGATCAGGTTCAGGTTCGAGGCGATCCCGGCCTTGGCCGGATGGACGAAACAAAGATTGCCCACGATATTCACGATCCAGAAGTCTTTGTCCCCAACCGCAGCCTCCATGATCTTTTCGGTCGGCGGCAGCTCGATCAGCGTTGTGTACCTGAGCTTGGCGTGAATCGGAACGATGTCTTGAGAGTGATATTCGACGGTGCGCGCGGAGGCATCCTGGGCTCTTGCTGAAAGCGAAGGGAGGATCAGGGCGAGGCTGGCGACGACAATGAGTGTGCGGTTCATGCTGCTGCTCCATGGGGAATGAGGGTGAGTGCGCGCGTCTGCCGGTGCGGCTCGAACGGATGCTCGTCGGCCAGACGCCGCAGGCCATCGGGGATACCGTAGCGGGCGAAGTATTCGCGCCGCATCAGGTTTTCATTCGCGCTGTTGGCCGCCATCCAGTGCGCGACCGAATCGACCTCCAGGCGAGTCTTTTTCGATAACTGCGGCTGGCAAATGACCATCTGACCCGGTGGGATCAAACCGCCGATCAGATCGAGTTTGGTGTCGTTCAAGTGAAACGCCTGGCGGTAAAGGTCCACGTCCATTTCGGGATTGGCAAGGAAGATCTTCGTTGGGCAGCTTTCGGAGACGATGTGCAACATGCCCGATTCCTGCAACTCCTTGATCGACTGCGTGGCGAGAATCATCGCTGCCCTGTGCTTACGCCACGTTTTCTGCGCTTGCACTATGTAGTCGCGGATGACCTCGTTGCGCATGAACAGCCACGCCTCGTCCATCAGGAACGCTTTGAATGTGGCAAGCCGGCGCGGATCGCAGATTTCCTGCGATGCCCGATGGAGGACGTAAAACAGCAAGGGCTCCAGCAGCGCGGGCGCGTCGCTCCAGCCCGCAAAGTTGAAGGTCTGGAAGCGCCGGAAAGTGAGCGTGTCGTCCGGGTTGTCGAACAGGAATCCGTATTGGCCCGCGCGGGTCCAGCGGTAGAGCCGGTCTTTCAGCTCGCCGACGATGCTCGAAAAGTTCGAGAGCGTCCGCTGACCGGCTTCCAGCATGTAAATCCGCTCGATGGCGTTCCACAGCTTGACCTCCTCTTTGAAGTCCAGCCTGTACCGCTGGCCGTCACCCTCGATGAGCACGCGCAACAGGCTGAATAGGAACTCCTGGTTCTCCTTCGTCGGCGTGAGAGAAAACGGATTGATGGTGAAGTCGCGCGCCTCGCGGCCGGCATTCAGATAGCTGCCGCCGAAGATGTGTGTTAGCGGCTCAAAGCTCCCGCCGATGTCAAAGATGAACGTCAGTGGCTCGTACTTCTGTGCGTTCTGCAAGAGAAAATTGCACAGATACGACTTCCCCGAGCCGGTCATTCCCAGGATCAGCGTGTGCGCCACTTCGCCGCAGTGCAGGTTCAGGTAGTAGGGTGTCTGATTGTCGGTTTCCATTACGGCCAGGTATTCGGCGCGCAGGTACGCGTTGACCTTCTCGCCGGGCAGGATCGTGAACAGGAAGCTCAGGTCGGCGTAGTTGGTATTGAGCAGGTAGAGTCGGCGCAGATTGAAAGCGTAGTTGCCGGGCGCGATAGCAAGGTAGGCGTTGATCTGGTTGTACGTTTCCGCAATGAGCGCCCCGTCTGCGTTGGTGAAAACACCCGCGAATTCGCCCACAAGCGAATCGAGCGCCAGCCGGTCTTTTCCGTAGAGCACGATGGTCAACGAAAACTCGCCGAGCTGCTGTCCATCGCCGAGGGCGCGCAGGCAGTCGCCCAGATCCTCGATGTCCGCCTGTTTCGACTCGTCCACGAGTACATCGCGCGGGTTTGTCTTTGCCGGATCGTTGCCGAGCTGCGAGACGAAGCCGGTCTTCGAGATGTTGAAGTGCCGGCGGCGCTTGTTGACTTCCTTGCGCGCCGCCGCGGGCGGCAATGGCATCCATTCGGAGACCGCGATGAAGTTGGCGGGAATCTTCAAGAGCGCGTCGAGCGCCAGGGGCCGCGTTTCGCCGATGGACTCCTTCATGGTCAGGATGCGAACGTAGTCCTCCCCGACGCGAAGGTGATCGCGTTCCGGCCCGAGCAAAGAATTGACGATCTGATCGCAGAGGAATTGCGAATGTTTCGGCTCTCCGGCGATGCGCCAGTCGTCGTAATTCACGAGGCGCCGGAAGAAGCGGAACTGGCCCTTCGAGTCCAGCACTTCGATCCGGACAAAGTCAGAAAGCTGGTGCACGAAAGCCTGCACGCTTTGTTCAAGCCGCGCCAGGTCGCGTTCGATCTGCGAGCGCAGCAGAATCTTCATGCCGCGGTTCGAGAATTGGGTCCTCAACTCGTTCAGGCCGCCAGCCGGATCGTGGAAGAGGCGCTGAAGTGCGACGCCCACACCGGTCTTCGACCGCGCGCCTTCAACCAGGATGCAGTAGTAAATCTCGATCTCGAAGAGCCGGTCGGCCTTCTCCCGAAAGAGCTCCTGGCGCCGGTCCCGGCCAGTCTGCACGATGGGATCGTCGTAATTGGTGAACGGAATCTCCGGGTTGTTGGTCTTGAAGAGGTATTGGTAGACATGGAAGCCCGGCCCGAAGTTTTTGAGCGCGGCTTCGAGGCGCTTCACCGCATAATCCTGGTCGCCGTAGTCGAGGCTTTCGTAATCGACGCCCCGGACACGCAGCACCATGCCGAGATCGCCGCTTTTGGTGAGAAACGCCGTCTTGTTCCAGAAGCCGTACAGGTTGATGTGGTCGCCGAAGGCGGCGGCGTCCTTCCACGATTTGAGGATTTTGTCGAGGCGCAGCATCAACGCACCTCCACACGCGGAATGGAGTGCTTGGCCGGGTCGTAGCTCGTCTTGTACCGCTCCGATCGGGCAAGAATCTTCAGGAACGCCGGATCGGTGTTCGTCACCCAATGGCCGAAGGCGAATCCGCCAAGGAAGACGGCGAGCCCGGCCAACAAACTGTTGAAGAGATTGAAGGCTCCGACCGCCGCTACGCAGACGAAATAGAATAGCGTCCTCTCGACGCCCAGGTATGTGAGGGGCTTGTGCAGGCTCTTAAAGACCCGCTTCCGTCTGCGTGTTGTCGCGTTGGTCTGCATGGCAAGCCCTCACATTTTGGCAACTTGATTGGCGATCATCGCTGGTCCGGAACGGTCCACGATCAGATGCCCCACAGCCAGCTCAGGACATTGGCGGCGAGCACAGCGATGCCGGTCCCGGCCACGATGCCAGCGAGATTGCGCTTTGCGCCCGGATCCCCGTGGGCGAACTGGTAGCCGCCAATGACAATGGCGATCAGGCTGGCGACCTTGGCGACAGTCCCGGTGAAAAGGTTTTGCATCGCGGTGAAGCCGGTATCGAAGGGTGACCCGCTCTGCGCGAGCGCCAGCGCGGGAAAGAGAACCAGCAATGCGAAGAGGGTGACGGATTGGCGGATTTGACGCAACCATCGCCATGAAGCGTGGCGGCGCCGCGGAATGGGCGGGAAAAGGACGTTCATCGGGCACCTCCGGCGGCCCGTTTCAGGCCGCGTTATGCCGTGAACGTAGGCCGAAATTCAACCCCGTGTCCAATAACTTTTTGTATTTTGGGAATAACTTTTTGGCATCAAAGGTCGGTCGCCGCTGGGACCGGATCGTCGCAGTCGTTTGCGCGCGAATTGAGCGTGCCGCCCGGAGAGCATGTAGGCTATCGGTCCTGTCTTTGGAGAAGAGAAACGAATTCAGCAATCGCTTGGTTCTGGTTATTTATGGAAGGTCATCGGTCGCTCGCAACTGCGATGTTTTGCTGCGTTTGTAGTACAGCGGCTACCAAACAGCTACCCGAAAGCTCCATGAAACTGCCCGACTGGAGCAGCGGTTTCCGAAACCAAATGCCCACTATAATTTGCCGAGGACGGGCCAAGATTTGCACCCGCCTGAACCTAGTTTGCTGAATTCAGGATTCGCTTTGCGGGGATTGAACCGGTAAGTAATTGGAAATGCGCAATAAAAAGGAAGAGGGGAAAGCCCGCTTGGCATTCCCCTCCCCCATTTCGTTGCCCCGGTCATTTGCCTTTCGGCAGGGATGGCTCCGGCAGCATTCTTTTAAAGTATACGGCGACTGAGCGCAGGAGTAAAGAGGTGTTTTCGGGGCCTTACAGACCGGAATTTCTTGCCGATCTTGAGCGGACGATGTCTCTCGCCCGGTTGTCGCGCTATATGCGGGCGACCGGTGGCGATCAAACGAAGGCTTTGAATCTGTACGAGGACAACCCAGCCATTTCCGAGGCACTTTTCGGGTTCCTGCATGGACTGGAAGTCGCTGTGCGCAACAGCCTTCACTACGAAATGATCAACGACCTCGGAGGGATCGACTGGCTTCGGGACGGGCTGGCTCTCCCCTGGAGAACGATTTCGCGGCTTTCGTTCACCGCGCCGATGAACGCCATGATCAACGATGCACGACGGGCTGCCGGAGCTGGCGCGCCGATCGGGAAGGTCATCGCGGAGCTGCCGTTTGGGTTTTGGCCGAGCCTCATCTCCTCACAATTTCACGCCTTGTGGTCCGTTAGCCTTCACAAGGCATTTCCCCATGCACATGTGCCTCGGCGGGCCGTCCATTGGCGTCTGGAAGTGATCCGGCGCCTCCGCAACCGCATCGCGCACCATGAACCGATTCTGACCAGCAGGAACGAGGTCTACACCGGTTTTGCAGCTCAGCCGACAATCACTTTGTCACATCTCCTCCAGTGCGTTGAGTGGATTTCGCCGACGACCGCGCAATGGATGACAGCATGCACACGGTACAACCAGGCTGCCGCCATTCTGACCGCCTGCCACGGCAGCGGTATCGTGTTGTAGCTGGGGCCACAGAACAACAGCTTTCATGCTTGGAATCGAGACGAGGCCGGCTTCAATGCGTAAATATATGCACCATTTTCCGGGCAGCGTATGTATCCATTTTTGTAACCACTTTCTGCCACTGGCGTCTGCTGTGGCTTACTGGCACTGACTGAGGCAGGATCCCGTAAGTTTTTGAACCACAAGGAGAAATCTCAGTTTTTCAGAGGGTTATCGGGGGGCTGGGAAGCCCCTGGGTTCAAGATGGTGTGTCTGCCAATTTCACCACTTCCGCACTCGGTGAACCCTCTGAGTATAACAAAGCCGCCGATGCCATGAAACTGCGCGCGGCGGCGACACAGAGCAACAGGGCAAATGGATAACCGGCAACCGAGAGGACATTTCGAATGTGGAGAAGACGGGGACATTTCTATTAAGGTATGACAAAGCCCAAAGCAAAACGTTGCCAGTCTAGTCTAGTCTTTGACTTTAGACCCGGATTCCGATATTCTGAAAGCCTTGCGCGGTGTTGCAGGAGTTGGTGTGCGCTGATTTCGGATCCGCCCGGTGAATACTCCCGGCGGGAGACGCTGGAACAGACCGCCGGCTGCTGGATGGTTGCATCCGTCGAGTTGAGCCAGGTGCTTTCTCGATTGCAATTTCCGCAATCCTCACCCGAACAGGAGTGTTTGGCAGTGGGTAGAATTTGGCCCTTAGGGGTTTGCGTGGGCCAACGTGCGTTACGCCAGAGACTGTGGCAAATGGGTTGCGCGGCCGGCGGTTTCGAGCGCATCCATGCTGGATTTTAAGAGGCAGGTTTTTAAGAGGGCAGAAGAGATGTCGACCTTTGTTCCCAGCGGCAAGGAGATTGTCCGCAAATGGTATGTGGTGGACGCCAGCGGCCAGACTCTGGGCAGGCTGGCCACCAAAGCCGCCAGCGTGCTGAGCGGCAAGCTGAACCCGCAGTATGTTCCCTATCTGGATATGGGCGACCACGTCATTGTGATCAACGCCGAGAAGGTGCGCCTGACCGGCCTGAAGGACCAGAAAAAGGTCTACCGCCGCTATACGGGGTTTCCCGGCGGGCTGCGCGAGGAGTCGTTCACGCGGCTGCTCAACCGCAGGCCGGAAAAGATTCTCGAAGAGGCCATCAAGGGCATGTTGCCCAAGAGCAAGATGGGGCGCCAGATGGCCACCAAGCTGAAGGTCTATCGCGGCGACAAGCATCCCCACCAGGCGCAGCAGCCGGTGGAAATGAAGATTGCGTAAGAGCAGCCTGTAGCTCGTAGCCAGTAGCTTGTAACTTGGCGTTATCGGGCGAGAGGTTGAGGCAAAGATCGGATTTGAAACTCGGTACAGCTACTAGCTACTGGCTACCGGCTAAGAGGAAACGAATGGCGGATTTGGTTCAGTATTACGGGACGGGGCGGCGGAAGTCAGCGATCGCGCGTGTCTTTCTGCGCCCAGGCACGGGCGAGTGGAAGGTGAACGGCAAGGGGTTTGACGAGCACTTTGTCACCGAGCAGCAGCGGGTCTCAGCCAAGCGCACCCTGGCCGTGGCCGAGCTGGCCTCGAGCTTCGATGTCGTCACTACGGTCAGAGGCGGAGGCGTCTCTGCGCAGGCCGACGCTGTCAAGATGGGGATTGCCCGAGCGCTGATTGAGTTCAACCCGGAGCTGCGCAAGACGCTGAAGGCCGAAGGACTGCTGACGCGCGACGCGCGCATCAAGGAGCGCAAGAAATACGGCCAGAAGGGCGCGAGGAAACGGTTCCAGTTCAGCAAGCGCTAAAGCGCTTGCTAGCTACTAGCCTCTAGCTTCTAGCTTCTAGCTTTTTCTTGCCCGGTCCGGCGGCTTTGGGACTCCCGTGAAAGTGAGTTCCGGCAGGGACAAGCTAGAGGCTAAAAGCTAGCGGCTAAAAGCTGGTTTCACCAATCTCCCGCACAAGCGGGATCAATCCGGGCCAAAGTTGGGCATGCCCGGATGCAGTCCACAAAGGAGGACCATTGGCCACCATCACCATGAAGGAGCTGCTCGAAGCGGGTGTGCACTTCGGGCATCAGACCAAGCGCTGGAACCCCAAGATGAAGGAATACATCTTTGGAGAGCGCAACGGGATTTACATCATCGACCTGCAAAAGACGCTCAAGCTGTTTAAGGATGCGTCAAAATTTGTCACCGAACTGTGCACGCAGGGCAAGACCATCCTCTTCGTGGGCACCAAGCGCCAGGCTCAAGACGCCATTGCCGAAGAGGCCACGCGCGCGGGCATGCCCTACATCAACCAGCGCTGGCTGGGGGGCTGCTCACCAACTGGGTGACCGTGCAGAAGTCGGTGAAGCGCCTTCAGGAGATCGATGAGATGGCCGCCGATGGCCGCTACGACCTGCTGACCAAGAAGGAAGTGATTCGCCTGGAGCGGGAGCGCAAGCACCTGCAGGCCAACTTGGCCGGCATCAAGAGCATGAAGCGGCTACCCGACGCGCTCTTCGTGGTGGACTCGAATAACGAGACGATTGCCGTCAAGGAAGCCCGCAAGCTGGGCATTCCGGTGGTCGCGGTGGTGGACACCAATTGCGATCCGACGGTGGTGGATTACGTAATTCCGGGCAACGACGACGCCCTGCGCGCCATCCGCCTGTTCACCTCCAAGATTGCCGACTCGGCCGCCGAAGGCGTGAACCTGGTAGGCGACAAGATCTTTGCCGAGGATCAGCCGGCGCCGGAGGCTGGCGGGGCGGTGGCCGGGATCGAGCAAGCCGCCGTCGCCGATGACGATGTCTTCGAGGAGGCCCTGGGCAGCGGCGTTCGCAAGGCGCCCGCTGCCGTCGCGACCCTGGATGAGGCCGATGTGGCCAACAGCAGTCTTTAGTTTTCTTGCGCACTTAGGCAGCTCCAGAGATGCTGTACCCAACACGAGCGGCATCCCACCCTTGCGTGAGAAAGCAACCGCAGGTCCTTCGACTCGTCCGCCGTGGCGGACTGGCTCAGAATGACAGCAAGGATGGGGTACAGCAACACTGGAACCGCACTATGTAGCGCGAGGTGCAATCGGCGTGGCCGCGGACGAGCCGCAGCGCGCTTTTCTTGTGCCGGTAATCTTCCGGCTCGAACCACGCGGAGGCTGCGGGAAAGAGAGATGACAACAGTGAGTGAAAAGATCGATGCCAGCGGGTAAAGGAACTACGCGAGAAGTCGGGCGCGCCCATGGGCGAATGCCTGAAGGCTTTGCAGGAGACCAAGGGCGACATTGAGGAAGCCTTCGTGGTGCTGCGCAAGCGCGGCATGGCCTCGGCGCAGAAAAAGGCCTCCCGCGCCACCAACGAGGGCGCTGTGGGCACCTACATTCACGCCGGCGGCAAGATCGGAGTGCTCGTCGAGCTCAACTGCGAGAGCGACTTCGTGGCCCGCACCGCCGACTTCCAGGAGCTGCTCAAAGACATCGCCATGCACATCGCGGCCAGCGATCCCCGTTACGTGAAGCCCGAGGACGTAACCGCCGAAGACCTGGAGCGCGAGAAGGACATCTATCGCGCCCAGGCCGCCGCCACCGGCAAGCCCGCGCCGGTGATCGAGAAGATCGTGGACGGCAAAATGGCCAAGTTCTATGAAGAGGTTTGCCTCCTGGAGCAGCCGTTTATCAAGGATCAGGCCGTCAGCATCAAGGAACTGATCGCGCAGAAGGTCGCCAAGCTGGGCGAGAACATCACCGTGCGCCGTTTTTCGCGCTTCAAGGTGGGAGCGTCCGACTGGACCGTGGCGCAAACCAAGGCCGTCGAAGCCTACGAGTCATAGCTGACGCAACCAAGCAGAAAGGGCAGCCCGCATTGCGGACTGCCTCTTTTTTGCGTCTTGCTCTCAAGTCCGCGCTTCAAGGCGCGTAGTGGCGGAAGAAGATGTAGACCCCGCTGCCGGCGTCCGTCACTCGGCCGCATCCTTAATCGAACACCACCGTCTTTTTCCCGTAGCAAAGAATGCGCCGGTCCAGGTGCCAGCGCACGGCGCGTGACAGCACCATCCGCTCCAGATCGCGGCCGCGAGCGACCAGATCCTCCACCTGGTCGCGGTGGGAGATGCGGGCCACGTCCTGCTCGATAATGGGCCCGTCGTCCAGCACCTCGGTCACGTAGTGGCTGGTGGCGCCGATCAGCTTGACGCCGCGCGCGTGGGCCGCGTGGTACGGGCGCGCGCCCGTGAAGGCGGGCAAAAATGAGTGGTGCACGTTGATGATCGCCGCCGGATAGCGCGCCACAAAGGCCGGCAAAAGGATCTGCATATAGCGGGCCAGCACCACCAGCTCAATCCCCTCTCGCGCCAGCACTTCGAGCTGCCGCGCCTCGGCCCCGGCGCGCGTGCCCGGCGTCACCGGCGTGTATTCGAAGGGAACACCGTAGAAGCCGGCCAGATTCTCGACTTCGCGGTGGTTCGATACGATCAGCGGAATTTCGCAGTGCAGTTCGCCGCTGCGCCAGCGGTGCAGCAGGTCGGCCATGCAATGCAGGTACTGCGAGCAGAATAGCGCCACGCGGGGACGTTGCGCGCTCGTGGTCAGCTTCCATCTCATATTCAGTTCGGCGGCCAATGGCGCAAACGCAGCTTCGAAGCTTTGGAGATCGAAGGACGCCGCGTCCGCCGCACCTACTGCCGCCTGACCACGGGCTTTCTCCAAAAGTCCGCCGTCTGCAACACCGTTCAGCGCCCACTCCACACGCATGAAAAAGAGCCCCATTTCGTGGTCCTGGTGCTGATCGGCGTGCAGAATATTGGCGCCGTGCTCGTAGAGCAGGCCGGCCACGCGCGCCACCAGCCCCTTGCGGTCGGGGCAGTCGATGAGAAGAACCGCTGTATCGTTCATGCTCACTTCAGATTACGGCATGTGCGCAATGGCCGCGCAGCCGGCTTCACATCGCCTCCGGGCTTTCGATGCCCAGCAAGGACAGCGATGCGGTGAGTTCGCGGAGGGTGATGGCAGCCGTCGCCAGCAGAAATGTCTTCCGCGCCGGGTCTTCTTCGGTGAGGATGTGATGGCGATGATAGAAGTTGGCGAACTCCTGCGCCAACTGAAAGGCGTGCTTGGCCAGATACGCCGGTTCAGATGCAGCGATACATTGCTCCAAAACCAGAGAAAAACGTCCGGCCCGCAGCCACAGCGCCCAGATGTCCTCGTTCTCCTCGCCGTGGAGATAGTCTGAAAGGCTGCCGCGCGCGGCGCCGGCCTGCTGACTCGCTGACTCGTCCGCCGCGGCGGACTGACCAGCTGTCTTTGCAAACTCCGCCAGCACCGCTTCGGGCGTGGTGTTGCCCTTGCGGAAGATGTTGCGGATACGCACCACGGCGTACTGAATGTACGGCCCGGTCTCGCCCTCGAAGCTCAGCGCGTCTTTGAAGTCGAAGGCGATCACCGAATTGCGCGTGTACTTGAGCATGAAGTAGCGCAGCGCGCCGATGGCGATCTGTTCGGCGATCTTCTGGCGCTCCGCTTCGTCGCTGCCCGTGTGGCGCGCGTCCACCTCGGCGCGCGTGGCCGCAATCAGCTTATCGATCAGATCGTCGGCCTTGACGCCGAAACCCTTGCGACCGCTCACCTCGATGTAGGAACGGTTGCGGTCCTCTTCGGCGACGTCATAGCCCAGCTCGACGGCGCAGCGCGGCGTCAGCGCCACCATCTCGTAGCTGAAGTGCGTGTAGTGGTCAGCCTCCGCCGTGTGCCCCATCCCGCGCAGCGCCTGGATCACATTGGCTTGGGGATCGGACTGGCGCGAGTCGATCACGTTATAGATCGCCGTCGCGCCGCCGAAGTGCGGATGGGGTTCGACGCCGTCCACCGCCGAAATCCAGCACTCATGCTGCGGATAAGTGAAGAACGGCTGGTAGCCAAAGTCCCGCCCCAGCAAGCCAAACTTCCATAAGTGGTAAGCAATATCCTTGCCGACATAAGTTACCGTGCCGTTGGAGCGCACGATCACCTTGGCGTCCTCATCCGTCTCACCTTCCGCCGCCTCCGCGCCGGGCTTGCCCGCCGTGGTGGGCCGCGTCATCACCCAGCAACCCTTGTTCTTGCCTTCGTTCTCGAAGTAGAGCACGCCGGACTGCTTCAGCAGCTCGAAGGCCGCTTCCCAGAACTTCAGGTGCAGAATCTCGCTCTCGCGCGGCAAAAAATCGTACTCGATGCCCAGCCGCAGCATGGTTTCAAGATGGCGCCGTAGGACGGCAGTGGAGATGAGATCGGCAATTTCGGCATCTTCGTTGTTGCCTTGCTCAATTTTGTGCAGGCAGTCGCGCCGAATCATTTGCCACACGGGATTTCGGTTTATTGGCGGCTCGTTCTCCTCTTGATATTTCTTCGACACCTCTGCATAGAGGTCCCAGCACTCAAAATCAATGCGCTTCCGATTCTTTTCTAATTCGTCGATCCATGCACGAACTTGCGAAGCCGATCGAAGATTTCGCAAATAAAACAATCCCACCACCACATCGGCCACCTGCACGCCGGTGTTGTCGATGTAGTTCTGCACGTCCACCTTGTAGCCGGCGGCACGCAGCAGCCGCACAAAGGTGTCGCCCAGAATCGCGTTGCGCAGGTGGCCGATGTGCGCAGCCTTGTTGGGATTGATGGACGTGTGCTCGACCAGCACATGACCCTGGTTCTGCGCGGACGGCGAGCGGCCTTCGGTTCGGATCACGAACTGGATGGCAGATTCGCGATCCAGCCGTGCATTGATGTAGCCAGCGCCGGCCACCTCAAAAGAGGCAAACCCCTGCACCGTCCCCAGGCCGGCCACAATCTCCTGGGCAATGATCTTCGGCGCTTTGCGCAGCGTGCGCGCCAGCTCGAAGGCAATCGGCGTCGCTACTTCGCCGAAACGCAGATCCGGCGGCGTCTCCAGAGGAATGGATTCAACCTCAAGATCGTACTTCGCTTTCAAGACCGCGCGGATGGCGCCGCCGAGCGTCTTTTGCAACTCCAGATACACGTCGGAATGCCTCAGAAATCCTTGATTTTCAAGGCGATTTTAACAGAGCGGCGAGCCGGAGCGGGTTTGACGCCCTTGGCGCCGGCCCCTAAGATGAAAGACAGATTGCCTCGATATTCCGCGTGCCTTGGGGCCGGATTCAGGGCAATGCCCGCTCATGACCAACCACTGAATCCAGTCCAGACCGCTTTTATCTCACCACGCCCATCTACTACGTGAATGCGCGGCCGCACCTGGGCCACGCCTACTCCACCATCGTCTGCGACGCCATTGCCCGCCGCAAGCGCGCTCTGGGCATCGACACCTGGTTCCTCACCGGCACCGACGAGCACGGCCAGAAGATCGAGCGCTCCGCCAAGCTGGCCGGCCGCACGCCGCAGGAGTTCGCAGCGACGATCGCCGGCGAGTTTCGCGGCCTGTGGGACCGCCTGGGCCTCACCTACGACGACTTCATCCGCACCACCGAGGAACGCCACAAGCGCGGCGTGCAGCACCTGTTCGCCACCCTGCGCGACCGCGGCTTCATCTACAAAGGCTCCTACACCGGCCAGTACTGCGTCTCCGACGAGGCCTATGTGGACGGCCCTCCCGGCACGCCCTGCCCAGATTGCGGCCGCATCACTGAGACGGTGAGCGAAGAGAATTACTTCTTCAAGCTCTCGGCCTTCGAGCGCAAGCTGCTCGAGTTTTACGAGGCCAATCCCGGCTTCATGGGTCCGGAATCCACGCGCCGCGAGGTCATCTCCTTCGTCCGCAGCGGGCTCAAAGACTTATCCGTCAGCCGCACGAGTTTTTCGTGGGGCATTCCCGTCCCCGGCGATGAAAAGCACGTGATCTACGTCTGGCTCGACGCGCTGGCCAACTACATCACCGCGCTTGGCTACGGTTCCGACGATGCGGCGGACCGGGCGCGCTTTGAGAAGTTCTGGCCCGCCGACATTCACCTCATCGGCAAAGAAATCAGCCGCTTCCACTGCGTCTACTGGCCGGCGTTTTTGATGGCCGCGGGTGTCGCGCCGCCGCGCTCGGTACGCGCCAACGGCTGGCTGCTCTTCGACCAGGGCAAGATGTCCAAGTCGCGCGGCAACATCGTGCGCGCCGAGACGGTCGAGGAGGTTCTGGGAGCAGATGCGCTGCGCTACTTTCTGCTGCGCGAGATTCCCTTCGGCCAGGACGGCAATTTTTCCTTTGACGCCTTGGTACAGCGCTACAACGGCGACCTGGCCAACGGCTACGGCAACTTGGTCAGCCGCGTGGTGAATATGGTGCATAAGTACTTCGGCGGAGTAGTACCCGAAGCCCGCTCCGAGACTCCCGCCGAAGCTGCGCTGCGCGCCAGTGCGGAGTCTGTAATCGCCGCGTTTGGCCCCGCCTTCGACGGCTTGGACTTCTCTGAGGCGCTGAAGAGCCTGTGGGCCTTGGTCGCCGAGACCGACGGCTACCTGACCGCTAACGCTCCCTGGAAGAAGCCCGCCGATCGCAGCGACACCGATCACGCCGCGCATCAGGCGCGCGTGCTGGCTACAGCCGCCGAAGCCATCCGCATCGTCACTGCGCTGGTCTATCCCATCCTGCCCGATTCCGCCGCCAAGGTCTGGCGTCAGCTTGGCCAGGGTGAGATCGAGGACGCGGCGCGGCATGCGTTTTTGAAGAATCTCGCCTGGGGCGGATTGAAGGCGGGCACCAAATTCGGCGAGCCCGCGCCGCTCTTTCCCCGCGCCGAAAAGGACGCCGTCGAACGCATGCAGAACCTGGAAGAAGAGAACAACCGCACCGCCGTAGAAGCCGCCGGCCAGAGCGAGCTCGCCGCCTCGCCCGCTGTGCCCGCAACGCCCGCGCCTCCGCACAAGTCCGCGCCGCCCTCGCCCGCTGCTGCATACACCCCAGCCAAGGCCAGCGTTAGCACTCCGGCTGCCGCCACTCCCACAACCTCCGCTGCAGCTCAACCGGCTTTGAAAGGGCGCGACGGGGAACCTTCTGGGTCTCGCGCCGAAACCACCGAAAAAACCGCCGGAACTTTAGCCGCTGAAGGTGCTTCTAAAGATGAGCCTTCTGTTTTGTCCGCTGTTCCCGCGCCAACCCCTCCGCAAGTTGCGCCGCAGCCGCCCTCTGCCCCACCGCAGAGGCCGCAGCACATTACCATCGACGATTTCGCCAAGGTGGAACTGCGCGTGGCGCAGATTCTGGTGGCCGAGCGCGTGCCCAAAGCGGACAAGCTGCTCCGCCTGGAAATCGATCTGGGCTACGAAAAGCGGCAGATTCTGGCCGGCATCGCCCAGTATTACGAGCCGGAAAAGCTGGTGGGGCGGAAGATTATCGTCGTGGCCAACCTGGCCCCGCGCAAGATGCGCGGGCTGGAGTCGAACGGCATGCTGCTGGCCGCCTCGCTCGAAGACGGCGCGCCCGTCCTCGCCGGATTCCTGGAAGAGGTCCCACTCGGCGCGCGGCTGAAGTAGTGGTTCAGCGATTCGATCCGGCCGCTGGCGGCATGACTCGATACACATAAATCATGCTATCATTACACATCGAGGGGCAGCCGATGCGCACCAACATCGAGATTGACGACAAACTCATGCGCGCTGCCATGAAGGCTACCGGCGCCACCACCAAGAAGGGCGCCGTCGAGGCCTGCCTGCGCAAGCTGCTCGATGTCCACGCCCACGAGGCGGCACAGAAGCGCATCTTCCGCAGGCAGGAGCGGGAACGGCTATCCGCGGTGCGCGAGCGGCGGCTCGATGAGTGGTTTGACAACCTTGTCAAGAATGGAAACACGGTGGAGGCCCTTGCTTATGCGCACAAACATCGAGATTGACGACGCACTCCTCCAGCAGGCGATCAAAGCCACCGGCGCCAT
The DNA here is from genome assembly GCA_963808795.1 of uncultured Acidobacteriota bacterium. Lineage (GTDB taxonomy): Bacteria > Acidobacteriota > Terriglobia > Terriglobales > Acidobacteriaceae > Telmatobacter. Next base: position 128,318 of record CAWEGL010000005.1, read on the forward strand.
GACCAAGAAAGGCGCGATCGAGGCGGCCATGCAGCTGACCGTGCAGCTCAAGGCCCAGGAAGGACTTCGCAAGCTCAGGGGAATCGGCTGGGACGGTGACCTCCGTGCTATGCGTGAAAGCCGCTTCCTGGATAAAGATGGATTCTTCCGGCAGGATTCCGGCACCAACCATCCTGATGACCTGCAGCCGAGGCGAAAGAAAAGCACGCCGGCGGATAAAGCATCGGCTCGCTAAGGAAGCACATTCGCCAATGGTGATCGTTGACTCCTCCGTATGGATCGACTTTCTTCGAGCCATCAGAAACCGTCACACGGTCTGGCTTGATGCCGCGCTTGGCAACGGGCAGATTGGACTGACCAGCCTGATTCTTTGTGAAGTGCTCCAAGGTACGCGAGCCGATGCGGATTTCGAGCAGTCCCGTCAACTTCTGCTGTCGCTTCCGGTTTATGAGACAGTGTCTGTCAAGCTTGCGATTGCTGCGGCGCAGAACTTCAGATTGCTGCGGCAACAGGGAATCACGGTTCGAAGCGTTTCCGATTGCTTGATTGCAACCTTCTGCATTCATGAGGGCTTTCAACTTCTGCATCGTGACCGGGACTTCAATGCGTTCCAGACACACCTTGGGCTGCAGGTACTCATTCCGCCGATCATGTTTCCAAACTGACGTCCTTACCGAGGCCCTTATTGCTGATCGACTCCCACGCCCATCTCGACAGCCCGCGCTATTCTGACGACCGCACCGCCATGCTGGGGCGCGCTTGGAATGCGGGCGTGGGCGCGGTGCTCTCCATCGGCATCGGCGAAGGGCCGGCCCAAATGCACCAGGCGCTGGAGATTTGCCGCGAGTTCAACGCCCGCCCGGAAAGCGGCGCAGGAATTCCCAAGCTTTACGCGAGCGCCGGCGTTTATCCTCACAACACCACCGAAATCGACGGCGCCGTCCTGGCCAAGCTGGACAATCTGCTCTCCGAACCGGAGGTCATCGCCTGCGGCGAGATCGGCCTGGACTATTACCACCAAGGCGCGCCCCGCGGCGTGCAGCGGGAGGGTCTCATCCGCCAGCTCGAAATCGCCGCCGCCCGCAAGCGGCCCATCCTTATCCACTGCCGCGGCGCAAACCCCGGGGCCCCCAGCAACCGGGGTCCCCAAGAAGCGGTCTCTGCTTCTTGGGGTGGTAGAGACAGTTCTTCGCCGCAGGGGCAGAGGAACGAGGCCACAGACGCCTGGGACGATCTTTTCCTGGTTTTGGACGAGCATTGGCGGCGAACCGGGTTGGGCGGCATCATGCACTGCTTCGGGGCGGGATGGGACCAAGCGCGAAGCTCGCTGGAAATGGGTTTTCTGATCTCCTTTGCCGGCAATCTCACCTATCCCAAGGCCCAGGCGCTGCGCGACGTAGCGGCCCGCATGCCGCTGGACGCCGTTTTAGTCGAGACCGACGCTCCCTGGCTGGCTCCCGATCCCCATCGCGGCCGGCGCAACGAGCCGGCATTCGTCTCCCACACGGCGCAGGTTCTAGCCGGGCTTCACGGCGTGGAAGCGGACGAAATCGCCCTCGCCACCACGAAAAACTTTTTCCGGCTGTTTCAGCTTGGGCCGGACGTGGGAAACTGATAGAGGCGCGGCGCGCGGGCGTCGCGCACGGCGGCCTTTGCCGCAGCTTTGAGGATCGGAAGCCATGGCACTGGACAATTCGTTCGATATCGTCAGCAAGGTAGACATTCAGGAGGCGCGCAACGCCATCGACCAGGCGCTCAAGGAGATTCACCAGCGCTTCGACCTCAAGAACTCCCACTCCGAGGTCAACCTGGAGGGCAGCGAGAGCATTCAATTAGCCTCGGCCGATGAGTATAAGCTGGAGGCGGTGAAGGACATTCTCAGCCAAAAGCTGGTCAAGCGCGGCGTATCGCTCAAAAACCTTACCTACGGCAAGATCGAACCCGCCGCCGGCAAGAGCGTGCGCCAGAAGATCAGCCTGCAGCAGGGAATTCCATCGGAAAAGGCCAAGGAGATCGTGCGCCTCATCAAGGACGCAAAAAAGAAGGCCCAAGCCAGCATTCAGGGCGATGTGGTGCGGGTATCCAGCAAAGACCGCGATGAGTTGCAGGCCATTATTGCATTGCTCAGGGGCAAAGACCTGGGCCTGGATTTGCAGTTTACCAACTACCGCACCAACTGAGCGGTTGAAGCACTGCCGCCTCCGCCGCAAAGGAGGCTACGCGGCGGCAGCGGGTCGCCCGGCGCGGGCGCCGTCGAACGGGATCGAAACCGAAGCGCGGGAATCGGAGGACATTGAGCACATCGGTCATAGCGTCGTCTAGGGAGGTCTTTGAGTTGCTGCGCGAAGACCTGGTCGCGGTGGAGCAGGAACTGGGCCGCGACGCGGCCTCCAGCGTGAGCACCATCACTGAGATCGCCGAATACCTGCGCGAGGGCGGAGGCAAGCGCATGCGTCCCTCGCTACTCTTGCTGGCGGCGCACCAATCGGGCTACTCGGGCCAGGGCGCCATCCGCCTGGGCGCGGTGGTGGAAATGGTGCACACGGCTACGCTGGTTCACGACGACATCATCGACGGCGCCGATACGCGGCGGGGCCGTCCCTCGGCCAACACCGCCTGGGGAAACGAAAAATGTGTGCTGGCCGGCGACTGGCTTTACATGCAGGCCTTCAAGGTGGCTCTCGAAGAGAAGAGCCTGCGCATTCTCGACCTGCTCGTAGCGCTGACTCAGCAGATGGTGGAAGGCGAGCTGTTGCAGATTCAAAAGCTCGGTAAAACCATCTCCGAGGCTGAGTATTACGACTTGATTTTCCGCAAAACCGCCTGTCTTTTCTCGGTTTCCATGCGCATGGGCGCCGTGCTGGCCGGCGCCGCCGAAGCCGAAGAGACGAGCCTGGCTGCCTACGGCCGCGCCGTCGGCCTGGCCTTTCAGATCGTCGACGACGTGCTCGACCTGACGGCCACCGAAGAGGTTCTGGGTAAGCCCGTAGCCAGCGATCTGCGCGAAGGCAAGGCCACGCTGGCGGTGATTCACTCCTGCGACCACGGCACTGCCGCCGACCGCAAAGCCATCCAGCGCGTTCTGAGCGACCGCAGCTTCGAGAACGTCAGCCGGCAACAGATTCGGGAGATTCTGGGGCGTAACGGATCTGTGGAGTACGCCATGGCCGCTGCCGACCGCTACGCTGCGCAATCGCGTCAGGCGCTGACTCCGCTGGCCGACTCTGAGTTCAAGCGCGCCCTGCTTTGGGTGCCCGATTTTGTGGTGGCGAGGGAAAAGTAGATGCCGATGAGCGAAAGCACCATGAAGGACATGTGGGCGGAGGTGGACCGCTACTTCGGCGATCTTCTGACCGCGCCCGATGGATACTTGGCTGACGCACTGCGCGCCAATCGCGAGGCTGGCCTTCCGGCTATCGAAGTTTCCAGGCTTCAGGGCAAATTCCTTCACGTCCTGGTCCAGATCACGCAGGCCCGCCGCATCCTCGAAATCGGCCTTTTGGGCGGCTACTCTACCATCTGGATGGCCAGCGCGCTCCCCCAGGACGGCCGCATCGTCTCGCTGGAGTACGAGCCCCGCCACGCCGAGGTGGCCCGCAAAAACCTCGCCAACGCCGGCCTCCTCGACCGCGTGGAAATCCGCATCGGCCCCGCGCTCGATTCCCTGCCCGCGCTCGCCTCCTCGGCGCCCTTCGATCTGATCTTTATCGACGCCGACAAGCCCAGCAACCCGCAGTATCTCCAATGGGCGTTGAAGCTCTCCCGCCCCGGAACCGTGATCGTCGTGGACAACGTTGTCCGCCAGGGCAAGATCGCCGACGCCGCCAGTACCGATCCCGATATCCGGGGAACGCGGCAGATGTTCGATCTGATGGCCTCCGAGCCGCGCCTCAGCTCCGTGGCCATGCAGAATGTCGGCGTCAAGGGCTATGACGGCTTTGCGCTGGCCGTGGTGCGGCCCTGACGATTCATTTTTGCGGCCATGCCGGGGATTCGGCGTAGAATGCTGTGCAACATGAATCAGCGGATTGAGAAGATACGCCAGCTCTTGAGTGAGCTTGAGTCGGACGCTGATGCGGTCCCAACGAGTGACCTTGATTTCTCCGCGTTCGAATTGCCGGACATAATCCAAGAAATCGTGGATGACCTTCAACCACTCCTGACGCCATACGACGCTGCGTTTTATTGGTACCTTTTCAGACACTCCATTGCGAGGAACGGGAGTCCGCATCTTCGAGTCAGCACACGCGGCCTCCGCAGAGCAGTGGTGAAGTCCTCCTACTCCTATGCCGCCGAGAACACCATATCCCTGGGAAAGGTGCAAGAAACGCTCCGAGCACTTGAAGGTATTGGAGCCATCCGTAAGGAGGGCGAGCCGAACCGAGAGGGTACCCTTTATTGCGTCCTGATTCCAGACGAGATTGATGCCTGCCGGAAATTCCGTGCGGAGCGCATGGCGGCAGAGCCTGAACTCAAATTCCCGCCAACTGGTATCGATTACTTTAACGTGAGGAAGTACAGGCTTAAGGTCTATGAACGAGATCAATACATCTGTCGTTACTGCCAGAAGCAGCTCACGCGCTTCACGGCCACGCTGGACCACGTAAAGCCGGTTGCTGAAGGCGGTGATAACGGCCTTGGGAACCTTGTCACCGCTTGCCTAGACTGCAACTCGCGGAAGAACAAGAGGGCGGTCGGGGATTTTCTTGCAGAGGGTTGAAGCAGATCGCATCCTTTCGCCGGGAAAATGGCGAAGGGGCAGGGCAGTCAAATCTATTCCTCCGCCATCAGCGCCTTGAGCGCCTGCGCATAACGCTCCGGCAGCGGCTTGCGCTGGAGCTGGTCGTCGCAGACCACGTGCACCGTCTCGCCCTCCGCCAGCAGCTTCCGCTCTTCACCCTTTTGGTTGGCCTTGCGGTAGATTCGATAAGCGAACTTGAGCACTGATCCGCGCAACAGCGAAGGCCGGGTCTCAATGAGAATCTCGTCGTCGTAGCGGGCCGGCGCGCGATAGCGGCAGGTGGCTTCGACCACGGGCAGGATGCACTCGTGCTCGGTCTCCAACTGGCTATAGGCCAGCCCCAGCGAGCGCAGCAATTCCACGCGCCCCAGCTCGAACCAGACCAGATAGTTGGCGTAATAGACGATGCCCATCTGGTCGGTTTCTGCATACCGCACCCGGACTTCGGTGGTGACTGGCATCAGACGTTTTTTCTCAAAAAGCTATCAGTTGTCAGTGGTCAGTTGTCAGGACCAGAAGCAAACTACGGCTGGGGCGTCTTTGCTGGCCACTGATCACTGTTCACTGGCCATTGTCTTCACGGCTTGATGTGCGTAAACGGCGGCAGTTTGCTCACATCGCTGAAGATGATGAAAACGAAGAAGACCACTATCACCACAAAGGCCGCCTGGTAGATGCGCTCCTTCACGTTGATGTTGATGTCGTGGCGCAGCGCGCTCTCAATCAGCAGGAAGAAGATCATTCCTCCGTCGAGAATCGGAAAAGGCATCAGGTTGAGAATGCCCAGTTGCACGCTGATCTCGCCGGCCAGCATGAACTTGGGGTACCAACTATTCATCTCTGCTGCCTGGCCAGCCATCGCGGCGATTCCGATCGGGCCGGAGAACTGAGAGATCGACGCTTTGTGCGTGAACAGCCGTTCCAGAACCTCAACGAGGAGGAGGGAGTTGCTCTTGCAGAATCCCGCTGACTTGCTCAGAGCGGCCCCCAGGGACAGCGGATCGTCATGGAATGGAATGGGCTCGCTGGAAAAGCCGAGCATCCATGTGTTGCCCTCCAGCTTGGCCGGATGCACGATCATCGGGGGCAGCGTGACCCCATTGCGGTCTACCACCAGCGAAACAGCCTTGCCGTTTCCGGACTGCAGGTAAGCCACCAGCGTGGGTACATAGTGGAATGCGCGGCCGTCCACGCTCTCGATGGCGTCGCCGGCGCGCAGGCCGGCTTGCGCGGCCGGCGTATCCGCTTCCACCTCCGCCACGCGGATGGGGCCGGTCAGATACTGGGGCAGCAATCCCGCGTCGCTCAAGTCGAAGTCGGCATCTTTGGCTGCGGCGGGTATGCGCAGCGTAAGCGACAGCGTCTGGCCGCCTCGCTCCACGGTGACCGGAACCGGCTGGTTCGCGTTCAACTTGGTTTGTTCGTAAACTTGGTCCCAGTCAGGATGATTCACATTGGCGAATTCCTGGATCACGTCGCCGGACTCAAGGCCGGCCTGGGCTGCGGCGGAGCCGGGAACCACCCACTCCACAGTGGTGGCCTTCACCTGCACCGCCGGAACCTCGTTGATCCAGCCGAAGTAGATGAACATCAGCCCCAAGGCCAGGAGAAAATTGGCCACCGGCCCGGCCAGGCCGATGAGCATGCGCTGCCAGCGCGGATGCGCGGTCAAAGAGCCGGGATCGTCCACCGGCTCTTTCTCCATGGGGTTTTCACCCGTCATCTTCACGTAGCCGCCAGCCAGGATCGCGGAAACGCAGTAGTCGGTTTCGCCGATCTTGACGCCGAAGAGGCGGGGCGGAAATCCAACCGAGAACCGCTCCACGCGCACGCCGCAGAGCTTGGCCACGATAAAGTGTCCCAGCTCGTGAGCCACAATCATAATGCCGATAAGGACGATAAAAGCGAGGGTGGCAATCAGAAAGGCATGCATAGAAGTACGGTTATTTCCTCAGCGCGGCTGGGGGCGAGGCGGCCTGCGCGCCTTGAGCTGACGTCAGCAACGCTCGGGCCGTTTCCCGCGCCTCCCGGTCGGAGACCAGCACCTCCGCAATGGTGGCGGGGTGGGATTCCGGCGTAGACGCCAGCACTGCTTCAATTGTACGCGGGATTCCCATGAAGGGGATGCGCCCGGCCAGGAACGCCTCCACGGCCAACTCATCGGCGGCGTTCAGCGCGATGCAATGCGCCCCGCCTTTTTCGGCCGCCTGAAAGGCCAGGCGCAGGGCGGGAAAGCGCTCGAAATCCGGCGGCTCGAACTCCAGGCTGCGCAGCGCGGCCAGGTCGAAGGTGAGCGAGGACGCCGGCCGCTCCGGCCAAGCCAGCGCATACAGAATCGGCAGGCGCATGTCCGTCACCGAAATCTGCGCCAGGATCGATCCGTCAACGTACTCCACCAGCGAGTGCACCGTCGATTGCGGATGGATGACGACCCGCACCTGCTTCGGCGTCACGTTGAAGAGCCGGCAGGCCTCGATCACCTCGAGTCCTTTGTTGAGCATAGTGGCCGAATCGATGGTGATACGCCGCCCCATCACCCAGGTAGGATGCTTGAGCGCCTGCTCGGGCGTGATGCTCTCGAACTGCTCCAGCGGGAGCTGGCGGAAAGGCCCGCCCGAAGCCGTGAGCCAGATGGTTTTTATTTCGTCGTGGACGCCTACGCGGAGGCACTGATGGACGGCGTTGTGCTCGCTGTCGATAGGCAGGATGGGCACATTCCGCTCGCGCGCCGCGCGGGTCAGGATTTCGCCCGCCGCCACCATGCACTCCTTGTTGGCCAGGCCTACGGGTTTCCCGGCCAGGATGGCGGCGTGCGTCGCCTCCAGCCCCGCCACGCCTACAATGGCTGAAACCACAAAGTCGGCCTCGGGCAGCGTCGCGCAGACCACCGTCCCCGCCGTACCGTAAGCAACGTCGATCCCGCTCACGCCGGCCCCGCGCAGCCGCGCGGCCAGCTTCCCAGCCAGCTCTTCAGTGGCCAGTGAAACCACGCGCGGACGCCAGCGTACCGCTTGCGCAAAGGCCTCGTCCACATTCCGGCCGGCAGCCATTGAGGCTACAGAGAAACGCTCAGGAAACTGCTCGACGATGGACAGCGTGCTCTGTCCGATGGAGCCGGTGGAACCGAGAATGGCGAGTCGCTTCAAAGTAGCCTTTAGCTCCTAGTATCTAGCCTTTAGCCCATCCAGCCGCTGCGAGTGACCGCGGATTGTGGCTCGTTGGCCGCCTTCAGATGACGGCATAGCCCCCGGGAATCACGCCAGCTTCAGGTTAAAGGGCTGGAGGTTAGGAGCTAGCAGCTAGAAGCTATCTCAAAACCGCTGGTGAATCACCTGAACGTACCACAGCACCGGCGCAGCCAGCAGCAAGGCGTCGATGCGGTCGAGCACGCCGCCGTGGCCGGGCAGAATGCTTCCCGAATCCTTCACCCCCGCCGAACGCTTGAGCGCGGACTCGGCCAGGTCGCCTACCTGGCCGGCCACATTTACCACCAACGCCAGCACCAGCCAGTACCAAATGTCTTCGGGATAGGAAAGCGCGCCCAGATCCCACGTCCCCAGCAGCGTGGCCAACCCCAGCAGCCCTCCGGCTGTGAGCAGGCTGCCACCCAAAGAGGCCAGCGCGCCTTCCCAAGTCTTGTTGGGACTCAAGGAAGGCGCCAGTTTGCGCCGGCCCCACGCACGGCCCACATAGAGCGCCGCAATGTCGCCCGCCCACAGCACGCAGAGAAGAAAGGCCACCAGTGATATCCCATTGGGCCCCTCATGCAGCGTGGTCAGGGCAATCAGCGCAAATCCGGTATAGAGCATGCAGAAGATCGACGCCGCGGCGTCCGGCATCACCTGTTCCACCGGCCTGAAAAATGTGCAATAGACCAGCAAGCCCAGGCTCAGCACGCCGAAAAAGGCTGCGGTCAAGTCGGGCCATTGGAAATTGACCGCAAACAGCGCCAGCAACGCCACCACCACGGCCACCCGCGGCGGCTTCACCCCTCCCCGCTCCGCCAGGCCCATGAACTCCCAGCCCGCCAGCGCCGCAACCCCCGCCACGGCCACCGAAAAGAGCCATTGCCACGGAGGCCCCAGAAACACCAGAACCAACACCACCGGAATCAGGACTGCAGCCGTCAGTACGCGCTTCATTCAGGGTTGAGAATACACCGCCCGGGGCGGGGCACGTGTGTGGCCGCCTGGGTTACGAAACCGCCGATAACCATATTACCAAGCAGACTCTTGGCATTATGGGCGCCGCCGCCTTTCGTCCCTCCGGCCGCGCCAATCAATTCTCTTCTCCTCACTCTTGCCCTTGCGTCCGCGCCTGCTCGGTCCCGAAACACCGTTCGCCGGCTATTGCGCCTCATCGCCGTCGCCACTGCTGAACTTGGTTTCGCGGGCAAATTCGATCATGGCCGCGCCCAGAGTTTCCAAAAGATGGGCCCAATCGCTCAGGTGCGCCTCGCCAATCCGCGTCAGCGAATAGTTGCGCCGCGCGGGACCGTCTCCGGCCTCCCATGTCGAGGAGACGTTGCCGTTCGCTTCCAGGGCTCTCAGCGTGCGGTAGAGGGTCGCGCCCTCGATTGCTGCTGCGGACACGCCGGGTCTGGAGCCGCCGGCTGCTGTCACGGCTGACCTCGGCAGGGAGGGAAGACAGCCGCGGCTGGCCAGCAGCGTAAACTATATTCTTTGAAAGGGAGATTCCCGTGAGGATTATGCGGTACCTGTTGGCGGCGCTGGCTTTGGCTGGCGCCGCGGTCTCCGTGCTGGCGCTGCGCGTCCACTACTCCACCGGAACCCAGCCCTGCGACATCAACAGCCACTGGGACTGCGGCATCGTCAATCACAGCTCCTTCGCCATGATGGGCCACATCCCGGTGGCGGCGATCGGCATCGTGGGCTACCTGGTGCTGGCCGCGCTGGCCTTGACCGGGCAGCGCTTCCTGGTGTTTCTCGCCGTCCTGGTGGGGCTCGGCTTTGCTCTCCGCCTGACCTTCATCGAAGAGGACGTTCTGATGGTCTGGTGCCTCTATTGCGTCATTTCGCAGACCATCATTGCGCTCCTCACGCTGCTCAGCCTGGGATGGTTCACAGCGGAGTACATCGGCTTGAAGCGGGCGCAGCGCGAGGCTTGAGCAGGCGCCGGCCCGCGCCCAACTCAGCGGGAATACGCTGGAAGAGCTGCGCACCATGGTCAAGGACGCCGTCCGCTGCTACTTCGATGAGACGATGCCGGCTCCGAAGATCATCCGCCTGCATTTCGTGCGCGATGAAGTGACCGCGGCATGAAGCTGCCGCGGGGCGCATTCCTCCCAGGTCTTCCGCCCCGCCCCGGCGGGCAGGCACGGCGAGCAGGCACGGCGGGCGCGCGCGACGGACTCAGGAAAGATGGAGCACACGACGACATGATTCCCCATGTCTTCCGCCGCGGCAGAGTAGACCTGGGGCACGGCTGCTTATCGGGAGTCTCTAGCGGCGATGACGATTGGCTGCTTCGGCAGCCGCCTTGATTTCACGGTATGCCTGCTCCAGCAAGCCCTTGGCGCGCGCGTCATGGCCTTCCATGTCGCCACGGTTGGCATTTTGTGCGGCGTCGAGTCTTTCGACGGCTTGTTGGATGAGGTGCTGGGCCTCGGCGAGGTTCGGATGGCGGCGAGCATCCACGTTCTGCGCAACCAGAAAGCCGCTGGCAAAGAGGCCCAGACACAGGCCAGAGCTCAGAATCATCCTGCGAATTTTCATGGGAAGACCTCCGCCGACAAGATACCAGATTCCGGTGAAATTTGCGCATCGGAAATTTGCTCTTCAGCGGACGCGCGCGGCGGAGGCGCGGGAAGGATGGCCACCCGGGCTTGCTGACAGGGCTACAGGATTGTAGTCATGTTTGACAATAGGTGTTTGAGCTACGCCTGCTGGGGGTCTCTTTGCTTTCCCGCCCTTGCCGCAAAAAGCGCGTCAAGGATGGGGTGCCCGGCGTACCTCGGCACTCCCAGGTCTTCCGCCGCGGCAGACGAGGCTGGGGCACCCAGGCTCCTGGTTTTGGAGGTTTATGGGACCTGGGCCACCCGCCTATGGAGGAGTTTCGCGCCGGCCCTGCGGGACGGCGGGGATTTCTGGGGGGGATGCTGACCCAGGGTTTCACCCTGGGCTATTTTCGTGTTCTCCCTGCCGAGAGACGGGGATGGTACGGTGGGTTGCGGCGCTGGGGCAAAAATCTGTGGCCATAACGGACCATGCGAACGATCCTGGAAGCGGGCGGACGGCGCGGCCTTACGCGGCGTTGAAGACTTCCACGTCGCGTTCGATGGTCTTCTTCAGCTCCAGGCGCGCCTTGGACAGGTCATGCATCTGCTGAAGATTCAGCCAGAACTCGGGGCTGTTGCCGAAGAAGCGGGCAAGACGCAAAGCAGTGTCGGGCGTAATGGCGCGCTTGCCCTTGACGATTTCGCCGATGCGCGTGGCGGGCACGCGGATTTTGAGGGCCAGGGCGTTCTGCGAGATACCAAGGGGAATCAGGAACTCCTCGCGCAGCATCTCGCCGGGGTGCGTGGTGACGCGCTGAAGGTTCCATCCGGTGGCTGGTCTGGCGATGGTCATCCTGGTGTCTCCTTTGGGCGCCGTCAGTGGTAATCGGCGATCTCGACGTCGTGCGCTCCGTCCACCTTCCACACGAAGCAGATGCGGTATTGATCGTTAATCCGGATGCTGTGCTGCCCGGCGCGATCTCCCTTTAGAGCCTCAAGCCGGTTGCCGGGCGGGACGCGCAGATCGCTCAGGTTGATGGCGGCTTCAATCTGGTCCAGCTTGCGGCGGGCCACTACGCGAATTGCGGCCCAGCATTTGCTCGATCCGGTTTCAAAGAGCTCCCGCGCGTCCTCGTCCTTGAAGCTCTGGATCATCCAGAGTCAGGATATAACGGGTCGCGTTCTACGTCAAGCAGCATCGGGATGCTTCGATAAGGCCCGGCGGCGAGGAAAAGAAATGTACCGGCTTTTCCTCAAGGCGTCTGGAAATTGGGCGAGAGACAGCCCCATCGGGCCACGTGCCTCGCCGCTAGAATCGGAGTAGCCATGCCTGAATTTACGCATTTGCATTTGCATACGGAGTACTCGCTGCTGGATGGGGCTTGCGACGTGGTCAAGCTCGTATACCGCGTGGCGGCGCTGGGGCAAAAATCTGTCGCCATGACGGACCACGGGAACATTTATGGGGCGGTGCACTTTTTCGATGCGGCCAAGGCCAAGGGGATCAAGCCCATCCTGGGGTGCGAGCTGTATGTGTGCAAGGCGGAGGACCATCGCGTGGGGACGTCCAAGAACCCCAACGATCCCAGTCCCACGCCTGTCTCTGGGCCCGGCTCTGCGCCTGACTCTCCGATCTACCCGTCGGCGGGTGCGCCGCGGGAGTCGGAATATAACCACCTGCTGGTGCTGGCTGAGAACGAGGAGGGGTACAGGAACCTGATCCGGCTGACTTCAGAGGCCAGCCTGCATGGGTTTTACCGGCGGCCGAGGGTGAGCAAGAAGTACCTGGCGGAGCACGCCAAGGGACTGATCGGATTTTCAGGCTGCCTGAGCGGAGAGCTGTGCGAGGATCTGGCGGCGGGCCGCTACGAGAAGGCCAAGGCCGTGGCCCAGCAGTACCAGGACATCTTCGGGCGGGGAAATTTTTATCTGGAAATTCAGGACCAGGGGCTGGAGCTGGAGGGGAAGATTCAGGGGGATTTGTTCCGGCTGGAGCGGGAGCTGGAGATTCCGCTGGTGGCGACCAACGACTCGCATTACCTGTGCGGCGAAGACTCGCACGCGCACGACGTGATGCTGTGCGTGCAGACGGGGGCGAAGATTCACGACGCCAACCGCTTCAAGTTCGACAGCGACCAGTTTTATGTGAAGAGCGCCGGGGAGATGGCGGCGCTGTTCAAGGACGCGCCCGCGGCGGTGGAGCGGACCATGGAGATTGCCGAACGCTGCAACCTGAAGCTGAAGCCGGTGAAGAATCCGTTTCCGGAGTTTGCGGTGCCGGCAGGACACACGGTAGACAGCTACTTTGAGGAGGTGTGCCGGGCGGGCTACAAAGTACGCCTCGAAACCTCGATCCGCAGGCTGGAGGCGCGCGGCGATCTGCGCACGCCGCTGCATGAATACGACGCGCGCCTCGAACACGAGATCGCGATCATCAAGCAGATGAAGTACGCGGGCTACTTCCTCATCGTGTGGGACTTCATCAAGTACGCGCGCGACCATGGCATCCCTGTAGGACCGGGACGGGGATCGGCGGCCGGCTCGCTGGTGGCCTACGCCATGGAGATTACCAACATCGACCCCTTGCAGAACGGGCTCTTGTTCGAGCGCATGCTGAACCCGGAGCGGGTGTCGATGCCGGACATCGACGTGGACTTCTGCATGAACCGGCGGGGCGAGGTGATCGACTACGTGACGCGCAAGTACGGGCGCGAGCAGGTGGCGCAGATCATCACCTTCAATACCATGGCGGCCAAGGCGGCGATCAAGGACTGCGGGCGGGCGCTGGACATGCCGTATGGGGACGTGGACCGCATCGCCAAGCTGGTGCCGGCCACGCTGGGCATGACGCTGGATAAGGCCCTCGAAGAGTCGCCGGATTTGCGCAAGGCCTACGACGGCGACGCGCAGATTCGCGAGCTGATCGACACGGCCAAGAAGCTGGAGGGCCTGACGCGGGGCATCGGGATGCACGCAGCGGGAGTGGTGATCGCGCCGCGGCCGCTGACCGAGCTGGTGCCCGTGGCCAAGACCAAGAACGACGAAATCGTGACCGCCTACGACATGAAGTCCGTGGAAAAGATGGGCCTGCTGAAGATGGATTTCCTGGGGCTGACCACGCTGACGGTGATCGACGATTGCGTGAAGCTGATCGAGAAGCACCGCGGCGAGAAGCTCGATGTCGACGCGATTCCGCTCAACGACGAGGAGACCTTCAAGAAGGTCTTTCATCCCGCGCTGACCTCGGGCGTATTTCAATTTGAGTCGAGCGGAATGCGGGACGTGCTGCGGCGCTACAAGCCGGACCGCGTGGAGGATTTGACGGCCTTGAATGCGCTTTACCGGCCGGGGCCGATGGGCATGATCGACGACTTCATCGAGCGCAAGTGGGGACGGCGCAAGGTGGAGTACATGCTGCCCGGAGATCGAAGGCATTCTGCACGAGACGCTGGGGGTGATCGTCTACCAGGAACAGGTGATGCAGATTGCCAACGTGGTGGCCAGCTACTCGCTGGGCGAGGCGGACCTGCTGCGGCGGGCGATGGGCAAGAAGGATCGCGAAGGAGATGGCCAAGCAGCGCGACCGCTTCATGAGCGGCGCGGCGGCGCTGGGTCATCCAAAGGACGCGGCGGGCGAGATCTTCGACCATGATGGAGAAGTTCGCCGGCTACGGATTCAACAAGTCGCACTCGGCCGCGTATGCGCTGCTGGCCTACCAGACGGCCTATCTGAAGACGCATTATCCGGTGGAGTTCATGGCCGCGCTGCTGACCTCGGAGACCTCGAAGCCGGAGAACGTGGTGAAGTACATCGGCGAGTGCCGCGAGATGGGCATCGCGTGGAGCCGCCGGACGTGCAGGTTTCCGGCGCGCAGTTCACGCCGCACGGCGAGGCCATCCGATTTGGACTGGCGGCGGTGAAGAACGTGGGCGGCAACGCCATTGAATCCATTCTGAAGGCGCGCGCCGAGGCGGGCGGGCGGTTCAGGAGCCTCTGGGAGTTCTGCGAGAAGGTGGATCTGCGAGTGATGAACAAGCGCGTGATCGAGTCGCTGATCAAGGCCGGGGCGCTGGATTCGCTGGGCACGCGCGGGCAACTGATGGCCGCGGCGGACAAGGCGATGGAGCGGGCGCAGAAGGCGCAGCGGGACGCGGCGCAGGGGCAGACGGGGCTGTTCGGGCTCTTCGACGAAGGACCGGCGCAAGGCGCGCGGCGGCGACGATCTGCCGCGCGTGGCGGATTGGGAGGAGAGCGAGCGGCTGGCCAACGAGAAAGAGGTGCTGGGGTTCTTTGTCTCCGGCCATCCGCTGGATAAGTACGCCGAAAAACTGCGCAATCTGGCAGGCGTGATTACGACCGCGGAGGCTCTCGAACGCAAGCCGCCGGAACGGCGCTGGGGCGGGCAGGCGGACCCGGCGGACGAGATTCAGGTGGCAGGGATCATGCATGGGCTGCGCGTGCAGAAGAGCCGGCGGGAGCAGAAGCTGTATGCGCAGGCGGCGCTCGAGGACGCGACCGGCAAGATCGACCTGATCTGCTTCCCCCGCGACTACGAACGCTTGTCGGCGCAGTTGCGGATCGAAGCGCCGGTGCTGGTGCGCGGCGTGCTGATGGGCGACGAAGACGCGGCGCCGAAGATCGCCCTCAGCCAGATTCAGGCGCTCGAAGAGGTCGAGGTGAAGCTGCCGGCGGGGGTGAGAATCCGCATCAACCTGGAGCGGGTGACCGAAGAGATGCTGGCCGGGCTGAGGAGCGCCGCGGAGGCCGCGCCGGGACCGGGAAAAGTGATGCTTCATCTCCAGAAAAAGGGCGAATACGAGGTGATCCTGGAGCCGGAGGAGATGAGTGTGGCGGCAGATCGCGGCTGGGTGGAGCGGGTGGAGGAGTTGGCGGGCAAGGGCGCGGTGCAGGCAGTGGGGTAGAGCCGGCCTGCGGAATACCTTGCGCGAGAAGGCTGGATCGGCGTTGTAAGAAGAGGAAATCATGCAATATCGCCGCCTCGGCAATGGGCCGCTGGAAGTTTCGGCGCTGAGCTTCGGCACTTGGCTTACGGTGGCCGGGGGCATCGGGCGGGAGCAGGCAATTCGCTGCATTCATGCGGCGCTGGACTACGGGATTACACTCTTCGACACGGCCAACGAGTACGGGGCGGGCGAGGCGGAGCGGGTGCTGGGCGAAGCGCTCAAGAGCTATTCGCGCGACCGCTATCTGATCGCCACGAAACTGTTCTTCCCGGTAGGGGACGAGCCGGATCACGGACTCTCTGCGGCGCAGATCGAAAAGCAACTGCACCTGTCGCTGGAGCGGTTGGGCGTGGATGCGATCGATCTCTACCAGTGCCACCGCTACGACAAAGAGACGCCGCTCGAAGAGACGCTGACGGCGCTGGACCGGGCGGTGAAGGCGGGCAAGGTGCGGGCTGTCGGATTCAGCGAGTGGACGGTGGAGCAGATCGACGCGGCTGCAGCGATTGCGGGCAGAGAAGGGCTGACGGCGTTTTCGTCGAGCCAGCCGCAGTACTCGATGCTGTGGCGGAAGCCGGAGAAAGCGGTGTTTGCGGCCTGCGCGCGGCACGGGATCGGGAACCTGGCTTTTTCTCCGCTGGCGCATGGTGCGCTGACGGGAAAGTACGCGCCGGGCGAGCCGCCTCCGCCGGGGAGCCGGGCGGCGAGCAGCGAGATGAATGTGTTCATGGAGTCGGCGGGGCGGCATTACCGGTCGGATTCTTTGCTTGCGGCGGTAGCGGAGTTGAAGCCGATTGCGGCGGAGTTAGGATTGTCGATGGCGCAGATGGCGCTGGCGTGGGTGCTGCGGCGGCCGGAGGTGACTTCAGCGATCATCGGGGCGTCGCGCCCGGAGCAGATTGCCGAAAACGTGCGCGCGGTAGGCGTAACGCTGCCGACGGGGGCGTTGGAGCAGGTCGACCGGGCGGTGGACGGAGTGGTGGTTTGGGAGTAGATGCCTTGGAGCCTTCTCTTGTTACTATGGGATTGAGGCGGTAGTCTAATTCCGATGCATGATTTATTCACTCTCAGTCTTCAATCCCATTCCGCGCGCGTTCGTCCCCATAGAGGCCACCTGCTCCGGATCTTCGCTACGGCCGCGCTCTGCTTCGCCGTAGCTGTCTGCGCCCGCGCCCAATTCAGTGCGTCCCCGATGCAATTCCACAACAATCCCGCGCTCAAGCCGCCTGCCGGCGCGCGCGTGGCCATCATCGAGTTCGATGACTTAGAGTGTCCTGCCTGCGCCGAGGTGAATCCCCTGCTCATGCGGGCCGCGGCGCAATACAAGATCCCCTGGATACGCCACGACTTTCTCATCCCCAATCACGTCTGGAGCCCGGTGGCCGCCGTCAACGCCCGCTGGTTCGACACCCAGAGCAAAACCCTGGGCAGCGAGTACCGCAACGCGGTCTTCGCCAACCAGGGCTTCATCTACAACCTGGCGATGCTGAGCCAGTTCACGGACAAGTTCGCCGCCAGCCACGACGTCGCGATGCCCGATTCAGTCGATCCGCGCAGTAAACTTTACGCAGAGGTCCAAGCCGACACCGACCTCGCCAAGAGCCTCGGCCTCTCGCATACACCGACCATCTTCATCGCGAGCGCCAACGCAAAAGGCTCTTCCGCCACCGAGGTCATCGATCCTACCCAAGATCTCTACCGCATGATCAACCAGGCCATGGCCGCAAGCAGGAAGTAGAGCCGGGCGGGACGGGCGCCGGTTCGGGTCACGAAGAAATTTCATTTTGCAGCCGGCCTCCAGCACATCCAACCGCGCGATGAAACCTCGGCAAGAGGCCCGGGCAGCTTTGGGGAAGATTGAAAGGCCAGAGCCCGTCTTGATTATCTTTCGCAGAGCCGCCTGGCCCAGTGAAGCACAGCTTCGGGGCTGAGCCGCGTTCCGGCAGCCTCACCGGCAGCCAATTGCACGGCGAGGTTGCCGATGGTGGAGCTTTCGGTTTCGCCGATTACTACCGGCAGGCCGGTGCGCTGTTCGGTCAGTTCGACGAGCAGCTTGTTGCGGGTCGCGCCGCCGATCATGTGAATGCGGCCCAGCTTGCGGCCCAGCATTTTCTCGATGCCAATGACGGCCGCAGCGTAACGGATCGCCAGGCTCTCGAAGATGGTGCGCGCGTATAGCGGCTCGTTGCCCGCCACGTCGGGAATGGGATCGAAGCCGCGCCGCGCCAGCTCGCTGTTGATGCGCGCGGGCATTCCGGCATCGAGCATCAGCGCTTCGGCGTCCATGTCGAGCACGCCGGTAGCATTGCATGCAGCAGCCCTTTGGATCAGATTTTCGATTGACCAGGGGCGTCCTTGCGCGGCCCAGCCGTCCATGCACTGCTTCAGCACCCACATGCTGTTGATGAGGGAGTGAAATAGCAGGCCGCCGGCAGCGGCGCCCAGGTTGGTGTAACCGGCGTTGAAAGCGTGGCTCGAGGTGACGGGCGCGGAGACAAGCGTACCTACAAGCGACCACGTGCCGGAGCTGATGTAGGCGGCGGAATCGAGGGGTGCGGGAATGCCGGCGATGGCGCTGGCGGTATCGTGCGCGGCGGGCGCGATGATTTGCGTTTCGCGGAAGGCGTCGAGAGCGGCCAGTGGTCCTTGCAGGCGGCCGAGGATGGTTCCGGCGCGGACGATGGGCGGAGCCGCATCAAGAGGGAGACCGAGCAGGCGGAAGAGCTCCGCATCCCAGCCGCCGGTCTGGAGTGAGACCAGGCCGGTATGGGTGGCATTGGTGTACTCGGCTACGCGGCGGCCGCTGAGCCAGTAGAGGATGTACTCGGGAAACATGACCCAGGGTGCGCGGGAAGCGATTTCCCCTCCGCGACCGGCGGAGTCGGCGAGCAACTGGTAGACGGTATTGATGCGGTGGGGCAGCGCGCCGGTGCGCTGGTAGAGATCGAACGGCGGAGCGAGACGGTCCGCGGCTCGCTTGGCGGCTACGGTGCGCTCGTCGCGGTAGCAGAAGGGCTCGCGCAGCGGCTTGCCGTCCGGGGCCAGGCGGACGTAATCCACGCCCCAACCGTCCACGGCGATGGAGGCAATGCCTTCGGGAACCGCTTCAGCCGCCTTGCGGAGGCCCTCCTCAAGGCCGGCGAGGATGGCGTCGAGGGGCCAGAGCAGTGAATCGCCTCGATGAACAGGGCCATTGGGGATGCGATGAACAACTTCAATAGCCGGTTTGCCGCCCGGCCAGCGGAGCAGGGAGACGCGGCAGCTTTCAGCGCCTAAATCGATGGCTACACATGCGGGCTGCTGCATAGGAACAGGCCCATCTCCGCTTCCGCTCATCGCAAAAATGCTTCGGTCAGGCCGCCATCCACGGGAATCAGGTGGCCGGTGGTGCATCGCGCCTTGGGACCGGCCAGAAAGAGGATTGCCTCCGCGCAGTCGGCGGGATCGATGGCTTGGCCCGTGAGCGTGCGTCCCGCGTAGAAGGCGGCCAGGCGGCTGCGCAGTTCCTCGTCACTCCAGGACTCCTCGAAGGGAATCTTGTATTTCGCGAGCGAGACGCGAACGCGATCGCGGGGAAACATGGTGGATCCCTTGACCACGGTTGCGGGGCTGATGCCGTTGACGCGCACGTGGGGCGCGAGCGAGACGGCCAGTTCGCGGATGAGGTGCGAGAGGGCGGCCTTGCTCACGTCGTAGGCCTCGCTGCCGCGCTTGGGAACCACCGCGTTGGCCGAGCTGGTGAAGACGATCGATGCGGGCAGATTTTGCTCCGCGAACAGCTTCGCCCCTTCCTCCGCGAGCAGGTAGTTAGCGGTCACGTTCACGTCGAGGGTGGTGGTCCACATGCTGTCGGGAACGACGCCATCGGGAGAAGACGGGAACAGCGCCGCGGTGTTGATGAGAATATCCAGGCCGCCAAATGCTGCAATGGTGGCGTCGGAGGGCGCTGGCGATGACCTCACGGCTGCGAATATCGACGCCTGTGCTGGCGGTGAACTCCGGCGAGGTAATCGACGCCAGCTCCTTGGCGACGCTGGCAGCGCCATCCGCGTCGAGGTCGGCCACCATGACGTGCGCTCCTCGCGCAGCGGCTAAGAGAGCCACTTCGCGGCCAATGCCACTGGCTCCGCCGACGACCAGCACAACGCGGCGGCTGAGCTCCTTTTCCGGGCGGCTGGCGGCGCAGCTTGGCCTCTTCGAGCGCCCAGTACTCGATGCGGAAGGCTTCACGGGCCGGGAGGGCGACGTAATTGGCGAAGACCTTGAAGCTGGCCGGGTCCATGCCGGGCTGGCATTGCGGAACCGGGGTCCCCGCGGACAGGTCTTCGTCCGTGGGGTGAGGGACTGGTCCCGAGACTTCGCCTTCGGCCAGCAGGCTCGCGCCTTCCATCACGTGGATGGCGTTGGAGTAGAACTCGCCGGTGATGCGGGCCTCGGTCTTGTTCTTGCCAAAGCTGAACATGCCCAGGCCGGGGATGAGAACCACCGCGGGACTGGGGTCGCGCAGGGCCGGCGAATCGGGAGTGGCGAAGGCGCGATAGTAGGCGCGGTACTGCTCGCGGTATTCGGCCAGAGACCGCTCAATCTGCTGCTTGAGTGCGTCGAGGCCGGCGTCCGCGGCCCAGGGCACGAAGAGCGGGCGGATTTTGGTGCGGATGAAGTGGTCCGGGCAACTGGTTCCCAGAAAGGCCAGCTCCGTGGCATGAACGGAGTTGACAAACTGGAGCACGTCTTCAGCATCGCTGAAGCTCGAGATCCAGCGGCGTTCAGCGCTGACGCGGCCGCGGAGGAACGGAGCGATCTTGACGGCCAGCTCTCTGCGGTCAGCGCGCGCGGGCGATGCTTGGCCGCCAAAGCGCGCGGGACCTTTGGCGATTGCGTGGCGCTCAATGAACTGGCCAATGCAGTCGATGACGTTGAGGGTGCTCAGGTAGCACTCGCGCTGCGTCTGCCCCCAGGTAAAAAGCCCGTGGCCGCCCAGGACGATGCCGTCGCAGCCGGGGTTTTGCTCGACGGCGCGCTTCATCATCATGGCCAGCTCGAAGCCGGGACGCTGCCAGGGCAGCCAGACGAGGGAGTGGCCGAACTCGCGGTTGAACTCCTCCATCTTGGCTTTGCCGTTGGCCGCAGCGGCCAGCGCGATGCCCCAGTCGGGATGCAGATGATCGACGTGGGGAAACGGCAGAAAGCCATGCAGGGGCGTGTCGATGGAAGCGGCGACGGGATTGCCGCGGAAGGCGCAGAGCGGGTACATGGCGGCCATCTCGTCTTCGGTGTCCGCGCCTTTGTAACTGCGCTCCAGGGCCAACAGCTTCTGCTGGTAGAGGGTGGCGAAGCCGGTGCGCTTGATGCTGCCCAGATCGCCGCCCGAGCCTTTCACCCACAGCACCTCGACCGGCTCGCCGGTGAGCGGATCGGTCTCAACGACCTTGGAGCTGGTGTTGCCGCCGGCGAAGTTGGTGATGCGCAGGTCGGAGCCGAGGAGGTTGGAGCGGTAGCGCAGCAGCTCGGGCTCATCGAGCGCGGCGGCTACGCCGGAATCCCAGCGGTCTTCGAGGAACGCAAGTGCGGGAGATGCATACTTTGTAAGCGTCATAATACCCAACCAGAATGAAATTGAAGTAACAGCATTGGAAAATCCCTGTGAAGAGCGCGAGAAAAGCCGTTTCTCAAGGGAGCTGCGCGGCGACGGCCGGCAAAGCAGCCTCCGGCGCACTGGATTTTTGCTCGGCGCCGAGCGTCTCCGGCGTTACGGCACAGTGATGAACGTAGTTATAAGGGGGCACGGCGTAGCCGCGCAAGAGGGCGATGCCGAGTTGGATGAGCCGTGGACCGTAGTTCTGGGCCTCGTGCGAGATGGAACCGACGAGGGCGCTGGAACCGGAGCGCATCTCGTCGAGCGCCTTGGAAAGAATGGGAATCAAATAAAGCCGTTTGATCTTTGTCCTGGGCACCGCTCACCTCCCTATGAGCCGACGAGGGACAGAAAGCCGCAAAGTTCTTGGTTCATCCTCAGGCGCTTCCGGCGGTTGTCAGGCATAACTGCCCACCGCGGCGTGGCGGCCTCCTCGTTCGCGTTCGGCGCGCTCCACGTAGCCGCTCGCGCGCAGAGCAGTCAAGGGGTCGGCGGGCAAGCCGCGAGCCTCGCGCCATGCCGCCGCCAGCGGACGCACATCGCGCCAGAATGCGCCGCGAAACAGCTCCTCGGCAGCCACCAGATCGCAGCGTTGCTGCAACTCCGCTAATTGTTCACGATCGACAAGTGCAGCCTTAAGGTAGAGTTCCTGGGCCGTCACCACGGTTTGCACCATGGCCTCGATCTTGCCCTTCAGGTTGTGGCTCTGGTCGATCATGTATGCCACCCCTCCGGGGCTTGACCCTTTGGACTGGCTGCTGTGCAGCTCATGGAAGATGCGGAAGATCTGATAGGGATCAATGGAGCCCAGCGTCAGATCGTCGTCGGCGTAGCG
Organism: uncultured Acidobacteriota bacterium; assembly: GCA_963808795.1. Lineage (GTDB taxonomy): Bacteria > Acidobacteriota > Terriglobia > Terriglobales > Acidobacteriaceae > Telmatobacter. Next base: position 150,231 of record CAWEGL010000005.1, read on the forward strand.
GCGGTCGTTGAAGTGGAAGCCGCCCAGCAGGCCGGTGTGAAGCAGCCAGGCCACGATCTGCTCGATGTTCTGCGCAAGGTAATGGTGGCCTGTATCGACCAAGACGCGCGCCCGAGGGCCGGAGCAACGCGCCAGGTGCGAGGCCATCCCCCAGTCGGCGATGTCGGTGTGATAGAAGGCCGGCTCGAAGGGCTTATACTCCACGAGCAGGCGCTGATCGGCGGCCAGGCGATCGTGCGCGGCGCCGAGCGCCTCCTCAAGCCAGCCGATGCGCTTGCGGATGCTCTGCGTGCCGGGATAGTTCGAGCCGTCAGCCAACCACAGCGAGATGTCGCGCGAGCCAAGCGCTTTGGCGATTTCGATAGACTCGAACACATGCTTGAGGGCCTGCTCGCGGACAGCCGGCGAGGGGTTCGCGAGCGAGCCGTGCTTATATTCCTGGTCCTCAAAGAGGTTGGGGTTGATGGAGCCGGAGCGGATGCCAAAGCGCCGCTCCAGCTCCTGCACTGCGGCCACATCCCGTAAGCCGCTGGGCAGGTCCCAAAGGACGTGCAGAGCCATCGTGGGCGTGGCGCCGGTCAGGCGGTTCACCTCGGCAGCGTCGGCGAACTTCTCCTCGATGGTCGAGGCGGCCGCGGGCTGCGCGAATTTGCCGAAACGCGTGCCGGTGTTGGCGAATCCCCAGGATGGAATCTCAATGCGGAAGGAATCCAGCGCCTGAAAGGCCAAGTCGCCGATTGCGGATTCTGGTAGCGTCATAACGTCTCCTTAGCCGGGCCGGATTGCCCGGATTTAATTCAATTCCAGTTCCCTGCCCCGGTCATCCACCAGGATGACATGCAGGAAGCGCGGTCCGTGGACGCCCTGGATGCGGGTCATTTCAATGTCGGCAGTGGCGCTGGGCCCGGAGATGAACGTGGCCAGCGCCGGCGGTTCCGGGCAAAGGGCGAAGTACTCGGGGAGGGTTTCCACTACCTGGCTGGCCTTCAGGATGCAAAGATGCCAGTCTGGCAGCAGGGTCAAGACCCTGCGCCCCTCGCTGCCGGAATGATGAAGCACGATGGTGCCCGAATCGGCGATCCCGCAAAAGGCCGCGGTCATCACGCCCTCGGCCTGCTCGATCTCGCGGGTCCTTAAACCGCGGCCCGCGTCCCAGTGGTCCATCGTGCATTCGAATCCTGCGATCTCGTCCGCGGCCTGCACGCACCACGCGGCTGGGGTCTCGGGCGGCGCCACAAAGATGCGTCTGCCGCTGGCCGCAAGCTGCGCCGTAATCGTCGCGGGCAGTTCGTCCGGCGTGGATTCGACCACCTCGGCGCCGTACTCGCGGAGACGCTCGATCATCAAGGCGATGCGCTCTTGGGCTTGGAGTTTGCCCGCGCGCGCATATAAGCGCGGCAGGGCCGCATAGGCTTCCGCGAGCTGCGAGGGGGCCGGCGCCTCCGGTGGAGTTGCGCCGCGGATGCGATCAAGAATCCGCTGCCGCGAAGAGGCAGGCGCGCTCATTTTGCCTCCTTCTGCCGTACCGCCCACCAGGCGTGGAAGGTTTGCTGGGGCAGGCCGCGTAGGTCGCGCGTCTGGGTCCACTTGGCGCCCACGCCGGGCAGCGAATGAATCCATCCATCCTTACGCGTGAACAAGCGCAGCCCCATCCGCCCGGCCCATTGCGCCGCATGAAAGAGCCACGCCCGCGCAAAGAGTAAATTCGCAACCCGCAGCCCGATGTACATCGGATCGAAAAAGCGCGCGGCTTGCTTGCGCTCCAGGTCCGTTACCCTGGCCCGCAGTTCCAGCAGCACCTCGGGAATATTGATCTTCACCGGGCACACCTCGTAGCACGCGCCGCACAGCGACGAGGCGTAGGGCAGCGACTGCGCGTGGCGCAGTTCGTGGAGCTGCGGCGTCAGGATGGCGCCGATCGGTCCCGGATATACCGATCCATAGGCGTGCCCGCCGGTCTGCCGGTACACCGGGCAGGCATTCATGCAGGCCGCGCAGCGAATGCACCTCAGCGTCTGCCGCTCCGTCTTGCGCGCGAGAATCGAAGAACGGCCATTGTCCAGCAGGACGACATGGAATTTTTGCGGCCCGTCGCCCTTGGTCACGCCCGTCCACAGCGACGTGTACGGATTCATCCGCTCGCCCGTGGCCGACCGCGCCAGCAGTTGCAGCATCACTTCAAGATCGGCGAAGCGCGGCAGCACTTTCTCGATCCCGGCCAGCGTAATCAACGTGCGCGGCAGCGTCAGGCACATGCGGCCGTTGCCCTCCGACTCCACGACGACCACCCCTCCCGTCTCGGCAATCAGGAAGTTCGCCCCGCTGATGGCCGCCGGCGCGGTCAGAAACTTCTGTCGCAGATAACCGCGCGCCGCCGCCGTCAGCGCCTGCGGATCGTCGGAGAGATTCTCGATCCCCATGCGCCGCGCAAAGATCTCCCGCACCTGGCTGCGATTGACGTGCAGCGCCGGAACCACAATATGCGAGGGCTCTCCCTCGCCAAGCTGCAGGATGATCTCCGCCAAATCCGTCTCGTAGGTCCGCACTCCCGCGGCCTCCAGATACGGATTCAACTGAATCTCGGCCGAGGTCATGGTCTTGATCTTGATGACTTCGCTGGCCTTCTCCGCCTTCAGCAAATCCAGAATGATCCTCCGCGCTTCGGCCGCGTCGGCCGCCCAGTGCACCGTACCTCCGGCCGCCGTGCAACGCTCTTCAAACTGCTCCAGATACGCGCCTAAATTCTGTAGCGCCTCATCTCTAATCCGAGACGCGGAAGCGCGCAGCGCCTGCCAATCCGTCTTCTCGGCCACCAAACGCGCCCGCTTGGCCTGGATCACATCGGTCGCGTGCGCCACGTTCTTGCGCAGTTGCGGATTGCGCAGCATGGGCAGCGCCGCCACCGGGAACGGCGGCGCCAGCGCCGGATCGAGAATTGCCTGTTCGCCCAACTGACCGCCAGGCGCGCTCATCCCAGCACCTCCGCCGGACTCTTCTCCGTGCTGGCCAAAATCTGCGCGATGTGAATGGTCTTCATCCCCGCATACTGCCGGTGCATCGCTCCGCCCAGGTGCATCAGGCAGCTATTGTCCAGCGCCGTGCAAAACTCCGCCCCTGTCCCCAGCACGTCTTCGAGCTTGACCGCCAGCATGGCCGACGAAACCTCGCCGTTCTTCACGCTGAAAGTTCCGCCGAAACCGCAGCACCGGTCCAGGTTGCTGAGCGGCGCCAGCTCCAGCCCACCCACCTTCTTGAGCAGCCGCACCGGCCGCTCGCCCGCGTGGATGCCGCGCAGGGCATGGCAGCTCGCGTGGTAGGTCACGCGATGCGGAAAGTATGCTCCTACGTCCTCTACGCCCAGCCGGTCCACCAAAAACTCGCTCAGCTCGTACACCCTCGGCAACAGCGCCGCAGACTGCCTGCGCAACTCCCCGCTGCCCAGTTCTTCCATCAGGCCGGGATACTGGTCGCGGATCATCGCCACGCACGACGACGACGGGATCACCACCGCCTCCGCATCCTGGTAGAGGCGCACCAGCCGCTTGGCCTGGCTGAACGCCTCGCCCCGGAACCCCGTGTTGGCGTGCATCTGCCCGCAACAGGTCTGCTGCGGCCGGAACTGGACCTCCACTCCCAGCCGCTCAAGCAGGGTCACCACCGCGCGGCCCGTCTCGGGAAAAAGCGTGTCGTTATAACAGGTTACGAAGAGGGATGCGCGCACGATCACCCCCGGCTGGTGGGCACCAATCCGGACGAAGGATATACGATACGAAAACGATTGTCTATTGTAACGCCGGCGGCGGCGAACCCTCCGCGCCGGGCCGCAGGCATTCCGCTTGGTTAGCCCGGTCACGGAATCCGTGCAGCCTTCCATAGCCGCATCCAAGGCCGTTGCGCCAGGGCGATCCTGCGTCAACTTAACCCATCTTGTTCCGTCTAAATTGAGATAGTGAGTAAACGATCGTGGTTCTCTGCCGCTCTGCCGCGCGGCAGAGGGCTTGAATCTTTACCCGCTTCTTCTTTTCGGCATTGAAATCTTCGGTTTTACCCGGTGCGCGATGTCCAACCAAGATGGAGGACCGGAGCTTCCTATGCTGGTGATTCCCGCCAATGTTGTGATCGGTGCGGGACCGCGTTTAGCCCCGTTATGGCCAGCCGGGTTATGATAGGCCCATTCACTCACCCGACGACGGAATGCCGGTAGGCGGGCGTTTTCTCGGCGCTTTTTGGACTCAACGGCAACTTTCCCACCAGTCGGGGGTTGTCTCCGAAGAAAGGCTTCAGGAAGATCATCATGGCTCAATCGCGTTCGCTCCCCCTGTGCGTGTTGGCCGGCGCCCTGCTTTGCTCGTTGACAGTGGCGCAGACAACCGCCCCCAATGCCCGCATCGTCAACCCCATCGACGAAAGCCAGCTCGTCACGCTGAAGGGCGACGTCAATCCCCACGCCAACGCCAAAAACGACCGCGGCGCCGTGAGCCCTTCCCTTGCCTTGCCTGACCTGACGCTGGTGCTGAGCCGGAGCCCGGAGCAGCAGACGGCCTTCGACGCGTTTGTAGCCAGCCAATACGATCCCGGTTCGCCCAACTACCATCATTGGCTTACGCCCCAGGAGATTGGCGAGCAGTTCGGAACCGCCGAGGCCGACATCACGACCATTGGCAACTGGCTCACCTCGCAAGGATTCGCCGTTAAGCAAATTTCGCCGGACCGGATGACCATCCGCTTCAGCGGCACGGCGGCCGAGGCCGAAAGCGCCTTCCATACGGAGATTCACAACCTGTCGGTGAACGGCGTTCCGCACTTCGCGAACATGACCGCGCCGCAGATTCCGGCGGCGCTGGCGCCGGTGGTGGTGGGCGTGAAGGCGCTGCACAACTTCCTGCCCCACCCCCTGCACAAGCTGGGCAGCAAGGTGGAGTTCAATCCACAAGCCGGGGGATGGCAGCGGATGGCAAGCACCGCGCCCGCCAGCTCGACGGCGACCGGCGCCAGACTGTCCACCGGCGGGCTGGCGGCCAGGGGAGTGCCGGCGCTCAACTTTTCCGGACCGCACCCCGAGTACGGCATCAACGGCAACTGCGGCACAGGCTGCTCCTACCTCGAAGAGGACGTGACGCCCTACGACTTCGCCACCATCTACAACGTGCTGCCGCTATGGAACGGGACCACGTCAGCCGGAGTGATCAACGGCACGGGTGAGACCATCGCCATCGCTGGAACCAGCCTTATCTGCGCTGGCAGCTCAAGTTTCCCTTCTGGCGACTCCGGTTCGGCTTGCGGTAGCGCCAACGACGTCGCCACCTACCGTAGCGCCTTCGGTCTGCCGGCCTACACCAGCGGCGACGCGCCCAAGCAAATCGACACCGGCGGGGGCCCCGCGGCGATCATCTGCACTAGCACAAGTCCCTACGCTACCTGCGGCATCGGCGACTTGCTGGAGAACTCGCTGGATGTGGAGATGTCCGGCGGGGTGGCCCCCGGCGCGCAGATCGACCTGGTGGTCACCGGCCAGAATTCCGCTGGAAGCATCGATACGGTCTATGACTCCGCCGCCTACGTCGTTGAAAATGAGACGGCGAAGATCCTGAGCTTGAGCTACGGCGAGTGCGAGCTCGGCCAGGGCACTGCGAATAACGTTGCCTTCTACGACCTGTGGCAGTCGGCGGCGGCGGAGGGGATTTCGGTCTTTGTGGCCACGGGCGACTCGGGCTCGCCCAGTTGCGACCAGGACGAGGACGGAATCTACGGCAATCCCTATACTGCGCAGTACGGGCTTTCGGTGAGCGGCATGGCGGCTACGCCCTACAACGTGGCCGTGGGCGGCACGGACTTCAGTTGGTGCCAGCCCTACTACAATTCCAGCGGGAATTTCGCGGGATGCGCGGATTCGAGCACCACCCAGGGTTCGCCGGCCTATTGGAACACCAGCACCAACGACAACAACACAACCACGGGAGAAAGCGCCACGAACTACGTGCCTGAGATTCCCTGGAACGACACCTGCCTCAACCCCATCAATGCGCGATTTCTTGAGACCCTTCTGACCAACGGGGGTATCGACAGCGCGCTGGGCATTAACGCTAACCCGACCACTCCCGAAGAGACGTGCAGCGTCATTTATGAAGATTGGTCCGAAATTGACTATCTCTATGAGAACTCTGGCTACAACGATCCGTACCTTGAGTTATACGTCGACACCGTCGGCGGCAGCGGGGGCACAAGCAACTGCGTGGTCAACAACTCCACCGCGACAACCACTGGGGCGTGCACGACCGGAGCCAGTTCCACCGGAGCCGCGAATGGCTCTATCACCCTTGTTGACGATGGATGGCCATCGCCCACCTGGCAGAACCTATCCGGCGTGACCGGAACCAGCGGCCTTACCCAGCGCGGGATCCCCGACGTGAGCTTCTTTGCCGGCGACGGCTCCCTCGACAGCGCGACGCTGATGTGCCTCTCGTTAGACAACGCTGCTTGCGTGACGTCGGTGTCGTCGGACGTGACCACCGAACCCGTCTACCAGGAGGTGGGCGGGACTTCAGTGGGTACGCCGGAGATGGCGGGGGTGATGGCGCTGATCGACCAAAAGGCAGGCGCTCCACAGGGTAATCCCGACCCTGAGCTGTATAAGCTGGCGGGCATGCAGACCTACTCGGATTGCAGCGCGGAAACGGCCAAAAGTTCCAGCAGTTGCTACTTCCAGGACATCGATAACGGCCCCACGGCGCCTAACGGGCCGGCCTACACCACTGCGCAGACCAACTCCATGCCCTGCAATCTGAATAACTCGGCAGAGGGCGGCGATTTCGGCGCGTCTTACTCGGGCACCACCTCCCCGAACTGCGCGGCGATCAACTCGGGCGATACCTACGTCGGCACACTGGTCAGCTCCGGAACCACCGCGGCCTACAACTCCATCACCGGTTACGACCTGGCCACGGGGCTGGGATCGCTCAACGTGGCCAACGTGGTGACCGCGTGGACCTCCGACGCGGGCACCAACACGGCGACGATGAACGCATCCCTTAGCGCCAGCACCATCACCTACACGACCACTCTCACGATTTCCGTGACGGTGACCGGCTCCGATGGAACGCCCACGGGCACTGTCACGGTCACGGGCGGGGGCGCTTACGCCACGGCCACGCTGAGCGCGAGCGGCACGAGCGGCGAGGCAGATGCCTCGATCACCATCCCCCCGAGCAGCCTGTCACCGGGCAGCGACACCCTGACCATCACTTATAGTGGCGACGCAATCTACGCCCAAACCAGCCAGACCAAGCCCGTGACCGTTTCCTTGGCAACTCCCGCCGTCACGATCATCGCGCCCTCAAGCGGCAACGTCGTCAACTCCGTGAACGTCTCGGTAACGGTGAGCGGGCCTCCGGGAAGCACGACTCCCACCGGCTCCGTGACGCTCTCCGGCGCCTACAACTCCTCCCCAGCTACGTTGTCCAGCTCCGGCATCGCCGCCTTCACGATTCCCGCTAACACCCTCGCCGTAGGCAACGATACGCTGACCGCAACGTACAGCGGCAGTTCCACCTACACCTTGGCCACAGGCACAGCGATGATCGACGTTGTCAACACGGCCACCCTCACGCCAACGGTCACAGTGACTCCATTGCCGACGACCATTAACACCAGCCAGACGGTGAACGTCACGGTAGCGGTGAGCGGCAGCGGCTCAACGGTGCCCACGGGGTACGTGACGTTAACCAGCGGCAGCTACAACTCTGGCCTGACGGCCATCAACGGCGGCAGCGTCACCATTAACAACATCAGCGGCTATGCGCTCGGCGCTGGCACCGACACGCTCACGGCAACCTATAGCGGCGATGCGACCTACACCGGCGGCATCACCGGCACGGTCACCGTCACCGTCACACCATCCGCATATTCGCTCTCGGCAACCGCTCCGGCGGCCGTCACGCCCGGCAGTTCCACAACTTCCACGATCACGGGCCAGACCAGCAGCACAGGCTATACGGGAACGGTCACCCTCAACTCCTGCTCGCTGACCGGCGGCCCGACCGGCGCCAGCGCTCCTCCCACGTGCTCCGTCAGCGGAACCATCACCTACACCTCCGGGACGCCGAGCGGCAGCGCCACGGCGACGGTGTTCACGACTGCGGCAATTACCAGCGCGCTGGTCTATCCCAAGGCGGGACGCGGCAAGGGCCTAGGAGGCGGAGTATTGACGGGCGCGGGCGGCGGAGCGGTGCTGGCCTTCCTGGTCTTCCTGGGGATTCCGTCGCGGCGGCGCTACTGGCGGTCGATGCTGGGGCTGGTGGTGCTGCTGGCGGTGCTGGGCGGCCTGTCCGCGTGCAGCGGCGGGGGCAGCGGATCCACGACTATCCCCGGAACCACGGCCGGAATCTACATATTTACCGTAACCGGAACCGGGAGCGATCCGGCTATGACACAGGGAAGCGGCATCATCACCGTGACGGTGAACTGAAAGGCAGCCGTAGCCCGGCTCAACCCGCAACCGAAAAGCCCAATCCAAAAGGCGGCCCTCCCTTCGGGGAGGGCCGATCCATTGGGGCGTTGAGTGACGTTTTAGGGGATGTATCCGGTCTGCAAGGAGCTGGGCCGCCGCCGGCTGCACTGCGCGGGAAAAGGGCTCACCGCGAGCGAAGGAACAGGCTGAAATGTTGGCCTGGAAAGGATCGGGAAGCAGCCAAATGTTGGCTTAGAGGTTCAGGCCGGGGCGCGATATGTTGGCCCGGCGCTTCGCGAAGAGGCGAGGGAAATTACCAGTTATTGCGTGCGCGGGAGAAATCGACCACACGTTATTGCGCGAGTTAGGCAAATCATTAGTAGAGAATTGCGCACTATTTTGCAAGGTGAGGGCGGTAAGGCGCCTCAATGCGGTATTTTGGCGGTATGTTGCGGGGCGCGGGGCATCGTGGGGGTGGGTTTGCGCGGGGGAAGTTGACTGTGGAAGTGCAGCGGGGATAGCGGCGTTAGCGGGGTTAGCGGGGCTAGCGGGGCTAGCGAGGCAGCGAGCCGGCGAATCAGCAAGTCAGCGGATCAGGGAGCGGAGATTTGCGGATGTTTCTCGCCACATTCCATTTAGAGTACCTTGGTCACAAGCGCGTTATTTTAGTGTAGCGGCGCGACGCGCACGTGGTTAAAATAGGTTCCCATGAGCGCGACCCTCCCCAGCGCCATTTCTGTCGGGCGCGTCATCGACGGAAGATTCCCGCTTCTCCAAGAGTTAGGCAGGACGAAGTGGAGTTCTGCCTTTTTAACCGAGCTTGATGATGGCCGAACGCGAAACGCCGCCATCAAAATCTTCCCCTTCGAATCTGTGGACGCAACTACCACCATGGCTCGATGGGAGTTAGCCAGGACCCTCTCCCATCCTCACCTGATGCCGCTTATTTATGCCTCACGCTGCAAGGCTGACGGTGAAGATCTGCTCTATGTCGTAACCGAGTATGCCGAGGAAACCCTCTCCCAGATTCTTCCCGAGCGTCCCCTCTCGCCCGAGGAAGCCCGGGAAATGCTCGGCCCCGTTTTGGGCGCCCTCTCTTATCTCCACAACTGCGGTCTCACGCACGGTCATCTCCGGCCAACGAACATTATGGTCATCAATGACCAGTTGAAGCTCTCGCCAGACTTCGGCTGGCGCTCTCGCACACATACCATCTACGATCCGCCGGAAGCCGGCCCCGAAAGTGTGGCCCCCGCGGCCGATATCTGGTCTCTCGGCGTGCTTCTCGTCGAAGCCCTGACACAACAACCACCCGTCTGGGATAGATCGCAAGGCGGTGAACCGCAAATACCGGCCACCATTCCCGAGCCCTTCTTCGCTATCTGCCGGGAATGCCTGCACACCGATCCCGAGCGCCGCTGCACCCTTGCCGGCATCCATGCGCTCCTCAATCCGCCCCAGGCTGCGGAGCCTGCCGTCCAGCCCGCCGAAGCAATTGTTGACCGGACCGCACAGCGGTCTTCTAGATTCCGCGCTATGATTCTCACCGGCGCGGTCCTGTTGTTCTTCTCTGCCGCTTTTACATTGGGTTGGTACTTAACCCCGTCGTCCCCTGCGCCCGCGCCTCGACCTCCGGTCGCGGAGCGCATCGCGGCGCCCGCGCCACCTGCGGCAACCGCTCCCGCGCCACCTGCGGCAACCGCTCCCGCAGCATCTGCAGCGCCAACTGCGGAGCCGACGCCGACGTCATCCCCTGCGCCCGATCCTCCGAAAGGCGGCGTCGTCAAGGGATCGGTTGCGCACCAAACGCTGCCCGACATACCAAGTAATATCCTTGGCACGATTCACGGCCAGGTCAGAGTAGGAATCCGTGTGGAGGTCGATCCGAAGGGCAATGTCTCTCAAGCTTCCATCGACGCGCCGGGCCCAAGCCGCTATTTCGCCAGGCGGGCCCTGGACGCAGCGCAGAGCTGGAAGTTCACACCCGCACAGGTTGACGGCCGCCCTGCCAACAGCGCGTGGCTCTTGCAGTTTCAGTTTGGCCAAACTCAAAGTGCAGTCACTCCATCTGAAGCATCCCCGTAGCTCCGAGCAAAGCGCCGGGCGCCCATGCCATGGGGTCGCGTCGACTTGAGTGCCACGGCTTCGGGGTATAGTCACTCCGGTTTTGCTTTAGGAAATCACACTAATTGCCGGAATCGGGTGGGGTGAACTTGCTGAGCACTTAGGCCGCAAACGTAATGTTCAGGAGGCTGCTATGGCGGCGGTAACAACCGCTTGCGCCCACCCCATCGCGCGCCAATGCGAATCCGCAACAAAGCTCTCCGGCAGATGCAGTTGTTCGCACAAGATGGCTGTTTCCTGCCACGCTCCCGCCTCCACCGCCAACACCAGCTTGTACAACGGACCTAAGCCGCCTCCCTCTTTCAACAAAGCCAACTTGATGTCCTGAGTCAGGGGAAGAGCTTCGACGACATCCCGCATGGGAATCCCCAGGATAGAATCCATCAAGGAGAACAGCCCGAGCAAGAACAGATCGGCATCTCCGTGCTGGGCTTTCGTGCCCAGCAACTCAATGAAACGGGCGCGAACCAACGCGGAAAGCGCCAGATCGGAGGGCCGGTTTTGCGTCAGTTCGAGCATGAGTGCGAGGCGGCACCATCGGCGAAGTTCATGTTCGCCGAGAATCACCAGTGCGTGCCTCAAGGAGTGGATGCGGTTGCTAAATGCGAATGCCGCGGAGTTGAGATAACGCAGCATGCGGAAGCAAAGCGTGGGGTGGGCCCGGATTGCGTTTTCCACCTCGAGCCAATCCAGTTCCGGCTTGGAAATTGCCTTCAGCAAACGTAACGAAGCCGCCTGGCTCGATGACACTCCACGGGCACGCATCAGTTCCGGCTTGCGGAAGAAGTAGCCCTGGAAGAGCTGGAACCCCGCTTCTTTAGCAGACACAAACTCTTCCCGAGTTTCCACCTTTTCTGCCAGCATGCGGCAATTCTGGCTGCGGTATCTGTTGACCAAGCCGGCCGCGTCATTCAGCGGAGTTAGCCTCAAATCCACTTTGATAAAGTCCGCGAGATCCGCAAGCACGGCCCTTGAGTCGTCGATGGCGAAGTCATCGAGTGCAATCTTGTAGCCTGCAGATTTCAACCCACGACACACCTCCTGAATCTCGGCATCCGGGGTGAGCGTTTCCAGAATCTCGACCACAACCTTCTCCGCGGGAAGAATGGTGATGTCTCCGTTGAGAAGAACGTCGCGCGTACAGTTGATGAAAGCGGGTTGGTAATCGCACAGGATATCCAGACCCTGCAGGCTCGACACATCGATCACGGAGCGAGTGGCATCGTCGGGGTCAGTACACTTGAAGTGGTTTTCGACCCCGGAGCGAAATAGCAGCTCATAGCCAATAACCCTCTCCAGGGCATTGAGAATGGGCTGGCGCGCCGTGTAACGCACTGGCCTCGGAAGGTTCTCGGAGGAGAGGGATTTTGTCATTGTCTCTCCTTCGCGAGGATTTCAAACTTCATAAAGACACACCTTTCGATAAGGCTCCATATCCTGCAGGTCAGAGCCGCTCACGCACCAGGGAACACCTGGGCGCTTGGTCACATGATGTCGCTTGTGAACGGGGAAACAGCGCTAGGCGACGATCGAAATTGCTCAAGGAGAAGGGGCGGTTTAGTTCTCTACATCTATCGAGACTCCTCCCCCTTGAGCTTCTTATATTTAGGCATAGGCATATCTGCCAAAACACGGGAAGCGACGTCGCTGCCGTGGACAGGATCAGCGAACAGGGCTTGTCCCAAGAACTCGATTGTTTCTCGCCGCTGGGATTCTAGCGCCGCTTTGCTGAACGGATCGGTCCCCAATGCCATACCGAAAAGTTGGGCATTCAAAAAGTAATAGGCATTCGCTCCAAATATGGCATCGGTCGCGAAGCGCCAATTCATTTTCCTTAATTCGCCCTCTTCAATGGCTTGCTCAATCGTCTCCTTCATGTTCTTCAGCCATGGCTTGAAGAAGTCTCTGGCCAGAATCTTTGCGAATTCTCTCCCTCCGCTCCCGAGCCGAACCAACTCCTGCTGCCAGAGACTTTGGACCTCAGGATCTCTGACATGCCGGTCGAAGTGGACCAGGGCGGCGCGAAGCAGGCGTTCAGCCGGGCTGGCTGAAGACTTCAGGATCGCGTTTTGCCGCTTCGCATACTTCTCAAGGGCGTCCAGAATCACCGCTTCGTAAAGGCCGGTCTTGCTCTTGAAGTAGTAATAAAGCAGAGACGTGTTGACTTTTGCCGATTCCATGATCGCGACCGTACTGGCGCCATCAAACCCCTTGCGGCTGAATTCCCGCACTGCTGCACGGAGGATTGCACGCCTCGTCTGGTCTGCCTGTTCCCTGCGAATTGATCTGGTCTGTGTGCTCATGGTTGATTGATTGACTGACCTATCAATCAATAATACCCCGGGAAACCGATTAGTGCTGCAAGGTTTCACGAAAAAAGTGCCGTTGACCAGGCAGGCCCGCGACGCACGAAGGACGCCGCTCTAGATAAGTAGCAACAGGCGAACGGGTTACAGGCAAGTCTAGCCGGAAAGCGGGCCTCGTATCCCAGCAACGACCCTCCCAATCTATTACCAAATAGTGAGACCTACGCCGCGGATCGACCATTTGTTAAACGGCCATCGCATGTGCAGAGCCCAGGCAGCACGGAGGCGGAGCGGCTTTTCCGGCGGGCGCTGAGGCTGGTATGCTGCGAGGGCCGCAGAAAACGATTTATGGAATGGAAGGAAGCCGTATGTGGTTTTTAGGGATGGATGTGGGCACGGGCGGAACGCGGGCGGTGGTGGTGGATGGGGCGGGCAAGCTGGTGGCGGGCGCCTCGAGCGACCATGCACCCTTTCGCGCCGAGCATCCGGGATGGGCGGAGCAGGATCCGGAGGACTGGTGGCGGGCGGCGCAGGAGGCGATTCGCGGGGCGCTCGAGGCGACGCCGGAGCCCAGAGAGCCCATTGCGGCCATGGCGCTGACCGGGCAGATGCACGGGGCGGTGCTGCTGGACGCCGAGGGCGCGGTGCTGAGGCCCTCGCTGATCTGGTGCGACACGCGCACGCAGCCGGAATGCGACTGGCTGACGGAAAAGATCGGATACGAGCGGCTGATCGAGCTGACCTGCAACCCGGCGCTACCGAATTTTACGCTGACCAAGCTCCTGTGGGTGAAGCGGCGCCAGCCGGAAATCTTTGCGAAGACGCGGCACGTGATGTGCCCCAAGGATTACGTGCGCTACCGGCTGACGGGCGAGTATGCGATCGACGTGCAGGAGGCGAGCGGGACGCTGCTCCTGGACGTGACGCACCGGCGCTGGTCGCGCGAGGTGGCGGAGGCGGCGGGGATCGCGGAGAGCTGGCTGCCCAAGTTGTACGAGTCGCCGGAGATTTGCGCGCGGGTGAGCGCGGCTGCGGCGGAGCGGACGGGGCTGAAGGCGGGAACGCCGGTGGCGGCGGGCGCGGGCGACCAGGGCGCGGGCGCGGTGGGGATGGGAATTTTGCAGCCGGGGTCGGTGTCAGCGACCATCGGGACTTCGGGAGTGGTGTTTGCGGCCACGGCCGAGCCCACCAGGGACCCGAAGGGGCGGCTGCACACGTTTTGCCACGCCGTGCCGGGGTTGTGGCACGTGATGGGCGTAACCCAGGGTGCGGGTTTGAGTCTGCACTGGCTGAGGGAGACGTTTTTTGCCGGCGAGAGCTACGACGCGCTGAGCGAGGCGGCGGCGGGAGTGGCGGCCGGGAGCGAAGGGCTGATGTGGGCGCCGTATCAGTTGGGCGAGCGCACGCCGCACCTGGACCCCGAGGTGCGCGCGGCGTTTGCGGGCATCGGCGTCCAGCACCGGGCGGCGCACTTTGTGCGCGCTGTGTTGGAGGGAGTGGCGTATTCGCTCAAAGACACGTTCACGTTGTTCGGCGAGCTGGGGATTCCGGTGACGGCGATCCGGCTGGGCGGCGGCGGAGCGCGCGGGGCGCTGTGGCGGGGGATTCAGGCGGGAATCTACGGGCGCACGGCGGAGGTGCTGAAGGCCGAGGAGGGCGGCGCGTTCGGATGCGCGCTGCTGGCCGGAGTGGGCGCGGGGCACTGGGCCAACCTGGACGAGGCGTGCGGGCAGGCCATCGAGGTAGCGGCGCGGATCGAGCCGGAGGCGGGAGATGTGGCGGCGTATAAGGATGGATATGCGCAGTGGCGGAAGCTGTATCCAGCGCTGAGGAGTTTGCGCTAAGAGGCGGGAGCGATGTTCGAGTTGACGGGACAGACGGCGCTGGTGACGGGCGCGGCGACGGGGATTGGCGAGGCCATTGCGCGGCGGCTTGCGGAGGCGGGGGCGCGGGTGGCGTTGGCGGACATTGATTTCGCGGCGGCGGGCGCGGCGGCGGCGCGGCTGGGCGGGGCGGCGTTTGCGCTGGCGCTGGACGTGACCAAAGCCGAGCAGGCAGCAGCAGCCGTGGAAGAGACCATCGGCAGGACGGGATCGTTGGAGATTCTGGTGAACAACGCCGGCATAGCGGGCCGGGCGGCGCCGATCTGGGAGCAGACGGACGAGGACTGGCACAGCGTGATGGCCATCAATATCGACGGGCCGTTCTACCTGTGCCGGGCGGCGCTGCCCGGGATGCGGGCCAAGGGATACGGGCGCATCGTGAACATTGCGTCGATCGCGGGCAAGGAGGGCAACCCGAATATGGCGGCCTACTCGGCGTCAAAGGCGGCGCTGATCGGGCTTACGAAGGCCATCGCCAAAGAGGTGGCGACGGAGGGGATCTGCATCAACGCGGTGGCCCCGGCGGTAATCCGGACCAAGATTCTGGATCAGTTGACCGAGGCGCAGGTGGACTACATGCTCGAGAAGATTCCCATGCGGCGCACAGGAAGCACGGAGGAGGTGGCGGCGGTGGCGCACTTCCTGGCCAGCCGCGATTGCTCGTTCGTGACCGGGCAGTGCTACGACGTGAGCGGGGGACGGGCGACGTATTGAGGGGCGCGGCGCGAACTAGCGGCGCGCTATAGATGCAAATTGCACCACCGCCTCTTTCAGTCCGGGAGAGGTTGCGCGCACGGTGATGAGGCCAGGAGCCGGAGTGGTCCGCACCAGCGCGGTGGCGATTCCCGCCTCCGCGCGCAGCGGGTTGGCAAAATTCGCCTCGCCGCCAATGAGTGAACCCTCGCCGCTGACGGTGAAGGTGATCATCTCGTCAGAGTAGGGATAAGTCATGCCCCGGGCGTCGCAGACGTGAGCGTAGGCGCGCACCCAGTCTGACCCGTCCGCAACAGGATCGACGCCGCAGGTGTCGAGCACCAATTGAAGGTTGGTGGCGACGCCGGGAGAATGGACCCGGTGCGAGGCAACCACCGTGCCGCCCATCAGGCCTTCGGCGAGCAATTCGCCGATTTCGGTGTGCGGCGGGGCGTGGTTGCCGGCGAACAGCATGGAGCGCGTGGGGCTGAAATCGCTGACTTTGAATGTGAAGGGAGGATGCGGAATGTGATAGCCCGTATCCGGCGCCTGCGTGGCCACGACGGTGCCGTTCTGCGTTAGCCGGACCTCTTCGCAATTACTGAAAACCATCACGGCCAAAGGGGAATGAAAGGTGGCGAAGTTAGCGATAAAGACCATCGGACCGCTTCCCGCGCGAACCGGGGTTACCTGCGCAGGGCGCTGGCTTTGAAACATGTAATAGTCGAACTTGGGAAGGCGGAAGACATCGAGGGGCGCGCCCAGGAACGGCTGACGATGATAGCCGCGATAGTAGTCGATGCCGGCCCATAAGTCGGCGCCCGCGGGCATGTGCGCCGACGCGTAGATGGCTTCCATGCTTTGCATGTGAGACTGAGTCTCGACCGACATGGGCGTTTCTCCCCACAGACGGGCCACGCGCACGCGCCCCTGTTGGTCAGTCCAATTATCTACCTGGTCGCCCCACTCGCGAATCCAGCTTGGCCGGTCCGGAGGGTTACCGCGAAAACGGGAATAATCGATATCCCAGCCGGGGAAGCCAGGGATGGGTTTATTGATAGGATCTCCGGCCGTGTAGCATCCCGGCCCAGGGAACTCCTCATGCGCGATGCGATAGAATTCCGCGGCCAGAGAAGTGTTGTCCGACTCATTGAGGGCCACTTCCCAGATGGCGACCGACGGCCGGTTGCGATCCCTGCGGATGACCTCGCGCGCGTCCTGATAGGCGCGCTGCTTGAATATTTCATCGCCCACAAACTGCCATCCTGGGTTGGAGACAACGGCCAGAATGCCCAGCTCGTCACAGGCGTCCATAAAGCTGGGGTCCTGGGGGTAGTGGCATCGATAGGAGGTAAAGCCAGCTTCCTTGAGCTTGTAGGCGTCGCGATAATGAGCGGACGGCGGCAGAGCATATCCGACGTAAGGGTGGTCCTGGTGCCGGTTGGCTCCGAGAGAAAAGAATTTCTGACCGTTGATCAGCAAGCCGCGCTCCTTTTCGAAGCGAATGGAGCGTATGCCGATGCGAGTATACAGATCGTCGGTTACTTGCCCTTCACGGCTGACGGTTGTGTGCAGCCAGTAGAGTTGCGGATCATCGGGATGCCAGAGGCGCGGATTGCGCACGCGCATGGTCTGCGTGAGGGTGGCGCTGGCGCGGGCATCGCACGCCGTGCTTGTGGTGGCGGATGCGGCTAGCTGGCCGTCAACGCCAATTAACTGTTGTGCGATGGAGCAGGCGAGGCGGTCGTCGGACTCGTTCGCGATTTCAGTCTGCACGCGCACAGTTGCTTCATCCGCAGTTACCGCAGGATAAGTCACGAATATTCCCCCGCCGGCGACTTTGTTAGCGAGGATGGGGTCAGTGATGTGCAGGGGCTGCATAACTTCAAGGTCAACGCCGCGGTAAAGTCCGCCGAAATAACAGAAGTCCAACGTATCTTGGGGTTTTCCGGGAGGCACCTCGGGATTGTCCGAGTTATCGAGGCGGACGACGAGGAGGTTGGCGCGGTCGAAGCGGACGTGCCTGGAAATATCGATGGTGAAGGGGATGTAACCGCCGTAGTGGGTAGTTACTGGAACGCCGTTGAGCCACACGTTCGCGACTTGCATGGCGGCCTGGAATTTCAGATAGATGACACGGTTTCGCCAGGCGGGCTGGGCGTCGAAAGACTTCTGGTACCAGCAGACGCCCTGATAGTTGAGGCCGCCACCGACGTCCCGGGGCTCCAGCCTTACCGTGTGGGGCAACGTGGCGGGCTCCCATTGCGCATCGGCCGGGAGAACGGCCTCATCCATCGCGGGCCGGGAGGCCGCCGGCGCGGCCTGGCGCGGCCTGAAGAACTGCCAGTCACGGTTCATGCTGAGTTCGGCGCGCGCTTCTAGGGCGGGATGAAACGCGCCTCCCGGGGGATTGCCCGGCGGCGATTGCGTTTGGGCGGCTTCCACTTGCGGCACGATCCTGCTTAAGGCGATGCCCGAAGCGGAAAGAGCGCTTACTTCAAGGAAACTACGACGCGATAAGGGCATGGGTTTCTCCTGCCGTTCCCGGTTTCATTTCGAGCTTTACAAGCCTGCGCATGACGATGATGACCGCGTTCATTGGGCGGAGGCCTTCACCGGCGATCCTCTCGCTTCACGCGACGCCGGACGCGGCCTGGGCTCGCCGGATTTAGAGCGGTACGCTCATTTTGTTTTGCGAGACGGGGATCAATATACACCAATCCCCGGCGAAAAGCCCCGCGCAGCAAGGGGTCAGCGGGCCGGCTCTGTCGAGGGTTGGCTGTAGATGGCGGGGTTGAGGGAGGGATCGTTGTACATCTTCAACTGGCGATAGAGCTTGAAGCGGCGGGTACCGGCGAGGGTCTGGCGCCACAACGCATCGAGGCAGGCGGCCAAGTCGGCGCGCTGCTCGTCGAGGAGGGCGAGGCGCTCGCGGTTGCGCTGAGCGTGGCCCGGCGGTGCGCCGGCGCGGTTGGCCTCCTCGCGCGTATGGCAAATCTTGAGGGCCAGGATCGAAAGACGGTCGATGATGAGGCCGGGGGATTCGGAGTTGAGCGGGGCCTCGGGATTGGGCAGGCCCCTGGGTTCGAGCCAGGCGAGCAACGCGCGGTCCAACTCCTCGGCCAGGTCGTTGCGGAGCTGATTCGTGAGGTCGACGCGCCGCTTGACGGCGGCGATCTGCGCGTCGGTGGCGCCGGGAATGCGAGCCTCGTCCTCGATGTGCCAAAGGTCGAAGTTGGCGCGATGCTGGCGGGCCACCAGGCCAAGCCAATCCCCGTCCGGCGCCGGGTTTGCGCCAGGCGCGGCGTCCGCGTGGAAGGGCGAAGCGGCGGGCGGCTCAACTGTCTCCTGGTGCCAAGCATCGATCCGCCGATCGTGCAAGGCGACGATTGCATCCGCGGAAAGCATCGTGAAGTGTCCTTGGCGCAAGGAATCGAGTGGCGCAGCGTCTATGGTAGAACCAGCGTGGCCCAGGGTCCAAGCCGCATTCTTCCCTTTATTCGGGCATGAGTACGGGCGCGGGCTATTTGCGCCGAACCGGCAGCCTACACATGGAGCGGACACGCCAGGACGGCGCATCGCCACGGGCAGCGTGGGCCAAGGCATCCCGTTAGCCAAGGCGCGTCCCGTTAGAATGATGCGGGGGAGCCGGCATGAAAGAAAAATGGCAATACCCGCACCGGCGGTGGAATCCATTGCGGCGGTCGTGGGTTTTGGTTTCGCCGCATCGGGCGCAGCGGCCGTGGCAGGGGCAGGTGGGTCAAAAGCAGGCGCTGGCGGCGGCTGCTTACGATCCGGAGTGCTATCTGTGCCCAGGGAACGAGCGCGCGGGCGGGGCGCGGAACCCGGCTTATGAAAGCGTGTTTTCCTTTGTCAACGACTACGCGGCGCTGCTGCCGGATGCGCCCGCCACGGCCGAGGCCACGGCTTCGCCGTTGCTGGCTGCCCAACCGGCGCGGGGCTTGTGCAAGGTGCTCTGCTTCCATCCCAACCACAGCCTGACCCTGGCGCTGATGACGCGCGCAGAGATTCGCACGGTGGTGGACGCCTGGACGCGCGAGTACGAGGAGATCGGCGCGCTGGATTGGATCGAGCACGTGCAGATGTTCGAGAACCGGGGCGCGGCGATGGGCGCGAGCAATCCCCACCCGCACGGCCAGATCTGGTCCACGGGATTCGTGCCCGACGAGCCGGCCGCGGAAACCGCGGCGCAGAGCGATTATCTGGCGCGCACGGGGCGCTGCCTGCTGTGCGATTACCTGGAGACGGAGCGGGCAGCCACGGAGCGCGTGATCTTCGAGAACCAGCATTTTGCCGCGTTGGTTCCGTGGTGGGCGGTGTGGCCGTTCGAGGTGCTGCTGGTAAGCCGGCGCCACGCCGCGGCGCTGCCGGAGCTCACAAGCGCAGAGCGGGACGGATTGGCCGATGCGCTGAAGCGCCTGACCACGCGCTACGACAATCTGTTTGAAACCAGCTTTCCTTATACGATGGGCTTCCACCAGCGGCCGACGACGGGAAAGAACTATCCGGAGTGGCACTTTCACGCCCACTTCTTTCCCCCGCTGCTGCGCTCGGCCACGGTGAGCAAGTTCATGGTGGGCTTTGAGATGCTGGGGATGCCGCAGCGGGACATTACGCCGGAGAGCGCGGCGGAACGGCTGCGCGCGTGTTCGGAAGAGCATTTCCGGCCGGGAGCTTGAGCGCGCCTACAGGCTTGGGAGCAGTGCGGCGAGCCGTCAACGAAGAGGGCAGCGGCCTGAAGTGGTGAGCTCGCTGGGAATCGAACCCAGGACCCACGCCTTAAAAGGGCGTTGCTCTACCAACTGAGCTACGAGCTCTTGGAATGCCGCTAACTCCAAACTACCACAGAGAAGGTTTTGGCGTGCGGCGCGGGATGACGGGCCGTCATGGGACGGATATCTCTCAAGAAAAATCCTGCGCTGGAAGGAAGCGGCTAAGTCGGCTGATCGGGAGTAACCAATCCTGCCGGCACTATGGTACTCGCATACCCAAAAGAGTTGGGTACTGGATGGGGATAAACGCGCGCATCGCGAAGAGAATGAGGGGTTTTGCGCTTTACGCATGATAAGAAAGTGTTAGGCGGGCAGCGGTGCAAGTGTTATTGTTCCGCCAACATTAATGCGACTAGGATTTCGGGTAAGGGCGTTCTCTATCTGTGCACGGGTCAATGCCTTCCGCAATCGAGATTCAGGGCATAAGTGAGCGCGGGCGACGGGGCAGGGACGGAAGCCGCAGGGGTGAAGAATGACTGATGGCAAGGCGCCGGACGATCCGAACGAGATGCCCGAAGATGTGGCGACGCTCTATTCCTGGGCTAACTTGCACGGCGCGCAGTACCGGGATTTTTCGGCGTCGAGGGCGCAGACGCGGGAAAAGGCGCAGCAGCGGGTGCGGCAGGCGATGGAAGAGGAACGCGAGCGCGAGCACCAGCAGGAGCAGGCACAGGACGCCTCTGAGACGGCGCGCGCGCAAGAGGCTGCGCAACAGGCGGTAGGGCAGGCCGTGCGACGGATGGCAAAGCAGGCGCAACAGGCAAAGCAACAGGCCGAAGCCGCACGTCAGGCCGCACAACAAACTCAGGCGACGCAGCGGGGAGCTTGGGAATCGCCAGCGCCGGACCGTTTCGAGGGACTTCAAGCCTCAGCGCCGCAGGGTTCGCCCTCCCATCCGCCACAGCCCGATTTTGGAATGCGTTCCGCGGCCCCGGCATCCCGGCCGTGGATGAATCCTCCGCAACCGGAGCCTATGCGCGAAAAGAGTTCCGCGGAGCCGGGCAATCTGTGGGCTCCGGCCAATGCCAGAGAGAGCGCGGGCCGTCCGGCATGGCTGACGCCGGAGAGCCCGGAACGCGGAGGGCCGGCAACCGTGCCACAGGTTCCTGAAGATACGCTGCAGGGATCGCGCGACCGGCTGACCTCGCGCTGGTTTGCCCTGCGGAGCCTATTTGAAAACGTGAGCGTGCCCGCGGAGGCGGCTCCCGTTCCGGCGGCGGCGCGCGCGCCCGCGGTGGCGGTGTTTTCCTTGGCCGGCGGAGTGGGTAAGACCAGCCTGGTGGCCACGCTGGGCCGGGCGCTCTCAGCCCGCGGGGAGCGGGTTTTGCTGGTGGACACGGCGCCCTACGGATTGCTGCCATTCTTCTTCGGCGCGAACGACCAGCGGCCGGGCGTGTTGAGGACTTTCAGTCCTCCGGCAGCCAGCGGCGACGCTCCCATCCAGCTGGTGGCCATCGATCCGGAGGACCTGGGCCCGGAAACGGGCGGCCAGGATGCGCTCGTCAACGAGATCACCAAGAATGCGCGCGGGGTGAGCCGGATCATCATCGACCTGGCGACCGCCTCGGGCGCAACCACCCGGCGGGTGATGCGCCTGTCGCCGCTGGTGCTGGTGCCTCTGGTTCCGGACATGAATTCGGTGGTCAGCGTGAGCTCCATCGACGCCTTCTTCGACCACAACGGCGGCGCGGCGGGTAAGCCGCAGCTTCCCTACTATGTGCTCAATCGGTTCGATCCCGGGCAGCCGCTGCATCTGGATGTGCGGGAGGTGCTCCGCGAGCAGTTGGGCGACCGGCTGCTGAGCTTGGCGCTGCGCCGCGCGCCGGCGGTGAGCGAGGCCCTGGCCGAGGGCATGACGGTGATGGATTACGCCCCCAGCTCCAGCGCGGCCGAGGATTTCGCCCGCCTGGCGGGGTGGTTGAAGAGTCTTTCGGCGCCGGCCAGCACAAGTTTTCGCGGGGTGCGCTGGAGTGAGAGATGATGGCGGCCGAGGTCTGGCAGAGTATAGGGGCCGGGGGGAACCTTCTCACCAAGCTACTACGTCTGCTTTTCCTGGCGGCGGCAGGCGTGACCCTGTATTTTCTGGCCGTACTGCCGCTGACCTGGCCGCAACAGGGGGTTCTGGGGCTGCTGAGCATTCTGATGGCCCTGGCCATGTCGCGCAGCTCCGACTCCTATTTGGTCACGCTCACCTTAATGTTGATGTCCATCTTCTCCACCCTCCGCTACGGGTATTGGCGCATCGACCAGGTGATTCTTTTCTTTCAGGACCCGGCCCATCGCTGGGGCGCGCTGGACGCCCTCTTCATCCTGAGTTTGCTGCTGGCCGAGGTCTACGCCTTTTTCATTCTGTTTCTGGGCTACTTTCAGACCATCTGGCCGCTGCGGCGGGCGCCGGTGGCGCTGCCGGAGAACACCGGCGATTGGCCCGACGTGGATGTGCTCATCCCCACCTACAACGAGCCGCTGGAGGTGGTGCGGTACACGGCGCTGGGCGCGCTCAACATGGATTGGCCGCCGGACAAGCTGCACGTCTACATTCTGGACGACGGACGGCGGAAGGAGTTTCAGGAGTTCGCCTTCGCGGCCGGCATCGGCTACAAGACGCGCCCGGATAACCAGCACGCCAAGGCGGGCAACATCAACGCCGCGCTGAAGACCTTGCACTCGCCGCTGATCGCGGTCTTCGACTCCGATCACGTGCCCACACGCAGTTTTTTGCAGATGACGGTGGGCTGGTTTGTGCGCGACCCCAAGCTGGCCATGCTGCAAACGCCGCACCATTTTTATTCGCCCGATCCATTCGAGCGCAACCTGGAGCAGTTCCGGATCATTCCCAACGAGGGCGAACTATTTTACGGAATCGTGCAGGACGGCAACGACTTCTGGAACGCGTCGTTCTTTTGCGGCTCCTGCGCGGTGCTGCGGCGCAAGGCGCTGGACGATGTGGGCGGCATGGCGGTGGAGACGGTGACCGAGGATGCGCACACCTCTTTGCGCATGCAGATGCAGGGCTGGAGCACGGCGTACGTCAATGTTCCCCAGGCGGCGGGGCTGGCCACGGAACGGCTCTCGGCGCACATAGGACAGCGCATTCGCTGGGCGCGGGGCATGGTGCAGATTCTGCGCACCGATAATCCGCTGTTCGCCCCCGGACTGACGTTTCCCCAGCGGTTGTGCTACTTCAACGCCATGTGCCATTTCCTGAACGCGGTGCCGCGCCTGATCTTTCTCAGCGCGCCGTTGGTCTTTCTGCTCCTGTACCGCACCAACATACCCGGCTACTGGGCCGCGATCCTGGCCTACGCTTTGCCTCACCTGGCTCTTTCCAGCGTGACCAACTCGCGCATCCATGGCGGGCACCGGCACTCGTTCTGGAACGAGATTTACGAGACCGTGCTTTCGCCTTACATCCTGCTGCCCACGATGATGGCGCTTATCAATCCCAAGCTGGGCAAGTTCAACGTCACGGCCAAGGGCGGGATCGTGAAACGGACGTACTTCGACACTAAGATCGCGCTGCCGTTCCTGATTATGCTGCTGTTGAACATCGCGGGACTGATCGTGGCCATTCCGCGCTTTCTCATATGGGACCGCGACCGGCCGGGCACGGTGCTGATGAACGTGCTGTGGTGCCTGTTCAACGTGATCATTCTGGGTGTGTGCACGGCGGTGGCGCGCGAGTTGAGGCAGTTGCGGACCGCGGTCCGCATCAACGTGGTGTCCCCTGTGACGGCCAAATTGCCAGACGGAAGGATGGTGGCCGGAGAGACGATCGACATATCCAGCGGAGGCGCCAGCATCCGCTTGGGCGAAGCCCTGGATATTGCGCTGCAAACGGAGGTGCCGCTGGCATTCCCGTTTCCGCCGTCGGCCCTCGATCTGCCCGCGACCGTGATCTCATCGGAGGGCCCGGTGTTGCGGATGCGCTTCGAGAACCTCTCTATCGCGGAACAGGAAGTGCTGACCATGATTCTCTACTCCCGTGCGGACTCGTGGCTGGGCTGGGGAGAATCGCGCGAAAGCGACAATGTATTGCACAGCCTGATGCGTATCTTCAAAATCTCGATGCACGGGCTGGCATCCACCTTCACGAGCCTGTTTACCAACGCCGGCCGGAGAGGCGAAAAGTCCACCTCGCTTTCGATAGTCCGCCCGGCTGTGATCTTTTTGGCGGTCACGTTTCTTATGGGCGGCGCGCACCGGGTTTGGGCGCAGGCTTTGAGGCCTGCTACCGCTAACGCCGGCGCGGCAGCCGTCAAGCAGCCCATCGTTCCCGCAGGCCAGCAGCCAAACGCCGCCGCGGCTGCGAGCGCACCGATTCCTTCAGGCCAGTACGAGGACCACTTCACTCTGGCCCAGGCCGGCACGCCGCAGCTCGAGTTGCACGGCATCGACACGCTGCACAACATCTATTTCACGCTGCCGCTGACGCACGTGCCGCGCAGCGCGACGATTCATCTCAAGTACGCGTTTTCTCCCGCACTGCTGCCGCAGCTCAGCTACCTGAAGCTGATGATGAACGGAAGCCTGTTCGCCACTGTCCAGCCCGAGCCAGGGAAGCTGGGCGGTTCCCGCGGCCAGGAATCCGAGGCGGATATTTCCATACCTCCCGGCCTGCTGGTGCACAACAACACTCTCACCATCGAGTTCATCGGCCACTACACGCTGGTGTGCGAGCATCCGGCCAACACCACTCTCTGGGCGCGGGTTAGTAGCGACAGCTACCTGGACATCCGCGGCGATCTGCTGCCCATGGCCAACGATCTGAGCCAGTTGCCGATGCCGTTTCTCGACCCGCCTACGATTCAGCCGCTCAGCATTCCCATCGTGTTTCCCACCGCGCCGTCGATGACGGCGATTCAGGCGGCGGGCGTCATCTCCAGCTACTTCGGGATGATCTCCGACAACTGGCCGGTGCGTTTCCCGGTGCACATCGGGGCGATTCCAGCGGGCAACGCCATCGTGATCGCTGAAGATCCGGCCAGCCTGCCGCCGGGACTGGAGCTGGGGGCTGTGAGCGCGCCCACGGCAGCGATGCGCGCCAATCCCAACGATCCCTACAGCAAGATCCTGGTGGTGACCGGCGCCGACGCGAACCAGACGCTGATGGCCGCCCGAGCCGTGGCCCTGCACAGCGACATGCTCTCCGGAGCGCAGGCCACGATCGACAGCCTCACCTTGCCGGACGTACAACAGGCCGATGCGGCCCCGCGCTGGGCGCGCACCAACCAGACCATCTCCTTGTGGAATTACGCCCCCGCCGAGCAGTTGCAGGGAGACGGAACGGCGCCGTTGAACGCTTACTTCCGCATCCCTCCTGACATCTTCTACGCCAACCGGCCTAACGCCACGCTGCACCTGGTCTACCGTTACGACTCGATTCCCATCGGCCCGATTTCCAGCGTGCAGGTGCGCATCAACAACGCGTTTCTGGGCTCGGTCCCGCTCATTCCCGGAGACCAACCCACGCGCACGACCACGGCCAACGTGCCCCTGCCAGTGGTGAACCTGCGCCCCTTTTCGAACACTTTGTCGTTTGATTTCACCTTCCAGTTGCTCAAGAAAGGCGGCTGCCAGTATACGACGCCGATCAACATGCAGGGAGCTATCCTGCGCGATTCTTATATCGATCTGCGCGGCTATCCGCACTACGCTCCACTGCCCAACCTGGAGACCTTCGCCAACGCCGGTTTTCCCTTTACGCGCTTTGCCGACCTGAGCCGGACCACGGTGGTGCTGCCGCCCACGCCCACCGGACAGGAGATCGAGACCTTCGCTACGCTGATGGGCCACTTCAGCCGGCAGACGGGATTTCCGGCCCTGCGCGTGACCGTGGCCGGCCCCGATGCGTTGCAAACGGGCGACAGCAATAATTTCTTGATTATTGGCACGGGCGACGACCAACCCGGCTTCGAGAAGCTCCAGGACGACCTGCCCGTATCGTTAAATAGCGCACGCCTCCAGGTGCATGACACGCAGGGATTTTTCGCCCCTCTGCATCACGCCTGGTGGAAGCTGAAATCGAACCAGCAACCCGAATCCGGCGTGCTCATCGCCGGCGGAACGCCGGACGCGGTGATCGAGGGCATCGAGTCTCCGTACGATCCGGATGGCAGCCGAAGCATTGTGGCCATCCACCTGCGCGACGCCAACCAATTCGAGCCTTTCATGAGCACCTTCCTGGACGTGCAGCAGTCGAGCGACATCTCCGGTTCGGTTTCGGTGCTGCACGCGGTTGCGGCCGCGCAGAACGACGCGTTCCAGTCATTCCGGGTGGGTTCAAAGGTCTACTATGTGGGTCAGTTGCCGCTGTGGATGCGGCTGACGTTGTGGTTTATGCAAGTTCCATGGTTAGCCGCGGCCATTGTGATGATTCTGGTCTTCCTGTTGGCTATCTGGACCAGACAATGGCTGCGCGGAAGGGCCAGGGCGCGCTTGATGGGAAGCGAGGATTAGCAAGCCATCCAACCTGCGAATTGGGGAAGGCCAGCCTGAAGCGGGCATTGCCGGTGGCAGAACTGCTTCAGGCATTTTCTCAGTTGAAATTAGCCGCGGCCCGGGTGATCGAGGAAGGCTTATGGCAACCGTATACCGCAGCACAGGTGCTTCGTCCGCGGAAGGGAAGCGCCCTTCCGCGTGTACCTTTGGGCGGGCAGGATGAACAAGGGTCCGGAGCGCGCGGAAATCCTCAACGCCATTCCGGGGATGAGCGTGTACCTTGCCCAACACGATGCTCCTGCTGAAGAGGTCAGTGAAGACGGGATTTCGATGGCGCAGGATGGACCTCGAAGGTTCTCGGCGACGGTGCTGCCCTATCTGAGAGTCTACGAGGGGCTCTCGCGGGAGGTGGGACAGCAGCCGGTACGCATGGACGCGCAGAGGAATCCATCGCTGGAATTGTACGGGAAGGAATTGGAATACTACGATCAAAATCTTGTCCTGTTTGCTACCGGCTCTTTAGATGGCAGATTCCGGTTTGGTCCCCAGGGCAAGTTGAAAGTAGGGTGGAAGCGCTGATGAGCGTTGGCTGGGGAGCATGGAGAAAGCGCTTTGTTGTCGTGAGCTGCCTGGTGCTAGCGCTCCCGATGGGCTATGCCCAAAACCAGCCTGCGGAGTCCCCGGCCGCTACGCTAACGGTCCTGGTGGAAAATGCGCAGGCTCAGGAGTCGCGCGGCCGCCCGGACCTGGCCGTCCAGGTGTGGCGGCAAATTCTTCTCTACGACCCCCAAAATACAGTGGCCCTAGCCGGCTTGGCGAGGGACTTGCGGCTGATCGGGTCCGTGGAGAAATCCAACGAGGCGCTGGACAGTCTGCGCAGGATCGATCCCAGCAATCCCGAGATCGCACGGATTGAGGCGTTATCGGGCGCGGCCACCGAAAGCGATCTGCTGCGCCGGGCCGGCGCGCTGGCCCGCGAGGGAAAAGCCGAAGATGCCATGCGCATCTACCGGCAGTTGTTCGGCGACCATCCGCCGGGCGGCACGATCGGCCTAGCCTATTACCAGACGTTGTTTGGCGCCCCTAACGGCAAGGAAGGCGCCATCGCTGGGATGCGCGCCCTGGCGCAGCAAAATCCCGCCGACCCGCGCTTTGCCATCACCCTGGGCGTCACGCTCACTTACGATGCCCGCACCCGCGACGAGGGGATGCGCATTCTAAGCGCGCATCTCAACGACCCTACCGCTCAGGCGGGCTTGCGCCAGGCGCTGATTTGGAATGCGCCCAATCCCACCACGGCGCCCAAGTTGCAGGCGTACCTCAAAGAGCATCCCAACGATGCGGAGATTGCCAACCTCATTCGTGCAGAGGAACAGAAGATGGCGCAGTCCGGCTACGGCATCGCCCGCACGCCGGCCGAGGCCGCGGCCTACACGGCCCTCCACGATCACCGGACAGCAGAGGCGGAGGAGCGGTTTGACGCCCTGCTGGCGCAGGAGCCGCACAACGGGCGCGTGGTGGCGGGCAAGGGATTTCTGCGCATGCAGCAGAAGAACTTCGGAGAAGCCATCCGCTACTTTACCCTGGCCGAACAGGACGGCTTTCGAACTCGGGTCGTTCGCAGGGCGCTGGCCGCTTCGTATCTGTGGAACGTCATGGGCGAGGCTCTGGCGGCCTTCAACGCGAACAATTTGAATCTGGCCGCTATCGATTACCGGGACGCATTGAGCATGGACCCGCACGAACCGGATGCGCTGATCGGATTGGCGGGCGTGCTGACCAGGCAAAGACAGTATGCCGCCGCGGCGGGGATCTACGAACGGCTGGCCGGGGTCCAGCCGGGCGCCATGGCGGGTTGGCGCGGCTTGTTCCTGTCCTACGCCCAGGAAGGCGATAACCAGAGGGCACTTGCCACCGTGGGCCGGTTTCCGCCTCAGGTGAAGGATGCGCTAGAAAGGGATCCGGCCTATCTGCGCACGCTGGCCACGGTGTATCAGGCCGAGGGCCGCAACCAGGACGCGCAGCGCGTGCTGGCGCGGGCGCTCACTCTGCCCTTTCCGGGGAACGGAAGCCGCGTGGAAGAGGATACGAAGCTCGAATATGCCGGCATCCTGATGGCGGCCGGCGACACCGCGCGCGCGCTCCAGTATATGGATAGGGTGAATGCATACTATGCCAAGCTGAAAGAGCTGCCGCCGCCCAACTTGGCGATCCAGGACGCCCGGCTGCTCTACAAAACGGGCGGCGACCGCGCGCTCTATTCCGCGCTGATGCAGTTGGGAGGCCGCGCCGATTTGACCGCGGCGCAGCGGCAAGAGGTCCAGGACATCTGGGCCAACTGGGGCGTGCGCAGCGCCGGAATCGCGATGAACAACGGGGATTACCGGCGGGCCGTGGAGATTCTGGATGCGGCGTCGCAGGCCTTTCCCGGCAATCTGACGGCGCGCAAGGCCGTGGCCGGCGGCTATGTGCAAGTGGGACAGGCGAAGGAGGCTTTGGCTCTGTACAAGACCATCCCCATGCAGAACGCAACGTCAGCAGACTTCCAGGGGGCCATTGGCGCGGCGCTGGCGGCGAACGACGAGACCCAGGCCGAGATCTGGCTGCCCCAGGCCCTGGCACGCTATTCCCGCGATCCCGCCATCCTGGCCCTCGCGGCCCGCTATGAAATGGCGCGGGGCGACTATCAGCGCGCCGCCGACTATTACCGCGCCTCGCTGGCGGCCATGCCTGCGGCTTCGTCTGTCGACAAGCTGGCCCACGTGCCAGTGTACCCGGAGGAGGATCTGCTGCCGCATCGCGCCACCACCGCCGCCGACCTGTACCGGCTGCTCAATCCCGATTACCAGCCTTTCCCAAAGACCACGAAACCGCCGCCTTTGCCTGCCAACGGCCCCAATCCTAACAACGGATTGGCGCCGGCCGCGCACCCGCCCTCCAAGCCGGCTTCCGAGCAGCCGCAAAGCGCGCCCACGAAAGGCTCCGGTCCCACCTCAGAGAACCGGTCTCCATAACCCGGTGGAGGGGTTGTGGATTACCTCGCAGCCCATGGACCCCGAGGCCGCCGGGGTGGAAACCTTGTTTGCCGGGCAGACCGGCAGCCGACTTACGCAGGGTTCCGCGGCGAGGAGTCACGCCATCTTGCGTCGTTTGCTCGGTTACACGAAAATCGTGTACACTATTATCGTATGAAGAATATCACGCTCTCTGCCGACGAAGATCTTATCGAACGTGCCCGGTCCGTTGCCCGCACCCAGCGCACAACTTTGAACGCAGCGTTCCGCGAGTGGCTGATGCAGTTTACGGCGTCGTCTGGAGATGTGCAGAGCTACGATGCGCTGATGCAACGATTGCGGCACATCAAGGCCGGCGGTCACTACAGCCGGGACGAAATGAATGAGCGATAGATACTTTCTTGACACCAATATTTTCGTCTATGCTTTCGATGAGACCGCGCCCGCAAAATCTCGAAAGGCCGACGAACTCATCCGCGCGGCCATCGCAGCGCATACGGGCCTGGTCAGCTACCAGGTCGTCCAAGAATTCTTCAACGCCGCGTTCAAACGATTCACGCCGCCCCTGAGCTTGGTCGAGGCCGAGCAATATCTTGGTGCGGTATTTCGCCCGCTGCTCAGCGTGCATTCTTCCCAGGCGCTCTACCTCGAAGCTCTGCAACTCCATTCCCGATGGCGCTTGGCCTGGTATGACTCATTGATCGTCGCGGCCGCCCTCCAGGCGAAGTGCTCCGTTCTCTATACGGAAGACATGCAACATGGTCAGCGATTCGGCGACCTGGAGATCGAAAATCCGTTTCTCTGAGACGGTGCCCGGAATAGAATAAAGAAAATTAAAAATATCTCTTGCAATAATTAATAATCTGAAGTATATTCTTCCTTGTAGTCAAGAAAACGAGATTCCGTCTTTCATGGCCCTCCCCCTTAAACCCGCCTCCGACTGGCAGGACCTGCTGCGCATCGCCCAGGGATCTCCGCCGGTGATCGAGCGCGTCCGGATCGCTGAGAAAGGAATCTCCGTGGAAGGGGAGTTCACGTTGCCCGAACTGGCCCGGCTCAGCCTCGACGACCAAGTCTTCGTCACCGCCTTTCTCCGCTCCCACGGCACCATCAAGGATATGGAGCAGACCTTCGGCGTGAGCTACCCGACCATCAAGGCGCGGCTGAACCGCATCTCCAGCCAACTGCAATTTGTGGACACCAACCCGTCTCCCTCGCGCGCGGAGGTGCTGGAGCGGCTCAAGAACGGCGAGATCACCGCCGAAGATGCCATCCGCGCACTGGAGGCTCTCAAGTGACTCCGAACATCGCCATCGTCCGCATCGAGACGCCGCACTGGCGCTGGCCGCGGCTCTGGATTCCGCTTTTCCTGCTGTGGATTCCCGCGCTGCTGCTCGCGCCGTTCATTCTGCTGGTTCTGTTCGGCCTATGCATCGCGGGCCAAATCAGATTTCTGCGCGCCGTCGCGGTCTTTTGGAGCATTCTGTGCAGCCTTCCGGGAACCAACGTTCGCGTCCGCGCTGACGGCAACAACATCCAGGTGCGCATTTTGTAAGCGCAGCCGGGCGCGCCGCGGCGCCTGGAAATTCACCCGACACCGGAATCCGTCCCCAAGGAGAAACCCATGAACGAGAATCGCCGCCAGATCCTAGAAATGCTCGCCGCCGGCAAGATCACCGCCGACGAAGCCGAGCGGCTGATCGCCGCCCTCGACCCCAGCCCCTTCGCTACCGCCGGCGAGTTCGGCGGCACGGCGGCCGGCGCCGCTGCTCAAAA
The DNA here is from genome assembly GCA_963808795.1 of uncultured Acidobacteriota bacterium. Taxonomy (GTDB): domain Bacteria; phylum Acidobacteriota; class Terriglobia; order Terriglobales; family Acidobacteriaceae; genus Telmatobacter. Next base: position 181,707 of record CAWEGL010000005.1, read on the forward strand.
AACTCGCGCCAAATACCTGCGCGTGCTGGTGGAGGCCGACGAGTCGATGACCGGCATGAAGGGCAACACAACAGTGAATGTCCGCGTGCCCATGCAGTTGCTGCGCGCCGGCGTCCGCCTGGCCAGCCTCATTCCGGCTCAGGCCCACGAGCATTTCGATGAAGCCCTCAGCCGCCACGGCGTCCCGCTCACGCTCTCGCAGATCAAGCCCGAGAACCTCGAGGAACTGATCGACCATCTCGAAGACCTGACCGTGGACGTGGATGGCAAGAATGGGGGCGCGACCAAGGTGCGGGTGTTCTGCGAGTGAAGCAGTGGTCAGTGGTCAGTGGTCAGTTTTTCCGCGCTCGGCTCACTGATAACTGACAACAGATAACTGATAACTGCCTTTCATCAGCCGTGCCTGAGCGGCTTGTTCATGGGCACTACCTGTACGGTGACGTCGCGCACTTCCTTGAGGAAGCGGTTGAGCACGGAGCCGTGCAGCACGAAATCCCAGCGTGAGCGGACCGACTGGCCAAAGACGACGTGGGAGATGCTTTCCTGCTGGGCAAAACGGATGAGGGCGTCGGAGACGTTGCGGTCGGTGAGCGAAACCACCCTGGCGCCCAGGTCGCGGGCCATGCGCTGGTACTCCTCCAGGCGGTGGTGGCCCTCGGGGTCGCCGTGGCCTCTATCGTCGGGACGGGTGACATTGACGGCATACCAGTTGGTGGCCAGGCGGCCGGCGATGCGCGCGCCCACCCTGAGCAGCCGTTCGGTGCCGGGGCGGCTGCTGAGGCACACCATCACCTTCTCCGGGATGGGCGCCTGTTCGAGGCCCTGGGTGCGGCGGTATTCTGCGGCGCGGTTGCCGACCTGTTCGGCGGTGGTGCGCAGGGACAATTCGCGCAGCATGTTCAAATTGCCCTTGCGGAAGAAGTTGGCCAGCGCCTGCTCCACCTTTTCCGGGGCGTAGACCTTTCCCTGGCGCAGGCGCGTACGCAGCTCGTCCACGGTGAGGTCGATGTTGACCACCTCGTCGGCGCGCTTGAAGAAGCTGTCGGGGACGGTCTCGCGAATAACGGTGTTGGCCGAGCGGTTGACGGCGTCGTTGAGGGTTTCCAGATGCTGGATGTTGACGGCGGTCATCACGTTGATTCCCGCGCCCAGCAGATCCAGCACGTCCTCGTAGCGCTTGCGGTTTTTGCTGCCGGGGACGTTGGTGTGGGCCAGCTCGTCCACCACCGCGGTGTGGGGACGGCGGGCAAGAATCGCGTCCAGGTCCATTTCTTTCAGGTTGACGCCGCGATAGGGGATCACTTTCTCCGGCACCACCTCCAGGTCGCGGACCTGATCCGCGGTCTCCTTACGGCCGTGGGGCTCGACTAGGCCGATCACCACGTCGATGCCCTGCTGATGTTTCATCAGGTAGGCGTCGTTCAGCATCAGGTAGGTTTTGCCCACCCCCGGCGCGGCGCCGATATAGATGCGTAATTTCGCGGGTTCCGGTTGTTGTTCGAGCTTGAGCTCGGCCATGGTTTCGGCGGTTCTCCAGTTCTTATGATCTTTCCAGCGTCGTGTTACGCGGCCTTTCCATCAATCAGATGCCACCCCAGGGTTGCGGATTTGCCATGCAGCCATTGAAGAAGTGTTTCAGCCCACCTCGACCGGATGATGGGGAGCCTCCACGGGCGCCACGGGCAGAGTGAAGCGGAAAGTGGTGCCGTGGTCCAAGCGGCTCTCCACGGCGGTTTGACCGCCCAGCGACTCCACCAGCCGCCGCACCAGGGCCAGGCCCATGCCCGTGCCGCTCTCAGAAAATGCGTTGAAGCGGTCGAAGATGGTGCTGAGCCGTTCGGCTTCAATGCCGCGGCCGGTATCGCGCACCGTGAACTGAACAAAGTCCCTGATCTCTTCGGCGGCGAGCAGGATCTCGCCCTCGGGCGGTGTATAACGCAGAGCATTCGACAGCAGGTTATCCAGGATGGAACGCAAGGCGCGCCGGTCGGCATAAACGACGGACAGGTCCGCATAGGCGCTCACCTCCAACCGGATGTGTTTCTGCGCGGCTTCGTCGCAGTAACGGTCGCGGGCCTCCATCAAGGCCGGCAAGGGGCGCAGGCGCTCCAGCTTCAGCTCGCGCTTGCCGGCGTCCAATTCGGCCACCTCGATCAGATCGCTCATCAGCTCGTCCAGTTGCTCTGACTCCTTCGAGGCCGTGGCCACCAGCTCGGCTTGCAGCGGAAGCAGCGGGCCGCCAAAGCCCTGGCTGAGCGCATAAAGGCCGCGGCGCAACTGCAGGAGGGGGTCGCGCAGCTTGCGGCTGGCCACGGTGATGAACTGCGTTTTAAAGCGGTCCGTGTCCTGGAGGGTGGTCACATCTTCGAGGGTGGTGACGGCGCCTAGCAGCCGCCCGTCGGCGTCGCGCATGGGCGTGGCGCGCAGGCGGTAGCTGCGCTCGCGCTGGCCGATGCGCATGGGCAGCATGGAAGCCTCGTCTTCGGCGGCCACGGCTTTCTGCATGGAGACGGCGTCGCGGATGGCGTTTAGAATCTTGTCGCCTCCCGGAGTGCTGGCCAAAGACATGCGGTCGGCGGCGGACTCGCCCAGCAACTCTGCCGCGGCTTGGTTTACCTTGAGCACGTGGCCTTTGCCATCGGTGACGATGATGGGCTCGAAGATGGATTGCAGCACGGCGTCGGAGAGCTGAAACTCCATCTGGCGGCGGCCAGCCTCGGTGTCGCGCAGCTCGCGCAGCCGCATAGCGATCCGGCTCAATTCGCCGGCGATGACCCCGAAGTCATCGCGGCTGCTCCATTCCACCTGGTGTTCCAGGTTGCCCTGGGCGATGCGGCGGGCGTCGCCAGCCAACCTGTGGATGGGCTGCAGCACGAAGTAGATGGTTGCCGCCGCGACCAGCACCGCGGCCACGATAAAGATACCGGCCCATCCGCCCTGCCCTGCAAAAGCCAGAGTTCTGTGCGCAACCACCACCAGCCCCACCGTGAGGCAAGCGAGCAGGGTGCAGCCGAGAATCAAACGCTGGGAAAGGTTGAGCATGGTCCGGTCTCCGCGCCGGCAACGGATATCTTCCTCATTCTCGCGGATTAGGCCGCTGGGCGCAAAGCGCACCATAAGGGCGGAATGAAGATCACGGAATTTGACAGACGGCGAGCGAGCCGTTGTGCCAGCGGCACGCAAGGCCGTGGGGTTGAGGATAAGGCACAAGAACCCAATTCACGCCAAACTCCGTCTTCAGGCGCTCGAAGTCCGCGAGCCGGAAGTGCGTCCAGCCCGCCTGGGCCTCAACCTGGCGCTCCCACACCCGCCCCAACTCGGGAACCTGGGTCACCACCGCCGCATCCTTGATGGCGTCAGCCAACTGGCTGCGCTCGGCGAGGGCGCGGAAGCCGTGGTAGTCCTCGCCAGGAGCGGCAAGATAGCGGGGGTTGAGGGCGAAGTAGCCATCGACAGGAGTGTTGTGGCGAATCCACGCAAAGGCCTGTAGCCAGGGATTGGCGGGCTGCCGCCCAGGCAATTCCAAGTGCTGACTGGCGCTGAACTCCGCGAGTTGGCCGGCAAACATGCCGCCGTTCACAGCCACGAGAAAGACCGCCCAGCGCCAGGCGCGGGCCTTCAGCAGGTATTTCCCTAAAAGGCAGCCGGCGAGGAGGGTGAGGAAGAAATAGACGAGATGGAGATAGCGCATGGGCTGCCAGGGCGTGAGCCGGACGAGCGAGGGCGGGGTGAGCATGAGCATGGCCACGCACTGCTGAAAGACGCTGTAGGCGAAGACCGCGAGGGCAAAGCGCGCGAGCGGGGTTTGGCCGCAGCGCCGCGCCACGCGCCAGAGCAGCCAGAACAGAACTAGCGGCGCCAGCGCGCCCAGCCACTCGTACCAGGTCCATTTGTAGAGGAAATAGTAGGTGCGAGTGTTCAGGGCCATGCGCCAGCTGGGATTGGCGGGCGCGAAGATCCAGGCCAAAGGAACGGCCGCGGCGGCCAGAGAGTTGCGCGCGTCCCCGCGCCAGAAACGCAGCCAGGCAGGCGCCGGCTCCGTGATAGCCAAAGCGAGGAAGACGCAGAAAGAGACGCCGAAGGCCGCCATGAGGGGATGAAAGAGAAGGGCCAAAACGAGCAGCGCCGCGGCCTGCCAGGCCCGGCCCGCCAGGATGCGTGCAACGGCGAGAAGAATGAGGGCGGTGGCCAACGCGCGCGGATGCAGATGCTGGTCCACCAGATAGAGCGCGGTTCCCGACACGGGAAGCGTAAACATGGCGGCCACCAGCGCCACGCCGGCCCACTGCGCGCAGGGTTCGGCGAACAAGCGCCGCGCGATGCCGTGGCAGGACCATAGAATGGCAAACAGGGCAATGAGCTGCCATAGCAGCTCCGCCCAGGCCACGGGCATGTGCGTTGCGGCGACGAAATGGGCCATCCAGCTCGCGAAGACGGTGGCTTGCGTTTGCAGCCGGATGAAATCCGAGTTGTGAGGGAAGAGCGCCGGATGAAGATCGGCCTCGACAGCGGCCAAATAGACGCCGTCGTCTTCCAGGCCGGGGTGGTAGCCCATGACCAGAAAACCGAGCGCGGTGAATGCCAGAACCAGCCACACGCGGGCTGACCTGTGCGTCAAAGCCATAATTCCCAGATGCCGATGTTCAAAACGACCTCCACAACAATAAAATCATCCCATATTCCGATGGACGCGCGGACCACACTACCCCTGCCCGGCGCAAGCAATGGCCCATGTGAGCAACTGAAGCTGGCGCTGGTGATTCCCACGCTATGCGAGGCCGAAAACATCACCAGACTGCTCGGCGCTGTTCACGCCTCGCTCCAGCCCTTGCGCATCGCTTATGAAGTCGTCGTGGTCGATGACGATAGCAGTGACGGAACGGGCGCCGTGGTGGCGGCCATCGCTCGTGAGGACGCGCGCGTGCGTCTGGTGGAGCGCAAGGGGGAACGAGGCTTGGCGGGAGCGATACTCGATGGCTGGCGGCAAACTGACGCCGAGGTTCTGGGCGTGATGGACGCCGATCTCCAGCATCCGCCGGAGCTGCTGCCGGAGCTGCTCGCGGCCATCTGGCGCGGCAGCGATGTGGCTATCGGCAGCCGCTACGCGCCGGGCGGCGGGTTGGGTGAATGGAATCCAGTGAGAAGGTTCGCGTCAGCCGTGGCCGTGGGCATGACCTGGCCGCTCAAACAAAAGCAGCACCGCGCCCGCGATCCCTTGTCGGGATTCTTCCTGGTTCGCCGCCGCTGCCTGCAACACGTGGTCTTTCAGCGGAGCGGTTTCAAGCTATTGCTGGAGATTCTGGTGCGGGGCCGCGTGGGGCCGGTTCAGGAGGTTCCTTATACCTTCGGCCGGCGCTTCGCGGGCTCCAGCAAGGCCAACGTCAAGGTGGCCTGGGAGTATGCGCGGCTGCTGGGAAGGCTCTATGCGGGCAGATTTGGCCTGGTCTTCAAAGGTGCTTGGGAACCGGCAATGGCTCCCTCAGATGGAGATGCGCCTTAAACGGCCGGCAGCAGCAGACGCAGCAGCAGAAATGCGCCTACGCCCGCAAAGAAGACCAGTGCCATGCGGATGCCGGGCTCGCGGTTGACCTCAGGCACCAGGTCCGTCGCGCTCACGTAAAGAGCCACGCCGGACGAAATCGGCAACCCATAGGCGACCCATCCCGGAACCGCTGCGATGGCCAGCACTCCCACCACCGTGGACACGGCCAGCACCACGGTGGAATAGAAGGCGGCGGCGCGGCTGTGCCCGCTGGCCAGCATCACTGATGCCATGGTGAAGCCCTCCGGCGCTTTGTGCAGCAGGATGGCCAGAAAGATCAGCCAGCCCAGCCAGCTTGACACCGTAAACCCGGCGCCGATGGCCACGCCGTCGAAGAGCGCAGTGCACGCTCAAGCCGCCCAGAACCGAGTACCCGGTGCGCGCGGACACGAATTCGCCGCGGTGCGTCTCCTCGCCATAGTGGAAGTGAGCGTTGATGGTGTGCTCCAGCCAGATGCACCACGCAGTAGCCGGCCATGATCAGGATCGGCCCCAGGCGCGGGCTGAGGCGCAGGCTTTCGGGAGTCATCTCCAGCAGGGCGGCGGACATGAGAAACGCCGCGCCCAGCGCCACAAAGTAGCGCAGGTAGGGCTCCACGCCGCGGGCGCGCACCAGCACAAAGCCGCCCGCCACATTGGCCAGCGCGGCTACGATTCCGAGGATGAGTGAGACCTTGAGCATGTTTGTGGACCGTCGAAGCAGCCTTTAGCCGGAAGCCTGTAGCCGGTAAGCCTTTAGCTGATCGCTGCGGCTGGTAGCTTCTAATCCCTGCCTTTCAGCGCCCAGCCTGGCAAGCCAGCCTTTCACTGTCGGCTACGGGCTGCTGGCTACTGGCTACTGGCTACGGGCTACCGGCTTTGCTTTTTACCCGCTGTGCCGGATGTGCAGGACGTCGCCGTCCTGCACCACGTATTCCTTGCCTTCCAGGCGCAGCGTTCCCTTGGCCCGCGCCGCGGCCTCCGAGCCGGCATCCAGCAGGTTGTCCCAGCGAATGGTTTCGGCGCGGATGAAATGATGCTCCAGGTCGGTGTGGATGGCGCCCGCGGCTTGCGGCGCTTTGGAGCCCACGGGCACCGTCCATGCGCGGCACTCGTCCTCGCCGGCGGTGAAGAAGCTGATGAGGCCCAGCAGCTCGTAGCTCTTGCGGATCAGCCGCACCAGCCCGCTTTCGTTGAGCCCGTAGCTCTCCAGGAAATCCGCCGCCTCGGCGTCGTCCATCTCCGCCAGCTCGGCCTCCACCTTGCCGCAGATGGCCGTCGCGCCGGCGTTGGGCCGGTGCGCAACTTCGTCCAGCTTGAAGCCGCTGACCGCAGCCTCCAGATCGGCGCCCAGCGTCGCGCTCTCGCCGATGTTAAGTACATAGAGAATCGGCTTTTGCGATAAGAACATAAAGCCCTTGATGAGCTTCTTCTCCTCCGCCGTCATCTCCAGCTCGCGCAGCGGCTGCTCCTTTTCGAGAGCCTCCTTCGACCTGAGCAGCAGCGCGTGCTCCCGCTCCAGATCGCCGGTGCGCATCTTCTTCAGGTCCTTCTCTACGCGCTCCAGCCGCTTCTCGATCTGCTCCAGGTCGCTGACCATGAGGTCGAACTCCACGCTGCGGATGTCGCGCAGCGGATCGATGGGGCCGACGTGCGGAATGGACTCGTCCTCGAAGGCGCGCAGCACGTGAATGAGCGCGTCCACCTGGCGCAGGCTGGTCAGGAAGGCAGATTCCTTCAGCGCCTCCTGTCCGATGGCGGCCACATCGACAAATTCCACCGAGGCATAAGTCGTCTTCTTCGGCGAGTAGAGCGCCGAAAGCTTGTCCAGCCGTTCGTCGGGCACGCGCGCCACGCCGATGTGCGCCTCGCGCGGGTTGGAGCGGCCATGCTCGTCGAGCTTGGCCTTGGTCAGGATTTTGAATAACGAAGTTTTGCCCACCTGCGGCAGGCCGATAATGCCGGTCTTCATGATCGTTCCATTATCAGTGATCAGGGTTCAGTGGCCAGGTTCCAGAGTTCGGTCGCACTTCTGACCACTGACCACTGTTCACTGGCTTTTCCCGCTCTCGGCCCGCGCCACCAGAACCACGGTCGCCAGCCCCAGCACCAGAACCGCTTCCTCCACGAACTCGCTGCGGTTGTGCAGCTTGTTGAAGTCGGCGGTGATGGGGTTGGCGGTGTCCCCGATGTCGATGGTTCCTCCGGCGGCGATGCGGTCGCGCTCCATGGCCGGAATGATCCCGAACTGCGAGTAGACGGTCAGGGCGATCATCCCCACCAGCAGGATCATGGGCGCCAGCACCATGCGCGGCTTGTACATTCCGAAGGAGGGCGCCACCGCCAGCAGCGCCAGGGCCACCGCGCCCGAAACCAGCCCCATGCCGTGCAGGATGCGGATCAAGTCACCCACAATCGCGCCCGCCGCGCTCACGTTGGGCATGAGCGTCCCGAAGGTGACGGCAGCCACGATGGGAAAAAAGATTTCCGCGCCCAGCCAGACGATGAGCGCGAGATAGAGCAAGGTGCGGAGGAAGGTCTTCATGGGTTAGTTCTCAGTTCCTAGTTCTCAGTCCTCAGTCCGTAGCAATCATTCTATCCGCCAGCCGGTTCGGCATCGCATTTCCTCATCTGTTTCGATGCGGGGCGGAGGCGAATGCCAAAAATCCTTTTGTGGAATGGTAGGCGCCCGGACGCATAAGGGTTTCGGCCGGCCGAGCAGGCCGTGGCCTTCCCCGGAGCGCGCCCTCCGATCATTTCCCCTTGACACTGCTTCCCGGCGGGCGATAAAGTCGCGCAATTATGAGGGAGAGGCGCCTGATGCGAAACATCTATCTCTGGATAAGCATCGCCGTGATCGCTGCGACTCTGGGATCGGCGGCATTGGTGAAACGAAGCCGGGCCGCTGTTCAGGCTGCCGGGCAGGAGGGCGAGGTGATGGTGCCGAAGTTCGAAGTGGATCCATTCTGGCCTAAGCCGTTGCCGAACCACTGGATCCTGGGCATGGTGGCCGGCGTGGCAGTCGATGCGCACGATAATGTGTGGATTGTGCACCGGCCGCAAACGCTGGACGAGAAGGAGTCCTATCTCACCCGCGGCGAGGCGGATTGCTGCACTGCGGCTCCGGCGGTTCTGGAATTCGATCCGGCCGGGAACCTGATCCGGCACTGGGGAAAGGCCCCGGGCCGCGACTGGCCAAGCTCCATGCACGGCATCACCATCGATAGCGACGGGAACGTTTGGCTGGGCGGAAACGGCGCCGTCCAACCCGGTCCTCCGCCGGGAAGCGCGGCGCAATTCGCCGCGCCGCCCGCGCCCGCTCCCGATGCGGCCGTGAGCGCCCACCGGGTGTACCACGACAGCTTCATCCTGAAGTTCAGCCCGGACGGGAAGTTCCTGGGCGAGATTGGCAGGGCCAACGCGAGCCAGGGCAGCCTGGACACCAAAAACGTGAAAGGAGTGGCCCAGATCCGGTTCATTCCGGGCACGCACGAGCTGATTGCGGCCGACGGCTACGGGAATCATCGCGTCTCGGTGTGGAATGCGGATACGCTCGAGTTCGTCCGCATGTGGGGCGCGTATGGCCGCACCCCCAGCGATGAGCCGCTGCCCAAATACAATCCCGATTCGCCGCAGTTCGCCAACCCGGTGCATTGCGTACAGCCCTCCAACGACGGGCTGATCTATGTCTGCGACCGCAGCAACAATCGCGTTCAGATCTTCAAATACGACGGGACCTATGTAAAACAGTTCGTTTTGGAGCCGAATACGCGCGGGGACGGCGCGCCTACTGAGATTGCTTTCTCCCGCGATCCGCAACAGAAGTTCATGTACATTATCGATGTCTCGAACATGAAGGTCCACGTCTTCGACCGCCTGACGTTGAAGGAGCTCTACACCATTGGCGACGGCGGGCGGCAACCGGGCGAGTTCTACGCCCCGCACAACATCACCACCAATTCCAAAGGCGACATCTTCACCACCGAGACCTATCATGGCCAGCGCGTGCAGAAGTTCGTCTACAAGGGAATGGTGCCTCTGAGCGAAGTAAAGCAGGGTGGCGTGAGCGTGATTTGGCCCAGCGGGGCGGCAAACCCATAACCCGAGGTTCTACCCGCTGCGCATGTGCGGCGCAATCGCTTTTTGTCAGGGATCAGCGGTCAGGGATCAGCGGCCAGTAGCTCGGAGCCTGTAGCGTCCATCCTCGCCTCACGGCCTCCGGCCTCTGGTTCTCGGTTTTTAGCTAGAGGCTACAAGCTACCGGCTGCGGGACCGTTCTCAGATCACTGAAACCTGGCCCCTAGCCTCTCTTCAGCGCCCGTTTGAGCACGGTTTCCAGCGCCGCCTTGATCTCGTTGTAATCTTTCGCGGCGAGCGTACCGGCGATCTTCTCGCTTTCCAGCGCGAACAGCTCCTCTTTGAGCGCGTTCAGCAAAGCATTGCTGTTGGCGGCGCGAGCGGCGGGCGTGCTGGATGTCGTGGGAATGGGCAAAGGTCCGGCGGCGCCGGCATCGCCGGAGACGGGCACGGCCTGCGCCATAGGCCTGCGCAGCAGGAAGGCCGCCGCAACGGCCAGCAGCAGCGCCAGGCCGCCCAGGACCCACCACTTGTACTTCGAGAGCGGATCGGGCGTGTCGATGGGCACGCCGATGCCGCCGCCGGGTTGGCCGCCGTTGCCGACCGCGGCGGATTCCTGACCTCCGCTGCTGGTGCTGCTGCCCTGCTGGCGGGGCATCGACCCGATGCCGGAGATGGTAAAGGCGATCTGCTTGTCCGCGGGCGCGTTTCTGATCAGATAGGTCTGGACGCCCGGATCCTCCTGTATGGGCATGAAGCCTGTGCCCGTCCCGGCCATGAAGGTCATGCTCTTGGGCAGCAATACGCCCAGGTCGTCCGCAGGCAGGGTGAGCAGGGAGTGGAAGGTGTAGGGGCTGCCGGTGTAAGGCAGGGTATAGCCCACTTGGAAGAGCGTATCCTTGCCGCCCTCGTCGGGCTGAATGGGAAAGTCGAAGGCGTAGTGACCCTTGGGGCCGTCGGGGTTCAACTGCACTGAGGTGGGCAGGCCGTTGGGCCGCTGCGCGCCGGTATCGGAGATGGTGGCGTCGGCGGGCAGCACGATCTCAAACGAGTGCGGGCTCCATTGGGTGACGGGCGGCGAGCTGGTGTTGTGCACAAAAAATCGCTCGTCCACGTTTAGCTGGCCGTTGGTCGCATCGATCTCAAGAACGTCGGCTTCGATGTGGACCCCGTTCACCTTGGCCTTGACGTCATAAACAGGGATGTCGCCCATTCCGCTTTGCGGCGCGGCGATAAAGTAGGGCGCGCCCTGGTGGGTCACGCGAATCAGGTAGGGACCGCTGCCCGGCTCGGTCAACGAATAGTGCCCCTGGGCGTTGGTGGTGGCGTGCGCCGCTTCGGCCATAGCTGCCTGCACGTCCACGAGCACTACGGTGTCGCCGGCGGCGGGTTTGCCGGTGGTTTTGTCGGTCACGGTGCCGCTGACCGTGGCAGCCTGCGCCAGCGCGCCCGTAAACATGAGGCCGAAGGCGGCGGCGTAAAGGGTCGATCGAATTGCTTTCATGGGTTTCAAAAATCCTATCCGTGCGTCTTAGCGCGATGCCTGTAGCCTAAAGTGAGAGCTAAACGCGCGCCCTTCGGCCCGCTTCGCCTCGCTCCGCCACACAGGATGACTGCCTTAATTGTAAAGGCTCAGGTTCCAGCCGCTGACCGGCTCACGCCTGCTGCAAGCGCTCGATCTCGGCCAGCAGCTCCGCTGTCTCTCGCTCCAACTGCCCGCGCTGCACCACGAAGTCTTCCTCGGGATACTTGCCGGCGCGGTACTCGAAGTTCAGGTCGCGGAGATTCTCGTAGAGTTGCTCCTTCTGCTCCAGAAGATGGTCCAGGCGGGTCTTCTCACGGTGGCTGGCGAAGACATTCTCCGGCCAGAAGGTGTAAACCAGGAGCGCGAACAACAAAAACAATCCGGCCGCCAGGCCCTGAGTCTCCGACATGGCTTAAAACCCTCCGTCGTTGCCGGTTTCCCGGCGAATTCTTTCCAGGCGCTCGCGCTCGGCGGGGTCCAGATCAGCCGCATCCGCTAATGCCGGCGCCTTGCCGCCGGGCAAATCCGCCCACCTGTGGATGAGCAGGATGGTTCCCAACAGCGCCGCGCCAAAGACCGCGAAGGGCGCAATCCAGGCCACCAGGTCAAAGCCGTGGGTGGGGGGCGCGGCCAGCACCGTGGCGCCGTACTTGGCCGAGAACCAGTCCAGAATCTGCTGGTCGGTTTTGCCGGCGGCAATCTCCGCGGTGAGCGCGGCCATCTCCGGGCCTCGCTGCGGGCAGCCGATTTCAGCGCACTCGCCCAGCAGTGACGAACAGCCGCAGGTACACATCAGCCGATGGTCAAGGTTGTTGAAGCGGGAGGTAGCGTTGGTGGCGCCCAGCGAAAAACAGACCGCTACGGCCAGCACCAGACATTCCACTGCTCTCGTCCAAAAGGTCCAGCGCAACGGAGTTGCCATCAGTCACCACCCTTCAGCGCAGGCTGCGTGTGAACCCTGCTTGCCGCGGGCACGCGCAAGGCCGCGGTCGCCGGATTCAGGCTGGGGACCAGCGCCACAAGCGTGCCAAAAACAATGACCAGCAATCCCGCCCAGATCCAGCCCACCAAGGGATTCAGGAAGGCCTTGATGATGGGCTGGCCGGTAGTCGGATTGGTGCCTTCGTAGACAACGTAGAGATCCCAGGCGGGCGTGGAGTGAATCGAGACCATGGTCTCAGGCTGATCGCTGGCCAGGTAGAGGCGTCTCTCGGGAGTGATCTGAAACTGCCGCTTGCCTCCTTCGTAGACGTTCAAGAGCGCGTACTCGGAGTTGTAGTTGAGGTTGGAGTCCTGCGTAAAGCCCACGCACTCCAGCGTGTAAGGGCCGATAGCCATGGTGTCGTGGAGGCCGAGCTCGGCTTGTTGGCTGCGGTTGAAGGCCGCGCCGGCCAAGCCCACCACCACCACCACCACGCCCAGATGCACCATATAGCCGCCGTAACGGCGCGTGTTGCGGCGCGTGAGCAGCCAGGTACCCACCAGCAGGTTGCGGTTGGTTTGCCGGGAGATGACGCGCGCGCCGCGCAGGAACTCCGACAGTACGGCGGTGACCACGGCCGCGCCTACCGAGAACGCCACCAGCGCGAAGAAGTCGCCGCGGCTGAAGGCGCCGTTTTCCCAGGGGCGCACGCCGGCGGCCAGCAAAACGATCACCGCGGCCCACAAAACAATGACCGGAAGCACAAAGTTGCGCCGGATGCTGCGGAACGATGTGGACCGCCAGGGAAGCAGCGGCCCTACGCCGGTGAGGAAGACCAGAAACAGCCCGATGGGAATGGCCACGCGGTCATAAAAGGGCGCTGCTACCGTCACCTTGGTGCCCTGCACATATTCAGAAATGATGGGAAAGAGGGTGCCCCACAGAATGACGAAGCAGGCCGTCAGCAGCACCAGGTTGTTGAACAGAAAGCTGGACTCGCGGCTGACCAGCGACTCGATCTGGTGCTCGCTCTTCAAGTGATCGTGCTGCAGAATGTAAGTGAAGATGCAGATCGCCAGCACGATCCCGATGAAGGTGACGAACCAGCTCCCGATCGACGACTGCGCGAAGGCGTGGACGGAGCTCACCAAGCCGCCGCGGGTCAGCAGCGTGCCCACCATGGTCAGAAGGAACGTTGAGAAGATGAGCCAGACGTTCCAGCTCTTCATCATGCCCTTCTTCTCCTGCATCATGACCGAGTGCAGGAAGGCCGTGCCGGTGAGCCAGGGCATGAAGCTGGCGTTCTCCACCGGGTCCCAGCCCCAGTAACCGCCCCATCCCAGCACCGCGTAGGCCCAGTGCATTCCCAAGAAGATGCCGCAGGTCAAAAACATCCAGGTCACCATGGTCCAGCGGCGGGTAATCCTGATCCATTTCTCGCCCGGATAACGCATCATCAGCGCGCCCAACGCGAAGGCGAAAGGCACCGAAAAGCCTACGTAGCCCAGGTAAAGCATGGGCGGATGAATCACCATCTCCGGGTACTGAAGGAGGGGATTGAGGCCGTTTCCGTCGGCGGGCATAGGACCGTTGAAGAGCGAAAAGGGCGGCGCGGCGAAGTTCAGCAGCAGGAAGAAAAATACCTGGATGCCGGCCAGGATCGTGCCCGCGTAAGCGTAGAGCTTGACGTCGTTTTTGTGCATCAGGCGCAGGACGAAGCCGTATCCGGCGAGCAACCACGCCCAAAACAGCAGCGAGCCCTCCTGCCCGCTCCACAGGGCCGCGAACTTGTAAGCCGCGGGCAGAGCGCGATTGGAGTGCTCCATGATGTAGGTAATGGAAAAGTTGTTGGTGAAGGTTGCCCAGACCAGCGCAAAGACGGCCCCGGAGACGGCCACAAAGCTGGCGATCCCCGCCCGGCGCGCGGTATCGGCCAGCCGCTCCGGTGAGATGCGCGATGGCCGGCCCGTGGCCAGCAGCCGCAGCGCCACAGCCCCTGCCACCAGATTGTAGGCGGCCAACGTTAAGGCAATGAGAAGAGTAAAGCTACCGAAAGCTGCCATTAAGACTCCAAGATGATTGTCGCACGCGGATTGGAAGCCTCTAGCCTCCCAGCCAAGATCATTCTCAACCCATGATAGCCCCTGCGCGTGTGATTTAGCTCACACTACGGAGTCCCACTACGGAGAGACGGGCTGGGACAAAAAAGGAAGGCCTTGGCAGTGCAATATCTAGCTTTACGCCTCAGGTCTGCGCCTCAGGCTGTCTTTGGCGCGCCTAGCGCAAGCAATTGGCCAGCCGCGGCCAGGATCTGATCGGTTGTGAAGGGCTTGCGGAGGAAGCGCACGTGGTCGCCGGCGTAATTGCTGGGCGTTTCTTCGCCATCGCCTAGAACCAGCACCGGCAGGGCGGGCATCCGCGTATGCAATTCGGCCACAAACGCCGGTCCGCTGATGCCCGCGGAATGGTGACAGGAGACCACCAGCCCCAAATTGGCGGCAAACGGCTGCTGCTCGACGAGGCACAGAGCCTCGGCGGCATCGGCGACGCGACGCACGTCGGGGAACTTCTTCTCCAGAACCGATTTGCGCACGAATGCCTGGAGGGGGTCGTTCTCCACTAAAAGAATTGTCGTCATGTACCCCTGAGCCCACACGGCCGCTAGCTCGACGAGCCGTTTCCATTCACGTCCGGACTGAGAGGTAAGATGATGCCGACGCCGGTCCCGTTGCCTGAGCCGGAAAGCCAAAACCCCGGGGGGTTCAGCCAAAGAGGAATTCCTTCTCGCGCAGTTCCTTGATGACGTCGCGCAGCCCGGCCGCTTTCTCGAACTCGAACCTCTCGGCCGCCTCGCGCATCCCAGATACGGAGTTGAGGTTATGGACGATGAGCTCGCCCAGGATTCAAGCCGGAAAGTCCGCCACCGGCCGCTACGCCCCAAGGATTCCGTCGAAGATCAGCGTGGCGCAACGCTGGCAAGACTCGCGCACCGATTCCCAACGCTGCCAGCGGGGTGAAACATTCTTGTATTCGGCCAGATCCAGCGTGTCGAGATCGAACGGGAGCGGCTCGGCGAGCTGGATCTGCAACTGCTGGAGGGCGGATTCGCCGTTTGCTTGCGGATAGAGATCATCGAAGCTCCGCAAGGCTTCCAGCGTCCTCCCCTCGCCCAGATGCTCTGCGAGCGCGGCAAAATCCAGGTAATCGCGCGTGGCGTTGCGCCTCAGGATCAGGACCGCCTTGATGCGAAGCACCTCCTCGGCGGTGGGAAGCGTGATCTGGTAATCCCCGATCTTCATCTGCCGGGTTTCGAGCGGTTGTTCGCGAATGAGCTGCCGAATCCCCGTCTCGATCCCATCCAGGCTGCCCAGGATCTGCACCGGAGACTGAACGCGCGCCGTCTTCCATCCGGCCACCGATTCCAACTGTGCGAGAACCTCATCGAACCTGGTGCGCAGGTCGGTCAGGACGTGATCGGCATCGGCGGAGAGCCGATGTCCGGCATAGATGGCCGCCGCGGTTCCTCCCACCAGAACCGCTTCCGGAAAGATGCGCTGAAGATGTGCGGCAGAACTGAGAACAATCTCCCATTCAGGCAGCGGTGAGATGTTGCTCGGCATAGCGCCTCCAAAAGCAGTACCGCTGCGCGTGGGAATCCCCGCCGCCAGCCGCCGCAACACGCAGCACCTTCTCCATGAGCACGCGGTCGGCGAGGGCTGCGCGGCGCAACTCGGCCCAGTCCGCGCGCTGGCCGCGGCCGATCACGTCGTCGATGGCCGCCAACGTGTACTCGGCGTGATTGAGGTGCCGGTGAAGCATGATCCCACTCCAAGCTTATTGTTACCCGAAGCTTGCCAAGATGCAAAGCTGGGAATTGAGGCCCCTCGGGCGCTCCATCGCGGCCGCAGGCAAAGGGGGAAACCGCCGCCTTCAAGCCGCCGCCCTATCACCCGAACAAAAATTCCTTCTCGCGCAGTTCCTTGATGGCGTCGCGCAGCCCAGCCGCTTTCTCGAACTCGAACCTCTTGGCCGCCTCGCGCATCTCCGTCTCCAGCTTGGCGATGTAGGCGTCGAGCTGCTCCTGGCTGGTAAATTCGGGCAAGCCCTCGGTCTCTTCCTCGGCCACTTCGCCGTACTCGGCCTTTAGAATCTGCGCCAGGCCCATCTCCACCTGGCTGACGATGGACCGCGGCGTGATGCCGTTCTCCTCGTTGAATGCCCGTTGAATGGCGCGCCGGCGGTCCGTCTCGCCGATAGCGCGGCGCATGGAGTCGGTGACCGTGTCCGCGTAGAGGATGGCGCGGCCCTCCACGTGGCGCGCCGCCCGGCCCATGGTCTGGATGAGCGACCCGGCCGAGCGCAGAAAGCCCTCTTTATCGGCGTCCAGAATCGCCACCAGCGACACCTCCGGCAGATCCAGCCCCTCGCGCAGCAGGTTGATGCCGATGAGCACGTCGAACTCGCCCTTGCGCAGGCCCGCCAGCAGCTTTACGCGCTCCAGGGTTTCGATCTCCGAGTGCATGTAGCGGCAGCGCACACCCACTTCGGTGTAGTAGCCGGCCAGGTCCTCGGCCATGCGTTTGGTCAGGGTGGTTACCAGCACCCGCTCGCCCTTCTTGGCCCGGTCATGAATCTCCGCCAGCAGGTCGTCGATTTGGCCCTTGACGGGGCGAATCTCGACCTGGGGATCGACAAGGCCGGTGGGCCGGATCACCTGCTCGATGACCACGCCGCTGGAGCGGGTAAGCTCGTAGGGCCCCGGCGTAGCCGACACATAAATCGCCTGATTCACGCGGTTCTCGAACTCCTCAAAGTTCAGCGGCCGGTTGTCCATGGCCGAGGGCAGGCGGAATCCATAATCGACCAGAGTTTGTTTGCGGCTGCGGTCGCCGTGCCACATCCCGTGTACCTGGGGGATGGTGGCGTGGCTCTCGTCCACAAACAGCAGAAAATCGCGCGGAAAGTAGTCGAGCAGGGTGGGCGGGGCCTCGCCCGGCAACCGTCCGCTGAAGTGCCGCGAGTAGTTCTCGATGCCGTGGCAGTAGCCCATGGACTTGATCATTTCCAGGTCGAAGCGCGTGCGCTGGTGGACGCGCTGGGCCTCGACCATGCGGCCCTCGCCTTCGAGCTTCGCCACCCAGTCGTTCAGCTCGGAGACGATCGAATCGATGGCTTCGGCCTTGCGCTCCGGCTGGACGACGTAATGGCTCTTGGGATAAATCGGCAGCCGCGCGTACTTCTGCTTCACCGTCCCGAAGAGCGGGTCGATCTGCGAGAGGGACTCGATCTCGTCGCCGAACATCTCGATCCGGTAGGCGTTTTCGTCGTAGGTGGGAAAGACTTCGATCACGTCGCCGCGCACGCGGAAGGTTCCGCGCCGGAAATCCGTATCGTTGCGCTCGTAGAGGATCTCCACCAGCCGCCGCGTGATGTCCTTGCGCGCGATGCGCTGCCCTTTCTCGAGCAGCAGCAGCATTCCGTAATAGGCCTCCGGCGATCCCAGCCCGTAGATGCAGCTCACCGAGCTGACGATGATCGCATCGCGCCGCTCGAAGAGCGAGCGCGTGGCTGAGAGGCGCAGCTTGTCCAACTCCTCGTTGATGGTCGCTTCCTTCTCTATATAGAGGTCCCCGGCCGGGATGTAGGCCTCGGGCTGGTAGTAGTCGTAGTAGCTGACGAAGTACTCGACCGCGTTCGAGGGAAAGAACTGCTTGAACTCGTGATAAAGCTGCGCGGCCAGCGTCTTGTTGTGGGCCAGGATCAGCGCCGGCCGGTTGGACTGCTCGATGACCTTGGCCATGGTGAAGGTCTTGCCTGAGCCGGTGACGCCAAGCAGCACCTGGTGCTTCTCTCCGGCGGCAAGGCCGTGCATCAGCTCGTCGATGGCGCGGGGCTGGTCGCCGCGGGGCTTGTAGCTGGTGACGAGCTGAAAGTCCATGGGGAGATTATAGCCGATTGGCGAAGATTCGGCGAAGCCATAACCCGGTGGCCCATTTCGACGGCGGGACTTGCATCGGTAAACATAAATGTGTACCATGGGGATCGTCCTGAAAGCCGCACGATGAAGAGCACGGAATTCAAGCGCTGGCTGGCAAAACAAGGCGTCACGCTTGGAAGCCAGGAGGGTTCGCACCTGAGGCTCTACTATCAGGGCCGAATCTCAATCCTCCCGATGCACAGCAAAGATCTCGGCAAAGGTTTGGTTGAAACTATTAAGAAACAGCTAGGCCTTAAAGGCAAGGAGTAGAGCAATGCGTGGCTACCCGGTAAACCTCCGCAAGGATGGAAAATTCATCCTGGTCACCTTTCCCGATGTTCCCCCTGCCATTACGCAGGGCAATAATCGCGCTCACGCTCTGGAAATGGCCAAGGAAGCACTCGAGCTCTCGATGGAGTTCTACTTCGACGACAGGCGCCCGGTGCCCATGCCATCCCCACCCAAGCGTGGCCAGGCGCTTGTGGAACTATCGCCTAGCGTGGCAGCCAAGGTTCTGCTGCTGAACGAAATGCTTCGCCAGAAGGTCCGCCCCATCGATTTGGCGCGCCGCCTGGGCACCACCAAGCAGGAAGTGAACCGGCTCACCAACCTTCGTCACCCCACCAAAATTGACCGCATCGATGCGGCGCTTCGCGCCCTGGGCAAGCGGCTTTATGTCGAGGCGGCCTAAGGCGGGGCGGGGACAGCGACTCGATAACTAAGTCCGAACCGGCCCATCTTTAAGCCGACGTTCAGGCGCTGGCGAAGGCCGGGTTGCTCGACCCGACATCCAAAGGCGTGCGCGCGGATTACGACGCCATTGAGACGCGAATCGCGATCTGAAGCACAGCTGAGCTTCCCCGAAGTCGCCCCCACGCCTAAAGATAAAGCCGCTTGCCCAATGCCCTGAGCGCCGCGTCAATGCGGTCGATCCTGACGGTCGATCTTGGTGGCGTGCCTGAGATTCGTGAGGCGGTTCACTTCCTGCCGTGTGACGCCGATGCGCCGCCCCGCCCATCCGCCGCCCCGTAGGGCCGGCTCGAATCGCCCGGCAATCATCACTCGAGGCGGCCGGCGGCGTTCACAAGCACGACGTGAGAGAAGGCGCCCGTGTCCACCGTGGTGGGCAGGTGGGAGCAGAAACCGATGCCGACATAAAACGGCGCGGTGAGATGCAGATGCATGGGCGGGCCGAACTGGTGCATGGGCTCGCCTTCCAGGCTCACCCAGAGAGTGAAGTCGTCGCCGCGCTTCTCGATGCCGATGCGGCGCGCGTCGATGATGACCAGCGAGTCGGGAGTAGCGCCGCCGGGAAGGCCGCGGCCTCCCATGCGGAACTCCATGTCCTTGATGCGGAGGTCCGTGGCGGGACGCACGGCGAGATGGATCATGCCGGCGCCGTGCAGCGCGACCATGGCCTCCGCGGCGTCGTCGGCGAGGCTCTGGCGGATGATGAGGACGCCCTTGCGGTCGCCGTAGCCGGGACGGGGATAGCTGATGTCCGCGGCGAGCGAGACATTGCCGGACATTTTCTTCCAGAGGAAGCGGAACTCGTCGCGGGAGTACCAGATGTTATAGCCGGCGGAGTTGACGGTGTACTGGCCGGTTGCCGGATCGAAGGAGGCGCTGCCGGGAACCAGCGCGCTGCCCACGTCCGCCTGGCCGTCAAAGATGCCAATGCGGCCGGGGTAGTTGCGGGTGGGGCGATGAAAATCCGGCGGCGGGGCTACCTGGGTGTGGGTGGCCGAACCGGGCTGCGCCCAGGCGGGAGCCTGCGGCGGAGGGGTGGATGACTGCGCGCTGAGCAAGAGAGGCGCGCACATGAGCGCAAGAAGCACGGAGCAACGGCGGGCGAAGGGCATGGTCAACATCCTCGCAGCGATTGTAGCCTAGCGGCGAATGTCCCGCTGGCGAGCGAAAGCGATTACTATGTTTTGAGCAAACGTTTGCTGGATTGGAATGGCGTTGCATCAGGGGGAAAACATGGCAGACGAAAAGATCAAGCTCAGCCGCAGAGTGTTTGCAAAGGGATTGGCGTTGACGCCGCTGGGGTGGGCGGCGGCATCGTCGGCGCTGGGACAGGCCGCGGCAGGCGCCGAGGCGACTCAAGCTGCCTCGACTCCGCCTGCCGATGCGCGCAGAGCTGACGCTGAAGCCGACCGGCGCTTTTCCGTGGCCGAGCCGGAGCCGTTCGCCGCGCCTATCGTGTTTACGCGCAACGAAATGCAGCCGCGGGTGAGCCCTTTCGCGCTGGGCGACGTGACGCTCGATGCTGGGCCGCTGGCCGATGCGCGGGAGTGGAACCGCGGGTTCCTGCTGCGCATTCCCAACGACCGGCTGCTGCGCAACTTTATGGTCAACGCCAGGCTGCCGGCCAATGCTCAGCCTCTGGGCGGTTGGGAGGCTCCGGACTGCGAGGTGCGCGGCCACTTTGTGGGGCACACGATGTCAGCCTGCGCGCTCCTCTACGCCGCCACGAGCGACGCGGCGATCAAGGCCAAAGGCGACGGGCTGGTGGCGGGCCTGGCCGAGTGCCAGACGAAGCTGAACGAAAACGGCTACGTGAGCGCGTTCCCTACGGAGTTTTTCGACCGGCTTGACCGCGGCCAGCCGGTATGGGCGCCGTATTACACGCTGCACAAGATCATGGCCGGCCTCTTCGATATGAGCGCGCTGGCCCAGAACCGGCAGGCGCTGGAGGTGCTGACAGGGATGGCCGGCTGGGTGGATGCGTGGACGGCGAGCAAGACGGAAGAGCACATGCAGCAGATTCTGAACGTGGAGTACGGGGGAATGAACGAGGTGCTCTACAACCTGGCTGGCGCGACGGGCGACGACCGGTGGGCGCGTACGGGCGACCGCTTTACCAAGAAGATCTTCTTTACGCCGCTGGCGCTCCGGAGCGACCAGCTCAAGGGGCTGCACATGAACACGCACGTGCCGGAGGTGATCGGGGCGGCGCGGCGCTACGAGCTGACGAAGGATTTCCGGTTCGGCGACGTGAGCCAGTTCTTCTTCGATACGGTATCGGAGTCGCGGAGCTACGCGACCGGCGGCGCCAGCAACAACGAGCACTGGCTCGTGGACCCGGATCACCTGGGAACCGAGATCCGCGTGAGCGGGCACCACCAGGAGTGCTGCTGCGCCTACAACATGATGAAGCTGGCGCGCCGCCTCTACGGCTGGGAGGGCGAGGCGCGCTACATGGACTACTACGAACGCAACCTCCTCAACCACAGGCTGGGCGCCATCGAGCCTGTAACCGGGCGCACGACGTATTTTCTGTCCATGGCGCCGGGAGCATGGAAGACGCTGTGCACGGACTTTGACACCTTCTGGTGCTGCACGGGGACGGGCGTCGAGCAGTTCGCCGGGCTGAACGACAGCATCTACTTCCACGACGATGAGGCGCTCTACGTGAACCTCTACTTTGCCTCGCGCGTCGACTGGCGCGAGCGCGGCGTGCGGGTGAGGCAGCGGACCAGCTTTCCGGAGCGAGAGCAGACGGAGCTGACGGTGGAGGAGACGCCGGCGGAGCCGTGGACGCTGCGGTTGCGCATTCCGGCGTGGACGACGGCGGCCAACGTGGTGCGGCTCAACGGCCAGCCGCTGGATGCGGCCGGAACACCTGGGAGCTATCTGACGCTCAGGCGGCGGTGGAAGCGGGGCGACCGCGTGGAGCTGACTATGCCCATGCGGCTGACCTCCGAGCCGCTGCGCGACGATCCCACCATGCAGGCGTTTTTATACGGGCCGCTGGTGCTGGCCGGGCAGTTTCCGAAGGTGGGGCTGGCGGAGCGTCTGGAGCACAATCAGGGGCCGGAGCTGGCGGAAGCGCCGCCCGCGGACGTGCCCGCGCTCAAGGCCAATGGCGCCGATCCGGGCGACTGGATCAAGCCCGTGCCGGGCGAGCCGCTGACCTTCCGCACCACCGGCCAGGAGCACGATGTAACGCTGAAGCCCCTGAACCAGAGCTGGCAGCGGTTTGCGGTTTATTGGACCGTGGGGTGATGGCGAGCCGGACGTCGAGGTCCTGCTGCACGCAGATTGAAATCAACCACTCTTATCAACCTTTGTCGCGGGCTGCCTCGATCCACGTCCATTGCCTTCCGTAACGGCGCCCTACTCCGCGTAGATGGTTTAACATATTTATGAACGCCGCGAAGCCCGGCTCCTTCGCGACCGAACGTATCTCGAGGTCAAAGCGACGTGTCATTCTTCCCCAGACGGCAATCGGCGGGTTGCGGCCAAGGCAGGCCAAGGCCAATGCGCCGCTGGTGGAGCGTGGCATGCGGTGCGCTTCTGCTGGCCGGCACGGCATTTGCGCAGTCTCCCACCGGTATCTTTGCGCCGGCCGCAACGCCGGCGCACTCCATCTTCAGTCTCTCGATGCTGGTGCTTGCCGTCACCCTTGGCATCTTTCTCGTCGTCGCGGGAATGCTGCTTACGCGCTGGTCCGCTTCCGCCATCGCTCCGGAGATTCGGATCGACGAGCCGCCGCAGATTTACGGCAGCAATCAGATCGAGCTGTCGTGGACGGTGATTCCCATCCTGATCGTGGTGATGCTGTTTCTGACCACCACCCGCGTCATCCTGGGAACCGCAGGCGATCCCCAAGCCCGAAGACGCGTTGAACGTGACCGTGATCGGCCATCAGTTCTGGTGGGAGTATCCGCTATCCCAAGCTGGGCATCGTCACGGCCAACGAACTGCACGTCCCGGTCAGCGATCCCGCGCATCCCACGCCCACCTACCTGACGATGACGTCGGCGGACGTGGATGCACAGCTTCTGGGTGCCGCGCCTGGCGGGCAAAACGGACCTGATTCCCAACCGCGTCAACACCATGTGGATCGATCCGCGAACAGCCCGGCCTCTACCTCGGCCAGTGCGCGCAATACTGCGGCGTGCAACACGCCAAGATGCTGATCCGCGTCTATGCGCAAACGCCCGCGGAGTTCGCCGCCTGGGTAGCGCAGCAGCAGACAGCCCGCGCGGCAGGACTTCGCCGGCGATCCCGCTGGCGGCGGAAGGCGCAGGCCGTCTTCATGCACAACGCCTGCATCAGCTGCCATACCATCGCCGGGACGGTGGCCACGGGGCGCTTTGGCCCCGACCTGACGCACCTGGCCAGCCGCGACACCATCGCCTCCGGCTCCATTCCGAACACTCCCGCACAATCTCAGAAAGTGGATCGACGATCCCGACTCGATGAAGCCCGGTGCCTGATGCCGGCCATGCACCTGAACGACCGCGACCTGGACGCCGTCACCGCGTATCTGCACGCAGCTTCGCTAACCAGTCACCGGAAAGGGACGCCCGATGAGCACAACCCACGCGCTGGAAGGAATCGACGAGACGCTGTGCGCCGCCCCAGGGCCGGCCGCCGCTGGAACGTAGTCTACGAGTGGCTCACGACGGTCGACCACAAGAAGATCGGCATCATGTACATCGTCTACGCGCTTATCTTCCTGCTGGTCGGCGGGCGTCGAGGCGCTGCTGATGCGCATCCAGCTGGCGGTCCCCAACAATCACTTCGTTTCGCCCGCAGGTCTTCAACCAGCTCTTCACCATGCACGGCACCACCATGGTGTTTTTCGTGGGCATGCCGATTCTGTTCGGCTTTGGGAATTATCTGGTGCCGCTGATGATCGGCGCGCGCGACATGGCGTTTCCGCGGCTCAACGCCTTCAGCTTCTGGGTCTCGGCCTTTGGCGGCTTGCTGCTCTACTTCAGCTACTTCGGCGGCAGCGGGCTTTACGGCGGCGGGCTCGGCGCCGGATGTGGGCTGGTTCGCTTATGCGCCGCTGACCGCCAAGGTCTTTTCGCCCGGGCACAGCACCGACTACTGGACGCTGGCCATCTTCCTCAGCGGCATCGGCACCATCGGCACGGCGCTCAATATTGTCGCCACCATCGTCTGCATGCGCTGCAAGGGCATGAAGCTGAGCCGAATGCCGCTGCTGGTGTGGCTCTACCTGGTGATGGCGTGCCTGGTCTTCGTCGCCATCAGCCCGCTGACCGCGGCGCAGATCATGCTGACGCTCGACCGCTACCTGGGCTCGCACTTCTTCGATACGCAGGCCGGCGGCTCGGCCGTGCTGTGGATGCACTTCTTCTGGATCTTCGGCCATCCCGAGGTCTACATCCTGGTGCTTGCCGGCCTTCGCGTTCGCCAACGAGATCATCCCCGTCTTCTCGCGCAAGGCCATCTTCGGCTATCCGGCGATGGTGGCGCGCCACGGTGGCCATCGGCTTCATCAGCCTGAGCGTCTGGGCGCACCACATGTTCACCGTGGGCATGGGCGCCGGCGGCCAACACCTTCTTCGTCTTCGCCACCATGGTCATCTCCGTGCCCACGGGCATCAAGATCTTCAACTGGCTGGCGACGATGTGGGGCGGCAAGATTCATCTTCACCACGCCCATGATGTTCTGCATCGCCTTCCTGTTTCAGTTCCTCATCGCGGGGCTCACCGGCATCATGCTCTCGGTCGCGCCCTTCGACTGGCAGCTGGGCAACTCCTATTTCGTGGTGGCGCACTTCCACTACGTCCTGGTGGGCGCCATCCTCTTCATGCTCTTCGCGGCCTTCTACTACTGGTACCCGAAGATGACCGGCCGCATGATGTCGCGAGACGCTCGGCAAGTGGCACTTCTGGCTCTTCCTCATCGGCTTCCATCTCACCTTCGACTTCATGCACATTCCCGGCCTGCTGGGCATGCCGCGCCGCATCTACACCTACGAGGCCGGCCGCGGATGGGGCGGATTGGAACATGATCGTGAGCATCGGCGCCGTCTTCCAGGCCATCGCGGCTCCTGATCTTCGTCTACAACCTGGTGCGCTCGTACTTCCAAGGCGCAAGCTGCCGGCCACGATCCCTGGGATGCGTGGACGCTGGAGTGGTCCACGCCGTCGCCGCCGCCTGACTACAACTTCGCCGTCGAGCCTACGGTGAACAGCCGCCGGCCCTTGTGGGATCTGAAACATCCGGACGATCCGGACTCGGACTACGAATGATGAGCACGCGCAAGCGCAATTCCGATCGGCGCGGCGAGCGGCGGAGCAGAGACGCCCTGGAGGCTGCCTTATCGCGGCACCGTGGGCATGGCCTGCCTGATCGTCGCCGAAGCCGCCATCTTCATCATCTTCGTGGTGGCCTATATCTTCTACATCGGCAAGAGCCTGAGCGGCCCTACGCCGGCGCAGGTGCTGGAGCTGCCCATCTTCGGCACTGTCTGCCTGCTTTCCAGCAGCATCACGGTCCACCTGGCGGTGAGCGCGCTGCGCAAGGGCAACCTGCGCAACTGCACGCCTGGCCTGGCGGGCACGGTGCTGCTGGGGTCGATCTTCCTGGGCTCGACGGCGCAAGAGTGGTATCACCTCATCCACGACGAGGGCTTGACGATACAAACCAATCTCTTCGGGACCACCTACTACTCGCTGGTCGGCTTGCACGCCACGCACGTGGTGGTGGGCCTGGTCATGCTTTCGCTCACTCTGGCGTTTTCGTTCGTTGGGGCGGGTGACAGCAGGAACATGCGGAAAAGCTCGAGACGCTGTCGCTTTACTGGCACTTTGTCGATGGTGTGTGGGTGGTGGTGTTTATGGTGGTTTATGTTTTGGGCAGATAGGCCGCGGACCGCTTCGTTTTTTACCACCTGGGGTGCCCCAGGTCTCGATTCTGAGACCTGGGAACCACGAAGCTGATGAAACGGATTCCTGCGGTCAGAGACCTGGGCCGCGGAAGGGAGGAGCATGACGGAGCACGGCAGCGAAATGGAGCCGGGCACGCACGCGGCGGGGCATGAAAGCCACGAAGGCGTGGTGATGCCCGTGCCCACGGCGTGGCCGATGGCGTTCGCGCTGGGCGTGGCGCTGATCATCGCGGGCATGGTGACGCATTGGGTCATCAGCCTGCTGGGGCTTGTGCTGGCGCTACGTTCGGCGGCGGGATGGTTCCGGGAGGTGTTGCCGCGGGAGAACCACGTCGCGGTCCCGGTGCGCGCTGAGACCATCACCATCTCCAGCTCGCGCGGAGGACCCACCCGGTTGGCGGCCATTGCCAAGCATCGCAAGCTGCTGCCCGATGGAGACGTTCAGCGTGACCGCGGGGATCAAGGGCGGCATCGCCGGCGGCATTGCCATGATTGTTCCGGCGTCCATCTTCGGCCTGGTCCGCTTCCACAGCGTGTGGTACGCAGTGAATCTTCTGGCTGCGGGCGGCTTTGTCAGCTGGGCCGGCCAGAGCAACGCCTTCCTGGCTCAGTTTCATCTTCTCGGCCTGCTGGCCGCCGCCGGCATTCACACCGTCGCCTCCGTGCTGGTCGGCGCTGCTCTACGGCGCCATGCTGCCCATGTTTCCGCGCAAGCCGATTCTCACCGCCGGCTTCATCGCGCCGCTTCTGTGGACCGGCATCCTCTACTCGGCGCTGAGCGTCATCAGTCCCATCCTCAACGAGCGCATCGACTGGCTCTGGTTCGTGATTTCGCAGATCGCCTTCGGTCTGGTCTGCGGCTTTGTCGTCAATCTGCAGGTAAAGGTGCGGACGCCGCAGTTTCAGGCCCTGCCGTTTTGCCTTGCGCGCCGGTTTGCAGACCGGCCGGCCCAACCCGGAAAACGAAAACAAGGAGCAATGACTCTGCGAGCCTCGAATTCGGACAGCGCTTTGCGCTTTCGCGATGTCCGCAGTCTGCTTTGACCGGCGCTGGCTGCGGGCATATTTCCGGCCGGCCCGGACCGGGTCCCAAGGTAGTGCGCCCCGGCCAGGTGCTCGACTTCGCCACGCTTTACAAGCAAAACTGCGCCGGCTGCCACGGAGAGAACGGCCGGAACGGCGCGGCGATTTCACTTGCCAATCCTGTGTACATCGCGCTGGCCGGAGAGAAGCGTCTGCGCGATACGATTGCCAACGGCGTGCCGGGAAAACTGATGCCGGCCTTCGCGAGCAGCGCCGGCGGCATGTTGACGGACCAGGCAGGTGGACGCGCTGGCGCAGGGCATGGTGAAGCGATGGGGAAGGCCGAATCTGCTCGCGGGCACAAGCCTCCGCCATATCAAGCCGCTTTGCCGGGCAACGCGGCGAATGGATTCAAGGCCTACGGCGTTTTTTGCGCGCGCTGCCACGGGGCGGCGGGCGAAGGCGGCCCCGCCGATGGCAAGCCGCTGAAACCGGGCGCGCCGCATCCCGCCAGCGGCTGGCTGGGCTCCATCGTGAACCCCACCTATCTGGCTCTTATCAGCGACCAGAATCTGCGCAGCATCCTTATCGCGGGCCGGCCCGACGAAGATATGCCGGATTGGCGCGGCGACGCCCCGCAACCGATGACCGATCAGCAGATCACCGACATCGTCGCCTGGCTGGCCTCGAAACGCGTGGCCACGCCGGGCCAACCGTATCCCAAGCACCCTTGAACCGCAGCGAGACGATAGAGATCGATATCTTCAAGAAGGAAATTTAACTCGTGGAGCCGGAAGCCATGAACCCCAATGAGACCCATTCGCCCGGCGAACTAAACCCGGCGGCGGAACCGGCGTCAAATCCCGCTGCGGAGCAGGCGCCAAGCCCCGCGGCCGCCGGACATTCACGCCGCGCCTTCCTCTTCAAGCTGTCCTTGGCGCTCAATGGCGCGGTGGGCGCGGTTCTGGCCGTGCCTATCGTCGGCTATTTGCTTGGCCCGCGCTTCAGCAAACGCTCCAGCGCAGAGCGCGTGGGTCGCACCTGGGCCGCGTCGAAGATTTTCCTGAAGGGCGAAACCCGCCTGGCCGACTTCCGCAATCCAATCACGACGCGCTGGGACGGGGAGACCGGCAACATTCCCTGCTGGGTGCGCCACATCTCCGGAAGCAGCTTTCAGGTCTTCGCCATCAACTGCGCCCATCTTGGCTGCCCGGTGCGCTGGTTCGCCGCAATCGCAGTCTGTTCCTGTGCCCCTGCCACGGCGGCGCTTACTACGAGGATGGATCGCGCGCCTCCGGCCCTCCGCAACGCGGGCTCTTCGAGTACGTACACAAGATTTCTGAAGGCAACCTGATGATCTTCGCCGGCAAGATGCCCACGCTGGCCGCGCGCCTGCGCCGAGCCGCCCCTCACGCAGATTCAAAGCAGCCCTGCGGCATCCGCGAACGGCGCCAAAACGATGCCCGCTAAAGGCTCGAACGGGAGGAGCGCCTGATGGCCAGCCTGAAGAAACGCGGAACCGCCCTCTACAACTGGTTCGAAACCCGGCTGGGGCTGGGCGCGCCCGTGATGGAAATGGCCGAGCACCCCGTCCCGGCCAGCACTTCGAGCTGGTTTTACGTGTTTGGCAGCGCCGCAGCGGTCATTCTGGTTCTCCAGGTGGTCACGGGCATTCTGCTGGCGCTGGTCTACGCGCCCACTGCCGGCAATGCCTGGTACAGCCTCCAGTTCATCGATCACAACGTGACGCTGGGCTGGTATCTGCGCGCCATGCACGGCTGGGGCTCCGATTTCATGGTCGCCATCGTCCTCATTCACCTGGTGCAGGTGTTTCTGTTCGGAGCCTACAAATTTCCCCGCGAGCTCACCTGGATCGTGGGCGTCTTCCTGCTGCTGCTGACGCTGGCCATGGCCTTCACCGGGCAGGCTCTGCGCTTCGATCAGGACGCCTACTGGGGGCTGGGCATCGGCGCCTCCATCCTCAGCCGCGTGCCCTGGATCGGCGGGGCGCTGGTCGATCTGATGCTAGGCGGGCCTATCATCGCGGGACAGACCCTGTCGCGCTTCTTTGTCCTGCACGTCTTTATCCTGCCCGGCCTCCTGATCGCCCTGGTGGGCGTGCACGTGTGGATGGTTCTGCGGCTGGGCATCAACGAGTGGCCCATGCCGGGACGGCTGGTGAGCAAGAAGACCTACATGCAGGAGTACCACAGCCTCACCAAGAAGACGGGCATTCCTTTTGTGCCGGACGCGGCGTGGAAAGACGCCCTCTTCGCCGCCGCCATCGTGCTTGCCATCATGGCCTGCGCGTTCTTTTTCGGGCCTTTCGGTCCCTCCGGACAACCCGATCCCACCATCATCCAGACCGTGCCCAAGCCCGACTTCGCGTTTCTGTGGATCTACGCCGTCCTGGCCTATCTGCCGCCCGGACTTGAAACTCCGGTTATGCTCATTGTGCCGGTGGTCATCATCGTCGCCATGCTGCTGCTGCCGCTCGTCTTCGGCGAGGGTGAAAAACACTGGTCGCGGCGTCCGGCCGCGGTGCTGATGGTGGCCGTCATCGCCGTCGCGCTGGGCGTCTTCACGCGCCTGGGCATGTATACGCCGTGGAGTCCGAAGATGAACGCCTGGAGCAGCGATCCGATGCCGGTGGCCGACCTCAGGGACCGCACCCCGCTGGAGCGCGAAGGCGCCATCGTCTTCCAAAATAAGCAGTGCCGCGATTGCCACTCCATCGGCGGCGCGGGCGGCATGCGCGGCCCGGCGCTGGACTCCATCGCCTCGCGCATGACCCAGGATCAGATCATCCGCCAGGTGCTGCAAGGGGGCGGAAACATGCCGGCTTACGGCGACTCGCTGAGCCCCGCCGAGACCACCGCGCTGGTCGATTTCCTGCTCACCTTGCGCGGCAACCACCGCCCGGCCGCGGTCAACGCCACGCACAAGCTGACCACGAGCGATCAATTGCTCCTGCCGCCGGAGCAGCCTGCGCCGGCCGCGCGCGGCGGAACGTAGCTCCGGACTGAACCGATCTCATGTCTCCTGCAAGTCAGGCAATCTTCGATGCATGGTCGCCGCCGGTCTTTCTGACCACGCTGGTGATTTTGAGCGGCTTGGTTTACATCCGCGGCTGGTTCGCCATTCGCAAGACCAGGCCCGCGCAGTTTCCCGCCTGGCGGCTGTGGGCGTTTCTCTCCGGCTTGGGCGCCATCTGGCTGGCCGTGGGCTCACCCATGGACGGCTTTGCCGACGCCTTGCTCAGCGCCCACATGGTCGAGCACATCATGCTCATGTCGTTCGCTCCGCCGCTGATGCTGCTGGGCAGTCCCACGGTGCCCATGCTGCGCGGCCTTCCCCGCCCCGTCACCGTGCACGTGCTGGGCCCGCTGCTGCGCTGGAAGGCCCTGCGCGGCCTGGGCCACTTCCTCGTCACCCCGGCCGCGGCGTGGATCATCTGGAACGCGATCTTTCTCGGCTGGCACATACCCGCCGCCTACAACTTCGCCCTCTATAACGAGCACTGGCACGACTTCGAGCACATCTGCTTCGTCTTCGGCTCGATCCTGTTTTGGTGGCCGCTGATCCGCCCCTGGCCAACGGACGCGCGCTACCCCGGCTGGTTCATGCTCCCCTACCTGGCCGGCGCGGGCCTGGTAAACACCGCGCTAAGCGCCTTCCTCACCTTCTGCGGCTATCCCGTCTACAGCTACTATGTGAAGCAGCCGAACGCATTCGGCATCTCGCCCTTGGCCGATCAGATTACCGGCGGGGCCATCATGTGGGTGGTGGGCATGGTGGTGTTTCTTCTTCCGGCAGTCATCGTTACGGTCAGGCTTCTGGAGCAGGAGTCGAAGCCGCGGGTGTAAAGACGGGCGCTTGCGTCGGCCGCGCGCCGCGCCGGTAACCTCCGGAGGGGCGTGGAGCGACTTTTTTCGAGCCGCAAACCCATTTTGCGCAGCAGGCGCCGGAGGGAACCGGCAGCGTCAGGCGCGACGGAGCCGGCGAGTCACGAAAGCCGCGCCGAGCCCCATGAGCAGCAGGCTAAACGAGGCCGGTTCAGGAACCGGCGACGTGCTCGGCGATACAGAAATATCGTCGAGGGCATCGAACTCGAGGTCGTCGCGGAAGTCGAACTGCAGCGCGTCCGAGCCCGTGCCCGTTACCGTAAATGCGTAAAGGTCGTATAAGCTGCCGCTGTTTGGGTCCGTCAGGGAAAGAAGCTCCGTGCCATCCCAGTAGGCCGAGAAATCGGAAGGGTCGGTCCCGTCGCTTGCGTAGTAAAAGGCAAAGGTGTACGACCCGCCCGCAGTCGTCGATAGAGTCTGGGAAAGGGTGCTGTCCGAGCCGACCGCCCCCATAAGAAGGATGTAGTTGCCAGAGTCGGAGGAATAGAAAAGCCCGCTCGGTACTACCGCGGTAGCTGCATAACTTCCCCCGGTCGTCCAGCCGGTGGTATCTCCGGTCTCGAAACCGCAGTTTGTCACCAGGTTTCCTGCCACGGAGGAGCAGGGCTCGAACGTGGTTGCATGCAATGGCATCGCCATCGCCAGGATAAAAACGGCCGGCGCAATCAGTTTGAAGGACCTCATGGGAGTCTCCTCCCTCGCAGCGAGCTTCCTGACAGCGATTGAACCGGGACAGAGGAGACTGATCAGGCTTACCAGGGAAGTCTTCTTCATGTGCGAATCCTCCATTGAATTGGTTCGACGCGAACGGAACTCGGATTCGCGCGGCCTGCCTCGTGGGTCGATCAGACCCGCTGCGCTGCGTAGGACTCCTGACCGGGGCCCGTTGCCGACGATCTCAGGAAAGATAGGAGGCTCCGGAGGCCTTCAACGGGAACAGGAGAACGGGAAGCCGGCTCAATTGCGACGGCTGTTCCACTGTCCCAAGTCCAATTTGCGTTCCAGTCCGCGCACAAGAAAATAAAGAGCTTGCGCCCTCGGACTGCGCTCGGTTGCGCAACAATTTGCGCAAAGCGGAAAATATTTTCCTTATCTGTGCCAACCCGCGCGCGCGAGCCGCCATTGACCGAGCCAGGGCAAGGAAAAACTGCCTCTTGTGCAATCAGTAGCTGGCCATTCGATGGACTCCAAGCACCTTGCCATTCCGCCGCGGCAGAGTACCATGGGAGCGAAAAGCGCGCATTATGATTCCACCCGCATCCATTTCCCGACTGGCCGTGCTCATTCCGGCGCGCGGGCATCAACCGGCGCTGAATCCGCTGATCGATGCGCTGCTGGATGCGCAGTTTGGCGCCATCCTTGTGGTAGACGACGGAAGTCCGCAGCACGACAGGGATGCCTTCGACGCACTCGCGCGAAAAAGCGGCGTGCACCTTTTGCGCCACGCGGTCAATCTGGGCAAGGGCCGCGCCCTTAAAACGGGCATCCACTATTTCCTCGATGCATGCACCGAATTTGCCGGGCTGGTGACGGCGGACGCCGACGGACAGCACTCGGCCGCGGATATTCTGCGCGTTGCCAACGCGCTGCTGGCGGCGCCTGATCGCGTGGTGTTTGGCAGCCGCAGCTTTGGCCGCGGAACACCCGCAAGGAACCGCTTTGGCAATGCGCTGACGCGCAAGGTCTTCCACTTTGTGAGCGGATGCAGGATCCAGGATACGCAGACCGGCTTGCGCGCCTTCCCTGCCGCACTGCTCGCGGAACTGGCGGCGCTGCCCGGCGAGCGCTATGAGTACGAGATGACGGTGCTGGCTCACCTTTGCCGCCGCGGAAGCTCTCTCCTCGAAGTACCTATCTCCACCATCTACATCGATAACAACCGGCCCTCGTCATTCAATCCTGTTCGCGATTCCATGCGCATTTATCTCGCCTTGCTGCGCTTTTATACTTCCTAGCTCATAAACCATCGGCATTGATTCGCGAAGTGCATGAGCCCCGCTTTGTTGGCGGGTCTCACAGCCGTTGCAATCGGCCTCTCGCCATTTATGAGGCCGGCTATAGCTGATTCCGGCGGGAATCGACTTAAGGCAAATTCAGAGTTTCTATAGCGCTGCCGAGAACGTGCAGGGTGGCTTTTTCTTAAGGAAAAAGCCACTGAGCCGCATCAACTCACCTTACAGCAACTCTGAATTTGCGTTCGCCGTGTTTGCGGCCGCATTTTGCATGACTCATGAAAGTAAGTCCGGGAGGCGAACCCAAAACCGGCCTGCGCATCAATGTGCTTTGAGCTTTTTCTGCGATTGCGCCCAAGCCAGGTTGTTCTTTGCCAGTTGAAAATCGGGTTTGAGGCGCACGGCGGTCTGGGCTGCCGCTATGGCCTGATCCCACTTGCCCAACGATGCGTAGGCCGCAGCAATGTTGTTATACGCCTCCGCGTAGCCGGGACGGAGGCGCAACGCTTGGCGGGCGTCGGCGATGCTTTTCTCGAATTGACCCGCCTGGTTATCGCGCAGTGAGGCGTTGAGCCAGTCCTCCGCCGTCCAGTGGGCGCGCTGACCCGGTCCGTCGGCTGCCTTTTGGCGGGAATAGAGCGCGAGGTTATTGGCCGCGAGCGTGAAGTCCGGCTTGATGCGCAGAGCCGCGCGCTCGCTGGCAATGGCCGAATCCCATTGACCCAGACCCGCGTACGCCGCGCCGATATTGTTGTAGGCGAGGGCGGAGCGGGGATCGAGCTCGAGGGCCTGCTGCGCCGCTGCCAGGCTACCCGGGTAGTCTCCGGCCTGGTATCGATAGAGCGATGCGTTGATCCAGTAATCCGCGCTCCCCGCGGCAGGCCGCGTGAGAATCAATTTGGCCGCAGGGTCGTCAGGCTCCAGCCGCAGCGTAGCCAGGGCCGTGGCGCGCGCTTGCGCCGGGTCGCCAACGGCATTGTAGACGGAAGCCAGCAGGTCGCGCGCCGGCAGGCGGGTGGGATTCAATCGCACCGCGATTTGAAGCTGGCGCAGGGCATCGCCGGTGCGGCCATTTTCAAAGAGCCAGCGGCCGTAGTAATAGTGCGTCTGATCGTCAGCAGGGGCCAGCGCCATGGCGCGCAGAAAGTGCCCCTCGGCCTCCGCGGAGCGGTGCATGGCGCCGCAGACAATGCCGAGATTGATTTCGACCGTGGGATAGTTCGGGGTGTAGACGAGAGCGCGCTGAAAGTAGTCGAGCGCGACCGGAAACGCGCCCTTTTCCATCTGGGTTAGGCCATAGTTCATCAGGCCGCGCCCGTTGTGCGGACACTTCTCGATGTCATCGCGCCACAACGACTCCTCCGTGCGCCACACGCGGTTGCGGAGATGCGCGCCGATCGCATAAAGCGTAAGCAGCAAAAGCGCAGCCCCCGCCGACGCGCGCCAGACAACCGGACGGCGGCCGGCAGAGAGACGCTCTAGGACAAGCTCTAGGGCAAGATATGCCGCCCAGACGACGGCCAGCACCAGGCCGACAAACGGCATGTACATACGGTGATCGTTCTCGACTTCAGAGAGGCGGTAGAGCGAGGTAGGCAAGGACGCGATGAGGAACCACAGCAGGCCGAAGGCGATGGGGCCGAGCTTCCTGCGCCGCGCCGTGAACCACGCCGCGGCCACCAGCAGCGCGACGAAGAGGAATCCGAGGAGGGCTTGGGCGTTGAAAGAAGAAAAAGGCTGCAGGTCCGTGTCCACGTTGAGATGAATGGGCAGGAAAAGCGCGCCGAAGTAGCGCATCAGGACAAACGGCTGGGTGATGCAGTAGGAGAAGGTTGAAATCGTGGAGGGCTGAAACGATTTCGGCGTCATGACCGCGTTGAGAGCCAGGAGCGCGACGCACGCCGCCACGGAGGGCGCCGCGGCCAGCGCGGCTTTCGCCCAGCGGCCTTTGCCGCTGCACTCGAACAGGTCGAGATAGAGGAACAAAAGCAGCGGAAAGACGGCCGCCGGGGGCTTGCTGAGCATGGCAAACGCGAAAGGCAGCAGATAGAGCCCGGTTTTTCTCCACGCTGGCCGCCGCACATAGATCACCAGCGCCGCCACCACGCCGGTCGCCGCGTAGATGTCTCCGCGTTGAATGATGTAGTTGACGGTTTCAGCCATCACCGGATGCAGTCCGTACCAGGCCACCGCCAGCAAGGAGAGATAGCGGTTGGTCTTGGCAAACTCCGGCTCCGGCCGCGCGGCGTTCAGGATGGAGGTGAAGAGCGCATCCATGAGCGCCAGTTGCAGCAGAAAGACGAGGAACGTGGAGAGATGAAACCAGAATGGCTTGTAGCCGCGGCCCAGCGCGTAATCCAGGGCCAGAGAGGCGGAAACCATGGGGCGGTACGTGCGGTTGGCCGGAAGGACGCTGAACGTGGAGGCGTCGGTAAAGAAGCGGGGCACATTGCGCAGGCTGCGTATGTAGGGGTTGTTGACGATGGTATGAAAGTCGTCGAAGTGGAAGGAATTGTGAAAGGAGTTGGAATAGACGGCGCACACCGCCAGCACAAGGACCGCGAACCACAACGATTGCCTGGACCGGAACATTGCGCGCCTCCGCTTTAGTGAGGACAGGGAGTAGGCCGATGCTACTTCGCTACGAAGAATATACCGTCAGTTCTGCCGATGGATTGGACAGGGCGCGGCCATGATTGCGGGCGACGCGAGATTTCCCCGGCGGTTCCCTGCCCGGCATATCTCCGCGAATCGGGCAACGTGCAGCCGAACCGGCCATGCGGAAGAGCGCAGCGTTAAAAGATTCATGTAGAAGCGCCCACAAAACCTGTGCATCGCCGGCTTACAGAAGCCGGCACATCCCCAAAAACAAAAATCTACTTGCTTATCGACGACCCATTCAGGTCGAGGACAGTGATTGCCTCACAGCGGTTTGTTTTCGCGGAGTTTTCGATTCCGCGGACAACACTGAATCTGCCTCAAAAGGGAAAATAATTGGAACTTCGAATGCAATAACTTGCACTTATTTCGATCGCTGCTCCTCTGACTCTATGAATCTACAGGACTTCATTTGGACCTCGAATTGCACTTACCGAATGGTCAGCTCTCCGAGCAAAGGTCAAGCCGTAAGCGGCTTCTCAAGAGCGAGCAGTATCTTTCCCCGAAGGTCATCCTCGAAGAGAGTCCGGAGATAAAGTGAAGAAACGTGCATTGGCGTTGCTCTCATTAGCCGTTGTCCTTGCCGTCGTTCCGGCGGCATGGGCGGATTCGTTCACTTTTACCTATAGCGCGCCGGGCGGCGTCTCCGGATCGGGCACGCTGTTCGGCACCGATCAGGGCAGCGGCGAATGGGTCATCACCAGCGCCACCGGCGCCTTCAACGATGGCGCCCAAAGCGGAGCTATCAGCCTGATCGCGGACCCCAGCGCTCCCGCTCCCGCCTCATCCCCATCCGGGGCTTTCGCCTACGACGATCTGCTGTTTCCCTTCGCCGGCGCCAATCAGAACATCGACTATGACGGCCTGCTCTTCAGCTTCGATGGCCTGGAACTGAACCTTTGGGAGGATGGCGCGTTTTTCCCTGGCGAATGGGCTGAAAACAATGGGAACGGCGGCCCCGGAGATTTCACAATCACTGGATCCAGCCTCTCTCAGGTTCCCGAACCCGCTTCCTTGCCCTTGTTAGGTACCGGGCTGCTGGGCCTGGCTTTCGTCGCTCTGCGCCGAAGGGCGAAGCTCTCCGCGCTTCTCGCGTAGCGCACTTAGCTCCAGGGCACGGCGGCGTGCCCTTTAACCGCCCCGCGAATCCCGTCGATGCTGAGCGGGGCTTGCTTCTTTGTACCGGTTTGGCGTGGCTATCGTTTCTGGCAAGGCACGCTTTCCCTGGTACGCAGTTCATTCACCCGTCAAACCCGTCGTCTCTCCTCGGAGGTTTCCATGTCTTCTCTCAAGTATGTTGGAATGCTAGCCTGCGGGCTTCTCGCGGGAACGTCGGCCATGGCCGCGCCCGTATCGACTTCGATCATTGCCTGTGTGAACAACACCACGGGCGCGGTGCGGATCGTGGCTGCGTCCGGCGACTGCGTGGCCGGTGAAACTCAGGTTGCCTGGGCGCTGACAGGCCCGGCCGGACCTACGGGCGCGACGGGAGCAATGGGTTTGGCCGGAACTCCCGGAGCACCCGGCGCGACTGGACCCGCCGGAGCAGCCGGACCTGCCGGAGCAACTGGCCCCGTGGGGATTGCAGGGCCAGCAGGACCTGCCGGAGCAACTGGACCCGTGGGGATTGCAGGGCCAGCCGGACCCGCCGGCGCCACTGGGCCGGTGGGGATCGCAGGGCCAGCAGGAGCACCAGGCGCCACGGGCGCAGTGGGGATCGCGGGACCAGTGGGACCAACAGGCGCCACGGGAGCAGCCGGACCTGCCGGAGCAACTGGACCCGTGGGGATTGCAGGACCGGCAGGCGCACATGGGGCCACCGGCGCGACTGGACCAGCCGGACCCGCCGGACCAGCCGGCGCACAGGGCCTCATGGGGGAGCCGGGGAATACCGGCGCCACCGGTCCCATAGGACCCACCGGCCCCTCCGGCACGGTGGGCATCTTGGGCTCGAATTCGATCAGCTTTTCCGCAGGCAGCGCGGGAGCGGAGTGCACAATAGGAAGCATCATCCTCAACGCCTCAGTCGTATATCCGAACAACTATCTCCCCGCCGATGGACGCTCTCTGAGCATCACTTCATACGATACGCTGTTCTTTTTACTCGGCACGAATTACGGCGGTGACGGGATGACCACATTTGATTTGCCCAATTTGAAAGCGGCGGCTCCCAACAATACGCAATACCTGATTTGCGTAAGCGGAGTTTTCCCATAGGTGACCTGCGGTGCGGCTGCCGGAGAGCGGCGGCCGCACCGAACGATCCTGCTTTTTACGGCGGTTCTTCAATTTGTGCGGTGTTCCCGGCATCGTGCGACGTGGCTTTTTCTTGAGGAAAAAGTCACTTGGCAGATGAGGTTTTACTCTACGTCGATTGGAGAACCGCTATAAGCGAGAGGCAGGTTCTGAGAACCTTTGAAAATGGCGGGTAAGCGAGTGAAGCAGGCAGAGAGAGCGATGAACCCGATGTAAGCCGCGGGAAAGCCAATCAGGGCCAAGCGCATAGCGCCAACGCTCGGAGAATTCGCCGCATCCGTGGGGCTTGTCCTGGCGATGGCGCCGGGCGAACCGCCAATCGCAAGGAACATATTGTTTGCAATATTTATCTCCTTGTCTCAGGCCCGCTCCTGTTCCGCGTCTTTGGTTGCCGTCATGC
Organism: uncultured Acidobacteriota bacterium; assembly: GCA_963808795.1. Classification (GTDB taxonomy): domain Bacteria; phylum Acidobacteriota; class Terriglobia; order Terriglobales; family Acidobacteriaceae; genus Telmatobacter. Next base: position 219,581 of record CAWEGL010000005.1, read on the forward strand.
CCCTTTGCAACAGGAGTGCGAGGTCGCTTTCCATTTCTGGGGCCGCAACTGCATTAGTGGACGTTCCATGAATCCTGTTGAGCTGGGCGCGGTAGGCGTCCGTATATGAGTTCATCAGCGCCTGCATCTTGCGTGTCATCTGTTCGCCCCACTGACTAAGTGCACGGCCATAATGGTGCAGCTCGTCTTTTAGCGGCGAATTAAGGCTCTGTCGCAAACTGCTCATAACCAGCACGCGAACCATCCATCGGCCCAGCCATTTCCAGCGCGTCAGCGCAATCCCTGCCTGGGTCACTTTAATCTCATAACGCGGCGCATCGCGCAACAGGATCTCCGCGTCCTGGTGGGACGGCGCATCGGATCGCGCCATTTCCCGCGCGACTTTCTGCAATGTCTCGATCGCGTCCCTGACCGTGTCGCGGGTCTTGGCAAGAGATCCGTCCACGTGCCTTTGCACGATGTCGTAGGTCCATTCCGCAAGCTCCATAGACGTAGTCGAGCGGCTGGCTCCCGAAACAATCCCCGTAGTAACCATGTCGGCCAATTCTGAAAGAATCATCTCCGGCCGTTCTCCCAACTCACAAAATGCGCGGTCAAGGATTGTGCGCTGTTCGCCGATTTCGCCGCTTACACGGCGAAGTTGTGCCTCCAAGTATTGTGTGTCTATAGCTAAATCATTGTTTCTTTCACGTCTGCCGCGATCGAGCAGCGATTGAAGCGCGGCTATGACAGATTCACGCAACGCTCCGATCTTGCGGGCAACGGATGCCTCGCGCAAGCTGCGCGCCTGCTCGAAGCGCGGAAATAACTCCCGCTCAAAAAAGCGGCCGAGGAGAGCGGAATACCCAGGCAAAGCGCTCACGGCGTGTACGTGTATGTTCACGCCTAGTTCGCGTTGTAGTTGCGCTTCGATATACTCCGCAACCCGTTGCAGATCGTCCTCTTTCAGCAGGTCCGCCTTGCTTAGCAGCACGAGAGGCGGGATGCCGCCCTCATAGAGGATGCGCAGTGTGCCAATATCTTCCCCGTTTAACGAAGTGCCGGCATCGATCAGCAGCAGCGCCAGATCGCACGTGGGAAGATACGCCATGGTTTCCGCAGCGCCGCGCCTGGCCAGGGAGCCAAGTCCGGGCGTATCCACAAGCACAATGCCTTGTTTTAGCCGCGGCGCGGGAACTTCAACGAGCGCTCGCACCACGTTGCGCTGATTGCCTGGATTGCCTTGCTCTGAAACCAGATTTGCAAACTCGGCGATGGGCAGATCCTCCTCGCGCCCGCTCAAGTAAGTCACGGCAGCACGAAGCGCGGCGCCGTAACGCAGCTTCGTGGGCACCGCAGTGATGGGGTTAACGCCGACGGGCAGAACTTTTATTCCTAAAAGCGCGTTCAACAGCGAAGATTTGCCGCTGTTCACCCGGCCGAATAAAGCCACTTCCAGGTTGTTGTCTTCCAAGCGAGACGCGAGCGACGCGATTCGCGAGCGGAACTCAACCAAGCCATGACGGGTGACTACCTCCTCGATAACCCGCAGCAGTGCCACATCGTGGCCGGTTTGCTCCAGTCCTTTCAGGCGCGATTCCAGATCGGCGCCAAACTCCTGACGAATGTAGCGTTCCATACTCTGGACAACAGACCCGAGTTCGTAAACGACACCGTTGAGTTCAGCGGCGGCCTCTTCGGGGACGGATCCGGAGCCGCGCATGTAGCTTGGCTTCAGTTCCTCGACCGCAATATCGATGAAAGCCAGGTGCGTAAGCAGCGCGCGAGTGGCCGGAATATCGGGGGGATCGGGCTTCATGCGCTGCCACGCGAGCGTGCGTAACAGTTGCTCGCGCAGGCGGCGTATATGATCCTCTAATGCGCGCGTCTGCGCCGGAGTTACGTCAATGATGTGACGCGGGAACGGAGACGGCGAAGCCGCCTCATGAAGAATGTGCTCTACATCGCAAAGAAGCTTGTCGATGTACTCGCAAGTGATGCTCAGGCGCCTCAGTTGTGCATCGTTCAGTTCGCCGGCGGATTGCATCTGTTTACTCTCAGGTTCTGAGCTGGGCATGACTCCTGCAAGTGGTTGCGCTTCGAAGAGTCATTTGCTCAAACGCTCTGTTCCGGTGGACTACAACATCGCATACATGCAGTTATGCTTTTACCGGCTTCTTCCAGCGTTCGTAGATGTTGGCGCCGGCATAGCGAGGCCGGCCCATAAGTCGGCAAATCGAGCCCATAACTGGACCATGGCTCTACACTCCCAAATTGTGATCGGGAATCGTGCCGGGACATGCCTCCGCAACAGGATTCCCTGCCAGGAGTCATCATCTGTCCGGTCTATTGGTTGGACAGCGGTTAAGGGCGAACTCCGTCACCACTCTGGTGATTTTAGTTCACACTGAACGCTCCAAATTGTCAAGACTGCCGGTGCTGCAGGCAGAAAGCCAGGCCAAGCACACCCGCAACGTGAAACTCAAGATGCAGTGGGCGCACTTCCCGCGCAACCATGGACTAGACCAGCTCGACTTCCACTTCCAGCCCCCAGCGACGAGCGTAAGGTGCGCGAACTGGCCGGTTCGCCAGTCTTGACAACAACTTGGCAATGGCTCATCATAAAGGCAGAAGACTGAGCAGGACATTTCGATCACGGTGATGGAACTCCACCGCTAACCGCCTTCACGGCTGATGATTCCTACCTTATGAGGAGCCGCGCCGTGAGGAAGATCGTGCAGAGGTTCGCGCCAGAGCTGCAATATCCCGCTTCAAGTCTCTTCCTTCCCATCCTTGAGCTAATCAGGTCATGGCTCTCGCTGCCCGTCGTGATCGTTGTGCGCCGATGCTGAATTGACAATGGCTTTGATCGAGTCCGGAAAACTTCATCAGGGATCCAAAATTGCGTTGTTCAGGTGAGTGCTCCGATGTTACGGACCGTTGTGTACAACATCATTCAGCTTTTGTTCGTAATCGGCTTTGCGCCTCTCTACTCCGGCGTGCTCAGCCGCTTCAAAGAGAATGTGCAAAGCGGGCGCGGACCAAATATCCTTCAGCCGTATCGCGACCTGTGGAAGCTCTTCCACAAGGACGAGGTCGTCTCTTCAGAAACGACATGGATCTTTCGCTTCACTCCGTACCTGGTTTTTGTGGTTCCCCTGTTCGTTGCCAGCCTCATTCCGGTGCTGACGGATTATCCGCTGGCATTCGCTTTCATGGGCGACATGCTGGCCGCAGGTTTCTTCTTGGGACTGGGAGGCTTCTTCGCCGCACTCGCCGCGGTTGACACCGGCAATCCTTATGGCCCCATGGGAGCAAGCCGGACGCGCATGGTGGGTTTTCTTGCGGAACCAGTCTTCATGATTGTGTTTTTCACGGTTTCTTTTGTTGCCCAATCGACCATACCGTACATTGTTCAGCAAAAATGGGTCGCCAGCCCCGCCGCCTTCTTTTCTCCGGCGCACATCCTGCTTCTGATCGCTTTTTTCATGCTGATCCTGGCCGAGGGAGGGAAAATCCCCGTGGATAATCCCGCGGGACACTTCGAGCTGGCCATGATCGATGAATCCAAGGGATTGGAATACTCAGGGCGCGGCGCGGCGCTGATGAGGTGGGGCGGGCAGATGAAGTTTCTGGTGCTCACCTGCGTTTTCTTGAATGTCCTGTTGGCGCCCTGGGGCCTGGCCAATGACCTGCAACCCATGCATGTGCTGCTGGCCATCCCGCTCGTCCTTATCAAGGTTCTTCTGTTCACGGTGGTTTTGGTCGTGATTGAAACTTCCCTCGCCAAATTGCGCCTCTTCCGCATCAGCGAGTTTCTCGGAGCCGCGTTCATCATCTCCGTTGCGGCCATGATTGCCAGCATCTTTTCAACTCCGGGTATCTAGAAAGGAAGGCAGCGGTGACCGGCGCACAAACGCAGTTGATCCAAGGACTCAATGCCTTGACCGCGGGACTGGTCTTACTCACCGCGTTCGGGATGGTGACCACTCGTCAAGTGCAGGGCGTGATACGGTTCCTTGTCGTGCAGTCTCTTTTTGTGGCTGCGTCCGCATTCCTGATCGGGTTCAATCGCCACTCGATTGATCTTCTGGCTTTGGGCGTGATCATGATCGCCTCTAAAGTGATCACCATTCCATGGGTTCTTAGGCGCACTCTCCCAGGCGAAGTCTATGAACGGCGTGAGATCGACCAGGCCGTTAACGTTCCCTCGTCTCTCCTGCTGGCGCTGCTGCTGGCCATTGCGGCGGAGTTCCTGGTCAGCCCTCTGCTCGCGACTACGTCAGATCCGGTAATTCATGTGAATTTGCCCATCGGGCTGGCCGGCCTGCTGATCGGCGCGTATTCCTTGATTGCCCGCCGCGAGGCCATTCCTCAGTTGATCGGTATTCTCGCCATGGAAAACGGCGCCTTTTTTGCGGGCATTGCAATCGCCCCCGATCTTCCCCTGATTGCTGAACTGGCCATTGCCATCGATGTGGTCCTGATCGCAGTCGTCGTCGGCCTGCTCACACGGAACATTACGGAAACCATTGGAACTACCCAAGCGGCAGCCATGAGCGAGTTGAGAGAGGAGCCTCCGTCATGGCGCTGATCGTCGCCGTCTTCCTTCCGCTTCTCGCAGCATTGCTCTGCTGGTTGAAGCCGTTGCGTTCGATGGCCTGGGGCACGACGGTATTTTCCCTCGCGATCAGCTTTGCCGCTACGGTCGCGACTGCGGGACAGGTTCTTGGGAACGGGCGCGTGGTTGCTATTCCGGGCTGGATAGAAGTGGACGGCCTGGGCTGTCTCGTGCTTCTCCTGGTTACCTTTGTCTGTACGCTGGCCGCTATCTTCGCCGGTGGTTACATGCGCCATGAGACTCAATCCAAAGAACGGTTGTGGTGGTTTTACACGAACTACAACCTGCTGGTTTTTGCTCTGGCCGCCGTGCCAGCTATCGAGCGCACCAATCTGGTGTGGGTCGCAGTCGAGTTGGTTACCTTGTTCGCAACCCTGCTGGTCGCTTACGAACGCACCGCCGGCGCGCTCGAAGCTGCCTGGAAGATGGCGATCCTGACCATCATGGGAGCGCCGATTGCTCTCTTTGGATTTCTGGTTCTCTATTGGGCTTTTCGCGGCAGCGGCGGCGGAACGGCGGAGACTTGGGCTGGCTTATATGCGCTGTCGTCAACGATGCCGCCGAATCTGTTGAAGTTCTCGTTCCTGCTGGTATTTGTAGGATTTGGCGCCAAGGCGGGCCTCGCTCCCATGCATACCTGGCTGCCGGATGCCCACAGCCAGGCGCCCACGCCCGTATGCGCCGTATTGTCCGGGGTCAAGACCACGGTGCCTCTCTACGTGATACTGCGCTTCCTTTCCATCATTCTCGCGTCGCCCGATGCGCGCATGGGCGAATGGATGGTGGTCATAGGTCTCTTCTCTGCGGGGATTGCCGCATTTCTGCTTCTGCAGGTCCGCGAATACAAGCGCATGTTTGCCTTCTCCACGGTCGAGCATATGGGCATCATCCTAACCGCGGCGGGCTTTGCAACCCACGGAGCGGCGTACGGAGCCGTGATGCAGATGCTGAATCACTCCATCACCAAGTCTCTTTGCTTCTACGCGGCGGGCATGGTGCTGCTGGCGCTCGGAACCCGTCAGATCAGCGAGGTGCGCGGGCTTTTCCGCATTTCGCCGTTCACAGGTAGTGTGTTTCTGCTGTGTTCTCTGGCCATCGCCGGAGCTCCTCCGTTCCCGATATTCCTGAGCGAATTTTCTATCCTTTCAGCGGGCCTTCGAGCGGGACACGTGGTCGCCGTTGCGTTTCTGGCCATTTTCATTGTCATTGCGTTTGTAGCCGTCATGCTGAAGGTGAACAGCATGTTGTTTGGCGAGCCTGAGTCATCGCCGCCGGCAGTAGCAGTGCCTGCAAGCTGCCGCACCGCTGTGGTGCTGGCCGCAATTCCGGTCGTTGTTCTGGGCGTTTACATTCCCGGCCCCGTGCAGTCCCTCCTGACGCTTGCGGCGCAACAGTTAGGAGGACATTGATATGGGAGCCTATTCCTCGTCCATGGAAGGGGGCGGAAGAACAAGCCTGAACGATCTGGCCGCTGCTATCGAGGGACGCTTCGGAAACGGCGTCTCACAGACACCGGCGAACCACGGCTTTGCGCTCTCGTTTTCGCTGGCGGCGCCGAGTTCGTTGCCAGCGCTGTGCAGTTTTCTGTTTTGGGACCGCGCCTGCATGTTTGGCGGCATTATCGCCGAAGAACAATCCAGCCATTGGCAGATGCACTATGTGTTTCTTCTTCCGGCGTCGGGATGGATCGATGTTGCGCTCACATTGCCGATCGAAACAACAACCGTGCCTAGCATCGTGGCCGTGGTGCATGCGGCCGATTGGCACGAGCGCGAGATCGAAGATATGTATGGGATTCGCTTCGAGAATCATCCCCGGCTTGGCGACTTCATCCTCCACGATCAGATCTGGCGCGAGGGGATTGAGCCAATGCGCAAGAATTTTTCTGCGAGCCAGGCAAAGCTTGAGCGAACACTCGATCCCGAATGGCAGCCTCTGCTGGTTGTCGAAGACCCGGGTTCCTTCGCCATGCCAGTCGGACCCGTCTATACCGGAGGTATTGGCGAATCCCTGCATTTCCTGCTTGAGACGGTCGGAGAAGACGTCATCCGCGCCATTCCGCGACTGTTCTACAACTACCGTGCCGTGGAGAAAATCGCCGAAGGTCGAACCGTGCCGGACGCGCTGTTGCTCGCCGAGCGCTTCGCCGCAACATCAGCGTTTGCGCATTCGCTCGCCTTCTGCCAGGCAGTGGAGAGAATTGATTCGGTCAAAACGCCGGCAAGGGCCGCGCTCCTGCGCGTTCTGTTTTGTGAACTGGAGCGGCTCCGGCAGCACGTAGCTGCAATTTCCGCCATTTGCGACTCCACGGCATTGGCGGTTCCCGCGGCTCAAGCCTCCATCATTACAGAAGAGTTGTTGCGCGCCTCCTGCATCCTTGCCGGACACCGGTATCTCTTTGGATTGAATGTACCGGGCGGATTAAGCCGCGATTTTGAGACCGCAGAGTGCAGGAAGCTCCTCGTATCGGCCGACAAAGCGGAAAAGGAATTGGGCGTTTTAGAGAAGCGGCTTCGCTACAGCAGCAGCTTCCTCGATCGTCTCGAGGACGTCGGGGTTGTCAATGACGCGAGCGCCCGCGATCTGAATCTCGTGGGTCCAATCGGCCGCGCGTCAGGCCAGTACTGCGATCTGCGCAAGGCTTGCCCCTATTCGGGTTATGAGCGGCGCGCGTTCGATGTCCCATGTGAAACCGAGGGAGACGGTTATGCGCGCCTGCGTGTCCTGTTTGCGGAAGCGGCCCAGTCTGTGAAGTTGATGCGCCAGGCAATCGACGCCCTTGAACCCGGCCCTATCCGTGTTCCCTGTGAGAGTAACGGCCCCGGCGCGGCGCTGGGATGGGCGGAAGCGCCTAGAGGAGCAACCCTGCACTGGGTGAGCATCGACGAAAAAGGCTTGGTCGAGCGCTATCACGCGATCACGCCATCCTTCAACAACTGGCTTGGATTTTACATGGCGGCCGAGAATTTCGCGTTTCAGGATTTCCCCATCATTCTCGCAACTTGGGGGCTGTCTGCGACCGAGTGTGACCGGTAGAGGTGGAATGGGATGAGCTTTTGGTTCTGGCACGGCCTGCGCAGAGGTATTCAATCGACCCGCTATCCACGGAGAGCGGAGACAGCCCTGGGAGTGTCTCCCGGCCGCCCCGTCAACACGGAGTTCGCATCGCCCGATAAGGCTCAGCTCGCTGCCGCTATATGCCCCGTGGACGCCATCGTTGCGCACGGCAGGTCGGCTTTCGTCGATCCAGGGAAATGCGTGCATTGCCAGCGCTGCCGCATTTGTATCCCCACTCCGATGAATTGGGACGACGGGTACGAATGGACCAGGCTGCCGGCACAGCAACAAGAGCGCGCGGCCTTTCCTCCGTCCTTTTCGAATTCCTTGCACGTAATGGTCGTGGATGCCGGGGACTGCGGCGCTTGCCTACATGAAGTCAAGCAACTCAACAACCCTCTCTATAACATGCACCGGTTGGGATTCTTCTTCACCGCGACCCCGCGTACCGCCGACCTTCTGCTCGTCGTGGGCCCGGTCAGTGAAAATATGCGCGGGGCATTGCTAAAAACCTGGGAAGCAATGCCAACCACCCGGCGGGTGATGGCCGTGGGCAGTTGCGCCATTTCAGGAGGTGTCTTTGGCCGCAGTTTCATGTGCGCGGGCGGCGTGGGCTCGCTGTTGCCGGTGGATTTTGAGGTTCCGGGAAATCCGCCGCCCCCGTTGGCCATCTTGCACGGCCTGCTGGTTGCCACGGGACGGAAGCCTGTCAAGAAAAACGAGCCCATCGCCGAAGGGAGATCGTGACTTATGGTTTCGCTAACCGCTGCATCGCTGGTTTTGTTCTTCCTGGTTTGTGCCGTGGGCATTTTTCTCTCCGCGCTTTCCGGCCCCAGGCGCGCTCCCCTTGTCATTGCCATCGCGGGAGCCGGTGCGTCCGTCCTCATGGTCCTTGCGTCTGCAACAGTACTGCTCACCGGCCAGAGCTACGGAGCCGCTCTCTGGACGCTCGATGGGCTCGGCCAGCTCACACTACGCCTGGATGCATTGAGCTCCATATTTCTGCTGACCGCGGGAATCGTCTATCTTCCGATTTCTCTGTTTGTGCGGAGTTTCCTCAAGGACCAGCGAGTTACCGATTACCCCGCGCATCGCTACGGCGTCCTGTACTTTGCCCTGATGGCCTCTGTCGCGCTGGTCCTCATGGCTAACGATGCTCCGCTTTTCCTCATTAGCTGGGAATGCATGTCCATCTTGTGTTTCTTACTGATCAACTACGAATTGCGGCGTCAATCCGATAAGATGGCCGGCTACATCATGCTGGCTATGAGCGAGGCTGGCTTTCTGGCCGTAGTTATCGCCTTTCTGGTTCTGGGCCGCGGCGCAGCCGGCTTTTCATTTGCTGCTCTCGGCGCGGCGGCTGGATCGCTTTCTCAGCCAGCGCTGTGGAGCGTGTTCCTGCTCGGATTTTTCGGATTTGGAGTGAAAGCCGGTCTGGTTCCTGTCAATGTCTGGCTTCCGCGGTCTTACACCGCGGCTCCGCCTGTCTTCATCCCTGTCTTTGCAGGCGTGACGCTGAATCTCGGCCTCTACGGAATCATACGGCTCAATGCCGATCTGATCCACGCCAGTTGCGGAACCGGCGTACTCGCACTAATCACAGGGAGCGTCACGGCCCTGGTAGGAATACTCTACGCCACGACTGACTGCGATATGAAGACGATGCTCGCCCATAGCTCCATCGAAAATGCCGGCATCGTCGTCGCCGGCCTGGGAGCTTTCCTGGTCTTTCGCGCCTCCGCGCATCCCGTCGCGGCCGCCATCGCCCTCGCTGCCGCGCTCTATCACATGCTGAATCACTCCATCTACAAGACGCTGCTTTTTCAAGGCGCGGCCTATGTGGAAGCTGAAACCGGCACGCGCGACATGGATCAGCTCGGCGGTTTGTCCCGCCTGTTGCCTGGACTGTCGGCCATCTTTCTTGTGGGTTGTTTGGCAATTTCCGCGGTGCCTCCGTTTAATGGCTTCGTCAGTGAATGGCTGACATTGCAGGCGCTGTTGCGCAGCGCCGTCTTGTCGTCCACGTCGATCAAAATTGTCTTTGCCCTCTGCGGCGCAGCTCTGGCGCTCACCGCCGCCCTGGCCGTGACCTGTTTTGTAAAAACCTACGCCATGAGCTTCCTGGGCGTGCGCAGAGGCGCGTGGGAGCCCAAGTTGCGCACGGGCGCGAGCATCCGATTCCCGCTGGTTTTTTTGGCCGTCGTCTGTCTCCTGTTGGGAACACTCCCGACTTATGTCCTCCCCGCGCTCGACCGGGCCGTGGAGCCGCTGGCCGGAGCCAGCATTACAAGTGCTCTCGCGCAGCCGTTCTTTACCGCGACCCCGGAGAATGGCCAGCTCCCGGCGGCATTTCTCCATGACTTCCATAACATCGGCGCGCAGTCGGGCCGAGGGCTGCTGCCTGGCCGCGGCCTGGTTGTGCTGCTGCGCGGCCTCGAAGCGAATCCGGTGGTATTCGCCATGTCCACCTCGTACGCCTTTGCCGCCCTGGCCATACTGCTGTTGCTCACGTGGTTTGTTGTCACGCGCCTGACGCGCCGGCGCGCTGTAGTACGGCGCCCGCTCTGGGCAGGCGGAATCCCTCGCCTCTTGCCACAGATGACCTACACCGCGACGGGATTTTCCAATCCGGTGCGCGTTGTGTTCCAGGCCATCTTTCAACCTAACATTACGGAGGACACGCGTCGGACGGTTGCGGTGCATTTCCGCACCGCCATTCACCGGCAGCGCGAGGAATCGCACATTGTGGATCGTTTCCTCCTGCAACCGGTGGGAGCGGCCATGCTATGGATCGCCGGATTTCTTGCCGGCATGCATCATGGCCGGCTCAACGCTTACCTAACTTATGTGCTGGCTTTTTTCTTGCTCATACTCTTCCTCTATCGAGGAATGTAGATGGTTCGGAACGCCCCCTCGCCGCTGTTCATGCCAGTCCGCGGAAACTCGCCCGCGAAAGCAAGGCCAGCTTCTTTGGCTCTGGAACGAAGACAGAAAAAGATCGCAGCAGTGGCAACTGGCCGTATACTGTCGTGGCTGGGAAAGCAAGATGGGAATCCCGGTAATTCCGCTGTTTGGAAAGGCAGCGCGGCGGAGCATCCACTACGCTTTTGCGAACCAGAATCGCGAGAACGCGCATGGTTGCAAGGCGGCACATCGTCCTGACTGTCGCTGTACCCCTGTTTATTGTGATGTTTTACCGAACTATGGGGAGAACCTAAATGCATCTTGGAAGGATCGGCAGTATCGGCTCTTACGCCGGAGTGCTTCTCATGTGTGGGCTGGGAGCCGGCGTTTCTCATGCGCAGAAGAGCGGTCTGATCGCCAAATGGTCGTTTCAGCAGGATCAGGGAGACACCGTGCCTGACAGCGTGCACAATGCACAAGGAAAAATAGGCGGTCTCTACAAGTATGTCCACGGCGTCACGGGAAGCGCCCTGCGGTTTGACGGCTACACCACGAGCGTGACGGTCCCGGCGCGGGAGGCGACGTCCGTCGGTACGGATGGTTTCACCGTCGATGCGTGGGTAGCCCTTAACACTTATCCGTGGAACTGGGCGCCGGTCGTCGATCAGGAGCGCGAACAGCAGGAGGGATTCGCGTTTGGCATTGACGCTTTTGGACACGTGGGCCTGCGCGCATCGATCGATGGCCAGTGGAAGTCGCTCACCTCGACGGAGCGCCTGCCGTTGAAGAAGTGGGCGCTCATCACGGGCAGTTATGACGCCAATCACGGCTCTGGTGTGCTGAAGATTTACATCAACGGGCAGCCAGCGGGACAATTGGCCGTTCAGGGGGAACTTACTCCCGCAGATACCGATGTACTTATCGGCCGGGTTCGCCGGGCAACACTGCCGTTTCCTGAAGCAGCTATCCATCCGTCCTACCCCATCTGGTACTCGCTGGATGGAATGCTGGACGACGTTGATATGTTCAATGGGGCGCTCAGCGCCAGCGAAATCGCCCGTGCCTACGCTGCCGTTCAGGTTCCCCGGGGAGATGTGCTGCCGTGGCAGAAGATGCCCTCGGGACCTCCAGGGCCGGGCCGCTTCGGCGCATACTACGCGACCCTCCACTATCAGGACACTTGGGACCGGATGCGGCGCATCGGCCCGGACTCCGACGTAGTGGTTCGTTTCGACGAGGCTCCCATCCGGCTGGTTTTCTGGCAGGGTACTAACTACGTTCCCGCGTGGGTGACGGAGAACGATAAGTGGTACACGGATGAGTTTCTGGAAACCTGGGATAAGGGATGCCCTCTGGGCGCGGATTGCGAACCGATGTCGGATAAACAGGGAAGGTATTCCCACGTAAGTATCATCGAAAGCAACAACGCGCGCGTGGTTGTGCACTGGCGTTACGCGCTGTCCGAAGTTGAGAAGTACAAGATTGCATGGGCCGATCCCGACACTGATTGGGGCGACTGGGCGGACGAGTATTGGACCGTATACCCGGACGGGATAGCTGTCCGCAAGCAGGTTCTTCACAGCAGCGATCTCAACATGCCCCATGAGTGGCAGGAAACGATTGTTCTGAATCAGCCGGGCAGCAGGCCGGACGATGACATCAACTGGGACGCGCTAACCTTGGAGAACATGCAGGGTGAAGCGAAGACTTATCGCTGGAACCCGAAGCCGGCCGGAAGCTTTACAAAGCCGAACGGCCCGGCGGGAGTCACTGGTCCTCCGGACCCTAACATCCAAATGATCAATCTCAAGTCGGAGTGGAAACCGTTCCAGATCGTCTCCCCGGACGGCGCAACGGCAAATATATACAACGGCGAGAAAACCTACTTCAACTTCGAGTGCTGGAATCATTGGCCGGTAGCACAAATCGCGTCCAGCGGGCGGCCGTGCGTCGCCGCCGATCGCGCCTCGCATTCGTCGCTTTCCCATCTCTACTGGAAGGACTATGCAAAAGATCCGGACACCGAGACAAAGCTTCTGATGGACGGACTTACAACCCTTCCGATTGCGGAACTTATCCCACTGGCGAAATCCTGGCTCTCGCCGGCCAAAATGGAAGTAACAAGCGACGGTTATCAGAACCAAGCTTACGACCGGACGCAGCGCGCCTATCTGGTTACGAAGGCCGTATCTGGGACACCTTCTCCACTGAAGTTGATCTTTGATGCGACTGCTGCATCCCCGCTGTACGATCCTGCCATCGTGATCGAAAACTGGGGAGCCGGAGGGGCGCAGCTTAAGGTCAATGGGAAGCTGGTGGGTTGGGGGAAGAGCTATCGGGAAGGACACATCGACAAGCTGCAGCGCACTGACCTGGTCATATGGATGCAAAGTCAGTCGGCTGAAACGCTGAGTGTAGAAATCATCCCGGCAGCCCATTCAATTAATGCGCAGGAGTGAGAGCTGGGGATGCGAACAGCGCGGCTGGAATGGCGGCGGCAGAAATCTCCAATTCTATGATCCGCGTGAGAGGATTCATCGACCAGCCCTCAGTGGGATGGCGCCTTCGGTCGAGCATGAAAGTCTCTTTGCCCCCCTGTTATTCGGAGGATTCGCTGTGACCACTGAGTTGCTCCGATGGCCGCGGCTGTTGGGCAGCAAGAGAGATGACCGCAACCGATTCGATTCTGGAGGCGGATTGCAATCCCGGGCTTGATTGCCGCCGCGCAAAACATCTTCCCTTTTTGCGGCCGGCTCAGGAGCAGGCAGCTTCAAGCCAGCGGCTGATGTAGACCTGCGCGTGCGCCTCGCCGCAGTAGTGGCGGGCGTGAGGAGCATCCGCGGCCTCCTTGGTCCATTTGTAAACCGTCAATTGCGAACTGTCGCAGTGAATTACGAGCCAGTGCTGCGGATTGCCGCTTTCTTCGCCGCAGATTTCACATCGATAAATGGTGCCGATCATAGCGCGACCTCCAGAATGGGGACGAGGAACCTACGAACTTAAAGTACCAAAATCCGCCGCTTCAAATAACCTCTCAATGACCACTGATAACTGATCACTGACAACTGCTGCTACTCCAGCATCTGCAAGTTCAGGGGCTCCTCCAACATGCAGTCCATGGTGCGAATCTCGGCCAGGGCGCGCTTGAGGACCGAGGATTTGCACGGCTCCACGGTGACCACGAAGGGCAGCGCGTGGACGGGATAGCCGGCTTTCTGCACGATGGCGCGAATGTTGATCTGCTCCCTGGCCAGGGCTCCGGCGATGGCCGCCACGATGCCCGGCCGGTCGTCGACCAGGAAGCGAATGTAATGGGGGACCTCGAACTCCGCGCCCACATGCACCGGGGCCGAGGGAATCTCTACGCGGCGGGAGCCGTGGGCCAAAGCGAGCAGGTCGCTGACCACGGCCACCGCCGTGGGATGGCCGCCCGCGCCTCGGCCGGAGAAGACCACATCGCCGCCGTAATGGCCGGTGGCAATGACCATGTTCTCGGTTCCCTGCGGCCAGGCCAAGGGCGAATGCATCTCGACGAGCATGGGACCGACGGCGGCGGCCAGCCGCCCTCCGGCCTGCTCGGCGCAGGCCACCTGGCGGATGGTGCAGCCCAGGTCGCGCGCGTAGCTGAAGTCCACGGGTGCAATGGCGGTGATGGGCCGGGGAACAATCTCCTCGGGATCGACCTGGACGCGCAGAGCCAGGCGTATGAGGATGGCCAGCTTGGCGCGGGCGTCGAATCCGCCTACGTCCTCGGTGGGGTCGGCTTCGGCATAGCCTTTGGCCTGCGCCGCGGCCAGCACTGCGGCGTACTCCGCGCCTTCCTGCATTCTGCTTAGGATGAAGTTGCAGGTGCCGTTGAGAATGCCTTCGATGCGCTCGATGCGGTCGCCGGCCAGGCCCTGTTCGAGACCGGGAATCACCGGAATTCCACCGGCCACGGCAGCGCCGTACTTGAGATGGCCGCCCCTGGCTTCGGCCAGCCGCTCCAGTTCCACGCCGTGATAGGCGATGAGCTTTTTGTTGGCCGTGACCACGCTTTTGCCGGCCTCAAGTGCGCGGCGAACCCATTCGCCGGCGGGATCGAGGCCTCCGGCCAGCTCCACGATTACATCTACGTCCGAGGCCAGCACGGCGGCTGCATCTTCGCTCCACACCACGCCCGGCGGCGTCCAATCCACACGCTTGCGCCCGACGCCGCGGTTGAAGACGTGGGTCAGCTCCAGTTCCGGCGGCCGCGACTCGGCGAGAATCCGCGCCACCGAGCTGCCCACCGTGCCGAAGCCAAAAATGGCGATGCGCAAGGGGCGTGTACGGCGCGCGTCCTGCGTGGCGGAACGGGCGGAAGACGATGCGGAATCGTGCACTTGAGACACTGGAATTGCCTTTGCCGTGGTTTCACAGGGTGAAGACGCCTGATAAGGCGATCATACGCGACCGGAAAGCGGAAGTGGAATTGCTGGTTTACTTATGCGCGTGGTGGATATTTCGACAATTTGCGCTGCAAAGAGCGGCGATGAATACCGAGTGCGCGAGCCGCCTGAGAAATGTTCCCTCCGCAGTCGTCAATCACACGCTGCATATGCTCCCATTCGACCCTGGCCAGGGATGGGGTTGGCGTGAGGACCTCAGCGGCAGCATGGCCGTGTGTCTGTAGTTTCTTGAATGCGGCCAGGATCTGATCGGCATCTGCCGGTTTGCTCAAATAGTAATCGGCGCCGCGCTTCACCGCGGAAATCGTGGTAGGAATACTGCCATAGCCTGTTAGCACGATGATGGTCGCAGAGGGGCTCTCAGCCCGCAGCTCTTCCACCACGTCCAGACCGTGCATGCCCGGCATGCGCAGATCCACAAGCGCAAGCACGGGATTCCATTCGCTGGTGATGGATAGAGCTTCCTCGCCGTCTGCTGCAGCCCTGGCTTCCCACCCCCGCTGCGCAAGCGCACGGCACAACCGGCCGCGGAACGGCTCATCGTCGTCCACAACCAGCACGCGGGGAAGCGCTTCATGTTGTGGCATGACTGACCTCTGCTTGTGTCGAGAGTTCCACCGGCAATGTTAGCGTAGCGGTAGTTCCCTGGCCGGGGGCCGATTGGTAAGAGAGCTGGCCGCCCAATCGCTGCGCGAATGTTTGCACCAGGAATGTGCCCAGACCCATGCCTCTTCCCGGCTCTTTGGTGGTGAAGAATGGTTCCGCGATGCGGCGAAGAATCTCCTCGCTCATCCCGCAGCCGTTGTCGCAAACGGAGAACACAATCTTAGACGCTTTGCGCTGCGCCCTCAAGACAACCCGCACATCGCCTGTCCCCGCGTCGAGCGCATTGCCGATGAGCGCCGTGAGCGACTGCACGGTGGCCTGCACCGGCAGGAAGACGATGGTATCCGCTTCACCTGCATCGAGCGTTACCACGGAGCGCCGCGCCTCGGAAACCTTTTGTAGCGTCTTCCGGAGAAGTTCCCCGACCGCGATGGTGCGCGGAGATTCGCCCACCGGTTCGGCGCCGCCGGCGCTCATCCTTTGCAGGATGCTCCGGCAGCGCTCCACCTCCGATCGAATCAGTCTCGCATCATCCCCCAGATCGTCTCCGTTCGTCAAAGTGGACGCATAGCACTCCAGCTCGCGCGCGACCACGGCGATGGTTCCAAGAGGCGTTCCCAACTCGTGCGCCGCGCCGGCAGCCAGAGTGACCAGAGATGCCAGCTTCTCATGCCTGGCGATGCGGTCCTGAAGAGCCAGGACCTGCCGCTCGCGGAGGCGTAGAGCGTCCGACACCCTGCCGGTGAAAAAGACGATCAGGGCCGCCGCAATAACGAAGGCGATCCACATCCCCACCAGGTGCGGCAAGAGGGTGCGCTCCTCAGAAAGGACGTGAAGCCAGGCATACCGGATGTGCAGAAAGAACAGAAGCCCAAAACAAACTGTCGAGAGCCCTGCGAGAACCCAGGTCCATTGCTTGCTGAGCACCACGGCAGCCAGCGTGATTTGGACCAGAAACAGCAGGCTGAACGGGTTCATTGGTCCGCCCGTCAGGCCAAGCACTGCGGTCAGGCATAGAGTATCGAAGGTAAAGATGATGCCTAGCATCGCCTGTGGGGAACGAACCGGACCGTGCGAAATACGATGCAGCCAGAGGTTTGTGGCCAGTATTAAAGCCAGCGGGACAATTGCCCATAGAAACGCAGGGTGAGAGCCGAGAACATAGGTCATACCCCCGAGCGCCGCCGCTCCACCAAAAACCATGCCGTATCGCAGCCGCACCACCCAAGGTAGAGCAAGATTGGGAGCGGCGTCGTTTTCCGGGCAGGGTTGTTTATCACAGACGTCGGTGCCCGGCATGGAGCCCACAACTTGGCGTTCCTGCGGCACGGCAATCCCCTCCACCATGATCTTTCTCATGATATTCGCTTTGGGGATACAACCGGTCTCATAAATGGCGAGATGCCGATTACGACGGCTGTGAGACCCGCCAACAAGGCGGGGCTCATGCACTCCTCGCATCGATGCAGATGGTTTATGAGACCGGTTCTAGAAATGGAGATGCGACAATTTGCCGCAGCCGCCCTATGACTCACCGGGCCTTTCAGCCGATATTATGCGGATATGTTTGCAGCGTTTACCAGCTGTCCATTTTGCTGGGATCGCATTGTTGGCATCGCAAAAGACATTGTATTTCCAAGCCGTCGTGCGAGTTTCAACTTTTCCCCCTCGCCGGAACACCTATGCTGAGGGCTCTCCCCGCGTAATAGGAGACGCTGTCTTTAATTTGTGAGCCAGCGGCAGGCATTTGCGCGTGCCGCTTTAGGAGGTCTTTCATGCGCCGTTATTCTATTCTTATCGCAGCTCTACTGCTGGCCGCATCCGTCCCCGTATTCGCCACGGTCTTCGCCATCGTGCACGGCATCGTCCACGATCCCCAGCACCGGCCCATCGCCGGCGCCCAGGTCACCCTGCAATCCGCTAACTCCGCCTTTGTCCTGCACGCCACCACCGGCTCTGACGGCGCATTCGCGCTGGCCGAGACGCCCATGGGCGTCTATCGCCTCACCGTTTCCTCGTCCGGCTTTGAAACCGTCACCCAGACCGTGACGCTGGCTTCAGCCACCAACCCGATCCTGCACGTCGCATTGCCCGTCGGCGCCGCCACGCAAACGGTGACCGTGGAGGGATCGGTAGGCGCGATCGATACCGTGACGCCCACCACGCTCGTCACGCGCCAGATGATCCAGGAGACGCCCGGCGCGGACCGCACCATCGGCGCCGAGATGATCACAGACTACGTGCCCGGCGCTTACATGACCCACGACATGCTGCACATGCGCGGCGGACACCAGACCAGTTGGCTGATCGACGGCGTGCAGATTCCCAACACCAAGATCGCCTCCAACGTGGGCCCGCAGATCGATCCCAAGGACATCGACTCGCTCGAAGCCCAGCGCGGCAGCTACGCCTCCGACGTCGGCGACCGCACCTACGGCGTCTTCAACGTGCTGCCCCGCAACGGCTTCGAATTCAACCGCCAGGGAGAGCTGTTCGTCTACGGCGGCAACCTCGGCTCCGGCGAGGCGCAGCTTTCGTTCGGCAACCACTCCGAAAAGACCGCCTGGTACACCAGCCTTACCGGCTCCCGCTCCAACTACGGCCTGGCCACGCCAGTCTCCGCCATCTATCACGACGCCACCAACTCCGGGAGCGGATTCCTGTCGCTGATCCGCAACCAGACCCCCAGCGACCAACTGCGAGTGGACGCGCAATATCGCCACGACTTCTTCCAGGTGCCCTACGACCCCAATCCCAACGACTACGAATGCACCCCGACCGCCGGCAACACGCCCTATTACTGTTCCTGGGGCCTGCGCGACGGCCAAACCGAGCAGGACGCCTTCGTCATCCTCAACTGGGTGCACACGCTTTCATCAAAGGCCCTCTTTGACGTCGCCCCCTTCTACCACTTCAACGCGGCCGACTACGATTCGCCCTCCAACGACTACCCCGTTGCCACCACCTGGCATCAGAAATCCAATTACGTGGGCGCGCAGTCCGACGTCCGCGCCGACATCGGCCCCAACAGCTTCTCCGCCGGCCTCTACTCCTTCCTCCAAAAGGAAGACGATCTCTTCGGCGACATCGTCAACGACGGTAGCGGCCCGTCGGAGCCCAACACCACCGCCAACGCCAACGCCGGCCTCCTCGAGTTCTACCTCGCCGACCACCTCCATATCGGCCGCTACGTCACCCTCCTCGGCGGCGAGCGCTTCTCCATCTACCGCGCCGAATTGGATGAGAACGCGGCCTATCCGCGCATCGGCATGACGGTAGAAATCCCCCGCCTGCACTGGGTGCTGCGCGGCTTCTACGGCCACTACTTCCAGCCCGCCCCCATCCTCACCGTCTCTACCTCCGTCCTCGAGTACGCCAACTCGCTCGGCGGCGGCGAAAACACCTTCACCCCGCTCCCCTCCGAGCGCGACGAGGAGCACCAGTTCGGCATCGAGATCCCCTATAAAGGCTGGATGCTCGACGTAGATACCTTCAAAAACCGCGTCAACAACTTCCTCGACCACTCCAACATCGGCGAGTCAAATATGTACTTCCCCATCGCCGTCGACGGCGCCCTCATACGCGCCTGGGAGATGACCCTGCGTTCGCCCGAGCTTGCCGGCTGGGGCCAGTTCCACCTCAGTTACTCCAACCAGATCGCCGAGCAGCGCGGCAACATCATCGGCGGCTTCACCTGTTCCTTTCCAGACGACCCCGCCTGCGTACTGGGTCCGGATTATTTCCCCGTCGATCATGACCAGCGCGACACGCTAAACACGGGGTTCACGGCCAATTTGCCCACGCACACCTGGTTCGCCACCAACGTCTACTACGGGTCGGGGTTCACGAACGGCCTGGCCGGTTCGGGCGAGGGCCCCTACCAGGGGAACAACCTCCCTGCGCACACCACTTTCGATGTCTCGGCCGGGCGCAACTTCGGCGAAAGCTGGAGGGTGGAGGGTTCCGTGCTCAACGTAACCAATCACCGCGTGCTGCTCGATAACTCGGTGACTATCGGCGGGTTTCACTGGAACGATCCGCGCATCATCTCCGCCGAGCTGCACTACTACTTTCACTTCTGAACTGCTTATTGACCGCTCATCTCAGGAAAAAGCAAAAAGCTTCTTGGCGTTGAGGCCGCGCATCTTGGCCTTGTCGCTCTCCGGAACAAAGTCGAACATGGTATCGAAGATCTGAATGCAGCGGCCGAATTCGACCGCATTGGTGCCCCAGTTGGCGCCTATCTCGCCCCACAGGATCCGGTCCGGACCAAACGCTTCATACACCCGCCTGACCAGGGGCTTGGCATCGAGATAGGGGAACGGCTGCTTGGACGCGTTCTCGACACCCGTTCTATCGAACTTCATATAGACATGAGGCAATTTTGCCAGGGCCAGAACCTGAACGTATTCTTCGGGCGTTCCCTGTCCCGGCCGGTCAAGATGATCGAGAAGGATGGGCAAGCCGGGAACCTTCTCCGCCAGCTCGCGGATGGGGACGGCAAATCGCGGTATGGACTGGATCTGCATCGCCAGACCCAGCTCATGCGTCGCACGCCACGTCACCAGCATCTGCGGATCCCTCAGGTCGCGATTGTGGATCGCGCCGGTCCTCGTGGGGGGCGTTCCCGCCGGATACAGCTCGTGGATTCTGATGGCCACGATGCGATTGGGATTCCTGCGCATGAGCTCCCTCATGCGCTGCGGCGTCTTGGGGTCAATGGGATCGAACAGGCAGGTCCCTTTCAAGAAACCCTTGAAAGGCTCCTGGGTGAAGGAGTACTCCAGATAGCGGTGATCGTCCTGGTAGGGCTCGGGTTGCACCGCTATCGCGTGGTTGATCTTGGCCTCCACGGCGAACTTCACATACTCCTCCACCGGCATAGGCTTGGGCTTGTAAGAGAGCGGATTCAACGGCCACCGCGCGGGATCCGCGGAGAACAGGTGGACGTGAGCGTCAATCAATTCCCCTTTGGGACGGATCGCCAACAGAGACGCGCTCTCTTGCCCGGAAGAGATCGAAGCCTTCCCCCATCCCCGTAACGCCCACGCAGGAGCAGCCATGAGAACTCCGCCAATGCACTGCCGTCGAGTTATCACCATCGTTCTACCTGACCCTTCCACCCCGGCAATTAACCGGGATGATTGATCCATTCAAATTAGCACAAACGGGAGCGGAGCCATGCGATTCGTCCATCGTTCGCCCGCATTTGAATTCGGTCACCGGGGTACGCTGCAGTTCAGATTCCGAGCCTCCTGAGGCGGAAGGCCCGTCCGAACCGGGCCAAAGGGCAGTCACACGGCTGTTTCGGTAAGAAGCCATCGACGAGGACTGGGCCGCGCTGCTCTTCCGGCGTAACCAGTTCGTCAAGTCTCAAGCCGGCCAGCCCGCGTCCAAGAACGAAAGGCCGGCGTCCAGGAGGAAGGCCCGCCGACCAGCTAACACCGCTAACTCCGTCAACTCCGCTAGCCGCTCTAACTCCGCTCGCATGCAAACAGCCCCGGCAGAACTTCACCCGCTTTGCCTTCCACCACATGCGTAAATGCAGATGCGTTTAGCGGCGGTTCGGGGCCGATATAGACCGTCCGCGCGCCGGTTTGCCGCGCCCAGTGCACGAAGCCGGCCGCGGGATAGACGGAGCCGGAGGTGCCGATCACGACCATCAGCGTGGCGCGGCCGATCTCGCGCTCGATGCGCGGCATTTCCAGGGGAATCTCCCCGAAGAAGACGATGTGGGGCCGCAGGCGGCCGCCGCAAGGGCAACGGCCCACCTCGTCCAGCGTGGCGTAGACGGCGTGGTCTTCCACAGGCGGGCGGCCGCATTCGCGCTCGCAGCGCGACTTGGCCAACTCGCCGTGCATGTGGACGAGATTCCTGCTGCCGGCGCGCTCGTGCAGGTCGTCCACATTTTGGGTGCAGAGAAAAAAGCGGTCACCCAGCTTGGACTCAAGCTCGCCCAGCGCGAAGTGGGCGGGGTTGGGCTGGGCTTTGGCGCCCGCGGCGCGGCGCGCGGAGTAGAACGCCCAAACCCCCGCGGGATCGCGCCGCCAGGCCTCGGGCGTACACACATCCTCGACGCGGTGTCCGGCCCACAGACCATCCGAGGCGCGAAAGGTGGGCAAGCCGCTCTCCGCGCTGATGCCCGCGCCGGTGAGCACGAAGACGCGATCGGCGGGCGCGATGGAGATGGTCATAGCAGTGAACAGTAAACAGTGATCAGTTGGCAGTTGGCAGTTGTCAGCTCTTGAGGCCGTGCGTCGCCACGCTCGTACAGGCAACCGCGGCGACCGATTCTTTATTCCCATTTTCTGACAACTGATCACTGACAACTGACAACTGTACTTACGGCACCAGCAGGATCTTGCCCGTCGATTTGCGGCCCTCGAGGTCTGACTGCGCCTGGGCGGCCTGGGCCAATGGATAGATGAACTCGGTGCGCACCTTGAGCTCGCCCTTGGCGGCCCAGCCGAGCACGTCGCCGGCGCGCCACTCCAGCTCGGCGCGCGTGGCCAGGTAGTGCCACAACGAGGGCCGGGTGACGAACAGCGAACCCTTGCTGTTGAGCTGGCTGAGATCGAAGGGCGGCACAGGGCCGCTGGAGGCGCCGAAGAGCGCCAGCAGGCCGCGCGGGCGCAGGCAGTTCAGGCTCTTTTCAAAAGTGGTCTTGCCCACCGAGTCGTAGACCACATCCACGCCCTTGCCGCCGGTGAGCCGCTTGACCTCCGCCTCGAAGTCCTGGTCGGTGTAGAGAATCACATGGGAAGCGCCGGCCTCGCGCGAAAGCCCGGCCTTCGCCTTTGTAGAGACGGTGGTGATGACGCGCGCGCCCAGCCGCGCCGCGATCTGCGTCAGCAACAGGCCCACGCCGCCGGCTCCGGCATGAACCAGCGCCGTGTCTCCGGCCTTGAGCGGAAAGGTGGAATGAGTCAGATAGTGCGCCGTCATGCCTTGGAGCATCACGGCCGCGGCCTTCTCCGGCGCAAGCTCCGCCGGAACTTTGACCAATTGCACGGCGGGAACCAGCGCGTACTCGGCATAGCTGCCCAGCACGCTGGTGGAGGCAACTACATCGCCCGCCGCAAATCCGGTCACGCCCGGTCCCAACTCCTCCACCGTGCCCGCGGCCTCGCTGCCGGGCGTAAGCGGCAATGACGCTTTGTAGGCGCCTTTACGGAAGTAGATGTCGATGAAGTTGATCCCGATGGCCTCCACCCGGATCAACACCTGCCCCGGTCCCGGCTGCGGGATGGGCAACTCGGCCAGTTGAAGAACCTCCGGCCCGCCTATTTCTTCAATTCGAATGGCTTTCATATCAGGCTAAGAATCAACCCTGAGGGTGGGTGGCCGCAAGAGCTACGGCATTCCCCGCATTTCCCTGCCCTGCTGACTCTGCTGCTGAGCCGCCTCTCGCCGACGGCTGCCCAGGCCAGCGCAAGCCCCGCATTCACGGATTGCATGGAGCAGAACAGTTAGAAATTGTCTTCCTGGCTCCCATGCATCAGACTGCGCTCCTCCGGCGGGACCAGGCGCACCAGGCGGTCGATGATGTACGGGGTGGGATGCTGATTGGTGTAGTGGTGGCGAACCTCTAACTCGCCCAGCAGGCCGATGGCCAGCAACTGGACGCCCGCTAAAATCAGCACCCCGGCAATCACAAATAGAGGTCCATGCTGGTCCATGACGTTCTGACTGGGGTTGAGGAGCTTCATTCCCAACAATGCCGCCGAAACGGCGCTGCCGGCCAACATACCGAGCACGCCCAGGCCGCCGAAGAAGTGCAAGGGACGGCTCAGGTACTTGAGCAGGAAGCGGATGGTGATGAGATCGAAGAAGACGCGGAAGGTGCGTCCGATGCCGTAGTGGCTCTTGCCCCGCTCGCGGTTCACATTTTTGATGGGAACCTCGCAGATCGACGCGCCATACCAACTGGCCAGCGCGGGAATGAAGCGGTGCATCTCGCCGTAGAGAGGGATGTTTTGGATCACCTCGCGCCGGTAGGCCTTGAAGGTGGTGCCGAAGTCGTGAATATCGACGCCGGAGAGCTTGGCCATGAGCCAATTGGCGCAGCGGGAAGGGATGCGCCGCATCACGAAGTTGTCAATGCGCTCCTTGCGCCAACCCGAAACCACGTCGTAGCCTTCTTCGAGCTTTTCCAGGAAGCCGGGAATGTCGTTGGGGTCGTGCTGCAGGTCGCCGTCCATGGCCAGCACGAACTCGCCCGAGGCGTGATCGAACCCGGCGGCCAGGGCCGAGGTCTGGCCGAAGTTCCGCCGCAATTTCACTACCAGCACGCGGCTGTCCACCGCGGCAATCTCTTCCAGGAGCCTATAGGTGTGGTCGTTGGATCCATCCTCCACCAGCACCAGCTCAAAACTCTCGCCCACCTGTTCCATTACGTGCTTCAGGCGCGCATAGAGGACCGTTACGTTCTCCTCTTCATTGTGAAAAGGCACCACGACCGAGTACTTGACCATATGGCATATTAGACGCTCCTTCAACCAAAAAGTCCAAGCCGCGAGGCGGGATCGAGACCCATCCTCGAAAGGCGGCCGATGCGCAACAGACCCGCAAAAGCCCCTACCGGTCCAGATCCGAAAGGCCCTACCGATAGAGTTGCGAAAGGACCTACCGGTCGAGTTGCGAAGGACCTACCGGTCCAGCTCGCCGAGCATGGACTGCATTTCGCTGAGGGCGTGGCTATTGCCGGCGCGCGCGGCGCAGCTGATCCCGGCCTTCAGCCGCTCGATAGCCTCCGCGGTGCGGCCCGCGCCGGCCAGGGTCTGCGCGGACATGAAGTAGCCGGCCGTGTAATCGGGATCGTTTTCGATCAGCGTGTTAAACTCGGCCAGCGCCGCTTCGGTTTCGCCGCGGCCGGCCAGTTCCATGGCGATGCCGTAACGGACAAAGCTATTCCTGGGGTCCAGCGCCAGAATCTCTCTGAGTCCTGCAAGCTTGTCCATCGTCCTCTTTTCCGGCTGCGCCGCGCGGCCCGGATTCGCGGCCCGGAGTCCCGGGGGGATTTGCGGTTTTGGCTGGGATTGCCGAAACTGGAACAGGGTGCCTGGCCCGGCTTCCGGGGCCGGAACCTGCCGCCGGTTCCATTGTAGCTGGCCGGCAGGGCGCGCGGGCGGGCACAGCCAACGGTGAACGGAGCGAGGACGGCATGAACGGCGCGGAAAACAATCCCCCTGTGCGCACGGTAGCGAGCACGCAATCGGAGACGACGGAGATCATCCTGCCCAACGACACCAACATGCTGGGCCACCTGCTGGGCGGGCGGTTGATGCAGTTCATCGATCTCACCGCCGCCATGGCCGCCTTCCGCCACTCGCGCATGCCCGTGGTGACCGCGGCCATGGACCACATTGACTTCATCCAGCCGGTGCATTTGGGCGATCTGGTGACGCTCAGGTCGAGCGTGAACCGGGCCTTTACCAGCTCCATGGAGGTGGGCGTGAAGGTGTGGGCCGAGAACCCGCGCACCGCGGCGGTGGTGCACGTGGCCAGCGCCTACCTGGTGTTTGTGGCCATCGACGAGCAGGGCCGGCCGCAAAAGGTTCCCCGCCTGCTGCCCGAGACGCCCGACGAGATTCGCCGCTACGAGGATGCACTGCGACGCCGCGAGCATCGCGAGGCCGAGAGCATCCGGCGTAAACAGGAACGGCTGGCCACCGCGGCGCTGGAAGGCACGGAGCCCGGCCGGCAATGAGGGCCGGTGATCGGCGCATCGAACGGGCTCTGCCGGTAGCCGCGTTTCAAACTATTTGCAAGCGAAAGGAGTAACTAAAAATTATGGCGCATTCACATGCCATGCCTCAGCCGGTAGCTTTGCCCGGCGTGGCCAAGATCGTTGCCATCGGCTCCGGCAAGGGCGGGGTGGGCAAAACCACGATAGCCGTCAATCTGGCTATCGCGCTCTCCAAGCTCGGCCAGCGCGTGGGCCTGATGGACGCCGACGTCTACGGCCCCAACGTACCGCTCATGATGGGCTCGTCGCAGCCGCCCAAAATCGGCCCCGGCAACATGATCCAGCCCAACCTGACCCACGGCATCAAGACCATCTCCATCGGCTACATCTCGCCCGGCGATAAGCCGCTCATCATGCGCGGACCCATGCTGCACCAGATCGTCCGCCAGTTCCTTCTGCAGGTGGACTGGGGCGAGCTGGACTACCTGATCGTCGATCTGCCGCCGGGCACCGGCGACGTGGCGCTTTCGCTGGTGCAGACCGTGCCGCTCACCGGCGCGGTGGTGGTCTCCACGCCCAGCGACGTGAGCCTGGAGGACGCGCGCAAGGCTCTGGAAATGTTCGCGCAGGTCAACGTCGAAGTGCTGGGGATGGTCGAGAACATGAGCTACTTCACCTGCCCGCACTGCCACAAGGAGATCGACGTCTTCTCGCGCGGCGGAGCGGAGCGCACGGCGCAGCAGTTCAACGTGCCGTTTTTGGGCTCCATCGAGCTGATCCCGGCCATCCGCGAAGGCGGCGACCGCGGCCTGCCCGTAACCCTGGCCGGACCCAAAAGCCCACAAGCGGCGGAGTTCTACGCCGCGGCGGAAAAACTGATGGAGCAGGCCGAAACGGCGGCCGCGGCTGCGAAGGACGTGATCGAGATCAAGTAAGCGGCAGCCCTTGGCTCCAATTCGCGCAACGGGGATTTGCAGCCACTCTACGCGAAGAGAAGCTGAGATTTGCACCGGCCTGCTACGCTGTCACACGCAACTGTGCCCTCCGTCACAGCGGGGCTTCTTATGACGCGCAATGCTCTATGGCATTAAGGGCCGCCTTGTCCTGGCTTGGTGTTGCTCATTTTTCCCCAATCTGCTTGAGAACCGCCGTGTGAGGCGGCAAAGAGCCCGCTGTATCCTTGCCTGTCCGTGGCTTCCACCGCGGTGTAGGTCACATTCGGCTCCCATCCTCCGAGATAAACTCACAGCGTGTGAGCGGAAAAAGGAGGTTACATGAGGAGAAGATTATTGGCGGGAATTGCGGCGCTGTTCATTTTCTTGGGTTGTGCCCTGGCCAGGGCCAATTCACAACCCCCGCACAATCCGCAAGTGCCGCATTGCGCGCAAATCCTCTTTTGTCTCTTCGACCAGGAAGCTTCGACCTCCGATCCTGCGGGGATTCACAAGTACAGCGAGGATTTAATCGGGCTGATCCTGCCCAATCCGGAAGGTGACAGTTCCATCCGTCGGCTCACGGACCAACTTGCGGACCGCCTGGCCAAGGCGGAACAAGCCGCCCGTGCAGGCGACGGAAAGCTCGTTCCCGAGGCCGCGGTCGTGAAAGCCTTCAATGACCTCATGCATGAGATCGGAGCGCCGCCGTCGATGAGGACCAACGAGGCGGTCGTTCATAGATTCAGAGAACACGCGGCGTCCATCAAGGCTTTCCCGGCGCTGTTTTCGGCGGATCGCAACGGAAAATTCTCTAATCCGGGTGAGGCCGTCTTTCTCTTTTATTCCTTGCTCTCGGGAAATGGGAATCTCTTCGAGCAGGATCTGGATAGGGCACAACAATTGACAAAGGTGAATCCGCAAGGCATTGAGCCCGGCTTCCTTATTGCCGGGATGGAGCCCGTGGGTTCGCGAGCGGACAGGCTCCTTTTCACCTACGTATCACGCCATGGTCAGAACACGGCCATCGTGATTTTCAACAAACTTGCTACTACGCTCGGCTTTTGAGAGAGGGGTGAGTTGTGCACACGAGATTGGTGACGATAGTGATCATGTGTTTCCCGATTACTTTGGGTCTCTCAGCCTGTGGACCGTCTCCGACGCAGGGCATAGCGGTTGCATCCCGGTCCTGCATAGGCGACTCAAACGCGCTCCAACAGGACAATGTACATAAATGTCTTCCTAACAGCGATTTGATGGTTGTTCCAAATGTTCCGGTATGGGGAAACGAGATGCCGGCGCCATATGGCGACTACTGGCAGGGTGGTGATGACATAACCGTGGGCACCGTGTACAACTTCGGAAACTACGGTGATCAGCCCGCATCAACTGGCGAAAGCGGGGTCTATATCGTTAATAATGGGAGGGAGCCTGCATACTGGGATATAGACTGGCTCGAACCGGAGGACTGTGGTAACAATTCAGATCCGAGCGCGGGCCCCATTTTTCAGGGAAACGTGTCCTGGGACGGACTGTGGTGGTGGCAATATAACACTTCGAACGCCCTCGTATACAATTATTACCCCGACAAACTCGCTTACACGGCTACTTGCGTAATCTACAACATGGATTATGCATCCAGGCGACTCGCCATCCTGGGCAACCTGCCCAGTACTCTCACCCTTGGTTCCGAGATACCCTTAACTACACAATTCGGGATGCCGCTCTTGTACGTGTACGACAAAAACAGTAACGTGGCCGCCACAGAAACCGCAACGAGCGTCAGTAGCGACGGAACTCAGGCAACGTTTCCTTTCCCATCTAGCCTCGCCCAGAGCGGTTATTCATTGGCAATTCTGAACCAGGCCGGCAGCGCCGCAGGGCTCGTGCCTGCAGGCGTTAATCTGCTTTCCGTCGCAAGCAGCCAAACCATCGCCGGCAACCCATTCGGCGTCGCGGCGCAGGCCGTTACCACGGCGTGGCAAAGCGCCGATAACGACGACCCGTATGGGGACGGTACCTGTCAAGGTCAATGGGTGTACGACTCCGGTTCATATACCAATTCCTCTCCGGTTGTCACCGAATATTCGCTTAACCAAGTGAACAACGGCGGGACGACCATTCCAGTCGGCCCTAACCCGACAGCAATAGCTGCTTACGACCCTCAAGTTAGTCACGACAATCAGGATGATGGTCCATGCCACCAGTACAGGACTGACACAACGCAGATGACACGCGCAATCGTGGCAAACTCCGGGAACAATACCGTAAGCATCCTCGATATCGTGAATAACGCCGTACTCTCTACGATTACAGTCGGAAATCAGCCGGTCGCGTTGGCCGTGACATCCGACGGCAGCATTGCATACGTGGCCAACTACGGGGATAGTACGGTAACCGAGGTCAATCTCAATACCGACACGCCAATCACTACGATTCCGGTCGGAGGCCAGCCGACCTCCGTTGCGTTGACTGCAACTGGAACATTGTGGGTCGGAGGCGCGGGCCTCCTTACGGAAATCAACACCCAGAACATGAGCGTTGTCGCCACGCAGTCGACCGGGGGTGAAACCATCGCTGGCCTTGGATACAGCGATCAGGAAAACGAGCTTGTAACGACCACCATGGACACCAACGGCAATGTCATGATCGACGAGGTCAGCCCGAGCACCGTCCAGACTGGAATGCCTTACACGACTGTCGCCTCTCACTCGGTCTCCACTCTGGGAAGCTACTTCAACCCGCGGACCCACACCCAGGTGCGTGGCTTTACGGGCACGCTGTCGCAAAGCATGGTTCCAGTAAATTCGAACCAGCCAGGCGCTCCTCCCTTGGTCGTGCAGGACGGATGGGCTGTAGTCACGGCCACGCCCACGGGGTTCACGATCACTGATGCGTCGGGGCACATTGTGCTCGTCTCGGAGACGACGCCGTCACCCATTGCGGCCATCGCGGTCGACACAAATCTCAACGCTGCCTATCTCACCATGCCGGACTCGAATACTCTGTTGACTGTTCCGCTTCCTGGGACGGGCTCTAATTAACCGCTGATTCCTTCCGCTTCCTTAGGCGGAAAGACGTTGCCCCGGCGCTGAATCTGCGCGCCCACGCCGCTGAGCTTTTGCTCGATGCGCTCGTAGCCGCGGTCCATGTGGTAGACGCGGTCGAGGACTGACACGCCGTCAGCTACCAGCGCGGCCAGCACCAGCGAAGCCGATGCACGCAGGTCGGAGCACATGACGGTGGCGGCCGAGAGCCGCGCCGGCCCGCGCACCGTGGCCATGCTCCCGTCCACCTTGATGTTGGCGCCCATGCGCACCAGCTCCTGCACGTGCATGAAGCGGTTCTCGAAGATGTTTTCGGTGACCAGGCTGACTCCCTCGGCCTGCGTGGCCAGGGCCATGTACTGCGCCTGCATGTCGGTGGGAAAGCCGGGAAACTCCTCGGTGGAGATGTCGGCCGCGCAGAGGCGGCTGGCGGCGCGTACCCGCACCGCGTCCGGGCCCAGAACGTCCACGCGCACGCCCGCCTCCACGAGCTTGGCGATCACCGCGCCCAGGTGCTCCGTCTTGCAGTTGGCGACGATGAGATCGCCGCCGGTGATGGCGCCCGCGATGAGAAAGGTTCCCGCCTCGATGCGGTCGGGATTGATGCGGTAGCGCGCGCCATGCAGCCGGCTCACGCCCGTGACGCGGATGGTCGCCGTGCCTGCGCCCTCGATCTTCGCTCCCATGGCGGTCAGCAGCGCGGCCAGGTCGGCGACCTCCGGCTCGCGGGCGCAGTTTTCCATCAGGGTTTCGCCCTCGGCCAGCGCCGCGGCCATGAGCAGGTCTTCCGTGCCCGTGACGGTGATCTTGTCAAAGACCAGATGCGCGCCCTTGAGCCGGCTCGCCCGCGCCTTCAGATAGCCGTGCTCCTGCATGATGGTGGCGCCCATCATTTCCAGGCCCTTGATGTGCAGGTCGATGGGCCTGCCGCCGATGGCGCAGCCGCCGGGCATAGCCACATCCGCGTGACCGGTGCGCGCCACCAGCGGCCCCAGCACCAGCGAGCTGGCGCGCATGGTCTTCACGATCTCGTAGCGGGCCATGGAATCGGAGAGGGTGCGGCAACTGATGGTGGTGCGGTCCTGGCGTTCGCCTGCGCGCAGATCCACCGCGGCGCCCATGGACACGAGCAGACGGCGCTCGGTCTCGATGTCGTGCACCTGGGGAATGTTTTCGAGAATGACTTCGTCCTCGGTGAGAATGGCCGCGGCCATGCACGGCAGCGCCGAGTTCTTCGCCCCCGAGACGCGGATGGTGCCCACCAGCGGATTGCCGCCGCGAATGACGAACTTATCCATAAAATTCCGGAAAATTCCGGCTAGCTCTCCAGGAATGCGAAGGCTGGCCGAGGCTTTCCGGCGCATTCCCAGCTTCTTAGTGTAAATGCGGGGCTGGCGGCCAAAGTTGGACTGCGGAAAAACAGGCGCCCTCAACCCACTGCGTGTTTCCTCACAAGCTTGCGCCGAAATTCGCTATTTTGCGGCGCGCGTGTCGGGAACCATCTCTAATGGCCGCGTCAACGAGAACACGAGGGTTGTGCCGCTGTTCAGGGAGGGCTGCGGATGGCTCAGCAGCAGATGGGCCGTGATCATGCTCGCGCCTACCAGGCCCCCGGCCAGGGCGCCGGCCGGCCCGCCCAGGATAGCGCCCGTTGTCACGCCCACCCCCGCCGCGCCGCCGTACTCGATGCTGTCCTTCTTCACTTGCGAGCCAGGCACGATGGCGCCTTCGTCGGTGACGCGCGTCCTGGAGTCCGGCGTCGCAAAGACCTGCGCGTAGAGCTGGTAACGAGAGCCGCCAGGCAGGATCACCGTCTCCGGCCGCAGGCGAATGGAACCGTGGCCGCCAAAGTGCCCGGAGGAAACCCGCTCCACCGTGCCGTCAATCTCAGAGCCGGCGGGGATGAGGACCCGGCCGTCCTGAATCACGTCGGAGGCCACCTGCGTGCGGAAGGCCTGGCCATCCTGGTCGTACGCCGTAGAAAGACTCTGGAGCAAGCGCACGCGAATGTTGGTTCCCTGGCCCAGTTCGCCGGGCGCGAGCGGCTCCGGATGCACGATGTCGCCGTCGGGGTTGTTCGCGTATGCGCTCTCGTTCAAGCTAGGCTCGGCGGGCGGGGCGGGCGCGTGGGATGCGCCGGGTTCAACGAGTACTATGCCGTCGTCGGTGCCGTCGCCCGGCTCCGGCCCCGGATAGCTCAGCGAAAAATTGCTGGGAGAGGCTTCCGGCGCTGCCTGCCCGGCGGCCGGTGAGGGCTGCGGCTGGCTTTCAGCAGCGGCCGGCGCCGGCTGGGGCGTGGCCAGCTTCGCGGGGGAGGGCTTGCTCGCGGGCGCAGGCTCGGGCGCGGGCGGCGTCATATCGACGATGGTGTCGTCGGCAGGGGGATGCGAAACCCCCGCGTAGGGATTCGATTGGCTCGCTTGCTGCGCTCCTAAAGCGGCGGAAGTTGCAAGCATTAAGGCGCACACAAAAATGGAGCGGCTCATCCTGATCTCCTTCTCGCGAACCTATATTCCTTCCCTGAGATTTAGACCCGGCTGTGGACGGAAAGTTTTGCTCAACGCAGCACGAAAACGCGCGGCTCGCCTACCCACCCAACGTTAGCCTAGCGCGGCTGCGCGGTGCGTTGCGCGAAGTCCTTGCAGGCAGGTGCTTTGGCCGGTACGAATCAGCTAAGTTACCTCCGCGGCTGCTTCCTACCCTTATCTGCCGCGTGTGACGGCTGCCACACTGCTCCGCCGGGTCCGGTTTGCTAGAATCCGAAGGGTACACACCGATTTTGATCGTAGTGCCGCGACCTGGTGGCTAAGTAACCGAGAATCGGGTGCCCACCCTCGCCGCGTATCTGTTTTTGCGGCTAGGGTGGCGAACGTGGGATTACGAAATCACGTGGTGACAGCACGCGATCCGTTCCGCAGATTTGCATAACCGATTCCCGCTTGATGGAAAGCGGCATTTCCTAAGAGAAATGCCCGTAGACGATAGCGGTTCCGGTGTACGGCGCATTGCGCAGCCGCTCGTGACGGAGAGGAGATTCCGAAGGCGTGCAGGATCTTCTGAGCACGATTCGAAGCGCCGGCGGAGAAGCTGTTGCCGTGGATCGCCGTCCCCGACTGCCACACCCTGAACGACCGGCTGTTACACCACATTGTGAGGAGCGATATGACTGAGATTGTTGCCATTCGTGCCCGCGAGGTTCTGGATTCGCGCGGCAATCCGACCGTGGAAGCGGACGTAATTCTGGAGAGCGGCGCCATGGGCCGCGCCATTGTGCCTTCGGGCGCATCGACCGGCGAGCATGAGGCCGTGGAGCTGCGCGACGGCGACAAGAGCCATTACCTGGGCAAGGGCGTGCTGCAGGCCGTGGCCAACGTGGAGAGCGTGATCGCGCCGGAACTGGAAGGCATGGACGCGGCCAACCAGCGCCTCATCGATCAGACCATGAACGCCCTCGACGGCTCGGCCAACAAAGGCAAGCTGGGCGCCAACGCCATTCTCGCCGTCTCCATGGCCGCGGCCCGCGCCGTGGCGCAAACCCTCGAGATTCCCGCTGTACCGCTATCTCGGCGGCGTAAACGCGTGCGTGCTGCCCACGCCCATGCTCAACGTTTTGAACGGCGGCGCGCACGCCGACAACAACGTGGATTTTCAGGAGTTCATGATCATGCCCGTCGGCGCTTCAACGTTCAGCGAGGCGCTGCGCTGGGCCGCGGAAACCTTCCACACTCTCAAAAGCGTGCTCAAGAAGAAGGGCTACAACACCGCCGTCGGCGACGAAGGCGGATTCGCGCCCTCGCTCAAGTCGAATACCGAAGCCATCGAGGTCATCCTCGAAGCCATCGAGCAGGCCGGCTACAAACCCGGCGAGCAGATCGCCATTGCTCTCGATCCCGCCTCCAGCGAGTTCTACGACCAGGAAAAGAAATCGTACGTCTTCAAAAAGAGCGACAAGCGCGAGCTCACCAGCGCGGAGATGGTCAGCCTTCTACGAAAACTGGATCCGCCAATATCCCATCGTCTCGCTCGAAGACGGCCTGGCCGAGGACGACTGGGAGGGTTGGCGCACGCTCACCGACAAGCTGGGCAGCCGAATCCAGTTGGTCGGCGACGACATCTTCTGTCACCAACATCAAGCTGCTTGCAGCGCGGCATCGAAGAGGGCGTGGCCAACTCCATCCTCATCAAGCTCAACCAGATCGGCACCGTCACCGAGTCGCTGGAAGCCATCGAACTCGCCCGCCGCTACGGCTACACATCCGTGATCTCGCACCGTTCCGGCGAAACCGAAGACACGTTCATCGCCGACCTGGCCGTGGCCACCGGCGTGGGCCAGATCAAGACCGGCTCGTGCAGCCGCACCGACCGCATCGCCAAGTACAACCAGTTGCTGCGCATCGAAGAAGAGCTGGCGTCGGGCGCGGTGTACCTGGGGCTGGAGAGCCTGAACTACGGCGAATAGACAGGTTCTTTGGAACTGGGTGTCTGCTTACTCACTCGATGACGGGCGGTTACTCCTTGAGAGAAGGAACCGCTCGCCGGTTCCCGGGTGCTATTCTGTGCCCTGCGCCCTCACCCGCTCCCGGAGACCGCATGAGCACGAGCGACCATCCTGCCGCTTCAGCCAGCCATTTGAGGGATCCCAAGAGCATCTATTTCCCGGCCATTCTTGCAGTTGTTGTGCTGGTTACGCGCATCCTTTGCCGCGGCCCGCTGTACTTTG
The DNA here is from genome assembly GCA_963808795.1 of uncultured Acidobacteriota bacterium. Lineage (GTDB taxonomy): Bacteria > Acidobacteriota > Terriglobia > Terriglobales > Acidobacteriaceae > Telmatobacter. The sequence continues at coordinate 253,565 of CAWEGL010000005.1, forward strand.
GCAACGGCCCCGACATGGTGGCCAGCATTGCCGCGAAAACCTACATCATCCAGCCGCCGGGCTATTGGCTCTTCGACCGGATTGCCGGCCTCTTTTCCGATCCAGCGCTGGCAATTACGGGGATGAATATTTTGTTCTCGGTAGCAGGGGTGGTCGTTTTCTATTACACAGCCTGCTTCTTCACCGGGCGGTGGAACGCGTTTCTGGCGGCGTTGGCCTACTCTACCGTCTTCTATGCCTGGTTCTCCGGTGAGATACATAGCACTTATGCTTCGCAGTTACTCTTCCCCCTGGCCACTTACTATCTCCTTCTGTGTTATGAGCGCGGTCGGGCTAAGTGGATGTTATGGATTGCGGCGCTCACCTTCTCTATAGGCGCAGGATTGCGGCCCAGCGACGGAGCGTTCCTCATTCCCCTGGTGCTTTACTTTGCCATATTCCGGATGCCGCGCAAGGAAGCAATCGCCTTCCTCTCGCTCATTACCCTCTTCTGTCTCGCCTGGCTCATCCCGACGTGGCTTGCATTTGTGCATTACGGCAACGGCGCGCAGGCATTCGCTACCTATGTAAAGTACATTACAAAGAAGCAGTCGGTCCTGACCGGCGCCAGAATGTATACCCTGGCGAATCCCGTTCGTTACTTCCTGCCCCTGGTTGTCGGGTTCTGGCCGGTACTGGGCCTGATCGTGAAGAACGCTATTCGCAATCGGAGTGACTGGCGCGTCAAGGCGCTCCTCATCTGGATCGTGCCGGGATCGCTGTTTTTTATCTTCATCCTGATTTCGGTAGCGACGTATCTCGATTACCTCACCGCCGCAATTCTTTTGCTGGCCGTGTCGGCTCCCAGCGCATGGGTTCGCAGATTGATGGTGGTCACCATGCTATGGAACGCCTTCGTGTTTCTGGCCCTGGGGCCGGTCCCCTCGCAGAGGCTTCCGGTGAACATCATGAATAGCTTTGTGCTGCGGTGCACGCGCGGCGGCATCGAGCAGCGATACAGCAAAATCCTGTCGCAGTTGCAACATTTCGACAACACAAAGTAGCCGTCGAATGTGCGGCTCTTTTCGCCGCTTCGGGCTGCCGGAGGCGCGGAATAGTGCCCTCTCGCATTTGCCGGAGCCGGAGGCGCCCCATCCGGCATTGCACCAGAGTTTCGAGCAGTCGAGGATCATCAAGGGCCCATCTTGATAACGGATGGATGCGCAATCAAAAGCGGCCTCTCTAACTCACCATCCTCGACGGACGGAATTATCGCGCCGAAACCCAAAACAACGCCAGCGCGCTGGCCCGCAAGCCCGCCTGCGACAAACTCCTCAAGGAATTTCCCAGTGCTTAACGGCTCGCGACGCCCGTGCTCGCGGCTTTATTGACCGCCTGCTCGATCCGCGCGGCGTCTCCCAGATAATAATGACGAATCGATTTCAGGTCGTCGTTAAGTTCCTGCACCATCGGCACGCCGGTAGGAATGTTGAGACCGACGATCTGCTCGTCCGGAATGTCCTCAAGATACTTCACCAGCGCCCGAAGGCTGTTGCCATGGGCCGCGATCAACACCTGCTTCCCCGACCGGATCGCGGGAGCAATCGCTTCATGCCAGCAGGGCAGAAAGCGGTCGACGGTGTCCTTAAGGCATTCGCTGAGCGGAATCTGTTCTTTGGGTACCTTGCGATAGCGTGGGTCCTTCCCTGGAAAACGGGGATCAGCCTCGTCCAGCGCCGGCGGGCGAATGTCGTAACTGCGGCGCCAGAGTTTCACCTGTTCCTCCCCGTATTTCGCTGCCGTCTCCGCTTTGTTCAGACCTTGCAGCGCCCCATAATGCCGTTCGTTCAGCCGCCAGTCGCGCTCCACGGGAATCCACATCAGGTCCATTTCGTCCAGCGTGATCCACAGGGTGCGTATCGCGCGCTTCAGCACTGAAGTGAAGGCGACGTCGAAGCAAAATCCCTGCTCCTTCAGCATCCGGCCGGCCTGTGTGGCCTCTTCTGCGCCCTTCTCCGACAGATCAACGTCTGTCCAGCCGGTAAACAGGTTTTCCTTGTTCCAGATGCTCTCTCCATGACGAAGTAAAACGACTTTGTACATCTCGATACTCTCTTTCCTAAGCTGGAATCTCTTTTTTCGTGGATGATTCGCTTCAATTATACGGAATCTCCGTGCTGCCTTTCGGCCGCAAACCAATCATCCTCCATCCGCCTCCGCTCGCGATCGTTTTGCATTCGTTTGAGCGCCAACGAAGCCAGCCGCTACCGCCTGCGCGCCGGCGGCTCATTGCGCGACATCTCGCCCACGCTCTTGAACCTGCTCCATCTGGGCCTGCCCAAAGAGAGGACGGGCCGGGACCTGCGCGTGCCGCTCGAAAAATAGCGCCGCTCGAAAAGTAGCGCCGCCCGCCGACAAACCTCGCCGAGAGACTAAGAACTTATCCGTAAATAGGTAGCGCCGACCTCCTGGTCGGCTGTCGTGTGGGCCTCTTGGCCCACACGTCGCTGTTGGCGGCGTGGACGCCTCCGGTACAGCCGCTCTGGAGAGCGGCGCTACCTGAATGCGCAATTCACGGATAAGTTCTAAGTTGATTCATGGCGCGGCGGGCGTTGATGCGGCCAGTGCGGCCGGCCCGCCAATGCACAAAGGCCTCCCGCAAGGGGAGGCCTAAGAGGGATTCGCGCCCAAGCCGCCGTTAGCGCGGACGCAGCGATTTGATGGCCGCGGGCAGCCGCTCCTCGATCCGCTCTTCGATCAGCTTCGCGCGTTCCACGGCCAGGCCGCTCAGATACGACGGCGCCGGCGTGGCTGCCAGCACCAGCGCCAGGGCAAGAACCGAAAAGCAGAGGCCCGCAATTCCGGCCGAAACCAGCATGGTGTACGTGGAGGAAATGTCCAGTCCCAGAATGTTGAAGGCCACGTGCTCCAGCGGTTTTATGTGCCTGAGAACCGAAAGCGCGAAGAGAAAGAACAGCGCGGAGAGAGAGGTTAGGATGGCCAGCGTGGCGTCCAGGCTGCGGTGGAACTTCTGGCGCGCGCGGCAATTAGCGCACTCGGCGAAATGACTTTCGTAATCCTTCCGCATCTCCGGAGAGATTCCCGAAATGTCAAACCGCCAGCTTGCCAGAATGGCGCCTACGACTCGATCCGTGCATCGGGTACCTGTCATAGACATAAGGAATCACCTTGCGAAGGATGGGCTCTGCCGCTGTGCTTGCGTGCGGCCATGCAATTAGCGCGTGCATTGGATCTTTCGGACGCTCAGCCCTGCGGTAGACCCGCCGTAGCCACGCCCTCCTCCAAATCACCAAGGCGAAAACACCCGGATTCGCGTTTTCCGCCAATCCTCCCATTATTAAGATGCGCCCTTCACCCTATTGTAACCGAATTCGCTAAAAGTCAATAAGAGAGATACTTGGCTAGAATTCGATGGCGGCCAGCGGCTGGTGCTGCGCAGCCAGCAGCAGGCGGTTGGCCAGCAGGCTGGCGCGGCCCTCGAGCGCGCGCTCGGCCGTGATCCGCGCCAGCTCAGGAAGATTATTGTTTTCAGATAGATGAGCAAGGATGACGTAGGAGGCTTGGCCGTCGTAACTATCGGTCAGAAACTCCGCCGCTGCCTCGTTGGAGAGGTGGCCGACGCGCGAAAGCACCCTCTGCTTCACCGCCCAGGGATAGGGCCCGTCGCGCAGCATCTCCAGGTCGTGGTTGGATTCCAGCAGGAGCAGGTCCAAATCCTTAAGCTGCGCCTTCACGTTGGGTGGGATGTAGCCGAGGTCGGTGACAAAGCCGATGCGCACGCCTTCCGAGCGGAAGACAAAGCCCACGGGATCGGCGGCGTCGTGGGGAATGGTGAAGGGGCTGACGTCAATCTCGCCGATGCTGAAGGACTGGCCGGATTGAAAGTACTCCACCGCGGGGAGCCAGGTCGGATCGTCTTTCAAGGATGGTTGCTGGTCTGGAGCCGCTTCGGCGGGCGGCTCCGTCGGGGGCTCCGCGGCGGCCTCGGGCGCCATTCCGGCCTCCAGCTCGTCCGGTTCGTCCTCTTCGGCCGCGGCATCGACTTCCGATTGGCTCATGGCTGCTTCCGATCGGCTCATGGCTGCTTCCGATTGGCTCATGGCTGCCTCGCCTTGGCGCTCGGCGGCCTGCCTGCGGCACTCTTCCAGCCACTGGGCATAGGTCATCTGGCGGCGCGGGGTCAGCCAGCGCATCCAGGCCCGGTGGGTGGCCTCAGTAAAGTACACCGGAATGCCCAGCCTGCGCGCGGTAACGCTCAGACCGTTGATGTGGTCCTGGTGCTCGTGGGTGATGAGAATGGCATCCAGGGTTTTGGGGTCTTCGCCGGCCATCTCCATGCGCCGGAAAAGCTCCCGGCAGCTCAGCCCGGCATCCACCAGCAGGCGCGTCCCTCCGCCGGAGATAACCGTGCTGTTGCCTTTCGACCCCGACGCCAGCACCGTGAAGCGCACCATGCTGTGAGCATAACGCTCCAGGTAGCGGTTTGCACGCGCCCCGAGTTGATCTCTGAGGCGCCCTTTCAAGTAGAGGAGACTTCGCTCATCAGGCCCACAACGTTGCCGTCAGGATCCTTCAGGAACGCCATCCAAAGATCGTGGCCGGGCATCTTAGCCACGAGGTGCGGCTCCTGGACAAACTCCACGCCCTGAGCCGAAAGCAATGCGTGCGCCGCGCCAATGTCGGCAACTGTGAAATAGAGGATGGTGCCGCCGCGCGGTCCTGGTTTCTCCGCGGTTCCGATCATGAAACGCACATCGCCGCACTGGAAGAAGGACATGCTCCCGGCGTCGAAGAGAAACCTGATGCCCAACTGGTGCTGGTAGAAGCTCTTTGCCCGCGCCAGGTCGGTAACTGTGATGGCGATCTGGCCGATTCTGTCCACGCGGACAGAGGACTCCGGTAAGGTCATTTCGCTAGCCATGTTTCCTCCCATCATTGATCGGGTCGAACGGCAGATCGGGAACCCTGGGAGAAATCTTATACGGAAATTCGCGTAGACAGAGATGCATTGCGCGCCCGATCAAAGACTCTGGCCGCCCTCCGTTACCGCCGGAATTTCGATGGAAACCACGGTTCCGCGGCCGGGATTGCTGACCACGTTGAAGCGCGCCCGGTTGCCGTAAAGGACCTCCAGGCGCTCCTGCACGTTCTTGATGCCGATTCCCGCGCCATTGCTGCGCAGGGCCGAGGAGGGCCGGCCGCGCATGCCCACCCCGTCATCGGCTACTTCAATCAGCGCCCGTCCGCCTTCAAGACGGCTGCGCAGGGTTACGGTGCCCCCGTGGATGCGCGGCTCAAGCCCGTGCTTGATGCTGTTCTCGATCAGCGGCTGGAGCAGGATGCTAGGCACCAGAACCTCCAGCGTGCGCGGGTCGATCTCCTTTTCCACCCGCAATTTCTCGGCCCCGTAGCGCACCACCTCGATGGCGATATAGTCGTCGGTAAACTTGAGCTCCTCGCGCAGGGGCACGTAGGTGTCGTGGTCCTTGAGCAGGGCGCGCAGAATGTTGGCCAGCTTCACGATCATTTCCCGGGCCAGCTCCGGCTGGCTGCGCACCAGCGAGCCGATGGAGTTAAGCGTGTTGAACAGAAAATGGGGGTTGATCTGGCGCTGCAAGGCGTCCAGCCGGGCCTCCAGCAGCAGGCGCTTCTGCTCTTCCAGCGTCATCTCCAGGCGCAGCGCGTTCCACACCTTCAGCGCCACGCCCACCGTGATGGGCGCGCTAATCCATACCAGCACCTGCAACCACAGCTCGTTGGCGAGCAGCGCAAACAGCCGGTGCGGAAAGGCGCGGGCCAGCCAGTCCCGCCACGCCTCCGCCGCCGCAATCAGAAACAGCATCATGAACTGGCGGTCGATGCGCGGCTGGCGCAGATTGCGCCGCACCCAGCGGTAGAGGCTCAGGTCGATGAGCGGCGTGAACGACCAGATCTCCTCTTCCTCGACCAACTGGCCCAGCAGCCCCGCCATCAATCCCAGCACCACGTTGAAGGGGAGGGACAGAAATTCGTGGTGAATCATGGCGGGCGCCGAAAGCACCACCCCGCCCAGCATGGCCCATCCCGGCCCGATGAGCAAGCCTAGCAAAATCACGGTGGTGAAGGAAATGTCGGCGGCCAGGAAGTTGGGCACCAGAAACCGCACCCACACGCCCAGAGTGAGCGGGACCAGAAAAAACGCCAGCAGCGCCAGAGTCTGCCGGGGACTGCGCTTCTCGGCAAAAAACAGGCGCCGGAAGGTGGTTACGCGCGCCAGCACGCTGGCTACTGAGGCCACCACACCCAGCTTGACCAGCAGCGTAATCCAAATAAGATTGTCGGTCACGACCTCCATGGTACGCGCCGCGGAGGGCTGGAACCAGCCGGCAATGGGGGCGATGCCCATTTCACCTTGTGTGACGTAAATCGCAGTAGATTTGCTGCGCACCCGGTAAAATGGCGTTATGGGATTCGTAAGCGTGACCAAGATTGCCGAGGCGGATTTTCCCACCCGCTGGGGGGCCTTCCGCATTCTGGGCTTCGAGGGCCTGCGCGCCGCGCCGCCCGCCGGCGGCGAAACCGCGCCAGCAGGCGTGAAGGCCGGCGAAAAGGAAGGCTTAGTGGCCTTGGTGATGGGCGACATTCACTCCGCCCCGCCGCTGGTCCGCATTCACTCCCAATGCCTCACCGGCGACGTCTTCGGCTCCCTGCGCTGCGACTGCCGATTGCAGCTCGAACTGGCGCTGACCAAGGTTGCCGAAGCCGGAGCCGGCATCCTGATCTATGAGCGGCAGGAGGGCCGCGGCATTGGCCTGATGGCCAAGCTCAAGGCCTACGAGCTCCAGGACCAGGGCCTGGACACGGTGGAGGCCAACGTCGAGCTGGGCTTTGCCGCCGACTACCGCGGCTATGAGCTGCCCGCCGAAGTCCTCAAGCTTCTGGGCGTCCTGCGCGTCCGCCTGATGACCAACAACCCGGACAAAGTCGCCGCCATGGAAGCGGCCGGCATCGAGATCGTCGAGCGTATCTCCGCCGAGGTCGAGCCCCAGGAGTCCTTTGAACGCTATTTGCGCACCAAACAGGAAAAGATGGGGCATATTGTCGAAAATGTAGCCAGCTTGCCAGGCTCTCATAGATAATCGATCTTTGTTTAATTCTCCCGAATTTCTTTGATCCAAGCATCGAAGCGTCTAAAAAGCGCCTTCCCGAGGTTCTATGGAATCGAATCCTGCTTCACCTTCTCAAGCGCCAACCGGATTGGGCCAGAGCCCGGTCACCGCGTCCGCGGTTTGGACGCTCAGCCTGGGAACCGTTGCGCTTATTCTGGGCGCGATCTATCTCTTCAAAACCAACACTTCGGCAGCCGTGTGGGAGCAAGGCTATAATCCCCTGGGCATCTGGTGGGTCTCCACCATCGTGGCGGGCCTGCCCATCGTCGTGCTGCTGGGCGCCATGGCCATCCTGCGCGTGAAGGCGCACATTGCCGCCGTGGCCGGCCTGACCACGGCGCTCCTTGTGGCCATCCTGGCCTTTCACATGCCCACCCGGCTGGCGTTCTCCGCCGCAGCCTACGGCGCGGGCTACGGCCTCTTTCCCATCTGCTGGATCATCCTGCCCATCATCTTTCTCTACGACCTGACTGTGAGGACCGGCCACTTTGTCACCCTTCAGGAGAGCCTGACCAACATCACCGACGACAGCCGGCTGCAAGTGCTGCTCATCGCCTTCGCTCTGGGCGCGTTCTTTGAGGGCACCGCGGGCTTTGGCACCTCCGACGCGGTTTGCGGAGCCATCCTCATCAGTCTCGGCTTCCGCCCGCTGCAAGCCGCGGCTCTCTCGTTGATAGCCAACACCGCACCTGTGGCCTTCGGCGCCATCGGAATCCCCATCGTGGCGCTGCACGGCGTCACCAACCTGGGCCTGCTCCCGCTCACCAAGACCGTTGCTATCATCCTGTTCCCGTTCTGCCTCCTTATCCCCTTCTGGCTGGTCTGGGCCTTTGCGGGGTTTCGCGCCATGATCGAAGTCTGGCCGCCGATCCTGGCGGCCAGCGTCACCTTTGCCGTGGTGCAACTGCTCATGGCCGTTTATTTCGGCCCCACCCTGGTGGACATCGTCGCCGCCATTTCCACCATTGTGGTGCTGGTTGCCTTCCTCCGCTTCTGGCGGCCCAAGCGGGTGCTCAATGCCCTCGGTGAGGATGTGACCGTGCAGGCGCGGCGGCGTCACGAACACAGCGCCGGCAAGATCTTCAGGGCCTGGCTGCCCTGGCTGGTCCTGAGCGTGGTGATCTTCATCTGGGGCATCCCGCCGGTTTCCAACTGGATGGGCTCCAAGACCACCCTTCAATTCACCGTGGCAGGTTTGCATCACCTCATCGACCGCGTTCCGCCCGTGGTGCTCAAGCCCACAGCCGAGGCCGCCGTCTTCACCTTCAACTGGCTCACGGCCAGCGGAACGGGCATTCTGGTCGCAGCCGTGCTGGCCGGATTGCTGATGGGCCTCGGTCCCAAGACGCTGTTCATCTCCTTCTTCAGAACTTGCTTCAACATCCGGTTCGCCTTGATCACCATCGCCGCCATGCTGGGGATTGGCTACGTTACGCGCTACTGCGGGCTGGACGCGACCCTCGCCCTGGCCTTCGCCCGCACCGGAGCTTTGTATCCCATCTTCGGCACTCTGATCGGATGGCTGGGCGTGGCCAGCAGCGGCTCGGATACCGCATCCAATGTGCTCTTCGGCAGCCTCCAGACGATGACCGCGCACCAGATCGGCATCTCGCCCATGCTCATGGCCTCGGCCAACTCCTGCGGCGGCGTGATGGGCAAGATGATCGCCGCGCCCAGCGTCGTGATCGCCAGCACCGCCACCGGCATCTACGGACAGGAGGGCAGCATCTTGCGATTCATCTTCGTGCACAGCATCGCGCTCGCCGTTCTGGTGGGCGGATTGGTCTATCTGATGGCCTACGTGTACCCCTTCACCGCCCTGGTCGCGCACTGAGCCGCGCGCTAAGCGGTGACCGGCTTCCGCGGCGCGATGAACGCGCCCGCATTGCGCCACGCGCGGAAAGGAACGAAATGCGCGTCTGCTTTCTATTGAAAGTCCGCCCCGAAAGAATCGCCGAGTACAAAAACCGTCACGCGCGCGTATGGCCTGAGATGCTCGACGCGCTGCGCGCAACTGGTTGGCGCAATTACTCGCTGTTTTTGCGCCCCGACGGGCTGCTGGTCGGCTATCTCGAAGCCGACGACTTCGACGCGTGCCGCGCGGGGATGAAGCGCCTGCCAGTCAACGCGCGCTGGCAAGCGGAGATGGCGCCGCTCTTCGAGCCGCTGGGCGCGGGCGCCGCGGACGATGCGATGTTTCCGCTCGAAGAAGTCTTTCATCTCGATTGAAACCGGCCGCCGGCAGGACACGGCCAAGCGGAGCAGCGCGAAATCGCTCTGATTGGCCCATATTCCGGCGCGTGCGGACTTCAGCCCCCGATTCAGCCTTCACCCACCAGCGCGTCTTCGCCTCAAGAGAGACTTGCCTTCCGATTCCATTCACGATTAGGATTGGCCTGCGCTTTGCGCCTTGTTTCTCATGCCGCGCCGCGCGCGGCTCCAGACTCCACGAGCGTTTTCCGGAGGTGCGCGCGGCTCCAGGCTCCACGAGCGTTTTCCGGAGGTGACTGATGAATACATTCAATTCCCTGCGTCGCGATTTTCTCCGCGCCGGCAGTTTAGGCGTGGCGGGATTTGCGCTTCCCGCCATTCCCGGCGCCGCTTCCGCTCAGGAGAGCGGCGCTTCCCGCACCGCCATCTTCGACGTGCGCCAATACGGCGCTGCGGGAGACGGCAAGCAGCTCGACACCGCGGCCGTCAACCGCGCCATTGAAGCCGCCGCGGCCGCGGGCGGCGGCGTGGCCGTCTTTCCCGCGGGAACCTATCTCTGCTTCTCGATCCACTTGAAGAGCAACGTCCACCTGCGCCTTGATCAGGGCGCAACCATCCTCGCCGCCGCCTCGCCGCTGCCCGGCCAAACCACCGGCTATAACGGCGGCGCATACGACGCCGCCGAACCCAATGACCCGTGGACGCCGTACCAGGACTACGGCCACAATCACTGGCATAACTCGCTCCTGTGGGGCGAGAACATTCACGACTTCAGCATTACCGGCGCGGGACTCATCTACGGCCAGGGCCTCAGCTTCGGCTCCGGCGGCCACGCCCGCGGCGATTATCCGATCTACGTCGCCGAGCAGCCCGGCGTGGGCAATAAAGCCATCGCGCTCAAGAACTGCCACAACGTTCTGCTGCGCGATTTCTCCATCCTCAAGGGCGGCCACTTCGGCCTGCTCTTGACCGGCGTGGATAATCTCACCATCGACAACCTCAAGATCGACACCGACCGCGACGGCATGGACATCGACTGCTGCCAGAACGCGCGCGTCTCCAACTGCACCGTCAACTCGCCCTGGGACGACGGCATCTGCCCCAAGTCGAGTTACGCCCTCGGCTACCCGCGCGCCACCAGAAACGTGACCATCGCCAACTGCTACGTGACCGGCTGGTACCAACTGGGCACGGTGCTCGACGGCAGCTTCAAGCGCTTCCCGCCGGGCGTGCGCGATCGCGGCACCGGCCGCATCAAGTGCGGCACCGAGTCAAACGGCGGCTTCATCAACTTCGCCATCTCCGATTGCCTCTTCGAGGGCTGCCTGGGCTACGCGCTCGAATCCGTCGATGGCGCGCTCCTCGAAGACTTCACCATCGTCAACACCACCATGCGCGACCTAAGCTCGGGCCCGCTGTTTATGCGCCTCGGCGCGCGCCTGCGCGGCCCCAAGGAAACCACACACGTGGGAACGATGAAGCGCATCCTCATCAGCAACCTGGAGTGCTACAACGCGCCCATGAGCATCTGCTCGGTGCTCAGCGGCATTCCCGGCCACGCCATTGAAGACGTGAAGCTCGCGAACATTTATATCGAGACGGCAGGCGGCGGTACGGCCGCGGATGCGCAGATCGTTCCGCCGGAGGACGAGAGCAAGTATCCGGAGCCGTCGATGTTCGGCACGCTGCCGGCTTCGGGCTTCTTCCTGCGCCACATGCGCAACCTGGAGATGAGCCACGTGGAGATCGCCGAGATCGCCAACGCCACGCCCGACCTGCGCCCCGCGTTCTCGCTCACCGATGTGGAGCGCGCGGACTTCTTCGCCATCACCGCGCCCCGTACTGCCGGCGCCGCCTTTGCCCTGCACGATGTGAAGGATCTGCGCATCGGCTGGAGCCGCGCCGCCGCCGATACCGCGCTCGCCAGCATGGACAATAAGCTGCTGTGAGTCTGCGCGAAGGGCCGCACAGGCGGAACGATCCGGCGCGGACTTTCGTCCCTTACTTTGCAGCGTCCAGTGCTTTGAAGCGCCCCTGCTTTGAGAGTTCGAGGAGCCTGCGGTCCGCCGTGACCAGTGTCGCGCCATGATGTCGCGCAGTAGCAACAAGGATGCGGTCGGCGGGATCGCCATGCATCTCAAACGGCAGCCGCGTGCTCTCCACGGCGATCTCCGGCTCGAGCGGAACCAAATTGACTCCTGGTTTGGATAGCGCCTCCCGCACCCAGACCATCACATCCGTGCTCAGGTTCAGCCTTCCTTTCGAGACCAAAAGGGCAACCTCCCATAGCGAGATCGCACTCACTGCAACCTGGTTGAGCCGTGCGGCTATGTTAATAGATCGCTTTGCTCCACTTCCCAGCCTCGGCCTCTCTTCGACCGTCCAGACCAGCGCGTGCGTGTCGAGTAAAAGCAGCTCCGGCCGGGCAGGATCCGCCGCCGGGGTCACTTCATTGCCTCCCATTCCACATCAATTGGCGAAATGATATCGCCCTCCCAAAGAACGCTCCCGCGCATGGAACCCACGAGGTCGCCCGGGGACCGAATGGGGATAACCTCCGCTACAGGCTTGCCGCGCTTGGTGATGACCAGGGTTTGGCGCTTCATGGCAACTTCATCGATCAGTTTCAGGCACTTGGCTTTGAATTCGCCGGCGGGGACAGTAGTCGTCTTCATGGCGATCCTCCCATGGTCACGGACCATGGTCATATGATAACAGAACCCCAAGTTCCCCGAAAGCGTCGCGTTGTGCCCAGTGTCATCCGGCGCACCGAGGCCGATCCCCTAAAATTGAATTGCGAGAACCATACCCTCCGAGGAAACCGGAAATATGCCACGGAAAGCACTGATTGCCGCCAATTGGAAGATGTATAAAACGCCCGCCGAAGCCAAGGCGTTCGTCGATGCATTTTTACCGCTCGTTGCCGGGCACACGCGCGATGAGATCGCGCTGTTCCCTTCTCCGGTGCTGCTGCCCACGGTGGTTCCAGCCTGCAAAGGCTCGAATGTGGCCGTGGGCGCGCAAAACATCCACTTTGCCGAGGAGGGCGCTTATACCGGCGAGACCTCTGTGGGGCAACTGATGGCCGTGGGCGGCACGCATACGCTCATCGGCCACTCCGAGCGGCGCCAGTACTTTGCCGAGACCGACGCGATCGTGAACAAGAAGCTGCACACCGCGCTCAAGCACGGGATCGTTCCCGTGGTCTGCATCGGCGAAGTGCTCGAAGAGCGCGAAGCCGGCAAGACGGCGAGCGTGCTCAAGACGCAGGTGACGGGCGCGTTCGCGGGGATCGCGGAACTCGCGGCGGAGGTGATTTCGTCGATCGTGATCGCATATGAACCGGTATGGGCTATCGGCACGGGCCGGACGGCCACGCCCGAGATTGCCGCCGACGCGCACCGCATCATTCGCTCCGAAGTGGCCAACCTGCTGGGGGCCGAGGTAGCCGCAGCTATGCGCATCCTCTACGGCGGCAGCGTGAAGCCCGACAATGCCACGGCGCTCATCGGCCAGGAGGAGATCGACGGCGCGCTGGTAGGCGGCGCGAGCCTCAAGCCGGATTCGTTTACGGCCATTGTGAAGTACTGAATAGCGGAGTCAGCGGAGCTAGCGGAGTTAGCGGAGTCAGCGGAGTTAGCGGGGTTAGCGGAGTTAGCGGGGTCAGCGGAACCAGTGTAGTGCAGCACTGGTTTCGATGGTTAGGTTCCGGCCCAATGCTCGCCCGCGTAGCGGGCAATAGAGGGCAGCCCCAGGCGCAAGCCTGGGGAAAGAAGGCGAAATCCGCAAGCCCAGCCCCGCAGGGGCGTAAGAACCTGGCGCGGGCATTCCGGCAATCGGAAGGTTACCGGCAACCTGCAGGATGCACTATACCAGCGGAGTAAGACAAACGACGGTCGCTCGAAGTTGAAGAGCGTCGGACGGCTTTTGTTTGGAGAAATTCTCCGCGCTATATCGCCGGGTAAAAGCTCGCGATCCAGCCTTGCAACAGCGCCGGGAAACAGCCCATCACGACCACGGCCAGCGCGATGAGCAGAAGCACCGTCAGCGTCACAGGGTGAGCGCGAAGCGGCGTTTCATCCACGCCGGGCATAACGTAGGCGCGCTTGAGCACCTGCAAATAGTAGTAGAGCGAGACGGCGCTGAAGGCGATGGCAAGAGCGACGAGGACCAATGGCATCGTCGGCAGCGAGGATAGCGGCCCCGGCGCAGGAGACGGTATCCAGCCATAGCTGAGGACGGTGGCGAAGAGGTTGAACTTGGCCCAGAAGCCGACCAGCGGCGGAATACCGGCCAGCGACAAAAAGAGCACCAGCATCACGGCGGCCAGCAACGGGTTGCGCTTGTTGAGGCCGAGAAACGCGTCCATCTTGTCGCTGCCCGCGGCGCGCTCCACTACGCCCACCACGCCGAAGGCTCCAATCGTTGTAAGGCCGTAGGTGAGGATGTAGTAGAGAATCGCTTCGGCGCTGCGGTTGGACCAGGAGAAGAACGCGAGCCCGAGCAGAATATAGCCGGCGTGGGCGATGGCGGAGTAGGCAAGCAGGCGGCGGACGCTGGACTGCACCAGTGCGGCCAGGTTGCCGAAGATCATGGACGCAACCGAGAGCAGCATCAGAATGAACGGCCAGCCGGAGACGAAGCCGTAGGTCATGTGCGGGGGCGGCGCGCCGGGAGGGAGCACGCTGGCGGTGACGTAACCACCGGTCATGTGCAGTTTCGAGGGGAACCACAGGATTGCGTAGCTGATGGAGATCAGCAGCGCGAAGCTGGCGACTTTGGAGACCGACGCAATGAAAGCGGCTGCCGGAGCGGGCGCGCCTTCATAGGTGTCGGGCGCCCAGAAATGGAAGGGCACCGCAGCGACTTTGAAGCCGAGGCCGGCGGCGACCATGACCAACGCGATGATGAGTAGCGGAGACGCGCCGCGCGCGGACGCAAAGTATGTGCCGAGCACAACGCGAGGCAGGCTGGTCGAGCCGGAAAGCCCGTAGAGATAGCTGAAGCCGAAGAGCAGAAACGCCGCCGACATGCCCCCGAAGAGGTAGTACTTCATCGCCGCTTCGGCGCTCTTGCCGGATTTCTTGGCGAAAGCGGTCAGGATGTAGAGGCTGAGGCTCAAGAGCTCCAGGCCCACGAAGATCACCAGCAAATCCTGCGCCGCGGAGATGATCAACCCGCCCGCGGCGGCCATCAAGACCACCGCGACAAATTCGCCCGCATGGCGCGTGAAATCGCAGCCGATGAGCAGCAGGAGCGTGAGCGCGGTGAGCACGAGGATGGCGCACTGCGCCACGCCCGCGGAGCCCAGCGCAGTGAGGATGACCTCGCTGCCGAAGCTATAGGCGCAGGGGGCCGCAACCACTGCACAGAGCGCGGCGGCGCAGCCGGCCACGCCGATGAGCGCGGCCACGGTGACGCGCGTCTGAAGAGCGGCTTTGCGCAGAAAGCCCAGATCCGCCACTAGCACCAGAAGCGCAGCCACTTCCAGAACGGTCTCCGGCAAAGTTGCGCGGAAGAGATCTGCGTAGTTCATTAGACTCCTCCCGATAGCAGCGTCTTGACGGCGGGTTCAATGGAACTGAGCAGAATTCTCGGGTAAAGTCCGACCACTAGGGTGGCCGCGCCCAGCAGCACGAAGCCGGCGACCTCCGGCCAGGTGATGGGCGCCAGCTTGTGTTCCTGCTCCTCTTCCAGCTCATGCGCGCTGGGCTGCTTGTCGCTGAAGAACGCTTTCTGAAGGGCGCGCCAGGTGTAAGCGACGGCCACCGGAATGCCGAGGGCGGCCGCGATCGCCCACCAGGGCCTGGCGATCCACGCGCCGATCAGCACCTGGAGTTCGGCGACGAAGCCGGAGAAGCCGGGCAGCCCCATGGAGGCTATGCCCGCAATCACGAAGGCCCAGGCGGCAAACGGCAATCGTCTGGACAGGTGCATGGTTTCCAGTTCGGCCAACTGCCGGGTGTGGGTGCGGTCGTAGACCATGCGGCCCACAATGGCGAACAGCAGCCCGGCGATCACGCCGTGCGAGTACATCTGCAAAACCGCGCCGTCCAGGCCGATCTGGTTCAGCGTCATCAGGCCCAGAAGAACGAAGCCCATGTGGCTCACGCTGGAGTAGCCGATGACGAATTTGAAGTCGGATTGCGCCAGAGCCACCAGCGCGCCGTAGATAATGCCGATGATGGCTAGAATCGCGAAGACGTCGCGCCAGGAGCCGACGCCGAGGAGGGAGAATCCCCAGGGATCCAGGCCGTGCGGAAAGAGCGCAATGCCGACCCGCAGGCAGCCGTACGCGCCCAGCTTCATCACCACCCCGGCCAGCAGCATGGAAGCGGCCGTGGGCGCGGCCACGTGGCCGGTGGGCGCCCAGGTGTGGAACGGCCACATGCCCGCCAGAATGGCAAAGCCCACGAAGACCAGCGGGAAGCACCACATCTGGAAGCTGACGGGCAGGCCGGCGTGGGCCAGCGCGATCAGGCTCGTCGAGTGGCTGCCCGAAGTGGTGTAAGCCGCCAGGATCCCGATCAGCACCATGGCCGAGCCGACAAAGGAGTAGAGCGCCAGCTTCATGGCCCCGTACTCGCGGCGCGTTGAGCCCCAGATGGCGATCAGAAAGTACTTGGGAACGATGGCGACTTCGTAGAAGACGAAGAGCAGAAAAACGTCGAAGCTGAGGAAGACGCCGTAGACGCCGCCGATGAGCGCCAGATAAAAGGCGAAAAACTGGTTGGTGCGCAGCTCGATGTTCCAACTGAAGAGGACGCCCGCGACCGCGGCAATGCCGGTCAGAATAACCAGCACGCGGCTGATGCCGTCGGCGGCAAGCAGGAAGTGAATGCCCATGGAGGGAATCCACGGGACATCAACCAAAACCGTTCGGCCCTGGCCCATGCCGGCGGCGAAGCCCACCATGCCGATCGCGAGGCCAGTCATGGTGACGGCCAGCGCCAGCCAGCGCGCCACATTGGGCCTGCTCCTGGGCAGGAGCGCTTGAACCAACGCTCCGGCAAACGAGAGATAGATCGTCCAAGCCAACATCGACAGCGGTTCTCCAGTTACTTTCAATCGGAGCAAATTCGGTTGAGTGGCTTTTCCCTCAAGCAAACGCCACATTGCACAACGTACAAAATGTCACGCACACTGGAGAACCGCTCTTAGAATCTCCAGTGCGCCAGCAGGTTCACGACGGTTGGGTTAATGCTGCTCAAAAGTAGCTGGGGCACAAGACCGATCAGGAGCATGATGCCGATAATCGGAGCCAGCGCCAGCCGCTCGCTATGGTGCAAATCTGCAAAACCGGCACAGCGCTCCTCCAAAGGCCCCGAAAATACCTTTTGAATCACGTTGAGGATGACGGCCGCGGTAATCAGCAGGCCCAGGATCGAAACCGAGGCCGCGACCCAGGAGAGCGGGAAGGAGCCGCGGAAGATGAGAAACTCACTGACGAAGTTGTTCAAACCCGGCAGTCCCAGCGACGAGAACAGCACGATGCCCATCAGCCCGGCGAGCACGGGCGCGGGCTTGCGCAGGCCGCCGAAGTCCCCGATGCCGCGGATGCCGCCGGTCCGCAACTGGATCATGGCCACAAACCAGAACAGAGCCGCCGCGGTGATGCCGTGGTTGAACATTTGCAGGATCACGCCGTTCAGCGCGGCGGCCTGGTTGGCGTGCCCGGCAACGCCGTAAACCGGAATCGCCAGCGCGAAGATGCCCAGCAGGCAGTAGCCCAAATGGTTCACCGACGAGTACGCGAAGATGCGCTTCAGGTCCTTCTGCGCCACCGCCGCCCACGCGCCCAGCACCACGGTAGCCACGGCCAGCACCAGCAGCGGCACGCGCATCTCCGCGATCTGCACTCCGAAGATCGGCAGCGCGATGCGCAGCAACCCGTAGACGCCCATCTTCGACATGGCTCCGGTGAGCAGCATGGTGACTGGTGAAGGCGCTTCAGAGTAAGTGGCCGGCAGCCAGGTGTGGAACGGAATAATAGGCACTTTGACTGCGAAGCCGGCCAGAACGCCGATGGCCAGCCACAGGCTCACCGGGCCAAGGTGAGCCGTAATAGCCTTCTCCAGCGCGCCGCTCTGCGCCATGGCGGCCAACTGGATGAAGTCCATGCTGCCGGTCGAAAGAAACACCGCCAGAAACGCCACCAGCAGCGCCACTGAAGCGGCCATGGTGTAGATCAAAAACTGCGTGGCCGCCGGGCCCCGCCGCGGTCCGCCCCACAGCTTGATGAGGAAGAAGGCCGGAATCAGGCTCAGCTCCCAAAACAAAAACCAGTGGAAGAAATTGAGCGCCGTGAACGACCCGAAGAGGCCGGATTCCAGCGCCAGCACCAGACAGTAGTAAAGCCCCGGCTGGTGGTGTACGCGGTGCGACGCATCCACAGACATCAGCGTGACGATGGCCGAGAGCACCAGCATCAGCGCTCCTAGCGCGTCCACGCCCAGGTAGTACTCGATGCCCAGCGACGGCGCCCAGGCCACGCGCTCCACCATCCCGATGCCGCCGTCCGCGGGCAGGTGCACCCAAATCAGAAGCGAAACCACCAGGCAGCAGAGCGCCGTGATCATGGCCACGCCGCGCGCGTGCTTGCCGGCGAACAGTGCAATCACTGCCCCAATCAGCGGCAGCACGGTCAGGAGCGTCAGGATGTGAATTCCGGTCGTCATTTCGTTCATGGCCGGCTGCTCCAAATCAGAATTACGGCCAGCGCCACGACCGCCAGGGCCAGGATGCGCAGGTATATCTGCACGCGGCCGCTCTCAATCCGCGAGAGCAGCCCGCCGCCGTCGGATAACTCCTCGCAGCCTTTGTCGAAGCCGCCGTTCACCCACTGCTCATCGAGAAAGCTGTTCAACCGCGCCCATAAGCTGAAGGCCCACGCCACCCCGGCCACGATTCCGCCCCAAACGCGGCGGTCGAACCAGTCCGCAACCCGCCCCCACCACTCATAAAACGCGATGAAGGTTGCGCCGTAGAGCTCATCGGCATACAGCCGGTCGCGCAGCCCCGCCCAAACCCAGGGCGCGGCCTTTTCCAGGGCGTCCGGCTCCTCGGCTGCGGGAGATTTGTTGCCGTAGAGCCACCAGCCCACGCCCAGGCCGAGAAACACAATGATCGACGAAGTGACCATCAGCATGAATAGCCCCGGCTCCGCAAAGCTGTGGAAGTCGAAGCTGGCTGCGTGGCCGTTGAGAAAGGCGCTGAACCACGGCCAGGCCGGCGTGCCGATCGCGCCCAGCGCCATGGCGAAGAACGCCATGATGATCATGGGCCACGTCATTACCGCGGGGCTCTCGTGCGCCTCTTTATGCCCGCGCCATTGGCCAAAGAACACGTAGCTCACCTGCCGGATCATGTAGAACGCGGTCAGGAAAGCGCCGAAGACTAGCAGATAAAACGGCCCCCGCGAGATTCCCCACCCGTGCGCGGCTTCGAGAATGGCGTCCTTGCTCCAAAAGCCGGCGAAGAAAATCGGAACGCCGCAAAGGGCCAGCATGGCGATGGCGTAGGTAATGAAGGTGAGTGGCATGTCGGCGCCGAGCCCGCCCATGCGGCGCACGTCCTGCTCCTCGTGGCAGCCGTGGATCACCGACCCCGCGCCCAGGAACAGCAGAGCTTTGAAGAAGGCGTGGGTAATCAGGTGGAACAGCCCCACCGCGACGCCGCCCAGCCCCAGGCCGGCCATCATGTAGCCGAGCTGCGAAATGGTGGAATAGGCCAGGATGCGCTTGATGTCGTTCTGCGCTATGGCGATCAGCGCCGCAAAGACGGCGGTGATAGAGCCTACCCAGGCGACCACAATGAGCGCGGTCGTGGTTCCTCCGGTCAGCGCGCCGGCCTGCATCAGCGGATACACGCGCGCGATGAGGAAGACGCCCGCAGCCACCATGGTAGCCGCGTGAATCAGCGCGGAGACGGGCGTGGGGCCCTCCATCGCATCGGGGAGCCAAACGTGCAATGGTACCTGGCCGCTCTTGCCCACCGCCCCGGCAAAGATGAGCAGCCCGATCGCTCCCGCGGCGGTGAGGCCGAGGGCCGCGTGCTGCGCCAGCAAGCCGGTGAGCGCCAGGCCCTCCAGCGCGCCCGAGCCGTGGTTATAGAAGAGCAGCGTCCCCGACTGCGCCGACAGCCACACCATCCCCAGAAAAAAGAAGATGTCGCCGACGCGCGTGGTCATGAAGGCCTTCTTGGCTGCCGCCGCGGCCGCTGGCTTCTGATACCAGAAGCCGATCAGCAGATAGGAGGTGAGGCCGACGATCTCCCAGTTCATGAACAGCAAAAGCAGGCTGTTCGAGATCACCACGCCCAGCATGGCTCCGGCAAAGAGCGAGAGGAAACAGAAGAAGCGGGTGTAGTTCTCGTCGTGGGCCATGTAGCCGATGGAGTAAATGAAGATCAGCAGGCCCACAAAGCTGACCATCACCAGCATGATGGCGGTGAGCGGATCGAGGACCCAGCCTAGAGCAATGTTGGCCGAGCCCACTTGCATCCATGTAAAGTCCACGATCTCGCGCACCGCGTGGTGCGCCGCCCAGCCGCCGATGACGTGGGTGAAAGCGATGAGCGAGAGCAGCAGCGAGAAACCCAGCGCGCCGATGGCCAGGGCCGCGGCCGTCCGCCGCCTGGGCTGCTTGAGCAGGGCAATCACGCCGGCGGCCACGATGGGCACGGCGGGGATCAGCCACAAAATCTCCGTGATCGGAGCCACGGCGAATTGTGGAGTGAATGAAACGGCTTCCTGGATCAAGCTTTCACCCTTTCATCCTGTTCATCTGGTCCAGATCGGTGGTGTGCGCGTGACGATAGACGGAGATGACCAGCCCCAAACCGACTGACGCCTCGGCGGCGGCCACGGCAATGGAAAAAATCGCGAACATCATGCCCGTCAGCGCCTCAGGATGCGGACCGTAGCGCCAGAAAGCGATCAGGTTGAGGTTGGCCGCGTTGAGCATCAACTCGATTCCGATGAGCACCAGGATGGCGTTGCGGCGCGTCAGCGCGCCTGCCAGGCCGATGGCGAATAGCAAAGCGGCCACCAGAAGATAGCCGGCGAGAGGCGTCATCTGGACCTCTCTTTCTCGTGCATGGCCACAATGACCGCGCCGATGATGGCGGCGGTAAAGAGCAGCGCGACGATCTCCAGCGGCAGAACGTATCGGGTGAGCAGCGCATCGCCGATGCCGTGAACCGTCACCGCGGGCGCGGCCGTCGGGGCGCCCCCTGAGCCCGGCAAAGCCCCCACGCTCTCCAGGATCGCCGAGCCTAATGCGGCAAAGACCGCCGCGGCGATCACCAACCCCGCCAGCCAGCTCCGGCTGAAGACGCCTTCGGTGGGAGTCTCGGAGCCGCGGGTGAGCAATATCGCGAAAACCACCAGAATGGCCACCGCGCCCACGTAAACCAGGATCTGGGCAAAGCCGGCAAACTGCGCGTCCAGGCGGAGAAACAGGAGCGCCAGGCCGGCGAAGGCCACGGTGAGAGCCAGCGCGCAGTGCACCGTATTTCTCAAGAGCACGGCCGCCAAGCCGCCGGCCAGCGTCAGGGCCGCAAGCAGATAAAAGATAAAACCCATCAGCAGCCCTCCTTACTCCGCATTGCAGCTCTCCTTAGAACCTGTTGAAAAACTCCCGTAGCGGGTCAGCTATTGAAAGGGCACGACTTTAGTCGTGCCGCAAATGGTCGAGAATTAGCGCGGGCTTTAGCCCCTGAGGGACGGTTTCCCTCAAACTGAGTCACTACCCTCCTTACTCCTCCGCATAACGGTAGGTCCTGGGACCGATGCGTCTCTTGAAAAGCTCCACGCGGCCCAGCAGCGCGTAAGCCGCCACCAGGATCGCCGAGCACACCACCCAGCGCGGCCAGCCCGCGCCCATGAACCGCCAGATTGCGGCCACCACCAGATTCAGCAGCGTGAAAGGCAGCACGAATTTCCAGGCAAAGTTCATCAGCTGGTCCTGGCGCAGCCGGGGCAGAGTGCCGCGTATCCAGATAAAGAAGCAAATCCAAACCATAATCTTCAAGAAGAACCAGAACCACGAAGGAACCCAGGTGAGAAAAGCGAAAGGCGCCGTCCATCCGCCCAGAAACAGCGTGACGCCCAAGCCCGCGATTCCCAGCATCTCCACGTACTCGCCCAGGAAGAAGAGCGCGAACTTGAAGCCCGAGTACTCGGTAAAGTATCCGGCCACGATCTCCGACTCGCCCTCGGGCAGGTCGAAGGGCGAACGGTTGGTCTCCGCCGTGGACGCAATCACAAACACCACAAAGCCCGCCAGGCCCCACGGCGTAAAGACGTACCAGTGGGGGAAGATGCCGGTGTAACTGTTCTGGGCATCGACGATGGTCACCAGCGAGAGCGATCCCGCGATCATCACGATGACCACGGTCGAAAGCAGCAGCACCAGCTCATAGCTGATCATCTGGGCGATGGCCCGCATGGCTCCCAGCAGCGAGTACTTATTGCGGCTCGACCATCCGGCCATAAACACCGCCAGCTCCGTCGAGGCCCCCATGGCGAAGAAGAACAGCAGGCCCGCGTCCATGTTCACCAGCACCATGTGACGGCCCATGGGCAGCACTGCGAGGAGCATGATGACGGCCACCACCAGTACGATGGGCGCCAGAAAATGCACCGCATGGTCCGCCCGCAGCGGGACTACGTCCTCCTTGGTCAGCGCCTTAACGCCGTCGGCCACCGGCTGGAGAATGCCGCAAGGGCCCACGCGGTTGGGCCCGTACCGATTCTGCATGCGCCCCAGCCCCTTGCGCTCCATCAGCACCGCCAGCGCAAAAAGCGTTAGAAACACGGCGATGATGGCGATCACGCAGAGGATGACGCCGGCCGCCGCTTGCCACCCCGAAGGCAAGAATCCCACCAGCCAGTTTTTGAAGAGCACGAAGATCTGGTCCACCCACTGGGACATCGTTTACTCTCCCCCTCCGGCGGGCTTGGCCGCAGCTGGCTTTTCCGCAGCCTGCTTTTCCGCGACTGGCTTTTCCGCGGCTGGTTTTTCCGCGGTTGGATTTGCAGCGGCTGGAATCGCCGCGGCTGGATTTACAGCAGGCAACTTTGCAGCGGCTGGATTCGCCGCGGGCGGATTCGCCGCCGCGGCGGCTTTGGCTGCCGCGGCTGCGGCCGCGGCCTTAGCCTTGGCTTCGAACTTGGCCTTGTCCTCGGCCAGGCGCGCATCCACATCGGCCGCTTCCGTGGGATGGATCTGGTGATAGTACTGGTTCGATTTTGCCAGTTGCTTGCAGTCGTGCAAGAGCCCGCCGAAGCGGTCCGCGGTGGCCAGCTCGAACTCCGTATCCATCTTGATGGCCTCGAACGGGCACACCTCCACGCAAATCTGGCAGCTCATGCACACCGACACGTCGATGTCGAACCGCGCCGGATAAATCTGCATCTTGCCCACGTAGTCCGGCTTCTTCTCCGTGCTCTTCTCGATGTAGATGCACTTGGGCGGGCACTCTTTTTCGCAGATCTGGCAGGCCACGCAGCGCAGCCCGGCCTCCCAGTCCGCGCCGTCATAGACCAAGAAAGGAAAAACCCGCGCGTTCTCGGCCGTCGGTATCCGTTCCTCCGGATACTGCACCGTGGTCAGCCGTTCCTTTGAGAAGTAGCTGCCGGCAAAGTTCTTCGCCGTCTCCGCCAGCCCCTTCAGTATGCCTTCACCTAACAATCGCTGCTCCTCCAGTTAACGCTGCTATCAGCCTTCAGCCTTCAGCTTTCAGCTATCAGCTAAAGCAGCTATCGATCCACTTCTCCCAGCACAATGTCCACGCTGCCCAGGATCAGCACCACGTCGGCCACGTTCTGCCCCAGGCACATATCTTCAAGAATCGTAAGGTTCACGAAGCTGGGCGCCCGCACCCGGTAACGGTAGGGATTCGGTCCCCCGTCGCTGACCACATAAAAGCCCAGCTCACCCTTGGGCGCTTCGATGCGCCCATACGCATCGCCCGCCTTGGGCCGGAAGTTGCGAATCCTGGCCTTGGGGTCCATCACCGGCCCCCCAGGAATGTCCTTAAGCGCCTGCTCCAGAATCCGGATCGACTGGCGCAGCTCCAGCAGCCGGATCATGAAGCGGTCATACACGTCCCAGTGATCGCCCAGCGGCACCTTGAAGTCGAAGCGGTCGTAGATGCTGTAGTGATCCACCTTGCGAATGTCGTAATTGATGCC
This sequence comes from uncultured Acidobacteriota bacterium, assembly GCA_963808795.1. Taxonomy (GTDB): domain Bacteria; phylum Acidobacteriota; class Terriglobia; order Terriglobales; family Acidobacteriaceae; genus Telmatobacter. The sequence goes on from CAWEGL010000005.1 coordinate 277,121, forward strand.
CGAAGCCCGCAGCATGGGGCCGGTCACGCCCGCGCTGATGGCCAGCTCGGGCCGCAGAATGCCCACCCCCTGGGTGCGCGCCATCAGAATCTCGTTGGTGACCAGCAGCGCCTCGAACTCGTCGGCAAACTTGGGCAGTCCCGCCACCACCTTGCGCACCTGGTTCAGCCACTCCTCGGATGCGTCCACGCGGCAACCCCCGAAGCGCATGTAGTTGCACATCATGCGCGAGCCCGTGAGATGCTCGAAGAGATCCAGAATCTTTTCCCGCTCGCGGAAGCCGTACATGAGCGGCGTGCCGCTGGCGCCCATGTCCTGGATCAGGAAGCCCACCGATAAAGCGTGGTTCTGCACCCGCGTCAGCTCGCCCACAATCACGCGCAGATACTCGGCGCGCTCGGGCACCGCCTGGCCGGCCAGCTTCTCCACCGCCAGCGCGTAGGCCCAGTTGTTGGTCAGCGAGCAGATGTAATCCAGCCGGTCGGTATAGGGCATCGACGCCAGATAGGTCTGCCCTTCGCCCAGTTTTTCGTGGTTGCGGTGCAGATATCCGAACACCGGCTTCAGACGCACAATGCGCTCGCCGTCCAGCGTCACATCCATGCGGAAGACGCCGTGCGTTGAGGGGTGGTGCGGCCCCATGGCCACTTCCAGCAGTTCGCCATCGCCTTCGGGATCGGCCACCATCCGGCCTTCCATGCCGCGGGCCTGCGGATCAAGCTCTAAGCCGGATGCGGAAGACGTCATTGCGCCGCCCCTTCCTGGACGGCCCCGCTTGCCTGGCTGGCCCCGCTCGCGGCCTCCTGATCCCTGACCCCTGATCCCTGATCCCTGCACTTATGTTCCTGGGCCCGCTTCAGCACCTCGTCGTGCGCCGTGGGCTCGTACTCAAAGTCGTCCGGCTCCACGTAATCCTTGCGCATGGGATGGTCCTTGAATGCATCCCACATCAGGATCCGCCTCAAATCGGGGTGGCCGGTAAATACCACTCCAAACAGATCGAAAATCTCCCGCTCCTGGAAATCCGCTGACCGCCAAACGGCCGTCATCGACGGCAGCTTAACTTGGTCGGCCCGGTTCTCCGTGCGCATCCGCAGCACCACCGGCCCGTGCTTTTTCGCTATCGAAAATAGATGGTAGACGACCTCGAGGCAGCCCGGTTCGATGCGCTTGCGGGTCTCCTCGACGGTCTCTTCGGCGGTTTGCTCCACGCCCTCCACCGTTTTGGTCACCGTCCGCGTCACCTTCACCTTCTCGGCAATCTCCTTGTCCAGCCAATCGACTCCGGTGACGTTGGACAGATAATCGAGCCCCATCTCCGCGTCGTCGCGCAGAAACTTCGCCACCTCGACGGCCCGCTCCGGTTTGAGCAGCAGCGAGTGCTGGGCGCTGGGGCCGGGATTGGGCACAATCTCCACGCCCGCGCCCGGAAGCGCAGCCTCGATCGCCGCTTTGATCTCTTCCACCGTCTTCAAAAACAGCTCCTAGCTACTAGCCACGCGTCCTTCGCTGCCGGCTGCGTCGTTCCCCCGAATCGCTGTTTCCTACTCCCTATTCCCTACTCCCTATTCCCTAGTCCCTGCTCTTTCACCGGATCGTGATCGGCACCGGCCACACGCTCCGGTTCGACGAAGGCTCCAGATCGTGCTCCCCGAACTCGGGTACGGGAAACTCGCCTTGCGCATCCGCGTCCAGAAACCGCGGCCGGCCCTCGCCCGTCAAAGGTTGGCCGTCAATCTTCTTCTGCAAGGTGATAAAGGCCTCCAGCAGCGCCTCGGGCCGCGGCGGGCAGCCCGGTATGTGCACGTCCACCGGAATGTAGCGATCAATTCCTTTGAGCACGTTATAGCCCTGCTTGAACGGCCCGCCGGAGATCGCGCACGCTCCCATGGCGATCACGTACTTGGGTTCGCCCATCTGGTTATAGAGGCGCACCACCTGAGGGGCCATCTTCTTGGTCACCGTGCCGGAGATGATCATCATGTCGGCCTGGCGCGGCGACGGCCGGAAGACCTCGGCCCCAAACCGCGCGATGTCGTAGCGCGCCATGGTGGTGGCGATCATCTCGATGGCGCAGCAAGCCAGCCCGAAGTTCATGGGCCACACCGAGTTGCGCCGTCCCCAGTTGTAGAGTTCCTGGAGAGTCGTAACCAAGACGCCCTGCTTGCCCAGTTCGATCTTCAGTTTTTCATCCACAGCCATTGTCGCTTCGCTCCGAGGTTTAGGTGTCAGGTTTCAGGTGTCAGAGATACCTGAATCCTGCCATCAGCTTCGTCCCGATCACTTGCCCTTGCCGCCTTGCATTTCCCCATCGTCCCCTTCTTCCGGATTCCTCTGCGGCGTGTTTATGCACGAAGTAGTGATCCCTGACACCTGATCCCTGAAACCTGACACCTGGAACCTGGAACCTGAAACCTGTTTTCACGACCATGTAAGCACGCCCTTCGCCCAGGCCCACGCCAGGCCCTCCACCAACAACAGCAAAAACACCAGCATGGCCACGCAGGCCGCCAGGCTCAAGCCGGCAAACGCCACCGCGAACGGCAGCAGAAACACCGCTTCCACGTCGAAGATCAAAAAGATGATGGCGTAGAGATAATACCCGGAGTGAAACTGTACCCAGGCGTCGCCCTTGGACTCCAAACCGCACTCATAGATAGCGTTCTTCAGCTTATTGGGCTTGGCCGGCGAAAATGTCTTCGCCCAAACCCAAGCCAGCCCCAACGTGGCCAATCCAAAGCCCAAAGCCGCCACAAAAAGAACAGTCAACGCAAAATAAGGATTCGAGGCCATTTGCAGCAAAAAAATCCTTCTAAACCTACGTACCAGTTGTAAGTTGTCTCGACGAAGATGTGTGTGCGCTCCGTCACAGTTCAGTCCTATTTTCTCACCATTGATCCCCGTTCATCCCAGCCTGTGAACCGTTCGGTTAAAGCGATGTAAGAGCCGCGCCCGGCGAACAGCCGCCGGATCAACTTCCGGTTCTGGCCGCCATTTTGGCCTTTTGCCGGCCGGGGTACATGCGCGGACATTTTCATCACCGTGAGATCCCTAACCTCCACTGGTGGATTGAGTCACACCGGGGAGATTCGCGGTTGCTCGCGGCTGGCCTTACGTCGCGCGCGGACAGGATTCTGTGGGGTAAGCCCCTTTCGCGCTTCCCTTCCCGCCCATTTCGCGCTACTCTGGCTGCAATTCCCCGGAAAGGGCTCCTATGGTTTCGCGCCGGTTGAGCTGGCTGTTGGCCGCGTGTCTGCCGGCCATGGCGTTGGCGCACACGCCCAAGCCGTGCGTCACCGCCGGCCAAGCCGCGCAGATGCTCAACAAAGACCTGTGCGTTTCCACCCATATCTATGATGTGGTGGAACTTCCTGACGGCACGCGGTTGCTGGACATCTGCTCGCCCCAGTCCCCGGATGAAAAATGCCGGCTCACGATCGTGAGTTTCCGCGAGGATCGCGACACGGTCGGCGCGTTGAGCCAGTACCGGAACCGGAATGTGCGCATTCGGGGGATTGTACGGTCCACGCACGGGCGGGCGTGGATGATGCTGAGCCACGCGCGGCAATTTTATGGCGGACCGCCGAAGTTCCGGCCCAACCCCCGCCTGGCGCGTGGATTCAACGCCGGGCAGGACTGGCCTCCCCTCTACGACCCCAACCTGCGCGCGCAGGGCGGACGGGGAGCCTCCACAAACACGCGCAACCAGGAGACGCTGCCGGCAAAAAAGTAGCGGCAGGTAAGTCAGCGAGTAGGAGCCTGTGGCGAAACTCCGGTTTGATAGGGCACGACTTCAGTCGTGCCGCAAGTAGCCGCAAAATGAGTGCGGCTTTAGCCGCTGAGGGATGGTTTTCCCGAATTTCGACCTCTGCCACAGGCCGGTCGGCGGCTCGGCCGTGGCCATTGCCGCTGTCCGTTCCAGGATGAGCTAGAGGCTAGGAGCTAAAAGCGAAAAGCTGCCTTTACGTCTCTTCCAGCGGCGGGGCGAAGTGCGCGCCGGCCAGCAAAATCGCGCAGGAGACGACCAGGGAGATGAGGGTGACGCCCAGGCCGATGCTGAGATTCGAGCGATCGGAGACGGCGCCGATGATCTGCGGCGAAAACGTGTCGCCGAAGAAGTGGATGCAGAAGATGTTGATGGAGATGGCAGTGGCGCGGACAGGCGCCGAAACCGAGTTGACGATGGCGGCGTTGAGCGGGCCGGTATTGAGAAAGATGAAGAACTCGGCGGCGAAGAGGGCGGGGATGGTCATGCTGCGCGGCCCAAAAAACACCAGCACGCCGCAGGGCAGGGTGAGGGCAGCGCTCCAAAACGAGAGCAGGTAGAGGGCGCGGTGGTCGGTGCGCAGCCAGCGCTGCGCCACCCAGCCGCCCGCAATGGTGCCGGCAATGCCGTCAATCACCGTGATGGCGCTCACGGCCAGGCTGGAGTTGGCCACCGAGAGGCCGTTGAAGCGATGCAGGAACGTGGGCACCCATGCGGAGATCCCGCCCAGCGCAAAGGTGATCTCCGCCATGCCAAACGTCGCGGTCAGAAATGCGGGGTTGCGAAAAAGTCCCGCCACCGTGGCGCGGCTGGTTGTGGGCCGCAGGTGGTCGGCGGAGCCGCGCTCCGGTTCGCGGCCCATGATCGCGTAGAGCCCCGCCACCAGCAGGCCGGGAATGGCGCAGAGAAAGAAGGGCGCGCGCCAGCCCCACCGGCTGCCCATCTCGCCGCCCGCCAGATAGCCCAGTGCCGCGCCTACGGGGATAGCGATATAGAAAATGGTGAAGATGCGGTTGCGGTCGCGCTCGGGATAAAAGTCGGACAGCACCGCGGGGGCAAAGATGACGAAGGTGGCCTCGCCCACCCCCACCATTGCGCGCCGGAAGTACAGACTCCAATAATCGTGAGCAAAGGCGCTGGCCAGCGTAGCCAGGCTCCATAGGACTGCGCCGGCGATGATGAGCGGCTTGCGGCGGAAGCGGTCTCCGAGCCAGCCGGTGAGGGGCGCGGCGATCATGTAGAAGAAAAACAGCGCCGTGGTCAGCGCGCCCATCTGCTCGTCGCTGGCGTGGAATTCGTGCTGAATCAGCGGCTGCGCGCCGGGCAGAATGTAGCGGTCGATGTAATTGAGCAGGTTGAGCGCAAACAACAGCAGAAACGTGGCCAGCGCGGGGCTGATGCGGGGACGATGATTGGCGGGCGCGGTAGGCAAGAGAACGTCGTTTCGGGCAGTCAGCGATTCATTTGGGAAAAAGCCGGAGAACACTTGGAAAGAACAACACCTTTGGGAAATCTTTCATGACCTCCGGCCACTGCTCTAACTCGCCACCAAAATATCATGCCGCGGGATGGCCGCCCCAGCGCTTGCCCCTTCTCACGCCGCCGGCCGCGGCCAGCGGGCCTCGATGGTGGTCCCGATGCCGCCGCGGGGACGAAACTCGCCTCGCACCACGGCCCACACCGGATCGCAGGCCTTGACCACGTCCTCCAGGACCTGGTTGACGATGTTTTCCTGAAAGATGCCCAGATTCCGGTAACTGAACAGGTACTCTTTGAGGGACTTCAACTCCAGGCAGCGGTCGCGCGGCATGTAGCGGATGGTGAGCACACCGAAGTCGGGCAGGCCGGTTTTGGGGCACACCGAGGTCAGCTCCGGGTCGTCGATCTGAATCTCGTAGCCGGGAAACTGATTGGGCCAGGTCTCGATGGCGGGAAAGGCATGATCGAGCCCGGCCTTGGCGTGCTCTTCGCTATAGCGGGGCTGCGGCGTCATACGCGTATTGTACGAGCCGGAAGTCCCTCCGCCCTCACCGCCCACAATGCATTCTTCGGTAGTATCTCAATTTGTCGCTGTTTTGAAAGGGCACGGCTTCAGCCGTGCCGGAAACTCGGCAAAATCAATCTGGGCTTTAGCCCCTGAGGTACCCTCTTCTCAAACTGAGACACTACCCAATTTTCTGCTTCTTAAGCGCCGCTTTTCGAGTCCTATATACTGACGCTGGTTAGATGAATGGCTGAACAAAGAGCGCAAGCGGGCCGGCTCTGGCGTTGGGTGGGCGCGGCGGTGGTGGTGACCGGCGTGTTTTTCGCGGCGCGATACCTGCTTCGCCCGCGCTTGCCGATCCACGCCGCGCAGGCCGAGCAAGAGACACTGGTGAACACGGTGAGCACCAATGGCCACGTGGAACCGGAGGCGAATATCCAGTTCTACAGCCCCATCTCCACCACAGTGAAGGCCGTATACGTGAACGCGGGCGACGTGGTTCCGGCTGGCAAGCTGCTGGTGGCGCTCGATGACTTGGAGGCGCGGGCGCGCGTGGCCGCCGCTGAAAGCGCCCTCAAGGCCGCCCAAGCCGCGCTGTATGCGATCCTGCAAAACGGCACGCAGCAGGAGCGCCAGGCAGCGGCCGCGGAAATCGCCCGGGATCGCCTGGAACGGGATCAGGCGCAGCACAATCTGGATGCCCTGGTGAAGCTGGCCTCCACCGGAGCCGCCTCTCCGGATGAGGTGGCCGCGGCGCGGCTGCGGCTGACCGTGGCGCAGGCCGGTTTGAGCGCCGCCGAGAATAGCGCCCAGAGCCGCTATTCCCCGGATCAGGTGGCGCAGGCGCGGGCGGCGCTTGCCGATGCCCAAGCAAGTCTGGCGGCGGCGCGCCAGGTGGAGGCGCAAACTTCCTTCCGCGCCCCCATCAAGGGCACGGTGTATAGCCTGGATGCCGTACCCACCCAGTACGCCCAGGCGGGCGCATTGCTGCTCGAAATGGCCGACCTCAAGCATGAGCAGGTGCGGGCCTATTTCGACCAGCCGGATCTGGGACGGCTGGCCGTGGGCCAGAATGCCGTGATCCGCTGGGACGCCCAGCCCGACCAGGAGTGGCAGGGCCACATCGAGCGCATGCCCGCCAATGTCGTCATCTATGGCACCCGTACCGTGGGCGAGGCGCTGGTGGCCATCGACAGTCCCTCCACCGGCCTGCTCCCCGACACCAATGTGACCCTTACCGTGACCACCTCCAGCGCGCCCAGTGCCCTCAGCGTCCCCAGGGAGGCGCTGTACGCCGAGAACGGCAAATATTATGTCTACGAGATCGTGAATGAAAGCCTGCGCAGAACCCCCGTCACGATCGGAACACCCAATCTCACGCGAGTGCCGATTCTTTCCGGACTTCAACAAGGCGATTGGGTCGCCACCGAAACCACCAACGGGCAGCCCTTGCAGGAGGGCGTCCCCATCAAGGTTCAGCAGTGACGCGTTTGCTTACAAAAGCCCTGCTGAGCGCCGGCCCTGTTGCCGGCCGGCAGATGGGCGGCAGCGGGAGCCCGGTGGGCGCTACGGCATTTTCGATTCCGCTCTTTACAGCAGGTAAGGGGCTAAGTGGCGTTTTCCTTAAGAAAACGCCGCCTTGCTCGACACCACGATGGCGAGACTTGAATCGAAAATGCTCTAACATCGGCGCTGGCCCAGGCGGCAGTGTTGGCCGTGGCGCGCGAATCCATCCCGCCGCGGAATTCCGCGCATGGGCGGTAAAGCCGCACGCGAGACGCGGCAACAAGCCCTGGAGGCGCTGGGCGCCGGTTTTTGCCGCCTTGGCCCTCGCCGCCGCGCCCCCTTTGGCGCCGGCGCAGGTCTCGCTGCTCACGGTAGTCAATCTGGCCCAGCGCAACAGCAGCACTGTCCAACTGGCCCAAGCCGATGTGCTAAAAGCCAGCGCGCAGTTGGCGGAGAGCCACGATATCTTTATCCCCTCCCTCTCGTTCGGCTCCGGTCTGCCTGCCTTTCCTGAGGTCGGCTTTACCGGCTCCTTGCCCACGGTATGGGATGCCACCATGCAATCTGTGGCTTTCAGCATGCCCCTCATCCGTTACGCCCAGGCTGCGCGCGTGGCGTTGCAGGCCGCGCAGCTCTCCCTCAAGGACGCGCGCGAGCAGGTGGCTCTCCAGGCCTCGACGGCCTATATCGAGCTGGACACCGTGAACCGGGAACTGGAGGCCGCGCGCCGCCAGGAAGCCGATGCCGGCCGCCTGGTGGCCATCGAGCAGCAGCGAGCCGAAGCCGGCGTCGATCCCTTGATAGCGCTGCTACAGGCGCAGCTCACCGCCGCGCAGCTCAAACAGAACCGCCAGCACCTGGAGACGCGCGCCGCCACGCTGTCCAAACAGATCGCCACGTTGACCGATCTGCCGGCCGGGTCCATCACGCCGGACCATGCCACTATTCCCGCCATTCCGGCCATTGCGGCCGATGAAACTCCCGAAGCCACTCCCGGCCTCGACTCCGCGCAGATGCTGGCGCGCTCCAGGGCGGTTGCCGCCAAGGGCGACAGGGAGCGCCAGTGGATGCCGGAGTTTTCGTTCGGCGTTCTCTATAACCGCAATACCACCCTGCTGAACAGCATCAATCAGTACTACGCGAAGTATCTTCCCGCCAACAACTTCAGCTCCGGTATCTCCATTCAACTGCCGATCTTTAACGCCGGCTTCCGGGCCAGGGCCCGGGAATCGGCGGCCGATGCCTTGCGCGCCAAAGTTGAAGCCGAACAGGCGCAACAGCAAAACAACGCACAGATCGCGGAGTTGACCGCCGAGCTGCGCGAGCTGGACACGCAGGCTGAGATCGCCAACCTGAAAGCGCAGATCGCAGGCGAGCAGTTGAAGAGCGTGCAGTCGCAACTGCAACTCGGAAGCGGCAGCGGCGAAGGCCCCAACGCCCAGCCCCAGTTGAGCCCCAAGGCCGAGCAACTGGCCCGTATTGACGAGCAGCAGAAATACGAGGACGCGCTCGATGCCCAATTCCAGCTCGACGAGGCCCGGCTGAACCTGTTGCGCGCCCTGGGCCACATACAGGACTGGCTGAACGAATTGCAGGGAAAGTAACCGTATTCCGGTTGCACGGAAAGTAGCCGTCTTCCAGACCCGCCGGGAGCAGGATCGCATTCGCCGGCCAAGTCTCCGCTCAACTCATTCCAGCCTCCGGCCAGTCTTTCCAGCCTCAGACCAAGCCCTTTTTGAGCCAGCGTTTATCCTCCGCGGGCGCATTGCGCCGCTCTACCGGTCCCTGCTAATCTAGCTATGGTCCGCATGACCGGTCCGCGTGTGCGCCCGTAGCTCAGCTGGATAGAGCGACTGACTACGAATCAGTAGGTCGGGAGTTCGAATCTCTCCGGGCGCACCATTCAATCCCATAAAATTCCATCTCATAAAATCAGAAATTGTAAGCCGCGTGAACTCAAGCCGCACGCCTTTGTGGTTCGTGCCTGCGTGGTGTCGACAACAGATCGCCTTGGCGTCCAACCCTTTTCGCCGCAAGGTATGCTATCGCCATGCCCCGTTTCGACCTTGGTTTCGATCTTTCCGGCCGATGCGCGGTAGTGATCGGTGGCACTTCGGGATTAGGCAAAGCGATTTCCCTGGGCCTGGCCGCCGCCCACGCCGACGTGGTGGCCGTCTCCCGCCGCGTGCAGGATGTTGACGCCGCCGCCGCCGAGATCGAATCGCTGGGGAGAAGAACTCTGCGCCTCCACGCGGATGTGCGCAGCCGCGCCTCCCTGGAGCGCCTGCACAGCCAGGTCCTCTCCGCCTTTGGCCGCATCGATATTCTCGTGAACTCCGCGGGCGACACGCGCCAAAAACCGGCCATCGACTGCTCCGAGGAAACGTGGTCGCATATTCTGGAGGTCAACCTTACCGGCACGCTGCGCGCCTGCCAGATCTTCGGCAAAACTATGCTCGCCCAAAAGCGCGGGGCCATCATTAACATCGCGTCCCTGGCTACCTTCGTCGCCTTTCGCAATGTGGCCGCTTACGGGGCCAGCAAAGCCGCCGTGGGAGCTCTCACCAGGTCGCTGGCCGTGGAGTGGGCGCGCCACGGCGTGCGGGTGAATGCCATCGCGCCGGGCATATTTCCCACTGCCCTGAATGAGAACCTGATCCACAGCACGGCGCGCGGAAAGGAACTGCTGCTGCGAACCCCGATGAGCCGCTACGGAAACCCGGACGAACTCGCCGGCGCGGCCGTCTTTTTGGCCTCCGACGCCGCCGCCTTCGTGACCGGACAGATTATGGTGGTCGATGGAGGCTTTTTGGCCAGCGGCGTCAACTCCTGACGGCTTAGCCGCCGCTTGACCGGTTAAAGCTTGCGCCTCCCGAAGAGCAGGAAATCCAATTCGCTGAGTGGTGATCGCATGGTTCCGATGGTTCCGATGATTTGCTTTCCTATCCAATCCGTGCGCCGGGCCGCGTGGGCAACTTGGCTGGCTTTGGTCGTGTTTGCGTTCGCGCCGCTGGCCGCGCGCGCCCAAGCCCGGTTCGCAGCGCCCCCGGGACGCGCCCGGACCCCATTCGGTCCGCCTCCTGAGTCCCCCGCGGGCCCGCTCGGGCCGGGTTACGCGGCGTGGCTGGCCTACCTGCCCGTCCATCCGGCCGCCGTATTCGGCGCGGAGAACCAGATTCCGGACACCATCGTGGCCTTGGGCCAGGATGTGCTCGAGCACTCCTCCACGCACGAGCTGGCCCTCGGCTGGCGCGGCATGTTGAATCACGTGCCGCGCGTCTTGGAGAGCGCGCAGCCCGCAGCTCCCGCTCCCGGCGAAACTATCGTCGTCCTCGGAACTCAGGCCGAGGTGCGCGCCTGGCGTCCCGCGCTGGCCGCCGGCGCGGCTCTCGGACCCGATGCCTACCGCCTGCATCGCGTGGGCGATGTGCTGCTCGTCGAGGGTGGCGACGCCCGCGGCGTCCTCTACGGCGCCTTCGCGCTCCTCCGCGACATCGGCGAAGAGCATTCCCTGCGCACTCTGGATGTAGGCTCGCATCCCTGGGGGCAGGTGCGCTGGACCAACGAGTGGGATAACATGAACGACTCCATCGAGCACGAGTTCGCCGGCCCCTCCATCTTTTTTAGAGACGGCCACATCCGTGCCGACCTTACCCGCGCCGCGGCTTACGCCCGCCTGCTGGCCTCGGTGGGAATTGATGGCTGCAATGTCAACAACGTGAATGCCGATCCCCGCCTGCTCTTGCCCGACAACATTCAAGGCCTGGCGCGCATCGCTGACGCTTTTCGCCCCTACGGCGTCCGCCTTTCGATCGCCGTCAATCTCACCAGCCCTCAAACCATCGGCGGGCTCGATACCTACGATCCCGGCAACCCGCAAGTTATCGCCTGGTGGCGCCAGAAGATCGAGGAAATCTACCAGCAAATCCCCGATTTTGGCGGCATCGTCGTCAAGGCCGACTCCGAAGGCCAGCCGGGGCCGTCGAAGTACGGCCGCTCTCCTGCCGTCGCCGCCAACATGCTGGCCAGCGACCTGGCGCCCCATGGCGGAATCCTTTTCTATCGCGCCTTCGTCTACAACAACCACCTCAACTGGAACGATCCCAAGGCCGACCGCGCCCGCGCCGCCTACGACATCTTTCATCCCCTCGACGGCGATTTCGCGCCCAACGTTATCGTGCAGATTAAATACGGGCCCATCGACTTCCAGGTCCGCGAGCCGGCTTCTCCCCTGTTTGCCGGGCTGCACCACACCAATGAGGCCATTGAGCTGGAGATCGCGCAGGAGTACCTCGGCCAGCAGCGCCATCTGGTCTATCTTGCGCCCCTTTGGAAAACCATCCTCGATACCGGCATGCGCGCCTCTCTCAGCGCGCCGCCGCTGCCCGTGCGCGATCTAGTCGCCGGCCGCTCCGTCCAAGACTTTCACCACACCCTGGGAGGCTTTGTGGGCGTCGCCAACGTGGGCACCGACCGCTGGCTCGGCAATCCCCTCTCGCTGGCCAACCTTTACTCCTTCGGCAGGCTGGCCTGGAACCCCACACTCACCTCCGCCGCCATCTCCGACGAGTGGACCCGGCTCACGCTGGGCAACAACCCCACCGTGCGCGCAGTGGTCAACAAGCTCCAGATGGACTCCTGGCACATCTACGAGAGCTATACCGGCCCGCTCGGACTCCAGACCCTCACTAATATCCTGGGCTCGCACTACGGTCCCGCCCCGCAATCCCAGGAGAACAACGGCTGGGGCCAGTGGATTCGCGCTGATCACCAGGGCGTGGGCATGGATCGCACCTCCGCCACCGGAACAGGCTTCATCGGGCAATATCCGCCGCCCATGGCCGCCGAATACGAGTCTCTCAAGACCTGCCCCGACAACCTGCTCCTCTTCATGCATCATGTCCCCTGGACCTACCGCCTCCACTCCGGCCAAACCGTCATCCAGTACATCTACAACTCGCACTATCGGGGCGCGGAGGCCGCCGCCGCGCAGGTGCCGGCCTGGGAGTCGTTGCACGGCAAGGTGCCCGGCGACATCTATGACGAAGTGCTGAAACGGCTCGAGTATCAGACCGGCGCGGCCATCGTCTGGCGCGACGCCATCACCCGCTACTTCGCGCAGATCTCCGGCATCCCTGACGCCCTCCATCGCGTGGGCCATTATCCGGACCGCATCGCCGCCACCGATCTGACCCTGGACGGCTATACTCCGGTCGCCGTTAGGATCTGGGAAACGGCTATGGGCGGCAAGGGCATTGAGTGCGTCGATCATCCCTCCTGCTCGGCGTCCCTGGTGTGGAACAAGCCCTCCGGTTGGTACAACATCGTCGTGCAATACTACGACTACCTCTTCGGCGTCTCCCACTTCACGCTTCAGGTCGGGGACCACACTATCGACGCGTGGGCCGCTGACGCCGACCTGCCCGGATTCGACATGAACGGAGCCACCTCCACGCGCGAAACGGTCGAGAACGTGGAGCTCCATCGCGGCGACACGCTGCGGCTGACCGGCGTCCCGGATGGCCGCGAGCCCGCGCCCGTCGATTACATTCAAATCACGCCCGCCGCGGCCAACGCTATAACGCCCGCCGCGGCCAGCGCCGCGCATCCAAAACCGTAGGGAATCGGGTTTCAACAATGCGCCCGTGCGCGCCGTAGGCGCAGCGTTTGTTAGCCCCGCGCTTCAGCGTGGGGAATCGGGATTCAACAATGCGCCCATACGCGCCGTAGGCGCAGCGTTTGTTAGCCCCGCGCTTCAGCGTGGGGAATCGGGATTCAACAATGCGTTCGAAGTCCCGTAGGGACGGCGCAAGGACATTTCGCAGGAACCAACGGCCCTGCAATTCAAAATCGAGAGGGAATGATGCCCGACACCAAGATCGTCGAAGCCAAGGTCATCGTCGCCTGCCCGGCGCGGAACTTTGTCACCCTCAAAATCACGACCGCGGACGGCCTGCACGGCCTCGGCGACGGCACCCTGAACGGCCGCGAGCTGGCCGTCGCCGCCTATCTGCGCGAGCACGTCGTTCCCTGCCTCATCGGCCGCGACTCGGAGCGCATTGAGGACACCTGGCAGTACCTCTACCGCGGCTCTTACTGGCGTCGCGGCCCGGTCACCATGGCCGCCATCGCCGCCGTCGATGTGGCCTTGTGGGACCTGAAGGCCAAGCGCGCCGGCATGCCTCTCTATCAGCTCCTCGGCGGCCGCTGCCGCGAGGGCGTCACCGTCTACGCTCACGCCACCGGCCGCTCCATCGATGATCTTCTCGATTCGGTCGCCCGTCACGTCGAGCTAGGCTATAAGGCCATTCGCGTGCAGGCCGCCGTGCCCGGCGTCCCCGATGTCTACGGGGTCCCGCACGGTTCCCAGCCCTATGAGCCCGCCGACAGCAGCCTGCCCCGCGAAGAAACCTGGTCCACGCCCAAGTACATGCGCTTCGTCCCTGAGCTGATGGAGGCCGTGCGCGCCCGCTTCGGCTTTGATCTTGCGCTGCTCCACGATGCGCACCATCGCCTCACGCCCATTGAAGCCGCGGCCCTCGCCAAGAGCCTGGAAGACTACCGCCTCTTCTGGCTTGAAGACCCCACGCCCGCCGAGAATCAGGAAGCCTTCCGCCTCATCCGCCAGCACACCACCACGCCCCTGGCCGTGGGCGAGGTCTTCAACTCCATCTTCGACTGCCAGCATCTCATCGCCGGGCAGCTCATCGACTTCATTCGCGCCGCCCCGGTTCACGCCGGCGGCATCACCCACCTGCGCCGCATCGCCAGCTTCGCTGACCTCTTCGGCGTGCGCACCGGCTGCCACGGAGCCACCGATCTGTCGCCCGTCTGCCTGGGCGCCGCGCTGCACTTCGATCTCAGCATCCCCAACTTTGGCATTCAGGAGCACATGCCTCACGCGCCGCTGACTGACGAGGTCTTTCCCCACGCCTACACCTACGCGAACGGCATGATGCATCCCGGCGAAGCTCCCGGCCACGGCGTCGAAATCGACGAAGCCGCCGCCACAAAATTCCCCTACAAGCGCGCCTATCTGCCCGTCAGCCGTCTCGAAGACGGCACCATGCACAACTGGTAGCCGCAGGGCCGGCGCTTGGTGGTGGTGCAGTTTCCGGTTTGTTGGCAAACCAGCCGGAACTGACAATTTGAGCGTGATTGCCCGAACTGGAGGAACACGCCAGCAGGGCGCGCAAGCATCGCTCTGGCCGCTTCAGTCTCCGCTGCTCTTTCTTTCCAGTAGTTCGATTTCATACAGTTGGGGGCTTGTGGTGGCATACTTTTCATGGAGGTGAGCATATGGCTGGCGGGACTCTCTGGCGGCAATGTTTTGCGGCGTTCTTGGTACTCGGGGGAATCGGAATTTTAGGGGCCACGGCCCGGGCACAGAACGATTGGGCTCAGTTCGGCTGGGACGTAGCCAGCAGCAGTGCCCCTTCTTTCGGGACGGGCATCACCGCCGCAAACGTCGCTTCCCTGAGCCGGCACGAAGTGAAGCTCGTCGGCACCGTCGATGCCTCCGCCATTTACCTCGAAGGCGTAACCGTCAACGGATCGCGGCACGATGTTTTCTTTGTGACCACCACTTACGGAAAGACGATTGCGGTGGATGCCAACCATGGCTCCATTCTTTGGGAGTACACGCCGAACGGATACGCCAGTTGGGAGGGCTCGCGCCAGATCACCAACAGTACGCCGGCGGCGGATCCCGACCGCCAATATATCTATGCCGCCGCCCCTGACGGCGCCATCCGAAAGCTCGCCATCTCCGACGGGCACGCGCTGTGGACGACCCCCATCACACTGCTGCCGGTTCGGGAGAAGATCGCCTCGCCGCTGAAGGAGTTCCGCGGCCACATTATTGCCGTTACCGACGGCTACGTCGGCGACAGGCCTCCCTACCAGGGCCACGTTGCCATTCTCGACGCGAAGAGCGGCAAGCTGTTGCACGTTTGGAACTCGCTCTGCAGCGACCGCACCGGGTTGCTCCAACCCAGTTCCTGCCCGGATCACGCAGTCCGGGATTTGGGGCCGCGCCGGAGCGACGATCGATGCCGCGACAGGCAACATCTTCGTGGCCACCGGCAATGGCCAATATGACGGCAAAACCAATTGGGGCGACTCCGTGATCGAGCTCAGTCCGGATGCCAGCAAGATGCTTGGCAACTATACCCCGACGAACAACGCCGAGCTCAACGACCGTGACGAAGATGTCGGCTCGACTTCGCCGGTGCTGCTGGGTGGCGACTTTTTAGCGCAGGGCGGCAAGGACGACCTGATCCGGCTGCTCAGCATCAAAGCCATCGCCGGCGCCCCGGCGCATACGGACCATGAGTTGCAGACGGTATCCACGCCCTCGGGCAACATGCTGTTCACAGCCCCAGCGGTATGGCACCACGGCGGGGAAACGTGGATGTTTGCGGCCGACGAAGGGGGCACCGCCGCATGGAAGTTTAAGAGCGGCAAGCTGGTTGCCGCATGGAAGAATGGCAATGGCGGCACCAGCCCGGTGGTGGCGGGGGACTTACTGTATATTTACGATCCCGGCGGCGGCCTGCGCGTCTACGATCCGGAAAAAGGAACGCAGATCGCAGACCTTGAATGCGGCAGCGGCCACTGGAACAGCCCCATCGTGGTTCCCGGCAAGATTGCCCTTCCCGAGGGCAACGCCAATCGGCACGACTCGAGCGGCGTGCTCGACATCTGGAGCGTGCCCGCTGGAGACCGATAGCGGGAGCGAGAGCATGCAGATTCGCGTTGCCGTGCTGTCGTTCAGCACCGAGCCTCCAAATGCGCCGTATCCCCATCGGCTGGCCCGGTTCCTTCTTCAGCCCCGACCTGCTCTTTCTCATCCCCGTGCCCTGGCTGGCGCAGGTATGGTTTCCCATCCTAATCAGCAGCCTCACCATCCTTGTCATCTGTATCCGCGCCTGAGGCCGGCTCTCCGCCTGTCCCAAGCCGCTTTCAAGCCCGCCCACTACCGTAATCTCCGCAAATGCCTTAACAGCCCGTGGTGCAAGTCGAGCTTTGAAAGGGCACGACTTCAGTCGTGCCGCAGGTAGCCGCAAAATGAGCGCGGCTTTAGCCGCTGAGGGATGGCTTTTTCGAAATTTCAACTTCTACCACAGCCTGTTAAGATGCTTGACGGCGTTCTCACTTGCCCGGAGGTCGCGGCATTGCGAGTCGGTCTATTCACGCGCGAGTATCCCCCCCAGGTCTACGGCGGCGCTGGAGTCCACGTCGATTACCTCAGCCGCGAGCTGGCCAGGCACATCGAAGTCGAGGTCCACTGCTGGGGGCCGCAGCACTCTGACGCCGCCAGCCTCCACGTTCGCGGAGCCGCCCCATGGGAGGAAATCTCCACCGGCACTGAAGCCAAATTCAAGCTGGCTCTTGAGGCTCTCAGCCTCAACCTCACGCAGGTAAAGGCGCTCGCGGGCATCGATCTCGTTCACACCCACACCTGGTACATGGCCATGGCCGGCTATCTGTCCAAAAAACTCTATCGTGTGCCCTTCGTCCTCACCGCCCACTCGCTGGAGCCGTTGCGCGCCTGGAAGGCCGAGCAGCTCGGCAGCGGCTACGCCATGAGCTCCTGGATGGAGCGCACCGCCATCCTCGACGCCGATGCCGTCATCGCCGTATCGAACAACGCCAAGGCCGACATCCTGCGCGCCTACCCCGAGGTCGAGCCCGATCGCGTTCACCGTCATCTACAACGGCATCGATCTCGATGAGTACCGCCGCACCTCCGCCACGCAGGCCCTCGCAGATTACGGGGTCGATCCCGCCGTACCTTATGTCCTGTTTGTTGGCCGCATCACGCGCCAGAAAGGCGTCACGCATCTGGTGGACGCCATCCGCTACCTGCCGCCGGAAACTCAAATCGTGCTCTGCGCCGGCGCGCCGGACACCCCGGAGATCGCCGCCGAGATGCGGCAGAAGGTCGACGCCGCGCGCGCCCATCATCCGCGCATCGTGTGGATTGAGAAGATGGTCGCCAAGCACGAGGCCATCCAGCTCTATAGCCACGCCCGCGTCTTCTGTTGCCCCTCGGTCTACGAGCCCTTCGGCATCATCAATCTTGAAGCCATGGCCTGCCGCGCCCCCGTCGTCGCCAGCGCCACCGGCGGCATCAAAGAGGTCGTGATCGACGGCGAAACAGGCTATCTTGTGCCCTTCGATCAGGACCCCGTCACCGGCTTCCCGCGCCATCCGGAGGCGTTTGCGCGCGATCTGGCGGCGCGCATGAACGCCTTGCTCCAGGACGAGCAAACCTGCCGCCGCTTCGGCGAGGCCGGCCGCCGCCGCGCTGAAGAAACCTTCAGTTGGCCGGCCATCGCAAATCAGACCATCGCCCTCTACGAGCGGTTGATCGAACAACACAGGCCGGGCGCGAAGCCCTGACCGCTGCGATTCCCGCGGGACGCGCGCTCCGATGCGGCGCTCACGCCCAACCGCAACCATGACTTACTTCGCATGAGCGTGGTAAAACGATGACAATGACACCACCCGACGGACGCAGGCGCGTAGTGATTGAGAGCATCACCCCGCGAGTCGATGGCGGTCGCTTTCCCGCCAAGCGCACCGTGGGCGACCAGGTCTGCGTGGAAGCCGACATCTTCACCGATGGCCACGACGCCATCGCCGCCTCGCTCCTCGCCCACCGCGAGAGCTCCAACGGCTGGACCGAAATTCCCATGCGTCCGCTCGTAAACGACCGCTGGACCGCCACCTTCCGCGTCGCCGAGCTGGGCCGCTACGCATTCAAGGTGCAGGGCTGGGTCGATCACTTTGAAACCTGGCGTCGCGACCTGCTCAAGCGCATCGAGGCCGAAACCGACGCTCTCGTCGACTATCTCATCGGCGCCGATCTGGTTGCCCAAGCCGCGGACCGCGCCTCAGGCGCCGATGCCGGCTGGCTGCGCGAGCGCGCCTCCGCGCTGCGCTCCGGCCCGGACCCCAAGACCGACCCGAAGGCCCTGCGCGCTCATGCCACCGATCCCATGCTCCAAACGCTCGTCCTCCGTTATCCCGACAAGCGCTTCGCCTCGGAATCGGACCGCGAGCTCGCCGTCGTCGTCGATCCGGTGCGCGCGCGCTTTAGCTCCTGGTATGAAGTCTTTCCCCGCTCCACGTCGCCGGAGCCGGGCCGCCATGGCACGTTTGCCGATTGCGAAGAGCGCCTCGCCGGCATCGCCGCCATGGGTTTCAACGTCGTCTATCTGCCTCCCATTCATCCCATCGGCCTCACCTTCCGCAAGGGACCTAATAACTCGCCTCAGGCAAAGCCCGGCGACCCCGGCAGCCCCTGGGCCATTGGCTCCGCGGAGGGCGGGCACAAGGAGATTCACAAAGAGCTGGGCACGGCCGGGGACTTCCGCCACTTGGTCGCCAAGGCCGATGAACTCGGCCTCTCGGTCGCGCTCGATATCGCCTTCCAGGCCACCCCCGACCACCCCTATGTCAGCCAGCACCCCTCCTGGTTCCGCATGCGCCCCGACGGCGCCATCCAATACGCCGAAAACCCGCCCAAGAAATACCAGGACATTTATCCCTTCGATTTCGAGAGCCAAGACTGGCTCGCCATGTGGCAGGAGTTCAAGAGCGTCTTCCTCTACTGGCTCGGCCAGGGCGTCTCCATCTTCCGCGTCGATAATCCCCACACCAAACCCTTCGCGTTCTGGGAGTGGCTCATCCCCGAAATCAAGCGCGATCATCCTGAGGTCATCTTTCTCGCCGAGGCCTTCACCCGCCCCAAGGTAATGTACCGGCTCGCCAAGCTCGGCTTCAGCCAGTCCTATACTTACTTCCCGTGGCGCAACGGCAAGCAGGAAATCGAAGCCTATCTCACTGAGATTACCCAGCCTCCGGTGCGCGAGTTCTTCCGCGCCAGCCAATGGACCAACACCCCCGACATTCTCACCGAGTTCTTGCAGATGGGCGGCCGCCCGGCCTTTGTCATACGCCTGCTTCTGGCGGCCACGCTGGGCGCTAACTACGGCATGTATGGGCCCGCCTTCGAGTTACAGGAAAATCAGCCCATCCGTCACGGCAGCGAAGAGTATCTCCACTCTGAAAAGTACGAAATCCGCCACTGGGACCTCGATCGCGATGACAGCCTGCGCCCCCTGATCGCTCAGGTCAACGCCATCCGCAACGCCAACCCCGCTCTGCAAAACGATTGGTCGCTTAAATTTCATTCCACTGACAATGACTATCTCCTCTGTTACAGCAAGGAGTCCGAAGACCGTTCCAATCTCATTCTCACCGTCGTCAATCTCGATCCGCACCTCACCCGGAGCGGCTTCGTTACCCTCCCGCTCGACGAGCTGGAACTCCCCGCCGATCGCGCCTACGAGGCCGAGGACCTGCTCTCGGACGAGCGCTATCTCTGGCGCGGACCGCGCAATTACGTGGAGTTGAATCCCACACTCCGCTCTGGCCATATCCTCCGCATTCATCGCAAAATGAAAGTGGAAACCGATTTCGAGTATTTTCTCTAGGTCTCTGACGGATAGATTTTGTACCATCTCCGTGCCCCATCCTTTCGCCTTTTTTCTGGCGAAAGGGTGGGAATCCACGACCCCGAAGGAGCGAATTCGTCTTGTCAGAGATCTAGTCGCGGTCCCGCCCCGCCGCTTCCGTTCCGTGCCAAGGGCGGCCCGCTGGTCAAATTGGATGGAGTGATAGAAATATCTGGATGGAGTGATAAATATTTTCCGCCGGAACGAAAGATCGCTTCCATCGTCGAAGAAATGAACGCCTGCATCAAACCAGCCAGGAGAGAATGAACGAGTGAAAAAACTGGCAAGCGCGGCCGATCCCCTCTGGTACAAGGACGCCATCATCTACGAGCTGCACGTGCGCGCCTTCGCCGACTCCAATAACGACGGCATCGGCGACTTTCCCGGCCTGCTCTCGCGCCTCGACTATCTCCAGGACCTCGGCGTCACCTGCATCTGGCTCCTGCCCTTTTTCCCCTCGCCCTTGCGCGACGACGGCTACGACATCTCCAACTACACTGACGTCAACCCCTCCTACGGAACCCTCGCCGACTTCAAAGCCTTTCTCGACGCCGCCCACCAGCGCAACATGCAGGTCATGATCGAGCTGGTGGTCAATCACACCAGCGACCAGCACCCCTGGTTCAAGGCCGCCCGCCTCGCGCCCCCCGGCTCGCCCGGGCGCGAAATGTACGTCTGGTCCCAGACCGACCAGCTCTATAAGGATGCGCGCGTCATCTTCACCGACACGGAAAAATCCAACTGGACCTGGGATGAAACCGCCCAGGCCTACTACTGGCACCGTTTCTTCTCCCACCAGCCCGACCTCAATTACGACAGCCCCCTGGTCATCGATGAGATTCAGAAGGCCATGTACTTCTGGCTCGACATGGGCGTCGACGGCCTGCGCATGGACGCCATTCCCTACCTCGTCGAGCGCGACGGCTCCTCCTGCGAAAATCTGCCTGAAACCCACCAGGTCATCCGCAAGCTGCGCGCCGCCATGGACGCCGAATACGCCAACCGCATGATCCTGGCCGAGGCCAACCAGTGGCCCGCCGATGTGCGCCCCTATTTCGGCGACGGCGACGAGTGCCATATGGCCTTTCACTTCCCCTTGATGCCGCGCATTTACATGGCCCTGCGCCAGGAGGACCGTCTGCCCATCACCGACATCATGGCCCAGACGCCCTCCATCCCCGAGAACTGCCAGTGGGGCCTGTTCCTTCGCAATCACGACGAGCTCACCCTCGAGATGGTCACCGACGAAGAACGCGACTACATGTACTTCGCCTACTCCACCGATCCCCGCATGCGCGTCAACGTGGGCATTCGCCGCCGCCTCGCTCCCCTGGTCGATAACAACCGCCGCCGCATCGAGCTGCTTAACTCCCTCCTGCTCAGCTTTCCCGGCACGCCCATCCTTTACTACGGCGACGAGATCGGCATGGGCGACAACATCTATCTCGGCGACCGCAACGGCGTCCGCACTCCCATGCAGTGGACTTCGGACCGCAACGCCGGCTTCTCGCGCTGCGATCCCGCCCGCCTCTACTTCCCCGTCATCATGGACCCCATCTACGGCTACCAGGTCATCAATGTCGAAGCGCAACTCAGCGACCAGTCCAGCCTCCTCCACTGGAACCGCAACATGATCGCCCTGCGCAAGCTCTTCCAGGTCTTCGGCCGCGGCACGCTCACCTTTTTGAACTCCGCCAACCGCAAAATCCTCGCCTATCTCCGCGACCTCGACCGCGGCGACGGCTGGCACGAAACCGTTCTTTGCCTGGCCAACCTCAGCCGCTTCGCCCAGCCTGTCTCACTCGATCTCGCCGACTATGCCGGCATGTCGCCGGTCGAAATGCTCGGCTACGTCCCGTTCCCCGCCATCACGGAAGCTCCCTACTCTCTCAGCCTTGCTCCGTACTCGTTTCTGTGGCTTGAGCTGCAACCCGCCGCCCCCAAGCCCGAGCCGCTCACCGAAGCGCAATTGCCACCGGAGCCGCCCGCTCGTGAGCCCGCCGAAGAGGCGGGCATTGCGCCCGAGGTTCTCAGCAAGGGCTGGCCCGGTCTGCTGGCCGCGCACTGCCTGCACACCATTCAATCCGCGCTGCCCGCCTGGCTGCCGCGCCAGCGCTGGTTCGGAGCCAAGGCCCGCGCCATCCAATCCGCCCGCGTCCTCGACTGGGTTGAGCTTCCGCCTTCCGGCGCCGTGGCTCTATCCGCGGCGGATCGCTCCTCGGCCGCTGCGTTCCCTCCCGCCCTCTTCTTTGTTGAAGTCGCCTACGCCGACGGCCCTCCTGATGTCTACCAGCTTCCGCTCGCCATCAGCGCCGGCGCTGAAGCCGATGAGATTGGGTCCGCTTCCCCGCTCAGTGTCCTCGCCACGCTCGCATTTCCCATGGGCCCCGTGATCCTGCATGACGCAACCGCCTGCGATGAGTTTCGCCAGGCTCCCCTGCACCTGATTGCGGGCAACGTCACGCTCAATCTCCTGAGCTCCCGCGCGGATGACGCCGAAACCGGTGGCTCGCAGGCCGCCGTGGCCTCTGAGAGCGACCCGGGCGAATCCGCCGCCGCGCCCGAGGCCTCCGCCGCGAGACATCATTTGCTGCCCCGCGAATCTCCCTCCGCCGGCCAGGCCATTCCTCTTCATGGCTCCATCGAGGCTCAGGCTTCCAGTGCGTTTCCGGCCGCGCTCGCCGCCCATCCTCTGCCCTCTCGCGTCAGCTCCGCCGAGCAATCCAACACCTCCATCCTCTATGGGAAGGAAATGATCCTCAAGCTCTTCCGGCGTCTCCAGCCGGGCGAGAACCCTGACGTAGAGCTCGGCCGCTTCCTCACTGAGGTCGCTCGCTTCCCCCACATCCCTCCCTTCCTCGGCGAAATCGCCATGGTTCGGCCCGGCTGGACCAAGACCACCCTGGCCATGCTTCAGGGCCTGGTCGCCAACCAGGGCGACGGCTGGCAGTGGTTTCTTGACCGCCTCGCGGAGTTCATCTCATCCGTCGCCGAGCTCGCTGCCCCGCCTGATTCCCCCGCTCCCGGTTTCCTCGATTCCTCCTCGCCCCAGCTCCCCGGCCCATCCGCTCCGTCGCTTCAAGCCGCCGCCCTTCTCGGCCGCCGCACCGCCCAAATGCACCTGGCTCTCGCCACGCCCACCGATGATCCGGCCTTTTCCTCCGAGCCCTTCACCCCCGATGACCTGGCCCGCGACGCCGCCCGCATTGAAGCTCAAATCGTCTCTGCTCTTGAGACCCTCAAACTCAAGCTCCCCACCCTCGACGGCGCCACCGCCGACAGCGCCGGCCTCCTCCTATCCCGCCGCCGCAGTCTCCTCGACCGCGCCCGCGCCGTCGCCGCCTTGGCTCCGGAAGGCCTGCGCATCCGCATTCACGGCGATTACCATCTCGGCCAAACCCTGCGCACTGCGGCCTCTACGCCCGGCAATCAAGCGCCCGAAGGCGGCAAAGACGCGCCCGGAGACTTCGTCCTCCTCGACTTCGAGGGCGAGCCCGCCCGTCCCCTCGCCGAGCGCCGACAGAAGCAGTCTCCCCTCAAGGATGTGGCCGGGATGATGCGCTCTTTCTCCTACGCGGCCCACTCCGCCCTCAACCAATTTCTCGAACAATTTCTCGCCGCCCGCCCTGAATCCGCTGACGTCTCCGGCCGCCTCGCCGCCTGGGCGCATTGCTGGCAGAACGCCGCCTCCGCCGCGTTCCTCCGCGCCTACCGCGAAACCATGGCCGCCAACCCTGCTATTCTGCCTTCGCCGTCGCAGTCTCATTCGCTGCTCGACGCTTATTTGCTTGAAAAGGCGCTCTACGAACTGCTCTATGAGCTGAACAACCGCCCGGCCTGGGTGCGCATCCCCCTGGCCGGTATCCTGGCTTTATAACAGGCCTCCGCCTGGCGAGAACGTAACCATGGCCACAGCGAATCCGCTTCCCGGCGCCGAAGTTGCTTCCGCTCCTCCCGCCCCTCCGCTCCTGGTGCTGCTCGCCCCCTTGCCCCAGGAGCAGCTCGCAAGCGTTCTCGCCAATCTGGCCGCCAGCGTCGATCCCGACAGCCTGCTCATCGCTACCGCCGGCGAATCCGCCGGCGAACCCTTACCCGCTCTCCGCATGGTCGCCGCTCCAGCCACCAAGTCTTCCTGGATCCCCACCGCCGACGACTACGTCAACGCCTTCCAGCTTGCCGAGGACCACAACGCCCGCGCCATCCTCATGCTCGGCCCGGAGTCCGGCTCGTTGGCCTTGTCCGGCCTGCGCGCCCTCGCCGGCGCTGTTGCCGACGGCCCCACGGACCTCGCCCTTCCCTGCTACGATCTGCCGCCCCGCGCCGGCCTCGTCAACTCCGCCATCCTTTATCCCCTCAGCCGCGCCCTCTTCGCCTCGCCCGCCCGTTTTCCCCTGGCCATCGATCTCGGCCTCTCGGTGCGCATGGCCGGCCGTCTTGCCGCCGCCGCCCAGCGCCTCATCGCCCTCAATCAATCCACCACGCCCCTTTGGCCCGTCAATGAGGCCGCCGCCGCCGGCTTCGCCATCAGCGAGTTCGGCGTCGGCGCCCGCGTCTTGCCCCAGCCCGCCGAGCCCGATCTCAACGCCGTCCTTCCCTCTGTGGTCGGTTCTCTATTCTCTGATGTCGAGGCCAAGGCCGCCTTCTGGCAGCGTCCCCGCCAACTGCCCTCTCCGCGCCTTCATCCGCATCTCAGCCCAACCTCCGCGCCTGATCCCGCCGCCGATACCGCCCCCATGATTCAGGCATTTTGCCTCGCCTACACCAACCTCCAGGAAATCTGGTCGCTGGTCCTGCCCCCCAATTCCCTGCTCGGCCTCAAGCGCCTCTCGCTCACCGAGGGCGCCGCCTTCCGTATGCCTGAAACCCTCTGGGCCCGCATCGTCTTCGACTTTCTTCTCGCCTACCGCCAGCGCACCATCCATCGCGGCCATCTCTTTGGCGCCCTGATCCCGCTCTATCTCGCCTGGGTCGCCAGCCACATCAACGTCGCTGCCTCCGGCACTGGCTCCGAGCACCATATCGAAGCCGTTGCCGCCGCCTTTGAAATCGAAAAACCTTACCTGGTCGCGCGCTGGCGATGGCCGGACCGGTTCAATCCATGAATGCCCCCACCAACTCGCAGCCGCTCTCCCGGCAGTTCGCCTTCATCCGCTGCCGGAGAGCATTCGTACGGAAGGGCTCCGCGTCCGGCTTTGCTGTCTGTCGCGCCCCTTCCGCATTCGAGCGCCACCATCGCATCCAGCGCATCAAGGAGTGAGTCCCATGCTAACGATCCTTGCCGCCGTTCTCCAGTCCGCGCCCCCGCAGCCCTTCTCTGTGGATAACGCTACCCTTTGGCGTGACATGTCCGACGCCCTCCATCAGTCTCTTGATCGCGTCCTCTCGCTGCTCATCGCCGTCCTGCCGGGCATTCTCGCCTTCTTTATCGCCGTGGGCATATTCGCCCTCATCGGCGTGGTTTTCTCCTGGCTGCTGCGCCGCGGTCTGGCCTTGGCCAAGTTCGACGCCCGCGTCGCCCGCTATCGCGGCAACACCGATTGGACGCCGATGAACACACCCACCGCCATCGCCGGCCGCCTCTGCTCCTGGGGGTG
Organism: uncultured Acidobacteriota bacterium; assembly: GCA_963808795.1. Classification (GTDB taxonomy): domain Bacteria; phylum Acidobacteriota; class Terriglobia; order Terriglobales; family Acidobacteriaceae; genus Telmatobacter. The sequence continues at coordinate 302,498 of CAWEGL010000005.1, forward strand.
CGTCCTCATCGGCCTCATGATCGGAGTCTCGGCCTTCGACACCTCTTACGCTACCGCCGGCATTCTCCCCGTCCCTTTGCTTCCCTATCTCACCCACATCGTCGGCGCCGTCTTCATCCTCATCGCCGGCGCCATCGTCGCCCGCTTCCTGGCGCGCTCGGTCCTCATCGGCGCCGTAAACCTGAAGCTCCAATACGCGCGCCTTCTATCCCTCGGAGTCAAGTGGCTGGTCCTCGTTCTCACCGCCGCCATGGCCCTCGCGCATCTCCAAATCGGCGGCTCTATCGTTGAAATCGCCTTCGGAATCCTCTTCGGCGGCATCGTTCTCACTCTCGCTCTCGCCGTCGGCCTCGGCTCCCGTGACCTCGTCAGCCGCTCCCTCGAAAGCCGCGTCGAGCGCTACACCGGCGAAGGCGCCGAACACACCACCCCCGCCTCCGGCGAATCCCTCCGCCATTTCTAAAGCGGTTCCGAATCCTTTTTGTAAACCACCACCGAGTTTGCATTCAGTTGCAGTTCTCCTCCGCCCCCCGTCCAATCGCCAGGCCCTCCGCCCGGCCCCAGCCACTCCGCGTCGCTCGAGTCCAGCAGCTTACGCCAGCGTCCCGCCGCCGTCCGCGGCGTCACTCTCACCGCGCCTCCCGCGAAGCTGAGCAGCGCCATCGCCTCCTCGCCCTCGTGCCACCGCCGCAGACACACCACCCGCTCCCCCGCGAACACTTCCACCTCCATCTGTTCCTTGCTCAGACAGGCCAGCGGCGCAAGCTCTCTCCGCAATCTCATCAGCTCGCGATAGAACTCCAGCAGCTTGCCATTCCGCGGCTCCTCTCTCAGCCGGTCATTCAGCTTCGAGCGCGCGAAGGTCGCCTCGTCCTGCGGATCCGGCGGCTCTCCGCGCCAACTGAACGCCGCAAACTCCCCTCTTCGCCCCGCGCGCACCGCCTCGATCAGCCCCCGGTCGCCGTGGCTCACAAAGTAGAGAAACGGCGCCGTCTCTCCATACTCTTCGCCCATAAAAAGCAGCGGAATGAACGGTGACAGCAGCACCGCCCCGGCCGCCAGCTTGAGCTGCTCGTAACTGGCCAGCGTGCTCAGCCGCTCGCCCATCATCCGGTTCCCAACCTGATCGTGGTTCTGCGCAAACACCACAAACTTCCGCCCCGCGATCTCCTTGGACGAGTTGCCGTGCCGCCGCCGCCGGTACGCCGAGTACTGGCCTGAGTAAACAAACCCCTCCCTGTACGCCTTGCCCAGCTCTTCCAGCCCGCCAAAATCCCCGTAGTACCCGCTCCGTTCGCCCGTCATGAGCGCGTGCAGCGCGTGGTGAAAGTCGTCGCTCCACTGCGCGTCCAGTCCCATGCCGCCCAACTCCGGCGCGCGCACCATGCGCGAGTCGTTCAGATTGCTCTCCGCGATCGCGTACACCCGCCGCTTCAGTCTCGCGCCCTCCTCGTGCACCGCCTCGCCCAGCTCCGCCAGAAACGGGTGCGCCGACTCGTCGTGAATCGCGTGCACCGCGTCCAGCCGCAATGCATCCACATGGCACTCCGCGATCCAGTAAAGCGCGTTCTCCACGAAGAACCTCCGCACCTCGTCGCTCTCCGCCCCGTCGAAGTTCACCGCCGGCCCCCACGGCGTCTTGTACTTCTCCGTGAAGTACGGCCCGAACCGCAAAAGATAATTCCCCTCCGGCCCCAGGTGGTTGTACACCACGTCCAGAACCACGGCCAGCCCGCGCCGGTGGCAGCCGTTCACCAGCCGCTTCAGCCCCTCCGGCCCGCCGTAGGAGTTCTGCGCCGCGAACGGCTCGGCTCCGTCGTACCCCCAGTTCCTCGCCCCCGGAAATTGCCCCACCGGCATCAGCTCCACCGCCGTCACTCCCAACTCCTTGAGCGCATCAAGCCGCGCAATGATCGCCTCGAACGTCCCTTCCCGCGTGAACGTCCCCACATGCAGCTCATACAGAACCATCCGCTCCAGAGCCAACCCCTCCCAATCCGCATCCTGCCAATCGAACTCCGCATCGACCGTCTGCGACGGCCCGTGCACCCCCTCCGGCTGGAACCGTGAAGCCGGATCGGGCAGCTCCTGCCCATCCACGCGCAAGAAGTACCGCGACCCCGCGCCGGCGTCCTCCACCATCGCCTCGTAGTACCCGTCGCCCCGCGCCTCCATCTTTTTGAGCCGTCCGCCGCCGTCCAGCAGCCGGGGCCCCCACGGACCAGCTTTTGGGTCCGTGGGGTGGAGCAGCCGCAGTTCCACCCGCTCCGCCCGCGGCGCCCACACCCGGAACCGCCACCCGCCCCCCTCCAGCCGCGCCGCGCCATGTCTCCATCGCAATGCCGGTGTCCCCATCTCCGAATCCAACCCTCCGCCCATCCTACCTGCGCCGCTCCCTACCCTTGCACGCCGCCGACGCTCTCCGCTCATCCCACATTTGTCCGGTTACCTTGGACTTCAATGCTTTCTAAGCAATCCTTAATTTTCCGCCGATAACCCCCTCATGCATGAGAAGCCTCTCATGGAAGCCTCTCCTACGCATCGGCTGTCCGTTCCACCGTAGCTTTATTGCGGCGGGCCACAGCGGTTCCAGAGTTGCTGTACCCAGAAAGCACACTGCCGGGTGGCATTTTCCTTAACCGGGGTCCCCAGCGGCAGGTCTTCGCCGCTGGGGTGGAAGTAAATGCCACATTTCACGAACCTCAAAACGGCACATGAACTCTGGAACCGCTCTAATCATGGGTCATCAACCCGGCGCCCTCACCGGCGCCCTCCCAGGAATGACCAGACCCTCGCGGTTGCTCATCTGGCCCTCCTGAAACGCAACGCAAAAATCACAATCTTGAACTGTGGGTGAAACAAAAGGAGAAACAGGAACGAAAGACCGGGAACGTGCTCTGGGGTTCCAGCACCGTGGTCACCGAAAGCGTCTTGTGGGGTTCCACCGTCCTCTGGGGCCATAGCCTCCTCTGGGGCCATAGCCTCTCAGGGGCGCCGGCGCCACCGCCGCGGAAGTTGCTTACCACGGCGGCAAACCCTAACGGGAGAGCCTCCAGGGACACTCTCTCATCAGCCGCCGCTGTTGAATACTCAAATCGCATCCAGCGCGCGGCCTGCGGGATGGCCAAACTCGGAGGGAATCGGTTCGGAACAGCGACTCCCAAGCCGATACTTTCCGCAACCGCTCATTCCCGCTGCGGGCGGCCGCGCATAGCGCGCGCCGCCCGCGCTCTTGTCTCCGCACAACACTGCCCGCCAATTCGGGAATTCCGCGCCGATCGCCGCTCCCCCCTCCCCGCGCATTCAGTACACTATTTCCAGAATGCTCACCCCCGCCCAGATCGCCGAGTTGCGCGCCGCCGTCGGGCCGGAGGGCATCGTCACCCTCAAAAATCAGTTGCAGACCTACGAGTGCGACGGCCTCACCAACCTCCGCGCGCTCCCTGGAGTGGTCGTCCTTCCGCGCACCACCCCGGAAGTCCAGGCCGTGGTCCGCATCTGCGCCCGCCATAAAATCCCCTTCGTCAGCCGCGGCTCGGGCACCGGCTTGAGTGGCGGCGCATTGCCCGCCGAGGGCGGCGTCGTCATCGCTCTCACCCGCATGAACCGCATCCTCCAGGTCAACATTCCCAACCGCTGCGTCGTCGTCGAGCCCGGCGTCTACAACACGCAGGTCTCTCAGCGCGTCGCCTCCAGCGGCTACTTCTACGCCCCTGATCCCTCTTCGCAAACCGTCTGCACCATCGGCGGCAACGTGGCGGAAAACTCCGGCGGCGCCCACTGCCTCAAGTACAGCTTCACCGCTACCCATACTCTCGCCCTTGAAGCCGTTCTGCCCAATGGCGACCTCGTCTCTTTCGGCTCGCCCGCGCCCGACGCCCCCGGCTACGATCTCACCGGCGTCTTCGTCGGCTCCGAGGGCACATTGGGCGTGGTCACCAAGATCGCGCTGCGCATCGTCAAGCGCCCTGAGGTCGTGCAAACCCTCCTCGCCGCCTTCGACTCCCCGCAGGCCGCCGGCCAGACCGTCAGCGACATCATCGCCGCCGGAATGCTTCCCTCCGCCCTCGAAATCATGGACACGCTCGCCATTGAGGCCGCTGAAGCCGCCGTCCACCCCCACTACCCCATGTGCGGCGGCCTCCTGCTCGTCGAGCTTGACGGCCCTTCGAGCGAAGTCGAGGCCCTCATGCGCGAAGTCCGCGCCCTCTGCCTCTCCAACAGCGCCGCCGAGATTCGCGTCGCGCAATCGGATGAGGAGCGCGCCCTTTTCTGGAAGGGCCGCAAGGCTGCCTTTGCCGCCGTCGGCCGCATCTCCCCCAACTACATCGTTCAGGACGGCGTCATTCCCCGCACCGCCCTCCCTGAGGTCCTCTCTGAAATCAGCCGCATGGCCGCCGCCGCCGGCCTCCGCGTCGCCAACGTCTTCCACGCCGGCGACGGCAACCTCCATCCCCTCGTCCTCTACGACCGCGCCATCCACGGCCAGGAAGAGGCCGCCCTCGATCTCTCCTATCGCATCCTCCAGATCTGCGTCGATCGCGGCGGCTCCATCACCGGCGAGCACGGCGTGGGCAAGGAAAAGCAGGAGGCCCTCGGCTACATGTTCTCCGAGTCCGATCTGGCCGCCATGCAACTTGTGCGCTGCGCCTTCGACCCTGATAACATCTCCAACCCCGACAAAATCTTCCCGCGCCCGCGTCTCTGCGCCGAGCAGGCCGGCCCTCCTACTCCTCATCCCCTTGAAACGCCCATCCCCGCGGAGATCTCTCGATGAGCGCCTCCGCCGTTTTGTCCCTCGATCAAACCGCCGCCCATCTCGCCTCCATCGTTGGCGAAGAGCATATCCATCTCCGCGGCCAATCCATCTCCGTCCATCCGGCCGATGCCCGCGAGATCGCTGAAGTTCTCCGCTTCGCCAGTGATGCCGGCCTCGCCGTCACGCCCACCGGCGGCGGAACAAAGCTGGCCTGGGGAAATCCCGTCGCCGCGCCCATCCTTCTCGCCCTCGGCCGCATGACCGCGCTCCGCGAGCACTCCTGGCACGACATGACCTGCTCCGTCGAGGCCGGCTCTCCCTGGTCCGCCCTCGAAGCGCAGCTCGCCCTCCACGGCCAGATGGTCGCCCTCGATCCCCTCTGGCCTGGCCGCTCGACCGTTGGCGGCATCGTCTCCACCAACGATGGCGGCGCACTTCGCCTCCGCTACGGCAGCCTCCGCGACCTCATCATCGGCATGACCGTCGTCCTCGCCGATGGCGCCATCGTCAAATCCGGCGGTAAAGTCGTCAAAAACGTCGCCGGCTACGACCTCCATAAGCTCATGACCGGAGGCTTCGGCACCCTGGCCGTCGTCGCCAGCGTAAACTTCCGCCTCCATCCCCTTGAAAAGCACGCCCGCGCCTGGACCGCAACCGCGCCCGATCCCGCTCAGCTTCGCGCGCCCCTCCACGCGCTCCTCGACTCGCAAATGATTCCCTGCTCCGTGCAGCTTCGCCTGCGCCCAGGGGAGTGCGCCCTCGACGTGCGCGTATCTGCCGTACCTGAGTGCCTCGATGTTCACGCGGCCCGCCTGCAACAGCTCTTCGCGCCCCTCGCTCTCGCTGAATCGAACCCCTCCGTCTGGCAGGCCCGCGAAAACCTCTTTGCCCAGCCCGGCTCGCTCATGCTCAAAGCCTCGCTCCTGCCCGCCGATCTCTGCTCCATCGCCGCCGACCTCCAACAGCGGGCCGCCGCAGATGAAATCGAACTCGCCATCGTCGCCCAGGCCTTCGGCCTCATGACCATCGCGCTCACTGCCCCCGCCGATGCGGCCCCCGATGCGGCCTTTGTCTTCGTCGAGCGTCTGCGCACGCGCCTCCGTCCTTCCGGCGGCAGCGTCGTGGCCCTTCAAGTCCCGGAACCGCTCCGCGGCCGCCTCGAAGTGTGGGACTGCCAATCCAACGCCCTCCCGCTCATGCGCGAGATCAAGCGCCGTTTCGATCCCCATCGCATCCTCAACCCCGGCCGCTTCGTGGGAGGCATCTGACCTATGCCCCACGCCGCCGCCCCGCCGGAAGCCCTCCCATCAAACTCCACGCCAAGCTCCCCGCCGAGCCCGTCGTCGAGTTTCGACGCTCATCATCCGCCCGAGATCAATGTCCTCGATAAATGCGTCCACTGCGGCTTTTGCCTGCCCGCCTGTCCCACCTACGTGCTCTGGGGCCAGGAGATGGATTCGCCCCGCGGCCGCATTTACATGATCCGGAAGGCCGCCGAAGGCGAAGCCCCCCTCGACCTCACCTTCCGCCTCCACATGGACAACTGTCTCGGCTGCATGGCCTGCATGACCGCCTGCCCCTCCGGCGTCGAGTACAACAAACTCATCGAGCCGGTCCGCGCCCAACTTGAGCGCATATTGCCCGAGCGCAATCTCCCCCGCCGCGCGGGCGAGCGCATCTTCCGCAAGCTGCTCTTCGCCACCTTCCCTCATCCCGCCCGGCTGCGTCTCCTCGCCCTCCCGCTCCGCTTCTATCAAAAATCCGGCCTGCGCGCCCTGGCGCGCTCCACCGGCGCTCTCAAGCTCCTGCCCAAGCGTCTGGCGGCCATGGAAGCTCTGTTGCCTGAAGTCCCGTCAAACCTCTTCGCCCGCCTGCCTCGCGCCGTCCAGCCCCGCTCCGCGCCGCGCCTCCGCGTCGGCATGTTGACCGGCTGCGTCCAGCAGGTCTTCTTCCCCCACGTCAATGCCGCCACGATTCGCGTCCTCGCCGCCGAAGGCTGCGAGGTCGTCATTCCTCCCCGCCAGTCCTGCTGCGGCGCGCTCATGGTCCACTCCGGCATGGAAGACTCGGCCGTTGCCATGGCCAAAGAAATGATCGCTCTCTTCGAGTCCGCGCACGTTGACGTCGTGGTCATCAACTCCGCCGGCTGCGGTTCCACCATGAAGGAGTACGGCTATCTCCTCCGCCACGATCCCGCCTGGGCCGCCCGCGCTGCCGTCTTCTCCACCAAGTGCAAAGACGTCTCCGAAATTCTCTGCGAACTCTCGCCCCTCGCGCCCCGTCATCCGCTCAAGCTGCGCGTCGCCTACCACGATGCCTGCCATCTCCAGCACGCCCAGGGAGTCCGCGCCCAGCCTCGCCGCCTCCTCAAGTCCATTCCCGATCTTGAAGTCGCTGAGATTCCCGAGGGCTCGCTCTGCTGCGGCTCGGCCGGCGTCTACAACCTCCTCCAGCCCGACACCGCCAACGCCCTCGGCGACCGCAAGGTCGACAACCTCCTCACCACCGGCGCCCAAGCCGTCCTCAGCGCCAATCCCGGCTGCCTCCTCCAGCTCATGAACGGCCTGCGCCGCCGCGGCCTCAGCGCCATGCCCGCCTTCCACATGGTCGAGCTCCTCGACGCCTCCATCCGCGGCCTCTCCGCCGAATCCCTCTTAAATGGAGTCGCGCACGATCCTTCGGCTCACACCGCAGTATGAACGTGGGGCTGGCTTGCTAACTCGCTGACCCGCTAACTCGCAACGCCGCGCAAGCGGCGCTAACTTGCGAAAATCAGAACCCCAAATATCGTGGCTTGTCCAAGGCCGGCAGTCATTTTCGAAGGAGACAAGTCCCCATCCAATGGTTCATACTGATAGCCATGATCTCCTCAGAACGTCAAACCACACTCCGCTCCGCGGCCGCGCGCCTCTTTGAAGCCCGCCGCACCCCCGCTCCCATCGCCGATCTGCCCGCCGATATGCAGCCTGCGTCCCTCGAAGAGGCTTACTTCGTCCAGGACGCGCTTGCTCCCATGCTCAATCCCGGCGCCGCCAGCGGTCCTCGCTCATGGAAGGTCGGCGCGCCCGCGCCTGACGCCTCCCCGCTCTTCGCGCCCATGACCTCCGCCTGGATCGCGGACGACGCCTCCCTGCTCACTGGCTCGCGTCACCGCCTCCGCGGCCTCGAGGGCGAAGTCTCCTTCCTCATCGGCCGCGACCTGCCCCCGCGCGCCACCTTCTACTCTCGCGACGAAGTCATCGCCTCCATCGCCAGTTGCCATCCCGCCATCGAGGAGCTGGAATCCGGCTTTGCCGAGATTTCCAAGGTCGCCCCGCTCACCAAAATCGCCGACCTCCAAGCTCACGGCGGCTTCGTTCACGGCCCCGCCGTCTCCGCCTGGCAGTCCATCGACTTCACCAGGGAGTCCGTCACTCTCGCTGTCGATGGCAAGCAACTCGTCCAGGCCACTGCCTCCAACTCCGCCGGAACCGACCTCATCCGCCTCATCCTCTACCTCGTCAACGAGGGCGCGCCGCGCACCGGCGGCCTTCAGCGCGGTAGCTGGGTCACCACCGGAAGCTGGACTGGCAACACCTTTGCCTCCCCCGGCTCCGTCGTCAACGTCCGCTTCTCCACCGTCGGCCCCGTCTCTCTCCGCTTCGCATAACCGGCCCGCCCCACCCCCGGGCCAGCGTCATAAATTGCCGCCGCTTTGCACGGGCACGCCGCTTTGAAAGAGCACGACTTCAGTCGTGCCGCAAACGGTCCATAATGAGCGCGGGCTTTAGCCCCTGAGGGATGGTTTCACCCAAACTGAGTCACTACCCCGCTCCCGCATTGCGTGACGCCCCCGCCCCCCGGCGCATATCCTGGTAGCGGCCATTTTACGAACAGGGAGTCTTCGCCATGCCTGCTGTCCTCGATCTTCCCGGCGTCCAAGTCCTCGCTCCAGTCAGCGATGCCTACGCTGAAATCCTCACCCCCCAGGCCGTCGCCTTTCTCGCCGATCTGCACCGCGCCTTCAACTCCCGCCGCAAGCAGCTCCTGGCCGCGCGCCACGAGCGCCAACAGCGCCTCGACGCCGGCGAAAAGCCTGACTTCCTTCCCTCCACCCAGGAAATCCGCGCCTCCGAGTGGACCGTCGCGCCCCTGCCCCCTGATCTGCTCGACCGCCGCGTCGAGATCACCGGCCCCGTCGATCGCAAGATGATCATCAACGCCCTCAACTCCGGCGCCAAGGTCTTCATGGCCGACTTCGAAGACTCCAGCACTCCCACCTGGACCAACCTCATCGACGGCCACATCAATCTCCGCGACGCCATCCGCCGCGCCATCACTTACTCCGACCCCTCCACCGGCAAGCAATACAAGCTCAACCCCCGCACCGCCGTCCTCTTTCTCCGCCCCCGCGGCTGGCATCTCGAAGAGCGCCACATGCTCGTCGATGGCGAGCCCATCTCCGGCTCCCTCTTCGACTTCGGCCTCTATCTCTTCCACAACGCCCGCGAGCTCCTCTCCCGCGGCTCCGGCCCCTACTTCTATCTCCCCAAGATGGAAAGCCATCTCGAAGCCCGCCTCTGGAACGACGTCTTTCTCCGCGCCCAGCGCGAGCTCGGCCTCCCGCGCGGCACCATCAAGGCCACCGTCCTCATCGAGACCATCCTCGCCACCTTCGAGATGGACGAAATCCTCTACGAGCTCCGCGAGCACTCCGCCGGCCTCAACTGCGGCCGCTGGGATTACATCTTCAGCTTCATCAAAAAGTTTTCTGACGATCCCCGCGCCGTCCTCCCGGACCGCATCCAGGTCACCATGACCACCCACTTCATGCGCAGCTACTCCAAGCTCGCCATCAAGACCTGCCATCGCCGCCAGGTCCACGCCATCGGCGGCATGTCCGCCTACATCCCCGTCAAAACCGATCCTGTGGCCAACGACAAAGCCATCGCCCAGGTCCAGGCCGACAAGGAGCGCGAGGCCGGCGACGGCCACGACGGCACCTGGGTCGCTCATCCCGGCCTGGTCCCCGTGGCTCTGGAAATCTTCGACCGCCTCATGCCCCAGCCCAACCAGATCTCCAGGCAGTTGCCCGACTTCAACGCCACCGCCGCCGACCTCCTCCAAGTCCCGCCCGGCCAGATCACCGAAGCCGGCCTCAAGCAGAACGTCGCCGTCGGCCTCGGCTATCTCGAGGCCTGGATGCGCGGCATCGGCTGCGTGCCGCTCTTCAATCTCATGGAAGACGCCGCCACCGCCGAGATCAGCCGCGCCCAGCTCTGGCAGTGGGTCCATCACGACGCCAAGCTTACGGATGGCCGCGTCGTCGATTTCCCCCTCGTCGACTCCCTCATCAACGCCGAGCTCGCCAGGCAGAAAGCCGCCGTCGATCCCGCCCGCTTCGCCGCCTACGAAAAAGCCGCCGCCCTCATGCGCCAGCTCGTACCCGCTCCGCAGTTCGTCGAGTTCCTAACCCTCCCCGCCTACCAGCGCATCCTCAAAGACGAAAACTTCGCCGTGCATGCCAACGGGGGCGCAAGCTAACGGGGCTGCCTCATCCTTCGCGCGCCCCTATCGCACGCTCGCCTACAGCACGCCACGGGAGTTCAGCATGGCGCGGGCCTGTGGAGATGAAGGAAGCAAGAAACGCTTCCCTCATCACCACAGGCCCTAATTCGGGATCGGCTGGGGATGGCCGGGAATCACCGCTCATGTACACTAATCGATAGAGGATGTTTCGGAAACGCGACGCTGGGGATGGCCGGGAATCACCGCTCATGTACACTAATCGATAGAGGATGTTTCGGAAACGCGACGCTGGGGATGGCCGGGAATCACCGCTCATGTACACTGAAGATCCGCCCGGTATGGGTACTGGGGAAGCTGGGGATGGCCGGGAATCACCGCTCATGTACACTTCCAGCCGAACTATCCACCGGAGATTGCGCGCTGGGGATGGCCGGGAATCACCGCTCATGTACACTACATCGCCCGGAAACTGCTGTATTCAAGCAGATTCCGGGCGAATACACCTTAAAAAAGCAGAATCTGCTCGGGTACTTCTTCCGCATCGCGCGGTTTTCTGCCGTAAAACACCTCCATCCTGGCGAACTGGTGGTCGGTAATGGCCAGCAGCCGCACCTGACCCAGAGGTGGAATGCACGTCTTCACCGTCCTGCGATGCGCCTCTGCTGCCTCTTCGCTGGGCACGAACCGCGCATAAACCGAGAACTGCAACATCATGAACCCATCCTTGAGCAGGGCCTTGCGAAAGCGCGTGTAGTCGCGCCGGTTCTCCGTGGTTTCCACGGGCAGGTCGAACATGGCAATCAGCCACATGCACCTGTAGGCGGATAGGTTCACTCGTCTTGGCACGGCCTAAGCGCGTCCGGCAAATCGAGCCTCTCTTCGCTGCCCGCCAGCACCGCCGCCAAGGAACTTCCCATGCGGAACAGAATGTCCGAGAGCGCCCGCTCTTCCCGGTTCACCCAATATCGCATGGTTACCCCCTCGATGAGCCACTTTTTTGCGGCCGGGTCCAGTGGCTCGCTGGCTGGGTGATGCGCAATCCACGCCGCCACCCGGCGGTCAATCAGCGGACGGAGCGGTTCCATTACGTCGGCGGCCAAACAAAATGCGTCATGCCGGTTATGGTGCCGCAGCCCAATCGATGGGTGCAATCCCGCCGCGCACAGAGCTCGCGCCACAGACGCGCGCAGCACCGTGTACCCATAGTCGAGATGCCGGTTCTGGTCCGGCCCCGATTCCAAAACGTCCGCGCCCCGCCGGAACTTCGAGTCGCCAAAGATCAGCCCCCAGTAGCGGCGCGCTGCCTGAGATTCCAGATTCCCGGCATCATCCGACCGAACACGCACAGACATAGCAATCAGGCCGCCATCGCTCCCATGAAGCTCCTTGAGCAGTTCGCCCTGGGCGCGAATTTTCGCTCTCACGATCTGCTGCCACATCCGCTTGCGCGCCACCGGCCTCAGCCCTATCTGCGCCGCCAACCGTTCCGTTTGCAGACCGTGGATTTGCACTGGAAGCGTCATGGCCACGGGCAGATAGCGATGGTCGATGGTGACCACCATCGCCCCTGCCTCCGCGAGCCGCGAAACCACGGCTTCTGTGAGCGTCACCTGCGGATGGGCCAGCAAGAGCGTGTTGATGTCGCAGACGGGCGTAATAAACGGCAACAAGCCTTCCCGCTCGATGACAAGCTGCGCATCTTTAACTGAGAGCCGCGCCGGGTTCGCAATCTCCAGGATGCGGTCGCTCATAGCCTAGCCCCGGGCTTCATGTAGCCTGCCAAGCGAGTCAACGACAACCTTCGCCGCATCCAGCTTGCGCAGAGAGTCGACTCGGGGCGACCACCACTCGCCGGGCTGGCCGTCGTTCGGCTTCTTGATCTCCTTAATCAGCCTCGCGTCATTGATCCGTACCAGGCTCAACTGCCCATTCGAGGCGATTGTCCTCAACCTCCATACAGAGGGCCTGCAGAGATCCTCCATGTGATTGCAGTCCTTGTGTAGAAAAACCGTGTCACCGCCCATAAGGGAGAACTTGAATTGCCAATCGCCTGCTTCCGGAAAGCGGCACTCAATCAGTGGCTGGCCCTTGCGCTTCCGCTCCATGGCCTCAAAGAGAGAAACCGGGATAGATTCCCATCGCTGTTCCTTACCCCTTTCATCAAGTAGTGCGAAAACAGCAACATGATGGTTGCTCGATAGCGCGACGTTACGCGTCCGCGATCCTTTGGCGATAGTCTCGACGGACAGCGCCTTCTTGATGCGCACGCGCTTGATCGGGATGTATTTTCCAGTTTTGGTCGTCAGTTTGGGCCAGTCGTCTTTTCCTTCGCCAGGAGTCCAGCTCTTTAGGCTTCCGCCGAATTCAGCAGCCTTTTGCACAATGGCCTCACGCACTTTGGAATCGACGATGCTCTTTATATCGGTTGCAGAGAGTCCTGGGACAGGCTTACGAATATGAACCATCTCCTTGCCGTCCTCTTGGCGCTGTCGGCCATAATTCGTTTCATCGTGCAGCGCCCCCGTGAGTCTATGCTCGGGTCGATGCGACACGAGCATCTGTTCGATGTGCGGTCTGATCGATTCCACGAAGTCTTCCCACGGCGCCTGAAGCTTAGGAGCGGTCCGGCCATTGTGTGGCCAGTATGGGTCTTCCGCATTGGCGCGGCTAAGGGCCGCGATCAGCTTGGGCTCGCTCAGAGCAATGGTAATAGCATCGATGGCGTGGTGGCGATGGTCCGTGCGCGGCTTGCCCTTGTTTTGCCCGTTGGCGGACGGCGCTGCCTCACGCAAAATTGCCTCCAAACCCCAGCCTTTACGCAACGTATACGTGACCATTCCGGACGAAGCAAAGACCACTCGGCGCGAGCCGGAATCCGTCTTGACGTCGCGTCCCCCGTAAAGCGTGCCAAGCAATTCGCAGGCCAACTTGCTGGCATACCGCGTGTCGTTCAACTGACGGCTGGAAAAACCTTCCAATTCCTCGGTTGTTCGCAACTCGAATCGTCTCAGTTTCCCCAGGTTCGGCTTCTTCCAATTCCGCACTCGATTGAGAATGGCCTCGTACTGCGCGGCATCCCTGTAGGCTTCGAAGGGTGTCCGGTTGGCCTTGTACTGGTTCTCTTCCACACAGCACAGCGTCTTGTTCTGGAAAGAATCGTCCGGGATACGGCTAAAGGGGATGATGTGCTCCACCTGCCAGGGCGAGTTCTCCCCGAACAGGCTGGAAAACGGGAAACGCTTGCCCGTGTAGGGACATTCGCCCCCACACTCTTCGAAGAGAAGTGCCTTTTCAACTGCCGCGCGCGAAGGGCGAAAGCCTTCGCCGAACTCCGCCGCGATCCGCTTGCGCATGGCGTCCTTTTCCTTCTCGCGGTCGCGCATCTGCGTGGAAGCCTTGGCCCGCTCGCGGCGGGGCTTCTTTAGGTCTCTCGCCAATTCGATGCGAACTTCGTCTGGCTTCGCGCCAAGTTCACGCGTCAGCGCGTTCACCACTTTCCGCAATTCGGTGAGCGCCCGTTCTATCGCAGGATTGCGCAACGTTTTGAGGGCTTCGCGGACAGGCGGAATGCGGTCATAGACACGTCCACCCGAAAACCGGTTACCGTAGACCTCGTTCTCCGCCTCCTTGAATCGCTTGCCGGCCAGCATGAACGGAAGCAGTCTGCGTATCGCCTTGCGGGAGATCATGCAGTAGCCACTGGGCGCGGGCCGGGATGCCAGCCATTTGGCCCCCGCCTCATCCAGCCTCCAGTACTCCATGGCGCGGCGGATGAGCGATTCGTCCTCCGGAATCGTCCGCCAATCCTCAACCACCTGCATCTTGTCCGCGTCCGGCATTTCCTGCCAACGCTCTGCGAAGACCGCCGACATGTGCGCGTTGGTGAAGTTCCCTTTCAGCTTCTTCTCTCCTCCGCGCTGCAAGTTGAAGCCGACATTTTTATCCAAGCCGAGTGTCTTGTGAATCTTGCCGAAGGTGGCCTCTGCTGAGATTTCAAGTAGGTCCAGAACCGTCTGCCGCTGCTCCGCCGCGAGCGGGATGCCGCTCACCTGGCCGGGCAGCACGATCTCCAGGTCGTTGACCTTTTGCAGCACGCGGAATTGCTGCGCTTCCAGCGTGGCCCACGCCGCACGGCGCTCTCCGGGCTCCAGTTCGCAGCCCCCGATCAGATGCGCCTGCGCCCTTACATCGCGTTGGTCGAAGAGCAGGCGTTTGATCTCGCGGTGAAGCTCTTCGGTCAGCAGGGCGGGATGAAATGCCGACTGTTTCTCCCATATGGCCGCGAACTCGTCCTCGTACATCTTGCGGCCCGTCCAGCGTCGCCGCACTTTCTGCGTGTGCGGGTCGAGCGAGGCAAAGTACTCTCCGAGGGTCCGAGCGTCTGCGAGGCGCATCTCCTTCGCCAGTTCGTCAATATCGCCCTCGACCTGGCCGAGATCGTCATCTTTCTTGCCTTTTCCGGCCGCATCCTGTCTGGCCGCCTTTTCTTTCCGGTTGGACTTGTAGCCGCGCCGCTGGCTGAGGTGGTGGAAGACCCGGCCCAGCTCGTGCGGTTGCAGCGGCTCATCGAGCGCCGTCTTCCGCAGCAGATAGAGCGGCAGTTCGGTCGCCGTCGTTTCCGAGCCATTTCCCGCCCGCGCCCATTTCTCCGCGATCTCGCGATCCAGCTTGTTGAGGATCGAATGGCGCTGCTGTGATGCATCGGGCTCCATTCCCTTCATATTGCGGCAGAAGATGATGCCGCTGAAGCAGCCGAAAGAGCTCTTTCTGGCGGGCCAGCGCGGCGGCGTAATTGCCTGCGCACCAGCCGGGCAGCGCGGCGGGCAACCGCGTTCGATTCATCCTGCCCTTTCTCAATATCTCCGGTCACGGCTGGATCGAAGATGCGCACGCCGGCTCGGAGCGAACTTTCGATGGCGCACAATACGTGCATCCAGACCAATGGCACCGCCCACCCAATCGAAGCGCTTCCAAGGTCGATACCCAGTACATAGCTCTGTCCACGCTATTAGATGTCTGCCATCGCCTTTGACCCTCTTGACTTTCAGATTCAATGGAGGTAAAAAATAACAGTGTACTTGAGCGGCGATTGCCCGGCTGTTTCTCAGTAAGCTTTCGTCGTACGGTATCGGTTTTCCGTAACCGTTGAACGCCCCGGAGACGGGGCGTTCCTATTCCCACCAGCGGGCCCCGCAGCCAAGCATTCCCGACCGCCCATTCCCGCTCTCTCCGCCGCCGGATTGCCTC
>CAWEGL010000006.1:0-58203 GCA_963808795.1 uncultured Acidobacteriota bacterium
ACCCCATTGCCTGGCCGCAGTAATACGTGTAAAGCAAAATATGATGAGGAAGGCCTGCAGTGCAAACACTGCAATCCGGAATGCTCCATTAACCGTTTAAGTAAGGCAGCTGCGGGTTACGGATATGGGGGTATTTGTGTTGCCCCGGGCGGTAAACTGGCCATCAAATATATTATGAAAAAACAGCCGAAAGCCATCGTCGCTATAGCGTGCGATAAGGAACTGGAAGAGGGCATCCAGGGTGTTAAAGAAATAAAACGGGACAATAACTTCCCGGTCCCGACTATGGTCGTAGTGCCCCTGCTGAAGGACGGCTGCGTGGATACGGTAGTCGATGAAAAAGCCGCCCTGGAAATTATCCGGGCGGGGTGTGAAACGGAAATAATTCGTAGGGGCACCGGCCGGTCGCCCCCGCAAAAGTAAATCGGCTATGACCAATGCTTTAATTCTGGCGCCCTTCGACTCCGGATGCCTGGAACGAGCTGCGCTCCAGGATGGGCGTCACCTGCGAGAGCTGGACGGAAACGCAGCGGCTTATCGACCCGGAAGAGCTTATCGAGCGAATAAATAAACAGGACTTCGGCGTAGTTGTGATGGAAGCTGATTTTATCTTCGATGATGTCTTCGAAGCCGCTCCCAAATTGCGGTTCGTCGGCGTCTGCCGCAGTACGGTAAACAACGTCGATATCGAAGCCGCTACCCGGCATGGAGTCCTGGTCGTGAATACCCCGGGGAGGAACAGCATAGCGGTTGCCGAACTTACTATCGGGCTGCTCATTTCACTTGCCCGGCAGATTCCCCGGGCGCATTACCTCATTCAATCGGGAAATTGGCATGACCCCACCGGGCCCTATACAAACATGCAAGGGATTGAGCTATGCGGCAAAACCGCCGGCATAGTCGGCTTCGGCGCTATCGGTTCCGAAGTCGCCAAAAGGCTACGGGCTTTCGGTATAGAGAATCCTGGTCTACGACCCTTTTGCTGCCGGGGTTAAAATCGAACAGGCGGGTGCCGTAACAGTTTGTCAAACACTAATCAGAGAATCGGACGTAATATCGATTCATTGTCCGGCGAATGAAAATACCAGTGGGTTAATCACTCCCGACCTGGTGGGAAAGCTCAAACCGGCCGCCTTTTTAATTAATACCGCCGGTTGGGATATCGTAACGAAAAATCACTCTTATATGCATTGGAAAACCATTTAATTGCCGGGGCCGCCTTCGATATTTTTGCCACCCACCCCCTCTCATCTCAGAGTCCGCTCATGAAACTTCAAAATGTTATTTTAACGCCGCATATAGGCGGTGCCACGAGCGATACGATAATCCGGTACTCTAAAATGCTCACTGGAGATATTATGCGATTTTTAGACGGTGAAAAACCCGTTAACCTGTTAAATCCAAAGGCAATGGAGAAAAATGTCCGCTAAGTATTTTGCGGTCGTCGATGCCGGTACGAGCAGTATCAGATGTCTGATTTTTAACCTGACTCCAGGAATGGCGGCCGCGTGCCGGGAAAATTACACCTTTCATTCTGACGGTGACGCATTGGGTAGAGACCTGGATGCGGGGGAGCTGTGGCAAACGGCCTGCGATTGTATCGCATCGGCTTTAAAAACCTCACGGATTTCTTCCCGCAACAAATCGCCGGTGTTTCGACAACCGGCCAGCGGGAAGGCTGCGTTTTCCTGGATAAAAACGGTAAGGAGCTTTATCCCGGTCGCAGCTCGACCTCCGTGCCGTAACTGAAGGAATAATCCTCGACAACACTTTTGCCGATGAGATATATGATATAACCGGCCACCTCCCGTCGCTCATGTTCGTACCTGCCCGGTTGAAATGGTTCGAGCGGAATGAGCCGGATATCTTCCGGCGCACCGCATTTGTTCTATCGTTAAAAGATTGGCTTAATTATAAACTGTGCGGAACTATGTGCGGTGATATTTCAGCGCCGTGGAGATGGGACTTGGGGATGCCTATAAGAGGCATGTATCGGCGAAAATTCCGGCGGATTTAGGTTTACCTTCGAATCTTTATCCTCAAATCGTAAAGTCCGGGGAATGCATTGGTAAAATCACCGCGGAAAGCGTTACGAACCGGAATTCCGGAAAACACACCGGTCATCCAGGCCGACACCGGACTCACAATGCGGCTTAATCGGCATGGCGGTAGTTAACGCCGGCGAGGCGGGTATCGTTTCCGGCTGGAGCACGCCGGTGCAGATGGTCACCGGCAAGCCGCTTTCGGACAAGCAGCATCGAGTTTGGACGGGCTGCCATGCCGTTAAAAATAAGTGGGTACTCGAAAGTAACACCGGCGAATCGGGGAACTCATTAGCCTGGGTCAAGGAAATGCTATTCGACCACAGCGGCAATGAAGGTGACGACTATTCCCGGATGGATGCTGCCGCCCTTGCCGGGCAGCCGGGAGCTGGAGACGTTCTGGCGTTTACGGCTCGGAAATGATGGATATGAGCTACCTGAGCCTGCGCTCGGGGCGGTTTCTTTTTCCCGGTGCCGTTCGGCCCGCTTCAGCCGTCGGGCGCGACCGGCTTGCCCGTGCTGCCTGTGAAAATGTCTGTTTTGCCGTCAAAGCAAATTGCGAACAGTTAGAAAAAATATCAGCCAGGAAGATAGAACACATTTATTTCGGCGGCGGACTTACCGCAGCACGTCGTCAAAGCACATTTTACCTTCTATCCTGGGTACGCCGGTTGCATTCGCGGTTATTCCGGAGACTTCCGGATTGGGAGCGGCATTTTCGCTGCCGCCGGTACGGGCATCTTTTCCAATCTTAACGAGGCCTTAACGGCAATGAAATCTCCTGTGGAAACCATCGCCGCGTCCATCGTGGAAGGATATAAGGATTATTACCGGGAAATGGTTATTCTGGGGCCGAAAAAATTGAGGGAAATCGGCGAGGCAATAAATTGAACTGGACTAATGAAAAAAAGGCTGTCCTGGAAACTGCCCTCAAGATGTCGGAAAAAGGACTGGTCATCGGGATCTCCGGCAATGTCAGCGTCAGGCTGCCGCCGGCAAACGGCCGCGGGCTGCTGGCAATTACTCCAACTTCACGCTATTACGACCTCCTGACTCCGGAAGATATCCAGGTAATTGATTTTGAAGCCGAGCCCGTCGAGGGCGACCTGCCGCCTTCTGTAGAGTCCATGCTGCATATAGCTGTCTATCAGGCGAGGCCCGGCGTAAAGGCTGTAATCCGTACCCCATTCGGTTTTCGCCTGTTGCCGTGGCGGCAGCCCACCTCAAAATACCGCCCATCCTGGAAGACCAGATGACCGTTATCGGCGGCGAAATAAAGCTGGCGGCCCACACTCCCCCCTCCGGCAGCGATGAGGAATTCAAAATGCCATAAATGCCCTGGAGGAACGCAACGCTGCTTTGCTGGCTAACCACGGCGTAATTGCCGTCGGCAGGACGCTGCGTGAAGCATTTACAGTTTGCGAGCTTGTTGAAAAAAAGACCGCCAGGACTATTGCATTTGCCTGTCGCTGGGTAAAGTTAATCTGCTGCCTGAAGAAAGTATAAAATCCGGGAAGGCTTTTTTTAAAATGCTACAGTCAGGATAACCAACAGCTTGTAGCTCGTAGCTGGAAGCTTGTAGCTTTATTTTGAAAAGGATATTATTCGATACACGTGCAAGATTTGAGTTTTAAGTTATGGCTTTGAGTTTTGAGTTTTGCGATTTTAGTTTTTTAGTGTTGGTATTATTTTTTAAGGGGGGGTCATTGATGGTTACAGTTCCTTCTTTCTTACTGAAAAGACTTTATGTTAAAGGGAGCCTGAAAAACAATGTCGAGGGATTTCAGTTCGAGCTGAAAAATACGCTCGGTTCCGGTTACGGCACCGAGCTATTGCCCTCTCGCCGTCGACGGCGTGGAAATGCCCCGGGAAAATTGTTATTATATCCACGACGGCGTAACCGTTCCGTTCAACGTGGTCTGCAAAGAGAATCCTTTTACGCTGTCAACGAATAAAGGCCTGATGATGCTGGTCAAGGGCAAAACGATTTCGAATGAGCCTCACCGGTTGAAAATCGGTTTCGTTGCCGAGGGAATCGGTACGCTGAGCTTCGAAGTCATCGACCAGCCGGCCCTAACCTAGATGTAGGATTTAAGATTCATGATTTAGGAATCCAGGTCGTCGTTCGCTGTGCTGTCATTCGGACGAAAGTCGGAATCCAGGCCGTCGCTCGCTGTGCTGTCATTCCGACGAAAGTCGGAATCAGGGTCGTCGCTCACTGTGCTGTCATTCCGACGGAAGTCGGAATCCAGGGTCGTCGCTCGCTGTGCTGTCATTCCGACGAAAGTCGGAATCCAGGGGGAGGTTGGGAAGGGTATTGAAAATTGTAATTTGTAAATTGGAAATTAATTAAGTGAATATTCTTATCACCGGCGTCTCCGGCTACATCGGGCAGAAATTGCTGTCCCGGTTTAGCGATGTTCCGGCTGTTTCTTCGCTCACCGGCATCGATATCAAACCGCCGCTTTTCAGCTCCCCAAAACTCCGGTTCTATCATCGCAGCATCCTGGAACCGCTCGATGAGGTTTTTAACGATAATCACATCGATGCCGTAATACACCTGGCTTTCGTATTGCGGCCCACACACATACGAAGGCCGCCGGGGAAATCGACATCGGCGGCACGGTCAACCTGCTGAAATACTGCGGGCAGGCCGGAATCAAACATATCGTTTACCTCAGCAGCCATACCGTTTACGGAGCATTCCCGGATAACCCCGTACCTATTACGGAAGATTGGAAAGTCCGGCCTTAAAGGGGTTCCTCGATTCGGAGGACAAAGTAAAAGTCGAAAATCTCCTGATGGATTATCAGAAACGATTTTCCAGTACGGAATTGATTATTTACGGGCCTGTCCGGTAATCGGTCCCCAGGCGGCGGACACCATATCGACGGTCATGATGAAACCGCCGGTGATGATGCGTATCAAGGGCTATGACCCGTTAATGCAGTTCGTCCATGAAGACGACCTTTTCGAGCTGGTTGCAAAGGTAGTCCTGGAACAAACCAGCGGCATTTATAATGTGGCAAATGATGGCGAAATAAAGTACAGTGACATTGCCACGCTGGCACATAAGAGAATGATAGTACTGCCGGACGGATTCATAAGAACCATACTGAGTCTTACATGGAAACTGCGGCTCCAAAGCCAGTCGCCCGCCGCCGGCCTGGAGTTCATCAAATACCCGCCGGTTGTCAGCACCCAGGCATTAAAATCAAAAACCGGCTTCCGGTTTAAATATACTACTCGTGAGGCGGTAGCCGCTTATCTAAATTATTCTAAACCGATTTCGTAGAAAATAGCACTTCTCTGTAATTCAGGTCTAATCTGCCGAAACGTAAGCGTAGCTTGATTTATCGCTTCGTCGAACTACTCGAAAACAATTTTATATTCTTCGTTAACGGATCTAAACTTGTTGTTTTTAGTAAAATCTTCTCCGTCATGATATATAAATATGTTGCCAAGGTTTTTATATTTCCGCAGTGAAACGTTGAGGGCGTTGGATACAAAAATAATTTGGTAATTCTCTTTAAGCTCTTGCGCTGTAAGGATTTCGTTTATAGAAATCTTAAAAGATTTTTCATATATCATCATTTCCCCGGGGGGAGGGGTGATAACCGTGCTAGTTCTTGAAATTTTACCTTATGTATTTTTGTTACGCAATGAAGTTATAAAATCAAGGTTTGAATACAAAGTGCCGGCACAGGATAGAGGAGATATCATCGTATTATTGGTATAATCAATTAGACTTTTTCAAGTATCTTATTTTTTGTTTCTGCTAATAACCTGATAGGGGCAAAATAATCCGCGGGAAAAAGATAATCTTCTCCGGACTCATCTATTATTCTCACCTGCCCGTGGCGTTCCGCCTCTTTATCTGGTATATTTTCGTAAAGTTTACGTAATTCGATTGAGGCTTCGTAACCTTTATTATCAACACATACCAAGAACTTATTTTTCATATTTTTACTCCAGGTATCTTTTAATTTTTATTTCTTTTTTCCCTTTACCATGACCTTCATACCAGTGAAGCTCTGCAAATTTGATTATAACATTAACAGGCAAAGCCCTTAATCCTATCTCAAGTGTAAAATTTATGCTAAACTAATATCATGTCCTCGAAACGCCTCGTTATCCTCGGCTCCACGGGCTCCGTCGGCCGGCAGACGCTGGATGTCGTCCGCGCCCTGCCGGATAATTTTCGTGTCCTCGGTCTTGCCGCCGGTAAAAATCTGGAACTGCTGGCGGAGCAGATAAATGAATTTAAACCGGAGTTTGTTTTTTTCCAGGGCGGCCCAAGCTGCCCCGCGTCAGCGGCAGTTTTAAACTGGTATTCCATGGAAGAAATGTCCGCCTATCCCGAAGCGGATATCGTGGTGATTGCCGCGTCCGGCGGTGCCGGGCTCAGTCCGACGCTTGCTGCCGTAAGGGCACGCAAAAAAATAGCCCTTTCGAATAAGGAATCCCTGGTGGCTGCCGGCGAAATCATCATGCGGGAGGTAAAACGCTGGAATCCGCGGAAATCCTGCCGGTAGACAGCGAGCATTCCGCCGTCTTTCAGTGTCTGAACGGCGAAAGACAGCCCGCCAAAATAATCCTCACTGCCTCCGGCGGTCCCTTCCGCGCTTACTCCTTATCGCAAATGGCGGATGTTACCGTTGAGCAAGCCCTGAATCACCCTTCCTCCTGGAAAATGGGGAAAAAAGTCACCATCGATTCCGCCACCCTCATGAATAAAGGCCTGGAAATTATAGAAGCCCACTGGCTGTTCGCGGCATGATTATGAAAAAATCCGTGTCATCATCCATCCCCAGAGCGTAATCCACTCGATGGTCGAATTTGTAGACGGCACCGTCAAAGCCCAGCTCAGCTCGCCGGACATGCGTTTCCCAATTCAATATTCGCTGACATATCCCGACCGGCTGCCTAACCCCGGCTTACCGGAACTGGACTGGTCTAAAGTCGGCAGCCTGACCTTCGAACTTCCCGACTTCGCGAGGTTCCCCTGTCTGAAACTGGCGATGGAGGCAGGCAGAAAAGGAGGCACTTATCCGGCCGTCCTTTGTGCTGCCGATGAGGCGGCCGTCGACCTTTTCCTAAACCGCAAAATAAGACTGACTGATATTGCCAAAATCGTGGAAAAAGTCCTGGGTCTGCACAAGGGAATTCAAAATCCCACGCTGGAGCAAATTCTGGAGGCGGACGAATGGGCGGGGAGAGGTCAAAAGCCAGATATAAGTTTTATGATATAAAATTTAAGAATGTTTGCAGATATATGTCTAATTGGGGAATATTATAAAAGCTTTTTAAATTCATCAATACTCAAACCGGCATCATTAACGATTCCGGCCATTGTGTAAGCATCGACAGGATTTGCCCGGGGTATTGTAATAATCCTCTTACCATCAGTCATTGTAATATGCTTTCCTTCCCTCGCGGTATAAAAACCGAGTTTCTCAAAGGCTTTGACGGCACGTTGATGATTTATCCCCGGTAGCTTGGGCATACCTTACCCGACTTCAACGTAGCTTGATTTTTTGTCTTTGTTTAGCTCTTCCACAGTTTTTAAATACGCTTCTAACGCATCTTTAATATTTTCCAGGGCTTCCTTTTCGGACTTGCCCTGCGACCAACAACCGGGAAGACCGGGAACCCAGACCGCATATCCTTCATCAGTTTTTTGAATATTAACCTTATACCTCATTTGCTTCTCCCTGACAACCTTATCTACACTTAATTATAACCTAAAAAGTCCGATTGTCCCTACAATTTCTCTATCTCACTCTCTATCTCCTCTATCACGTCACTTTCTTGTATAACCCTTATCTTCTCGCCCTTTCTCTAAACAGGATAAATTTCCCTTTGCCGCCGGCAATCCCGATATCGGCATCCTTCGCCTCGCCGGGACCGTTTATCGCGCAGCCCATTACCGCCACCCGGATGGGTTTATCCACCCTTGCGAGAAATCTCTCCACTTTATAGGCTATTTCCACGATGTTTACCTCGGTCCGGCCGCAGGTCGGACAGCTCACGAGCTGCGGCCCGTGCTCGCGTAAATTCAGGCTTTTACAAAATTAAAAGCCCGGCATAGACCTCTTCAATCGGATTGGCTGTAAGGGACACCCTGATGGTATCACCGATTCCTTTATTCAGTAAAATACCTATTCCGGCAGCACTCCGTATAATTCCCTGCCGTGTAGTGCCGGATTCGGTGATGCCCACATGGAGGGGATAATGTATCATTTTAGCGATTTTCTTCATAAGCCTCGATGGTGGTCGGGACGTCGAAAGCTTTCAGCGAGACTTTTATCAGGTCGAAATCAAGGTCTTCCAGCAGCTTGATATGCCCCATTGCCGCGGCCACCATCCGCTGGGGAATGGAAAGGCCGGAGGGTTTCTCTTCCTTCGGCAGGCTGCCGGCATTAACCCCGATGCGAATCGGCACGCTTCTCTCCTTCGCCTTCCGGACGACGGCGGCGACCTTTTCCGGCTCACTGATGTTGCCCGGATTAAGCCGCAGGCCGTCGACTCCGGCTTTGAGTGCGGCCAGTGCCAGCCGGTAATCGAAATGGATATCCGCTATTAGCGGAATCGAAATGCCCCTTTTAATGCCGGCGAGTGCCTGTGCCGCTTCCATATCGGGTACGGCACACCGTATAATTTCACAGCCGTATTCTTGAAGCTCTTTTACCTGGCGGACGGTGGCTTTTACATCCCGCGTGTCCGTCTTGGTCATGGACTGTACCGTAATCGGATTATTCCCCCCAACCGGACTTGCCGATATAAATAACCTTCGATTTTCTGCGTCTAATCATAGCCTCAATAATAATCCCTTTTCACAAATAATAACAAGGCGAAACAAAATCGTCCCTCTTTAACTATAAATTAACAGGAGCTTGTTAACAATTCGGGCAATTTCCTGTGGTATAATTATTCCGGTGATTAGTAAACTCGATTTAGACAGGAACATTATTATCCCTTTCCCATTCAATAGACAGCGATGTTTCATCCACACTTCTTTCAGGTAAGAAATCTTAGAAAGAGTTTCTTAACCAAAATTTAACAACGCCTAAACAAAATCTTAACAAACGAAAGCAAAAATAAAGTTAGAATATAAGCAGCGATATTCTTTAAGGATGAATTATGCAGCAGCAACCATTAATCGGCGGCCAGGTACTGAAAACTACTAATTTAAGCGACCCATCACTTTACGTCAACCGGGAAATTTCTTGGCTGGAGTTTAACCGGAGGGTGCTGGAGGAGGCCCAGGACGAAACTCACCCCAATCATTGAAAAGTTGAAGTTTGCTTCAATAATTAGTTCAAATCTGGACGAGTTTTTTATGATCCGCGTCGGGTAGTCTTTGCCGTGCTTTAGAGGCAAATGTCAATGAAAGAGATTCCAGCGGCAGGACTATCCGGCAGCAGCTTGACGAAATAGCTGAAAAAGTCGGCGATTGGTTGCCGACCAGTACCGGTGCATCATGGGGGAGATACTGCCGAAACTCAGAGAGGAAGGCATTTTTATCCACCGCATCGATGAACTGGATGCCGAAGAGAACGCCCGCCTGGACAAGTATTTCGAGACGCAGATTTTCCTCATCCTGACCCCTCTCGCTCTCGATGCCGGCCATCCGTTTCCCGTTTCTTGCCAACCTGCACCTCATCTGATGGTTGTTTTTCAAGGAAGTATATGCGGCGACGACGACCCCAGCCTTACGCCTTCGTCGAGGTGCCGTCCGTGCTTCCGAGAATAGTGCCGGTGAATACCGAAGTCGACAGCGGATATCATTTCATTTTACTTGAAGACCTCGTTCGCAGGCACATCCAGGTGCTTTTCCCCGGCATGGACATCAAGAACATCATCGCTATGCGCGTCACCAGAAATCATGATTACGACCTGCATGAAAACGAGGTAATGGACTTGCTCAAATCGGTAGAAACGAGAATCAAAGGACCGCAATCCCACAAGATGGCGGTGCGCCTTGAAATCGAGCCGGATGCCCCAAAAAAGACCCTGAAAATACTTCAAAGCCAGCTGGGTGTCGAACGAAAAATTTGTCTATCCGATAAGCGGCCCGATAAACATCTGCGAACTGCTGCCTCTGCACGAGCCTGCCGGTCGATGGGCGAACCTAAAAATCCCCCGTTCAATCCCCGTATTCCCCAAAATTCTGCCCGAGAATAACGATATTTTCGCCATCATTCGCGAAGACGACATACTGCTGCACCATCCGTTCGATTCATTTGCGGCGGTGATGGACTTCCTCAATGCGGCTGCCGATGACCCTGACGTGCTGGCTATCAAGCAGACCTGTACCGAATTCGGAATGATTCCCCGGTAGTCAGCGCGCTTATACCGCGCCGCCGAAAACGGAAAGCAGGTTACGGCGGTAGTCGAGCTGAAAGCCCGTTTCGACGAGGCAATACAATATCGACTGGACGCGGCAGATGGAACGCGGCGGGGTCAATGTCGTTTACGGCTTCGTCAGATGGAAAATACACTGTAAAGCAACACTGGTAGTGCGGCGTGAGGGGGGAATCTACGGCGTTACGTCCATGTTTCATCCGGAAACTATAACGCAGTAACCGCTAAACTATACACTGACGTGGGACTCCTGACGTGAACTCTACACGACGCAAACGATATAGCATTTTCGGAAATGGTGTAGACCGAAGCCGCAACTGCTGAGTGGATTTTTCCTCAAGAAAAATCCACATCCACGGCTCCCAAGAGTTCACAGTATTTCCGAAAATGCCGTAGAGCTTACAAAGAAAGGATCTCAAATGGAGCGCAATCTGAAGCAATTCCGGGTTTTGGTAACGCCGACCTCGTACGGGGCTTATGACAAGAGCCTCTGCACGGAGCTGGAGGAGGCGGTTGGCAAGGTGACGTATAACGACCGCGGACGCGCGCTCACCTCCGTCGAGCTGAAGGAACTGCTGCCGGGTTACGACGGAATGATCGCCGGAGTGGACAAGCTGGACCGCGCCGCTATCGAATCGGCGGACCGGCTCCAAGTGATCTCGCGCTACGGGGTGGGCGTAGACAGCGTAGATCTGGAAGCGGCGGCCGCGAAAGGGATCACGGTGACCTACACGCCGCACGCCATGACGTCTTCGGTGGCGGAACTGGCGATCGGATTGCTGCTCAGTCTGGCGCGCTCGATTCCCCAGTCGAGCGCGCAGGTGCGCGAAGGCAAGTGGCCGCGGCTGCGCGGCAGGTGTATCGAGGGTTCGGTCATCGGCCTGCTGGGTTTTGGCGCCATCGGAAAAGAAGTGGCGCGGCGGTTGCAGCCGTGGCGAGCCACGATTCTGGCCTACGATCCGTTTGGCGATGAGAACCTGGCGGGCTCGCTGAATGTTCGGCTGGTGGGGCTGGACGAGCTGATTCGCGAGGCGGATTTTCTCTCGCTGCACGCGCCGCTGATCCCAGAGACAAGGGGCTTGGTGAATGCCGAGTTCCTGGCGCGCATGAAGAAGGGCTCCTACCTGGTGAACGCGGCGCGCGGCGAAATGGTGGACGAGGCGGCGTTGCTGGCCGCGCTCGAATCCGGCCAATTGGCCGGAGCGGCGCTGGATGTGTACACCAAGGAGCCGCCCTCGCCGGACAATCCGCTGCTGAAGCATCCTCATCTGATTGGGACGCCGCATTGCGCATCCGGCACCAATGACGCCGCCAACCGCATGGGGCGCGAGGCGCTGTGCGACTGCCTGGCGGTGCTGCGCGGCGAAGCGCCGGTGTACCCCGTGCGCACGCCGGCCGCGAAGGCGTGAGAACCGCGGGCACGGACGCGTGCAGGGGCAAGTAACCTATTCAGGCGTCCACAAGGCCGGTGGCGCATTGGGAAGGTCTTTCCTCTGGAAAGACCTTTCCGAGTTTACGGGCGGAACGGAGATGGTGGATAACTCTCTAAACGCCGGCTGCGAAGACTCTTGCCGCGCCTCGTGCGCCGTGCCTGCGCAGCTCCCGCCTGCGGTTGCCTGGCTTCAGGGAGTCACGCTGGGTTGGATGACGCTCGAATGCGCGGGCGCGCTGTTTGCTTCAGCGCAAGCCCACAGCGTGGCCTTGCTGGCGTTTGGATCGGACAGCTTGATCGAGCTGCTCTCGGCCGCCGTCGTGCTGGTGCAGTTTCTGCCGCGCTTTCCGCTCAAAAAAGCCTATGCGGAGCGATGCGCCGCAATTCTGCTCTATGTTTTGGCGGGCGTGGTCGCGGTCATCGCCGTGGCGGCCCGCCGGACTCCGAAAGAAACCAGTTTTCTGGGCATGGCCATCACGGCGCTGGCGCTGGTTGTGATGCCGGTGCTGGCGCGGCTCAAGCGCCGGCAGGCGCGCGAGCTGGACAATCGCGCCCTGGCCGCCGACGCAGTCCAATCGGCCGCGTGCGCGTATCTGGCTGCGGTTACGTTAGCCGGGCTGGCGGCCTTTGCGCTCTGGCGCATCGCGTGGATCGATACAGCCGCGGCGCTGGCGGCGATGCCGATCCTGATCGTCGAGGCGCGGCGGACTTGGAAGGGCGAGGGGTGCGGATGTCGATAGCCGGCAATTCGCAGTTCGCTCTTCATGCAATGGTGCAGTTTCCGGACGGCCGACAATCCGGGACTCAGCCCGGCCCTCACTAAGCTGCGGTGCATCATCCAAAATCGAAAATCTTCTTTTTGTATCAACAGGGCTTATACTACGTGATCAAAAGGAGGGGAGAAACGTATGTCGCAACAAGCCGCAGAGGCCCCAATGAATTGGTTTCGCCAGGGCGTGTTTGCGCCTGTAACGGAGGAGGTCACAGCTTTCGACCTACCAGTCACCGGCCGCATACCATCAGAGTTGAATGGGCGCTATTTGCGCAATGGTCCGAATTTTATGCGCGGCATCGACGATAGCAAGCACCATTGGTTCCTGGGCTCCGGCATGGTGCACGGCGTGAGGTTGCGGGACGGCCGGGCGGAGTGGTATCGCAATCGCTGGATCCGTTCGAAAGCTGTCGCGGAAGCGCTCGGCGAGAAGTGGCGGGAGGGTCCCATCCATGGCCACGACTTCGCCGCCAACACTCACATTCTCGCTCACGCCGGTCGAATCCTTGCGACGGTTGAAGGCGGTGCCCTGCCGTACGAGATCTCCGGCGAATTGAGCACGGTCGGGCCTTACGATTTCGCCGGTACCCTGCCCGCCAGTTTCGCCGCGCATACCAAGACCGACCAGCAGAAGGGTGAAGTTCATGCCATCGCGTATTCCTATCGTCAGGATCATGTCCAACACATCGTCATCGACAAAACTGGCAAAGTGAGCCGCATAACCGAGATTGCCGTTCGCGACAAACCGATCATGCATGACTTCGCTCTGACTGAAAAATACGTGGTCCTTTATGATCTGCCGGTCACGTTCAGTCTTGATGCGGCGAAAGCCGGGAGGTTCCCTTATGTCTGGAATCCGATGCATGAAGCGCGCGTGGGATTGCTTTCGCGCCACGGCGGCTCACATGGAGCGCGCTGGTTCCCCGTCGAACCCTGCTTTGTCTTTCATACGCTCAATGCTTACGATGATGGTGACCGTGTTTGCATCGACGTCTGCCGCTACGCAGGCCGTTACGATGTTTCGCTGATGACCGGGCCAGGCCCGGTTACCCTCGATCGCTGGACCATCGATCCCGTCAGCGGCAAAGTCACTCTTCGATCTCTCAGTGACCGGTTCTTTCAGGAGTTTCCGCGCGTCGATGACAGAGTCGTCAGCCGGCCGCATCGCTACGGATACACGACCGCATTCAAGCAACTCCAGGATAACGTCGTCGCCCCGCCCACCGCGACGGGCCACACGTCTGGCAATGTCCTGCTCAAGCACGACGTTGAAAGCGGCGCAGTCGAGGAGCACGGTTTCGAGCACGGCGCGGCGGGCGAACCCGTATTTGCTCCGGCGTCGCTCAGCGCCGGCGAAGACGAAGGCTATCTCATGACCTATGCTCACGATCTCGATGGGGGTAGGACGGATTTAGTGATCCTTGCAGCGCAGGATTTCGCGGGCGAACCTGTTGCGCGGATTCATCTGCCGGTCCGCGTTCCGCTGGGGTTCCATGGCAGTTGGATCGCCGACAGTTAGGCCCTGTTGCGCATGCCGAACCGGCTACGATCATTGCTACCAAGGGCAGGACGCGGAACAGGCAAAGAGCCTCGAATGTCGCTGATCGTCCCGAGGCTTTTTTCGGACAAGTCGCGTATCACCGGCAAACCGGAAACTGCACCGCCGCCCGCTCTTCACGCCGCCTTCCCTTCGAAATACGCTTCGATCTCTTCCAGCGTTTTGCCTTTGGTTTCCGGCAGCAACAGCACAGCCACCAGGAAATAGACCACCGTGAAGCCGGCGAAGAGGAAGAACATGGAGGAGTAGCCGTGCTTCGAGACGAAGGGCAAAAAGATGCCTGCGAGGGTGGTTGAAACCAGTTGATTGATGACCAGCGCGATGCTCATGCCGTTGGAGCGGATGCGCGTAGGCATGAGCTCGGAGAGCGCCAGCCACACCACCACGCCGGGCCCCAGAGCGTAAAACGCCATGAACAGGTAGAGCCCCAGCGCCACCAGCCAGCCATGCTGTGCATCCGGAACGCGCCCGATGAGCGCCTTCTCGATCTTCAGCGGCGCGGTGCGCGCGGCGGCAAGGTTGGCGAAGGGATTCTCGAAGAAGGCTTCGACCTTGTTGGAGGGCACGCAGGTGGCGCGCGTGATGCGGATGGGCGCGGCCGCGGGGTCGTCGGAGCGCACGAAGCTCGTGGCCGCGGTGAAGCCTCCGTAGGAATAGATAATGGCCAGCGAGGCGCGGCTGTTTTGGATGCGCCGGCCGGCGGGACCCAATGCGCCCAGCAGCCGGGCGGCCTCGGCGGGGTTGAAGCGCAGCGTCAGCTCCTGATTCGCGCCCACCATGGCCTGCACCAGGGAGCGCGATTCCACGCTGGCTTTTTCGGTGCGCAGAAAGAGAATGCCCACGCCGATCAGGGAAACGATGATTCCGCCGGTGCCCACGACCAGCAGAAACTTGCGCCCTTTGCGGTCGATCAGCATTATGCCGATCGTGGTGGCAAGAAAGTTCACCGCCGTGAAGATGACGTAGCCCCAGTGCGCGTAGAGGTCGTTGAGGCCGCTCTGCAACAGGATTCTGGTGTTGTAACCGATAATGGAGTTCACGCCAATGGCCGTATTGCAGAACAGGATCACGCAGGCTAGCAGAAAAGGAATCGCGTACTTGCGGCGGAGCAGGGAATCGTGAACCTTTTCACCGCGCGCGGCCTCGGTGGCGCGCGCGATGGCCTCCATCTCCTCCAGCTCCAGCGCGGCTTGCTGCGCAGTGCGCGAGCGTAGCAGTGCGGCATGCGCGCGGTCCTTTTTCCCGCGCCGGAAGAGCCAGCGCGGCGACTCGGTGGCGAATAGGCTGCCCAGGACAAACAGCACGCCGGGCGGCAGCGAAACCCAAAAGATCCGCCGCCAGGCCTGATCTTCAAAAG
Organism: uncultured Acidobacteriota bacterium; assembly: GCA_963808795.1. GTDB lineage: Bacteria > Acidobacteriota > Terriglobia > Terriglobales > Acidobacteriaceae > Telmatobacter. The sequence continues at coordinate 15,529 of CAWEGL010000006.1, forward strand.
CAAAGAGCGCGGCCGCGCCGGCTTCCCTGGCCACGGCTTCTACGCGGTAGCTGTAATAAATTCCCGCGACTGCCGCAACCACGAAGCCCAGCGTCAGCAGCCACTGAAAGATGCTGGTGCCTTGGCCGCGGTTCTTTGCGGCCAGGCACTCGGCCAGATAGAGCGGCACCACCACGCCGATCATGCCGGCGCTTACCCCCTGCAAGAGGCGTCCGAAAAACAGCGGCCCGTAGCCGCGCGAGAGCGCGATCACCGGAATGCTGAGCACGAACGTCAGCCCGCTCAGGATGATCAGCGGCTTGCGTCCCAACCAATCGGCGAGCAGGCCGGAGAACAGGGTGGATAAGACGCTGCCCAGCAGCACGGCGGCCACGATGACTGAAAGCTCGGCGGCAGTGAGCCCCGAGGTTGCCTCAAGATAAGGCAGCGCGCCGCCGATGATCCCGACGTCGATCCCATACAGCAAGCCGCCCAGGCCCGCTACCAGGAACAGGACGAAGTGATAGCGGCGCATCGCAGCGGATTCGCCCCCCACGAGCGGGTTCGTGGAACCGTCTGCGGTCATGGGGTCGAACCCCTTTCGCTCATTCTGCTTCAGGCCGGGCGCGCAGAGGCGCAGCCGGGCGCCCCAACCGGTTCCTTGAGCGGGTCCAGAGTTCACGTGCCCTTTTCAGGTTCGTGAAAGGTGGCATTTACTTCCACCCCAGCGGCGAAGACCTGCCGCTGGGGACCCCGGTTGAAGAAAATGCCACTCGGAAGCGTGCTTTCTGGGTACAGCAACTCTGGAACCGCTGTCGGATTATCTCCGGGCGGACGCACGTGACCAGTCTACAATGACCGTGTTGAACGAAAATAAGCCCATCATCTTTTTGGTTTGAAGGAGGGTCGCGATGCCGGTCTTCGACCGTTCCACAGTTTTGCGCTTACTCCGCAGCCTTGTGCCGGCGGCTTTGGCGCTGAGCGCCTGCCATGCGGCTGCGGCCCAGGCTGCCCCGGCCCAGGTTCAGGTTCACCTGCTGCCCGCGCCGCGCGAGGCGCTCTTGGGCGCGGCGGCCGATCTGCCGGCGCGGATTGTCGTCCTCGTCCCCGGCCGCGCGCCGGAGGACGAGTTTGCCGCCCACGATCTGGAAGACGCGCTCAAGCAGCTTCCGCCGGGCGGATCGCGGTACGGCATCTATCGCATCGTTCTGCTGCGCACCACCTCACTCGAAGCCAAAGATGTGCTCAGGCACAACAAGCTCGTCTTCACGCCGGCCATGCAATCGCAGGGCTATGCGCTGGCGATAGGGAAGGGCGAAGCATACATCGTGGGCTTGACGGGTTCCGGCATCTTTTACGGCGTCGAGACCTTCAAGCAACTGCTGCCGCTGCCGGGCGAACCGCGCGCGCTGCCCACGGGCACGGTGCGCGACTGGCCGGCCATGCAATTCCGCGGCATCAGCGACGATCTGTCGCGCGGGCCGTTTCCCACCCTCGATTTTCAGGAACATCAGATTCGTGTCTTTGCCTCGTTCAAGATCAACATCTATTCGCCTTACTTTGAGAACACGCTGCTCTATCCCGATCAACCGCTGGCTGCGCCGCCGGGCGGCTCGCTCACGCCGGCACAAGCCGCCGAGCTGGTCGCGTATGCGCAGCAGTACCACGTCACCATCGTGCCCGAGCAGGAGGCCTTCGGCCATGTGCACCAGGTGTTGAAGTGGGAGCTTTACCAGGACGACGCTGAAACTCCGCACGGCTACGTGCTGGCGCCCGGCCAGCCCGGCACCTTGCCCCTCATCAAGGATTGGTTCACCCAGATCGCCAAGGAATTTCCCTCGCCCTTCATCCACATCGGCGCCGACGAAACCTTCGACCTGGGCGTGGGACGCACCCAGGAGCAGGTGAAACAACAAGGCTACGGCCAGGTGTACGCAGAGTTCGTCAAACAGATTCACGACGCGCTTGCGCCCTTGCACCGGAGGCTGCTTTTTTGGGGCGATATCGCCGACAAAAACCCCGGCGCTGTCCCCGGCTTGCCCAAGGACATGATCGCGGTGCCGTGGAACTACGAGGCGTCGACCGATTTCGACAAGCTGATCGAGCCCTTCGCCAAGGCGGGCATGGAAACCTGGGTGGCTCCCGGCGACTCCAACTGGAACCAGGTTTACCCGGAGGACAGGACCGCTCTCATCAACATTCAGCGCTTTATTGCCGCCGGGCAGCGCCTGGGATCCACCGGCGCTCTCACCACGGTGTGGAACGACGATGGGGAGGGCCTGTTCAACATGGATTGGTACGGCGTGCTCTTTGGCGCGGTGGCCTCGTGGCAGCCCGGCGAGAGTTCCATCGCCGATTATCAGGACGCTTACGGCCAAGTCTTTCATCACGATCCGAGCGGCAAGATCGACACCGCCGAGAAAGAGCTGATGGCCGCGCAGGAAGTCCTTGTGAACGCCCAAACGGGCATGACCAGCGACACGCTCTTCTGGCTGGATCCGTGGAGCGCGGCGGGACAGGAGGTTTCGGCCAAGCTGCTGCCGGTCGTCGAGGAGCTGCGCACCCATGCGGAACAGGCCATGGTTTTGCTGGACGAGGCGCGGCAGCAGGATCCCGATCTTCTCGAGCCCGAGGCGCTGGACGCCATGGACCTGGGCGCGCGCCGGCTCGACCTCATCGGCCTCAAGTTCGAACTCGCCCAGGAGATGGTCTCGATGTACGCCCAAGCCCTCGCCCAGCAGCACGACAAGACGCGCGAGGAGGCCACCGATACCCTGCTCAGCGAGATCAGCGAGAACAACGGCCGCTGCCAGGACCTGCGCGACGCCTACTCGGCTTTGAAAGCTGAGTACAGCCAGGTGTGGCTTGGCGAGAACCGGCCTTATTGGCTCAATAACGTCACGGTCCGCTACGATCTTGCCATCCAAAGGTGGCAGCGGCGCGGCGAGCGGCTTTGGTTGGGGATACGCGGCGGGCGGGAGCGCGGGGAGCTGCCCCCGGCCTCATCGCTCGGCCTGCCGTCCGCGTCCGCGCCGGGCGCAACGGCGCAATAACGGCGTCCGGCCGGGGCCGAAAAGCGCGGTCTGAACCAATCTGAACCAAAGAGATTACCAGTGAGCGCGATTTTGGCCTCCCGCGCCGCGCGCGCGATGCACACTAGATTCATGCTCGACCTCAGCGCCCAGCAGCGGCATCTTCCCGTGGTGCTGCTCATCGACGACGACCTGGTGAGCCGCGAGGTGACGGCGACATTGCTGACCTTGGACGGCTATTCGGTCCATACCGCGGCGGACGGCGCCGCGGCGCTGGAGATGCTCGCCCGCGGAGAATGCCGCCCCGGCGTGATCCTGATGGATGCGCAGATGCCCGGCCTCAACGGAGCGCAGTTGATCGCGGAACTCCGTGCCCGCAGCAGCGCCAGCGTGTTTGTCATCAGCGCCAGCAACCCGCCCGCCGGGATCGCTGCCGCCTGCGACGGCTATCTGCTCAAGCCCTTCGACGCCGAGGCGCTGGGCAAGCTGATCGAAGGCCGCAAAGAGCGGACCGTCCCCTTGCTTCTGGACCCCAATGAGCCCGTCGTCAGCGCCGAGGTTCTCGCCCAACTACGCCAGCTCATGCCCGAGGCCGGGGTGCGGCAAATCTACGCGGCGGTGGTCGCCGATCTGGAGCGGCGGATCGTGACGCTGGGCGCGGCCATCGCCCAAGACGACGCGGCTGAAATTCGCCGCATCGGCCACGCCATCAAGGGCGGATGCGCCATGGCCGGCGCGCTCCAGGCCGCGCGCCTGGGCGCATTGCTGGAGGCCTTGCCCCTCGAGCCCGCCGGTAACTCCTTAGATAACAGAGCGGCTTTGCTCCGCGATTTGAGCGTTGCCGCCCGTAGCCTGGAGCGTATGCTGGATGCTGAGTTGCCAGCCTGATGATGGGTGGTTCTTCGGAGGCCAGGCGTTCAAATGGAACGAACAATTCGAATCGTGGTGGCGGACGATCATCCGGTAGTGCGCATCGGCGTGCGCAATATGCTCACAGCAGGGGATGGTTTCGACGTGGTGGGCGACGCCGCCGATGGCGACGAAGCCATCACCCAGACCCTTGACCTTCAGCCCGACGTTCTGCTCCTCGATGTGTCCATGCCGCGCCTGCCCGGCCTGGAGGCCATGCGCGCCATCATGAGCGGCCCCTCCACGGCCAAGATCCTGCTCCTCACCTCCACCATCACCACCCAGCAGGTCATCGAGGCCTTGCAGATCGGGGCGCGCGGCATCGTGCTCAAGGACGCGCTCGCCAGCCACCTGCAAACCGCCATCCGCACCGTGTACGGCGGCGACTACTGGATCGGTGGCAAGCGCGTTGTCAACCTGGTCTCGGCGCTCCACGACCTGATGCAAAAGGCCGCCGTGCCCCAGCGCAGGACCTACGGCCTGACCCCGCGTGAGCTGGAAGTGGTGGGCTGCATCGTCGAGGGCTGCTCCAATCGCGACATCGCCAAGCAGTTTTCGCTCAGCGAGGAAACCGTCAAGCGCCATCTCTCCAATATCTTCGACAAGACGGGCGTCTCCACGCGCCTGGAGCTGGCCCTGTTCGCCATCGCCCACCACCTGGTCACGCCGCAGTAGCGCATTCGTTCTTCGCGCGCTATTCTGTACCTTCTCCGGCGGGAGACGGATTCCGGCGGGAGACGGATTCCGGCGTGGGACGGATTCTCCGGCGGGTGACGGATCGTCCGGTAGGTGACGGATTGTCCGGCGGGAGACGGATTCCGCCGCGGGAGCGCCCATGGCCATCTTAAGCAGAATCGGCATTGCCCTCGATTCCGACCTTCTCCAGCGGTTTGACCGCTTTATCGGCCAGCGCGGCTATACCAACCGCTCCGAGGCCTTTCGCGACCTGATCCGCGACCGGCTGGTCACGGAGCGCACCGCGGCGCCCGACGCCACCGTGGTGGGCACCGTCACCCTCATCTACAACCATCACGCCCACGGGATCACGGAAAAACTCACCGCCTTGCAGCACCAGCACCATGATCTGGTGGTCTCCACCAGCCACGCGCACCTGGATCACGACTCCTGCCTGGAAGTGCTGATTGTGCACGGCCAGTCGGCGCGCGTGGAACACTTCGCAGACTGCCTCATCGGGCTCAAGGGGGTGCAGCACGGGCGTCTGGTGATGACCGTCCCGGCGCATACGCTGGAAGCCGAGGGCGAACACCCGCACGAGCATCCGCACAAGCACAGTCACCAAGCCAACAGAGCACTGCCGCCGGCATAGGCGCATGAAAAAGAGCCGCCCGCAGGCGGCTCCAAACCCTTCACGAAAGAATCAGAATGCTGCGCCAGCATAGATTGCCGGCGCGTATGCCGTCATAACGGTTTCTGCGCAATCATCACCGTGCGTGAGTTGCGTGAAGCGGTCGGCTAATTACGTACGAGCCATCTTTCTCCGCACCGCGCCCGCCAAGGCGACAAGGCCCGTCGAAAAGAGAAGAATCGACGAGGGCTCCGGTGTTGTTGAAGGCGGGGGCAGCCCGGCTTGCGCATAGGCAAGCACATCGATGCCGTTACCGCCAGTATCGGTTACATTGCCGTTGGTCGACAGATCCTGATAAGTTGTACCACCATAACCGTACAGGTAGAAGCTGATCTGATATTCATCGCCGATCGTGGTGGCGATGGTCTGGCTGATGGCGTCATATGCCTGGACGGCGCCGTCGTACCAGCAATTCGTTCCCCCTTCCCCGCAGCCAGACAATAATTCTCCCCCGTAAGTTGCGCCGTAGATGTTCGCATAGGTCCAGTCGGTGACACTGCTCGTGCCGTATGTACCGCTGGCGAGATCTCCATTGAGCAGCAGATTGCCGCTTGAAGTGGTCAAATCCACGACTGATGCGTCGGAGAAGTAAACAAAGCTCGGGTCGTTGCGGAAGGCAAAGGTAATCGCCGTGTCGGAAAGCCCCGCCGTGAAATCAACGGTGTATGGTGTTTCGCTGCTGGTTATCGGCATACCGTTCAAATCCAGTATGGCTCCCAAGGGTGGCCCTACATTCATCGGAACAGCAAATGCCGCGACGCTGCCCATCAGCAATACCATGCATGCAACTACGATGAATTTACGCATTCTGATTCTCTCCTTGTGTGAAGGTTGAGGATGGTTAAAATCGTTGCCGACTCTTTTCCAAGAAACAAACAGACACAAAACGTGTTCAGCTGCCTTGTGCCGGGCCCAATCTCACTCTTGCAACGGGTTGCAATTGAACCTCTAGGATGCAATTCGCGTGCCATTATAAACATAATAAAGTCAATGATATAGATGCGCAATACTCTCGCAAATCTGCACTTTTTTGCAGTGCAACTGGCGAAACATTTTCCACTTTTTGGTCAACTACGCCTCAGCTCGCCCTGCCAGCAACCCGCCGTTTCCAGACCGGAAGAACGTTTGTTCTCGCTTTCCTGTGCTTTCGCCGGTGAGTAAAAAGCCTACCCTCCAGATGGAAGAATCGCGAAGATCTTCCGGCCACAGCTCATGGAAAATTCGCGTTGCTATCGGCTGGAATCTCCGTTTTCGACCCGGAGTTCCTGATTTCCTGAGGCGCGTGAACGGGCGCCGAATCGGCAATCCGGCTTTAGTCTTGTAACGTCCGCGTGGTCGCCAATCCGGCAATTGCCACCTTACAGCGACGCCTGAAAATTGTTATCAGTTGCCTACCAGGGTCACGATCTTGTGCGGCATGAAGGTGTGTGGATCATGACAGGTCACACACGTCTTGCCTTTCATGAATGGATCGGTCTTCAGTTGTGCCACCTGATCGGTGTGGCAGGTTTCGCATACGCTTAGCGCCGGCGTGGCCGCGACGCTCTGTGCTGTGATCTCGCCATGGCGCATGGTGCATTCGACGCCGCTAGCGCCATGCGGGCTGGCTTTCCATTGGGCATACGTCAACCTGTGGCAACTGGAACAAGTTTTCCCGGCTGGAATCGTCTGATGGTGCTCCTGTATGGCATGAGCCTTCTGAGCAATGGCAGGGTGGACGGCAGCAGCCAAAACGAGAAAAACGAGCAGGGCAGAACTGAACAAACACGCGCGGAAACTATTCACGGGCAGATCTCCTGAGTAGATGTCGTAGTATCGGACCGGCGATGGCCGCCAATCAGCGATGCCGAACACATCTCACCGTAATGCGATCTGCGCACCGGCCGCGAAGTCTATTGCCAAAGGGATGGTCACAAACCTGGCTTTATACCGCTGTCTGCCGCTACGGTCGTGCAGATTCGTGCGCTATTATGCGCCTTTTCGCTACCACCTCGGCTGAGGCGTTGCTGTCGTAGAGCCGGCCCAACCGCACAACTGGCAGCGTACCGAGCCATTGAGGAACCCTGTCCGACCGCTCTAACATGCAGGCGAGCACCCAAGGCCCCAATCGGGCAAATGTGGTGCGGCTCTTGGCGAGTCAGGGGCGAGTCACGGGCAAGCCGGAACTTATCCGTCCATTCGTCAGATCAGTACCCACAACGCCGCAGGGTCCGGAAAATGGGCTGGCCCAGATGGTCGGCTATCCGGAAGTCACCACCTTACCGCTCCGCCTGCACCCCAAAGTGATACGTCACGCTGACGCTCGCGTAGGAGGGAATGCGCACGCCCACTACCTCGCTGACGGGGTTTGCGGGAACCAGTCCATTGCCGTCCAGACCCACGAGCCCGGGCCCATAAATGCCGGCCGCGGCAAAGTTCTCAGTGGTCTGTCCGGTCCAGCCGCTGGCGATCATGGCGTTCACGCCCAGGTTGATCTTTCCGCCCAGGAACGGCCGCGCGGCCGCGAACCGGAACTCCTTGTCCGGCACGCCCAGGCAATAGTAGTTGAGCGCATCGGGGTCGCCGCTCAAGTAGCTGGCCTCGCTGCAACCGCTGCCCACGACCCTTCTGCCCACGTACTCGAACTCGCCTTTAGCCCGCATCTGGAGCGGCAGCTTCTCCCAGGTTCCGGTCAGATCGCCGATGAGCCGCGGCGCTTCCGGCACGATGGAGAACAATGCGTTGACGAGCCGCGCATCCGCCTGCTCAAAGGTGGCCAGCAGCGAACCGTAAGCGAATTTCTGCTGCAACGTGGCCGCCAGGAAACGGATGCGCCCCGGCCCCAAGTCGAACTGCAATCCCTGGTCCGGATCGATCTTGCCGTACTCCGCGGTTTGTGTTTCGTGGCCCAGGGTCAGCTTTAGGTCTGTCCTGCGGAAGGTCTTGCTGGCCACCAGTTGATAGGAGCGCGCGGTTTCCACGGGCTGGACTGTGGCGGGACCATCTAGCGCCGTGCCCTCGCGCGGATCCTCCGTGAAAAACGACTTGCCGAAGCTCAGCGACACCAGCGGCGCGCGCCACGATGGATCGGGAACAAAGGTGAGCGTGGCCTTGGGCGAGCTCACGCCCACCAGCTTGCTCCACGAATTCGCCGGCGTTATGAGGTCCTGGTTATCGATTGCGATCTCGTCGCGGCGCAGGCCCAGGTAATAGCTCACATGCCTGCCCAGCTCGCCCTGGCCGGCCACATACGGCGCCACCGGGGCGATAGTTATATTGTTGCCGTCGATCTTGACCAACCGCCCGTAAGCATCCGGCTGCGCGGGATTGTAGAAGTTGTAGTGGTCCAGGTCGTCGCGCCGCGGGGCCTCGCGCTCATAATCGGTTCCGGCCAGCAGAGTAAATTGCTTGGAAATCCTGTTGACATACGCCGCGCTGGCGCCGCCCACGGTGCGGAATTCGCTCTGCCGGATCAGCCCCAGTCCGAAGTCCGAGAACAGCGAAAGGTTGTAGGTGCGGAAAAAGCCGGAGAGCTGAAGCTCCTGATTCGTATTCAGCTTCCACTCATCGTTCAGCGCCACGAGCGCAGTGTGGGTCTGGTCCTTCTGGCGCGGGTCGATGGTGTCCGGATATTGCGTCCAGCCCGCGGCCGCATCGACGGAGTTGAATCCGTAGATCGGCCGCAGCCCGGCCACATAGCCGTAGCCGAGGTACGCAACTCCGAACAGGGTAAGCGTGTGTTCGCCCGCGTGGATCACGCGCCCGCCGTTGAGCTTGAATTGCTTGCGATGCTCCAGCCGGTCCAGGAAGCCGTTGCCGAACGAGCCCTCCGCCGCCATCCACGAATCGGCCGAAGGACTCATGCCCGCCGTTGCAGTCAGATCGCGCGCATCGCCAGTGACCATGAAAAACGGGGCCAGATGCGAGCGCAAGCCGTAGATCGCCGCCAGGTTCAACGCGTGATTGCCTTCGCGCGCGTTGTAGGCGCCGCCGTCCACCTCGACGCTCTCGATGACGTTGGCGATAAAGATGTTGGGGTCGGCGTATCCGTTGCCGTGCGCGTTCGCCGACAGATTGTTGGGCACGAGATAGGTTCCCACCTCGACGTACTGGGCGATGGGCTCGCCATGGTCGCCGGCCACGCCGGGCGCAAAGTACTGCGGCGCCTTGATTCCGCCCGACGCGGTCTCGATGGGATAGCCGGGAATCGAGATGGGCGCGCCGGGCCGGCCCGGATTCGCATCCAGCAAATCTTCGGTGGCGAAGACCTTCACCGCCGGGTCGGGCGACAGGACATCGCCGCCGGTCAGATCGGCCGAAACCACCACCGACTGCACCACCGCCGGCTGCAACTCGATATCCAGGTCGCTGCCTGGGGCCGCGACCACGATGCTCTTCACCAGACGCTGATAATTCTCAGCGTTGACGCTCAACTCGTAGGTTCCGGGCGCAAGCATTGGCAGCGCAAACCGGCCCTCCGCATTGCTTACGGCCTTTTGCGCGGCGCCGTCATCGCCGCTCAGCCGCACCACCGCTCCGGCGATCGCCTTGCCGCCGGGGCCGGCGACCGTGCCCGTTACGGTCACACCGGCGGCGCCGCGCGCTGCCGCCAGCAAGCCCGCAAAAAGCGCCAACACGCAGATGGTCCGCACTCGCATCCACTCTTTACCGATAGCAGCAACGTAGAGGCGCCGAGGCCTTTCGGCCTGTGACCTTCGTCACACGATTCTAAAATTCGTGCTACGAACGACTTTACCAAGGGAGACCGCGGCAGAGAAGGGAATTCGCGCCGCATTCCCAAAGCCTTCTCGAGGAGAAGCAATTGCGCCGATCCTGATTGTCGCGTTAGAGCGTTTTCGCTTCACTCGTTGAAATCGCAGCATCGTGCAAGGCGGCTTTTTCTTAAGGAAAAAGCCGCTCGGCCGCACGGTTTCTGTAGAGAGCAGAATCGAAAACGCTGTAGCCGGGTTTGGCGGCCGCTCCTCAGGTTCGCCTCTTGAGGGGCTCGAAGCGAGCGCTAGCCGCCGGCCCATCCTCTCTCCAAATCGTGTGAGCCAGATCACTTTTACGGGTGCGCCCCGGCACATCCCCGCGCCGGCTTCGGTGCCACGCTGTCTCCAATGAGGTTTGCGCCATGTCCGGCTCCGGCAGTGAACGCTGGGCCCATCCGGCGGTTATCCTCGTCGCCACCGATCTGGGCGATCTGGACCGGCTGATGCCCGTTGCCATGGAGCAGGCCGGGGAAACCGGGGCGCGCCTGATACTCCTGCACGTGCTGGCCGTCGCCGGCACTTTTTCCTCCGACGCCTCCGGATTGCCCTACTACGACACCGCCGGGGTCCTCGAATTTTCAGAAAGGGCGCGGTCCCCTGGTGCGAAAAGGCGCACCGGCACAATTTCGCCTGCGACGCGCTGGTGCGCGAGGGCAATCCCACGCCGCCAGATGTGGCCGCGGTCTCGGCAGTTCCAGGCGGACCGCGTGCTTCTCGGCACCCGGAGCCGGGGCAAGCTCAGTAAGTTGCTCTTAGGCTCCGTGGCAGAACAAGTGCTGCGCTCGGTCAACATCCCGGTCATGACCGTGGGTCCTGAGGCTCATCTCCCGGCGGCGAGCGGCGCGGAACGCATCGTGCTCTACGCCACCACATTGCGAGAGACCTCCCGCCCGAGCGCGGCGCTTGCCTGCCAGATCGCCGCCAGCCGCAAGGCCAAGCTGGTTTTGCTCGCACGTCTTGCCGCCCATCGACGAGATGGAGCGGAAGGGTTTGCCCACGGGCCTGGGCCTGCCCCCGGGCCTTGATTCGACCGCTCGGCCGCCATGCATGAGTTGCGCGCCCTGGCCGCCGAAACCGGGGCGGCCTGCGGCGGCGCCGAGCCGTTGATCGTCCACGGCAATCCTTCCATCGAGATTCTGGCCGCGGCTGCGGAGCGGCACGCAGCCTGATCGTGCTGGGCGCGGCCCACCGCTCGGCGTTCAAGAACCTCGCCCGCGACCACACCGTCTACCGCGTTCTGGCCCACGCCCGCTGCCCGGTGATGACCCTCCGCGAACCTCGCGACCAAGCCGAGGAGCCCCGCGCCGAGTCCGCCGCCATCCATTGCTGACACGTCTTCGCCGTTGCTGTGCGGCGATTCCAGAGCCGCTTTTACGATTTAAAGCATAAATTTGTCGCGTTTAGGGCATAATGTTGCCGCTCCCGCCTCGCTAAACCATTCGTTTCACATCGAGGGAGGTATCGATCGTTTGTGAGGGACAAAGCATAAAGTTGCCGCGAGCGCGGAAGATCGAAGGCTCCTGCCCGAAAGCGCCTCCTACCTCAATTCAGCGCGAGTGAACGCTGCAAGAGTTTCTGCTTCGGATGGGGGATGCAGGATGCTGCTTGAGGCGAAGTCTTCTGCCTGTGGGTATGTGGTGCTGCGAATCCGGTTTGCGGCTCGGGCGAAATCGTAGCGGGTATGCCGAAGTTGAACGTCGGGGTCCAGAAGCAACCAATCGGCGCCCGGCTCTCCAAACGGCATTCCGACGCTCCCCGCGTTCACAACTCGCGTCGTTCCGATCATCCGATCAAACTGCATATGGGTATGACCACAGATGACCACGGAGACGCCGAGTCCTTCGAAAATCGGCAGGAGCCGGTCATCGGGCGTTAAGCGGGTAAAGATCTCGGTATCGTTGCGGGGCGTCGCATGGCAGAACAAAACATCGCCGAGGCCAGGAATCGTGACACGACGCGTTGGCGGCCAACTTTCCAAGAGCCGCAGATGCTGGGCGTCTAGTTGCTTCGCGGTCCAACGGACCGGCTCGCGCCACTGTTCCGGCGCGGTGCGGTACCAGTCCGTTTCGAATCCTGACATCTGCGCCAGAACTTCGCGATCGCCGTTGCCGTGGATATATTGCGCCGGAATCTCGAGATCGAGCAGACACTTGATGGTTTCAAGCGGCAACGGGCCGGGAAGAACGTCGCCACCGACGACGATACAGTCTTCGTTCGCCTCATGGATTTCCTGGAGTACCGCCTGAAGGGCACACAGGTTAGCATGGATGTCGTAGATGGCAGCGATGCGCATGACAAGATTGCTGTGATCGAAGTTCCACAAACAGAGGTTATTTAAACCATAGCTCCGCCAAACGGCAAATTTACGCCTTGAATCACAGTCTGTACCCATTTCGGATTCGCGCCGGGTCGACGGCTCCCTGTTGGCCGCACCGGCTCGAAGGAGGCGGCTTCGGGATAGAGCAACTCGGAAATCCCTATGGCGCCGCGGCTGAGGCGGCCCGTGGCGCATCTCCTCGCCGGAAATCGCCATCCGCGCAGTGGACTGCCCTGCTCCGGTATCGAGTCAGAGGGGAAATGCTACGGCGTTTTCACAATTACTGTGATGTTTCCGGCATCGCGCGAGGTGGCGTTTTCTTAAGGAAAACGCCACTTGACCTTATAGGCTTCGGTCTACACCAATTGCGAAAACGCTATTGAGCGATTCCGGGGAAAAAACGCCGGGGCAGGTACGCCCCGGTCCGCCGCGGCGGACGCGTGCAACGCAATCAAATTCTCCGTCAGCTGCTCCGCCGCTTCTCCGGCCACCGCTCTGCGGCCAGGCCGTCGAGCGGCCGCATCCTCAGGCCGCGTTGTTGCCGCGGGCCTCGAGGGGCGCGCTCAACTGCTGGCGCAGGTTCCCGGCCAGATCGGCCACCACGCGCAGCTTGTCGGCGACGGGCGAGGTTCCCTCGCTGCCTTTGAGCGCCAACTGCGAGTTCAGCAGCAGTCCCGCGAGCGTGGACTTCAGCTCCGCCTCGATGGCCACCGCCGCCGCGCGGCGGGCCAGCGTCTGCTCCCGCTCGCGGCGGTGCAGCGCGGCGCGAATCTCGCGGATCAGCCGCGCCGCCCCGGAAAGCGCAAAGTTAATCTGCATGGGGATAGCCAGCCCGGCGTGTTCCCAGATCGTCTCCGCCGCGGCCGGATCGCAATCGGCCAGGGTGTCGTCCACCACCACCGCCGCGAACTCCCGCCGGCGCAAGGCGGCCAGCGCGGCCTTGCGTCCCTCCGCCACCTCGACTTCCATTCCCAGTTGCCCGCCCACCACCGCGGCGCAATTGAGTGCGCCTTCGATCCCGGTCACCATCAGAACGCTCATGTCGGTCCCCCAATGCAGTTCCTAGTTCGTAGTTTGTAGTTCACAGTTCGTAGTTCAAAGTTCGTGGTTCGCAGTTCCCAGCTCGCAGCTTTTAGTTGTTAGCTCTTAGCTTTTAGCTGCTTCTTGCTCCTGCGGCGGGGCGGAATTGGCCGCCGAAGTTCGGCGCCGCACGGAAGAGCTAAAGGCTAAAGGCTAAAGGCTAAAAGCTAAAAGCTATTAGCTGCTTCTTATTCTTCCCGCGGCGGATCCGCGATCCCGTATTCCTTTAGCTTGCGGTAGAGGGTGGTCTTGCCGATGCCCAGCAGTTTGGCGGCCTGCAGCTTGTCGCCGTTCAGGGCGCGAATGGCGCCCAGAATGGCCTCGCGCTCCAGATCGGCCAGCGCCTTCACCCCCGGCGCGGCTTCGGCCGGGGCCGCCTCGCCCCCGGCCGCGCGCCGCGCGTCCAGGTTCTGCTCGAGGCCACGTTGCTGGAGCTGCGTGGGCAGGTCGCCCAGGTGCAATACAGGCCCAGAAGACAGCGCGCAGGCCCGTTCCACCGCGTTTTCGAGCTCCCGCACATTGCCCGGCCAGTCGTAGCGCATCATGGTGCGCAGGGCTTCATCGCTCAGGGTGAACTTTTGTCCGTGCTCGCGGCTGATGCGGTCCAGAAAGTGCGCCGCCAGCGGCGGTATATCCTCGCGCCGGTCGCGCAGCGAGGGCAGCCGCAGGTTGACCACGTTGAGCCGGTAGAAGAGATCCTTGCGGAAGGTGCCTTTATCGACCATGGTGGCCAGATCGCGGTTGGTGGCGGCCACGATGCGCGCCTTGATGGGCACGCGGTGCGTGGCGCCCACCGGCCGCACCTCTTTCTCCTGCAGCGCGCGCAGCAGTTTGGCCTGCAGGTCCAGCGAAAGCTCGCCGATCTCGTCGAGAAATACGGTTCCCCCCTCGGCCGAGACCAGCAGGCCGTCCTTGGAGTGGTTGGCCCCGGTGAAGGCGCCTTTGACGTAACCGAAGAGCTCGCTCTCGATGAGCGTGGGCACCAGCGATCCGCAATCCACCGGCAAAAAGGGCTTTTGCGAGTTGGGACCGTAGGCGTGAATGGTTCTGGCCACCAGTTCCTTGCCCGTGCCGCTCTCGCCCAGCACCAGTACCGGGTGCGAGCTTTGGGCAACCTTGGAGAGGATGCGGTAAAGCTTCTCCATCTCCCCCGAGCGGCCGATCATGGCCCCCAACCCCTGCGAGAGGCGCAGCCGCTCCCGCAACTGGCGGGTGGCGGTGTCGGTCATATGGCTCTGCGCCGCGCGGTCCAGCACCGTGGAAAGCTCGTCGATGGCAAAGGGCTTGGTCAGGTAGTCTGAGGCCCCGCAGCGCATGGCCTCCACGGCCGCGTTCACCGAGCTCGAGGCGGTCATGGCGATCACCGACGTCTGCGGATAGAGCAGCTTGACCTCGGAGACCAGCTCCAGTCCATGGCTCGAGCCCGGAGGCAGATTCACGAGCAGGATGTCGGCCGCGCGGCCCCGCAGCAGGCTGCGCGCCTGCGCCAGGTCGCCCGTGCTTTCCACCGCATAGCCCAGGCTGGCGGCGATCTCTGAGCAGGCTGAGCGCACCGCCGGGTCCGCATCCACCACCAGCAGGTACAGCCGCACCGCCGGCTCCGCGATTTGGGGGATAAGCTCCATGGTCCTTGCATTGAAGACTGTTTCCAGCATTGTAGTCGCCTCACATGGATTCGAGAAAACTCAAAGTCAAAACCTCCGGTTGCCCGCCTCGAGCTTTCGGCTCAGCCTGGTTGAACTTCGCTCTCCAGCCCGGCGCGGACAACCAGAAGTCAAGGGCCCGTTAGCGAACGGGCAGCTCGATCACAAAGCGCGCCCCGCCCAGGGCGCGGTTGGCCGCGAAGATGTGGCCGCCCGCGTTTTCCACGATGGAGCGCGTAATGGCTAGCCCCAGCCCGCGATGGGCGGCCGGCCAGCCGCCCCGGCCCGTGTTCGCCTGTGCGCGTGTGGTGTAGCCGGACGCAAAGATATTTCCCAGCGCCTCCTCGGGGATGCCCGGCCCGTTGTCCTCGACCGAAAGCGCCAGCCACTCACCGGTTTCTCCTGCAATGGCGCACTCGCCGAGGTCGATCCGGATGTTTCCGCCGCCCGGCATGGCCTCGGCAGCGTTCTTGACCAGGTTTACCAGCACCCTGATCAGGTCCTCGACCGTGATCCGCACCGGCTTGCCTCCGCCCTCGGCATCCAGGGTCAGGGCAATCGAAGGCCCCGCCAACGCGCAGAGCAGGTTGCGGTTGGCCGCCAGCTCTGCGGCCAGGTTGTTGACCGGCTCGGCGGGCAGGATCTCCCAGTGACGGCTCTCCCCCCTCCTCCGTTCCAGGCTCTCGGCCGGCCGCGCGCCGGTTGCGAACCGTCTTTCCGGGGCCGCGAAACCGGCGGGAGTGAAATCGGCTCCAGCCGCCGCGCGGCCATCGGCATGGCTATCGGCATGGCCATCCAGGGCCATCAACTTCTCCACCAGCCGGCGGCTGGCCGCAGCCACCAGCCGCAGCTCGCTTCCGTAGTGAGCGAAGGGGGCTGCCAGCACCCCCGGCTCCTCCAATAGATCGCAATAAAGCCCCAGCGCCGTCACCATATTTCTGGCGTCGTGCGCCAGCTCGGCCAGGTTTTCGCCCCGGCTGTGCAGATGGGCCAGCGTCTCCACCACCGCTTCCACCCGCCTGCGCTCCGCTCCATCGATTCCCCGCTCCGCTCCACCCATTCCCGCTATCTGTTCCGCCTGCTGCATGGCTCGTATCCTTTCCTCTTCCGCTCCGGCCGTCTCCCAGCCAGCTCTTTGCTCCCGCTACCCAGCCGCGCATCCCTGCTCCGGCATTCCCATTTCAGGCTCCGTCTGTGTTCCAGTTCTGCTTCTTTAGCCGGGTGCTGTCCTGTTCTAATACACGTTGCGTGCCAAACCAGGACAGATTCTCTAAGTTACTGATAAGGAAAAGGATGGCGCGCAATCCGAGGCCCACGCCGCGATTCGATTCCTCGCCGTTTGTCCCGGAATGGGACGCGCCCGGTCCCCCGACGCTGCGTAATTGGCTCATTTTCAGATAGTTACCGATTTATTCCCGTTCCGGTCTCGCCCCATCGCCCATTCCCGTCCTGGAACAAACCCCCGCTCCCCGGCCCAACCCCAGCCGCGCTCCCTTACAATCCCCCTATGAACGTGACCGCAAACTTCTTTCGTCCCGGCGGCAGGCCGTTCGACCAGCTACGTCCGCTCACCCTTACTCCCGGATTCGTTCTGACCGCCGAAGGCTCGGTTCTGATTGCCTTGGGCAACACCCGGGTTCTGGCCAACGCCACCATCGAGCCAGGCGTGCCCGGCTGGATGCGCAACACGGGCCGCGGCTGGGTGACGGCCGAGTACGCCATGCTGCCCCGCTCCACCGTGACCCGCACCCCGCGGGAGAGCGAGCGCGGCAAGATCGGCGGCCGGACGCACGAGATTCAGCGCCTGATCGGGCGCAGCCTGCGCTCGGCAGTGGACATGCAAGCTCTTGGTGAACGAACAATCATCCTCGACTGCGACGTGATCCAGGCCGATGGCGGCACGCGCACCGCCGCCATCACCGGCGCGGCGGTGGCTTTGGCCTTGGCGCTCGAGGCGCTGGTCAAGGCCGGCACGCTGAAGCGGTCGCCCCTCAAGCACCTGGTGGCCGCTACCTCAGTGGGCTTCGTGGGCGGCGCGGCGCTGCTCGATCTCTGCTATGAGGAGGACGCGCAGGCCGAGGTGGACATGAACGTGGTCATGACCGCCGATGGCGGCCTTGTGGAAGCCCAGGCCACGGCGGAAAAGGGCAGCTTCTCGCGCGCGCAGTTGAACGGCCTCCTCGACCTGGCCGAGGGGGGATTGAAGGAGATCTTCGCCGCGCAGCGGGCGGTGCTGGGGCTCTAGGGCTTCGAGCGATGCGATGGATAGATTCTTTCCGGATGGGCAGCCACTTCCCGGAACTCAGAACTTCTGGCCTCCGTGGGGCTGGAAATGCGCTTTGGCTTATTGGCGACTTTTGGAGGTTCGGCTCCGGCCCACCATCCGGGCCCAATCGGCGGCGGCCGGCGACGTCTCCGTCCCCGATTGGCAAACTACGCTTGCAGACAGCGGCCCTCGCGTGCGGCCATTCCGCTCGTCTATTGTCCGGCTGAGCGTTCCGGTTCGGGCGGCTGTTTCTCGAATGCGTTTTCCCGCAGCATGTCCGCGACATCGTCCATCTTGTCATTCAGTAGACTAAATTTTCGTGCCAGACCCTGGATCTCCGACTCTGCGCGCCGATTCACATCGAAATCCAGCTCGGAGCGCAGCCGGTCTTTTGTGTCTTGCCGGTTCTGGCTCATCATGATGACTGGAGCTTGTATGGCAGCGAGCATGGATAGGAACAGGTTGAGCAGAATAAACGGATAGGGATCCCACGCCTGTTTTTTGAGCAGAACATTGATGGCCACGTAGACCGAAAGCACAATAGAAAACGAGATAATGAAGGTCCAGGAGCCGCCAAATCGGGCCACCTCGTCGGCGATCCGCTCGCCTGGGGTTGCCTCCTTCTCGATGACTTCATTCGCATTCCGGCTGGCGCGAATGCGCACCAATCCCTGGGCAGCATGGATCTGGCGGCCCTGCGCAGTGAGCAGATCCATACCCGCCATCGGCTTCCGGCTAAGCAGGATCGCAATGTCCTCCCGGGAAACCTCCAGGCATTGGGATTCTTCGAGCGCCATGGCGCTGGTATGGTGCGGCGTCTGTTCGAGCATGGCAGCGAAACCGAAAAACTCACCGTTTCCCGGTTCGTCGATCACCACCTCCTGCTGGTCTTCATCCACGGTGGATACCCTGACCTTGCCCGAGATCACGACGTAGGCCTGCGCAGCGGAGGCGCCGGCCTTGTAGATGCGCTCGCGCGGCGCGAACGTCTTAAGCTCGACCTGGCTGGCCAGCACGGCTACCTCCTCCTCATCCAACAGGGCGAAGAGAGGAACATTTCTTAGCACTTCCGGTTTACAAGCCATAGACACCTCAATCAGACCCCCAAGAAACGATTTGGGGCAGTTGCGATGAATCATTTATTGCACATCGCCGGGGCGGGGCGAAGGAAACCAGATGGCGGGAAAGTCCATGGAAAACCCAATCTGGCCGCCTATGCGCGGGCTGGCGACATATTTGCCTCCGAGCAAACCGAAGCAGAAGGTCAGGCCTTGACGGACTGTGTATTGCCCTCCGGCCATGGCCTGAAATTGGCTTCTGCCCAGCATTCCGTTGTCCGCATAGCCGCCGTAGAGCTCGGCTCCCAGCGTCAGCCGGGGAGTGAAATCGTGGAGCACCGAGAGGCCGCCGGTGTACACATGACCGCGGGTGTTTTGTGTCCCAATCACGCCGGTGCTGGTGTTGCCCGCGAAGAGGAATCCTAGATTCCCATTGATCCTGGTTTTTTCGGAAAGGGACTTTTGCCCGATAAAGTTAAACCAGTAGTCCGTCAATCCCGAACCGAGCTGCTGCCGGGCATCTCCGGTTGGAAACTCTATATAAATGCTGGCGCCGAGAGCCGGAAGCCGCGAACCTTTGGACTCATTATGGAAAGTCCATTTCATTCCCATATTCGCATCTCCTGTACCCGTGGAGGTTTGGCTGCCTGGAGCTCGATAGATGGCGAGATAAGGAGCATCCACATCCAGTTCAAGATTGTGGGGCAGGCCGTAATTGAGCTTGAAATTCGCGGTATTCTGCCGGAGATTCGGGTACTGAAGCTGGAGAGCGTCATATTCATTGAAGAATTCGAAGTGCCACTTCCACGGCTCGGTGACCCCGGTGTCATCGGTATAGAACGGCAGTTGAGCATGCAGCGGCTCGGAGACGAAGAACACGCAGGCAAGCAAAAGCAGAATGCGGATCGTCAAACGCATGAGGTGAGCATTCAGAATAGCGGTAAGAGTGGGAAACGCCAACCTCCGGTGGGTGGCGCAACTGAAAATTAACAATCCTCTTTCTCGACTTGGCGCCAAATTTCCGAGTCGTGATTCGAGCGGCCTGGGTGGAGAAAAACGCGAGTTTTTGAGGTTCCGGACGGTTGTCCACCGATCCGTCCTATAGCGGTTCCACAATTGCTGGACCCCGGAACCACGGCCACCTTGCACACGCCGGAAAGGGCGCGATGATTGTGGAACCGCTTGAAAGGCGGGGTCAGGGGCGCCTATAGCGAAACCAGAGTGACCATACCCCGAAGCCGTGGCGCTCAAGTCGACGCGACCCTAAGGAGCGGCGACCTGCACAAGGCTCAACAGGGCACACCTACTCTGGTTTCGCTCTAGCCTCAAGATAGAAGCATCTTTTCGCCGCTCCACCGAATCAACTCACGAGAGCGGCCGCCCCATTCTATCGCCGCTCCGTCGGGGAGAATCCTTATGGCAAAGAAGAAAGCCCCTTCCAACGATCTTGATGCATCCCTGCGCCAGCACCTGCTCGGCCTGCTCGCGGGCGGCCACGCCCACGCGGGCTTCGATACCGCCATCCGCGACATTTCTCCGGCATTGCGCGGTTTGCGGCCCAAGGGCGCTGCGCACTCCCCGTGGGAGATTCTGGAGCACCTGCGCATCGCCCAATGGGACATCCTGGAGTTTTCCCGCGATCCGGCTCACCAGTCGCCGGATTGGCCGGGCGGCTATTGGCCGGCCACGCCCGCTCCGCCGGACGAAAAGGCCTGGGACAAGAGCGTGCGCGCCTTTCGCCGCGACCTGAAGGCCATGTGCGATTTGGTTGCCGATCCCGCGGCGGACCTTTACGCCAAAATCCCCCACGGGGACGGGCAGACGA
The DNA here is from genome assembly GCA_963808795.1 of uncultured Acidobacteriota bacterium. Lineage (GTDB taxonomy): Bacteria > Acidobacteriota > Terriglobia > Terriglobales > Acidobacteriaceae > Telmatobacter. Next base: position 35,755 of record CAWEGL010000006.1, read on the forward strand.
TCCTGCGCGAGGCCCTACTGCTAGCGGATCACAACGCCTACCACCTGGGCGAGCTAGTGCTGGTGCGGCGGCTGCTCGGGGCGTGGTGAAAGAACAGGGAATAGGGAATAGGGACTAGGGAATAGGGAACAGGGACTAGAGACTGGGCCGGTCGAGACATCGGCCCGCCGCAGGCCGCAACCTCCGCCCCGCCAGGTAACCGGCTGACCCGCTGACTCGCCGGCTCGCTGCCGTTCAGATCTCGGGGTAGAAGTCGAAAAAGGCGTCCAGGCTGCGCTTGAGCTGCCGCTCGATCTCCTCGCGCGAGCCTTCGATCATGTGCATGGTCACGTGGGCCTCGTGCCCGTTGGCCAGCTTGAGGGTCGCGTCCTGGATCTCCGTGACCTCGCCCTCGGGAAGCAGCCGCAGTCCGTAGATAAGAGTCAGATTCGCCATGCGCTTCATCTTACCTAAAAAGCGGGCCAGCGAGCGTCCGCCGCTGGGTGGCCGAAGCGGCGGCCGGGAAAAACGCCGGGCCTTACGTCTACAATCGACAAGGGAAAAATAGACAAGGAAAAACCCATGGCAGAGATACACGACACGGTAATTCTGGGCTCCGGCTGCGCCGGGCATACGGCGGCCATCTATACCGCCCGCGCGGGACTGAAACCGCTGGTTCTGGAGGGCCACGAACCCGGCGGCCAACTCTCCATGACCACCCTGGTCGAGAACTTTCCCGGCTGGCCGGACGGCATTCAGGGGCCGGAGCTGATCGCCAACATGAAGAAGCAGGCTGAGCGCTTCGGCGCCACGTACCAGCTTGCGCATCTGGTCTCGGTCGAGCTGGGCGCGCATCCCATCCAGCTCCGCTCGTCGGAAGGCGAGCTATCGGCGCGCACGCTGATCGTGGCCTCGGGCGCCAGCGCGCGCTGGCTGGGTTTGCCCAGCGAGCAGGCGCTCATCGGCCACGGGGTTTCCAGTTGCGCCACCTGCGACGGCTTCTTCTTTCGCGGCAAGGAGATCGCGGTGGTGGGCGGCGGCGACTCAGCCATGGAGGAAGCGCTGTTTTTGACCCGCTTCGCGTCCAAAGTCACGCTGCTGCACCGCCGCGAGACCTTCCGCGCCTCCAAAATCATGCTGGAGCGCGCCATCGCCCATCCCAACATCGAGCTCCGCACCAACACCGTGGTCGAGGAGGTGCTGGGCGGGGAGGAAAAAGAAGTGCGGGGCCTGCGCCTGCGCGACGTGGCCAGCGGCGAGCGGTGCGAGCTGGCCGTGAGCGGCCTGTTTCTCGGCATCGGCCACGAGCCCAACGCCAGGATGTTCGCCGGTCAACTCGATCTGGACGAGGGCGGCTACATCAAGACCACGGGCAACGTGCTGACCACGCGCCATGGGGTGGTGGTTCCGGGCGTCTTTGCCTGCGGCGACGTGCAGGACCGCCGCTACCGGCAGGCGGTGACAGCGGCCGGAACGGGCTGCATGGCCGCGCTGGAGGCGGAAAAGTTTCTGGAGGCGCGCGGGCGCTGAGACACAGATAAGAAGGAGCGCGGCAATGGCGAATTTCTTTCCCGGCCGCTACACTGCCCAGAGCGGCGAGCCTTTCGCCGTCTTCCTCATCGGCATGAGGATCAATCGGCTTTTCGCGCTGCGCAGTTGGATGAGGGTGGCCGCGGCCATGCCCGCGATGCTGAAGGAGTTGAAGCGCGACCCATCGCTGGGGCTTCTGCACTTCGAGGTTTTCCTCTACTGGCGCGGGGTGGGCGTGATCCAGTACTGGCGCAGCTTCGAGCATCTGCACGCCTACGCCCATGCGCGCAACGCCGCCCATCTTCCCGCCTGGGCGGAGTTCAACCGCCGTATCGGCTCCAACGGCAAAGTCGGCATCTGGCACGAAACTTACACTGTAACGCCGGGAAACTATGAATGTGTATACGCCAACATGCCGCGCTTCGGTTTGGGCGCTGCAAGCAATCACGTCAGCGCCACCGGCCGGCTCGAGTCCGCGCGCTCCCGCATCGCCAGGCCCGAAGCGGCTAAAGTAAAGGGCGAATGAGCTCGCTAGAGGAAAATCTCGAACGCCTCGAAGACCGCATCGCCGCAGCCTGCCGCACTGCCGGCCGGCCGCGCGCCGGGATCGAGCTAATGGCCGTCTCCAAGACCTTTCCGGCCGAGACGATTGCTGAGGCCGCGGCGCTGGGGCTCACGCTCTTCGGCGAAAATCGCGTGCAGGAGTTTGCCGGCAAAGCCGCCGTTCTCGGTCCAAAACGCAAAAGCATGGAATGCCACCTGATCGGACATTTGCAATCGAATAAGGCGGCGCGCGCGGCGGAGCTTTTTGACGGCGTGGATTCTCTCGACTCGGTGCGCCTGGCGGAGCGGCTCAATGCCGCTGCGGCCAAGTGCGCCCAGCGCCTGCCCGTGCTCATCGAGGTGAAGCTCAGCCCCGAGGTGGCCAAGACGGGCGTGGAACCGGAGTCGGAGGAAGCGGCGCGGCTGCTCGAACGGTTGCCGGATTTGCCGCACCTGGAGCTGCGCGGGCTGATGACCATTGCGCCGTGGGGTGCAACGGAGGAGGTGACGCGCGCGTGCTTCCGCGGCTTGCGCGATTGGCGCGACCGTTGGGCCGCCGCCTATCCGAGATTGAATTTCGACGTGCTCTCGATGGGCATGAGCGGGGATTTTTGGCTGGCCATCGCCGAGGGCGCCACGCGCATTCGCATCGGCACGGCGCTGTTCGGCGCGCGCAGCCCGCAGGCCATTCGCGCCGCCGCCGAGGCGGATCGGCAAAACGAAACCCTCAACGTAAGCCCGGAGCGGACCTGATGTTGCGCGCTACGCCGGATGGAGTCACGCTCGCTGTCCGCGCGCAGCCGGGCGCGAAGAGGACGGCCATTGCCGGCATCTACAGCGAGGGCGCGGCGGCGCAGTTGAAGATTGCCGTGCACGCGCCGCCCCTCGAAGGCCGCGCCAACGAGGCTCTCATCGCGTTTCTCGCCCAGAAATTTTCTCTACCCAAAAGCGGGATCGAGTTGGTCTCGGGCGAATTCTCGCGCAGCAAGGTCTTCCTTCTGCGCGGAGTGACTCTCGCGCACGCCACGGCGGTCCTAGAGCGTTTTCGCTTCACTTGTTGACATCGCAGCATGGTGCAAGGTGGCTTTTTCTTGAGGAAAAAGCCACTCGACTGCACGGTTTCTGTAAAGAGCAGAATCGAAAACGCTGCAGCCGGGGAACTTGACGTCTGATTTATCTCTGCGCCGATTGCTGGCGCCGCAGATCCGCTTCAAATACCTGTTCGCGGTTGGCGATGAACGCCTTGTAGCCGGCGGGATCGACGAAGGCGTCGCGGTCGCCGTTCTTCCAGCGCGCATATTTCTCCCTCAACCCGAAGTAGCCGCCGTGCGCTCCGAGAAAAATGTCGCAGGGCAGGCCCTTCAACACCGTGAATCCGTGCTCATAATCCGTGGCGATCTGCGGATACTTCTTGTTATTGACCAGCTTGTAGCCGGGATTCACGTTGGGGCTGCCGACGATGACCACGTGCATCCTGCGTCCGTCATAGGGTTCTTCGAGGGTCCAGGTAGTGGTGCCCTTGGTGTGGCCCGGAGTGAGGTGCGCGGTGAGGACCGTGCCGCCCAGGCTGACCGTGTCGCCGTCGTGGAGAACGCGATCGACGTGGGCCGGCGGGAAGTGCTCTGCATTATCGGCGCCGTAGTGGAAGTCGTCGCGGCCGCCGGACTCGACTACGGGCACGTCTTCGGCCATGACCTCATACTTCGCGCCGGTGAGCTTGATGATCGCCGCGCTGCCCGCGCAGTGGTCGATGTGGGCGTGGCTGATAAGCAGAATCTTGATGTCCTTGAAGTGAAAGCCGAGGGATCGGACGCTCTTTTCGATCAAAGGCACATCGGAGACGACGTCGCTGTTGATGAGGATGAGCCCGTCCGGCGTAGCGATGAGGTAAGACGCCAGGTCTTGGGTGCCGACGTAATAGAGATTGCCGGCGATGCGGAAGGCCGGAAACGGCGCGGTCCAGGCGGGGTCCTGCGCACCGGCAAGGGCGATTCCCCACGCCAGCAACGCCAGCAGAGCAATAACAACTGATATTCTGTGTGCTCTCACTCGACCTCCTCGGTCTTGTTTCGATCTTTTAAGACTTCGATGGCGCGTTCCAGGTGGACGCCGCGCGAGCCCTTGACCAGCACCACGTCTCCCTCGCGCAGATTCTGTTTGAGCCACAGGCCGGCGGCCTCGGCATCGGGAAGAAAGACCGATGCCACTCCGCCGGCGCAGGCGGCTGAGGCCAGGTGTTGGGCGTTGCCCTGTACGCCGGCGACAAGATCGAGTCCGGCCTCGGCGGCGGCGCGGCCGCACTCCGCGTGCAGCGCGGGACCGTGTTCGCCGAGCTCCAGCATCTCGCCCGCCATCAGAATGCGGCGGCCCGCGGCAGGTCGCGCCGCCAGGGTGCGAATCATCGCGCGCAGAGCCTCGGGATTGGAGTTATAGCTGTCGTTGAGGATGGTGACGCCGGCGATCTCCATCACCTGGCCGCGCTTGTCGCCGGCGGTGAGCGATTCCAGCGCCGCCACCGCGGCCTCGAGATCGACCCCGGCCTCGAGAGCGACGGCGAGGCCGGCGATGGCGTTCGAGGCGTTGTGCTCGCCCAGCAGATGCAGGGTGAAGCTGCCTTCGCGTTCTCCGGCGCGATAATGCACGTGCAATCCGCCGGGGTCTTCGCGGACGCCGAGAATCCGCGGGTCGGCGCAGGGGCCGTCGCCGAAGTAGACGGCGCGCCCGTGAAAATCGCGTCCAAACTGCGAGACGTAGGGATCGCAGCAGTTCAGGAAGGCTACTCCGCTCGCGGGCAGCGCGGTGACCAGCTCGAATTTGGCGCGTGCTACTCCGGCCTGTCCGTCGGCGAAGTTTTCGATGTGGGCCGTGCCCACGTTGGTCACCACGCCCCAATCGGGCGCGGCGATGCGCGCCAGCGCGGCGATCTCGCCGGCGTGGTTCATGCCCATCTCCACGATGGCCATCTCGTGACCGGGCTCCAGGCGCAGCAGCTCCAGCGGCAGGCCGAATCCGTTGTTGAGATTGCCCTGCGACTTGAGGACGCGAAACTTGGCGCCCAGCGCGGCTGCGGCGGCTTCCTTGGTGGTGGTCTTGCCGGCCGAGCCGGTGATGGCTATCAGGCGCCGGCCCCAGCGGCGGCGCACGTGCGCGGCCAGCGTTTGCAGGGCGGCGAGCGGATCTTCGGCGATGAGCAGAGGCGCGTCCAGCGCCGCATCAGGCAGCGCGGCCACGCGCGCGCGGGAGACCACCGCGGCCTGGGCGCCGCGCGCCAGGGCGGCGGCTACAAACTCGTGTCCGTCCAGCCGCTCGCCGCGGACGGCGAAGAACAACTCGCCCGGAGCAACGGTGCGCGAATCGATGGAGTAGCCGCTGACCGCGAGCGCGCCGGCGTTGGCTACGCGCGCCGGGGCCTCCAGCACCGCGCCCGCATTAATCGCCGCCTCTGCAAGCGTCAGATTCACTGCCCCTCACGATAGTTCACTGCCCCTCACGATAGTTCACTGCCCCTCACGATAGTTCACTGCCCCTCACGATAGCCCAATTCATTCAGTGTGGAAAGCGCAACTTTGGCGTCGTCGAAGGCAATCACGCGGTCCGCCAGGATCTGCTCTTTCTCGTGGCCCTTGCCGGCGATGAGAACCACGTCGCCGGGCGCGGCCGCTTCCAGCGCCAGGCGAATGGCGGCGGCGCGATCGGGCTCGATAGCGTATGGGACGCCGCTGGCCTTCAGTCCGGGCTCAATTTCGGCCAAAATCGCCCGCGGATCCTCGCTGCGGGGATTGTCGCTGGTGGCTACCACGAAGTCGCTGCCCGCGCCCGCGGCCTGGCCCATTTTGGGGCGCTTGGCGCGGTCGCGGTCGCCGCCGCAGCCGAAGAGCGTAATCACGCGGCCGCCCTTCTGCGCCGCCGTCTGCCGGGCCAGCGCCGTCAGGTTGCGCAGGGCGTCGTCGGTGTGCGCGTAGTCCACGATCACCGTGAAGGGCTGGCCGGCATCCACGGGCTGAAAACGGCCGGGAAGCGGTTGCAGCGCGGGGATGGCGGCCACGAGACTGGAAAACGGAACCCCGCGCGCATGGGCGGCGGTGAAGGCGGCCAGAAGGTTCAGAATATTCACTTCGCCGGCCAGGCGCGAAGTAACTTTAGAGCGGTTCCAGAGTTCAGGTGCCATTTTGAGGTTCGTGAAAGGTGGCATTTTCTCAAGGAAAATGCCACTCGGCGGTGTGCTTTCTGGGTAAAGCAACTCTGGAACCGCTGTGGCCGCGCCCGCAGGAGTTTCAAGTTCGATCTCAGCGCCGGAGGCCGTTAGCGAGTAGCTTGCCGCGCGCCATTCGCCGCGGCCGATTCCGTAGGTGCGAACCTCCGCGCCGGCTATGCGCGCCGCGGCGGCCAGCTCTTCCGCGCGCGGGTCGTGGACGTTGATGACGGCGACGCGCGGCGCCGGATAAACCGTGCCGTCGAAGAGCAGGCGCTTGGCGGCGAAGTATTGCTCCATCGTCTGGTGATAATCCAGATGGTCGCGGGTAAGGTTGGTGAAGACCGCCACGTCGAAGTGGATTCCGGCAGCGCGGCCCTGGTCGAGCGCGTGGCTTGAAACTTCGGTCACCATCTCCGTGGCGCCGCAGGCGACGCCTTCGGCCATCAGCTCGAACAGGTCGCGCGACTCGGGCGTAGTGTGCACGGATGGCCGCACCTCGCCGGCCACGTGATATTCGATGGTGCCGATAAGAACAGTCTTCCGCGCGCCGGCCCCGGCGGCATTGAGCAGCGCCTCAGTGAGGAATGCTGTGGTGGTTTTGCCGTTTGTCCCCGTAATCCCGGTGGCTGCGAGTTTGCGCTCGGGATGGCCGAAGAATGCGGCGGAGGCCTGGGCCAGCGCGCGGCGGCCGTGCTCCACTTCGAGTACGGGAACGCCAGGCTGGTAGGCGAGCAGATGGTCGAAGGCCTGCGGGGAATCGGTGATCAAGCCCAGCGCCCCGGCGGCCAGCGCCTTCTCGATGTAGCGATTGCCGTCCGTCGAGCCGCCCTTCATGGCCACAAACACCGCGCCCGGCCGCACGCGCCGCGAGTCGTATTCGACGCCGGTGACGGGCGCGTCCGAGCCGCCTGCGGAGCCAACGGCGGAGATTTCAGCGATGAGGTCGTTCCAGGTCATGCTTGTGGATGATTGTAGATGGCCGGGAATGCTCACCTTGGGTTTTACACGGACTCCTTCATCGCGAGCAGCGCACCACGATCTTGGTTCCTTCGGGAACCATTGTGCCGGCAGTAGGAACCTGCTCGCGCACCAGGCCGGTGCCGACGATCTGCACTTCAAGGCCCGCGTCGCTCGACTTTTCAATGGCCCGCCGCATGGAAAGCCCGATGAGCGCGGGAACGCGCAGCTCCTGAGTCTGGGGAATCGTGACCGTTCGGGACGCATGGAACGCAGGCGTTTCAGTTTTTCGTCCGGCGGGTTGCGTGGACGCGGCCCTCGCAGACGCAGATGAAGCGCCGTTTGCTGCACTTGACGGCAGAGCGGACGGCTGTGTGGCGGCCGGCCCCGCGGTCGCCGGTTGGCTCGCCGCCGTGCTTTGCGGGTCGTCGCTGGGCAGTGCGTTGGCGGCGGCGTAGAGCGCGTTGATATTGGCGGGGTCCTCGGCGGCAGTATCTTCGGGAATGATTGGCTCGGGCCGCGGAGAAGCATTTGGTGGGCTCAGGGGAATGTCGTGGGGCACGCCCAGATACTCGAGCACCTCCTGCGCGACCTCGGCGAAGACCGGCGCGGAGACAGCGGCGCCGTAGTATGCGCCCTTGGGCGAATCGATGATCACGGCCACGGCGATGACCGGATTGTTGACCGGGGCGAAACCGGCAAACGAGGCAATGTGCATGGTCTTCGAGTAGAGGTGCGTCCTGGGGTCGATCTTTTGCGCAGTCCCCGTTTTGCCCGCCGACGAATAACCTTCGAGTTGTGCACTCTTCCCGGTGCCGTCGAGCACCACATCTTCCATAATTTGGCGCATTTCAGCGGCGGTGTATGTGGAGAGGACGCGATGCGCTCCCTGGGGCAGGGGATTGGGCACCTCCTCGCCCTGCCTGACGGGATCAGGCTGCGGCGCTTGCTGCGCGCCAGACTTGAGTTGGCCCGGCAGAAGCACGCGCGGCGGCAGGTAGACGCCGCCGTTGGCGATGGTGGAGACCATGCTGACCAGTTGCAACGGCGTAACCGCTTCCTCCTGGCCGATGGCGACGTAGCCGATGGAAGCCGCCTGCCAGCGGCTGGGCGGGCGCAGCAGTCCGCGCGTCTCGCCGGGCAGCTCAATGCCGGTGCGCTGCCCGAAGCCGAAGGCGCGGATGAAATCGTAGAGGCGGGCGGGGCCGACCTTGAGCGCCACCTTGATAGCCGCGACGTCGCTGGAGCGGGCCAGCGCCGTGGTGACGGAGACCGTGCCCAGGCCGCGGTCGCTCTGGTCGTCGTGGATGACGCGGCCGCCGAGCGTGATCTGGCCGCCCTGGCAGTTGATCATCGTGTCGGGCGTGATCAGCTTCTCCTGGAGCGCCGCCGAGTACGTGACCAGCTTGAAGGTCGAGCCGGGCTCATACACGTCGCTTACCGCGCGGTCGCGCAGCAGCTCGGGATTGGTGAAGCGTGAATCGTTGGGATTGAAGGTGGGCCGGATGGCGAGCGCCAGAATCTGTCCGGTGTGCGCGTCCTGGACCACCACCGTGCCGTCCAGCGCGTGCGTCTTCTCCATGGCGTGGTCCAGCGCCCGCTCCGCCATATACTGGATGTTCTCGTCGATGCTCAGCACGAAATTCTGGCCCGGCTGGGGATCGCGCTCGCTGGAGCCCAGAACCCTGCGCCGCGCGTCCACGGCCATGTACATGCGCCCCGGCACGCCGTGCAGTTGCGCGTTGAACTGCTCCTCCAATCCGCCCAGCCCGTTGTCGTCGATGCCCACATAGCCCAGCATCTGCGCGGCCAGATCGTTATCGGGATAGTACCTCTTGAACTCCTTCTGAAAATAGATTCCCTTGAAGTCTCGCCTTTGGATGAAGGCCCTCACGCGCGCCGCCACCGCCGGCGAGACACGCCGCGCGATCCAGGCAAAGTCGCGTCCGGCCTCCAGGCGTCCGGCAATCGCCTCCTCGGTGGTGCGCCTATCCTCCGGATCCGTGTGCACCAGCGCGGCCAGGGCCCGCGCCGCCGCCGGTTTATCTTCGATCTGGGACGGATCGGCGTAGATAGAGTCCGCCAGCACGGTCATGGCCAGCGCATGCAGGTTGCGGTCATAGAGGATGCCGCGCCGGGGAGCCACCTCGAAGGTGCGCTCCTGCTGCTTTTGGGCGCGCTCCACGTATTCCCCATGGCGTACGATCTGGAGCCAGAAGAGGCGGCCCGCAATCACCCCCGCCCAAAGTAGAAAGAACAGGCAGATGAGCCAGAAACGCGCCCGTCTGAAGGGGGCGGCTTTGGCTGCGTTGGGGCGGCTCCGGATGGCTCGGACGGTGGCCTGCATGGCGTTTGGCTCCGGGAACTTAAACTGTTCCGTTCCTGGCCGCGACAGCGAAACCGGAGCAGGCGTCCCGGCGAATCCCTTTTGAACTTATTGATCGGCCCGCGCCGGAGGAGTCAATTGCGCAAGTGTCGGAGCTCCTGAATCAGGATTGGCGCTGGCATAAACCACGTGGTCCGGCTGCGGCTGGGTAAAGCCGAGTCGATGCGCCAAGCTGTCGATGCGGGCCGGCTGGCTTAGCTCCGCCTCGCTCAAGCGCAACTGCCGGTTCTGTTCGCGCAACTGCTCCACCGCCTGCTTTTCGCTCTCCACGCGATAGCTGCTCTCAATGGCGTAGAAGTGTTGCAAGCCGTAGACCATGACCAGGGAAAAGAGTACGGCAGCGGCGGCTGAAAATACGCGCATCTCTCGCGCCCGCACAGGGTCAGAGGCCTTGACGAGCCGGGAATTGTCAAAGCGCTTCACAAAATGAAACTCCGGCGTGCGCACGCGCCGCCGCTTCAGAGGCTGCTGGGCCAGCAGCTCGGCGTTGCGCTCGGCCACGCTCGCGCTCCAGCCGTGCCCGTCTTCGAAATACGTTGTTGCACATGCCGCCATGGGTCCCTCCGTAGCTCCTAGCTGCTGGCTTCTAGCTATTAGCTCCATCGTTCCTGCATTGGCCTTCTCGCCGCTCCGGCGAGATCGCTGTTGTTTCTCGCAAAAGCCCGTTGCCCCCACTTCAAAGCTAGAAGCTAGAAGCTGTTCTCTCCGCCGCCCTCAGCTTGGCGCTGCGCGCGCGGGGATTGCGCTCCATCTCTTCTTCACCCGCCGTGACCGGCTTGCGCGTAAGCGCCTTCCAAATGCCTTGCCGTGCGCCTTCCCGGATACTGTCCTTTGCGATGCGGTCTTCGAGAGAATGAAAACTGATGACAACCAGCCTTGCGGAGGGCTTAAGCAACTTGGGTGCAGCCTCGAACAAGGCCCGGATTTCGTCCAACTCGCGGTTAACGAAGATGCGCAACGCCTGAAAGGTTCTGGTAGCCGGGTGAATGTGCCCCGGTTTCATTGGCGGGACGGCTCGAGCTACAAGACGGGCCAGTTGCCCCGTGGATGTAACCGGCCGCCCCCGCACAATGGCTCTGGCGACTGTCCGCGACCTCCTTTCTTCTCCGTATTCGTAAATAAGGTCCGCCAGCTCGCGCTCGCTCGCCTCATTCACCACTTGTCCGGCGGTAGGCTGGATGCGCGTGTCAATGCTCGTATCCATGCGCATATCCAGCGGCCCGTCCGCCTGAAAACTAAATCCTCTGCGCGCGTCTTCCAACTGCATGCTGCTTACGCCAAAGTCGGCCAGCAGCCCATCCACCGAGGCCGGTTCCACATGCCGCGCCATGGAGCTGAACGCCTCGCCCATCGCGGTTACTTGCGGCGCCCGGCTGCCCAGCTCCGCGCAAACCCGGTCCAACCGTTCTTTCCCCAGCGCCAGCGCTTCGTGGTCCCGGTCGAATGCCATCAGCCGTCCCGCCGGTCCCAGCCGGCGCACAATGCCTTCGGCGTGGCCCCCCAGCCCCAGCGTGCAATCCACATACGTTCCGCTGGGCCGTACGCAGAGAAAATCCATCGCAGCTTCAAAAAGAACCGGCACATGGCGTGCTTGCGGCTGCGTCATGCGCTCCCCCTGGGGGGTTTGAATTCAACTCCGGCGGCTGAGAATCGCCGCCACCGACTTGCGGTCATCAGCCGTCATCGCGTTGACCGGCAAGGACTCCTCGAACATGGCTAGGTTGTGCACTTCCAGGTAGTCGATCTTGCCCATCACCGCGACTTCCGCGTCCAGCTTGGCTGAGCCGCGCAGAATCTGCGGCAGCAGAACCCGCGCCTGGTTGTCCATCTCCACCTGCTGGCCGTAATAGCTGGTCAGGTTCAGATACTTCTGCACCGCGTCGTCCATGGTGCTGAACTCGGCCAGTTTGCCTTCCAGCTTTTCCCACTCCGGCAAGGGCCAGATCTGCGCGCTCTGGCCATCCACGCTGGTGATGTAGAACTGGGCGACGTGTTGTGCGTCCAGCAACTGCTTGAATGCCGCCGGAAGCTTGAGCCGCCCTTTCTCATCGACCTTGGCCGGATGGTTGCCGCGAAACATCGCCGTGCCTCTTCCTCTCCCGCGGCCCATTGCGCATCCCGCGCCGCGGTTGGTTCCTCTTCCTGGGGCTCTGTCCGGTTAGCCTTGCTGGTTCCCCAGCCGCTTTGCTGCCCGGAATCCTTAAGAAGAAGAAAAATATCGGAGTAAACTGATCGCAAACGGCCTCCAGTGGCTCCCCGGTACTCCACTGGACTCCAGAATTTCCCACTTCACGGACGATAGTAGCTCCAATCTGGGCCGACGCCAAGTGGAAAATCGGTGGAAATCGGTGGAAATCTGTGATTTAAGGTCGCAAGCAGGGGAAAATCCCCTAATGGATAGCCAAAAGCTCCCGGCCACAACCTGTAGTGTTGATCGCTTTGATTCCCCCACTGGATGGAACAGAAGGATGAGGCCGGGCCGGCAAAAGGCAATCTCCCGGCTCTTTGCGGCTGGTTAGCCGCTTTCTAGAGCGGTTCCAGAGTTCACGTGCCCTTTTTAGGTTCGTGAAAGGTGGCATTTTCTTGAGGAAAATGCCACTCGGCAGCGTGCTTTCTGGGTACAGCAACTCTGGAACCGCTGCAACCCCAGCTACCGTCTCCGCGCGGCGTTCCTCCGCCGTCCGCGTTCAACTACCAGCTTCAATAGATAGAAGAGAACCAGAGCGTTGATGATCAGCAGGCTTACTCTCACCCAGGTGAGATGGCGGGCGGCCGCAAAGCACTCCCAAGGCAGGAACGAGGCGGTAATAGCCAGGGTCAGGAACTCGCCCCAGGTCTTTTCGAGGTAGAGTCCGATTCCTTCCGCCATGCCCAGGGCGGCGTAGGAAATAGCCGCCGCTCCGATGCGCCGCAGCACGGGATCGTTGAGCAGCGAGGCCTCGTCGAGAATAAAGTTGACGAACCGCGACTCGGGGTTGAAGCGCAGCAGGTCGGCCAGCGTGGCCAGCGCGTCGCCCACGTCCTTGTGGAGCAGCCGCAGCGCCCCCACGCCGATGGCGAGGAACAGCACCGACTGTACGAACTTATAAAGCGCAATCAGCACCAGCAATCGATTGTGGCGCCGGCGCCCTTGGGAGGGCTGCGAAGGGGAGTCGGTCATGGTTGCGTGAAACCGTTTGTCTCTTCTTACGTTAACCGATGCGGCGCGGTTCGCCTGCTCCCGCTTGCGCGCACCGCGTCAAGCCGTGCGTCCGGTGGGCCTGAATCTTTGCGCTACAATATGGACTCCGGCGCGGGCCGGCGGGTTGCGTGTGCGGCGGCGCGGGATTTGGCGTGGCCGCTTCCGTCAGCTCGGACCGTGCGCGGATGATACGCCTCAATCTAAGGAGCCGGCGGATGGAACCGGATCTGAAAGACGCAGGAAAGGCGCTCGCCGAGCAACTGCCTCCTTTGACTCCCCATGAGGCCGCCGTGGAGGCCGATCGCTGCTTATTCTGCTTCGACGCGCCCTGCACGCACGCCTGCCCGACCCATATTGACATTCCGCGCTTCATCAAGAAGATCGCCACCGGCAATCTGAGCGGCTCGGCGCGCACCATCCTATCCTCGAATCTGCTCGGCGCCACCTGCGCGCGCGTCTGCCCGGTCCAGGAGTTATGCGAAGGAGCCTGCGTGCTGGGCGTCGACCATAAGCCCATCTCCATCGGGCGGCTGCAACGCTATGCGATGGACTACGCGTGGAGGCACACCGGCAATCTGCCTGCCACGGCCGCGCCCACGGGCCGCTCCATCGCCGTGGTCGGCGCGGGGCCGGCGGGACTTTCCTGTGCCGGCGAGTTGGCCAAGCGCGGCCATGCCGTCACCATCTTTGAAAAGCGCGCTCTGCCCGGCGGGCTCTCCACCTACGGCATCATCGCGCTGCGCGAGCCCATGGAGGTCGCCATCGAGGAGACGCGCATGATCGAGGGGCTCGGCGTGAGGATCGAAACCAGAGTCGAATTCGGCGCGGATCTTCGCTTGGCCGCGCTTCAAAAGGATTTTGCCGCCGTCGTCCTCGGGATAGGATTGGGCCCCACGCCGCGCCTGGGAATTGAGGGTGAGGAGGCCATCGTCGATGGCCTTGCCTATATTGAGACCAGCAAAACCGGCCTCGCCAGCCTGAAGGTTGGCCGCAACGTGATCGTGATCGGGGCCGGCAATACGGCCATCGATTGCGCCACCATCGCTAAGCGTGTGGGGGCCGCGCACGTCACCATGGTCTATCGCCGCAGCGAGCGCGAGATGACCTGCTACCGGCACGAGTACGACTTTGCCCGCAATGAAGGCATCGAGTTCCGCTTCCTCGCGCAGCCCGCGCGCGTCCTACTGGAGGGCGGTCTGATCACGGGGCTGGAGTGTTTGCGCGTGCAACTGGGAGCGCCGGACGCCTCCGGCCGCCCGGCGCCCGCGCCGCTTCCGGGCTCGGAATTCGTGCTGGCCGCGGACCAGATCGTTAAGGCCGTGGGACAGGAAAAGCCCGCCCTGGCCGCCTTCCTGGGCCTCGAAACCAAGAAAGGCTTCATCGCCGTGGACTCCAATTTCATGACCAGTTTGGACGGCGTCTACGCCATCGGCGACTGCATCCGTTCTGCCGGAGCGGCTTCCACCGTGATGGCCGTGGAGGATGGCAAACTGGCCGCCGCGGCCATTCATCAACAACTCGCGCAGCGTACGCCGCAGTCCGCGCCGGCTGCGCGCGTCTCCAGCCCTCAGGTGGCGCAGGCCGGGGTCCCCGTCGACAGGTCTCCGTCGACGGGGTGGAAGGCCGACGGGAGGTAAGCATGGCAGATCTCCGCATCAATTTCGCCGGAATCCAATCTCCCAATCCTTTCTGGCTGGCGTCGGCCCCGCCCACCAACTCCGGAGCGCAGATTCACCGCGCCTTTGAAGCCGGTTGGGGCGGCGCGGTCTGGAAGACCATCGGCGCGCCCGTGCTCAATGTCTCCAACCGTTATGGCGCATGGGGCTTCGGCCATCAGCGCATGCTGGCCATCAACAACGTGGAGCTGATCTCCGACCGCCCCCTGAAGGTCAACTTGCACGAGATTGCTGAAATCAAGCGCGCCTGGCCCGATCGCGCGGTGATCGTCTCCGCCATGGTGGAGTCCAAGCCCGAGGCCTGGCAGGAAATCGTGCTGCGCATCGAGGACACCGGCGCCGACGGCATCGAGCTGAACTACGGCTGTCCCCACGGCATGAGCGAGCGCGGCATGGGCTCCGCCGTGGGCCAGGTGCCCGAGTACTGCGAACAGATCACGCGCTGGGTGATGGAATCGGCCTCCATTCCGGTCATCGTCAAGCTCACCCCCAACGTCAGCAATATTGTCTTGCCGGCGCGCGCCGCAGTAGCCGCGGGCGCCAATGCGCTTTCCCTCATCAATACCATCAACTCCATCGTGGGCGTCGATCTCGACACCCTGGAGCTCACTCCCAGCATCGGCGGAAAGGGCGGCCACGGCGGCTATGCCGGACCCGCCATCAAGCCCATCGCGCTCAATATGCTGGCCGCGCTCGGTACCGACGAGGTGGTCGCCAAATCCGGCCTGCCCATCTCCGGCATGGGCGGCATCACCACTTGGCAGGATGCCGCGCAATTCCTGCTCCTCGGCGCCTCCAGCCTCCAGCTCTGTACCGCCGTGATGCACTACGGCTTCCGCATCATCGAAGATCTCTGCGACGGCCTCTCCAACTGGATGGACGAGAAGGGCTTCAAGACCGTCGCCGAGGTCACTGGCCGCAGCCTGCATTGCGTCTCGGACTTCAAGGATCTCGATCTCTCCTTCCGCGCCGTGGCCCGCATCAATGCGGAAAAGTGCATCAAGTGCAATCTCTGTTACGTGGCCTGCAACGACACTGCGCATCAGTGTATCGACCTGGTTTCGCCTGAGGGCCAGGTGGTCCAGCCGCTCGCCTACGATCCCCGCTCCAACGGCAAGCAGGAGGCCGTGGACACGCGCCCTCAACCCGTAGTCCGCGAGGACGATTGCGTGGGCTGCCGTCTCTGCTACAACGTTTGCCCGGTAGACAATTGCATCGCCATGGTCGAGCTTCCCTCCTGGCAAAAGCCGGTTACCTGGAGCGAGTTGTCGGAGCGGCAACCCCAGGTCACCGAGGACTGGGAAGCCATGAATGCGTACCGGAAGCAGACGGGAATCAACATTCACTAATGGAGTGCTCGAACCGTTCTACATACAATGCGGTGTCATCCTGAGCGAAGCGAAGGATCTGCGGTTGCTTTTCTCGTCGCCGCGGGCTCCACGCCGGAAAGGAGATCGTTCCCATGGCAATGCTAATCAAAGGCGGAGAAATTGTTACCGCGGAGACGCGCACGCGCGGCGATATTCTCGTCGAGGGCGAAAACATTCGCAATATCGGCCAGGGGCTTGCCGCCCCGCCGGGAACCGAAGTGATCGACGCCACGGGCAAGCTGGTCTTTCCCGGCTTCATCGATCCCCACGTCCACATTCACCTGCCCTTCATGGCCACCTTCGCCAAGGACACCCACGCCACGGCCAGCAAGGCCGCGCTCATTGGCGGGACCACAACGTTCATTGAGATGGTTTGCCCCTCGCGCAACGACGACGCTCTGGAGGGGTACCACACCTGGAAGCAGAAAGCCGAGGGCGCGAGCGCCTGCGACTACGCCTTCCACATGGCCGTGACGCGCTACGACGGCAAAAAAACAGAGGCGCAACTGCGCGAGATCGTCGCCGACGGCACCGCCTCCTTCAAAGTCTTTCTGGCCTACAAGAATTTCTTCGGCGTCAACGACGAGGAGCTGTTTCAGACCCTCAAGCTGGCCGCCGGCCTGGGCGTCATCACCACGGCGCACTGCGAGAACGCGGAGCTGGTGGCCCAGTTGCAGCAGTTGCTGCTGGCCGAGGGCAAGACCGGCCCGGAGTGGCACGAGCCCAGCCGTCCTGAGGCGGTGGAGGCCGAAGGCACGTCCCGCTTCGCCACCTTCGTCGAGCAGACCGGCGCCACCGGCTACGTGGTTCATCTCTCCTGCGCGCCGGCGCTGCGCGCGGCCGTCGAAGCCAAACTGCGCGGCGTCAAGCTCCACGTCGAGTCGGTGCTGCCGCATTTCCTGCTCGACAAAACCTACGCCGAGCGGCCGGGCGTTGAAGGCATGAAGTACATCATGTCTCCGCCCCTGCGCCACGAGCGCAATCAGCCCATCCTGTGGCGCGCCTTGCAGGCGGGCATGATCGACACCGTAGCCACCGACCATTGCCCCTTCGACAAGGAACAAAAGCTGCTCGGAGCCAAGGCCTTCACGCAAATTCCCAACGGCGTTCCGGGCATCGAGGATCGCGTCAACCTGATGTACACCTACGGCGTCAAGCGCGGCCGCCTCGACATACATCGTTTTGTGGACGCGCTCAGCACGCGGCCCGCCAAGCTCTTCGGCCTGTTCCCGCGCAAGGGCGCCATCGCCGTCGGCTCCGACGCCGACCTGGTGATTTACGACCCGGCCTGGCGCGGCAAAATCTCCGCCGCCACCCAGCACCTCAACAACGACTACAACGGCTTTGAGGGCTTCGAACTCGAAGGCCGGCCCTCCGTAGTCACGGTGCGCGGCAAGGTGCAGGTGCGCGATGGAGTTTTTGTGGGCGAGCCGGGCCGCGGACGCATGTTGCGCCGCACGCCGCAATATGCGCCGCACCAGGAAACGCCGGAGCTGGTCCATGCTGGTTGATGGCCGGCTGACGGCCGACTGATGCGCAGGGCAGGCAGGGTAATCGCATGAACGTTTATGGTTGGCATTGATGGTTCCATTTTGCACGCGCCGTAGGCGCAACGTTTGTTAGCCCCGCGCTTTAGCGTGGGGAAACCGGGCACAAAATTTGCCCAGCAGCCCCGGAGGGGCGGCGCGCGCGCAAAAAGGCTCCTCGACGCGCCGTTCACGCGATTGGCTTGGCAGGACGGGCCATCGCCGGAGCTGCTGGAAGCGAATATGTTGCAATAGAAGTGGAGGTAATCATGAGCACAGTCGAAACATTGACCCCCGCCGCGGTTTCCCTTTGGATCGGCGGGAAGCCGGAAGTGGTCACTTCAGGGCGAAGCGGGCCCGTGATGAACCCGGCCACCGGCGAGCTCATCGCTGAAGTGGGCTTCGCCAGCGCCGCCGACGTGGACCGCGCCGTGGCTTCGGCCAAGGCGGCCAGCCACGAGTGGCGCTCCACTTCGCTTTCGCGCCGCGCCGAGATCCTTTTCCGCTTCCGCGATCTGATTGCGCAGAACAAGCAGGAATTGGCCGAGATCATCAGCCGCGAAAACGGCAAGACCATCCCCGACGCGCTCGGCGAGGTGGCGCGCGGCCTGGAAAATGTAGAGTTCGCCTGCGGCGTTCCCCATCTGCTCAAAGGCGGATACACCGAGCAGGCCAGCCGCGGCATCGACGTCTATCAGATTCGTCAGCCCCTGGGCGTAGTGGCCGGCATCACGCCCTTCAACTTTCCCGGCATGGTGCCCCTGTGGATGCTGGCCAACGCCGTCGCCTGCGGCAATTGCTTTATCCTCAAGCCGTCCGAAAAGGATCCGTCGGCCAGCGTTCTTCTCGCCAAGCTGGCTCAAGAAGCGGGCCTGCCCGACGGCGTTCTCAACCTTGTGCACGGCGACAAAGTGGCCGTCGACCGCATCCTCGAACACCCTGACATCAAAGCGGTGAGCTTTGTGGGCTCTACGCCCGTAGCCAAGTACATCTATGAAACCGGCACGCGCAACGGCAAGCGTGTGCAGGCGCTGGGCGGGGCCAAGAATCACATGCTGGTTTTGCCCGACGCCGATATCGCCATGGCCGCCGACGCCGCGGTCTCGGCCGGATATGGCGCGGCCGGCGAGCGCTGCATGGCCATATCCGTGGTGGTCGCTGTGGGCAGCGCGGCCGACCCGCTCATCGCCGCCATTCGCGAGCGCGCGGATCGCATCAAGGTTGGCCCCGGCTCCGATCCGGCCAGCGAGATGGGACCGCTCATCACCCGCGAGCATCGCGACCGCGTCGCCTCTCATCTTGACCGCGCCGTGGCCGAAGGCGCCACGCTCTCCATGGACGGCCGCAAGGATCCCGTAACAAGCCAGAAGGGATTCTTTCTCGGCCCTTCGATCATCGACAATGTCCGCCCCGGCATGGCCTGCTACGACCAGGAAATCTTCGGCCCCGTGCTGAGCGTAGTGCGCGTTCCCACTTACGCCGAGGCCGTTCGCCTCATCAACGAAAATCCCTTCGGCAACGGCGTTGCTATCTTCACCCAAAACGGCGGAGCGGCGCGCCAGTTCCAATTCGATGTTGAAGTGGGCATGGTGGGCATTAACGTTCCCATTCCCGTTCCCGTCGCCTACTACAGCTTTGGCGGCTGGAAAAACTCGCTCTTCGGCGACCTGCACATGTACGGTCCCGAGGGCGTGCAGTTTTATACGCGCGCCAAGGTCGTCACCAGCCGCTGGCCCGATCCGTCCACGAGCAAAGTGGATTTGGGCTTTCCGCAGGTGCGCTAAAGCCAAGCGCATCGTTAGCAGCGTGTGGTGCAAGTCGGTCTTGAAAGGGCACGGCTTTAGCCGTGCCGGAAATGTCAACAGAATCAGCGGGGCTTTAGCCCCTGAGGGACGTTTTTCAAGGCGTTTGGACTTTCACCACAGACTGTTAGATCAAAAGCGCACCGGGCCTCGGATGTTCACCCGCAGCCCGGTCGCGCCTCGCATACCGTCTTCTTAAGGAGAACGCCGCCATGATCGAAACTTCCGAAGCAAAAACGCTCACCGCCGAAGAGATCTCCGCCACCACGAGCCAGACCAACTACGGAACCTGGCGCTTCCAGAAAGGTTGGAAGCCGCTCTACATAGCTGACGCGGAGGGCTGCTGGTTCACTGACGGCGCGGGCAAGCGCTATCTCGACCTCAGCGCGCAGTTGATGTGCGTGAACCTGGGCCACAAGAATCCGCGCGTGGTCGAGGCCATCGCCGAACAGGCCCGCGAACTGCCCTACATGGCGCCCGGCTACGCCACCCGCTCGCGCGCGCGGCTCAGCGCCAAGCTGCTCGAGGTGCTGCCCGAGGGCCTGAACAAATTCTTCTTCGCCACCAGCGGCACTGAAGCCAACGAAGCGGCCTTCAAGATCGCGCGCATGTACACGGGCAAAACCAAGATCATCTCCCGTTACCGCTCTTATCACGGTTCCACCATGGGCTCCATTGCGGCCACCGGCGATCCGCGCCGCTGGGCCATGGAACCCGGCGGCAAGGGCGGGGGCTTTGTCTTCGCCCCTGAGACCAACTGCTACGACTGCCCCATCAAGCACACCTATCCCGCCTGCAACATCGCCTGCGCCGATTACATCGAGCACATGATCCGCAACGAGAGCGACGTGGCCGCCATCATCGTCGAGCCGGTCGTCGGCACCAACGGCGTCCTCGTTCCTCCGCCCGAATACTTCCCCCGCCTGCGCCAAATCTGCGACCGCCACGGCGTCCTGCTCATCGACGACGAGGTCATGGCCGGCTGGGGCCGCACCGGCAAGTGGTTTGCCATCGAGCACTGGGGAGTCAAGCCCGACATTCTGGTCACCGCCAAAGGCATCACCTCGGCTTACGTTCCCCTCGGCCTCTGCGCCACCACCACCAAGATCGCGGAGTTCTTTGACGCTCACTACTTCGCCCACGGCCACACCTACGAGGCCCATCCCCTCACCCTCGGCCCCGCCGTCGCCACCATCGAGGAGATGCAGCGCCTCAAGCTCGTCGAGCGCGCCGCGGAGCTCGAGCCCTATGTGCGCCAAAAGCTCGAAGCGATCAAGGCTCGCCATCCGTCGGTCGGCGACGTGCGCGGCCTGGGCCTGTTCTTCGCCGTCGAGCTGGTCAAAAACCGCACCACCAAGCAGCTCTTCAACACCATGCGCGACAAAGTCGAGGGCAAGCCGCTGGTCGTCGATCAGATTGCCGCCAAAATGATGGCCCAGGGCGTCTCCATCCAGGCTTGGGTCAGCCATTTCGTCATCGCTCCTCCGCTCATCGTCACCAGGGAAGAACTCGACTTGGGGCTAGCCGCTCTCGACGAGCATTTGGCCGTCGCCGACGCTCTCGTGGAAGCGTAGGACCGGGCGCCCCAGAACCATTCACCAGCCAGTAGCGCATCAAGCGCCTCAGCCCGGCCCTGGCAGCGCCGCGCGCCCGGGATGCTACTACGCCTCGGATTCTGCTACACTTTGAGAAGCGTGGAAAAGGGGATCATCGCGTCAGGCCGCGCCCTTGGCCGCGCTTCCGCAACCTAATCTCGGGGAGTGGCTCAGCCTGGTAGAGCACCTGGTTCGGGACCAGGGGGTCGGAGGTTCAAATCCTCTCTCCCCGACCAATATTTTCAATGGCTTTCAAGCCAGCGAGTGGACCCCCTGGTAATGACCCAGATACCCTAGTGCCAGAAGGTGCGTCAATATTGGGCTTCTTGCCGAGCCCTGGATGCGAGACCATCTACAAAAACATCTACGGTCGGAAGAGATGACCCAGTCTTACAGCCAGACGGCGAAACTGGATCCGCCACCTATCTGTCTGATTCAACTGCAGATCAGTATTTTGGCGAGGGGCAACGCTGGAATCGTGGAAAATGTGCCTTCCGCACATGCATTTCCACGCTCAAGAGTACCAATGGCTGAGTTTTCCGGGGCAGGTCATTCCGAATTGGACGGAATTGGGGGGTCGAGTCCATGGCTCAGAGTAGTCTGCAGCGTGCGGCGCCAGCGATGTGTCATCACACCTGCGCATTACATGGTCAGAACCTGCGCCCACACCGCCGGATCGGCCGGCAAGCCGAGTTCCATGTTCTCCGCGCGGATGCAGAGTGTCTGTTCTCCCGGATAGCGCACCTTGCTTCCGTCCTTCGCGGGCTTGCATCCATGCAACGAGGCGACGATCTCGTCGGCGATGCGCACCATCTGTGGCTCGGGTCCGAAGGCTTCCGGATTGATGGCCAGAAATATTTGCGAGAGGCCGGTTTCCAGCAGCATGTCGTTCGAGAATTGATGGGTCGCGCGGCCCAACGCCATCATCGCGGCGATCATGTCTAGCACGATGGAAAGCCCCGACCCCTTCCAAAACCCCACCGGCAGCGGGCGCCACGATTTCACGATGGCGCCGGGGTCGCGGGTCAGATTGCCTTCCACGTCGAAGCCTCCATCCACGGGCAGCATCTCGCCGCGCTCCATATAACTCTCCAGCGTTCCATATGAAAACTGCGACATGGCCATGTCGAGCACCACCGGCCCTTCGCGGCGCGGCACGGCAATCGCCAAAGGATTGTTGCCGATCGCTCGCTCAGCGCCTCCCCAAGGCGGCAAGTTGGGCAGGGTATTGGTCCAGCAGATGCCGATCAGTCCCGACTCGGCGGCCTGCCAGCCATAGGTGCCGGCGCGCATCCAGTGATTGGTGTTGCCCAGCGCCGCGCAGCCCACGCCATGCTCGCGGCCGAGCGCCATGGCGCGTTCCATCGCGGCCAGCGCGTTCAGGTTGCCGGGGCCGCGGCGCCCGTCCCAACGCTCCAGCGCGCCGAAGCGAGCGGTCAATTCGGGCTCGGCCGCAACATCGACGATGCCATTGCGAATGGTAGCCACAAAACGCGGAAAGCGATTGATGCCGTGCGTGTACACACCATCGCGGGTGGTCTCAGCGAAGAGACGCGCGCAAGTTTGCGCGCGATCGGCGGAAAATCCGAGCTTGCGCAGCACGGCTGCGAGCGTCTCCTGCACTTCTTCGAAAGGGATTCGATTCATAGTCTGTTTTCCTCGTGGCATCCCGGACAGTGCCCCCGGAATATCATCGCGCACCCAAGAGA
>CAWEGL010000007.1:0-530598 GCA_963808795.1 uncultured Acidobacteriota bacterium
TGCTAAAGGCCCCGAAAGGCAGCCGCAGATCCCCATTCGACTCCGAACGCTATCGCGTTCTCCGCTCAGGGCAGGCTTTCGGCTCCCCCTTCACTGCGTTCACGGTCGCTCAGGATGACAGCTTTTTTACGATGCGAACTTCAGGGACGCCGCGCTAGCTGAAGCCGAGGACGGGGTGGGGGACGTAGAGCTCTTCGAGGGAGGCGATTTCCTGGGGCGAGAGCTGGACGGAGAGGGCGGCGACGGCGTCCTGAAGATGATGGGGCTTGCTGGCGCCGACGATGGGAGCGGTGACGCCGGGTTTCGAGAGCAGCCAGGCGAGGGCGAGCTGGGCGCGGGGAAGGCCGCGCTCTTCGGCGAGATGGCCAAGACGGTCAACAACCTTGTGGTCGGCCTCCTCGGTGCGGGAGTACATGGACTTGGCGACGACGTCCATTTCGAGGCGCGCGGTCTTTTCGCCGTGCCAGGGGCGGGTGAGACGGCCGCGGGCGAGCGGGCTCCAGGGAATGACGGCGATGTTTTCGGCGCGGCAGAGGCCGATCATCTCGCGCTCCTCCTCGCGGTAGAGGAGGTTGTAATGGTTCTGCATGGAGACGAAGCGCGTCCAGCCGTGGAGATCGGCGAGATAGAGGGCCTTGGCGAACTGCCAGGAGTACATGGAAGATGCGCCGATGTAACGGACCTTGCCGGCTTTTACGACGTCGTGGAGGGCCTCGAGGGTCTCTTCGATGGGGGTTTCGGGATCCCAGCGATGGATCTGGTAGAGATCGACGTAATCGGTTTGCAGGCGCTGGAGGCTCTGATCGAGCTCGTAGAGGATGGCCTTGCGGGAGAGGCCGTGGCCGTTGGGCTCGTCGCGCATGATGCCGTTGACCTTGGTGGCGATGACGACGGCCTCGCGGCGGACGTTGGCCTTGAGGAAGCGGCCGAGGATGTTTTCGCTGTCGCCGCTGGAGTAGACGTTGGCGGTATCAAAGAAGTTAATACCGAGATCGAGGGCCTGGCGCAGGAAGGGCTGGCTATCGGCTTCGCTGAGGGTCCAGGCGTGGCGGCCGGGTTTGCGCTCGCCGGTGACGAAGGGGTTGCCGTAGGTCATGCAGCCGAGACAGATGCGGGAGACTTTGAGTCCGGAGTTGCCGAGATTGACGTAATCCATGATGGCTCCAAGGGGTGGGTTTAAGGGATTTGGGTTTTGCGAGGCCGCGGCGCGGCGGCCACCTTTCATTATGTATCTACTGCGCGGGTTGGGTGCGGGTTGGGTGCGGGTTGCGGGGTCAGGGTTCGTCCTCGTCCTCGATGTTGGTGGAGAGCAGATGCTCGTAGAGGGTGAGGGTCGTCTGGTCGAAGCAGACGAAATGGACGATTTCAACGCCGCTCTCCTGGACGTGAGCCCTGACGGTGCGGAAGGCGGTGACCGCGGCGCAGCGCGCGGGAAAGCCGTAGACGCCGGTGCTGATGGCGGGAAAGGCGATGGAACGGACGCCGTGGTCGCGGGCCAGCTCCAGGCAGCGGCGGTAGCAGGAGGCGAGGAGGGCTTCCTCGTTGTGCTCGCCGCCGCGCCAGACGGGGCCGACAGCGTGAAAGACCCACTTGGCAGGCAGGCGGAAGCCGGGCGTGGCCTTGGCGTCGCCGGTGGCGCAACCGCCCAGCTTGCGGCAGGCCTTGAGCAGCTCAGGACCGGCGGCGCGGTGAATGGCGCCATCCACACCGCCGCCGCCGAGCAGGGAAGTGTTGGCGGCGTTCACGATGGCATCGACAGGAAGTTGGGTAATGTCGCCAAGAACGGCTTTGAGTTCGGGCATGATTTGCGTGGCTCCCGCAAAAGCGCGCACAACCATTTTACGACCGGGCGAGGGGCTGCGCGGCGGACAGGGGCGATTGCCGTCTTGGGAGGGATGGCCGGGAGTGGGCCCAGCCGGAAAGCATGGGGGGTGAAAAGCGGGCCGGGCTCGTGGTGGGAAGTTATCGTAGAGAGGAGCAAGGTTAGGCGCGGGGCGGGACTGGCGAGGGGCGGGATTGAGGATGGAAAAGCAACATTTGCGGAACGTCCGAGGTCTAGATGAGCATTGCCGGGGGAGGGTGCGTAACGGCAGTGGTTCCGCAGGCGCGGGACTTACCGGATTGTGTAATTGCGCCTGAAGCGGCAAAAGCCGATAATAGAGCGGTTTTCCAGTTTGTGTGTGGCATGTCCAGCGTCGTGCAAGGTGGCTTTTTCTTGAGGAAAAAGCCACTTAGCGGAAGTGGCTTCGCCTTAGAGCAACTGGAAAGCCGCTGTAAAGGCCTAGGGTAAGCGCCCAGGAAAAGCTGGAAAACGCGGAGAACATTGCCGGGAAACGCATCCAATACGAGGAAACGCGGGAGGAAACGCGGACCGGAAGGGGCATATGCCCTGCAAAGACCGGGAGGCAGAGGAGAGTTGTGCGCGGCGGCGACGCGGCGGATGGTGCGGGCCGCGGCGCTGCTGGCGGTACCGGCGCTGCTGGCGCTGGGGGGCTGCGGCGGAGTTCTGAGCGGCGACCCGGGGAACGGGAGTTTTTCGATTTCGCCGGCGGTGGCGACGGTCGACACCAATTGCACGGGCTGCAACACGACCAACTCGTCGGGCGCGCCGGTGGAGCAGTTCTCGACGGGGCTGACGGGTGCAGGCGCGGCGGGCGTGAGCTGGACGGTGAGCGGCGGAGACGCCAACAGCGGAGCGGGAACGATTACCGCGAGCGGGCAATACACGCCGCCGAGTTATTTGACCGCCGATAGCGCGCAGGTGACGGTGACGGCGGCGCTCAAGTCGAGCCTCGCGTCGGGCCCGGCCACGACAGCCAGCACGGTGCTGACCGTGACGCCTGGATTCCTGCAGCCGCTGACGCCGGAGAACGCGGCGCTGGGCGCGAACGGGCAACTGACGATCACCGGATACATCGCGGAAGCGGGGGGCACGGACGGGATCGACTTCGCGGTGTCGGGCACGGCTGAGGGATCGAGCGGTGGGCAGGGCACGGTGATTGCGTCACTGTGTGTGCGCAGCGCCAGCGCGTTCACTTACTGCACGGCGACCTACACGGCGCCAGAGGCGATTTCGTCCACGGGCGCGACCTACGTGGTGGCCACGGTGGGGAATTCCTCGTCGAAGACCGCCACCGAAGTGTTGCTGGATAGGGAAGGGGTGACTAGCAACGCGGAGACACACCAAACAGAACAAGTGGCGACGCCGATTCTGCTGGGCAGCTCGGGCAGCAACGACAACGACTACGATACCCAGGGGAACCGGATCGTGGACTGCTGCGGCGGGACGCTGGGTTCGCTGATTGAGAACGCGAGTGGGACAGAGTACCTGCTAAGCAACAACCACGTGCTGGCAGAGAGCGACCAGGCTCACATGAACGACACGATCATTCAGCCGGGACTGATCGACGACGACTGCAAGCCGTATGCCGACGGCGGCAGCGTGACGCCGGTGGGCACGCTGAGCGCGTGGCTGCCGCTGAGCTCGAGTTCGACGAACGCGGATGCGGCGATTGCGCAGGTGAACTCCGGCGCGGTGAACACCAGCGGCAGTATTTTGGAGCTGGGCCCGAGGCAACCTGATGGCACGCTGGCGGCCGCGCCTCCGGGCGTTTCCTCGACGGGCGGGAAGGGCGAGAACGCGGAGATCAATATGACCGTGGCCAAGAGCGGACGGACGACGGGGTTGACCTGCGCCAACGTTGCAGCGCTGGATTTGGATGTGCAGGTGGAGTACTACCGGGACTGCGCGGAGACCAAGCCCTACCTGACGAAGGACTACACCAACCAGATTGGCATCGA
Source organism: uncultured Acidobacteriota bacterium (assembly GCA_963808795.1). Lineage (GTDB taxonomy): Bacteria > Acidobacteriota > Terriglobia > Terriglobales > Acidobacteriaceae > Telmatobacter. The sequence goes on from CAWEGL010000007.1 coordinate 3,802, forward strand.
GGGCAACCAGTTCAGTGACGCGGGCGATTCGGGATCGCTGGTGGTGGATGCGAGCGATGCCGAGCCGGTGGGGCTGTTCTTTGCGGGCGGAGTGGACAGCTCGGGTGTGAGCGAGGGCGTGGCCAATCCTGCCTCAGGCGTGCTGAGCGAACTGGACGCGCAGGTTGGCGGAGGGCCGTTTACATTTGTGGGAACCACCGACCACGCCGTGAGCTGCCTGAACTACGGCAACAGCGCGGCGACCGCGGCGCAGGGGCGCGCATTGGCAGGCGCGGAGACGCAGCGGACCGAGCAGGCGGTGATGCAGGCGCGGACGCTGGTGAATCCTGCGGCGGGCATTCTGGGCGTGGCGATGGGTAAGAGCAGCGACAACATCGGCGAGGGTGCGGTGATCGTGTACGTGGACCAGAGCATGAAGGTGCAGGTTCCGGCTGCGGTGGGCGGGGTACGCACGTTGGTGATTCCGGCGACGGCGCGGGCGGTGGCAATGGGCACGGCGCCACAGACGGCGTTCGCGGCCGGAGCCGCTCCGGCGCTGCCGGCGGCGGCGCTGAACCGGGCCGTGGCTCGGAAGCAACAGATTGCGCAGAGCCTGATGCAGCAGAATCCGGCGTTCTTCGGCGTGGGGGTGGGGCAGAGCTACGACGATCCCACGCAGGCGGCGCTGGTGATCTATGTAGACCGCGAAGAAGTTCCCGCCCAACTGCCGGCGACCATCGACGGTCTGCGCACGCGCTACGTGGTGATGAGCCGGCTGCACGTGACGCGCGCATACGCCAGAGGATTGCAGTCGCGGAGCCGGTGCATGATCGGTCCAGCGGCGCCGAAGAAGGCGAACGACCCATTCAAGCTAAACAAGCCGATGCGATTGAAGGCGTTCTAGACAGCATGGAGTGACCGGTTCCCGTGCGCCCGCCCGGCGGCGGGGTGCGGGCGCGGCCTTACAGCGGTTCCAGAGTTGCCGTACCCGGAAGGCCCGCCGCGGCGGGCTGCTATGTGGCACTTTCCTTTATAAAAATGCCGCCTTTCATATTTCTCGCGGGGGTACGGAGACTCTGGAACCGCTCTGATTTATCGCTGGTTGGGGTCGTTGCCCAGGTTGGGATCGTCGGGGAGGAAGATTTCGAAGACGGTTCCGGTGGATTTGGGCTGGGGCGGCGGAGGTTGCGCAGCGGCGCGGCTGCGCACGTGGACGACGCCGTGGTGTTTCATGAGGATCTCGTGGCTCACCCAGAGGCCGAGGCCGGTTCCGGTGTCCTCCTTGGTGGTGAAGAAGGCCTCGAAGATGCGCTCGCGGACTTCAGGCTCCATGCCGGCGCCGGTGTCGGCGAAGGCAAAGCGGATACCTTGCTGGGCGGGGTTGCGCCAGTTGCGGGAGCGGTGGGCGCGGAGCAGTAAGCGGCCACCCTCGCCGGTAGCGTCAATGGCATTACCGACCAGGTTGGCGAAGACCTGGCGGATTTCAGCGGCAAAGCAAAACAGGCCCAGCCCTGGGTCGTAGCCGCGCTCGACGTGGAGGTCGAGGGCATTGAGGCGGCTCTGATAGAGGGAGAGAACCGGATCGAGCAACTCCGCCAGGTTGGCGCGCGCGGGCTTTGTGGGTTGGCGGTAGAAGCGCAGGGTTTGCTGGGTGATTTCGGCGATGCGCCGAACCTCATATTCGGCCATGGTCACGTAGTTCAAGGCCGGGTCGTCGAGATGACCGAAGCTGCGCAGCAGGAAGAGCAGATTGGTGACGGCTTCGAGAGGATTGTTGATTTCGTGGGCGATGGTGGCGGCGAGGCGGCCGGCGACGGCCAGCTTCTCGGTCTTGCGCAAGGCCTCCTCGCTGCGTTTGCGGTCGCTGGCGTCGAGGACGATGACGCCGGCCCAGCGCACCTGGTTAGCGAAAGTGTGCACCGGGTAGGCGCTGATGAGCCAAGTCCAGGGTTGGGAGGGTTTGCCCGCCGCGGCGGGTTTGCGGCCATGACCGCTCAGTTCGAGGTTGCGGACCGGCTGGCCGGCGGCGAAGACGCGGAGCACGGCATTCTCCAAATCCTGGGCCACGGGGGGCGGGAGCAGCTCGGGGAGGGTGCGGCCGAGATGGCGGCTGAGGGGAACGCCGGTCAGGTCCGCGAAGACCTGATTGACGCGGACAAAGCGGCAGGCGCGGTCAAAGAAGGCCAGACCGATGGGCGCGTTGGCCAGCATCGAGTCCAGCAGCGAGAGTGTATCGTTGAGGCCGGAACGTTGCTCCACAATGGAGGCGACCATGCGGTTGAAGGCTTCAATCAGGTCGCCGAACTCGTTGTGCACCGTAACCGGGAGGGGGAAGTTTTCGCCGCCGGGCGAGGTCATCAGGGCGCGCGTGCCGCGATGGAGAATGGCCAGAGGCCGCGAGATGGAGCGGCCTATCAGCAACACCAGCAGAGTGGACGCCGCCATCCAGATGATCCCGAAAATGGCCGTATCGCTCAGAAGAGTGTCGAACTCCTTGAGAGCTTCATTATGGTCGAACTCTACCCAGGCGTATCCGCGCAGAACGTTCCCCGTGTAAATGGCGCAGACGCCCTCCCAGCGGTCCCCGTCGAAAGTGAATACTCTGGGTTGCTGTTGCTTCACCAGCAGAATCTGCGCGCGCTCAGCCGGTTCCAGAAAATCCCGGTTCGGGTATTGGCTGCTCGCGGAAAGCACGTTGCCGGCCGGGTCGGTGACCATGGCGGTCTCCACGGTAGGCGAGTTGACCGTCATCTTCACGTACATAGCCAGCAGGTCCGGCCGCTGCTGGCCGAGGACCTCCGCGGCCTGTGTGGCCAGAAACGCGGAATCGTACTCCAGCCTCCCCCGCGCGCGCGCATAGACCGTTCGGCTCTGCTGGCGGATAAGCAAGGCCGCAAAAAGCCCCAGCGAGAGCGCTTCCAGCAGTAACAGGCCCGCCCACATCTGCCACCGGATTGATCGTGGCCACCAGCGCATGGATGGTCTTGCCCCCCGGGAATCCTAGAGCGGTTCCAGAGTTCATGTGCCGTTTTTAGGCTCTTGAAAGGTGGCATTTTCTTAAGGAAAATGCCACTCGGCAGTGTGCTTTCTGCGTACAGCAACTCTGGAACCGCTGTAACGAACCTCAGTGTACCGGATCGGCGGGGCAGCCGGTCTCGCGGTTCTCTTCCGGCGTGTTGAGCTTGGCCGCCAGCGCGGCGGCGATCTGGCGGCCGTGAAAGCGGCCGTTCTCGATGAAGATTTCGTTGGTGCGCGATCCGGCCACAATGACGCCGGCCAGGTAGATGCCGGGCACGTTGCTCTCCAGGGTCTCCGGGTCGCAGACAGGCAGGCGATCCGCGCCCTCGAAGCGCACTCCCAGCCGCTCCAGAAAGGCGAAATCGGGGTGGTAACCGGTCATGGCAAAGACAAAATCGTTGGCGAGGGTTTGGCGGCCTTCGGAAGTTTCGACGACCACCGAGTCGGGAGTGATCTCGGCCACCGTGGAGCGGAAGAGGGCCTTGATGTCGCCGTCTCTGATGCGGTTCTCGATGTCCGGCTTGATCCAGTACTTGACATGAGGGTGCATGGAGTCTTCGCGGTGAATGAGGGTAACGCGGGCGCCGTGACGCCAGAGTTCAAGGGCGGCGATGGCGGCGGAGTTTTTGCCGCCGATGACCGCGACGTCGAGGCCGAAGTAGGGATGGGGATCGTAGTAATAATGGTGAACCTTGCTGAGGGTCTCGCCGGGTACGCCCATCCAGTTGGGAAGGTCGTAGTAGCCCGTGGCGACGACCAGCTTTCGGGCCCGGAGCGCGCCGGGGCGGCCGAAACGGTCTACGGTGTGGGCGGTGAAAGCGCTGTCGGCGCCGTCGACCCGCTCCACGCGTTGATACTGGCGGACGTCGAGCCGGTAGTAGGCGGCCACTTGGCGGTAGTACTCCAGGGCTTCGTTGCGCGTGGGCTTGGCGTTGGGGCTGGGAAAGGGAATGCCGCCGATTTCCAGCAGCTCCGAGGTGGTAAAGAAGGTCATGTGGGCGGGGTAGTGGAAGAGGGAGTTGCAGAGGCAGCCCTTATCGACCAGCACGGCCGTAAAGCCGGCCTTCTGGGATTCGATGGCGCAGGCCATGCCGGTGGGACCGGCGCCGATAACTAGGAGATCGAAGTCGCCGGTTTGGGCTGCGGGAGGTTGGGGTTTGGGGTCGTTCATGGAATTAGATTAGGGCATGGCGAAGGTTTAAGGGCAAATTGGGCGATTTCTGCGGCGCGAAGGCGGCGGGATGGTAGAATGGTAGAAGGCTATGGTAGAAAGGTAGAATCCGATGAGCATGAACATTAAGAGCCCAGAGACGGAGCGGCTGGCGCGTCAAGAGCCAAATCCCAAGGCAGGGCTTGCGGACTGGTTAATGGAGTTGTCCAAGGAAACCGCTCCTTTGCTGAAGGATTTGCCGCCTTCGGACCAGATCGGCGATCTCCTCTTCGATAAGGAAACGGGGCTGCCGCTATGATCGTCGATTCATCAGCGATTGTCGCGATTCTGAGAGGATAAAAAGAAGCAGGGTATTTGCACGGGATAGTCGAGAGGTAGGAATCGATGGCGCTGAGCATCAAAGACGAAGAGACTGACAGGCTGGCGCGCACCCTGGCGCAACGGAACGGCGAGACCGTGACCACGGCCGTCAAGATCGCCGTAAAGGAAAGATTGGAGCGGCAAGAGCAGAGTCAGAAGCCCACAGGACGCTTCGAGCGAATCAGGAGGATCGTTGAACAGACCGCGCCTCTCATGAACGACGGCCGAACCTCCAAAGAGCTGATGGACGAACTTTACGATGATGAGACAGGTCTTCCCAAATGATCGTCGACACGTCTGCCATCGTGGCCATCCTGAAGGACGAGCCGGAAGGATTGGCATTTTCAAGAACACTGGACTCGGCGGGTTTCGTTAGCATGTCGGCGGCCTCCTATTATGAGAGCTCAATCGTCATCGATAAATACCGCGATCCCGTTCTGAGTGCGAAGCTGGACGAATTGATCGAAGACGCAAACATCACGATCGAGCCGGTGACGGAAGAGCAGGCGCAGATTGCACGGCTGGCTTATCGGGATTACGGGAAGGGAAGCGGGCACGCGGCGGGGCTGAACTTCGGGGACTGCTTCAGCTACGCTCTGGCTCGGGCCAAGCGCGAGGCGATTCTGTTCAAGGGCGACGATTTTGTGCACACGGATTTGCGGCCGGCGGTATAGCACCGCGGTTCCGATCACCTCGACCCCGACAAGCCATTTGCGGATCGCGAATACTGCGTCTTAACAGCAAAGCATGCAAATGGCGGGCGGCGTCTCAGTTGGAATCTCCGGCCTGAGGTTGCGCCTTTGTGGAGAGCCAATCGGCGACGTCGCTCGCACTCCGGTCCGGCGGGAATACCGGGTAGAAAACGTGTTCCACTGCGCCGTCGTTGATGATCAGAGTGAAGCGTTTCAGAAGCGTCATGCCGCTAGTTTCAAAGGTGGGCAGATTCATGGCGCGTGTCAGCTTCAAGTGCTGGTCAGAGAGAATGGCAAACGGCAGGTGCAGGCGTTCCGCCGCTTCGCGTTGGTAATCAGGGGCTTGGGTAGAGAGACCGAACAGGTGATGGACGCCGAGGGCCTTTAATTCGGCAAAGTGGTCACGGAAGGAACAGGATTGAGGCGTGCATCCCCGCGCACCCGGTATCAAGTCCCATCCGTCAGGATTTTCAACGCCGGGTTTCCCCGTCCGGGGATAAGCATAAACAACGACCCGGCCGGATATTGCAGACAGATCGATCATGTCGCCACTGGTGGCCCGGAGAGGTACGGAGGCCATCCGGGCGCCCGCAAGATGGCGTGTCGCCCCATCGTCAAGCGGCGCCGGGATCGTCGCCCAGTCCGGGGCTTCCACGGTGTTCTTCATCGATAACCTCCTAGAGCAGCGAATATCCCCCAACGCGGCATCCATGAATGTTGAGCTGCCTATGGGCGCAATCTTAAACTGAGACACTACCCGTTCGTCCAATTGTTTACGGACGGCAGGATAAAGAAAGAGATCGACTTTCGAGCGGTTGAAGCGATGCTGCGAGGTGAGCCAAAGGCGGTACGGCCCGGCGGGATAAAGAACGGTGCTCACACCGTCCAGAGAAGCGCGCTCCAGCCCAGCGCTGACGCTCTCAGCCAGCTTCGCCCCGCATCCGTTACCATAGTGAGTTCAAAAAAGGAGCCCTGTCATGACCGTCATTCTTCAGGAAGATTTGATCGCCAGCGTTGCCGGCGCATTGCAGTACATCAGCTATTACCACCCGGTGGATTACATTCGGAGCCTGGCCAAGGCCTACGAGCGGGAGCAGTCGCCGGCGGCCAAGGATGCGATGGCGCAGATTCTGATCAACAGCCGCATGTGCGCCGAAGGGCACCGGCCCATCTGCCAGGACACGGGGATCGTGAACGCCTTTGTGAAGGTGGGCATGGACGTGCGCTTTGCGGCTGCGCCGGGCGAAAGGCCGATGAGCTTGCAAGAGATGGTGGACGAGGGCGTGCGGCGGGCGTATCTGGACCCGGACAACAAGCTGCGCGCGTCGTTGCAGGCCGACCCGGCGGGCAAGCGCGTGAACACCAAGGACAACACGCCGGCCGCGGTGAGCGTGGAGCTGGTGCAGGGCGGAACAGTGGAGGTGACGGTGGCAGCCAAAGGCGGAGGGTCGGAGGCCAAGAGCAAGTTTGCGATGCTGAACCCGTCAGACTCGGTGGTGGAGTGGGTGCTGAAGACGGTGCCGACGATGGGCGCGGGGTGGTGCCCGCCGGGAATGCTGGGGATCGGGATCGGGGGCACGGCGGAGAAGGCGATGCTGCTAGCCAAGGAATCGCTGATGGACCCCATCGACATTCAGGAGTTGAAGGCGCGCGGGGCGAAGACGACGGCGGAAAAGATGCGGCTGGAGATCTACGAGAAGGTGAACCGGCTGGGGATCGGCGCGCAAGGGCTGGGCGGGCTGACGACGGTGCTGGACGTGAAGGTGCTGGATACGCCGGCGCACGCGGCCAACCTGCCGGTGGCGATGATTCCCAACTGCGCGGCCACGCGGCACGCGCACTTGGTGCTGGACGGCTCGGGGCCGGTGTATCTGGATCCGCCGTCTCTCGATGATTGGCCCAAGCTGACCTACGACGTCTCCGGGGCGCGGAGAGTGAACCTGGACACGGTGACGCGCGCGGAGGCGGCCACGTGGAAGCCAGGCGAGGTGCTGCTGCTGACGGGCAAGCTGCTGACGGGGCGCGACCTGGCGCACAAGCGCATGACCGAGATGCTGAACCGCGGCGAGAAGCTGCCGGTGGACTTCCGCAACCGCTTCATCTACTACGTGGGGCCGGTGGACCCGGTGCGCGAGGAGGTGGTAGGGCCGGCGGGACCGACGACGTCCACGCGCATGGACAAGTTCACGCGGCAGATGCTGGCCGAGACGGGCTTGCTGGGCATGGTGGGCAAGGCCGAGCGCGGGCCGGCGGCGATCGCGGCGATCAAGGAGTTCGGGGCGGTGTATTTGATGGCGGTGGGGGGCGCGGCGTACCTGGTTTCAAAGGCCATTCACGGCTCGCGGCTGGTGGCCTTCGAGGATTTAGGGATGGAGGCGATCTACGAGTTCGACGTGCGCGATATGCCGGTGACGGTGGCCGTGGACGCGAAGGGAACGAGCGTACACCAGACCGGGCCGGCGGAGTGGCAGGAGCGGATTGCGGGGATTCCGATTTTGCAGTGATAGATGGCGAATCTATATAACATGTTATATACTGCCGGGTATGGGCGAGCCTCGCAATCTGGCTCCGGCAATCATTGCATGGGAAGGCGACTCAAAAGACGTTTTGAGCGGTTTTCCGGCTGAAATCAAGTCGACCCTTGGGTTCTCATTGCGGCAAATACAGAGCGGACGCTTTCCGCGCTGCGAACACCGGCCAATGCCTTCGGTCGGCAACGGTGTATGGGAACTGAAGGACGGCGATGCGCGCACCTGGTACAGGGTGATGTACCTGGCGCGGATCAAGAACGTAATTCATGTACTGCATTGCTTCGAGAAAGACAGCCGGAAGACGGCCAAGCGGGAAATCGCAACAGCCAAAGCCAGATTGAGCGAAGTGCAGCAAAGATTACGGGCACAAGGGAATCGGTGAGCGGAGGAATTCGGGTCAAAGGAGGTGTCACAACATGAGCAAACCGGCACACATCACAAAGGGCGATGTGCTCGACGACCTGGGCTTTTCCCGTGCCGAGGCGGCGGCGTTGAAGGTGAAAGCAACCGTTGTGGAAGCAATTCTTGCCGAGATCGACAGGCGCGGCCTCACCCAGAGGGAGCTTGTGGATCTGCTGGACGAATATCAACCCAATGTCAGTAATCTGATGAACGGAAGAATCGGCAAGGTGAGCATTGAGCGTTTGCTTTACTACGCGGCCCGCCTCGGCTTGAAAATCAGAATCGAAATGAGCCCGTCAGTGAAGACAAAAGCCTCCACGAAGAGCTTGTCGTCCGGCCGTGCGCGCGCGGTCGCTTAAACCTGGGGCTCGTTGCGCAACCGAAGTGGGCGGCGGCACGTTCCCGAACACCGCGCTAACCCCGCAGACTCGCTAGCTCGCCGTCTTCGTCAGATACCCCATCCCGTCCAGCACGCCGCACATGAACGTGAAGCTCTCGATTACGCCGGGCAGAGGATCGTCGGGGTGGATCTCGCATTCGAGATCGACGAAGCCTGTGCACTGCTCACTGCTTGCCCAAGCGATAGGCAAGGCCGATGGTGAATCCGCGGCTCGCCTGTGTGGTTGAACCGAAACCGGTGATGAAATACTCGGGCGTCAAGCGGAGACTGACGGCGGGGGTGAGGTTGTAATCGCCGACAAGGCTGGCGCTGGCGGCGTAGGTGTTCCCGTCGGGATAGAGGAGGCAACTGTTGGGGCTGGTGCAGATGGATCCGAAGCCGTTGGTGTCGCCGGTGAAGTCGCCGAGGGCCCAGCCGGCGACGACGCGGCCGGCGATGGAGAATTTCGGCTGCACGTAGAAGCGATAGGTGGGCCCGGCCATGAGGTCGTACTGGCTGACAGAGTAGCGGGTTTTGTTAGTGAAGTTCACGCCCACATAAGCGGTGCCCCTGTAGCCGCGGGCGTCGAAGTCAACCCCCAGGCGCCGGGAGAAATAGCGGGTCAGGCCGGTATCCCAGGCGTAGAAGGTGAGGCGCTGGCGGGAGGGGCCGGGCGTAAAGCGGAGATAGCCCAAGGTCAGGTAGGTTTCATAAGGGTGGTCGTAGGTGTTGTGAATGGCTGCGGCGCGGCGCTGCTGGCGGCGCAGGCGGAGGCGCTGTTCCACGGTCATGGGCGGCTGGGTCTGCTGGGCCGGCTGCTGCGCCTGGTCAGGCTGCGAGCTTTGAGCCTGGGCGGAGCTGGGGTCCGCAGCGGATTGGGATGAGGAGCTGTCCAGGGCTTGCGCCCAAAGGGCGGGCATGACTGGAAACGCAAGCGCCAACAGGAAGGCAAGACGTCGAAAAGAGTGCATCGTGATGGGCATTCCTCCACGGAAGTACGGAAGCGAACCGCTGTTCGAGCCAAAGCCAGAAAGACGCATTTCGGAACCGCTAGACCGCAGCCGGCGCGACTCGCAGGGAGTGGCGGCCGGGCGCGGAATGGAACGGAAAAGAATGTCTCCGGCGTCGCCGTCGATCGTGCGCTCCCCTATTAGGTATTAAATCATCTGGAGGGAGGGATTGTGGGCGCAGGCGGTGGGTCAGCTTGAAAGGGACCTGTCCTGAGGGACTAAAGCCCGCGTTTATTCAGCTCGATTTACGTAAGGGCTGAAGCCCTTACCCTTCAAGAAGTGCGCCGGGCTTAAACAATCTCCTTGAGGTCAGCCTCTAACTGGGCCTGATCGAAGCCGCTGGGCGCGGCATTGGCGGCGAGCCAGTCCTGGCCGAGCAGGGTATGGGCCTCGTCGCAGTACTTGTTCCAGAAGGCCAGGGTCATGGTCTTGAGCTGGCCCCAGGTGATGCAGGTGAAGCCGTGCTCGTCATACTTGGGCACGAAGACGCAATGGCCGCCCCAACTGCCGGGCTTGGCCTTGGCGCCGCCGCGTGGAGCTACGTCCCATACGTCCTGCGTCTGCGCCGTGAGCGGTAGGGCGAGGCCGATATAGACGCCGCCAAACAAAGCGATGGACTGGCGGATCTGGACGAGGTTGGCGGGTTTGGGGTCCACAAAGGCCATGAGCGAGTTGCCGGCGAAGCCTTGCTTCTGCCAACGGTTGAGCACGTCGAGCTCGATGCCGCCGGCGTCAGTGGCGGGGTTGCCGGGGACGTAGCCGTCCCATAGCTCGTAATAGCGTTCAACGGTGGCGTTGGGGATGGTGACCATCTGGCCGGCGTTGGCGGTCCAAACCTGGACGGCATGGGCCGCGCCGGCGATGGTGCAGTCGCCCAGCGAATCGTTCAGCATGGCGCCCCAGTCAGTAACGTCCTTGGTCCAGTCGGCCGTGGGTGGTGGCGGCGGCAGGGCGGGAGTGAGGTAGTCGCCAAAGGCCAGGGTGCGGCTGTCAGTCTTGATGGCCTTGCGGCCCAATCGCATTTTGGAGTGATCTGCCATGGGGAGGTCCTTTCATGCGCCAGCGTAAAGCGTCAGAAGAATTGTTGAGTGTTCATTGCCAATTGGCCTGTCTGGAGCCTGCTCTTACGCCCCCTGCGGGGGCTGCGCTTGCCAATTTCGCCGTCATTCCCCAGGTTTGCGCCTGGGGCTACCGTCTTTTGCCCGCTGCGCGGGCTTTCAAGCCCGAGCGGAGCGTAATCGGCAAAATATGTGACGAGCTGCGCCAGAAACTGCTCGTTCGTGGACGGCTGCCGGCAAGGACGGAAAGACTGAAACGGACGAGTTCAAGTCCAAACCGGAGCGCCTGCTGTTGATTGTTGCACTGGAGCGGGTATTTTTCTGCAAGAGCGACGAGCGCGGGCGGTAAGGTAGCATGAAGAACAATGGAGGTTCTATCGAGGATGGGCCGTATCTTGTTGGGGGTTGTTTTGGGCGTTATATTGACGCCGCTGGCGGTTATGGCGTGGTTGCGGTATGGCCAACCGCCGGTGGCTGTGAGCGATCCGCCGCTGCCGTTTGAGCGATTGATTACGCACGTTCCGCTAAACGAACGCATCCACCGGGAGATGATCAACAATCCGCCGATCCAGGCCGATGAGGAGACGTTCATGGCCGGAGCGCAGATTTACGAAGACGATTGCGCGGCCTGCCACGGCTTTCACGGCAAACCCTCAGTTTTTGCCGCACACATGTTTCCGCGCGCGCCGCAGCTATGGGAGAAGCATCCCAGGGGGAACGTAGTGGGCGTGAGCGACGACCCTCCGGGCGAGACGGCGTGGAAGGTGGACAACGGGATCCGGCTTTCGGGCATGCCCGCCTTCAAGAGTGTGCTCAACGATACACAAATATGGCAGGTGAGCCTGCTGCTGGCCAACGCGGACAAGCCACTGCCGCCAGCGGTGGTGGCCATTGTGGAGGGAAAAGCTCCGGCTCCAACGCCGGCCGCGCCGGCGAAGAAGGAGATGAAGCGTTAGGAATCTGTCCAAAGAACTACTTGCGAGGTTGATCGGGGTCCGTACTGTCCCGCCCTTTCGCCAGAAAAAAGGCGAAAGGACGGGGCACGGGGCGTTGGGAGCGGTTTGCGAAACCAGTTGCTAGCGTTTTGGAAAGCCAGGAGAGTGCAGTTTTTGGAAAGATTCTAAGGAAAGTGCGGCCATGAAGATACTAGAACTGCTGCGCAAGGGCTTTGGCTACCTGCTTCTCAGCATGGGCGTCTCAAGTTCGACGAAGATGACCAAGGCGGCGCCGAAGACCGGACCCAAGGCGGGTTCCGGAGGATAGAGCGCCAGTTTCAGCAATAGGACCAGTGGTTCGCCAAGCTCTCGGAGCCAGAGTTGAGGAGTGCTTCGGATGGACGGTGGCGCGGCCCTGCGGAGGGCTGCGGCAGAGCCAATCTGCCCGTACAATGGAACAGGAAGCCCAATTCCACCCCACCGATGGCAGACGCAGAGCAAACAAAAGCACGCATGGCCATCCGGGAAGAGATATCCCGCAGGGCCGACGAAGACCCGGTCGGGAAGGTTTACGACGCGCGGCTGATGCGGCGGCTTGCGCGTTACGTGCGGCCCTACTGGCTGCAGGCGGGTACCTCCGCGCTTGCGGTTTCGCTGAAATCCCTGTGCGACGTGACCGGCCCCTACCTGGTGAAGGTGGCCATTGACCGCTATTTGACCGGCAACCCCGGTTCGGCGACCAACTGGCTGACGCGCCGGCTGCCGGCCGACCCCTATAGCGGAATCACGGATCTGGCGGCTATTTATCTGGGCGCGCTGCTGATGTCGTACCTGTTCGAGTTCGTGCAGACGTACCTGATGCAGTGGATGGGACAGAAGATCATGTTCGACCTGCGGCGGGACATCTTCCGCCACATGCAGAGGATGCACATCGGGTTTTACGATACCCACCCGGTGGGGCGGCTGGTGACGCGGCTGACCTCGGACGTGGACGCCATCAACGACATGTTCACGTCGGGCGTGCTGGCCATCGTGGACGACGCCTTCAACCTGACGGTGATGGCGGTGGTGATGCTGGCCATCAACTGGTGGCTGGCTCTGTTGGCTTTTGCCGTGCTGCCGGTGATCCTGATCGTAACGCGAATCTTCCGCGACCACGTGCGCGAGAGCTACCGGCGGGTGCGGGCGTCTATTGCGCGCATCAACAGTTTCACCCAGGAGCACATCACGGGGATGAGCGTGGTGCAACTGTTCAACCGGGAACATCGCGCCTACAAGGACTTCGAGGGGGTGAACGAACAGTACATGATCGCCTTCTTCGACACCATCTTCGCCTATGCGCTGTATTATCCGGCGGTGGAACTGCTGTCGTCAGTGGCGATTGCGCTGGTGGTATGGTGGGGCGGCTTCAGCGTGCTGGCGCGGGGCGCAGTGACGATCGGCGTGCTGGCCATGTTCATCCAGTACTCGCAGCGTTTCTGGAGGCCCATCCAGGACCTGAGCGACAAGTACAACATCTTGCAGGCGGCGATGGCGGCCTGCGAGCGCATCTTCAAGCTCCTGGATACGGCGCCGGAGATCGTGAGCCCGGCGCATCCAGTGGAGGGCGACGGATCGAACCGGATCGAATTCCGGCACGTGTGGTTTACCTATCAAAAATTGACCGAGGCGCAGCAGGCGGCGCTTGCGGCCGCGAACTCCCACGGCGCCGGACCAGGACGTGAAACCGCGGAACGGCTGGGCGCGATCGACGGGATCGAGTGGATCCTGAAGGATATTTCCTTCACCATCGAGCCGGGGCAGACGGTGGCCATCGTGGGCCACACGGGCGCGGGAAAGACCACGCTGACGAGCCTGATGATGCGCTTCTACGATGTGACCGCGGGCCAGATTCTGGTGGACGGCGTGGACCTGCGCGAGCACGACCTGAATGCGCTGCGGCGGCACTTCGCGGTGGTGTTGCAAGATCCGCTGATGTTCACCGGCACGCTGGCCGAAAACATCCGCCTGGGCAACGACGAGGTGACCGACGAAGGGATGCGCCGGGCGGCGCGCGACGTGAACGTGCTGGAGTTCATCGAGGGGCTGCCGGGAGGGTTCGACGAGCCCATGCAGGAGCGGGGCAACTCGCTGTCGACGGGCCAGAAGCAGCTCATCAATTTTGCGCGCGCGCTGGCTTACAATCCGCGCATCCTGATTTTGGACGAGGCCACGTCGAGCGTGGATACGGACACGGAATTGCGCATCCGGGCGGCGCTGGAACGGATGGTGGAGGGGCGGACGAGCGTGGTGATTGCGCACCGGCTCTCGACGGTGCAGCGGGCCGACACCATCCTGGTGATGCACAAGGGGCAGTTGCGCGAGATGGGCACGCACCAGGAGCTGCTGGCGGAGCGCGGAATCTACTGGAGGCTCTACCAGCTGCAGTACAAGGACCAGGAGACGAACGGCTTTCTCACGCCGGCGCGCCAGGCTTCGATCGCGCCGGCGGTGTGAGAGAGCAGGGATGAAGAGCGGCGGCCGCTGCTGATTAGGCCGCTACTGCTTGATCACCGTGCCGTCGGGGAGGCGGATTACGCCCCAACCACCGTTGAGGCCGCCCTCACGGAACGGCGCTTTGGCGGCTTCCTTCTCGTCGATCTCGATGCCCCAGCCGGGCTTTTCACTGACCCACAGGTAGCCGTCGCGCATCTCCGGACAACCCTGGAAGATGGTCTGGGTGCGCTCGTTGAAGGGCGAATACTCCTGAATGCCGAAGTTGTAGCTGACCAGATCGAGGGTGACGTTGGCCATGTGGCCGACGGGCGAGACATCGCCGGGGCCGTGCCAGGCGGTTTTGACGTTAAACGCCTCGGCGAGGATGGCGATTTTGCGCGCAGGGGTGAAGCCGCCCACTTCGGAGAGGTGGCAGCGGATGTAGTCGATGAGACGCTCCTCGATGAGGGGCTGCCATTCGTGGGGGCTGTTGAAGAGCTCGCCCATGGCGATGGGAGTGGCGCAGTTCTGGCGGATCTGGCGGAAGTAGTCAATGTCCTCGGGAGAGAGCGGGTCTTCAAGAAAGAACATGTGGTACTGCTCGGCCTGCTTGCAGAACTGGACGGCCTCATTGGGGGTGTAGCGCTCGTGCATGTCGTGGAGCAACTGGACATCCGGGCCGAGCTCAGTGCGGCAGATTTCGAGCAGCTTGAGGCCGCGGCGCATGGCGTACTCGCGGTCAAAGAGCGGGCCGGGGTCGAGGCCCTTGATGGGCGCGGCGCCGGAGCGCGAGGAGCCGTAGCCGGCGAGTCCGGGCAGGCCGACCTGGACGCGCACATTGCGGAAGCCTTGGGCCATATATCTTTTGGCGCTGGCGACGACATCGGGGAAGTCGGCGCCGTCGGCGTGGCCGTAGGCGTCTACGGCCTCGCGGCATTTTCCGCCGGCGAGCTGATAGACGGGCATGCCGGCCTGGCGGCCTTTGATGTCCCAGAGAGCCTGATCGATGCCGCTGATGGCGTTGTTGAGGACGGGGCCATTGCGCCAATAGGAGCTGTCGTAGCAGGATTGCCAGATGTCCTCGATGCGGTCGGTGGTGCGGCCGAGGAGCAGGGGCTTGAGATATTGTTCGACCGCGGGCTTGACCAGATCGGCGCGCTGGGTGAAGGTGGCGCAACCGTAGCCGTAGAGGCCGTCCTGATCGGTGGTGATTTTAACCACGGTGAGGCGAACGCCCTGGGGCTGGCATTCGATGACGCTGATGTCTTTGATGTGCGGCTGGGGCATGCCCGTGGTGGCGCGGGCAGCCTGTTCTTGGGCGGCGGCAAAGCGGGGCGCCATTGCCGCCATGCCCGCCCCCGCGAGAGACTTCAAGAAATTGCGGCGTTGGATCGGCATTTCCTTAATCCTCCAAAGATTGATGTGTAAATCCACCCGGCAGGAATGGAAACGCAATTCTACTCCGCGAGCGGGATGGGGCGCATCAAAAAGAGCATTTCGGGGCGGGTCTTGGGTCAGTCTGAAATTCAGACTGACCCAAGACCGGGAAAACGGTAGCGGTGCAGCTTGGTCTTTCCACAGACTACAGGACGGCGTTAGACTTTGGCGTGGCGACGAAAAACAGCATTGCCGGGGCCGATCATAGGTAATCATTGCGGTACCAGCGGAAATGCTCGAATCCATCCGGTTCCATGCATAGGATTTGGTGCTACTATTTCCGCATACGGAAATTGTGAAAATTCTGTATCTTCGTGCCGATTTCATGGGCCGAACGATGGGGCGTTGCTCCGATGCAGAGTGAGGAAGACTCCATGCGCCAGGGGAAAGCGGAACCGGGCTCGGGCGCGAACGCGAAGCGGATTCTCATTGCGGCGGGAATTCTGGCGGCAGCCGTCCTGGCGGCTTATTTCCTGTTAAAACATGTTGTGTTCGTCCATCTCGCGGCCGGCCCTTCCGCGCTCATCGTCCTAGCTGTGCTTGCACTTTTCGCGTGGCCCGGATATGTTCTTTTCCGCCGCGATGCGATCGTAGCGCAAGCCCGGCGCGCGGAGCAGAGTACGAACCAAACGGAACTCCGCATGCTGCGCGCGGTGATTGATAGCCTGCCCGACCTGATTTACATCAAGGACACGCAAAGCCGCTTCCTGCTGGCCAACCGGACGATACGGACCTATATGACGGGGTCACCCGACGGCACCTTGCTCGGACTCAACGATTCTTCCTTCTTTCCCGAGGAGCTCGCTCGAGGTTTCCGCGACGACGAGCAGGCGGTCATGCAGAGCGGAGAGCCGATGGTCAGCCAAGCCGAACGCGTGCAGGACAAAGAAGGGAAGGACCGCTGGCTCCTGACTACGAAAGTGCCCTTCCGCGATCAAGATGGAGGCATCATCGGCATTATCGGTATCGGCCGCGATATCACGGCTCAAAAACAAAGCGAAGCGGAGACCATCAAGGCGCGTATCCAGGCCGAGGCGGCCAGCCGGGCAAAAAGCGAATTCCTGGCCAACATGAGCCATGAAATCCGCACCCCGCTCAATGGCGTCATCGGCATGACCGATCTGGCGCTCGACACCGACCTGACTGCCGAGCAGCGCGACTGTCTTGAGACGGTGAAACTTTCCGCCGACTCTTTACTCAACGTGATTAACGACATCCTCGACTTTTCCAAGATCGAGGCCGGCAAGATCGACCTGGAGTCGATCGAGTTCGATGCGAGGGAGTGTATTGAGGCCACGTTGAGGACGCTCGTACTTCGCGCTGAAGAAAAGGAACTCGAGCTGCTCTGCGACATCGCTCCGGAGCTGCCCACGATTATCCGTGGCGACCCCACGCGCCTGCGCCAAATCCTCTTCAATCTGGTGGGCAACGCCATCAAATTCACCTCAGAAGGCCAGGTGGCGTTGACAGCAGAAGTGGAACGGCAGGAGGGCGGGGACCGCATCCTCCATTTCACGGTCGCCGACAGCGGTATCGGGATCCCCAAAGACAAGCAAACGCTGATCTTCGACGCCTTCGCCCAGGCCGACGCTTCCACCACCCGTGAGTTCGGTGGAACAGGGCTTGGCCTCACCATTACCTCGCGGCTGGTAGCCATGATGGGCGGAAGAATCTGGGTAAATAGCGAACCCAGCAAAGGCAGCGAGTTTCACTTCACGGCCCGCGTGGGCGTGGGCGACACCCTAGCCTCGCAGTTGCCTGTCGGCTTGCCAGAAGGGATGCTGCGCGGCGCCCGTGTGCTCGTGGTAGACGACAATCAGACCAACCGCCGCATTCTCGATCGGCTACTGACCCGCTGGGGCATGCGAGTGGTCTGCGTGGAGAGCGGACTGAAGGCGCTCGTGGAGCTCAACTCAGCACGCGCGTCGGGCAATCCTTATCAATTGATACTGACCGATATGCATATGCCCAACATGGACGGGTTCACCCTGGTGGAACAGATTCGGGGTACGCCGGACCTGGCCGCAGCCACCATCATGATGCTGAGTTCCTCCGGCCGTCGCGGAGATATGGCGCGATGCCAGAAACTTGGCCTCTCTGCATCCCTCACCAAACCGGTTCGCCAGAATGAACTGCGCGATGCCATCGTCCGCGCGTTAGATAGGCGGCGGGCGCAGCCTGACGCAGCGGGAGTGCCCGCGCCCGGCGTGGAACGGCGCGCTGCTGTTCCCGGAACTACCCTGGAAATATTGCTGGCGGAAGACAACGCGGTCAACCAGCGCCTGGCCGCACGAATGCTTGAGAAACGCGGACATCGGGTCACGATGGTAAACAATGGCCGGGAGGCTGTCGAACTGCTTGAGCACTCCAGCTACGACCTAGTGCTGATGGATGTGCAGATGCCGCTGCTCGACGGGATTGTGGCGACCACGCTGGTTCGCGAGCGCGAGAAAGGAACCGGAATCCACCAGCCCATTGTGGCGCTGACTGCGTATGCCGTGAAAGGCGACGAGGATCGGTGTCTGGCGGCGGGCATGGACGGCTACCTCGCCAAGCCGATTCGCCCCGAGGAGCTGGATGCTCTGCTCCAGACCTGTAGGTCGAAACGAGCTGAAGCTCACGCTTCCTCCGTTCCCCTTCAGCCGTAGCAGCGAACGAGGTGCGGCCATGACGAACTCAGAGCACGCATCGACTCGAACAATACGTGAATATGCCTGAGCTGCTGGCTCGCGTCGAAAATGACCGCGAGCTGCTGGCGGAGCTGCTCGCGCTGTTCCTGAAGGATTTTCCGAGGCTCCGGGATGCCCTGCACCACGCGGTCCATGCCGGCGATCCGCGCCAGGTGGAGAAGGCTGCGCACGCGCTGAAAGGAATGTTGGCCAACCTGTCGATCGAACAAGGGGCCGAGCTAGCCGCCAACGTCGAGGCGGCGGCACGCGCCGGAGATGTAGCGCGAAATCCAGCAGGCCATGGCTGCCTTCGACCGGGAGGAAACGGGGTTACTGGCGGCTGTAGGCGCATTCATGGCGGGTGGGGAACCATGAAGATCTTGATCGCGGACGACGAAGCGGTCTCGCTCCGCATGCTCGAGAAAACTCTCGAGCGCGCAGGATACGAAGTCACCGCTGTCAGCCATGGCCGTAAGGCGGCAGAGGAGCTGTGCCGACCCGATGGTCCGCGCCTCGCCCTCCTTGACTGGATGATGCCCCAACTCGATGGGCCGGCCGTCTGTCGCACGGTCCGCCGGAAGCGCAGCCAGAGCCATGTCTATCTCGTACTTCTCACCTCAAAAAGCTCCAAAGAGGACATCGTAGAGGGCCTGGAATCCGGCGCCGACGACTACCTCATCAAACCCTTCGATCCCGGAGAACTGAAAGCCCGCCTGCATACTGGCAGGCGCATTCTCGAACTCGAAGACAACCTGCTTGAAGCGCGCGAGGATATGCGCTATAAAGCTACCCATGACTCGCTCACATCACTGCTCAATCGCGGGACAATTCTCGAACTGCTGGCCGCCGAGTTGAGCCGCAAGCGGCGCGCTAAAAGTTCCATGAGCATCGTGCTCGGTGACCTTGACCGTTTCAAGCTGGTTAACGACACCTATGGGCACATCTTGGGCGACGAAGTGCTTCGTGAGGTTGCGCGGCGGTTGCTCGGATCGGTCCGCTCCTACGACTTTGTCGGACGCTACGGCGGCGAGGAGTTCCTCGTGGTTCTGTACGACTGCGCGGATGGAAAAGGCGATGGATCGCGCCGAGGGGATTCGCAAAGCTATAGGAGGCTCGCCCATCCGCACCACGCACGGACTCATTCCCATTACCATGACCATGGGCGTTTCTGTCAGCCGCCCTTCGGATGCGCGGCCCCTCGAAGAAATTCTATGCGAGGCAGACAGCGCGCTTTATGCTGCCAAATCCGCGGGGCGCAACTGCTGCCGCCTCAGCCTCTGATTCCGACACCGGCGATCTATACTGGGCAGTCTCAGGCGAGTTGTGTAAGTTCGGGCGATTCCGAAATTAAGGATTGACACACGGGAATCCGATCGTTATGCCAGGTCTCTGACAACTTGATTTTCTATCAATGAAGGTGCCCCAGTTCCCGTTTCTGGGACCTGGGAAAGCACGAACTCGATTGACAAAAATGATCCCACGTTACCATGATTTCTTGTGAAGGCTGCTGACCTTGAGTGTGCCTACCCTGGAAAAGAGGAGCTTGGATCAGATGAACCGCAGAGAGTTGAGGATGCTGAACCGCAGAGAGTTGATGAAGCTTGCGGCGGCGGCGACGGGAGCGGCCTTCGGCGAAAAACTGGGATATGCTCGCCCGCAGCATTCACATGGATCCGGGTCGCCGAACCCGACCGCGATGTTCATGGGACACAATATGGCCTATGAATCTCCCATCAACAAAGGTCCGTTTCAGGATTTGCCGAGCGAGTTGATGCTTTGGGATTTCCAGCCTAGATCCATCTTTGAGATCCCAAAGACAGAAATCACGAAAGCCAGGTACCCGATCATCGATATGCACCAGCATGGCGTTCGCACTGCCGAGGAGGTGCAAAACATGATAGGGGTCATGGATGCCACGGGAACAGAGCGGTCGCTCATATTCGCAGGTACGGGGGATCCCGAGCGTTTTGCTGAGATGGGCAGGATTTATTCCGGCCATCCAGGGCGGTTTAACCTATTTTGTCATTTCGATCTCACCGGAATCGACGAACCCGGCTATGCTCCGAAGGCTATTAAGGCGCTGGAACAATGCCACAAAATGGGCGCAGAAGGTATCGGGGAACTTGAGGAGAAAGGCTGGGGGATTGATTCGTCGTCTGCCCATCCCGGACCCCACCCAGGCGATCCGCGCTTGGACCCCCTTTACGACCGAGCGGGCCAACTCGGAATGCCGGTCATCGTACACGTATCGGATCCCATCTGGGTATACGAGCAATACCATCCGATGGATAACCACAACGAATGGCTCCCGGCCGCTTGGACCTGGAGAATAGCAGAGGCGCCCGGCCTAATGGGACCGGACGGGCTGATCGCGAGTCTCCTGAGCGCCGTAGGTAAGCATCCCAAAACGATCTTTAGCGCGTGTCATCTCATGCAACAGGATTACCATCTGGCTCGGCTAGGCGAGGCATTCGATCGCTATCCCAATCTCTATGCGGATATGTCCGCTCGGTTTCAAATGATCGCCGCGATCCCGCGTTACGCAAGCCAGTTTATTGAAAAGTATCAGGACCGTTTATTGTACGGGACTGATTACACCTACAGCATTGACCCCATCCGCTGCCAGATCCGAACGCTAGAAACGTCAGACGAGCATTTCTACCCTACGATCTATCCCGGTTTCAATTGGTGCTTCTGGCCCATGAGTGGATTCGCTTTACCGGATGGCGTCCTTGAAAAGATTTATCGGGCAAACGCTCTCCAGGTGTATCAACGGGCGCACGATAACGCGGCTTAAAGAACACCCAGGCCGCTGACAAGCAGGTCTTTCATGCGCGTAATGTACTGCTCATCCAATTCCGCGATGCACCAGTTTTTTCCCCGCCACGGCTTCAGTTCATGGCTCTCCAGCAGAATTCGGATGGTTTCCCGGCTCACTTCTGGCGCCAGCTTCCGGTTCGCCGACTTTTCGGAGATCAGCCGTATGCTCCACCGCGGCCGGCCAATTGCGCTGATCGGGGGCTTGGGCCGGCCGCAGGGTCAAGCCGCAGGATCAAGCTCTGGTCAATTGCGAGAGCGGCGTAAAGGGAGTGCGAACCTCGGCGATAGGCTCGCCCAGAACCTCGATGCGGCTGAGGTCACGGGTGCCCAGGCCGGCCTGCTCGGCCAGCCTGAGCGTGCTGTCGGCGGTTTCGAAGGGCGGCGTGCCGCGGTCGGCCATGGGGTCGAAACCCATGACGGCCGTGGAGACAGCATCGGTGGAGACGCAGTTGAGGCCGGCGATGAGCACGCCAGGATGCATGGCATTGTGGAGGAACCGCGGGCCCTGTTGGGGCAGTTCGCCGCCCTCGATGGTGTAGACCCCGTCGATGATTGCCAAGTGAATGGGCCGGACGGCAACCAGATCCGTGACCACGCGTGGAACGCGATTGCCGCCGTCGTGCGACCAGGTGGCGGGATTGACCGAGGGCTGGGGCGCGCTCTTGGGAGGTACGCGGTCGCCGCTGTGAAAGGGACCACGGAAGCCGGCGGGGGCAAGGCTGGGCTCGTCCGCGGGGCAGTTCTGGCCGTAGATGGTGCAGGGCGTGATGCCGAAGCTGTTTTTCATCGACAAGGTGACGCCTGCGGTGCGATGCTCCTTGAGCTTGGCCAGGGAGACATAGACGTCAGTGTCCAGGTAGGACCGATTCAGGTCGTAGCCCTTGTACATAAGGCCGCCGCCGGGGACCATGAAGGTGACGTAGGTTTTGTAGCTGCCCAGGTAGTTGGTGTTCTCAAACTCCACCTTGGACTTGGGCGCGGCGCTGACGAACTCCTGGGGTTTCCAGCCTGCTGAGGCCATGAAGTGTTGGAGCGGATGGGTTCCGTCGGGCGCGCTCTCAACCAGGCGGATGCGGCGCGCTCCCGCCTGGCCGAGCAGATGAACCACCGCGCCAATCACCTCAGGGTGAGCCCAGTGCGTCATCTCCACGGGCATGCCATTCAAGCGATTGTCGGGGCCCCCGGTCAGGTTGAGCTTGACGGCCACGGTCTTGCCCCCGACCAGGCGCTTGAGCCCGCCGAGCTGGTCGAACATGGTGGAAAGCGTCTCGAAAACCTGGCGATTGTACTCAGGGCAACGCCCGATGGCGACCTTGGCATCGGTAGCCGGCAAGGCGCGCAGCAGGGAAGGCTCTACCATGTATGCGCCGGCCGCCATTCCCATGGCGCCGAGGAACTCTCTGCGAGAAGCATTCATTTTCATGTCAGACCAACCTCTCCATATCCCCAAGGCTCAGGTCACTGGATTCAAAAGCGGGAAAAACCGGAGTCCGGAGCCTCACTTTAGCGAGCGACTGTTCCTGACGAGATGGCATTCTTGGTTTCGATTTGCAATGCTGGCGTGGATGTTACCCCGGTTTGCCTAGGAGCGTCAAGGAAATTGGGGAGACGGTCAGGGCCCACGCATCTAAATTCCGAGTAGTTTGAGCAGGCAGTCAACCCGCCTATCTCCCCCTGCATATAGAAGTTAAGATGCGTCAGCCCTGCACAGTGGGTTGATTGAGGACGTTCAGCGGATGCATAGGATATAGTAGACAAATTCCCCCCGAGGCCGGGATGGGTTAGTGCTCTGAATCCGGACCGGCTCAGGTTCCCCCCAAAGAAGAAACAAAACAGGAGGTCATCGTGGGCGAGCACCCATCACCGGAACATATCCTGCAAATCGGCCTGGGATTCTGGGCTTCGAAGGTCCTTTTCAGCGCGGTTGAGATGGGGCTCTTCACGGAGTTCGCGCACCAGCCGGAAGACCTGGAAACCGTGCGCGGACGGCTGGGACTGCATCCGAGGGCGGCACGCGATTTTCTGGATGCGCTGGTGGCGCTGGGCCTGCTGGAGCGGCGCGACGGAAAGTACTTCAACACGCCGGAGACCGATCTATTTCTGGATAAGAGGAAGCCGTCGTACATGGGCGGAATTCTGGAGATGGCCAACCAGCGGCTCTACGGGCACTGGGCGCATTTGACGGAGGGGCTGCGCACGGGACTGCCGCAGAACGAAGTGCGCGGCGGAGGCCAGTCGACGTTTGAGGCGCTCTATGCCGATCCGGCGCGACTGAGGGGGTTTTTGAAGGCGATGAGCGGGATCAGCCGGGGCGCGGCGCTGGCGATGGCGGCGAAGTTTCCCTGGAAAGAGTACAGCAATTTTGTGGACGTGGGCACCGCGCAGGGCGACACGGCGGCGCAGATCGCCATGGCGCACCCGCATCTGAGCGGGGCGGGATTCGACCTGGCCGAGGTAGGCCCAATCTTTGAGGAGTACGTGGGTGAGCTGGGCTTGAACGGGCGGCTCAAGTTCGCGCAGGGCGATTTCTTCAAGGGCGCGATTCCGCAGGCGGACGTGGTGATCATGGGGCACATCCTGCACGATTGGGACCTGCCGACAAAGAAAATGTTGATCAAAAAGGCATACGACGCGCTGCCCAGCGGCGGTGCATACATTGTGTACGAAGCCATCATCGACGACGACCGCAGTAAGAATGCGTTTGGCTTGATGGCGAGCCTGAATATGCTGATCGAGACGTATGGTGGGTTCGATTACACGGGCGCCGACTGCCAGGGATGGATGCGCGAAGCGGGGTTCAGCCAGACGCGCGTGGAGCACCTGGCAGGGCCGGACTCGATGGTGGTGGGGATCAAATAAGGGGTCAGGGATCAGGGATCAGGGATCAGGCGGCGGAAGGTGGGTTCGCGTTCTCACGGGTCGTGAAAGCGGGACCTGGGTCAGCCGGAGATCGTTTTTTTCGACTCTGAGGCTGCAAAACCGTATGCCCGCCGCGCCCGGCCAGTACCGCCCCTATTTGATTGGGAGAACCCCCGGCTTTGCCGGGGTGGCAGTAGAGGTTTGACATTTGCGGGAGTCGCTCCCGGTTTGCGTTTTTCCGTTCTTCTGGCAAAAACGTTCGATGGGCGCGAGCATGGGCACTGTCCCTACGGGACTCCGGATCAATTGTTGGTTTCGCCAACCCCACGCTGAAGCGCGGGGCTAACAACCGCTGCGCCTATGGCCCGGGTGACGGGCTGCTGCCAGCATGAGCGCTTCTACACAGGCCCCTTTGAGGGGCCGCCAACCATAAAGCCTCCGGCTCTGCCGGAGGAAATTTATTGCGGTTGCGACCCTGGCGCCTCAGCACCCGCTTTCGCACGCTTCAGCGTCATCGTCCCGCCGGGGAAGTCCCCCGAATCCGACTTCGTCGTCAGGTCAATCTGGCCGCCGGCGTCGTTCACCGTACCCGCGTGGCTGATCGTCGTCCCGTTGAACGATACGTCGAACGAGATCTTGTTCCCGTCCATCTTGCCGTTGGTGATGTCCATCGCATCGCCCTGCGGCCCCTGAACCGTGCCTGTAAGCTTGGTTCCATCCTGCTTGAAGGTGAACGAAATTTGCATACTGCTTCCGTCCTGGGTCGTCATCTGCGTCGTCCATGAGCCAGTAACGTCGGCAGTTTGCGCCGCTGTAGCTGCCAGAGCCATCGCCAACACCGCGAGAGCACACACCATCAGTCTCTTCATAAATCCAATCTCCACGCCATTCGAGTGGCGGCAGGATCATACGTGAGCCGCGGTTATGTTGTCCAGGCCGGTCACAATCCAAATTTGGACGCGTGCGCACGGTCCGTCCGCTGAGAATAATCATGCGGAGGAGTAGGGGGCTGACCCTCGCAAAAATTGAGGACAGATGGGCGGCGGGGAAGTGGGGGGCGCCGCTATGTCTGCAAGCGGCTTGCAATGGGGCATTTCATTCCCGGTGGGGCGGAGGCACGGGCGCGTACCGGTGATGAGAAATACGATAAGCTGAGTCGGTGATGGATGCGATGAGGCGCGTGGCAGCAGACGCATTAGCAGCGACGGTCAATGCCGCGCCGCCGTTGCGCATCCGCGGGCTCAAGAAGGCCTTTGGCGAGGTGCGGGCCGTGGATGGCGTGGACCTGGAAGTTGCTCATGGCGAGTGTTTCGGTCTGCTGGGGCCGAATGGGGCAGGGAAGACCACGACCATCGAAATTTGTGAGGGGCTGACGGAGCCGGACGAGGGCACGGTGGAGCTTCTGGGGCTGAACTGGCGGGATGACGCCGGCGAACTACGGCAGCGGATCGGGATTCAGTTGCAGGAGACGCAGTTTCCGGACAAGCTGACGGTGGAGGAGGTGCTGCGGCTGTTCCGGAGCTTCTACCGGCGCGGGATCACGGTGGAAGAGGCGATCGGGCGGGCGCAGCTTGAGGAGAAGCGCCGGGCGCGCGTGGGCGGGCTGAGCGGCGGGCAAAAGCAGCGGCTGGCGATGGCCACGGCGCTGGTGGGCGATCCGGAGCTGCTGTTTCTGGACGAGCCGACGACGGGGCTCGATCCGCAGGCGCGGCGGCACTTGTGGGAGCTGGTGGAAAGGCTGAAGCAGGCGGGACGCACGATCATCCTGACCACGCACTACATGGAAGAGGCGGAGCGGCTGTGCGAGCGCGTGGCGATTATGGATCATGGGCGGGTGATTGCGCTGGGGACGCCCAAGGAGTTGATCGCAACCGTGGGCGGCGAGGACATAGTGGAGTTTGCGGTGAGCGTGTCGAGCGATTCCCAGGCCCGTGAATCCGGACCCTTCGACAAGATCAGGGCAGGCTCTGGGGCGCCCGCTGCCGCGGATTCCGATTTGGCTTTGCCCGCCTCGGCGGGCTCCGCTCAGGGCGGCAGCAAGGGAGGTGCAGGAGCCCACGTGGATGTGGAGCGGCTGAAGGCGATTCCGGGGGTAAGTTCGCATCGTGCGGAGGACGCACTGCACCAGCTTACGGTGAGCGAGTTGCACACCGCGGCGCCGCGCATCTTTGCCGCGCTCGAGGAGCAAGGGCTGCACCTGACCGAGTTCCGGACGCACTCGGCCACGCTGGAAGACGTGTTTGTAAGGCTGACGGGAAGGAATTTGCGCGATGAGTAAGCTGGTGCGGAGCAGCCTGTTCCAGTTGACGCTGACGCGGTTTCTGCTGATCGTGCGCGAGCCAGAGGCGATCTTCTGGATTTTTATCTTTCCTATTCTGCTGGCGGCGGGGCTGGGGATTGCGTTCCGGAACCGGCCGGCGGAAGCGCTGCCGGTGGGCGTGACGACGCCGCAACTCGAGCAGGCGCTGGCCGCCAGCCCTGGGCTGAAGGCAACGGAAATGGACGAGGCCGAGGGCGCGCGGGAGCTGGCGGCGGGGAAGATTGTGCTGCTGGCCGTCCAGCAGCCGGGCGGGGTGGCGTACAAGTACGACGCGACCAACCCGGATGCGCGCACGGCGCGGCTGCTGGCGGATGGGGCGATTCAGGATGCGGCGGGGCGGAGGAATCCCGTGCGGGCGCGGAACGAGCTGGTGCACGAGGTGGGGTCGCGGTATATCGACTTTGTGGTGCCGGGACTGCTGGGGATGAACCTGATGGGCTCGGCGATGTGGGGGCTGGGGTTCGCCATCGTGGAGGGGCGGCAGAAGAAGCTCCTGAAGCGGATGGTGGCTTCGCCCATGCCGCGCTGGCAGTACCTGGCGGGGTTTTTGCTGTCGCGGCTGGGAATGCTGGTGGTCGAGGTGGTGGTGTTTCTGGGCTTTGCGCGGCTGGCGTTTGGCGTGCCGTTTCGCGGGCCGCTCGGCGAGCTGGGAGTACTGTGCGTGCTCACGTCGCTGGCGTTCAGCGCGCTGGGGCTGCTGGTGGCCTCGCGGGCGCGGACTATGGAGGCGGTGAGCGGGCTGATGAACCTGGTCATGCTTCCCATGTGGATTCTGTCTGGTGTGTTCTTCTCGGCGTCGCGGTTTCCGGAGGCGATTCAGCCGCTGATCCAGGCGCTGCCGCTGACGGCGGCGATTGATGCGATGCGCGGCAATATGCTGGAGGGGATGCGTCTGGGACAGATGATGGCGCCGCTCGGCATTCTCCTGGCGTGGCTGGCGGCGCCGTTTGCCGTGGCGCTCAAGATCTTCCGGTGGAGATAAGAGAGGCAAGGCGTAGCGTCCGGCTCTGCGCCATCGCTCTGAGAGACGCTTCGGCTGAGCGCCGGTTAAATCGTTTCTATATGGATTCAACCGGCGAAAGCCAGGCTGCCGCGTCCGCGACCGGCACAATCTTGGACGGCAGCCGCTTTATCCGCGCCTGTCTCCGCCGGCCCGTGGATCGGACGCCAGTGAGGGGTTATCGGGGTAGTCCCGGCCGTTCGGTAAGCGACCAGCCGGTGACCTGGAATTTCTCATTGACCCCGCCTGTGCTGGCAATTTCGAAGCCGTACTGAAGCTGCGTTAAAGTGCTGTTCGCCGGCAGGTACCCCTTGTTCATTAGCCATGTGAGCATGGCGAGGACGTCCACGCTGCCCTTCGTGATGCCGTAAACGCTACCGTTCCCTACGTCTACGCTCTCATGCCCGGATTCCTAGAGGCCGAGGCGTCGTGGGGCAAAGGGTGAGAGCTTGCTGGTCGAGCTGCCAGACGAGTTCGCTGCCGCATTTAGCCAGATCCCAGAGATGTTTCGGGACCCCGTTCGATCCGCCGAACACGGCCTGGGCACTCAGCTTGGAGGTACACCCGCCGTAACGGCCGGGTCCACCGCGGTTGGAAATATCGTTCCAGATCATCACCTCGTTGTTATGACCGTTAAGCCAGATGTCATAGGCCGCCTCAGCGTCGGTAGTGTTAGTGGAGTTCAAGTGCATGTTCTCCGCGAACGACGAGTACAGGTAAGTGAAACTACTCACAAGGGGTGGGGCGCTGGTGTATAGCGCGTCGCTATCGGGGTAAGTCCAGATTTCCGTCTCTCCACGCGGGAAATTGGCTATCACGAACCAGTTCCCGGGGTCGATCGCGTACATCTTCTGCGACGACCCCGCCGGCGCCTTTGCTTCGTTCCAATAGTCATTCTGGATATTTAGGTTGATGCCGTTGCTGCCGGTGACCAACGGGTAGAGGTACGGCCCGCATTTGCCTAGCGGGACGCTGGTCGCGCATATCTGTCCAAAAGCCAGCGGGCCGAACGTCAGAATCAACACCACGAGCACGAAGTTGCGAATGTTTGTGTTGTTCACAGGGGAATCTCCTTATCCGGTTGGGTTGGCTTGAGGCATACTGAGTTGCAATCGGCGTTCGACCCCATGCA
Organism: uncultured Acidobacteriota bacterium; assembly: GCA_963808795.1. Lineage (GTDB taxonomy): Bacteria > Acidobacteriota > Terriglobia > Terriglobales > Acidobacteriaceae > Telmatobacter. The sequence goes on from CAWEGL010000007.1 coordinate 32,049, forward strand.
GCCGCTGGCTCAATGCCGGTTGCGTCATACGAATAAGTTCTGCAGCCCGGGAAAGCTTGCGTTCCTCAGAGAGAGAGCTAGACCAATTCCTGATACTGGATTGGGAAGCCATTTGTCATGCACCTCATCCTGAAATCAGTCGCGTACATGCCAAGGAAAGCTTATCAAGTTGCCTCTCCGCCCGTGCGGGCCGCCCGCGAACGACGCGCCCTTCAAAGCAACGGCGGAGGTGGGGCGTTCCGGCCTCGGTAAAATCGTATTTATATGGGTTCTAGCAACGAAAGGCCCGCCGCCGCGATGACTCCGGAGAGCATTCTCGACGGCAGCCGCTTTGTGCGCGCATGCCTGCGGCAGTAAATGAAGGTGCCGAGGCCGGTTGCGAGCGCTTCGATTTTGCGCACACCACCATTCTCACCTCCCAGGCGTGTTGAGGGCCGCCGCGCCGTCAGTCGGAGCGATTTTATTTCGCTTCCGGTTTACCGGTGTCTGTCGTTTCCGGTTTCGCTGCGCCCGTGTCGTCAGGGGGCTTGGAGAGATGGAGTTTGCGAATCTCTTTGGCTCCGACCTCGGGATCTTGAGGCGTGACTTTGATGCCCGTTGCCATGGCTCCGGAGGTCCATTTGTAGTAATAGGTTTTGCCTGCCTCCGCCTCAAACCGAGCCCGCTCGTTCTCTTTCTTCCTTGCCTCGGCCAGGGCCGCGCCGGTGGACTGGATAATGCCTCCGTAATACATCTTGGGCAACCCGGCAATGACCACAGTTCCGGGCGCCACTTCAGTGAATTCATATTCGCCATTTAGCAGTTTGCCGAGATGAGTGTCGTTGACAAAGATCTCGTCGTGTGCGGCGGAACCGGTAAATCTGTACGTGCGGTAGATACAGACGATGGCTTTGCCGCTGGATGGCGCGGGCAATACAGCAGGGGTTTTGGAATCCTGTGCCACGGAAATGGGCCCGGTGAAGAGAAACGCCAGCGCACTGAATGTGAGAAGAAGGCTTGCGAGTGACCTGCAAGCTCCCCTGAGGCAAAACGGTGTGACGCCGCTGAAAGCAGTGTTACGCATGGGAGCGCTCCTTTTCCTAAATTCGGAATCCTGCGGACACTGTAGCATGTTGCGTCGATGGGAGACGCAACTTTCGGCGCTGGGATGGGCCGTCCATTTTCGTGGCGATCGCCCCACTTTCCGGCATCGATCGAAGGCCTCTGAAAGGACCAGCCCCGGCTGACTATCGGCCGTACAGGGGGGTGCTTCTGTCCGATAGAATCGACACAGTATGGACCCAATCGAAGGCTCTTCTCTGGCCACGGAGACCATTCTCGACGGCAGCCGGTTTGTGCGCGCCTGCCTGCGGCGGCCCGTGGACCGGACGCCGGTGTGGTTTCTGCGCCAGGCGGGGCGGTACATGCCGGAGTACCGCGAGGTGCGCAAGCACCATACGCTGATCGAAATCTGCAAGCAGCCGGCGCTGGCCGCGGAGGTGACCATCACGGCCGCGGAAAAGCTGGGCGTGGACGCGGCGATTATCTTTGCGGATCTGCTGCTGCCGCTGGAGCCGATGGGGCTGGACTTCGAGTTTCTGGCCGGTGAGGGTCCGGTGGTGCACCGGCCGGTGCGCACGGCCGAAGACGTGCGGGCGCTGCGGACCGACCGCGTGGAGGAGCTGGCGTATGTGGCGCGAGCCATCGAGAAGGTGGCCGCGCACTTCAGTGACCGGCTGGGGATCATCGGATTTTGCGGCGCGCCCTACACGCTGGCGAGTTACATGATCGAGGGCGGCGGCTCAGGGAATTACATCGAGACCAAGCGCATGATGTACCGCGACCCCACTGCGTGGAGCGGCCTTTTGGAGAAGCTGGTCACGGTTCTGACGGAGTATTGCCGCTTGCAGGTGGAGGCCGGGGCGGAGGTCATTCAGCTCTTCGATAGTTGGGTGGGCTCGCTGTCGCTCGCGGACTACCGCGAATATGTTTTTGCCCCCTCGCAACGGCTGGTGCGCGCGGTGCAGGGGATGGGCGTGCCGGTGATTTACTTCGGCGTGGAGACGGCGGGACTGCTCAAGCAGATGGCGGCCACGGGGGCGGACGTGATCGGGCTGGACTGGCGGCAGCCGCTCGACGAAGGCTGGCGGATGGTGGGCCACAGTCGCGCCGTGCAGGGAAATCTCGATCCCATCACGCTGTTTGCGCCGCTGGAAGTGCTGGAAGCGAGGGTCAAGGAGATTCTGCGGGCTGCGGGCGGACGGCCGGGGCACATCTTCAACGTGGGCCACGGCATTGTGCCGGGCACGCCGGTGGAGAACGTGCAGGCGGTGGCGCGCATGGTGCGGGAATTCCGGCTGGAGGAGGCGCGTGGCTAAGCAAGTTGTCCTTCTGCTGGCGCACGGAACGCCGGAGACCGTCGACCAGATTCCGGAGTATCTCCGCAACGTGGTGAGCGGGCGGCCCGTCCCGCAGGCGGTTGTGGAAGAGATCGAGCGCCGGTACGCGCTGATCGGACACAGCCCGCTGACCGAAATTACATTTGAACAGGCGCGCCTGGTCGAAGCCGAGTTGGCGGCGGGCGGGCGGCGGGTTCCGGTTTATGTGGCCATGAGAAACTGGCGGCCGTACATCCCCGATGTCGTGGGGCGGATGCGATCTGACGGCATCGAAGAGGCGGCGGTGATCTGCATGGCCCCGCACAACTCCCGCACCAGCGTGGGCCTTTACGAGCGCGCGGTTATGGCCGAGGCGGGCGGGCTGCGCATCGACTTTACTAAGGGGTGGGCGCGTCACCCGCTGCTGGTGGAAGCCTTTGCGGAGCGCCTGCGCCCGGCGTGGAACGATCTAAGCGCTGAAGCCGGCCAGCCGGTTCCGGTGTTGTTCACGGCTCACAGTGTTCCCGCCCACACCGTTCAGCCGCCATCTGAGGGCGAGCCACAGGCAAGGCACTGGCCGGGCAGCGGCGCTGACCCCTACGCCGACGAGGCCCGCCATACGGCCGAGGCAATTGCGGCCCTCGTTCCCGAGATTCCCCGATGGTGGCTCGCCTTTCAGAGCCAGGGCGCCAGCGGCGGACCGTGGTTGGGACCTGCGGTGGAAGAGACGCTCGACTCGATCGCCGGCTCAGGCGCCAGGTTTCTGCTCCTTCAGCCGATTGGGTTTTTGTGCGACCATGTTGAAATTCTCTTCGACGTGGATCATCTGTTTCGGGAATATGCTGTTCGACTGGGCATGCGGCTGGAGCGGCCGGAGTCATTGAACGCCTCATTGACGTTGGCCAAGGCGGTCGCCGACATTGCCCGCCAAGGGCTGGAGCGATTGGAGAACCGGGAAAGTAGCCCGCGTAAAATCATTTAGATTACTCGACTGCGAAAAAACAGGTTACTGAAGAGTCACCATTCTCCTTTAAATTCGCCCTTTTTTCTTTCGCATGCGCGCAAGGTGAATATCATTTGTACCGAGAGTTGCTTCTCGTTTAATTTTGGCTGTCTGTTATTCGCCCCGCGCAGGGATGCGGATGTATGCGTATTGCGGGCTTGACTTACATCGGAAGATCGATGCGGGCCGGGATGGATGACGCATCGTTAGTGCTGGGGAGGTGAAAGTGTTTGGGGAAATACCATCGGATGGCGCACTGGGTGAAAGAGCCCATGTGCTAGATGGATTGCAGTGTTCCACGTGCGGGAGCACGCGCTTGCGCCGTCTGGAGCGAGAGGGCTTCCTGCAAAGCAAGGTCTATAGCTTCTTTGGGTATTATCCGTGGCGATGCAGCACGTGCAAGACGAGCTTTCTCATGAAAAGGCGTAGCCTTATCAAAGGCGCAAAGGAGACAAAGTACGTCAAGTAACCTGCATACCCTGCTTTTGGACCGAAGCTGGTAGACCGTGACCCCTTAGATTTTTGCTTTCTCTGGTTCCAGAATTGAGACCGAGAAAGCATAAGTTGAAGGGGTCGATTTTGTAATCCCTTAGTCACACTGTTAGCAATCCGTGTTACAAGCGGCTAAATTCCAGAAGGTGTGGCGCCAGCGCCTGATGGAGCGGCCGGTGGCGGTTGCGTTGAGAACCGAGGACATCCTGGGTTCAATCGCGCCAGGGGGCCGAATGTGGCCGGTGAGCAGCAAGGAAAGGCGCAAAACGAACCGCACGGCGCGATTTTTCAGCTCCCTTGGCCTGCCCGCGCCCAGATCGGCGTCTTCCTCGATCAGGTCCACGATCAGAAGCTCCTGCACTCGGCGCGGGGCTAAATGCCTCTGTGCGCGCCCCATACGCCTTGCAAAGGTCGCGCGGATGCTTCTCTGCTGCGCTCGAAGAGGCGAAGGTGCTTGATTACACGCGGCATTGCAACCGCCATACATTTGCCAGTAGACTTGTAACGGCCGGTGTGGATCTGGGTGCAGGCGCGGAACTGCCGGGGCGCAGGACACTTCAGATTGTTATGCGATGCTCCCATCTCGCTCCGGAACATCAGGTCTCGGCAGTCGATCGTCCGGTCAATTTTCGGGGGCAGAAGGGGCACCACCGCGGAGTGGAGAGCATTCGGCGTGAAAATGGCCAATATGCCAAAACATTTAAGTCAATGAAGGGAAAATAGTTAAATAGCGGAGAGGTGGCAGAGCCCGGTTGAATGCACCTGACTCGAAATCAGGCATAGTCGCAAGGCTATCGGGGGTTCAAATCCCTCCCTCTCCGCCACAAGATCAGTAGAATCAATACATGGGGCCTATCATGGGCCCCTGTACTTTTTGGTATGAAGCCTGCCTTCTGTGGAAAACATGCACCTAGGGGCACAGAAAGGCACCGAAACACAAATCCAACTGACCACAAAACTGACACCGAGAAGGCCAAACCGGTTGAAGCCGGTTAGAGAAACTTGGAGGACCACTACGTAGCCGTCTCAGGTGCCGCATACGACGCGCAAATCTTCACCAACGACCGCGAGAAGCTGGGCGCGGCGCTGGGGCATGATGTCTCGCACAGCAGCGCCCATGCGCCGGAGATGAAACCAGAACAGAAACAGGAGCGGGCTGTCAGGCCGCAGGGGGAGATCGCGCCGAAACAGGAGCAGAGCTTTGATATCGGCCTGGGCCTCTAAGGGAGCAAGCCGCCGCCTGCGGCCCCGGCACCCGCCCGAGTATGCTCAAAAACTGGGTATGCTACTCTATCGCACATGACTACCTTCATTCTCACTAAAAGACAACAACTCGGCGGTTTTCTAAATGCAGCGGAACGGGAGCTTGCCTACCAGAAGGCGCAACCGAATCCAGATCAGAATGCAATCGCTATATCGGAACGTGAAGTGCAACGTCGGAGGGAGGAATTAGACCGAGTGCCAAAGGAGTGAAGTCATTTTGCTTTGACAGCGGACGCGGATCGCTGCTAGGAGGGCGGGTTCATCTGAAGATCACCCGGCGTAAGCGGGGGGATTGGAATATGGATTTCGTATTTCTGACTTTGATCGAACAGAACGATATCGCTCTCGTCTTTGAAATAGCTGTTAAAGCACTCTTCAACCTTAACCGTAGGCGAACACTCGCCGTCATTCTCAAGCGTGATGGTTACGGTATGGTGGGCAGGCAAAAAGTAGTCTTTCGGCAGCTTGAGAAAAGAGCCATGCAGCGCCCCCGTTCCTTTCGCCGTCTGCATGATCGTTACTGAGGCGGGAAGGGTTATATCTTTTCCAGTCGTGTTCTGGAGGTCTACCGTGAAGATGCTGCCTGTGCTGGTTGTTGTCCAGTGCTCCTCAGCGGTTTGCTTCAACTCCGGATCGCGGTCGAGTTTCGACAGCGCCCCCGCTTTAACGCTGCTCTCCCGGAGAGACTTGGTGTCCCACCCCTTCGGGCGCTCTGAGTAAAACATGACGGCCAACATAATTAGGCCGATTCCAACTCCGAAACCGAATCCCCATACAAGAGTGCGAATGACAATGCGCTTCACCCTCGGCGAAATGGTCGGTAGCACTTTCAGCGGCTCATCCATATCAGCGTCCTTGCAGCTCTAGCTTATACGACGTCATTGCCCAATCGCCTGCAGGAACTCACGAGGCAAAGAGCTACCGTACTTCTGCACCTCAGCCTGTAGTTGATGCCCCAGTCTATTCATTTCCGGGACTAGCAAGCTCAACTGCTGATGGGCAGGATCTACGCAGATGGTTTGGTATGCTTCCTGCTTGTTTTGGGCCGCAGAAGCGAGGATGCCCGAGCACGCAATCATGCCGCGCCAAATCGGCTCGACTTTATCCGATATGTCTTCCATTTGGTAAAGAAGGTTAAAAACCGGCTTCACTTTCGAGTCGTCTCGGAACTCAAATTGGAGATCGGCGAGCATTTTGCGCTTCCTTTTTTCCATGGCATCGCTTTCCGCCAAAGTGGCCTGCAAATCCGCGCACTGTTTCTCGAACTCTGCAAATGTTATGGTTTGTCGGCCTACGATCTCCTGTAACGCAGCGCCAGTCTTCGCATCGGCTGCTTGATAAGACTTGGCTTCTTGTAGAATCTCGTGAATGCGTCCTGAACCCATCGGCGGTGGTTCTTTGTCGATCTGAAAAGTTGCGAGGATCTTGGCGAAGATGGGCGCGGCGACGGCTGAGGAATCAGCCTCGGATGTGCAGGTGACGATAAAGGTGTGGCTGTTGCCCGGGATAACGAACTGCTCCTCCCAAAGCCTGCCTGCGCCGGGCATATCGCTGGTCCAAGTTGCGAGGATCGCGTCATAGCGACCAACCTTTGTGAGTCTGACGTCGAGATTTTGCGGGGGGCTGCTGGCACTTAACTGCTGAGGGAGAAGTTTCTTGTATTCATCAAGGTAGTACTGCGTTGCCGGAACGATGTTGGGGGAAACGTTGACATTAATACTGCGGATAGGGTCGGTGGAGGGGGCATGAATGAGGACATCTACATTGGAGAGGTCAACATTGTGATGAAGTTGAGAACCGGCTTCGCCGATAGCGGCACGTTCTTTCGCGCTTAAAATTTGCCAGCCGGAGGGATAGGTGAGGTGGTAGCCCTTGGCGCTCTTGTAGACGTTGGGCTTGGCTATGGCTGGGGAGGGTTGCGGGGCTGCGGAGGCAATGGCGGTGAGTAGGGCGACCGTAAAAAGTGAAACGAGAGTATGGTTACGCCACAGGATAGTGGAAAGGTGGGTTTGCATCGCAAGCAAATTATACCGCTGTGTGTCCACAATCCAGTTAATCGCTTCGCCGAGATCGAAATCTACGTAGACCTTTTTCCAACAAAACTAAAAGCTGTCTTTTACACAACGCGACACTCCTTGAATGGGGCAGCGGTTCTTTCTATCCCGTCGAATCATTTACATGCAAATCCGTCTTTTCTGTATAGAACGTCCATCCATCGGCACGCTCATCTTCGGTCAGTCGTCCCGCGGCGGGTTCCCCGATCCCGGCAATCTTTCCAAAACGAGATGAGGGTGCCACCGGTCCCTTGCCTTTGGGGACCGGGGAGGAGGAGTCGAACTGCCGGTAGCTCGGTGCCCACGCCTCGGCTTTGTGACACGGAATGCATGCAGCCCGCACTCGGAGCCCAAAGGCCTCTGCTATTCATTCAAGCACTCTTAGCCAAGGAACGCATCACAAACTCGGGGTCGGCGGCAATGACGATAAGAAGCGCGCGCGCAGCGGCTTCCGGCTGGCGGCGTCCAGACTCCCAATGACGAACTGCATCCACCGACAAGCCAAAACGATCTGCGAAACGCCCCTGGCTCAGGCGCAGGCGCTTACGGAGACCTCGCACGTCCACGGTCTCCGGCAGAGTGACCTTGTAACCCTTGCGCTCACCTTCCATGTAGGCGCGGGCTTCAGCCGTTCCTTGTGCCATCTCTTTAAACAATTTGCTCATCGCTTCCCCCTGTAATCGGCCAAGAAACTCTTCGCCATCTTGGCCAGAGCATTCTGCTCGGCCTTGCTCAAATTGCCCTTCTCCGATTTGGCATACACGGTGATGAGGAAGATCGGCAGATCCTCACCGCCGTACAGATAAACGACTCGTGCGCCGCCGCGTTTTCCCATGCCGGAACGTGCAAAGCGCAGCTTGCGATACCCTCCTGTGCCGGGCATCAAGTCTCCGGCCTCCGGGTAAGCGGCGATGGTTCGCACGATCTCTTCCCGGTCTACCTCGCTATAGATGGCTTCGGCGGCCCTCAGAAACATTGGGGTTTCGACCACCGTTTGCATAGAAAGACTATATGCCAATGGCATATAGTTGTCAACCCTTTTCTCAGCGTAAAAGGGATAGGTTGCGGCCATTGCTGCGGCCACAAACTTCTACCCCAAGCTAAGGCCCTCAACTGACTCCACAGTGAGCACCGGCACTTCTGATCCTGCAAGTGGCACATAATACATATGTTATAGGATATAGGCCGGACTCGAAATCAGGCATAGTCGCAAGGCTATCGGGGGTTCAAATCCCTCCCTCTCCGCCAGGACCCCTTCCAAGAACATCCGGAGAAATCCAGAAAAAATAAGTAAGTAATAGACAATAATGCACTTAACGTCTTTTGGCATCCAGGGGCGTCCAGCCCAAGCCATGGTTTCATGGATGTATTTTTGTAAAACGGGGAGGAAGGGGCATGGCTGGGCTGACCGATATCGAGATCAAAAAGGCCAAGCAGAGGGAAAGGGCCTGCCTCCGCTTGACCAGCCGGTTTCATCTTCACGCCAACGGGCTGCAAATGTAAACCATCATCGCCAGGAAGGTGGGGGAATTCTCGACCGGCGAAAGGCGGAATTCTCAACCGGCGTTGACACTCCGCAATGCAAGCATCTCTAGCGCGCGATCAGCCCCCCCCCGAGTTTCTTCCGGTGCGCCGCCGGAGCCGGCGTCGTTGCTCAACTAAGCGGGCAATGCTTCGGTTGGGTTGTCTGGCGGCAAAACAGAGAGGCCCGGCATGAGTCGGGCCTCTCTGTTTTTGGATGAAACTGCTTTGGCGAACTTCGGGCCGGCTTTACGCCGACAGCGTTCGCCGCAGAGATCCCGCGAGAGCCAGCATGCCCGAGCCCAGCAGCAGAAGGCCTGACGGTTCCGGCACGGGACTCGGCACAGTATTCTCGGTGAGCGTGATGTCCTCAGAGGTGATGCCGTTGTGTTTTCCCTTGGAAGTTACATAGAGCGCCTTGACAGAATCCGCATTGATCCCTGTCATGAGGTCGGTTGCCGACCCGAGGGTGAGCAGCCACTCGAATGTATAGACGTCGCTTGTACCCCCAACTGCTAAGCCGTCTCCGGTGCTCTCGGAGCAGAAGAACCCGCCGCCTTTACCGCTGCAACCGCCCGAATTCAGGCCGCCGGCTTCCGTTGTGCCAAAGGTCGATGGCTCGGCGATCAGGGAGACGGAAGTGATGTCCGCTTTTTTGGAGACGAGCTTCAGGGATACGGCGTTCAGAAGGTCGCTGCTCGAATTGGTGAATCCAGACGTGTCGATGGTGAGGAAGACATCGAATGCGTCGGGATTTGCGGTGGCGCTGTAGGTCAATGTGTAGCTTGACCCAAGACAGGAACTGCAGGAGGTGGGGCCAATCGTATTGGCCTTGGCGAGACTAGCGCTTGCGAGCGTCAGCGCGCACAGGATGGAGAGATACATGAGCCTTGCGGCCATAGGCCCACTTGTTTTTGCTTCTTTCAAGATTCTCATCGTTGGTCTTTCTGCACTTTCCCGGCGCAATCGCTCGACGTGTGATCAGCCTTGGTGTGTGACCCGCCGAACCATCGCAACTGGTGAATCGCCCACCCTGCGCTCCGCAGGCGGAAACCTGGGTTGCATCGGTTGATGGCCCAGTACGAACGGGATTCACCGGCGATTGGGCGCCCAGTCCTTTAGGGGTTCAAATTCAATAACCCCTGGGCAGCATATTATAGCTATTCGCGCACCCGGGAAATAACACAATTGTGGTTTCCAATCACCAAAGTGTTACTTGAGAGATACGGGACTTTCTCTGCTCTGAATCGCCACCGGCCTCCGCACCTGCCGTGACGTTGTCCCGGTGGGCTCGACCGCATAAGTAATCGGCCTCACGCGGCGGGTACGGAACTCGGTCCCCTTCTCGCCCTGGAGTACTCAAGCGGCGGATCTCCCTGGGCAATGATCCATGACCTACCGCTAAATCAGGAGAATATGCCGTAAAACCTGGACTTAGTAAAATGGAAATCCCGGTTATTACACCGACTTGACGAAATTCATGCCGCGCTTCCGGAAGGCAATAACAGCCAAACCCAAAAATCCAGTGCCCAGCAAGAGTAGGCTGCTTGGCTCGGGGACCGATGAGACCTCCGCCAGCACGTATTGATCATCGTTATAGTCGTAGTCGACACCTTGACCTGGACCAAGATCTTCCATACCGATGAACACACCGGCAGGTATACCGGCGATATAGTCAGAATCAAGGGGATTGGCGCTGTAGGGAGTTGTATAGGCGTGACTGACGCCAGGGTCAGCGGTATCGTCGGCGGGATTCGAGGTGAACGTTGATCCGGTGGTCTGGTTATACACATTGAACTGAAGCAGGTTGCCCGCGGTAGCCCCGTATAGGGTTAATGCAGCACCGGGTGTGCTCGTCTTGTTGTCGAAGAATTGGGTGTCCGCAGTTGACTGACTGTCACCGGGGTCTGAAGAAAGGTACAAACCAGTGGTGGCATCATATACTTCGATGTAATCAGTGTCGGCTGCGCTGAAGCCGTAGTAGTACGCGAGCACCAAGGGGGAACTTGCAGTTGCAACGACGTCTGTGTTGGTGGTGATTTTTGTTCCCGCACTTGGATAGGGAACAGCGTCTGCTTTTGCGTAGTTGGCGAACAGCAGCAAAGCCGCCGTCATAATGAATAGGCGTAGCTTCATGGGTTGCCTCCTCATCTTCGTTTTGACTTGGCCTCGGAGGCCGCCCAGAGTGTTACGTGCTTGGCTCCGGCGCTAGCTTGGGCGTAGCTCACAAGATCCGAATGTCACCCAAAACCCGCGGACAGCATTGTTAATGCACGTTAAAAGCCAAACGTTTCCGATTTAGAATCAATAATATAAATGGTAAACCTAGAATCAGTGTGCAAAGGTTTGCGCAGTCCGCATGAAGCGGAATGCCACTTCAAATGAGCCTGTGCGACCGTTTTGCAGCGTTACCAGCTCACCGGCCATGGATTCAAAGCGTACATTAAAGCCAGGCAAATTGTCTGTTGCCGGCCAAGAGCACATCGAGCGGTTGGAGAAGGTGTACGCAACAGACTGAAAGGGTGCGTAGCGCACCACGGACTTGGGGCACCCGGCCATTTCCCTTGGATTTCTCCAGCACGTCTCGCACCTCGCGGATTTTTAGGGATTCGATTTCCGTTTTCCGCCACCAGCCGTTAGCCTGCCGGAGGCAGCAGCATCGCGATCCGCCGCAGCCGGGGTCATGGATCAGCGGGAAGCGCTCCAGAAGCTCCCCGCTCGTCCATGGCCTGTTTTTGTCTTCGTTTGCTGTAATTTGCCGGAAAAGCGGCCTCAAACCTGCTCTGGCCGATCAGCCCTGACAAGAGGATGCCGCGCAGACCAAAGTGCTCAATTTCTACTCACATGGTGTGCAAGAACTTGCACCTTTGCATCTCGGAGCGCCGTTATCTCTGATGTTTTCGCCTAAAATCTGATGTTTTCGCCTAAGAAGAACGGCCCTTAGATTGCATAGAGTTCATGTGCGGGCCAGCAAAGCTGTGCTGGCAAGTATCGGCGATGCACCTGCGCGACGACTCCGAAGGTCGTCCGATTTCGTAAAATCCGCGATTGTGCTACATTGTGCTACAGATCACATCCCGCGGCGTTCGGTAGCTTTTTGAATTATATGGTGAGTAAAGCGCAAGGTTCGGAAGCTGCAAACGAACGCCGGAGAATCCAGCGTTTTCGGGTTCGGGCACCTCTTACCGTAATCGCAGGTAACCGCGAGATTCCAGCCTATACCAGGGATTTGAGCAATCGGGGAGTGTATTTTTATTTGGCCTCAGACGATAGCGGGCTGATCGAACGCGACTTTGAATTTTTCGTCGTACTGCCTCCTGAGATCACTCTTTCAACCTTTTGCCGGATTCGATGCCATGCGCAGGCGCTTCGCAAGGAGAAGACCAAGCTGAATTTCACGGGTGTGGCCGCGGAGATTCTGGATTATGCGATTGTCAAGGAGGCCTCGACCATCGCTTAGAAGTTCCGCGTACCGAGAACGCGATGGTGAGCGAGCCGGCTCTTGGAAACGTAAATAAGCTTATTGTTGCTGCCGGGATGGGTTGGCACCAGGAAGAATCCGGGGTCAACCAAATAGCGAATGGAGTTGTGTACGATCCCCTCGATCACCTCCCCATCGAGAAATTGGACCCTCATCCATATTCCATGGACGATGGGCGAATTACCATAAAAGCTCATCTCTTTATGATTTTTGTCCCCGTCGAAGCTGTGTACATAGAAAACCGCCTTGGCATCCTTGATTGAGATATCCTCGACGGCATTCGATTCAAGTAAGCGAATCCGCAGGGTCTCAGGAGGGCTGGGAGGAGCACTGCTCAGCAACTCCTCGATCGTGTTCCATACCGGGGATTCCAGGTAGCCCTTGACCGTCCTGGCCTCGAACTGGATCACAACCTTTTCCGATCTGGTTGAATTGTTCTCGATCATGAATTGCGCACTCACTCAGTTCAAGCAGGTCACACGACGCAGTTTCGACGTGTACCCTCATTATTCTGAGGCTTGCAATGATGACAATCCCAATTTCGTGCTAGACGCGAGCGACATTGGTAGCAATCCTCGAAGTAGTGAGTATGTAAACTCCAAGGACGGGGAAAAAAGCGGAAGGGCCTAAGCTCTGCCCGATGCAATCCGGCTCGGTTCGCTTAAATACAGATTGCGCCGAGTGCTGCCCTTCGGCACTTTCGTTGTGGTCCGGACCGGCGATTCCAGATCACCCTTGATTAGTCCGGCGCCAAATTGTATCCCCATCTTACCGCCCCGGACGAATTTCCGTCAACCGCGAACGGGGTCAGGCTCCTTGAGTCCTATTGAGGCCGTTCTGTTTTGGCGGTGGAATGAGATTGTACTGTTTAATTTTGTACAACAGGGCCTTATAGCTGATTTGCAGATCGTTTGCCGCAACCTTGCGATTCCAGGCCGAGCACTCCAACGACTGTGCGATCGCGGCCGCTTCCGCACCTCCCTTCAAGTTTCGCACCAAATGCTTCAGACTCTTTTGATCGGTTGGGCGTTCCGCGGCAGGCGCTAACGCCCCGGCACGGCGCCAGGGCATGAGCTCGTTCATGATTGCCTGCTCGTCGGCCAGGACGAGATAGCGCTTGACCGTATTCTCCAATTCGCGGAGATTGCCAGGCCAAGTGTGGCTGGTGAGAGCCTGCATCAAGGCAGAGGAAACAGGCAAGGGGTCGCACTCGTACTTTGCGGCCACTTTGCGCATGAAGTGCCGGCACAGGATGGGGATCTCCTCAATGCGCTCGCGCAGCGGCGGCATCTCCAGGGTGAATCCATTCAAGCGGTAGTAGAGGTCCTCGCGAAACACCTTGCGAGCAATGGCTTCTTTGATGTCGATGTTGGTTGCAGCGATCACACGCACATCCACCTTGACGCTGGTGCGGCTGCCCAAGCGCGCGAAGCTCCCATCCTGAAGAACCTGTAGCAGCTTGGCCTGCAGAGGGGGCGGCATTTCGCCGATCTCGTCCAACAAGATAGTGCCCTTATCGCAGATTTCGAACTTACCGGGCTTGGACTTGACAGCGCCGGTAAAGGCGCCTTGCTCATACCCGAAGAGCTCGCTTTCCAGCAGGTCGGCAGGCATGGCCGCGCAATTCACCTTCAAGAAGCCGCGCTGGTTGCGAGCCGATAACTTGTGAATCAACATGGCCGCGACTTCTTTGCCCGTGCCGCTCTCTCCCAGGATGAGGACGGGAATATCGGCGCGCGCGACTAGCCTGCATTGGGATTCGATCTCCCGCATGCGCTTGCTGGATCTGACAAAGGATGTGTTCTCGTCCAGGGGAATCCCTTCGATGTCGTCGCCGGCGAGTTGCTTATCCGGCTTTTTGAGGCACCGCTGCACCGCAAGTTCGATGTCGCATTCTCTGAAAGGCTTGAGGATTACGTCCACAGCACCCACGCGTGCGGCCGCCAAGATCTGGTTCAACTCTCCCACACCTGAACAAGCAAGCATGATGATGGGAAGCGTTGGGTTGGATGCATGAATATTCGCGAGCAGGCCGAGCGGATCCTCGTCCGTCTTATGGTCGGCAATGTTCAAGTCCACCAGAAGCAGATCAGGCTTGGGAGAGTCTCTCAGGCTCCGGCGGAGTTCTTGAGCCTCGGAATACAGGCTCACGCTGAAACGATTCGCAAGAATCCGATGAACGTAGTCCAGAACTGCCGGATTGGCGTCGAGGACTGCAATTTGAAGCTTCTTTGAACCCAAGGCATTGATGCGCAAAGCATCATGTTGTGTGGTCGCCATTTTCGTCGTGCCCTTTCTAAGGAAACAACTCCTGAATTCCTCCTTCCTCATCCCGGAGGACCGGAACAGGGAAGAATGAAGCAAGTCAGCTTTTGCTACTGGTCGTGCAAGGAATCCGCCCAGGCGGGGGGAAGCCGTTCAACTCCCGTAGGAAAGAGTTTACCAATAAAAGTTGCAATTTTATTCACACAATTGTGAATTTTTGCACCGACAGGATTCAAAGAGCCATGCAGAGGTAACGTAATCAGAAGTTTATAGTGTTACTTTGGAGCTAAAACACGGTTACTTCAGGGCCATTTCCGCACTATTTGCTTCATTCGCAGAATCTGGCCCGGAAATTGCTGCAAACTAAACGACTTCCGGTTCTGAGTTGGATAAAAATGCCTCTGGCCCGCGCTTTCGAATTTGTGGATTCTCGCAATCTGCCGCCGATGGGGGTGATTTTCGGACAATCACCCATAATGGCGGCGGTCCGCGAGAAGTTGGAGCGGGTTGAGGATACGACCGTCCCGGTTCTTTTGCAAGGAGAGAGCGGGACAGGCAAAGAAATCTTTGCCAAGTTGCTGCATGCGCGCTCCAATCGGTCGAAATATGCCTGGGTCAAGGTGGCCTGTCCGGCGATTCCTCTCTCTCTGATCGAGTCGGAGCTGTTCGGCTATGAAAAAGGCGCCTTCACCGGGGCATATGCAGCCAAGCGCGGACGAGTGGAACTTGCGCATCAGGGAACCCTTTTTCTCGATGAAGTCGGCGGCTTGGATATGTCGACTCAGGCGAAGCTGTTGCAGGTGCTGCAGGATGGCACCTTTGTGCGCGTAGGAGCTCAAGAGTCGAGGAGCGTCAATACACGGGTGGTCTGCGCAGCCAATAAGAACCTTCGGCAACAGGCCGAGGGAGGAAGTTTCCGGTTGGACTTCTTCTTCCGCATCAACGCTGTGACCATCGACCTGCCGCCATTGCGTCAACGGGCTGCGGATTTACCTATGCTGATCGACTACTTCCTCGATCTGCATGCGAAGGCCTATCGTGTGGAGCCGAAGCCGCTTTCGCGCGAAATAACGAGCATCATGGAGCGATACACCTGGCCAGGAAACATCCGCCAACTGGAGAACATGATTCGCAGCTACGTCCTGATCGGCGACGAAGGGTCCCTAGCGGCGGATCTGGCTCCGGCTATTGCGCCCGGAATCATTCCCGAGATCGATCTGGCCAACCCCATTTCATTGAAGGAGATTACCAAGGCCGCCAGGCAAGGTTTAGAGCGGGAGATCATGGTGAAAGTACTGCAGGTAAATGGCTGGAGCCGCCGCAAAACGGCC
Source organism: uncultured Acidobacteriota bacterium (assembly GCA_963808795.1). Taxonomy (GTDB): domain Bacteria; phylum Acidobacteriota; class Terriglobia; order Terriglobales; family Acidobacteriaceae; genus Telmatobacter. The sequence continues at coordinate 47,816 of CAWEGL010000007.1, forward strand.
AAGTGGCTCAACATCAGTTACCGATCGCTTCTCTATAAGCTGGAGGAGTTGAAGGTCCGCGCGCCTTCGGACGGGCCGGCGAGGGCAAGTCGTTCGGATACGGCGTTCAATGCGGTTCCAGGATAGCTATGCGGGAGTGGATTGAAGCCCGCGGCTCACTGCTCTATCCATCGCCCCTCCCACTGGAATTGAACCCCATCGGGAAAGCATGGCTCCCAGTTTCAGGCGGTCTCAGCGCGCAGCAAAGAAGCTCGGGATCAATCCGTTCCTGACGCCATCGAGACCATATGGTGACGGCGAGAGTGTGAGGAGATGCGCGGACGCCCGATCGATTCCCGGCCGCGGGCGCCGAAGTCGATTGATCAGCATCTCACGATATGGGCGGCGGCAATGCCTTTGGTAGCATTGCGCGTGTCTACGACCAGCTTCGCCTTTTTTACGATGCTTGCATAATCGTACTGGGAGTGGTCGGTGACGATCACAACGCAGTCGAATTCAGGAATTCGCTCCAGGGGCGTGCAGGTCATATTGAGTTCGTATCTACGCCCGCTGCCGACGAAGGCGAAAAACGGGTCGTTGTATTCGACGTGCGCCCCGCGCTTCTGCAGCAATTCGATAATGGCGAGTGAGGGCGACTCGCGAAGGTCGTCTATGTCGCGTTTGTAGGCCACCCCAAGTATCAAAATGCGTGAACCGCGCAGGGGCGCGCCGCGCTGGCTCATAGCTTCGACGATGTTTTCGACCACGAAGTATGGCATGGCAAGGTTGACCTGCCCAGCCAGCTCGATAAACCGCGCGGTAAAGTCAAACTTCTTGGCCCTCCAGGAAAGGTAGAAAGGGTCGATGGGAATGCAGTGGCCACCGAGGCCGGGTCCCGGATAAAATGCCTGGAATCCGAAGGGCTTGGTCTTTGCGGCTTCGATCACTTCAAACAGGTCAATGTCCATGCGCATGCAGAGCTGCTTCAGCTCGTTGACCAAGGCGATGTTGACACAACGATAGATGTTCTCGAGCAGTTTGGTCATCTCCGCGACGGCGGGCGAAGAGACAGGGACGGTGCGGTTGAAGATGGATGCGTACACGGCGCAGGCGAGGTCGCGCGCGACCGGTCCGCAGCCGCCCACCACCTTGGGAATATCGCGCCGCGCGACTGTGACGTTCCCGGGGTCTTCGCGCTCGGGTGAGAAAGCGGCGTAGAATCCCGAACTGGAAGCGTCGCGCGCCACGCGCAAACCGGAAAGATTACCCTGTTCCAACAGGGGCACCACGACCTCTTCCGTGGTGCCTGGATAAGTGGTGCTCTCCAGGATAACCAGTTGGCCTTCCTTGAGGTGGGGAGCAATGGCTCTCACGGTGCCGGTTACATAACTGAGGTCGGGTTCGCGATGCTCGTCGAGAGGCGTGGGCACACAGATGATGACGACGTCCAAATGGGCAATCAGGCTGTAATCGGTGGTGGCGACGAAGCCGTTCTTCCGAGCCGACTGAATCTCAGCTTGGGAGATGTGAACGATGTACGAACCGCCCTGATTGAGCAGGTCCACCTTGCTGGAATCAATATCGAATCCAGTAATGGGAAAGCGCTCCCGGCTGAACAGCAGAGCGAGCGGCAGGCCCACATAACCCATGCCGACAATGCCGATGCGGGCTTCGCGGGTTTCGATTTTATGTCTGGCCTCCGCCGTCCTGTCCAATGAGGAGAAAGTCATCGCCGACTCCCAGTGTGAGTATTTGCGGCCTCAGCAACTGCCTGGTACCAGGCAACGGTGCGCTCGATGCCCTTGCGGAAATCGACGAGCGGCTCGTAGCCGAAACATTCCTTTGCCCGGCTGATATCGGCGAGCGAATGCTTCACATCGCCGCTACGCTCTGCGGCATACCGTACATCCCCTCTATAGCCAGTTGCGCCGCGCAGTATTTCAACTGCATGGTTTAGTGTTATGCGATTGCTTGTGGCTACATTGAACACCTTGCCAGAAGCTCGTTCAGCAGGGGCCTCAGAGGCTAACAGGTTGGCGTGAACCACGTTCTCAATGAAGGTAAAGTCTCGACTCTGCTCCCCGTCTCCATAGATAGTGGGAGTTTCACCGGCTAGCATCTTCATCGTAAAGATAGCCAAAATGCCGGAATACTGAGAAGTAGGATCTTGCCAAGGCCCAAAGACGTTAAAATAGCGGAGGGTGACGGTTTCCAGGCCGTATACCCTGGTGAAGGACTGCATGTAAAGTTCGCCGGCCAGTTTGGCTACCGCGTAGGGGGAGATAGGACTGGCCTGCATATGCTCAGATTTTGGCAAGGTGGGGGTATTGCCGTAAACGGACGATGAACCGGCATAAACCACCCTTCGCACCATTGCGTTCTTTGCTGCCACCAGCAACTGAACGGTTCCCGAGACTCCGGCGCGATTTGAGGTCACCGGATCCTCAATGGAACGCGGTACGGAGGGGATCGCCGCCTCGTGAAAGATACACTCGACGCCGCGACATGCCCTGGCCACTGCGGCGGCATCGTTAATATCGGCCTCAATAAAGTCCATCGCCTCCAACCCGAGCAGATTCTCGTGCTTTCCGGTGACAAAGTTGTCGATGCCACGGACTTTCTTGCCTCGCGATAGAAGTTCCGCGGCGATCGATCTGCCAATGAAGCCCGCCGCGCCAGTAACTAAGTACGTTTCCATTTCATCCTTTCAAAAGGCGAATGCCTTTCATTCCGTCCGCATAATCGAAGCACCGGACTTTACTGTGAAGGCCAGCTTTCGGCTTCCATCAAGGACTTTCCGTGGCGAGTCGTCACTGGGCGCCCCTTCTCAGCACGATCGTCTTGATCGTTTCGAAGATGATGAGCAAATAAAGACCTAGCGACACGTGCTTAATGTAGTAGAGATCGTATTCAAGTTTTCGCTTTGTTTCTTCCAGGCTTGCGCCGTATTGATATCGAACCTGCGCCCACCCCGTGATCCCCGGCCGGACCATGTGCCGAATCTCATAGTAGGGGATTTCTCTGGTGAGCCACTGCACAAACTCGGGGCGCTCCGGTCGGGGACCGACAAATCCCATTTCTCCCCGGAGCACGTTCCAAAGCTGTGGAATCTCGTCGAGACGAGTCTTGCGCATGAATTTGCCAAGCGGAGTGACGCGAGAGTCGTTCCTGGCCGCCCACACAGCTCCATTCGTCTTCGGCGTCCTGCCGCATGGTCCGGAATTTGAACAGAGAAAAAGGCTGTCCACGCAGTCCCACACGAGTCTGGCGGAAAAGGGTGGGGCCAGGTGAAGACAAGCGAACGGCCAAAATGATGAACGGAATGAGCGGCAAGCAGATCACCAGTCCAATAAACGAGACAATAATTGAGATCAGGCGCCGCACAAGCTGATGCGATGCCCTTACATTGAAACCTTCAGTAGAAGATGAGGGTGCTGGGATTGAATCGCGTCCAGCGGCAGCCTGCCCAAAGGCGCTCCATAAGCGCGCTGGCATCTTCAATCACAACCCCACGAAGCCGAAGATCAAGGAGTTCGCGAACCGGCATCGATCCACGACGGTCTTCCATGGCTACGATGACGCGGTCAATGCGGGTCTTTGGTTTGCAAAAGGCACGTAGGTCTGCCGCAAAGCGATCGAGGTCCCCGTTGAATGCCCCCTGGTTCTCTCCGGAGACGACTTCCATGCCGGCATCGCGTCTGGCGCGCAGAGTTTCGACAACGGCGCGCGCCCGCTCGCCGCTACCCAGCACATAGACGCGTTCGCGGAACACCGAAAGGCCGATAATCGACTCATATGCCGATCGCCAGATGACGAGGGCAATAGCGAGGATAGAGGTGCCGACGAGAAGATCATTGGGAGCGATGAGTAATTCAGGATAGAAATACAGAAGTGCGGCGAGAACAAAAGATAGAACGCTAAGAACCAGCAGGAGCCGGAAGTAAATCTCCCAGCGTTCTGAAATACGCTGCGGCTCATAGAGATCAAAGTAGTACGAGAGAAGCAAGGTTAGAACCGTGATACCCGCGATCTTCAGGATGCCGTTTTCGTAATTCAGAACAATGTACGTATCGGGCCCAGCGAGATACGCAGTGGTGAGCAAAAACGAGCCGCTCACGATGAGCGCCTCGCAAAGGAGCAGCGCCAGGGTCCTGGTCGGATAGTAAACATTAAATAGCTTGATCATTTCTTCTTACCCTTTGTTTTTCCTGGCTAGACCAGCGTCCTCTGACCCACTGTAGTAATAGTCGTAGTTGTACGATCCCTTGCGTGGAGCGTCCTTGACAGCGTTGAGCACAAAGCCGAGAATGCGCGAGTTGCTGAAGGCGGCCTGGGTGCGCTGAGCGACATCGTAAGGCGTGCTTGCACCACGTGCGATGAGCAAAACGGCATCGGCGGCGCGGGCAAGGTCAACCGCGTCAGTAACTGCCAGCGCCGGCGGGGAGTCAATCAGAATCCAATTAAAGTGCGAGGAAGCGGTTGCAATCAATTCTTCGATCCGGTGATTGGCCACAAGCTCAGAAGCGTTGTTGCTGGACTTGCCAGAAGGGATAAAGGTGAGGTTGGAAAGGATGTCCGCGCTGGCTTCTTCCGCAGTTTCGGGACGACGGTAGCGCTGCATGACCTCAATCAAATCAACGGTTCCTTGCAAATAATCCGATAGTCCTGGAACATTAGGGGAACCCAGCAGATCATGAAGCGTGGGACGACGCATATCGCCGTCGATGAGCAGAATTTTATTGACACTGTTGCGCGCCATGCTCATGGCCAAATTGGCCGCGACAAAGCTCTTTCCTTCCGCGGGCGTACCGCTGGCGATAAGAATTGTCCTCAGTGGGGCCTCAGAGTGAGCCTGGTAGACGTGTGAGCGGAGGCGGCGAAACTGCTCGACGCCTCCGCCGTGGTTTGAGAGCGTAGGAAGGGAAGCGATAAATGGCTTCCACGGATACTGCGCAATATTATCCAGGACGAGCTCGGCGTTGACGAGCGGCGGCTCCTCAGGGACAGAGGTGATTGTGGGCCCGGCAATCTGATCGTTATCTGAAGCCGGCAATCTCCCGCGTTCGCGGTATGCTCTTTGCAGTGCTTCGTGTATGCGGCTCATAGCTCACGGTCCTTTAGGGAATCGGTGGAATCTGCGACGGGGTTGATGGCGCTGGATATAACGGTTGGCAAAGGATCCTCGGGCAGCCTGGACATGGCCATTGGCGAGATCACAAAGGGCTGCTGGGCCAGATCGAGTTCGAGGCTAACCGACTCAACGATTCGCGCCGGGACGGGCTTGATCTGCTCCACGAAGGCGCTGATCAGGGCATGCTCGCAAATCAGATTGATGAGGCGAGGAATACCCCTGGAATAGTGATGGACAAGCTGCACAGCTTCGGGCAGAAATACGGGTTGGCTGGCTCCCGCGAGGTGCAGTCTTTTTGCAACGTAAGCCTTGGTCTCCTCGCTGGTAAGCGGGTGCGTTCTGCACCACAGCGAAATGCGCTGACGAAGCTGGCGAACGCTGGGGTTGAGGAGCTTCTCTTCGAGTTCAGGCTGCCCCGATAGCACAATCTGCACCAGTTTCTCCGATGAGGTCTCGAGATTCGTGAGCAAACGAATTTCTTCAAGAAGCTCCCACGAGAGGTTCTGAGCCTCATCGACCACAATGGCGCACAACTCCCCGTTGCGGAAGCGGTCGATAAGCCAGGAATTGAGTTTCAGCAGCATGCTGGACTTTGTTCGCGCGGTGGACGGAATGCCAAAGTCGGCGAGCACAAACTCAAGAAAGTCGAGCACATCGAGACGCGGATTGAACACGAAAGCCGTGGAGATGCGTTGTTTGACAAACGAGCTAAGGACGGTCTTGAGCAGAGTTGTTTTTCCTGTGCCCACTTCCCCGGTCATAACGACAAAGCCCCTGCGTGCCGCAATGCCGTATTGCAGGCAGGCAAGAGCTTCCTGAATCTGCGGGGTCAAGTATAGAAACCGCGGATCAGGACTGGCTCCGAAAGGCGAGTCGTTAAAGCCGAAGAAGTATCTGTACATGGTTATCCAAGCGCGCCTTCAATGGGCTTATTGGTTCGTGAGAAGAGCTTCCGCCGGCTGTGAGGTTTCGCAGGCCGGGGAAGGTCGTTGATGCGGGAGATCACAGCCAGAGTGGGCAGCTTGGTAAAGGCCCAAATGTCCCTCTCATCGCGCAGGGACGTATCGCGATACTCGAGCAACGCTGCAAGAAGCAGGCCCAGAAGCAGGCCGCCTGCAAAACCGCCGCCCGCGAAGACATCCGGATTCGGGAAGGTCGGCATATCGGGAAGATTGGGAGGATCCATCACCTGGAACTGCTCGCCCTGTTGGCGCTGTTCAAGGGCGGTGGCCATGGACGATTCGTCCCTTTTCTTCAGCAGTGAGTTGTAGAAATCCAAGGCCGTCTCATGGTCGCGGGTGAGTTGCTTGTACGCAGCTTCGACCTGCGGGCTTGACTGCAGCCGCGACTCGTAGACGCGAATCTGCTTCTCGATCCGAGCCTGTTCCTGCTTGGTGGCGGCCATGGACGCCTGCACCGCGCTAAGCTGCGCCTTGAGCTGTTGAAGCTGCGGCGGGTCAGGACTGGTGCCAGTAGACGCAGCCGGCGCCGGGGCCGGGGGCGGCACAGCCGAGGCGTGTGCGATCTCAGCCTGCAAATCGGCAATTTTTCGCGAGACCGTGACCACATCGGGATAATCGGGCGTGTAGAGCACCTCCAGCGCCTGCCTCTGCTCGATGAGGGACTTAAGCTCTGTTTTGCGCTCATCCACTGAAACACCGGTAGCTGCGGGCTCGGAGCCTTGGAGATCGTGCGTTTGCTGCGTGACCATCGCCTGGAGAAAGGTCTCATCCTGCTGCGCGCGACCCAGCGACTGAGTCACGGCGTCAAGCTGGGTTGTGAGTGCCTGAAGCGTGTTCAAATTGGTCGGTTGCTGTTCGGGGAGCATGCCGAAATACTTTTGCTGGAAGGCTGCAACCTTGGAATCCTGATCGTCAAGCTTGGTCTTTGCATCGGCGAGTTGCTGCTTCAGGAAGTTGGTCGTACCTTCGGCGGACTGCTCAAGAGTATCCAGATTCTCGCTTACGAAGAGTGAGGTGATCTCGCCACAAGCCTGTTGGGCCGTGCGCGCATCCTGCGCCTTAAAGGTGATATAGAAGCCCGGCATCCCATGCGACGACGGGCCGGCAGGGATCGGCGTGATCCCGATAGCCTTCTGCGTCAATTCCACACGGTCGTCCATATCGCGGCTGGCATACAAGTTGTATTTCCGGATGATCGGCTCAAGGCTTGAGCGGCTTAGAATCTGCTCCCTCATCGAGGCCAGACGTTCGCCCAGATCTTCGGTGACGACGGGGGTTACATAGTTTTCCGGAACCTGCTGCTGCTCGATGAGCACAAGCGTCTGCGACATGTAGCGGGGGGGAATGACGTAGGTGAGCCCGATGCCAACTCCGAGAAAGAGGATCGCGGAAGTCAGAATCAGCCACAATCGCCGCTTCAGTATTCCAACATAGTCTTGCAGTATCAGTTGACGATGTCCGAGCATACGGCTCCTTCAGAATTCAATGATTGTTGAGGCGCTTTTCCCGAGACGAATATCCAACGCCGAAGCTGATTTCTTGCCAAACGTTTGTAAGAACGTTCGCGGGCAGCGAATAACTCGTCGACTGATCGGTAGCCGTGTAATTCGCAAATGCGGAAAAATACCGGCCCAGCCTCCAGGTAGCCATCGCCGCTCCAAACTTTCCGTTGATTTCCCCACTGCTGAGTGCAGAAATGCGTCTGTAGCCCCCGGTCAGTCCGATAGTCAATTTCCTCTCGAATTGTCTCGAGAAATTTGCGTCGACGGAATCAATCTCCGCTCCGGCCATAAATCCTCCTCCGCCGCCGGTTGAATGGCTGTAGTTGAGGCCGGCTGACCCAAACCTGAATTGGCCATCGACTGTCGCGCTGCCCGAAACCCGGGTTGAGGAGGGCGTAACCGCACTGTTCAAACTTTCGACCCACTCCGGCCCTACAGAGGCGTTTGTGGAGATTTGCCGGTTCCACTGGCGTTGGTAGCCGAAGAGGGCCGTGCTGGTCTCCAAACTGCTGATCGCTAGAGCGAGATTGTTCCCAGGGTAGCTAAAGTCAAAAAACTGGTACTGACCCGAAAGTGAACTTCGGGCATTGAGGCGCCGGGTAAGCATCGCGTTGGCCGTCTGAGTATTGATATCCAAACCATTCCCGTCGGGAAAGCGCAACAATTCCGAACCTCCGCCGGCGCTTAGGGACGTCGCGTAGTTGAGTCTATGTTCGAATTCGCCGTTTACAACGTTACTGACGGTACGGGTATTCAACGTCAGGATTGTCTGGTCGGACGGGGGTGTAGGGCTCGGTTGGCCGATCGGTTCCCCGGTGCCTGGGACTCCCGAGAAGCCCGTGATCGGAGCTTCTTTCCGGTAACTCACGTTGTCACGGAGCTGAATGTTCCAGCTGCGCCTGACAATTCCCTGTGAGAGTAGCAGGTTTTCAAAGAGGCCATTTCCGTAGGATATGCCGGCTAAGTTCCAGCTGTAGCCACCGCCAAAAGTCATAGTGAAAGGAAGGCGTTCGCCGTTGTTCGCGTAGTCCGCATTTCCAGAGAGCACTGCACTCTCCGAATCGCCCGGCTTGCTAATGAGGTAGGCGATCTGAGAGTAGTGCAAATTGTAGTGCAGTTTTCCGCTGATAGGCAGTCCCGGACCTGTGGCCTCGGGCACGACCTGCGCATGTGCCGCGGCGGCAACGGTGAAAAGCAAAGCCAGGAATTTGAAAGTCATCTTCATTTGCGGCGCCTTAAGGAACAACAATCGTGTCCCCGGGTTCCAGAACCAGATTGAATTCGCTGTCGCCTTTCAGCGCTTCTTTGTAATGCACGGGGATCCTGTTGTGCTTTCCGGCTTCGTCGCGCAGGATGTAGATCTTCTTGGTGTTGGCGTAGTCGGTAAGTCCGCCGGCGGCGGCAATAGCATCAAGCAAGGTCATGCCGGACGTCATTTCAACCGGCCCTTTCTTCCCAACCTCGCCGAGAAGGTAGATAACCTTGCTGTGAATCTCAGCTGACCACGACGGAGACGTTCGGTCCTGGACGTACTTCTTGAGCTTTTTCGAAATCTGATCTGCCAACTGGAGCGGTGTCATGCCAGAAGCCTGAACATCGCCGAGGAGCGGCACCGTGATCATGCCGTCAGGCCGGACAAGGACGTTGCCCGAGAGGGTCGGCTCCTTCCAGACCGTGACGGTAAGCACGTCGGACGGGCCAATGACATAGCTGTCGGAGGCTCTCCCCGCAGCGGGGTTAGACGCGGCTGAGGCTATTGCGGCAGCTGGGCAGGCTTGGCGGCAGGTTCATTGTTCTGGGGATAGCAGACAAAGACTCGACAAAAACAACGCCAAAATCAAAAGCCTTTCTGGTTTCATAAGGCAACTCCGTTCTTGTTGGAAGTAGGCAGGTATTCCGTTCCCGCCTGCTTGAGCTTGTAGAGCAAGGCCTTATAGCTGATCCCCAGCTCATCCGCGGCGCGTTTTCGATTGCCGCCGGTGGCAACCAGAACTTCGGAGATCAGCTGACGTTCGATCTGGGCGGATGCGGCCCGTGTGGCGTCCTTTAGCGACAGGGGCTTGCGCTGTCCATTCGGCCTTACCGTCGAGGCCGCGGCTTTCAGGGCGGCGAGAGAGATTGACTGGTCACCGATGGCGACAAACGTCTTGATTGCGGTCTGCAGTTCCGACAGGTTTTCGGGCCAGGCGTGCTCCATCAGAAACTCAATGATCTCCTCACGTAGAACCGGCTTCGGGCGATCGAACTGCTTGGAGTACTGCGTTAAAAGGTCATCGGCGATAGAGAGGATTTCGGATTTTCTGCAACGCAAAGGTGAAATGCGAAGCGTGACGGTCGAAACCAGATAGTAAAAATCCTCTCTCATTCGTGAGGTTTTGACATCCTCAATAAGTTCGCGGCTCGTACCACAAAGGAGGCGACTGTTTTGCGTCTCCTCGGAGTGAAAATAGGCATTGATGATCAGGTCCTGGAGGGCAAGGCTAAGATCCGATATTTCAGTCAGATAGACCGTCCCCTTGGTCGAAAAAGCCGATAGGATGGTCTGAACATCGGCATCAACGCTGGGAATCTCCGTAAAATTGCTGCGCGACCGATGCGACTGCGCGTGGATTTGCGAGGCAATGGTGCGCTTTCCGACGCCATGCTCACCCACAATCAGGACCGGGCAGTCGCTTTCGGCAATACGGGCGATGGCGCGCTGAATCTGCCCCTCAATAGGGGTAAATTGTCTGGCCGGAAGGAACGGTTTCGCCTGCCGCTTCGCGCTTTGGATGGTCGCACTGCCAGCCATGAAGGGTCCTGGGTTCACATTCCTTCCTTAGCAATGCGGCTTCCAAACCCGGACACAGGACTTGGAATGGGCTTTCCATATAGTATAGCCACATTGGGGAGCATTTTCAGGAGGGACGGTTGCCGAAGGGGAGGAAAAATATTTCCCTTTTAGCGGAAAGAAGTGTGACATTGATTTCCCTGGAGAGTGGAAAGTGTTTTCCACTCGTGTGGTAAGGCCGGTTCCCTATGCTGGACAATTCATGGCGAATCGACTTGGATTGAGCGGTTCCACTTTCGGCATTCCGATTGCTAAGGAAAGTGTGTCGGATTAGAATGCCGCAGGTTTCTTTACGGTGAATATGGCCCTAGACATACAGACGCCAGCGATTACGAAGAATCCTTGGTCTCTTCGAAACGCTCATTTTGCATGGGGTTCGGTGCTCATCGGCGCGCTCATAATGGCGGTGTACTACCGTGTGCTGGCGAAACTGGTGACCGACTGGTGGCAGATCCCCGATTTTTCTTATGGCTTCCTGGTCCCCATCTTTGCAGCGTACCTGGTGTGGGCGAAGAGAAAGACCCTTCTCAACACAAAAGTTGCTCCCACCTGGAGCGGGGTTGCAGTGGTTGCCCTGGGGCTGGTGGTTCTGCTCCTGGGTGTCTACGGCGCCGAGCTGTTTCTATCACGGGTCTCGCTGGTGATCCTGCTGGCAGGGCTGGTGCTGAGTTTTGGCGGGCGGCAGCTTTTGAAGGAACTTCGCTTTCCATTGCTTGTCCTGATCCTGGCCATCCCGATTCCCGCGATTATCTTTAACGAGATCACCTTTCCGCTGCAGATCCTGGCCTCGAAGCTTGCCAGCGCTTTGCTTCCCCTGTTCGGCGTGCCGGTTCTGCGGGAGGGCAACATCATTCAACTCGCCACCATGCAGCTGGAGGTCGCGGAGGCATGTAGCGGCATCCGCTCTCTGATGAGCCTATTTACGCTGGCGATTTTCTATGGGTACTTTCTGGAGAAATCCTCCCTGCGGCGGGCCATTCTGGCTCTGGCGAGCATTCCGATCGCGATTGCGGCCAACGCGGTGCGCATCTTCGGCACCGGGTTGTGCGTCCAGTACTGGGATCCGGATAAGGCGCAGGGCTTTTTTCACGAGTTTTCCGGCTGGGTGATATTTCTCGTGTCTCTAGGGTGCTTGCTGATCGTCCATCGCGTCATGTGTTTGTTGCCGGTCCGAAGGAGGCAAGCATGAAGAGCCCACGCTTCTGGACGGTTGTTGCGCTGCTGGCTGGAACAGCACTGCTGCTGTATGCCCGTGGCAATACCGATGTGATTCCCGTGAGCGAGCCCTTGTCGCAGGTCCCGCGCACGATTGCTGGATGGTCGGGAAGCGATGTGCAGATCGACCAGGAAACGCTCGATGTTCTCGGGAACGGAGACTTCCTTTCGCGCGAATACACCCACGGCGGAGGGGAGCTGCCCATCGGCCTCTTCATCGCCTATTACCCAACTCAAAGGACAGGCGACACCATTCATTCACCGAAAAACTGCCTGCCAGGCTCCGGCTGGGCTTTTGAATCGTCGCATTACGTCAATCTGAAGGATGTGAACGGCAAGGCGCACCGGGTGGGTGAATACATCATTTCCGACGGGGAGAATAATAGGCAGTTCGTCATCTATTGGTACCAGGCGCACGGACGTAGCGTCGCCAATCAATACCTGGCTAAGATCTATTTGGTAACTGACGCGATACGGTTGAATCGCACGGATGGCGCGCTGGTCCGGGTGATTACGCCGATCGACGCCAGAGAAGGCACATCGGCGGCAAAAGCGAGGGTCGAGGCATTTACCGCGCGGCTTTTCCCCATGCTTCCGCGCTTTATCCCGAACTGAGTGGATTGGAAGGGGCAGGGAAAGGCAACGCGCTTCAGCAGAGGATTCCGGGTTGTGTTCGTGCGAACGGCAGCCAGCAAGAATGGAAGACGGTGAAAAACTCATTCAACGCAGCTCAAGGGAGGTGCGATGAAAGGTGGGGACAAATGAATCGGCGAGGAGTTTTTTGGGTGATTATCTTCTTTGGCGCGGCGGCTCTGTTGGCCGGCTGCCACGGCAATCCGAACGTGCGAAAGCAGAAATATCTGGAGAGCGGAGAGCGATATAGCGACCAGGGCAAATACCGGGAAGCTGCCATCCAGTATTTGAACGCTCTGAAGGCGGATAAGAATTTTGCCGACGCCCATTACGCACTGGCGGAGGCATATGAGCATTTGGGGCAATTCAGCGGAGCATATAGCGAACTCGTGCGTACCGTGAACCTGCAGCCCACAAACTATAAGGCGCGGATCGAACTTGGCAACCTGTTGATCTTGGGCGGCAAAACTGACGACGCGCAAGTGCAGGCCAATGCTGTGATGGCTGCACAACCAAACAATCCAGATGTTCATGCGTTGCTCTCCGCCATTGCGGTCAGACGGGGCCAGAGGGATCAGGCTGTGATCGAGGTTCAGCGTGCGATAGAACTCGATCCGAACCGGGCGGCCTTCTACGATGACATTGCACTGCTTCAATCGGCTGATCCAACCAAGGCTGCTTCCGTCGAAGGTGAGCTAAAGAAGGCTGTCGCTCTCGATCCGAAATCGGTGAACGCCAAACTCATTCTCGCGGCATTCTATGTGAAGAACAACCGCTTGGCCGAGGCAGAGAAGATCAGTTGGGATGCCGTGGCCACGGATCCAAAGAGCCTAACTGCCAGGGCAAATGTCGCCCAGATCATTCTCAAGGAGGGTGATCAGGCGAGGGCCGAGGAGGTGCTTCGGCAAGCGTCGAAGGATTTTGCCAACGATCCGCAGGGTGTGCGCATCCTGGCGGACTACTACGTAAGATCGGGACAGATGGATAAGGCTAAGGCAGAGTACTCAAGTCTAGCCGCAAGGTATCCCAAGAACGTTTCTGTGCTGGAGGGATATGTTCGTGTGCTTATTGAAGTTAAGGACTTTGGAACCGCGCAAACTGTAGTCGCCGGACTCATGAAAGCGCACCCCAAGGATCCGGAAGTCGCGGGATTAAACGGCATCGTGCTACTCAATAGCGGTAAAGCGAGCGATGCTGTAAATGCCCTTCAAAATGCAGTCAAGAATTCCCCGAAGGACGCTTTCCTGCAGTACTGGCTGGGGAGCGCTGCGTTGGCTAATGGCAATATCGATCTGGCCGAAACGAGCCTTCGCCAGGTGGTAAATCTGAGCCCGTCCAGCTTGGGAGCAGAGGAAGAACTGGCGCAAATTGCGGGTCAGCGCGGGGACATGGATCTGCTGGCCGATGTGGCTAATAAGACGATCGCTGCGGCGCCGCGCTTTCCTGGAGGCTATGTGTGGCGCGCCATCGTGGAGATAAACCATAACTCAACAGACAAGGCCGAGGCCGACCTTAAGACCGCCATAAGCATCGCCCCGCAAAGCCCGCAGGCCTATCTCGAACTGGGCAAACTTCGGCTCGCGCAGAAGCGTTTTCCAGAAGGAGTCACTCTCCTGGAACAGGCTTTGCAGTATAATCCCAATTCCATCGAAGCCCTGCGCTTGATCGTTAGCTATGATCTCTACGAAAAACAGCCAGACAAGGCTATGGCTCGCTTGAATGCGCAGATTGAGAAAAGTCCGAAGAACAGCTATTTCTACGATCTTTTGGCGCGGTTACAGATTCAAAATAAACAACTGGACCAAGCGGCTGCTACGGCCCAGAAGGCCGTCCAGCTGAATTCCAACGATGGCGAGGCAGCGATGCTGTACGCGCAAACTGAGGTGCAGCGCGGACAGACGGCCAATGCTGTCGGTACCTGGGAAAAGTGGTCGGCTGCGCATCCCAACGATGCAGGGGCTCTCGCGATTTTAGGAACTTTGGAGGAATCGCTTGGAGATGAGAGCCAGGCCGAGGCCTACTACAGGAAAGCGCTGCAAATCCAGCCGAAACAGCCCATCGCAGCAAACAATCTTGCCTATCAGATGCTAACGCACGGCGAAAACGCGGATGTAGCTCTGACACTTGCGCAAACCGCCCGGCAGGCTATGCCGAACTCACCCAGCACCGCGGACACACTGGCGTGGGCCTACTATTACACGGGAGCATACGGATTTGCCCGCGACCTGCTCGAGGACGCGCTCAAGACCGAGCCAAACAGCCCTGCAATGCAATATCACCTGGGAATGGTTTACAGCAAACTAGGGGATAAGAGCAACGCTGCGATTCACCTCAAAAAGGCGGTGTCTCTGGCGCCCGATTCGCCGACAGGGAAGGACGCAAAAGCAGCGCTGGGAGGGCTAGGTTAGACGGGTGTAAAGCTCGATGCGAGCCAAGCGGGAGAAGCGCTCGTGCTACGGAACGGGTCCTCAACCGTGAAACGGCTAGTAGCCACGTTGTGCAGAGCAGCGTGCATCGAGTTAATGGGTGCAAATCGTCGATTAATTCGTGCCGCTTCCGGCCATTGAGTAGGTAGCAGCGGCAAGTCGAGGCCCCCGCAGTGGAAGTAGATGGCATGGATGAAGATCCGCTTGTTGCGCAAACCGCGTGTCGTGTACTTTACCCACTGTACCTTGGCATGGATCGATTCGCTGGCCGCATTGGAGATGCGACGCCGTAGAAATGTGGACCTCGCCGGCCTCCAGCTTCAGCTCCACCCGCTCCACTCGCCACGGAAACTCAATATCCAAGATGCGCCCACACAACTCATGATCCTGCACCCTGCCATCGCCGCACGTCGCTCTGTTCACCCCCTACCAAACCGGAGTTCCGGTCTATTTTGAGCCTGTCTATGAGGGCATGCCTTTGATGTGGGATCTCCAAAGGCAGTTGCGCGAGCCGGGCTTTCGGTTAGTAGGTATCTATTCGCTTCCCAGAAGCGGAAAGGGATTCCTGAGCTTTGCGAACGCTTTGTATTTGCAGGCAGATTAAATGCTCTTTTGGCAGCGGTTCAGCGGGGACGCGCATACCGATAGAGCCAGAAGCTGTTCCAGGCGTAGTAGGTCCACCACAGCGCGGCCTGCGCGAGAGACAGATGGGAGAATTTTCGATAAATTCTCCAGGTGTCTATCACTGCCCTTCGCTTGTTGGATGAACGGCTGTGCGCTGACAGGCGGTAACGGCCCAAGTCGACCGGAAGCCGGTGCCCGTTCTCGCCCTGCCGGATGATGTTCATCCAGCCGATGAAATCCTCGTGGGTGTACTGATAGCCGTTTGGAAAGTGGAACCCCGGAACCCGTTCCCGATCGATGACGATGCTCAGACAACCACCGTGACCGCGGCGCGTGTGCAAGGTGCGGAAGTCCAGCACCTCGGGCCCAGTGATCAGGGGGCCGACCAGAGCGCCATCGTGGGACATGTGCCGGTAGTCGTGATAGATAAAGCCGTAGCCGTGCGCCGTCATCCAGTCCACGGAGCGGGCGAGCTTCTCCGGGCGCCAAAGATCGTCGGCGTCGAGAAAGGCGATGAACCGGCCGCGCGCGGCGTCCAGCGCCAGATTGCGGGCCGCCGAGGGGCCCTGACGGCCGGATGTGCGTAGCGAATGGAAGCGCGGATCTTCGGCCGCCGCGGCCTCGATGAGTTCTCGCGAGCCGTCCGTTGAGCCGTCATCGACCAGGATCTGTTCCCAATCGGTGAGCGTCTGCGCGCGAACGGTGGCGAAGGTTTCCGGCAGCCATCGGGCGGCGTTATAGACCGGCGTGATGATAGAAACCAGTGGCATGGAGCAGCCTTTTCGCGGATACGCCCGGCCTTGCAGCGTGACCGCCTCGTTTGGGACGGTTGAAGAAGCCGGTACTGCAATAGACATAGGCCGTTCAAGTCCGATCATGGGAACCGGGAGAATCCCGAATACCCGAGGCGGCAGATTCCTTCAAATACGGGAACGGCTAGAATCGATTTCACCACCGATTTACACAACCCATCTGGACCGTCCCCGCTATGAAGGGTTCTGTGCCCGCGCTTTTTCAGATGCAATGCAGGTTCCAAACCTGAGGTCAGGACAGAAAATGCGCTTTTGCTTGCGCATGCTCGTAATACGGGGCGCTTCGGGCGGGCCGGGCCTAATAAAGGAAGCTTCTTCTCTTCCAATAAGGAAAAATTCTGGTATTGATTCCATGGAAAAGTGGAAAAACTATTCCCTTCGCAAGAGAAAACTGCTTCCCGCCGCGGGGGAATTCTCGGAGACTTGGCGGGGATCAAATCATTCCGCTGTTGGGCATTTGAATTGCTACGAAGAGGGTCAGAATGCAGATACCCGCAGGTTTTCTTACGGAGCTTGCGGCTTGGGACATTCAACTGCTTCGAACACGGACTGCTAGACTACGCCCGTAACGACAGCAAATCACGGAGCGGGAATCGAACATTGCGAATTGAATCAAACTCTGAGGTACGAGCCAGGCAGCCCGTGCAGAAACTTCATTTTCTTTACCATGAGTTGAGGCCGCACGGATGCGATTACTCATATGTGCTTGAAACAAATGAGTTTAATAGGCAAACAGATCTATTCTCACTGATGCGGAAAGCTGAAAGTCCCAGCTTGTGGCCGGAGGTTACGTTCGACGATGGGCATATTTCAAATTTTGACCAAGCGCTGCCTGTACTACTGTCGCACGGTCTCACCGCACGGTTTTTCATCACCGTGGGCTGGACGGGGAAGAAGCCGGGCTACATGGGATGGCGGGAGTTGCGGTCACTGCATGAGTCCGGTCAGCTGATTGGCGCGCATGGATGGTCGCATGCCTTTCTGACTCGCTGCACTCCTAAAGATCTCGATATGGAGCTGGGCAAAGCCAGATCGATCCTTGAGGACAAGCTCGGAACATCGATTATCACCATGTCCCTGCCCGGTGGCCGTTACAACCGGAGGGTTCTTGCGGCTTGCCGGGAGGCGGGATATACGCAGGTTTACACGTCCGTGCCCAGGGCGGAACGCGAGCCACTGGGATTTACGGTTGGCCGGCTCAATGTCCGCGGAGATAGGCCGCCGGAGTGGATTCGGAATGTGCTTCAACCTGGGAGCCGCGTGCTATCGAACCTTGAGCGCCAATACCGGATGAAGGCAGTTGCGAAAACGGTGGTAGGGGACTGCTTGTACGAAAAGCTTTGGGCGCTTCTGAATCGAAAAGAGCCGGATAGCGGTGACGGTGAGGACTACGCGGAATGAAGATTCTGCAGATGATCAGCAGCGGCGGGATGTACGGCGCAGAGGCTGTAATCCTGAACATGTCGCGCATGGTGAATGAGGGGCCGCATCGCAGCTTGCTGGGCGTGTTCTCGAACTCTTCGAATCCAAATCTGCAGCTTTATGAAAACGCCACGAAGGAAGGCATCGAATCGCATCTGATTTCTTGCAGCGGGCAGATTGACCGGAAAGCAATCACGAGCATTCGAGAGCTGGTTCAACGGACAGGCGCCGACGTTGTCCATGCTCACGGCTACAAGGCAGACATCTACGCATATTTTGCGTTGCGAGCATCAGGAGTCCCGCTCGTCTCAACCTGTCACACCTGGTACGACAATGACCGGAAGGTATTCTTTTACGGAGTCCTGGACCGGTTGATTCTGCGCGGCTATGCGCGGGTCGTGGCTGTGTCGGAGGATGTGCGGCAGAGGCTCCTTAAATCGGGTGTCAAGGCGAGCAAGGTCAGCATGATCAGGAACGGAATCGACATGAGACCGTTCGACCGCGCATCGGCTGTTGTGAAAGATGAGCTGGGCTGGAGCGGCTGCCCGCTCGTTGGCCTGGTAGGGCGTCTTTCTGTCGAGAAGGGCGTGGATATATTCTTGCATGCCGCGTGGCGTGTACTCGCTCATCGCCCGGATGCAAAGTTTGTCGTGGCCGGGGATGGGCCGGATCGCGCCGAGCTGGACACGTTGATCGATCAACTTGGCATTCGCGCCAGTGTGGGCATGCTGGGGCGCCGTGACGACATGCCTTCCTTCTATGCCTCCCTGGATGTGATGGTATCGGCATCACGGCAGGAGGGACTGCCGATCGCAATTCTGGAAGGGATGGCCAGCCGCCTGCCGTTGGTAGCCACGGCAGTGGGTGAGATTCCGACCATCATTCAGGATGGCCGTACCGGAGTGCTGGCGCCTGCGGAGGATCCGGAGCTGCTGGCGGCAGCACTCATAGAGCTGCTGCGGGATCCCGCAAAACGAGAGCGGCTTGGCTCCGCGGCAAGGCAACTGGTCGAAGATGATTTCTCCGCGGAGCGGATGACGGCTGATTATCTCCGCGTGTATGAAGATGCAATCGCGGTTGCGGCCAAGGGCAGAAAACGCCGGGATGGATTCCCGGTCGCTCAACGAGGGAAGACGAAATGACCGGCCGCCGGCTTCGCGTTTTTATGATGGACTTGTGGGCAATCGTGCCCTATTACACGGCCTATCTTTCCAGAGCTCTGCTTGCGGAGGGAGTCGATTTGACAGTGGGGTCGATCTCCTACTACCTCGATCCGGATTGCTTCACAAGGTGTGGAATCAAGGTCGATCCGGGGCTTCTGGATGTGGTGGGGAAGTTCCCGCTGCCGCGTGTGCCGCGCAGGGTATTGAAGCTGTTGGAGGCGCTGGTAAATCTGTCTGCGCTTACGGTGCGCTTCCTGGTGTCCCCCCCCGAGGTGATTCATGTTCAATTCTTGCCGATGTTGAAGTGGCGCCTTCCGCTGGATTTCTGGTTCCTGGAGTTCTGCCGCAAACGGGGCGCGAAGATTGTTCTGACGGTCCATGATCTGCTCCCTCACGATACGGGTGAGGCCCTCAAGGGGACTTTTCTTGAGCTTTACCGAATGGCCGACCGGCTCATTTGCCACTCGGACTACATCAGGGCGAGGCTGGGCGCGGAGTTTTCAGTACCTGAGGAAAAGGTATCGGTGATTCCGCACGGGCCGCTTCTTTATGACCTGCCTATAGCCGGGGGCGAGCAGACGCCGCCAGGTTTCGAACAGAAGCCAGGCAGGGTGCTGGTGCTGTGGCAGGGAATCATCTTTCCGTACAAAGGAGTCGATCTCCTGCTGCGCGCGTGGCAGCGAGTCGAGGCCCACGGCGGCGATTGCCGGCTGATGATTGCAGGTACCGGGACACCCGACTTGCTGGAGCAGATTTGGGAGCAGGTAAAGACCCTGGGGCTGAAGCGCGTACAACTGCAGCTTCGTTTCATCTCCGCCCGAGAGCTGGTGGCGCTGTATCGCGCTGCGGACGTGGTCGTTTATCCCTACCGTGCGGTTACCACCAGCGGTGCGCTGGCAACTGGACTGGCGTTGGGAAAGACGATTGTGGCCAGCGATCTACCCGTGTTTCGCGAGCTGTTGACGCACCGGGAGAATGCGCTGCTTGTCGATCCGGAGGATTCAGCCAGGTTTGCCGATGCACTGATTGAGTTGGCGCAGGATGCAGGCCTGCGGGAGCGTCTGGCCGGCAGGGTGCGCGCGATGGACTTTGGAGAGCAATCCTGGATCTCGATTGCGAAGAAGACCGTGCGTGCATATGAGAGTGCCTTACTTTCCCCCCCCAATCCCTCGTTCCCGCCTTCACCGCATGGCCTATAAATTATTCTTTTTCTGCTGGTCACCCATAGATAGTTCAACGGGCCTCATCCTCGATCGATTGCCCTCCAAAACGGTTGGTGATCCTGATTTCTATCCCGGCCTTGAAGCATTGACGGGAAGCTGATACTCCCAGCTCGGTTGATCCCCGTAGAGCAAAATCCTGCCGACGAACTTCTCAGGCCATAACGGAACTGCCGACAAATTCTGTCGATCTGCAGCCCCGACGCAGTACTAAAGTCATAATTAACAGCGATGTACAGTAACGCTAGACGAATTACTGCCGTTTATGCTTGGTGAATATCAGTAATCGGCCAGTAATCACTTGTCGCAGAGCGGGCTTCAAGCCGCCTGCGAGAAAGACCTGTGAAGAAAGAACTCTTTGCACTCATTTCAATCTTCCTTTTCGTGCTGCCAGCGTTTGCCGCGCCGCCGGTATGCCTGCACCAGGACGTGCGTTCTGGACCCGCGCGGTGGAGTTGTGGACGGAGTAGAAGGAAATGGTAGCGCCAAAGCTATTTTTGATTGCTCTTACGGTTGCTTGTTCCCAAGTCCTCGCTCAGGCCCCGCGACTACTTTATTCGGATTTGACCAGTGGACCCGCAACTGGCGGCGAGGGGTCGACCAACGGCGCCTACGTCTGCATTTACGGAGAGAATTTCGGCGCATCTCAAGGCGCGGCTACGATTTCAGTCGGCGGCGTCAAAGCCGCCGCGTATAGGGTGTGGAGCGATGGCGGAGCACCTTACCTGCCGGGCCACTACGCGAAGGCATGTTTCCAGATTTCCGTCTCGACCCCATCCGGGGCGCAGTCCATCGCCATGACGACTGCGGCGGGAACGAGCAACACGCTTCCGTTTACGATCCGCTCTGGGAACATCTATTTCGTCTCGACCGCCGGCAGAGATTCGACGGGAACTGGGTCGTCTACACGCCCATGGCGGACGACGGCAAAGTGCATGTCGGAGATGACGCCGGGAGCGATCTGTTACGTCGAGGACGGGATCGTCGAGTCAACCTGCCAGGGCTCATCGAGCGGCGTGGTGAACTATAGAGTTTCTGGAACAACCGGCGATCCCGTGGCCGTGGGCGCTTACCCTGGCGCGACCATCGAGGCCATTGCGAACTCCTGCGGGGAACGCGCGATCACGGACTACAAAAGCAGCGGGACGGTGAGCAATATCGTCATCTTCGGCTGGACGGCCATCGGGGATTACTCGGGGACCAATGGCGGCATAGAGCTTGCCGAAGGCGGCGGCAGCTATGACAGGCTCATCGACAACACGATTGAGTGCTACGGTGGCGGCTGCGACGGCCAGGGCGCGGGGCTGGAAGCCTCCAATCACGATTACCTCTACGCTTACGGGAACAGGGTTGAAAGCGTCGGCTGCCATGAAGACTTCCCCGATTACTCAGACTCAGTTCACCCATGCAACTGGCAGACCCCATCGACCACGATCAGCGTCACAGGGACGACAGCTACCCTATCGGGTTACACGAGCGGCCTGGCAGTGGGCGACGTGATCGAGAACCCTTCGACGGAAGAGATGCGTGAGATTATCGCTCAGCCGACGGCTGGGGTTTACGTGTACACACTCGATTCAGCATTCAGCACCGATCTCCCGTCCGGCAGCGCGTGGGAGTTCCGTGACTTCGTGCCCGACAAGCAGTTCCACAACGTCTACTTCAGCACCCAGACGGATCATGTTTGGTTTGCATGGAACGAAGTCGATGGATCGGAGGGAAATGCCTTTCGCGGCGTCCAGTTCAACTCGACCGCAAACGGCGGCGAAGGCACGATGCAGTACGACCTGCACGTGTACAACAACTATATTCACGACACCTACGGGGACTGTATTAACTTCGCTATGGTCGATCCGAGCAGCGGTACAGTAGAAGCGTACAACAACCTCCTGGTCAACTGCGGTGTCGAGGCGTACTGGTACCCGCCAGGCGGGTACGGAGGCCAGGCTTGCATCTATTCAGCCAATGAGGGAAATTCAGGGTTTCCGGTGGGATCAGGCACCGTGGAGTTTTACGACAATTCGTGCAAGGGCTTCGGCTCGACGGCCTTATCTCAGACGGGAAGCGGGAGCGCGGCCACGGGGGCGCAGGGCGCGGTTGATGTCGGGACCTTAACCGGCACTCCGGCCACTCCCAATATGCGCTTCTGGATGGCGGACAACATCTTTGTTTCTACATCCTCATCGCAAAATTACGTTGCCACTGGCGCCAGCACAGCCGCCGTCTGTCAAACAGGGACGGTTGATCCTTACTGCACGAAGGGGCAATCGGAGAACAACGACTGGTATGGATTGGCGCAGTCCGTTCCGAGTTATGTGGCGAACAACCTTAACTTCGATCCGAAGTGGGTCAATCCGTCTGCTGACAACTTGCATCTCCAGACAACGTCGCCCATGATAGGGTCCGGAAGCGGGGGAGCGGTGACGGACGCGGACGGCGTGACGCGCCCAAGTCCGCCAGCCGTAGGGGCGCTGGAGTATGAAAGCTCCGGCGGGACATCATCGGAGGTGCAGATTACCGTTAGTGCCGTGCCAAATCCGGCGGCTCTGGGGCAACCGGTTACTCTGACGGCTGCGGTCGCGCAAACTAGCAGCTCGGTTCCGACTGGCAGCATCAACTTTTTGAATGGGGGCGTCTCTCTGGGGCAAGCTTCACTTGACAGTGACGGCACGGCGACACTGGTGCTTTCATGGTTGTCTGTTGGCTCCTACAACGTGATTGCTGCGTATTCAGGCGACTCGAACTACCCATCGGGTGAATCTGGCTACGCCCCTCTTCATGTGCTCTCCACCACCACGACAAGCCTGACCGCATTTCCCAATCCCGCCGCTACCGGCCAGACACTGACCCTGACGGCAGCCGTTGAAGGCACCAGCAGCACCGCGCCGGCGGGCACGGTGAGGTTCCTTAGCGGCTCCACGCTGCTGGGAACGGCGACCCTCGATTCCTCCGGCGTGGCCACGCTGTCCACCACCTCGCTGGCGGCCGGGAGCTATAGCCTGACGGCCCAATATGCGGGCAATGGGAACTTCCTCTCCAGCACCTCGGCGGCAGTTGGGGTGACGGTGAGCGCGCGAGCTACGGCGAACGATACGTCTTCCGGCTTGAACATAACTGCGAAGACTGCTTCGCAGACGGTTCAGCCCGGGGGGTCAGCAGTTTACGCGCTGAGTGTCAACCCTGCCGTTGGAACCACACTCCCGGCCATAACTTTTGCGGCCTCCGGTCTTCCAGAGGGATCCACGGCAACCTTTTCTCCGCAGGCGATTGCTGCGGGCAGCGGTGCGACCAATGTCACCCTGAGCATTCAGGTTCCAGTGCAGTCCGCGATGCTTGGACGGGACAGAAAATTGAATAGCAAACTATCTGTAGTCGCGCTCGGTTTCTTACTACTGCCCTTCGGCGGCTGCATCAGGCGCTATGGCAAACGAATGCAGCGACTCTCGTACATGGCGCTCTTGCTAGTTGCAGTTGCATCGTCAGTGGGGCTTGCCGGGTGTACCGGCTCTATTATCTCTCGCGAGTTGTCCAGTCCGGGTGAGCAAACCTATACCATCACGGTGACCACGACCTCAGCGTCCCTGCCGCAATCAACGAACGTCACGCTGATCGTCGAGTAAAGAACTGCTTGAACCAGGGCTGCCAGATTGAGCCATGTGAAAACCTCTGCTCAACATGGAACAATTCTTATAACAATTGCGCGCCCTCACGCCACCAGCGGCTCTCACGCTTGACATCAGCTGCATGAGACCGCTAACCTGTCAGCCGTCAATCGGAACAGTATCGTTTCGATCTGGAAGGGGAGATCCGCCCCAATGCTTAAGGAACTAAGACGTAGCCTTCACATTTTATCCGGAAAGCTGCAACGGCTCATCACTCCTGGGCTGAGGCACTCCCAGGAGACATACAGGGAGCTCCTGCAAGAAAAGGTCACTCCGGGGTCGGATTGGCTGGATATCGGTTGCGGCCACAAGGTATTCGCCGAGTGGCTAACCGAATCTCTTCACTCGGAAAGAGATCTCGTTTCACGCTGCCATAAAGCGATAGGGGTCGACTGTGCTGACGAACGGCCCCATCGGTCCCTTCAGACAAAATATTACGCCACCGCCGAGAAACTCCCATTTACAGATTGCTCCTTCTCAATTGCGACAGCGAATATGGTCGTTGAGCATCTTGCTGACCCCAATGCTGCCCTAAGTGAAATCTACCGGGTTCTACGTCCGGGTGGTCTCTTTGTTTTCCATACACCAAACGTTCGCTCGCCGCTAATAAGTCTGACACGAGCAGTTCCCTTCAGAATCACAAAAAGCCTTGTTTCATTTATATATGGCCGACACGGGGATGACGTGTTTCCGACGTACTACCGCCTCAATGAAGTGGACTCTATACGTTCGGTTGCCGAGAGCAATGGATTCCTCGTTTCCGCTCTTGCGTTCGTGGAAACCGCTCCGGTACTTGTCATGCTAGGCCCGCTTGTTCTATTCGAATTGCTCACTATTTTGCTACTTCGCCGTAAAACGTTCGCGAACTTGCGCCCTGACCTGCTCGTAGTGTTACAAAAGCAGCCTGGACTGCCTCTGTCCGATAAGAGCGCGATTACGAGTTAAGAAGCTGCCAGAGCCAGATTTGCCAGATCGAGCCATGTGGAAACCTCTGCTCAACTTGGAACAATTCTCATAACAATTGCGCACCCGCACGCCACTAGCGGCTCTCAGGCGCTTGACATCCGCTGCATGAGACCGCTAACCTGTTGAGCGCCGATGAAATTCTTCACAAGGCGGTTCAGATTCCAGAATTTGACGCACAGCGTTTCGCTTCTGCGGATTTTTGCCGATCATCGTGAATTGAACCTCGCTTCCTCAACCCACGCCTTCCGTCATTTCAAGAACCAGGACCGAAGAACATGAAAACTATGTCTGCCGCTAGTTTCAAGTATTCCTCGCTCGTCGCAATTGCCCTTACTTTGCCCGGTTTTGTGCCGAAGGCGAACTGCACAACGCAGAACGTCTCACGCCCTCTCATTCTGTTCACTGACGTCACCTCGGGGCCGAACTCGGGAGGCGAGGGCAACAACGGGATTTACCTTACAATCTTCGGGACTCATTTCGGCGCAACCCAAGGAACTTCGAAAGTAACCATTAACGGCCAAGCTGTGGCGCAATACCTCCTATGGTCCGACACCAAGATCGGCGTCCAGGTAGGCCACGTTTCGACTGGACCGATCATTGTGACCGTGAACGGCGCATCCAGCAACTCCAATCTGACGTTTACGGTTCGCTCTGGCCGTATCCTTTACATCGGGCCGTCCGTCGATAATTCAAGCGCGACCTGTGCGGGAGGAACTTACGCGAAACCGTGGGGGCTCACGAACTTTGCGAGCAAAACTCAAACGGACTATTCGCGTAAGATGAGGACGCCATACTTTTACTATACCTGCATATCGCTGGGCGACACGCTCGTCTTTCTGGACGGCGTTAATTATCCTTACTTCGACGGCAGAGGGTGGCGCGCATCTTTGACCCCAGACAAGGGAGAGAGGCATTTGGGCAGCGCAGGCAGCTTTGTGACCTTTATGGCGCGCCCGGGCGCGGTGGTAAAACTGGGGGGTACGGGGTGGGCGAATTTTCCAATCCGCGATATTTCCTCCGGCTATAACGTTTACTCGGGGTTGACACTCACCGGGAGCGGCGCGTCCGGCGGGGCCATCTTCTCCGCAAGCCCTTCGTGTACGCACGACCGGGTGGTCGGCAATGACATCACTTGTCCAGACTGCGGGGGTCCGGCGGGAGCCGTCATGGGAGGGGATGGCTTAGTCCTATACGGGAACGACATTCACGACGTCGCCACATTGGATCCTCGCGGATCGTCCAAGCTCTATCACGCCATCTATGTAATGGGTAACAATATCGAGATCGCGTGGAATAAAATTCATAACACCAAGGCATACAATGGCATACAGATCAACCACGACGGGTCTTCCGGCTTTTACAACCAATCCTGGCACGACAACGATATCGCCGACGTGAACGGGAGCGGCATCAACGTTGGAACCATCGATCCATCCAAGGGATACATCAAGATATTCAACAACGTAATTCATCACGTCGGCCTGAACATCGCAGATGCCGGCTCCCCCGATGATCCTCATTCCTGTATTGCCGTCAAAGGGTACGGGCGCGCTACCGCCGCCGGCACCGTTGAGATTTACAACAATACGATGGTCGACTGCAGTTCCTACCTCAACATCAATCCAGCGAATAGAGCATCGTGTGCGATTCTGGTTCCTCGAAAGCAGCTCAATGTCACGACCAAGCTTGTGAACAACATCGTCTACCAGCCGGCCTACGCGGGAACGGCAAGACAGAATGTCTTTATCTGTGGCGGGGGTTCCATCGGCACGCTCTCCGGATCGAACAATCTCTGGTACAGCGAGCGCACTCCGGGGAGCATAGCGCCGGCAGCCAGTTTTGGGATCATTGCGAATCCGCGGTTCGTTTCGGCCACGAATTACCACTTGCAGAAAGGAAGTCCCGCGATTGGCGCGGGAATTCCATTCGGCGGCTTGAAAAATGATCATGACGCGGCGCCCCGCCGAAATCCGCCCGTGATCGGCGCCTATGAATAGCCGACAATCACAGTTTGCAACACGCCGTCGATAGTTGCATAGTAAGCGTCAGACCAATGAATCCGTGCATGGCCGCTAAGGCGGGAATGAGCACCACTACATGGGTGAAGAGTGAGGTAGATACATGTTTTCCTGGATCAAGTGGCGCGTCCTGTATGTACTAAAAGGAAGTATATACGCGGGGCGCGCTCTGGGTGTGAAAATTGGCGAAGGGTGCAGGATTTACACGTCCTTCGGGACTGAGCCATGGCTCATTTCCATTGGAGATCGTGTGACGGTAACAAGCGGCGTGCAGTTCATCACCCATGACGGCTCAACCTGGCTTGTTCGAGACGAGAAGGGGAGGCGATACCGCTATGCGCCAATTGAGATCGGAAGCGACGTCTTCATTGGAGCCAACTCAATCATTTTGCCTGGGGTGCGAATCGGAAACCGCGTGATCGTAGCAGCGGGCAGTGTCGTCAGCCGGTCGATACCGGATAATTGTGTTGTTGCAGGCGTACCGGCGAGGTTCGTCAGGACCTTTGACGAGTATGAGCGTCGCGCACTGGCGACATTTCCTTCTGATGCGGACAGCGGAGGCAAGAGCCGGCGCCAGCAAATTGATAGCATCGTCGACGAGGCGATGGCATCTGAGATCTCTGTCCCCGCGAACACAAATTCCGAAAATAGGAACTAAGTTCAGTCTTCATTGGGGGGGCGCCTTTATCTCAGGTGGCAGGTAAGCAATCCAAAGTATGAAATGTAGGTCGCGCTTATTCATTTAAGATCTTGAGGCTATTGCCTGTCAGGACTTGATCCTCGCATAGCGCGTGACAGCTTACTTTGCTTCCGCATGAAGATATGATTTGATCATGGGAAGCACCCTGCGCCTGAGATTGTCTCGGAAAATCCAGCCGACTGAGGCAACAAAGAGGGGCAACAGGGCGATCGTCTGAAGGATGAACGTCATCATATTACGCGCTGGGAAGAATAAATCCACAGCATAAGAGGCAGCGGCGAACGGCGCCGCGCAGAGAAAGACCGGCCCCCAAACCTTCAGGAAGACCTCGCGATAGTGAATGCCTACGAGGTAAGAGACATACCTTGGCCAGAGAATGAGGTTCACTGCCAGGCTTGGAACCAGCGTTCCAATGGCGACGCCATAGATGCCGATCCTGCGGGCCAGAACAACGCTGAGGGTCAGATTTGCGATTGCCTCGGCGGTTTTCCACTTTGCAATTGTCTTATGTTTTTCAATACCAAGCGCAATCGACAAGGAGGGGCCATTCTGTAGAGAAAACAGGAGCGCTGTCGCCAATATTGCCAGCACGGTGCCCGATGTTCGAGAGTATTCAGGGCCCATCCATACGCCGATGAAGTTGCGGCCACGAGTCAATAACGTAATTACAACCGGCAGAGACACGGCCAGCGTCGCGCGCGTGCCGTTATAATAAAGAGCGCGCAGGCTCGATCTATCTCCGGCCGCATCGTATGTGCTTGCCGCGGGAGTAAAGGTAAGGGTCATCGCGTCGACAAGTTGCTGTGTATAACGGCACAAGGAGTTACCGATCGAGTAAAAGGTTACTGCGGAAGCCGATACAAAGGCACCGACCACCAGGTTGTCTGTCTGGTAAACCAACTGCATTGCGACCATGAGGAGAAAAACATAGAAGCTATAGGACCAGATCCTCTTAAGAACGTCCCAGTTGGGCTTCTTCAGCCGGATTCTCAGTTCGGGGTAGATTCTTCGCGCGACGTAAACAAACAATAGGTTGCCAACCGTGGCCGCCAAGAGTTCAGTACCGGCAATCCCAACAATACCGTGGCCTGTAAGCAATACCACCACAACCCCAATTACACGCAGAGTCAATTGCACCAATATCACAAGGGTGTACAAGTCATAGCGGTTCAGCGCAGACAGGACCCCGCCGAATACCCCGATCGACATATAACCTGCCATGCTCAGGCCCGTCAGAAGGACAGCCGCGCGAGCATCAAAGGCTAATTCCGGAGGGATTTTAAAGATTATCGGAAACAGCGCTGCGAGTGCTGCACTTAGCGTCAGCACAGCTACGGCGATTTGTATCCGTACCCAAAGTGCCGCGGAAAGCACTTCGGAAGCCCCCTCGTGATCGCCGGTGGTATGCCCTTTGGCAACGAACATGGTCACGGAATTCCGCAAGCCCAAGTCGAGGAGGCCAAAATAATTAACAGAAGAAACTGCCAGGATCCAGATCCCGTAAGCGATGTTTCCCAGTCGATGGACAAGAAAAGGGGACAGGAAGAATGCGACTGCCATGGTGGCCGCCATCGCGAACCAATTCGACAGAACGCTCCGTGCAATATCTTTGGCACGCAGTTGCAAAGAAGCTTCCTTCACTCAGATTTCATGCTATGATAATGTGAAGCGTTATTTTATTCGTTCGGAGCACGCCTTGGCTCGAGATTCGGTGCCAATCCCTCCTATGATACACTGATAATAGCACGGCTTGGAGCCTGGTTGTGAGGATTACGGCGACCGTTATCGGAAGCGCCTATCCGGGTAGGCAAGCGAAATCGGAATTGTCCTGAATTAAGACAAAATGTTCATCGCATCGCCGACTGCCGGCCCTTCCGAGCTCACGGCAGGCTTTCAAAGCGAACGCGGTTTCATGGGTCTCCGCCGGATTCAGCTGCATAGTCGTAGTTCCGGCCGCCGGCGCGCTTGATTATCGGACAGACTGCGGACACCGTGGAGGTTGTACCTTGCTTGGGTTGGGACTTGAACGCTACACTCCATATGTTTTTTACATCGGCTTTTGGGTGATGTGCGTCATCTCTTTGGCCGGGAGGCCTTTTTGGGGGTTGTGCTACGCGATCCCGTTCCTGCCAGCTCGCGACATCCGGTTTCGTTTGGATTCCCTCCCGCTCGGCCCGAGCATGCTGACAATCTTGATTCTCTCGGTGGTTCTGGGAGCCATTCTCCGGGGCAAACACCTTCCAAAATCAAAGCTGTATTTGATCTGGCTTGTATACGGCATTTATCTGTATATCTCAATGTGGCTTGGTTACTGGATGGGAAAGGAGCCGGCGCCGCTTTGGCTGTCAAATGCGAATTTCGTAGTCTGGAAAGAATACATGCTTGTTCCGTTGCTCTTTGTGGCGGCGAGCTTATTGGTTGAGGACCGCAAGGCCATTAAGATAGTTATCTTTCTTACTGCACTGACGCTTTTTGGAATCGACTTTCTTTCCATCCATTCCGGCGGTGCTGCGAGAAGCGCGACCACCTATAGTGATGCCCTGCGCGGCTCAGGACCACTTGCATTTGACGCAAACTACACAGCCGCGTTTCTGGCCGAGTTCGGCATGTTCTTCTGGGGGTTCCTACAGTTTGTCAAAGCGAAGCCGCCTAAATCGCTTGGTTTAAAGCTGGCCGGCTACGGGTTGGTTGGATATACACTCTTCGCTACTATGTATACATTTTCCCGGGGAGGATACCTTGCGGTACTCGCCAGCGTCCTCGTACTTGGCATCCTGAAGGACCGGAAGCTTCTGGTGATTTTGGGTTTATTCCTGCTGACATGGCAAACTATTGTGCCTGCAACTGTGCGCGAACGCGTTACCATGACTCAGAATGCCTATGGGCAACTTGGATCGTCCGCCGAGGAGCGCGTCGAGATGTGGCAGGAATCATGGGATTCGTTTAAGAGTAGCCCAATCTTTGGAGAAGGGTTTTCCAGCTTTCGGTATGGCCAGCACGTTGTTTCCGATCTGAAGGACACTCACAATATCTTTTTGAAGGTGCTGGTGGAGACTGGCCTTGTTGGGATCAGCATGTTCTTAATCCTGCTGCAACAAATGCTCGCCGTCGGATTCCGCCTCTTTAGGCGGGCGAACGATCCGCTCTACCGCGGCCTCGGTCTTGGCCTATTCATTGCCTGTTGCTCCGCCATCGTCGCCAACTTTTTTGGAGATCGGTGGACTGTTGTTGAAATCTCGGGGCCCCTGTTCGTTCTGGTCGCGGCAGCGGTTCGAGCCTCCCATCTCATGGCCGCGGAACCCGTATCTGAATTGAACCCACTGGATTCAAAGGCTCCGGCGGCACCATATTTCGCCTGAAGGCCTGGCAGATCACTCGGTCTTGATTCGCACTTAGAACACGGAACTTTGCCCTTGACAACAATGCAGGCGAATATGCAATACCATGTAACCATGGGTTAAGAAAGATGAAGCTCAATCTGGCGGCGTGCTGTCGCCACCGGTGATCGTTACGGGACGGGAAAGGGAGAAGCATGGCCAGTGGCTGGCCCGCTTCGGTCTGCTCTCTGACCAGGTGGTCGCGGCGACCATGAGCGATTTTGTTCAAGCACTTCAATATGCTGCCGAGGAGGGCGAGTAGTTTTCTCGAACTCACCTTCACACAACCGGAACCGGCCCGTAAAGATGAAACCTTGTTGAATGGCGCTGATTCGAATTACCTATGGCTTGGCAGTTGTCCATTCCGAATCCACCGATCTATTCTTGTATTCATGTCCGCAATCACTTCCCGCGCAGCCTGATTCGTTAAGTGAACGCCGTCAATGAAGTTGTCCTGATCGCGGCGGAAACCGGCGAACTCATCGGAATTGAAATCTAGTACCAGATCTCGTTGCGACTTGCCGGCCAGAATTGTCCTTGAGTAGTCCTCGAAGCCGCTTTCCTTCAAAGCGAGGATGGGTTGCGATACGGGCGGAATAACATAAATAATTGGAGTGCTGGAAGAATGAAGCTCATCCACAAGCGTCCTGTAACTCGCCATAGCTTGCTCATCGATACTGAACTCAGTGCCGGGTGCCATGAGCTTCTGTAAGTCAGCATTCATCTTATGAGGAATATCGCCGAAGTCATCTGTGCCAAATTCGTCGAATTCTTTTCTTTCGAGATGGAGCTTGATGCGGACTTCGGATTTGTAGGCGTTGAGAAGATTGAGGGAGCCAAGAGCTTCCAGATTCAACCGTGGAGTCAGTTTAACCGTGCGAAAGTCATGCGACGCGGTGAGATACGGTTGAACGATCAGGAGGGCAACCTTAATGCGCGAGCTGGCGAGAGCCTGGTCCGCAATTGCCTTTTCTTCGACGATATTGCCCCCGTCCAGAGACTCGTTGTAAACGTGGAGACCATCGATTCTGCTCGTATTCCAATTGGCAGAAACGGATGTTCCGATGAGAATCGCGTTGAAGTTGTCGGGAACGTATTTTTCGCTCAGAAGATATTTTGCAACCCGCTCATCGCCATAAACCGGAAGATGGCGCCCCTTGGCGTCGCGGAAGATGCCGTAGATGTCGACCGAAATATTCAGCAGTAGGACAGCGATCGACAGACACGCCATCAGGGCGACCGCTTCGATCAGCCAGGCGCGTCTGCTCATGCCTCCCTCGTTAGAATGCAAAGTAAATAAACTCCTTTGGCACCGTGGAGTTCATGAAGAAGATGCAAAGCAGAAGAAGCGAGGCTGTAGCAAGAGCGGTGATGTGAGTCGGACGGAAGCTCTCGGCAAGTTGTTGCGAGGTTTTGAAAAGGAAGGCAAGCACGATGCCGATGGTGACTGGACGTAGGACGAGGTAGGGCGTAATAGGAAGTACACCCTTGAGTGCTGCAACGCCTAGCAGTTGCGCGTGTGGCAGCATGCACTTGAGCATGTGCAATGCCAAGGGAACATTGGGCGAACGGAAGAACACAAAGCTGATGTTGACGAAAACAAAGGTCAAAAGCCAGCCCAGCCCGGCCGGCAACCTCATCTTGCGCCTTCTCCACACCTGATTGATTGCCAGTGCGCAACCATGAAGCGCCCCGAAAATGACAAAGGTCCATGCGGCGCCATGCCATAGCCCGATAACGGTCATTGCAACCAGAATAGCTATTACTGATGTCTTGATGGTCGCTTTGCCCATAGAGCGCAAAATGGGGGTGTAAAGATAGTCCGTGATGAAATTCGAAAGCGATATGTGCCAGCGCCTCCAGAACTCAGTGATCGATTTTGAGATATAAGGGGCGTTAAAATTCTGCGGAATGTCGATCCCGAGCATCCAGGCAGAGCCAACGGCCATATCCGAGTATCCGCTGAAGTCGAAATAGAGCTGGAAGGCATAGGAGAGCGAGAATATCCAGGCCTCAAGAGTGGAGAAGTTCTGAGCGGAGCCGAACCCAATAACGGCAATTCGGGCGAACGAGTCGGCCAGGACAACCTTCTTTGCGAGGCCGATAGCAAGCAAGTACATCCCGCGACAAGCGCGGTCGAGCCGGTCGCCGGACATCGTGAATTTGTGGAATTGGGGGACTGTGGCGCGGGAGCGCACCAGCGGGCCAGATTCGACATAGGAAAAGAGCGACACGAAAGTGGCGTGGTCGAACAGAGAGTTCGGCAGATTCAGGCCCTGATAGGTATCCACGAGATACATAACCTGGGTCAATGTATAAAAACTGAGTCCAAGCGGGAACTCCCAGTTGGGAAGGTTAAACTGGAGCAAATGGAAAGGCGCCAGTTGCCGAAGGAAAAAATTGACGTATTTGAAACTGCATAGAAGAGCGAGGTTGGCAGTGAGTCCCGTCCACAGCAGAAGTTTGCGCCGTGATGCAACGTTTGGCGAATCCGCGCCTTTGGGAGCGACTCCTAACGCCAATACCCAGTTGAACAGGATTGAGGCCAATAACAGCAGGAGATAGGCGGGTTTGGCGTTAGCGTAAAAGAAAAGTGATGAAAGCAGGAGAAATGCCTGCGCGGTGCGCTGGCCGAAGTAACTGCGGGCGAGTGCATAACCAGCGGTAACGATCGGCAGGAATAAGAACAGAAAATAAAAGGAGTTGAAGAGCATCAGCTCGAACTCCTGGCAGCCATCGCCTCACGTGGATTTGCGCTTGCCCTAGCGAACCGGCGGCGGCTTACGCCACGCCGCATCGGTTCGCGCCAGGTCCGCTTCAAGGTTTGGTTCACGGTCATTTTTGTCAGAGGCAGGACTCGAGTGTCTCATCCCTGCGAAGTATTATAAGGGACCTCTCTGAAGATGCAAGCGCTAAGATTAAGTAAGCCGTATACCGCCGCGCCGACGATCCCTTGGAAAAATTGCGCCGCCGATATTCTGGCCGGGATGGTGCTCATCCTGAGCAAGGGGAAATCACCTTTGGTGGAGAGAGAATGCATCAGCGTTTTCTATCTGGTCTCCAGCGTCACTCCAGGCAGGCATAGATCGTCATTGTGCCTTCGTTCCACCAGCTCAACCGGCAACGGGTCCTCGCCGGCTATCCAGCAGATCCTTCGGCCTCCGAAAGCAACGCCCGGCTTCGGCTCCGAGATCAAGCGCATGCCGTTCCCCTCAAGCTGCGCAATCGCTTCCTCGAGCAGTCCTGTTGCGTAGCAAAGGTGATTCAGCCCACCCCGCTTGGACGCGTTTGACAGCTTGCTCTCGGGACCGTCAGGAGCTACGAACTCAAGATAAACCCGGTCCCCTGCTAATCTTAGGAACTGCACAAAAGCCGTCTGCAGAGGATCGTGAATAACCGGGGTCGAAAGTTCGTATCCATAACGTGCGACATAGGTGGCCGCTATCGGATCGATTGTTTTTACCGCATATCCAACATGGTGAAGATTCAGCGCAAAACATTTGTTCATTCGGCAGCACCCTCACATTACTTGGCGGCAAGTTTCACCTTGATAAGATCGATCATGTCCCCGATATCCCTCAGCTCTTGCAGCTCGCCGAGAGCAAACCTGATCTTGTAATGCCGTTCAATCGA
Source organism: uncultured Acidobacteriota bacterium (assembly GCA_963808795.1). Taxonomy (GTDB): domain Bacteria; phylum Acidobacteriota; class Terriglobia; order Terriglobales; family Acidobacteriaceae; genus Telmatobacter. Next base: position 82,091 of record CAWEGL010000007.1, read on the forward strand.
TGTGACAAGATTGATGTGAGCGAGCGAATCCCAGTCATCTACGTTCGACGCATTCGATTCGCGAGTCAGAATCAGATCCGGTTGGTCGAGGACATCGCGAAAGATCGATTGCAATTCTTCAAGAATGCTATCCATGCACAGGCTCCAGGATCTTAATGTGCTGATTGCGCGAGGTATAAGTCTGAGTGTCGAGAGTCCAGACCGAATTCTTGTTTTCAGGGTCGAAGGAATACTGCCGAAATCCTAGTTTCTCATAGTGACCGGCGACCATGCCATTCTTCTTGGTGGGAAGGTAGTATCCGCGCAACGCCGCGATGTTTGCAGCCTTCGCGTGTTCAACAAGAGCGTCCAACATTGCCAGCTCCATGTCGCGTTTCAGCACCCGGCAGCTCATCAGCCACAGGTCGATGTGAAGCACGTCGTGTTCCCGCCTGCCCAGCACAATCGAGATCAACCCGTTATCGCCGAAGCGGTCACCGAGCCTGCCGTAAAGACCAATGTAGCGTTCATCCTGCATGATCGCTTCCATCTCGGCAAGCGTATAGCGGCGCGTGGTCAGGTTGAACTGATTTGTCTTGTTGGTGAGCTGCGTGATCCGCTCCAGGTAGAGCGAATTGAACCTCTGGATCTCGGCGAACATCTCGAGTGAATCGAGGTAGTCCCCGTAATTGGCGAATTGGGCCTCCGCGTTGCTCCGCTCTGCGTTCGACCGATAAAGTGCGGCTCGGGTCAAATCCTCTTGCGACAAGGCGATCGGTTCAAAATAGCGGCCTTCTTCAATGATCGTGGCGTAGCGGGAGACTTCGTTGCCGATGTTGGGCACGGCAATGCCGGCAAGTTGTGATTCCACGATTGCGCGCTCGGCGGGATTGTCGTCCACGAAGACGAAACTGTCCACGCCCAGATTCAACTCGCGCGCGATCGCGAGGATGTTCTCGTGCTTTGGCTCCCAGTTTGCCTTAAAGCTGGAGATATGCTCGAGCTTCAAAACGGAATCCGGATGCTCGAATCCCTGCTTTGCAATCTCTTCATCGTTCTTGGAGCAGACTGCCAACAAAATGCCGCGCCTGTGGAGCGAGAGGCAATACTCCTGAAAAGCGGTATAGGCTTCGGCGACGGGTGTCTCACGCCCTATCTGAATCTTCTCGACGCCGTCGTCTCCGATTACTCCTCCCCAGATTGTGTTATCCAGGTCGAGCACGAGCACCTTGCGGCTCCTGCCGTAAATGGCCCGCACCATCGAAGCAAGGGAGCGGGCAACGGCGACGTTGCCCTCGATGGTCATAAGGATCTTGTAGCTGAAGTACCGGTCCCAATCGAACCAGTGGCGCAGGCCGATCCTGGCCGACAGACTGTGAATATCCTGAATGAGCAACCTGGGATCGACCGAGGCTGCCCGGGCGAATTCCGCATTCAGTACGAGGAAGAAGCGAGAAGCTCCGCCGCAAGAGACCGCATCTAAGTTACCCAGAACAGCAAACATAGGCAGTTCGAAGTTGTTCTGGATGATCTGAGCGGAGAGGTTGCGCTCGATGGACTCCCAAATTTGCCTATAGCGGCCGGCTTCCCCTTCAACGTAGCTCTTGAATTCATTCTCGGAACAATTTACGGGAGGCATGGCCAGCACGTTCATGTATGAAGTGTGAATGTAGACAATATCGGGGGCAAACGCGATCAGATCGCGGGAATCGAGAACTGCGTCCTCATAGTAGCGGCCGTACTCGGACTGATGGAACACAGGTTGGAATCCGGAGGCGAGGAGGAATATTTCCAGCAGATCGGCAACTTCATTGGTAGTCGAACCGCCGAGAATCGCGATGCGAACAGGTTGCAAACCTTCGGCGGACAAGAGTTGCCGGCGCAGACTCTTCCGTTTGAGTATGAGATCATTGACGGTGCATTCATCAAGATTCATGGCAATCCGTAAAGGCTGAGAATCACGCGAGGTCATTATAGCGGATCGCGGCGCAAGCATTGGATCTCCCGTCAGCCTCACGAGACACGCTTCTGAGTTCGGTACCTGATGGCGTCATTAATCTCCAAGGCGGTGCGGATGGCGATGTGAATTGCCCGGCAGGCGTCGTATGCTTGAAGCTGCTTACCGGCTGTTTGGCCGCGGAAGGGTGAGCAGATGATGAAGATCGTTGCTTTACCGCCGGAGCCACCAGGCATAACGAATGCGGTGCAGGTCGATTTGCCGCAAGTCCTGCTAGTCGTCGATCAGTTTGCGAAGGTGCTGGGAGGGGGAGAACGCATCGCTCTGAAGGTTGCGGCACTCCTGCCGCGTTATGGATACCGGGCATCCATCCTGACTTTTTCCGCGCATCCCGAGAGCGACGCCTTGAAGTCGCCGCCGTGTCCCATCTACCTGCTGCCCTTGCAGCGCACCTACGATCTGGCGGCGCTTCGAGCTGCTCTCGAGTTCAGACGATACCTCAAACAGCAAAGAATCCAAATTATCCACACATTTTTTGAAAGTTCCGACATCTGGGCGGGATTGGTTACCAAGACTATGTCCAAGGCAAAGCTGGTATGGGCCCGCCGGGACATGGGAATTCTGAGGGCTCGCAAGCATCACATTGCCTATCGGCTTATGGCTGGGGCGCCCGATGCGGTCTTTGCCGTCTCGGAACAGGTGCGGCGGCATGCGATCGAGGTGGATCGAATCGACGCCGCTCGTGTCCAGACCATCTATAACGGCCTGAACCTTGCCGATTGGGATGCGGCCTCCAAGCCCGCCAAAGCCCCAGGCGAGTTTCTGGTGACGACGGTGGGCAATATCCGGCGGGTGAAGGGGCACGATGTATTCATCCGGGCGGCCGCGACCGTTGTGCAGCAGTACCCCAAGGTTTCCTTTAGCATCGCCGGCGATGTGCTGGAGCCGGCCTATTTCGCAGAACTGCAAACCCTCGTTCGGGATTTGGGCCTCGCCCATCATGTCCGCTTCGATGGCGAAGTCACGAATCTGCGCCAACATCTTCGAGCAGCCGACATTTTTGTTCTTCCTTCGCGCAGCGAAGGTTTCTCAAATGCCATCCTCGAGGCCATGGCATCCTCTCTTCCGGTTGTTGCTACCGATGTGGGCGGGAACCGAGAGGCGGTGGAAGAGGGGATCAGTGGATTCCTTGTCCCCCCGGAAGACCCTGACGCCCTTTCGGCAGCCATCCTTCGGCTGCTCTCCGATCCATTCCAGGCAAAGGCCATGGGAGTTGCGGGAAGGACACTGGTAGCAGAAAGATTTACGACCGAGGCAATGATGAATCAGATCGCCGGCGCTTACAGGAACCTGCTCTCCCGACGGTGAGCCGCGAATCCACCCGTTGCGCTGTACGCCTTGGCCCATCGAGGCCTGCCGGCCGGGCTGACTGTGGCCCACCTTTCGATCCGACCGCAGAGCCAAAACGCCTTAGCGCGCCCATCCAGCTACCAGCATCTCCATTCCCAATTCCAGTTCATCCGGCGGAAAGAGAACTTTTTGGGTACGTGGATGCGCAAAATGTTGCACATCTCCAAAGCGTCATGAGCGCAAGTTATTGTATCTAAAGGTGAGTTCTTTGGTTCTCCACGTGCAAAGGAAGAAGTGACAGCGACCGGTGCGTGAAGGCCCGGTCTCATTTTCCTTTCGAGCGGGCGTGTAGCTCCCAGGCCCTTCCAATTTGAGGCGACACGCCTCTGGAAATGCACAGGAAAATCTGGCGCAAGCACAGGTGGCATGGGATGTTATTCGAACTTTCTTTAACGCGCATCCGGTTGAAACCGCGGTTCTACTCGTGGTCAGCCCTCTGCAGGGACTCACGTAGCACAGATACCCGCAAGGGCGACTCCAGGAGGAATATTATGTGGAAGATTCTGAAGATTTCGATTTTACCTGCGTTGCTGTTCGCGCTTGGGTCCGCGGCCTACGCCAACAGCATTCAATTAGGGAGCTACGGTACCGGTGATTCGAGCTCGGGCAACGCCAATACCGCATTGGCCTATGTCGGATTCACTTCCACCCCGCCGACCATCACGTCGTCGTCGCCACTGGGGACAGGGACGACATACGACCTCATAAATCCTTCGGCGCCCTGGATAACCGCTCTTCCCAACTCTAGCTGGGTCTCAATAAATGCCGGAGATGGCTGTTGTAGTGGTAGTAACGTTGAGCCAAACGGTTACTACACCTACACCACAACCTTTAGCGCAATAGCAGGCGCTACCTATACCGGCGTGCTCGAGGCAGCTGCGGACGATACGGCTGAAGTTTTCCTCAACGGCACCCAGATTGGATGGTTTGACGACAACAGCACTAACGGTCCTTGCGCGACTGGTCCTGCTGGAGGAGGACCTACTTGCACTGCATATTTTCCAATAACTATCGACCAAGCTTTGCTTGGGACCGACACGCTGACTATAGTTGATTGGCAGTCCAACGGGAGCGCCGCTGGCGTTGACTTCGAGGGCAGCATCGCGGCGGAGACCCCTGAACCCTCCTCTCTACTGCTGCTCGGCACTGGCCTGCTCGGCCTGGCGTTCGTCGCCTTCCGAAAGGCCAAGGCGTCTGGCGCGGCATCGATCATTTAGTTAGCTCGTTCCTCTAGTTCCTCCTGGCGAAGGGCAGGGAAAAGGGCACGGAAACGTGCCCTTTCTCCTTGCGCCGGATTATCTGATTTGGGACCGTTCGTGGCTGCGTGGGAACCGGATCTGCTTGTGACATCTCTTCCTCGACGGCGTGGCGGGAGGAGCATTTGTGTTGGGCAAGGCCGTATGCGAGTCCAATCCCGAAACAATTCTGCCGCCTCCGCGCGTCCACCCGCCAGCATTTCCATTCCCAATTCCAGTTCATCTGGCGAAAAGAGAACCTTTTGGGCACCTGGGTGCGCAAAATGTTGCACATCAAACAAGCATCATGAGCGCAAGTCGCTGTCTCTAAAGGCCCTCTCTTTGGCTAGCCAAGTGCCTAAGAAGAGGCGGGTGCGGCCGGTGTGAAGGCTGAATCTGGGTACTCCTTTCCACCAGCCAAATAGCTTCCGGGCCCTTCAAATTCGAGCCGGCACGCCCCTGGAAAGGCTCAGGGAACAGGGCTCGAACGCTGGTGGCATCGGATGTTGTCCTAGCTTCAACGCGGAGGCCATTGAAACTGCAGTTCAACCCTTGGCCAGCTCTCTGCAGAGGTTTCAAAACCACAAACGCCCGCGAGGGCGACTCCAGGAGGTTAAGAATGAAGAAATTTTGGCAGGGAATTCTTGTAGGAGTGTTTGTTCTGGCCGCGATGCCGGCATTGTCGTGGGCAGGGACGGTTAACTTTGCAGGCTACTCCGACCTGACCGTGCTGACCACGCAGGAATTTGGCGACGGCGTTACCTTCGCCGGCACGACGATTCTCCAGTGTTGTGCTACAGACGGATCTGGCAGCCTGAACAACGCACAGTTCCCACCGCCCGCGGACGATGGTGGCCAGACTGACGGCGTCAATGTCGCGTACAATCCCAGTGGGCCACTGCAATTGAGTTTCACCGTCCCGACAGACTTCTTCAACGCCGTATTCACCTACAATGACGGTCTGACGGTTACTGCATACGACTCCTCATTGGATGTTTTAGACGTAGTTAATGGCGCTTGCGGCGCGAGTGGCAGCGGCGGCGCAAATTACGTCGGCAGCGGCTGTGGTGCGCCCAACGAACTGTTGAGTGTAAACGACCTCGCCGGGATTTCAGAGATTATCATCACCGGCGGCAGCGGCGATAATTTCACAATTGACGATGTGAATTTCATGGGCTCCGTCAACGCCGGAGAAGTTCCCGAGCCCTCCTCTCTGCTTCTGCTCGGCACCGGCCTGCTCGGCCTGGCGTTTGTAGCCTTCCGGAAGTCCACGGCGTCTGGCGCGGCATCGATCATTTAGTTAGCTTGTTCCTCTTGTTCCTCCTGGCCAAGGGCAGGGAAAAGGGCACGGAAACGTGCCCTTTTCCTTTTAGCCGGATCATTCTGATGGGGACCGTTCGTGGCTGCGCGGGAACCGGATCTGCTTGTGACAGTTCTTCCTCGACGACGTGGCGGGAGGAGCATTTGTGCGGGCAAGGCGGTGCCCGAGTCCAATCCCGAATCATTCTGCCGCCCCCGCGCGTCCATCCCCAGCATTTCCATTCCCAATTCCAGTTCATCTGGCGAAAAGAGAACCTTTTGGGTACCTGGGTGCGCAAGATGTTGCACACCTCCAAGGCGTCATGAGCGCAAGTGGCTGTATCGAAAGGCTCTCTCTTTGGCTAGCCATGTGCACGCAAAGAAGTGAGCGCGACCGGTGTGAAGGCTGGGTCTGCATACTCCTTTCCACCAGCCGTATAGCTGCCGGATCCATCAAATTCGAGCCGGCAAGCCCCTGGAAGGGCGCGGGGAACAGGGCTCGAATGCCGGTGGCATCGGATGTTGTTCGAAGTTCAACGTGAAGACCATTGAAACTGCAGTTCAACCCTTGGCCAGCCCTCTGCAGAGGGTTCAAGACCACAAAAGCCCGCGAGGGCGCCTTCCGGAGGTTACGAGTGAAGAAACTTTGCGTAGCTTTACTCGCAACGGCAACGGCCCTTGCGATCTCGTCGGCTGCACGGGCCGATACAGTCGACTATTCGACAAGCGGTGTCTTTTCCGAATCGGGCAGCAATGTCGCAACTTTTGCTACCCAATACGACACACTGACGCTGACCTTCACTGGCGTCGATTCCAGTGCGATTTCCCCCACATCATCTGCGAGTGCGGGATACATAAATGTTTTATTGACTGGCGTTGATCCCGACGTGTCGGGCACCTTTACGCTGGATATTAACCAAACGGCCCCGGAAGCCGATTCAGAGAGCCTTCTTGGTATTCTGACCGGAGCAATCAGCTTCACTTCCAGCACAGCGGTGCTGGATTTCACCGATGTAACTCTTGCCTTGCTCGGTGAAACATACACCTTGCAGCAGCCTACGGGCGGCTATGCACTACCTAGTGATGGAAACACCTCCATCCCGATGGAAATTACGCCGACCCCTGCGCCCGTGCCCGAGCCCTCCTCTCTGCTTCTGCTCGGCACCGGCCTCCTCGGGTTGGCGTTTGTCGCCTTCCGGAGGGGGAAGGCTAAGGCGTCCGGCGCGACCTTGAACATCTAGTTAGCTCGTTCCTCTTGTTCCCCCTGGCGAAGGGCAGGGAAAAGGGCACGGAAACGTGCCCTTTTTCTTTGAGCCGGATCATCAGATTGGGACCGTTCGTGGCTGCGCGGGAACCGAATGTGCTTGTGACAGCTCTTCCTCGACGGCGTGGCGAGAGGGGCATTTGTGCTGGGCAAGGCCGTATGCGAGTCCAATCCCGAAACAATTCTGCCGCCTCCGCGCGTCCACCCAGCAACATTTCCATTCCCAATTCAGGTGCATCCGCCGGAAAGAGTACTTTTTGGGAACATGGGTGCGCAAAATGTTGCACATTCCCACAGCGTCATGAGCGCAAGTCGCTGTATCTAAATGCTTCCACTTTGGCTAGCCATGTGCATAAGGAGAGGTGGGTGCGGCCGGTGTGAAGGCTGAATCTGGGTACTCCTTTCCACCAGCCGTATAGCTGCCGGGCCCATCAAATTCGAGCCGGCACGCCCCTGGGAAGGCGCAGGGAACAGGGCTCGAATGCCGGTGGCATCGGATGTTGTTCGAACTTCAACGCGAAGGCCGTTGAAACTGCAGTTCAACTCTAGGCCAGCCCTCTGCAGGGGGCTCAAACAGCACAAACGCCCGCGAGGGCGACTCCAGGAGGTTATGAATGAAGAAACTTTTCCTAGTTTTACTCGCAATGGCAACGGCTCTTGCGATCGCGCCAAGTGCGATGGCAGATACGCTCCAGTCGCTCGGGAGTAGTTTTGTCAGCGTCACCGGAACCTCTGCCAGTAACACTTTCGCCGCCTTAGGTTCAGATGTTGCCTTTACGTCCGGCTCTGCGTCGAATCCGACCGTGGGCGACGAGAACCCGTTCGTCGCCGCCTTCAACGAAGTGGTCTTACAAGGTGGCAGCGATGCACTGTGCCCGGATTGCCTTGCCTTCGCGTTCGGAGTTTCAGACACCGCCGCGTCATCTAGTAGGGATTTTATCGACTCGGTTTCCGTCACTAACTTCGGTGCATACGACGTCTCTGAAGCTAACTGCAATGTCGCCGGCTGCCCCGCCTCCAGCGGCATCTACGCCTCCCTAGCGGACGACAACTCTGGCATCGTCACCCTCCTCATGAACGCTAATCTTGATGCGGGCGATACAGCCGAGTACTTCATCCTCTTCACCAATGCAACCAGCTACCAGCCAGGTACGATTACCTTCCAGGACGGCACTTCAGTTGATGAGGCCGCCTTTGTTCCAGGCGAGGTCCCTGAGCCCAGCAGCCTCTTGCTTCTCGGCACCGGCCTGCTCGGCTTGGCGTTCGTCGCCTTCCGGAAGGCCAAGGCGTCCGCCGGCGCGACCTTGAGCCTTTAGTTAACTTGTTCCTCCTATTCCTCCTGGCGAAAAGCTTGGAAAAAGGGCACGGAAACGTGCCCTTTTTCTTTGCCCTGTTCACGGCTCTCTTCCGTGACGATCGGCCGGGGACGAAGAAGCCCACCCGCGGTCGCGGGGGAGCAGTCCCATTCGATGGTCGCTGCGATGGCTGCCTGACGGGTGAGAGCTCCTGAGGCTCCGGTTCTTGTCGCGGTGCAGGCCGGCATCCAGGGTCAGTTGAGGCTCTTGCGAAGGGGACGACGGGAGCCGGTCTTTCCCGAGTTTCCGGAGCGAAGAGCGAACTCGGAGACAAGGGAAAATGAGGGCTGGCCAGAGGGCACGTCCCTCCATCTGGAACATACCAAAGAGGATAGTTATAGATCAAAAAGGATTTACAAGTGTTTTACAAAAGTCACATTTTTTCTTTGCCCCCCGTATCTGTGATAGCGTGAATCTAGTCTAACTAGGCGTGAGATTCGGCCGGGCAAGAGTAGTTCGCTGCAAGTAAGCCGCTGAACTGCGACGCAACGACGCAGAAGACCGCTCTTGCAAGGGGCAAGAGCCGGAGCTGTTGATGTCGCTTATCGATCCCGATTATGGGACCGACGGGGGCGAAGCTCGCGCCAAACGCAGGCTTCAAGAAGTCCTTTTCCCTCATTCGCACCAGAACTCACTCCTACTTGTGAAATCCATCCCTACTTGTAATTTTCTCTGATATTCGAGTACCCCATGGCGGTTTTAGTCCCCCGCGTACGCACTATCGGTGTCCGGCTCAGCGAGGACGAGTACTCGTCCGTGGAGCAGTTCTGCGTCCAAAGCGGCTCGCGCAGCATTTCCGACCTCGCGCGCAATGCAATCTACAGCTTTATGAATCATGCCAGCCGGGAGAGCGCCTTGGCTTTGAGCGTAAATGAGACCTCCGCGCAGATGGAAGAGCTGAAACAAAGGGTGGAACAACTGAGCGCGGAGTTGGCGTCGCTTAAAGCCGATCAAAAGCCGCGCAGCCGGAGAGGCAGGAGGCAGCCGCGAGGTGCGGAACAAACTGGGGTTGACTCAAGGGCGCATTTTGACTGAAGGGCTGATTTTTTGTTCTGCGACAGTGCTAGAACCACCGCGTCAGGCAGAGCCTGCTCTTGTTCGACACAGCGCTCCGATCATTTACGCGCGGTGTGATTGATTTCCACGGGTTGTTTTGAGGTTATCGTGAAATCGGGAAACAGACTGCAAAACTTCTGGAATAAATTCGCGAGTCAAGCCAGATGGCATCGGGCCCAAGCGGCCTTATTCTTCGCGCTTACTTGCTTGCTGGCCGCGCGTTACGCGCGCGGCCAGAACCCGGCTGCGGAGAATTATCCTCAGGCGCCGTTGGCTGAAAACCAGTTAGGGACTCAGCCGGCGTGTTACCTGGGCGGATCGGGTCAGGTTCCGGGCGCGGGCGCTTACAATCCGGGAACCGCGCCTGGGGCGTCTTCCGGCCCGGCGATGCAGGGAGCGGACGAAAACTATGATCAACAGGGCGGCGACTCCCAAGATGGGCAGCAAGGCTCCTATCCGCAACAAGACGAATACAATGGAAATTACAATACTCAGCAGAATAGATACTATCAAAATTACAACCCTGAGCAGAACGGATACGGTCAAAATTACAGCCCCGAGCAGAATGGATACGGTCAAAATGACTACCCTGAACAGAATGGATACGGTCAGAATTACTACCCTGAACAGAATGGATACGGCCAAAATTACAACCCTCAAGGAGGGACATACTCGCCATATCAGACCCAGCAGGAGGAGCAATACCCCGGGAGTCAATTAGGAATGGCTGGGCAGATGACTTGGCCCATGGTCTCGGCCAACCAGATCATTTCGATTCTGATGCAGGACCCGGACATTCTGATGGCGTCTAAGGACCTGGCGGGACAACAATACGGTGTTGATCCTTCAATTATTCCCGACAGCGGAGTCTACAACTGCATCCAGGAGGATCCGAATTTCCGTTTCCAGGTGGCGAGGCAGCTTGTCGACCAAGGCTACATCGCCAACCCGCAGCAGCCTCCGGGAAGGACTGCCAACGCGCCCGGATTGCCTCCGCAAACCGGGGCAACAAGCCCCTTCAATCCCTACGCGGTTCCGTATTCTGCGCTCCGTTTTCCTCCTTTCCCGCTGCGCCCACCGGAGCAGCCGAGTGAACTGCGAAGGCTGACGCCGACGCCTTATCCCTACCTTCCCTCATTGCGCGATCTTTACTCTCAGGAAGTGCCTGCGAACGTCAGGCTGCGGCGTTTCGGCAGCGACGCTTTTCTCTACGGGACCGGAAACGCGAACCTGTTGCCGATGGACTTGCCGGTGGGGCCCGATTATGTTCTGGGCCCTGGCGACAATCTGATCGTAAACATGTGGGGCGGTCAATCGGCGCGGCTGAGCCGCACGGTGGATCGCCAAGGGGAGATCGAGCTGCCGGAAGCGGGCACCATTACCGTTTCCGGCCTCACCATAGCCCAGGCGCAAACCGCCGCTCAAAGAGCGCTGGGCACCCAATTTCAGGATGAGCATGTGGAACTTTCCCTGGGCCGCGTGCGCACGGTGCGGGTGTACGTCGTAGGCGACGTGCAGCGGCCCGGAGCCTACGATGTGAGCTCGTTGTCCACGCCCCTCAACGCCCTTTACGCCGCCGGAGGGCCCACCAGCCGCGGCTCGCTGCGCATTTTGAAACAGTACCGCGGCACGCACCTGGTTCAGCAAATCGACCTGTATGACTTCCTGTTGCACGGAGTACGCTCCGATTTGCAACGCCTTATGCCTGGCGACACTATCTTGGTGCCTCCGGCCGGCTCGCAGGTGTCGATAGCAGGGATGGTGCGGCGGCCAGCGATTTACGAGTTGAAGGGCAAGATAGACCTGAAGGAGGTTCTGAATTTGGCCGGCGGTGTACTGGTCTCGGCTGATCTGAAGGAAATCCGGGTAGAGCGCGTGATCGCCCACCAACGCCACACCATGCTGCGCGTGCAGATTTCCGACGGCGCGAACGGCGAAGCGAAGTTGCCCGCCTTTCAGGTGCAGGACGGCGATTACATCGAGGTGTCTCCCATCCTTCCATACAGCGATCAGGTGGTTTACCTGGAGGGCCACGTCTACAAACCCGGCGAGTACGCATGGCGCGAGGGAATGACCGTCAACGACCTTCTGCATTCCTATCAGGACGTGATGCCCGAGCCGGCCGTGCACGCCGAGATCGTTCGCTTGGCGCCTCCCGACCTGCATCCGGTGACCATCCCTTTCGATCTTCCGGATGCGCTGATCGGTAACGATCCCATTGCGTTGCAGCCCTTCGACACCGTGCAAGTATTCGGGCGTTACCAATTCGATCCGCCTACGGTGTCCATTTATGGGGCCGTGCTTCGGCCCGGGACCTATCCCATGTCCCAGGCAATGACCGTGGCCGGACTGGTGCGCATGGCCGGCGGCTTCCGCCGCAGCGCCTACCGCCAGGTGGCGGATCTCTCCACCTACTCGGTTCAGAACGGACAACGGGTCTTGCTTAAAACTCGCACCGTCGCAGTTGACAAGGCTCTCGAAGGTGACAAAAGCGCCGACACGGCCCTGGAGCCGGGCGACGTGGTTGGAATCCGGCAGCTATCGGGCTGGAACGATATCGGATCTGCCATTACGATGAGCGGCGAAGTAGAGTACGCCGGAACCTACGGTATCGTAAATGGCGAGCGGCTCAGTACAGTGTTGAAGCAGGCGGGCGGCTTCCGCGCCGATGCTTATCCGGAGGGGGCGATCCTGGAACGGGTAGAGGTGCGCCAGATGGAAGAAACCAACCGCCAGGAGATGATCCACCGCCTCGAATCCACCGCTCCCGATCTGTCAACAGGCGTGAGTGGGACAACACAGGACCAACTGAACCTCCTCAAGGCAGAGCAGCAGGAGCAGCAGCAGGCGTTGACGGCATTGCGCAATCATCCTTCCACGGGCCGGATGGTGATTGATATTTCTTCCGACATCAAGAAATGGGAAGATACTCCGGCAGATATAGTAGTGCGAGCGGGCGACCGTCTCATCATTCCCAAGATGCCCAACTTTGTACTGGTTGCCGGTCAGGTCTACAACCCCACGGGCATTTCCTTCCGTCCAGGCAAGGATGCTGGCTGGTACTTGGGTCAGGGCGGCGGCGTGACGCAATCGGGGAACAAGAGGCAGATCTTTATCCTGCGCGCGAATGGCTCCGTCGTGGCCAATAACAGAGAGCGCACCATCTTCGAAGGCGGCATCCTCGGTACGCGCATGTATCCCGGCGACTCGATCATCGTCCCGGAAAAGATCACCGGCGGCTCGCAACTGTGGCGCAATCTGATTGGCACGGCGCAAATTGCGTCCTCGGTGGCGATTACCGGCGCGGTGGTTGGAGCCTTTTAGGATTGCTACGGCACATCTATCTAATCCCGAAGCAATCGGCCGGGCCGTGTCCGTAGAACGGGGTGGCTTGGCGCATCGGCCACAGGAAAGGATGCAAATCTCGCGGAGCTTTGAAACCGTTTCTGGCCTGTTGCCTGACAGCGCGCTGTCCGAGGGTGCTCTGTGCATGGAGTCCGATCCGGTTATCGCAGGACTTCCGGCGTGAGTACAAGGGCGCTCATTCTGAAGATTCTCAGCTTTGTCATTAGATAGTCTAAGCGCCTCATCGTCAATGGCTTTGCTTTGATGGCGGCCACGCTGGGCTTCGTCGATGTAACTATTGATTGGCGCCTTACTAGCGCAACCTCGGCCGCGGAGATCTAGATAACCACGATCATGGCGGCGCTGGCGTCTTAACTGAATTGAATTGGTGGTTCTAAGAAGAAGATTAACCCAGAGGAAGCAAGTTTTGAGCGATCTTCCAAAAGAGGCAGTAACGGGCCGGAATCGCACCTACCCCGCGGACGAACTCGTCATCGAGGCCATCGATGAGCAGGCTCTGCGCGAGGCGCGCGAGCGCACGGCAGCGCGCATGCGACTACTCTGGAATAAGCGCCGGTTTCTGATGCTGGCAACAGTTGCGGGACTGGCGATCGCGGCGGCAATCGCTTTCGACATTCCGAACCGCTACACCTCCACTGCGGAGCTGATGCCCCCGGATCAGTCAAACGACGCTGGCGCCGGGATGCTGGCGGCTCTGACGGGTCAAATGGGCGGTGGGCTGGCGGACTTGGCGGAAAGCGCTCTGGGCGTGAAGACAACCGGCGACCTGTTCGTAGGAATTCTGAAGAGCGATACCGTTCAGGACGATGTGATTCGCAAGTTCACGCTGCAAAAGGTCTACGGAACACGATACATCGAGGACGCTCGCAAAGCGGTGGCAGCACATACGGACATCTCCGAAGACCAGAAGAGCGGTCTCGTCTCGATTTCTGTTACGGATCATGACCCGCGGCGAGCGGCGGCGATGGCGCAGGAATACGTCACCGAGCTGAACTGGGTGGTCACCCACTTGAGCACGTCATCGGCGCATCGCGAGCGGGTTTTCCTTGACCAGCGCCTGCAACAAGTGAGTGCGAACCTCGAAGAGGCCGAAAAGAAGTTCAGCCAGTTTGCCAGCCAAAAAGGCGCCATCGATGTTCCCAACCAGGGCAAGGCGATGGTGACGGCTGCGGCAACCCTGCAAGGCCGGTTGATTGCCGCCGAATCGGAGCTCCAGGGACTTCGGCAGATTTATACGGACAACGACGTGCAAGTGCGCGCCGTCCAGGCCCAGGTCAACAATATGAGAAGCTCCCTCCAGAAAATCGCAGGAAAGGGTGCGGACGAGAACAGCAGCGCGGGGGAACTCTTCCCAAGTATCAGCCAGCTTCCTGTTCTAGGCGTAACTTATGCCGATCTCTTGCGGCAAACGAGTGTGGAAGAGACGGTCTTTGCGACGCTGACTCAAGAGGACGAAATGGCGAAGGTGCAGGAGGCGAAAGAGGTTCCGAGCGTGAAGGTGCTCGATTCCCCCCTGGTTCCGCAGAAGAAATCGTTTCCACCCCGCTTGCTGATCATGTTACTGGGTGGTTTCTTGGCCTTCACGCTGGCCGTAGTGTGGGTGCTGGCGAAAGCGCAGTGGGATGCAACCGATCCGGCAGATCCCCGTAAGGTGCTGGCCTTGGAAATGGCGGCGGCGGTCAGGGCTCGCCTGCTATGGCTGTCACAAAAGGGGTCGCGGCCGACAGACATTGAAAGAAAGGTCTAGTGCGGTCAAGGGCCGTCGAAGACCGCGAAAGAGCGGGACTAACTAAATGGGGTTTGAATGGAGTTAGAGAAGCGCAGCGACTTCCAGTCGGAAGCCGGTAGTTGTTGAGCTTTCTACCATCATGGAGCAACAAGAGACATACTCCGCAGTCACTGTTGATATCAGCGGGCGCCAGCTTGCCCACAATACCCTGCTCAACGTGATCGGACGGGTTGTGCCTCTACTGGTGGCTCTGGTCACCATGCCCTATGTGGTTCGGCACCTGGGACCGGACCGTTTTGGCTTGCTTTCGCTGGCGTGGATGGTGGTGGGATATTTCGCCCTGTTCGATCTAGGCATCGGCCCGGCTACCACCAAGTTTGTGGCGGAGCTTCTTGGCAAGGGTGAAATCGGGAGGCTGCCGGAGGTGGTCTGGACGGCCCTCCTCAGCCAGACGTCGTTTGGCGTGGCAGCGGGCGTTCTGCTGGCGCTCGCCTCACACCTGCTGGCCTACCGGCTGCTGAAGACTCCCGTCGGTCTTCATCCCCAGGCGCACCTGGTTTTTCTGATTCTTGCCGCCGCCCTGCCCGTCGATTTTGCCACGGGGTCGTTGCGAGGTGTGTTGGCGGCTTCGCAGCGTTTTGATCTACTGAACGCGTTGAATATTCCTTCGAGCGCCCTCAACTACCTGTTGCCGGTGGTCGCCATTGCCGCCGGATACGGCCTGCCTGCCATCGTGCTCTTGCTGGTTCTGGCGCGGGTCGCGTCGCTTGCGGTCCTGGCGGTCCTTTGCCTGCGTCTTTATCCCGTTCTGGGTTCAAGGGTTCGTTTTGAACGCAGGCTTGTACGGCCGCTGCTGGGCTTTGGCGGATGGGTTACAGTTTCCAGCGCCGTCAGTCCCATCCTTGTTTACTTTGATCGATTCCTCATTGGCGCGGTCGTTTCTATTGCCGCCGTCGGCTTTTATACACCTCCCTTCATGATTTCGACCAAGCTGACGATTCTTCCTACCAGCCTTACCGCCGCTTTGTTCCCAGCCTTTAGCACCTCTGCAGGACGCGGGGACACCGAGTGGATCCGGAAAGCTCTCATCCGATCTCTCAAGTTTCTGATCCTGATCGTGGGTCCGGTGGTCCTGGTGCTGGCCTTTTTTGCCCGTCCAATTCTGACCTTCTGGTTGGGCACAAAGTTTGCCGCTGAGGGTACTCTGCCGCTTCAAATTCTGGCTGGGGGTGTTTTTTTCAATTGCCTAGCACATATTCCGTACTATCTTCTCTATGGCTTGGGCCGCCCCGACCTCAACGCCAAGTTTCACCTGTTCGAACTCCCCGTTCATGTCGGCCTGGCGTGGCTTTTGGTCACCCGATTTGGGCTACCTGGCGCGGCGATTGCCTGGAGCATCCGCGTCAGTCTTGATTTCCTGTTGCTCATCGTGGGAGCCTGCTGGATCACGCGGACCTCGCCCCGGTTGCTCGCTGACAGAGATCTTGGGCGAAGTATTGGAACTCTTGTGGCCCTGACGGCAGGATTTGTGATTCTCTGGGCATCGACTCACGCCCTTATTACTGAGGCGGCCTTTACATTGCTCCTCGGCGGTGGATTTCTGCTCGTCGCCTGGCGCTACGTTCTTAACTTGGAGGAAAGATGGCAGATCAGGCTGTGGCTCAAGATAGCGCGCTGAGCAATGATCCAAATGAAATTCGCGCTGGGCCTGTCTGCGCCGTCACGGTAACCTACGGGAATCGACAGCATCTGGTTCGTCAGGTTCTCATAGCCCTGCTGCTGGAACCGGCTATCCGAAAGATCGTTGTGGTCAGCAATGGCGCCCAGTGGGACGTGCAGACTTTGGCAGCAGAGTTCGGGGCGGACAAAGTTGATGTGGTTGACCTCCATACTAACCAAGGTTCGGCTGTGGGGTTTGCCGCCGGCATCGAGCGGGCCTGCGAGTGGGGCATGGATTTTATCTGGCTGCTCGACGACGATAACCAGCCACAGGAGGGTGCTTTAAATGAGCTGCTTGCGGCTCATGCGCACCTTGTAAACACCTTCTCTAATGACAACTTAGCGGTCATGGCCCATCGGTGCAATCGCCCCAACGTACCGGGCGCCGGAGTTCCACTTTCGCGCCTTAAGCGTCGGCCCTCGAGCTTCGCGAATTTTCATGTGTTCGATATACCCTACAAGTTTTGGCGCCGCTCGCCATGGTGGCGGCCCAACTACGGAGAAGCGCTGCCGCCTCTAATTGAGGTGCAATGCGGCCCTTACGGCGGGCTTTTGTTCCACAATTCCGTGGTCAAAAGGCACGGCTTGCCGCGAGTGGACTTCGTACTCTACGGCGACGATGGAGAATTTACGCACCGCATCGCTCGCAACGGCGGGACAATCCGGCTCGTTACCGCAGCAAAGGTCGCCGACCTGGAGCCGTCGTGGCATTTCGCGAGGCGCTTTCGTAGCACCTTTCATGGTTTTCTGGAAGGTGGCAATGATACGCACCAGTTCTACGGCACCCGCAATCAGATCTACTTGGATAGTCACTGTTTGCCGCATAGACGGTTTATGTTTTGGATCAACCGCCAGGTTTATTGCCTCGGGCTGTTGTTCTTCGCTTTGTCCCTGCGGCGCGTAGGTCGCTATCGGCTGCTAAAGAGGGCTATCCGGGATGGCTTGGCGGGGCGGCTGGGTATCGCCCCGGATTTTCCGTTGTCTTGAAGATACCACCCACCCACCCACCCGCGTTTTGCGCTGTCCCTAGCCTATTCCGGTAAGCAAATGATGAAGCTGTAGGAGTTGGCAATTCATTGAAGATTCTCATCGTCAGTAACCTCTATCACCCGAACATCATCGGGGGCGCGGAGAAATCGGCACAAGCCCTTGCTGAGGCGCTTGCGGCCCGCGGACACGAGGCCGTCGTGGCTACCCTGAACCCTGAAAAGCGCTATGAGGTCGCTGAAGTTAGCGGCGTTCGCGTCCACTACCTGCCAGTAAGGAATCTTTATTTTCCGGGCGCACCGGGAAAGCCTACACCGGTCAAGGCAATCTGGCATGCGGTCGATAGCTTCAATCCTTTCATGGCCGCCTCGCTGGGCGCTGTTCTGGATCGGGAGCAGCCCGATGTGGTGAACACGCACAACATCTGCGGCTTTTCTGCTTCGGTCTGGCGCGCCATTAGCAGGCGGCATCTGCCCCTTGTGCATACCCTCCGTGACCATTACCTCCTTTGCTCGCGGAGCACGATGTTTCACAACGGCATGGTCTGCTCGAGCCCTTGTAGAGCCTGTCGTGTTTATAGCCAACCCCGCCGCAGCCTTTCAAACCTTGTGGACGTTGTAACCGGCACAAGCCGCACGATCCTCGAGAGACACATCCAGTACGGATGCTTTTCTAAAACCGAAAAGATGGTGGTTTACAACGCCGTTGAATCCACGGTCGGCAATGGCGCTTTGAAAGCCGCAAAAAACGGCGTCCTGCGGTTTGGATATCTGGGCAGGCTCGATCCCTCCAAAGGCGTTGATTTGCTGGTCCGGAGCTTCCTCGAGCTTCCCGCCGCCGACGCAGAGCTTCTGATTGCCGGACGCGGTGATTTAGGGTACGAGGACTCGCTCCAGAAACTGGTAAACGGCCATCCTGCAATCCGTATGCTAGGCTTCGTTCCTCCCGCCGATTTGCTTTCAAAAGTGGATGTAATGGTCGTGCCCAGCCTCTGTCACGATTGTGCTCCTCGATCCGTTCTGGAGGGTATGACCTGTCAGCTTCCCGTAATCGGATCATGTCGAGGCGGAATCCCGGAACTGATGGGCGAAGGAACAGGCTGGGTTTTTGACCCTGACGAGCCGGGGGCGCTGAATCGGGTTATGGAGCAGGCGATCCAGTCTCGCCACGAGCTGGCTTCGATGAGCGGCCTGGCGGTCAGGAGAGCGTCGCAGTTCTCAACTCACCTCATGGTGGACGGGTATCTCCAGGCTTTCTCGACAGCGATTGATAAGGTTAAAAGATGATGTGTGAGCCTGCAGAAGCAAGAATATGGGCTGTGTTGATCGGAAGCCGACCATGAGCCACAATGACAAAGCCTGATTGAATATAATGGCCGGAACAATTGCATCACGACAGTTTGCTGTGTGGGTAATCGCAGGGGCGTTGGTGGTGTCGTGCGCATGTTACGTCTGGTTGAGCCACCGGGATAGAAGTTACCTCAACATATTGACGCCGATGTTCATCATCAGTCCTAGCGGTTCGGTGACCTTACTCTCGCAAAGGGGTTTGTTTAGGTCTTGTTCTGTGCAGGCAGCACAGTTCATTTGAGCGTTATCTGCGCACGAATGTGATGAGAAAGAACGAACGAGCGCGAAGGGGTGTTGAGGTGGAAGCTGCGCCGATTACTCTGCCCAATCGTTGGTTGGCTCCTCATTCAGTATTGTTTCTTGTTTATAACCTCGGTTATTTCCTTCCCATATTGTCCATCGTGCTGGCCAATTTTTCGGGGCCTGGGGGCAAAGCGAGCCTTAACATCGGGTTAGATAACGCGGTGCTTTTGAAGATCACCTACGTATATCTGTGTGGCGTCTTGGCCTTCTTAAGTGGATCTAAACTAGGTCCCTTGCTAACGACCCTTACCGCACGTGTTCCTGTTCGGAATAGGTTGAGGCCGTTTGAGCTGAACGGGGCATTTTGGCCGGCTTGCTGGGTCTTCGTCGGACTTTTCCTCGTCACCAAACTTCTTCTAATTCCGCGTGGCGTCTATTCAAATTACGCTTTTAATACTGGGAAGATGACGGGGGGCCTTTGGAGCTTCTCGATGTTTTGCTCGGAATTGCTCCTATTTCTTTCCATTGTAGTCCTGTTATCGAATACCGGCCGCAACCTGATGGGCTTTGTCGTGCTGAGCAGCATCAATGGCATCAATCTCTTACACGGAACGAGAATCTTCTTTATTACCGCCTGCATAACTTTCGGATTGTACTTGTTTATACGCGGAAAATTACGCTTTAAGACGCTAATATGGTTGTCTGCGGGATTGTTCGCGGTTGCCTACTCGGTATTCCTTCTTAGATCCCATGCGACGCTTAATGAAAATGCCTTTTCCTTCGAGCGGATAGTAAGCCCCGTAATGTACGAGAGCATTTTCTCCCAACTGTCCTTGATTGGAGTTATTCAACACCCCACCCTGTGGGGTCAACAGATTGTTCCGTCGAAATTCTTTCTAGATATGTTGTGGTTTACCGTCCCAAGGTTCCTGTTGCCCGGGAAAGAGCAGCTTCTTTACGTGAGTCGATTCGGCGATCTGAGTCCGATGGGCGCCTTTTCCGGTTACGCCCAGGGATTGCTCTACTTCGGGGTTCTCTTCCCAGTGTTTTACTTTGTTCTAGGAGTCGCCGCAGACTGGCTCCTGCGCCACGCCAGATACAGCCAGTTGTGGTCTGTGATGTACGTGGAGTTTACATGTGATTTCATGTTGCACATTATGCGTGATGGTTATGATATTCCAGTTAAGATGCTAGCCAACAACATAATTAGTTTGGTCTTCATAGCCTATTTTGTCTCGCCGCAACTGCACTCCTATCCGATGGCCAGGTTGAAGAACGTCAGAGAAATCTCGGCGCACAATTTAGAAGGTGCCGACCCGGTGAGTTGAGCTAAGATGGATATCCTTTATGACGCGCGCTGGATTGGCCTGCATGGTATGGGACGTTTTGCCGGCGAGATTGCGAAGCGACTGGGCCCGGTGAGCTTTTACAGCGCGGACCGCTCGCCCGCCCATCCGGCCGATCCCGTCCTGTTAAGTGCGGTCCTGTGGCGACGCCGGCCCAGGCTCTTCTTCAGCCCTGGTTACAACGCTCCCATCAGCTCTCCGTGTCCGTTTGTGTTCACGCTTCACGATCTTCACCATCTTCGGGTTCCCGAAGATTCCAGCGTGGCCAAGCGCGCGTACTACCGGTACATCATCCGTCCCGCCTGCGAGCGGGCAGCGTTTGTGCTTACCGTCTCCGAGTTTTCAAAGCAGGAGATTGTGGACTGGGCGCATGTATGCGAGGACAAGGTGGTGAAACTGGGGAACGGCATCGGACCTCCCTTCGGCCCCGAAGGAGCACGGTTCGAGCCGGGCTATCCTTATCTCCTGTATGTCGGCAGCCGGAAGCCTCATAAGAACCTTCCGCGCCTGCTGGAGGCTTTCGCGCGGTCGGGCGTGGCAAAAGATATCCGGCTTCTTCTGGTCGGCTGGGAGGGTCCCGAACTGGACGGCGAAATCGAACGGCTGGGGCTTCGGGAACGGGTCATATCCAGAAGGTGCAAATCCGATGAGGAATTGGCAACTGTGTACCGCGGCGCGCTGGCTTTTCTGTTTCCTTCGCTCTACGAAGGCTTTGGCCTCCCGCCCCTGGAGGCCATGGCGTGTGGGACTCCGGTGCTTGCCTCGAAGGCGGCGGCTATCCCTGAGGTGCTGGGTGACGCCGGGCTTCTGGTTGATCCACTCAGCGTAGAAGAGATTGCCGAGGGCATTCGCGTGCTGGTTGAGAATGACCAGTTGCGAAGCGAATTGCGCAAAAGAGGATTTGTCCGCGCAAGGAAGTTCACTTGGGATAAGACGGTCCGAAAGATTGAAGAATCCCTTGAGATTGCAACCAATTCGAGCAAATGCCGAGTGTAAGGCGCCGTCGTCCCCGCCTAACTTCGTAGGGGAATTGGCGAGACTCTATTCTGCGCAAGCTCACATCAACGAAGATCGCTATCTTTACGCGCACTCTAGAAATCTTGCTGTGATCCGTCGCCAAGTCAGCATTTTCGAACGCTGTCAGGGATTTCTAAACGGAGCACGCAGAATTCTTGACTGGGGCTGCCGCCACGCCGCGGACGCATGTCTGGCCAGGATGCTGCTTGGATCCGAAGTCGAGATACATGGATGCGATGTGGTCAACTGTGAGTATCCTGAGTTCTTCGAGTTCGCTCAGCTCAAATACTTAAAGCTTGCGCACCCATATTTGCTGCCTTACGATAGCAATTCGTTCGACGTCGTGATTGGAAGCGGGGTGCTTGAGCATGTCCCAAACGATTCTGAATCCTTGAAAGAACTTTACAGAATCACCAAGCCTGGTGGTTTTTTCCTGATGACCATGTTGCCTAACAGGTGTTCTTATACCGAATGGCTTAACCGCAGAATGGGCAATCCGCATCATCTTAGGATGTACTCGCTCAGCGAAGCTAGGTACATGTTCATGCACCATGGATTTCTCCCGGTTGACTTAGGCTACCATCAGGTTGTCCCAACACTGTCGAGTCCCAAGGGGGGAATCTTTGATCGGCGACTTGCAAATCGGTTTGTGGAAAAAGCCTTTTCTCTGAACGCATTCCTTGAACATCTCTGGCCGATCAATAAGCTCTCAACCAACATCTTCATCGCTGGCAAGAAGGTGGAAGCGTTCCATGGATAGGGAGCGACAAATATGGCCAGAGCGTCGATTTTGATTTGCGCGAAGAATAAGAAAGTAACATTGGCGCCTGCCTGACCGCAGTCTACTTACAGATATTGAGCAAGCCATGGGAAGCGATTCGAGCAGACGCGGGTTCGATGGGGAGATAAGAGCAGAAAAACTGGACCACGGCGGGCAATGCCGCTATCACTTATCCACTGTCGATGCAGCCCTCTGGCGTTAAGACGCCAGCCAATCATGACGCAGGGAGACGATCAGACTCATTTTCTCAGGTTCTCACTTGAACGGGAGCCACTTCTTTCCGTGATCCGGCGCTCACTTTAGACGCGAATGAGCGCGAATATCCACAGATCGGCTCTTGCCACACGCTGTCGTAAACACATACTTGACAATTGATGCTCATCGATCTTGGCGCTAAAGGTGGGATCTGTTAGTTATCTCAGGTGGACAACAAGAATATGAATGACTCGAAGTACGACCGGAATCTCAGCCAAGTGGCCGTCATTGTGCCAACCAGAAATGCCGAAGCGCATTTTGAGGCGCAGGCATTATCACTATTAAAGCAACGCATAGCTCCCGGGCAAGTGCTTATTGTCGATTCGGAATCTGAAGATAGAACGGCAGCACTCGCGCGCGCGGCTGGATTCCAGGTTCACAGCATTTTAAGACGGGAATTCAACCATGGCGGAACCCGCGCGCTGGGCGCGAGGTTGATGGAAGGTGCAGAGATCCTAGTGTATATGACTCAGGATGCATCATTGGCCTCCAGCGACTCTCTTTTGCGACTTGTTTCAATGTTCGCCGATGCTGACATTGGCGCGGCCTTTGGCAGGCAGTTGCCGTATCCCAGCGCAGACCCATTTGCCCGCCATGCATGCACATTTAATTATCCCGCAGCTTCTGCGATCCGGACACTCGATAGCCGCGATACGATGGGCTTTAAGGCGACCTTTCTTTCGAATAGCTTTAGCGCCTATCGCCGCTCAGCGCTTGAAAGTGTGAACGGATTTCCTTCCCATATCATTATGGGAGAAGATACCTATGTGGCCGCGAAGTTGATGCTGCGCGGTTGGAAGATAGCCTATGTGGCTGAAGCAGCCGCGCTGCATTCTCACAATCTAACTTTAAAGAAGCTATTCAGGCGCTATTTCGATACTGGCGTAATGCATGCGAGGGAAGCGTGGCTGCAACAGGCATATGGCGAGCCAAACGGCGAAGGTCTTCGCTTTGTGCGGTCAGAGCTGACCTTTCTGCATGCCGAAGCGCCTCATCTTGTTCCTTATTGCCTGCTTCGCACACTCATCAAAGTTGTTGCCTATAGGTTGGGAAGATGGGAAGCCTCCCTACCGAATTGTCTAAAGCGGCAATTCAGCGAGGCTTCCGGATACTGGCTCACACGCGCTGGAGCACAGTAGGTCATTTAGATGCAATGCATTGCTCGAAATAGCCGCAGTGAGGATAGAAGATGGTCTTGCCTCTGCGGAATGCGACGACCGGGCAGATATAGATTTACCGCAGCCAGGATCCGGCCGTCCAGGCCGTGTTCTTTCGCACAGTGAAAGGAGATCGACAGTGACCAGGCATCTTCTCCGTTATGAGTTTGTGTTGCGCGCCATAATCTACTCGCTGCCTTTCGCCTCATTCTTTCTGGCCAGCCTCATTTACGTTCACTGGGGCAGAGCGGCGACTGCAATCTTTTCGCAGCATCACCTCTACCTGGCATTATTTACCGGCGTGGTGTGGGCGGTGGTCGCGGAGAGGGGGGAAGTAACGAGCATGGCGAAAGTCAGCGCCGAGTACACGGGAATCCGCGCGTGCTTTTCAGCGTGCTGCATTACGTATTTGGCAGACATAGTGGCGCTCTTTATTGTTCATGACTTCATCTACTCCCGGATGATCTTTTTGCTGAGCGCGTTTATCTTGCTGGTGTTAGCGGTTGTGGTGCGAACGTTGTTCCGGCTTATGCTTCGCGAGTTGGCCGGACGCCAGCGGGCGGTACGGATAATCATCGTAGGGACCGGCCGTTTTGCGGCGAGAGCGGCGATGCAGGTCAGGCGCAATGAGTTTGTACGTTGCCACGTGGTTGGATATATTCAACTGCCTGGCGAGGAGATACGTGTCTCAAGCACGCCCATACTACAATTATCCGATATAGAGGCCATTGAGGACCTGGAGGCCGATGATATTCTTATCGCGGTTCCGCCTGACCGGTATGGCGAGCTCCGCCGATGCATTTCCAAGCTGCGAATTCTAGGAAAGCCTGTTCGCATCATCGTCAACGCGAACAGCGGCATGAAAGTTCGTGAACGGGTGGTCGAACTGGGTAGGCTTCAGATGCTTGATCTTGATTCGAGTCCGACTTCATCGATCGGCTATTTTCTGATTAAACGCGGGTTTGACCTTATTTTCTCCAGCGTTGTCCTGCTTATCTTCGCGATCCCCTTGCTGGTTATCGGAGCGATTATCAAGCTGACTTCTGCTGGGCCAGTGATTTTCCGGCAACAACGGGTGGGCAGGAATGGCAAGCTGTTCGCCATGTATAAATTTCGCACGATGGAAGTAGCGCCGGAGGCGGAAGGCGACACTCTTTGGAGTGCGGAGACCGACCCGCGGCGTACGCGGTTCGGGGCATTTCTTCGCAAGACCAGCCTTGACGAGCTTCCGCAGTTCTTGAATGTTTTGAAGGGCGAGATGAGCGTCGTGGGCCCGCGTCCGGAGCGCCCGCATTTCGTAAGGAAGTTTCGCTCCGACATTGCTTTTTACCAGGCGCGCCATTATCTGAACGTCGGGATCACAGGGTGGGCTCAAGTGAACGGGCTGCGTGGCGACAGCTCCATCCAAAGGCGGGTGCGATATGACTTGTATTACCTCCAACACTGGAGCCTTCTGTTCGACTTGAGGATCATTGTCATGACGCTGTTTGGCGGCTTCATGGGCAGGAACGCGTATTGAGGGCTGGGGCTAGCAATCGCAAGGCTGCACTGGCTCCAGCTTCAATGCAGGTGCGGAAACATCCACGCTCCGTAAACCCCTTGGTTGCGAGCCAGAGCGCCCGACTGGAAGCATGGGCGGCGGGCGGTAGCCGGCCGGTTTCCCATTTCCAAGCAGGATCACATGATGACCTTGGCAGGATATGGCACCGTAACACGCACTACGATGCGGTTATATAGGAGAGAGATCCAGCGAGGTCGTTTTATCGTAAGCGTGTGGTGTGGGACCGGCTGCCAGCGCGTCGCAGCCGCATGGTGCTGAACCACAAGTTTTCGCTCCAGGGCTGGATTCGCCTGGAATATCCGCCCGCCTATGCGCCGGAATTGAACCCGGTGGAGCACATGTGGGGCGATCGGAGGAATCGCGAACTGCCCAACCTCTGCCCCAAGACTACTGACAACTGAGCCAGCCCGCCCGCCGCACCTTCGGCCACGTGCTCCGCCGTACACGCTTGATCGCCGCCTTTTGGAAGGCGGCTTTTTTATGGGCCGAATGACCAAATATTATGTGAGATCCACTAGCTGATGGTGCTTCACCTTTCAGGTCGCGACGCCGGAGCCAAGACGCAAGGCTGTGACGCCGATGGCAAGGCCTTCCAACACCATTGTGTAGCCCTGATCTGCCGAGTCGCCTTCGAGTCTGCCTACAAAGCGCGCAATCGCAAATGTAACTCGAGAGGAGGCGATCGGAGGTGTCTGGAAATTTCTCCACAGAGATGGCCTCCATCCCATCGCTGTGGTGAATACCAACAAAGTTTGGTTGGCCCACCACGTTCCGGGCATATTGAATATTTTACAAACGGCGGAGATGATCATCCCGAATATGGGCTGTATGGGCCGCACGCAGCACAAAGATCATCGAAAGTGTGGGATAGGTACTGGCAAGGTAGACGTGCGAAGGCACGGGCTGCGCGGCGGACCGGCCGGGAGGGCGAGGGGCGGGCATCATGCGGCCTTAGCGCTTCATTTTACGATGCTTAGAGCGCTTACCGTACAGGCCGCGGAGCTTTTGAGATGCGCACATTCTCCCCGCGGCAGGCGGCGAACCGCGGCTGGATGAGCTTCGTATCGACGTTTTTATTGCGCGGCTTCTTTTGCAGAACCTCCACCCTCCTGATTTACCTTTAACCTTTGACCTGGTGCGCGCCGGGGATGATTGAACCGGCGACCGAATCGTGCGCAGGCCGTGGGAGCTTGGTTCTTGAAGATGGAATTCCATATTGCGAGGAGGGTGCGCGAGCGTTACCAGTTCGCGGAGACGCTCTTTTCGTACACAGGAAACGTGGTTTTGGCTAATCTGGGCGCGTGCCGCAACTTCGCTCACCGCATGAACGTGGTGCGCGACGTGGAAAAGCGCCCTGAGCAGGCGGTCTACGCGGGCCAGCTTTACGCCATGGGCCTGATCGACGAGGCCAGCCACGTGCTGATGGCGTGCTACCGCCAGCAGCTCGACCCCCAGGTGATGACCGCGGCACTGGACTGGTACGGAGAGCGGGTGGGCGCGGAGAAGCTAGACGCAATGCTGCTCGAGTTTGTGCGGCAGTTTCCGGGGGCCAGCGTAATCCGCGGCGAGCAGACGCCGGGGCAATGGCTGGCGGGAGCGACGGAGGGGACGCCGCATCGGGCGGCGGCGCTCGAAGAGTTGTTGCTGCTGTGGACGGCCAACCGCAATGAGGCGTTCAAGCCGTTTGAGGAACTGTTTGACGACCAAGCGCTGGCCGGGACGACCGTGTACCGCCAGGTGACGGCACAGTTACCCGAATACTTTGCCACGCGTCCGTTGATTCCGGTTCCAGATGCCAAGCCGGTAAGCCTGCTGGACCTTCTGCGCGCGCCGGCGCTGCGTGCGCCGCGCTCGCTCACTGACCAGCTCGCTCTCATTCGCCGGTTATGGAAGCCGCTGATCGGCGACAGCCTGGAGAGCTTGCTGGAGCTGGCCGGGGAGATTCTGCGCGAGGAAGAGCTGGCCGTCTGGACGCTGTTCAATCCTCCCGGACATCGTGCCGGGCCGCAGCAATGGCCCGCGGCAGTGAGCCGTTCCGAAGTGCCGGTATTCGGCGATCCGGCCTACGAATACGAAAAGTTCAGCGAAGACATGGCGTGGATGCCCACGGCAGTGCTGATCGCCAAGAGCACCTATGTGTGGCTGGCGCAGTTGAGCAAGCAGCATGGAAGGCATATAGGGCGGCTGAACGAGATTCCCGACGAGGAGTTGGCGACGCTGGCGCGGCGGGGGATCGATTCGTTGTGGCTGATCGGGGTGTGGGAGCGGAGCCGGGCTTCGAAGACCATCAAGCAGCTATGCGGCAACCGCGAGGCCGTGGCGTCGGCGTATTCGCTTTACGATTACGCCATCGCCGAGGATCTGGGCGGCGAGGCGGCCTACATCAACCTGCGCGATCGTGCCTACCGTCATGGAATCCGGCTGGCCAGCGACATGGTGCCGAACCACATGGGGATCGATTCGCCGTGGGTGGTGGAGCACCCCGATTGGTTCATCGCGCGGCCGGATTCGCCCTATCCCGCATACAGCTTCAACGGTCCTGATCTTTCCTGCGACAGCCGCGTGGAGAACAAGATTGAAGATCACTATTACGAGCAGTCGGATGCGGCGGTGGTCTTCCGGCGGCGCGACCGGGCCAGTGGCGAGACGCGCTACATCTATCACGGCAACGACGGCACCAGCTTTCCCTGGAACGACACAGCGCAGCTCGATTATTTGAATCCGGCCGCGCGAGAACAGGTGATCCAGACCATCCTGCGCGTGGCGCGACTGTTTCCGGTGATTCGCTTCGACGCGGCCATGACGCTGGCCAAGCGGCACTTTCATCGGCTGTGGTTTCCGGGGCCGGGATCGAGCGGGGCCATCCCCTCGCGCGCGGAGTACGGGATGGGTCAGGCGGAGTTCGATCGGCACATGCCGCACGAGTTCTGGCGGGAAGTGGTGGACCGCGTAGCCGCCGAGGTTCCGGGCACGCTGCTGCTGGCCGAGGCTTTTTGGCTGATGGAAGGCTACTTTGTGCGCACGCTAGGCATGCACCGCGTGTACAACTCTGCGTTCATGGTGATGCTGCGCGACGAGGAGAACGCCAAGTACCGCTCGGTGATCAAGAATACGCTGGAGTTCGATCCGGACGTGTTGAAACGCTACGTGAACTTTATGAGCAATCCCGACGAGCGCACGGCCATCGACCAGTTCGGCACCGGCGACAAGTGCTTCGGCGTGGCGGCGATGATGGCTACGCTGCCGGGATTGCCGATGTTCGGGCACGGACAGATCGAGGGATTCACCGAGAAGTACGGGATGGAGTACCGCTGGCCGCGCTACGAGGAGACGCCGGACCCATGGTTGGTGGAGCGGCACGAGCGGGAGATTGCACCGCTCTTGAAGCGCCGCTGGCTATTTGCCGAGAGCGGCAACTTCCTGCTCTACGACCTCTTCAACGACAGCGGCTCGGTGGACGAGAACGTGTTTGCCTACTCCAACCGCAGCGGCGGAGAACGGGCTCTGGTGGTTTATAACAACCGCTACGGCGAGGCGAACGGGACCATCGATTTTTCCGCGGCCTACGCGGACAAGGGTGCGGGGCACTTGCGCCAGCGGCGGCTGCGCGAGGGCCTGGGACTGAGCGGCGACTCCGGCGCGGTGCTGGCTTGGCGCGACTCGCTTACCGGCCTCAACTACCTGCGCCGGGCCGGGGATGTTCTGGAGCGCGGGCTCAGGCTGGATTTGCACGCCTACCAGTGCCATGTTTTTCTGGATTGGCGCGAGCTGAGGCCCACGGCGCAGCAGCCCTGGGACCGGCTGAGCGATTGGCTGAACGGGCGGGGCGTTCCCAACCTGGACGATGAGCTGGTGAATCTGGAGCTGCGCCCCGTACACGCGGCGCTGCGCCAGCTTTTGGACCCCGGAATGGTGCGTGGGTTTGCCGATCTGGCGGAGGATCCTCGCGCGATTGGAGCTGGAACGAGGAAGCACGAGCGGGAACGCGGCAAATTCTTGGAGCAGGCGTGGGCGGGCGGTGAAAGCTTCCTGCACGAGGCGCAGGGGGCGTATGCATGGCGGATTGCGCAGGAGGGCCAGCCGGCGAGCGCAGGGAAGGCGGCGCACCCAGGATCGCTGGCGGTGACCTTCCGCAGGCGGTTGCGTGCAGCCATGCGCATACCCGCTTTGGAAGCGCTTTTTCCCGAGCCTTGGACCATGGCTGCCCGGCGGACGCTGCCCAGCTCCAGTCCGCCCTTGACGGCTACGACTCTTTGGGGCCCAGTGCTCGCCTGGTGCGCTTTGGATTTGCTGGCCGAGTCGACCGGCGCAGAAGACCGCGCGCGTTTGGCGCTGGACCTATTCGACCGGCTGCGGCTGCGCGCCCCGTTCGCCCAGGCCTTTACCGCGCTCGGCTTTGAAGGCGAAGAAGGCTGGAGGGCGGCAGCCCGCATTAAGGTTGCGCTGCTGGCCGGGGCCGGCGCGGGCCAACTTGAGGGCGTGGCGGCTGAAGCGGAGCCGGCGGCCAGGGTGAAAGCGGCGACCCCGAGTGCTGCGGAGGCAGGCGAGGCCAGAGGCGAAAGAATAGCGCTCGCGCCCGCCTTGTGGCGCGATCCCGACGTGCGCTGGCTAACCGGCGTTCACGAAGCGGATGGCCATACCTATCTGGTTCGGGAGCCATACGAAGAGCTGCTGTGGTGGCTGCTCATGCCCGCGGTGCTGCGCCTGGCGGGCAAGCGGGCTCCCGATAGCGCGGCAGCAGAGCAAATGAGCAGAACCGTGGAAGAAGCTCTGGCCACGGCGGACGCCGCAAAGTACCGCGTCGAAGAATTGCTCGACACCGATGCCGGCAGCCCGCCGGCCGTGGGCAAAGCGTCTGGGGCGCGCATCCCGGACACGGCGGAGGAGGGTGTACAGTCGCCGCATTCAGGCGGCGGCGCCGCCGGGCCGGTCAAGTCCGGCGCTTAAGGCGCTGCTTCAGTTCATCCGGGATTTTACCTTCTTCCAATGCCGGTTGCGGAAGGATGAGCGCGTCCGTGGTCATCTGTTCCACTGGAGCGATCGGGCTCATCACATATGCGCGTGATCCAGCGCACTTTCAATTGCTATGTCCTGAATTATGGTAATGAGCCGGACTGTTCGCCAGGGAAGAGGCGGTGAGGTGTGCTCAGCGGCTCGACCCATCTCATTCGGCGTTTTTGAGTCAAGCGCGTTGCCTGCGGCAAACGCCGCCTTCCTGTTCTCTTTATTGGATTTCTTCGGGGAAGAGGTCCAGAAGTGGGAGGCGTTCCTGCTGCAGCGCCCTCCATCCCGCAGGGCGGGATTGCGGAATCGGGAGCTTTCCGGGCAGCGTCTAATGAGTGGCGAATAGTGTACGCCCCGCGATTTGCGCGCGGTTCTTCAACAACTTAGACACGAGTAAACTAAAGATAGGGCGCCAAGCCATTGGCGTAACAGGAGACGATGCATGAAGGGTGTTTTTGTGGTGGGAGCTGGTCCCGCAGGCATATTTGCCTCCCGGCAGATCGCGCTGGCCGGTTTCGACGTTTCATTGTTTAACCGGGACATCAAGCCCGGCGGTTTGGCAGAGTACGGGATTTATCCCACGAAAGACAAGATGAAGTTTGGATTGCGGAAGCAGTTCACCAAGGTGCTGGATCTGCCCAACGTGCACTACTTCGGCCACGTTCAAGTGGGCAAGAGCTACGACGTGACGATCGAGGAACTGGAAGCGATGCGTCCGGCGGCCATAGTCTTTGCCTGTGGGGCGCAGGCCAGCGGGAAGCTGGGACTGCCCGGCGAGGATGCGAAGGGCGTCTATGCCGCCAAGGATTTTGTGTACAACTACAACCGGCTGCCGCCCTATGCGGAGATGGATTTTTCGACGGGCAAGCGGGCGGCCATCATCGGCATGGGCAATGTGGCCATTGACATCGCGCACTGGCTGCTGCAAGACAGCCCGTACCGGCAGCTTGAAGAAGTGGTTGTGCTGGCCCGCCGCGGACCCATGGAGGCCAAGTTCGACGAAAAAGAGATCCAGTACGTCGACAAGCATATCGCGCGCGACGCGCTGACGGCCGAACTGGAGCGGGTGAAGGAGCAGTGTGCGCGCTGTAACCAGGACGTTTCGCCGGAAAAGCTGTTCGAGCAGCACTTCCGCCGCCTGAAGGATCCGGATTTCACCTTTGCTCCGCCGCGGCTATCCTTCCGTTTTCTTACTTCACCGACGGCCATTTTGAAGGACGAAACGGGCAAAATCGCCCGCATTGAGGTGGCCGAAAACGACCTGGTGTTGAGAGAGGATGGCAGCACAAAAGCGGTGGCGACCAAGGAGCGGACGATCATCGAGGCGGACACGCTGATCTTCGCGATTGGGGACAAGCAAGATCCCAACATTGGCTTGCCAATGGGCCCGCAAGGGTACGCCACGGAGCCGGACGCAGGCGCATCTCAAGAGCCGCATTTCCAGGTTTGGAACCCGGAGACCGATAAGCCGCTAGCCGGCCGCTTTGTCGTGGGTTGGGCCAGGCGGGCGAGCACGGGCCTGGTGGGAATAGCGCGCCACGACGGGGAATTGGGCGCGGATGAGGCGATTGAATTCGTGAAGAACGCGCCGGAGAGCAACACGCTGGGCGAGGCGGAGATTCTGACCCGGTTGGAAAAGAAGGGACTTCGCCCTGTCACCAAAGACGCACTGGCGCTGCTGGGCCGCGCGGAGGAACGCGAGGCGGCGGCGCGGCACGTGAGCGCATTCAAATTTGCCGATAACGACGCCATGTTCAAGGCCATTGCGGAGGAGCAGGAACAGGCGGAGGCTGCCGGGGCCGAGGTAAGCCTGACTGCGCCGGCCTCCTGACGCGGGTGGGGAAATTAGACTGCGCGGCGAAGCGTTTGCCCGCCGCGCCGCCACCGATGTAGAACGTTGGGGTTGACCTCACAGGCCCGAGTTACCTCGGCTACCGATGCCCCAGTTTCAGTTGCCGCACCGCAGCCTCCTTGAACCCACGCGGAACCCACGCGCGAACTTTCGCCGCACCCGTCCCATGACACAATCCTCCATTCGCTGAAAATTGTGTCTGATTCGCCTGTCTCAATTTTGGGGTCCAGTCCACTAACTCACGCAGGTCCGACCTACTGAGTTTGCTTTGCAGAGGTTCATCTCGATGAGGCCCGCGCCGATCAGACTCGGAGTGACCGCGGGATGCCGCTCGCGTCATTGATTCCCCGCACTAACACCTTGTTTTAGGATGGCAAGACGTTCCGGATTGGCCATGACGTCATTATGCCAGCACCGTACCTGCCACGCCCGTGTATCTTTATATGCGACGAAAAACTTGTACACCGGAGGGTTTGAAATGCACGCACTGAATCGCAGGAGCTTTTTACAGGTGGCGGGGGCGGCATCGGCGACGACGCTGCTGGGCGGCAAGGTGTACGCGTTGGCCGCGGCGCAGAGCGAACCGGCCGTGCCCGTCTCGGCCAACGACCACATCCAGATCGCGCTCATCGGCGCGGGCGGCCAGGGGCAGTTCGATACCGGCATCGCCATCCAGGCGCCGGGCGTCAAGGTGGTGGCCGTGGCCGACTGCTACAACGGCCGCCAGGAGCACGCGAAGGAACTGTGGGGCCAGGACATCTTCACCACCCGTGACTACAACGAGATTCTGGCGCGCAAGGACATTGACGCCGTCATCGTCGCCACCCCCGACCACTGGCACAAGCAGGCATCCATCGATGCCATGAAGGCCGGGAAGGACGTTTACTGCGAGAAGCCGATGATTCATCTCTACAGCGACGGCCCGGCGATGATCGAAGCCGCGCGCTCCACCGGCCGGATCATTCAGATCGGCAGCCAGCGCGTCAGCTCGGCGATCTACGTGAAGGCTAAGGAGCTGCTGGACTCGGGCGCCATCGGCCAGCTCAATATGGTCACCGCGCACTGGGACCGCAACTCCGCGATCGGGGCCTGGGACTATACGGTCCCGCTGGACGCTTCGCCGGAGACCTGCGACTGGCCGCGCTTTCTGGGCACGGCGCCCAAGATTTCATTCAACGCCGAGCACTTCTTCCAGTGGCGCAAGTGGAAGGCCTACGGTAGCGGCGTGGCCGGCGACCTGTTTGTGCACCTGTTCAGTGGGACCCACTTCATTACGGGGTCGAATGGACCTACGCGGGGGATGGCTACCGGCGGGCTACGCTTCTGGAAGGATGGCCGTAACGTCCCCGACGTGATGCTAGGTCTTTTCGATTATCCGGAGGGCTTCAACCTGAGCCTGCGCGTCAACTTTGTCGACGGCGGCCAGGAGAGCGAAGGGCTCATCTTCACCGGTTCTGAAGGCACAATGGAGATCGCCGGAAACTCCGTGAGCGTAAACCGCGTGCCGCGCGAGAAGCACCCTGGCCTGATGATCGGCAGCTTCACCGATGCGATGCAAAAGCGCATTCTCAAGGAATACCGCGAAAAGTATCCCCTCCCGCATCCCGAGGGTGCGCCTCCGCTGGGATTCGAAAAGTACGTGGCCCCGGACGGCTACAGCGACAGCTACGACCACCTCAGGAATTTCTTCGCCTCCGTGCGCAGCCGCAAGCCGGTGGTGGAGGATGCGGTCTTTGGCTTCCGCGCGGCCGGAGCTGCGTTGCTGAGCAACTTAAGCTATGATCGCAGTGCAGTTGTGCATTGGGACCCTGAAGCAATGAAGATTGTGCAAGGCGCCTCAGACCGCGCTACAAGCCCTAGCTTGTGAAGAAGGCCTCAATGGCGCGCAACAGGGCGGGGCGGTCGATGTACGGCTCTTTGCCTTCGTAGCGGGCTGACCAGCAGACTTGGTTTACCATGTCGCGCGGATAACACGAGAGCAAATCCTGTTTCATTTTGTCTTGAAGGAATTGAGCGAGAAGTTGCGGAATCTCCGGATCGTACTGCACTTGCTTCTCCTTCGCAACGCGGCGGAAGATTTCTGCAAATTGCTCCGGATTTACACATCCCAGCTTAATCTTGGTCTGAATTCGTCTGAGGAACGCTGGGTCGACCAGTTCGCCGGGCGCTTTGTTCGAAGCGAACACAACCAGTACGTCGAAGGGCACCTCGATCTTCTTTCCTCCGGAAAAGGTCAAGAAATCGACACGCCGGTCGAGGGGAACGACCCAGCGGTTCATCAACTCCTCGGGGCGAATGCGTTGGCGTCCAAAATCGTCGATGATGAGCACGCCGTTGTTCGCCTTCATCTGAACGGGGGCAACGTAGAACTTGGTGATCGGGTTGAACTGCATGTCGAGCATGTCCCCGGTGAGTTCACCGCCAACTATCACGGCAGGCCGTTCGCAGCGCACCCAGCGTGCATCGTGCTCTGCAGAAGAGCCGTTTGCGGCTACCTGTTTGTGAATGGCCCGGTCCCAGATGGTGATAACTTGTCCGTCCATCTCCACTGCATAGGGAATCCACACCTGATCGTCGGCCAGTACGCGCGCAAGAACCTCCGCGATGGTGGTTTTACCTACACCCGCGGGACCGTAGAGGAGTATCGAGCTGCCCGAGTTGAGCGCGGCGCCGAAGCGCTCCAGCAGATCATTGTCGATGACCAGATGTGAAAACGCACGTCTGACGGCCTCGGCATGGATTGCCGTCTTCTGCACGCTCTGTATGTGGGTTTGCGCGATATAACTTTCAAATGACACCGGCACTGCGCCAGTATAAGAATTTTGCGCCAGCAGATCTATAGCTGCTGTCCTGCCCTTGTCGGAGACGCAGATGAGCGGAATATTGCCACTCATTCCTGTAACCTGGAAAAGCTTCTCGGCGCGCAACCGCGCAACCAGGTCATCCATTACTTCATACCCGAGCCCAAGCTTACGTCCGAGTTCCGACACGGAGACAGTACCCGTAAGGTACAAAGTCTTCAGTGCAAGGTTGTCCAGGACGGATTGCCGTATACCCAGTTCCTGAATCGAACGAGGTCTGCGCTCAGGCCCCGAACATGCACGCTCCGATATGGGCTCCTCTTTGCCGAATTCGCTCAAAAAGTCCTCTATTGCCAGCGAAGTTGCCATCCGGCCTCCCCCATCTGCCAAAGTAACTCATCCATATTCTGTTGTATTCCCCCAGTAGTTTCCGAGGCATGCCTCTTTTGTGCCGTCGGTAATTACTCATAAGTGGTAGATCGGCGTGTTTGCCGCGATTCATCCTCCAGAAATAGAACGAATGTAATAAGAGAGTTCTCAAGAGCGCTGCGTGGCCTGCTCTACCTGACCGCAGGCTCAGCTGGCGTCGAAGGAATGGGGCGCGTCTCAGAGAGGGTTGCCGCTATAATCCGACACATTCCAGCGGATTCTGGCACGCCTGCCTTGCTTTGTTACACTACCTTTGAGACCGTTCCCCGGTCTACCCTGTGCCAAGTGAAAGCGTGTGGGCGGCGGGAGAATCCATGCCAGTTGTCGAACTTGCGGGAGTGACAAAGGCCTATGAAAATAAGGTCGCGGTCAACAACCTGAATCTCGCTGTCGAAGCGAGGCAGATGTTCGGCTTGCTGGGTCCGAACGGGGCGGGCAAAACCAGCTCCATTCGCATGATGATGGGCATTACGATCCCCGACTCGGGGCGCATCAGCCTTTTTGAAAAGCCCTTCGAGCGCAAGAGCCTGGAACGGGTGGGCTATCTGCCCGAGGAGCGCGGCCTATACAAAAAGATGAAGGTTCTGGAGCAGCTCGTCTTCTTCGGCCAGTTGCACGGGGTTGAGGCGGGCGAGGCGCGCAAGCGCGCGACCGATTGGGCCCAGCGCATGGAGATCGCCGACACGCTCGATAATAAGACCGGGGAGCTTTCAAAGGGCATGCAGCAGAAGATCCAGTTTATCGGATCGTTGCTGCACGATCCGGGGCTGATCGTGATGGATGAGCCCTTCAGCGGATTGGATCCTGTGAACGCGGTGCTGGTGGAGCGCACGCTGCTGGAACTTAAGGACGAGGGCAAGGCCATCCTGTTTTCCACGCATCGCATGGACCAGGTGGAGAAACTGTGCGACTCGATCTGCCTGATCAACAACGGCGAGGCGGTTCTGGCTGGCAAGGTGCGCGAGATCAAGAGCCGCTACGAGCGCGATCACGTGATCGTGGAGTTCGAGGGAAGCGCGGAGTTCCTCAGCAGCGAGGAGATCGCGGAGGCGAAGAACTTCGCGGGCCACGCGGAGATTCAGCTCAAGCCCCGCGGCGACGCCCAGAAGCTGCTGCGCGAGGCCTCGGCGGTGGCGACCATCTACCGCTTTGAGCTGGTGGAGCCCTCGCTCGAAGAGATTTTCATTCGGACCGTGGGAGGCAAGGCCGATGCGTAACGCGCTTTTGATCGCCAAGCGCGAATACCTGGAGCAAATTCGCGGACGGGCCTTCCGGCTGACCACCGTGCTCTTGCCGGTGGTGTTTGCGGCGATGGTCGGCGTGGGTTACATGACCAATCACAAGTTCGTCGCGCGCGAGCACGTGGCCATTGCCGCGGAGAACCCGGCGCTGGCCCAGGATATCCGCGGCCTGTTGCTCCAGGAAACGCATTCCAAGTTCAGGGTCGATGTCGTGGCTCCGGCCACCCCGCAGGATCGCGCCGCTCTTCTGCGCCAGGTCCGGAACCGGGCCATCGACGGATTCCTCTGGATAGTGACGCCCCCGGCTGGAGCGCCGGTCGCCAGCTACATCTCGCACTCCGTGAACGACTCCGTCACGGCCGATCAGCTGAAGGATGCGTTGAACCGCAGCCTGCTGGATCAGCGCCTGACCGCGCGGGGAATGAACCAGGCCCAAGCCGAGGCGCTGCTCCGCGAAGTCCCCATCGAAACCTTCCAGGTGAGCGCCAATGGCGAGACTGCGCAGAGCGATGGCGGGGAATCGCTTTTTAAAGGCTTGGTCATGGCCTTCCTGCTCACCATGACCACCTTGCTCTACGGTTTGGACATGGCGCGCTCCATTATCGAGGAGAAGACTTCGCGCATCTTCGAAGTCATGCTGGCCATCGCCAAGCCCGACGACCTGCTGGCCGGAAAGCTCATTGGCGTGGGCGCAGTGGGGCTGACGCAAATTGCCATCTGGACGATTGCCGCGGCCGTGCTTTTTGGCTCCGCGCTGGCCGCTCCGTTGCTCACCGGCGAATTGGCCCTGCATTTCACCTGGTCTGAAGGCGTCCTCTTCACGGTTTTCTTCGTACTCGGATTTTTTCTTTACAGTTCGCTGTTTTCCGGCCTCGCCGCCACCTGCGAGACCGCGCAGGAGCTGCAGATGTACATGCCGCTGGCCGCCGCGCCGGTATGGCTCAGCTTCGCGATCACGCCCCTGCTCATCAACGATCCCAACTCGGTCTGGTCCCTGGCCGCGTCCTTCTTCCCGGCCACCGCGCCTTTCGTCATGATGCTGCGCATGGGCCTGCAAACGCCGCCAGCTTGGCAGTTTGCGGTTTCCATCGGCCTCATGCTGCTCAGCGTCTGGGCCACGCTGTGGTTCTCATCGCGGCTCTATCGCGTGGGCATCCTGATGTACGGCAAGCGGGCCACGTTGCCCGAGCTGCTGCGCTGGCTGCGCTACTCCTGAGCGGAGGCTGTAAGCCTGCCCTGAGCAAAGCCGAAGCCGGGTTGTGTTTGGGCGGCTTCCACTAAAATCACTTGAGTGACCACGGAAAGCCAACCCAAGCCGCTCCAAAACCAGGTGCGCGAGGCGGGATCTTTGGAGGGGGGAAAGCTACAGTTTTCGCTGGGCCAGCGCTTGGCGCTGGCCGTGATTCCGCGCGTAGTGTGGGCATTGCTGTGGGTTGTGGGGCGCACCTGGCGTTTTGAAGTGATCGCCGAAGAGGGCGTGGTTCCCGTGGTGTTCGGCGAGCCGGCGGGAGCGGAGATTTATTGCTTCTGGCACCAGTGCGTCCTGCCTTGCACTGTGTATTTCCGCTGTTCCCACGCCGTCATCTTGATCAGCCGAAGCTTCGATGGGGAGCTGATTGAGCGCATCCTCAAGCTGTTTGGCTATGGGGCGGTGCGCGGCTCCAGCTCGCGGAGCGCGCGCGAAGGGCTGCTGGGACTGAAACAGGTGATCGAGAGCGGGCGGACGGCAATCTTTACCGCCGACGGGCCGCGCGGGCCGATCTACCAGACCAAGATGGGGCCGATCAAGCTGGCGCAGATGACGGGCGCGCCCATCGGCGCGTTTCATCTGGAGCCGGAGCATGCCTGGACGATGCGCTCCTGGGACCGCTTTCTGGTTCCCAAGCCCTTTACGCGGATCGTGGTGAGCTGGGCGCAGTGGACGCGGGTTGCGGCCGATTTGACCGAAGAGGATTTTGAGGCCAAGCGGCGGGAGTTGAATGCGGCTCTGGAACGCGCGCGGCTGCGCGCCATCGAATACTTCAGCAAGGCCAAACCATGACCGGCCGGCGGAGCAAGCCCGAAGGCGATCAAGAACTGCGCCAAGAACTCCGCGTGGACGACTTCGACTTCGAGCTGCCTGCGGAGCTGATCGCGCAGCAGCCGCCGGCGGAGCGCGGCGCGAGCCGTATGCTGGCGATGGACCGCGCCACGGGCGCACTGCAAGACGCTACTTTTGCGCAATTTCCTTCGCTGCTGCGAGCAGGCGACCTGTTGGTGCTCAACGACAGCCGGGTGATTCCGGCGCGGCTCTATGCGCGGCGTACACTGCGACGCGAGCGCGAGAAGCCCACTGGGCGCATCGAAGTGATGCTCACCGAACAGGTTCTTGCGGGGCCGGCCGGCCCGGCAGGAAAAGACCAGTGGCGCGCGCTGGTGAGGCCCGGGCGCAAGGTGGCCATCGGCGAGCGGCTGGTTTTCCCTGCGCCCGACGGTTCCATTGTGCTGGAAGCCGAGGTGTTGAAGCGCGGCAAATACGGCGAGCGGCTGCTGCGCTTTGCGCCGGGGGCGGATTTCTTTGCGGCCATCGAACGCATCGGGCACACGCCGCTGCCGCCGTACATTCGCCGCGACGATGCCGATGCCGACCGCGAGCGCTACCAAACCGTTTATGCGCGAGAGCGCGGTTCGGTGGCCGCGCCTACGGCCGGGCTGCACTTTACCGCGCAGATGCTGGAGACGATCGCAGCCAGAGGCGTGGAGATGGCGCGGATCACGCTGCATGTAGGTTTGGGCACTTTTGCGCCGCCGCGCGTGGAGCGCGTGGCCGACGTGCGGCTGCATCGCGAGCGCTACACGCTGAGCGCGGAGACCTCTGAGGCCGTCAATCGCGCGCTGCGCGAAGGCAGGCGGATTGTGGCCGTGGGAACGACGGTGGTGCGCACGCTGGAGGCCTGCGCCCGGCGCGCTGAGGGCAGGGAACTGGAACCGCACTCGGGCGCAACGGATATTTTTATCTCGCCCGGCTTTGAGTTTCGCGTGGTGGGCGCTTTGCTGACCAACTTTCACCTGCCGCAGTCGAGTTTGCTGATGCTGGTGAGCGCCTTCGCGGGGCGCGAGCGCGTGCTGGCCGCCTATCGCCACGCCGTCGAGCAACGCTACCGGTTTTTCAGTTATGGCGATTGCATGTTCATCGCATAGCAGTTGTCAGTTGTCAGAGATAGGGGATCAACGCTCATTGCTGACCACTGACTACTGATCTCTCCCCTCCGATCCCTGCTATTCTCTCTAGCGTGACAGACCAAGCCAAGCCGCCCGTTTTCCTGCTGGACACCATGTCGTTCATCTTCCGCGCTTATCACGCCATGCAGCACTCGCGGCCTATGTCCACGCGCTCGGGACTGCCCACGGCGGCAACTTACGTCTTCGTGAACATGATCAAAAAGCTGCGTCAGGACTTTGCGCCGCGCTACTTCGCGGCGGTCTTCGACGTGAGCGGCGAGGTCTTCCGCGACGAGCGGGCGCGCTCCATGGGGCCGTTGCGCAAGTGGAACGCGAAGACGCAGAGCTTCGATGAGGTGAGCTACGAGGGCTACAAGGCCAACCGGACGGCCATGCCCGACGACCTGCGCCGCCAGATTCCCTATATCCGGCGCGCGCTCGAAGCCCTGCGCATTCCCATCCTTGAAGCTGAGGGCTTCGAGGCCGACGACGTGATCGGCACGCTGGCGCGCGAGGCCGCCGAAGACGGGCACGAGGTCTTCATCGTCTCCGGCGACAAGGACATGATGCAACTGGTGACGCCGCAGGTGAAGATGCTGAACCCGCAGAAGGACAACCTGATTCTCGATCCCGAGAAGGTGACGGAGACGCTGGGCGTGCCGCCAGAACAGGTGGTGGACGTGATGGCGCTGCGTGGCGATGCGGTGGACAACGTGCCCGGCGCGCCAGGGATCGGCGACAAGGGCAGCGTGGAGCTGGTACGCGAGTTTGGCACGGTGGAAGCCGTTCTCGACCGGGCGGCGGAGGTGAAGCGCAAGGCCTACCGCGAGTCGCTGGAACAGAATCGGGACGCGGTGCTGCTGTCAAAGGAGCTGGTCACCATCGACAGCCACGTTCCATTGCAGCTGAACTTGGGCGCGCTGGAGACGCAGCCGCCGGACCTCGAAGCCTGCCGCGAACTGTTCACGGAGCTTGAGTTTACCTCCATGCTGCGCGACCTGGCCCCTGCGGAGGGAGGGCCCGCGGTCGACCTGATCGAAAATCCGACCGCTGAGCAAGCCGAGCTATTCTATGCCGCCGCCCGTGCGCAAGGGTTTGCCTTTGCGCTCGATGCGGCTTCAGCGGCTGCGCGTGCAGAGACTGAGGAAGAGGCGGATGCGCCGGCGCCGCTCTCGCTCCTGGATGTGGCGGAAGCAGCGGAGAAGGAGACGAGCTTCAGCGTGGGCGTGTGCGCGGAGCCAGGCGTGGCGCTGCGTTTGCCGCTGACGCCGGAATTGCGCGAGCTGCTGGCCGATGCCGCCACACCAAAGCAGATGCATGACTTGAAGTCATCCATGCATCTGCTTGGGGAAAATGGAGTTGAGCTGCGCGGTCCGGTGGACGACACCATGCTGCTTTCCTATGCCCTGAATCCGACCCACGCCACGCAGTCGCTGGCGGATGTGGCGGCGCGGCACGGGCAGACGCAGCCGAATTCGCTGGCGGGGGCGGCGGCGGCGATTCGAGCCTTGGCGCCTGCTCTAGGGGCCGAGGCGGAGAAGGCCGGGGTGGAACGGGTCTACCAGGAGATCGACCTGCCGCTGGCGCCGGTGCTCTACCGCATGGAACGGGCAGGGGTGCGCATCGATGCAACTGCATTGAGCAAACTTTCGGAGAAGTTCAGTGGTGAGTTAACGCGGGTGGGTGAGCGCATCTTCGAGCTGGCCGGGCGGCGGTTCAACATCAACTCGCCGAAGCAGCTCGGCGAGGTCCTATTTACGGACCTCAAGCTTCCCGCGCCGGGTAGGCGCGGCAAAACGAAGGCGCTCTCCACGGCGCAGGACGTTCTGGAGCAACTGGCGGAGGGGCACGACGTTCCGCGGCTGGTGCTGGAATACAGGCACTTGGCAAAGCTTAAGTCGAATTATGTAGATGCGTTGCCGCAGCTAGTTGATGTGGAATCGAGGGTTCATACGACCTTTCAGGCGGCGGCGACGGCCACGGGCAGGCTTTCATCGGTCAACCCCAATTTGCAAAACATTCCGGTGCGAACGGAGCTGGGCCGGGAGATCCGGGCGGCGTTTACGGCCGCGCCGGGAACGCGTCTGCTCTCGGCCGACTATTCGCAGATCGAGTTGCGCTTACTGGCGCACTTCAGCGGCGATGCGCTGCTGACGCGGGCCTATGAAGAGGGAATCGACATTCATACGCTTACGGCCAGCGAAGTCTTCGGCGTGCCTGCCGAAACCATGGACAAGGAGACGCGAAACCGGGCCAAGGCGGTCAATTTCGGGATCGTGTACGGAATCTCGGCTTTTGGGTTGGCGGCGCAGTTAGGGATTGCACAGGCCGAGGCGAAGGCATACATCGAGCGGTATTTTGCCCGCTACCAGGGAGTGAAGGCGTTTATTGAAAAGACGCTGGAGCAGACACGCCGGGACGGATACACCCGCACCCTCTACGGGAGGCTGAGGCCGATTCCGGACATTGAGAGCCGCAACCCGAATCAGCGGGGATTTGCCGAGCGGACGGCGATCAACACGCCGCTCCAAGGCACAGCGGCCGACCTGATCAAGCTGGCCATGATCGCGCTCGGCCGCCAACTTACCG
Organism: uncultured Acidobacteriota bacterium; assembly: GCA_963808795.1. Classification (GTDB taxonomy): domain Bacteria; phylum Acidobacteriota; class Terriglobia; order Terriglobales; family Acidobacteriaceae; genus Telmatobacter. The sequence continues at coordinate 124,273 of CAWEGL010000007.1, forward strand.
AGCGTAAGCTGAAGACGCGCATGGTGTTACAGGTGCACGACGAGCTGCTGTTCGAGGTTCCGATGGAGGAGAGCGCGGAGGTGGAGGCGCTGGTGCGGGCGGAGATGGAAGGGGTGGTCAAGCTGAAAGTGCCGCTGGTGGCCCACTTTGCCTTCGGGCCCAACTGGCGGGACCTGAAATAGAACACGAAAAATTGGGAATTGAGACAGCGGATTCGGCTTTAAGATACGGATGGGCGATCGGCCGCGAGGTGCGAACCGTTCGCCTCATTTCAGGGTGCATGGGGCATCTTTGAGAGCCGGGAGGCAGCGCGTGTTGCTCGACCTTGGCAAAGTGCTGTCGTTGCTTTCGAGCATTGTGTCGCTTTACTACGTTGCCGTGGACGCATTTTTCGTGCCTGGAACGGGGTGGGAAGACCGGCTGAGCCTGTCGCTCGCGCAGATTGCGTTGGCCGCATGTATATGCTTTGCAAGCGGGCTGCTGTTCTCCGGGCCGCAGACGGACCGTGGGGAAAGCGCGCCGCTGATGTCCACTTTGCCGGTGCGGATGTTCTTGTGGACCGTAGTTGGGGTGGCCATTCTCTTTGCCGTCTCGTGGTATCTCGATGCGTATTATGTGCCCTTGCTGTGGCGCAACCAGCCGTGAATGCGGGGCGGAAAAATGCGCCGGCGGCGTGGGGCTTGATTGAAACAAGGGAATGAGGAGTGAACGAAGTCCCAGGTTCAGGGCCGGACCTACGGCGGTTCTCCGATTCCTGTCGAGTAATGAGAGGCGTAAAATGTGGCGTTTTCTTGAGGAAAACGCCGCGCAAAGGTTGCGCTCCGCTCTACACCAATCGGAGAACCGCTATGGGACTTTTCATCGGGCGAATTTCTTTGGCGGCTCACCGCTCACTGGACGGAGTGCGCCGCGAGCCACCGTTTCAGGTTGGGCTCCTGGAGGGAGCGGAGTTCGACGCAGCCGCCGATCTGCTCGACGGCGTGCTTGAGCGAGAGGCTGGAAGCGGGAACCGGGTGCGTGGCGAAGAAGCTTTGCACCTGGTCGCGGGCCTCGACGGAGCAGAACCCGCCGGTCGCGGCCACCAGGTCTTCGCCCATGGAGACGGTGAGCTTGGCGTTAACTTGCTCCCAGTGCGTTTGGATGAACTTCCAGGCCAGATCGCGCTCCGCGGGAATCTCAAGCGCTATGGCCAGTTGGATGGCGGTGTCCTGATTCCGCACTTGTCCGGAGACAGCGTAATTGAGCGACCGCTCGGCGAGGGTTGGATTTTCGAACTCGGCCAGCATGCGCAGAGCGCCGATTTGGAACTGTGGGTTGGTTGAGGTTTCATAGATACTCTGGAGCTTGTCGAAGAGCGCGGCATTGCCGTTGCGGGCAGCGATAGCGAGCGCGGTCTGGCCGAGGGTCGGGTCCACTGAGGCTGGATTGGCCAGGTACTCGCCGGCGATGGTGTTTGCCTGAGCGATGATGGCCGGATCCTTGCCGTAGTAGCCGAGGATGGCGAACAGATGGGCGCGCAGCTCCCGCATGTTGGGCGAATCGCCGGCTGAAGGCGGGGGAAGTTTGGCGTAGGCCGGCGAAAAAGTGCGGCGAAGCCAGGCTTCAAGCCCGGCCTTTTCTTCGGGAGTGGCGGCTAATTGTTCCTCGATCGTGCTCAGGCCCTCCATGACGTTGGCGATGACTTCGGCGTTGGGGTCGGCTTTGAGCGCGGCCACCAGATCGAGATAGTCGCCCACGGTGGCCATGCCGGCGCGCACGCTGGCCCACTCGTCGCCGCTCAGGCTGATGCGCTCAGGAGGCGCAAGGCCGGTTTCGACGTGGGCGACCAAGTCGCGGTAGACGCCGGGCGTGTAGGCGCTGCGGTAGTAACCCTTGGCGCCCGCGTTGGCGAAGAAGAGCTGGGCTGCGGGAACCTTCAGGGAAGTCTTTGAAGGCGTGAGAAGCTGGCAGTCCTGACCGCCCGCATCCGTCTTAAAACATACCGGCAGTACCCATTTTTGATTCAGGCCGGCCTTGATGTCGGGGTTTAGGTAGAAGCGTCTTTGCGCAACGGATACAGTTCCGTTGGCCGGAGTTCCAAAGGTGAGGATGGGCACGCCGGGCTGAGCCACCAGGCTGTCCATGATCTTGTTGACGGGCTTGTGACTGACTGCGGTCTGGGCGTTCCAAAAGTCCTGTGCGTCGGCGTTGCCGTATTCGTGGGCTATGAGATAGGCGTGCACGCCTTTGCGGAAGGTTTCAGGGCCCAGGTAGTTTTCCACAGTGAAGAGCACATCGCCGGCCTTGTAGTAGGAGATGTTATCGAACATCTGGTTGATTTGGGCGGGAGTATTGGCCTGGGCGCGGATGGCGTGGGTGGTGGGCATGGCGTCGTAATCGAGCGTGCCCTCCTTGTCCGCGGCCACGAGCTGGGGAATGTCCCACTCCGGGTGCATAAGGGCCACGGCCTTGTTCTCCATCCACGTGGCGAAGCCCTCGTTGAGCCAGATGTTGTCCCACCAGTTCATAGTGACCAGATCGCCGAACCACTGGTGCGACATCTCGTGAGCTACATCGATGGCTACGTCCTCTTTTGCGCCTATCGAGGCGGTTTTGGGATTAAGGAGGAGATCGGTTTCACGAAAGGTGATGGCGCCAAAGTTCTCCATGGCGCCGGCCTCGAAGTTAGGGATTGCGATGAGGTCAAGTTTCTTGAGCGGATAGTGAATGCCGAAGTAATTGTCGTAGTAGTGGAGCATGTATTTGGCTACGCCGAGAGCGTAGGAGGTCAAGGCGACTTTGTCAGGCGGGGCGCAGACGCGGATGGACACGCCGTCGGAAGAGCCGGCGGTGCACTCGAAGTCGCCGATGAGGAAGGCCACGAGATAGGTGGACATTTGGGGAGTGATGCCGAATTGGAGAGTGTGCTTGCCGGCGCCTGGTCCCGGAGTATCAGAGACGATGGGGCTGTTGGAGATGGCGGTGTCGCCTGTGCTCACGACCAGGGTGATGTCGAAGGCGGCTTTGAAGGCCGGTTCGTCGAAGCAGGGAAAGGCGCGGCGGGCATCGGTAGGCTCAAACTGCGTGACGGCGTACTCGTGGTCATCGCCCTTGGCGAGATAGAAGCCGCGCAGCTCGTTGTTGAGGATGCCGGTGTAGTGGATGGAGAGCGTGGCGTTGCCGGCGCGGAGCTGGTTGGGGAAGGTGAAGGTGGCCAGCTGCTTCTGGGGGTCGAGGGAAACCGCAGCTGTTTGCCTGGGTCCGTTGGGGTAGACGGCGACGGACTGAAACCTGATCTCGGCGGCGTTGAGAGTAATCGAGTTGGTGGGCTGCTTGATATTTACGTCGATGGTCTCGACGCCCGAAAACGTGGCGGTCTTCATGTCCGGGGTCAGCTTGAGCGTGTAGTGCGTGGGCACGACTATGGTGGAAAGGCGCTGAGCGGTTGCGGCGCGGGCGGCAACGAAAAAAAGACAGGCAAGCGCGGCCGCGGCCGCAAAAACGCTGCGCGTGGTGGCGGCGAAACAACGAATTATCATAGAATCCTCGCGGGATGGAGTGAAATTTGACGAGAACAATGGACCTCGGACAGAGCGCAGAGCTTGAATGAAGAGCAAGAGAACCGGGCAGAAGCGCTGCTGGAGCTAATATTCATCCAACTTGACATTGTAAGATGCTGAAACGGCCGCACGAGGGTGCGCGGGGGATACGCCGGTTCTCCGTCGCGCCGATAGCCGGTGTGGTGAGGTGGGGATTTGTGTTTCTTTCGTAGCTGAAGGTCTCTCGCGTCCGGCGCCGGGCCGGACGCGGCTCGTATCCGCGGCGGCCTATTTCGAGGCCGGCGCCGTCGCGGGCGGCGCAATGGTCTTCATCAAGGCGTCCAGTTCCTGGGTCATCTCATCGGTGAGGTCCGCAGCGCCCTTCTGCTCACGTTGCATGGCAATGGGCATGAATTCCTTCATGATAACCGGCTGCTGATTGAGAAGATCCTGACCCGCGGGAGAGCTGTAGAAGGCGATGATCGCGTCGACGTCAGCGCGGCTGATATGGCGCCGGTAGACCGCAGTCAAATCGGAGATCATGTCGTCATAGGGGTAAATGTTAAACGACTTCTGCATGTACTTATTGAGCAGCGCTTCAAGCTGCGCCTCTTGTTGCGGCGTAGGCTGAACGGTGGGGGACATCTTGGCCAGCGTCTGCTCCATTTGCGTGTGGAGTTGCCGCTGAATCACGGAGGGCATCATCTTCTCGAAAGTTTGCACCTGCTGGCGCACCTGCATGACCTCGAAAAGCTTCGCCACCTGCTCTCTGGTCGGCTGTTGATCGGGGGGAACGATCGCCGGCGCCGCCTCCGCGGGTTGGGCGGCGGGCTGGTTCGCTGGCGCTTGAGCGGCTACGGCCCAGGGGGTGAGAGCCAGCCCGATGACTGCCAAAATGCTGAATGCGTTTTTCATGGATGCCTCGCGGTTTGATTGGCGGCGCCCTCCACTCGGAGAACGCTCAACAAACTTGTCCTTCTTATGGCCGGTAAAGGCCAGTATAACCGGATGCAAGGTAGATGTGCGCGCTCAGGCCGCGTGCTTCCTCTTGGGTAGTAGGGAATCGAGAAAGAGCAGGCAGGCGCCGGTGACGATGGAAGAGTCGGCCAGGTTGAAGTCGGGCCAATGGTAGCTGAAGATGTGCACCTCAATGAAGTCCACGACCGAGCCGTAAGCTATGCGGTCGTGAGCGTTGCCGATGGCGCCGCCCAGGATCAGGGCCAGGGCGACCGTAGTGAGGGTGATGCGGTTGCCGAGATAAACGAGAGCGACAAAAACAACCACGGCCGCGAGCAGCGTGAAGGCGATCAGGCCCCAGCGGACGGTGTTGGGCGAGGCGGAGTTGGCGAAGAGGGAAAAGGCCGCGCCCTCGTTGGTCCAGTGGGTGATGCGCAGGATGTGGTCGATTACGGGGATGGCGCCGCCGATGGGGATGTGGGCCGCGACCCAGGACTTGGTGAGGCGGTCGGCGATGACATCCAGGGCCGAGATGAGCAGCAGCCAATGCAGGCGGCGAGGCGCGGGCCAGGCTCACTGAAGCGGCCTCCGGCTGGGGCGTCGCGATTTGTGGCGGATCGATGCCCATCTCTTTGAGGGCCGATTGGCAGCGCGCGCAGACGTTCTGCCAGATGCCGTAGTTGGAGACATCGGGCATGTAGTTCCAGCAGCGGGCGCATTTGTGGCCGGAGGCGGCTTTGATGTAGCACGATAGTTCTGGTCCTATCCTTGAGGATTTGGCCCATGAGCCTGGGGCTGACTTCACCATGCCCGGGGCCTCCGGCGAATCCTGAACGACCTTGACTTGAGAGACGTTGATGAACTCTTTCAGACCTTCTTCAAATCGCTTCAGAAGGTCGAGCGTCTCGCCCGATGAATATATATCGAGGTCGGCTTCGAGGCTCTTTCCGATGAGTTTTTCCTGACGGGCCTCTTCCAACAAGCGAAGAACCGGGTCACGAAGGAACTTTGACAACGTCTCCCAATCCGCGAGAAGACGAGCCGGATCTTCGGAATAAATCTCCTCGGGCTTGGGAAACAGCGCGAGGTGCACGCTGGCTTCGCGGCCTTCGACGGCGGGCAGATGCTCCCAAACCTCGTCGGCGGTGAAGGTGAGGATGGGCGCGACCAGGCGGACGAGCGCCTCGGTGATCTTCCAGAGCACGGTCTGTGCGGAACGGCGCGCGGGGTTTGCCGGTGCGAAGGTGTACATGCGGTCTTTGAGCACGTCGAGATAGAAGGCGCTGAGATCGACGATGGCGAACTCGTTGACGGCTTGGTAGACGCGGTGAAACTCGAAGGCTCCGTACCAGCCGGTCTTTCCATCCGGCCCAACAATTTTTTCGGTCAGTTCGCGGGTGCGGGCCAGCATGTAACGGTCGAGCGGCAAAAGCTCGCTTTCCGGAACGCGGTCGCGGGACGGCGAGAAGCCGTGGAGGTTGCCGAGCAGGAAGCGGAAGGTGTTGCGCAGCTTTTTGTAGAGCTCGGCGCAGCGCCGCATCAGGTTTTCGCTGGCGGCTACGTCTTCGCGGAAGTCGACCGAGGCCACCCAGAGGCGGACGATCTCACCGCCCATGCGATTGGCGATGTCGACGGGATCGACGCCGTTGCCGAGGGATTTAGACATGGCGCGGCCCAGCTCGTCGAGGGTCCAGCCGGCGGTGGCCACGTGAGAATAGGGCGCGCGCCCGCGCAGGGCCACCGAGGTAAGCAGGGAAGAGTGGAACCAGCCGCGGTGCTGATCGCCGCCCTCCAAATAGAGCACTCTGGGAATACGGTTACCCCTTCGGCCGCGTTCGACCTCTTCCTTTTGTCTTGCGAGGCCTTCGAGCCCCCCTACGTTTTCAAAGTCCTCATAGGCTGCCGCGAGGTCCGGATCGGACTCGCAGACGGCCATCCAACTCACGCCGGAGTCGAACCAGACGTCGAGAATGTCGGTTTCCTTGCGGAAGGCGGTGCCGCCGCAGTGGGCGCACTGCGTGTGTGCGGAGCCGAGGAGTTCTTCGGCCGGAACGGTGTGCCAGGCCTCGGCGCCATCGCGTTCAAAGAGGTCCACGATCCTGCGATTGAGCGCGGGGTCGATCACCGGCTGGCTGCACTGCTGGCACATGAAGACTGCAATGGGGACGCCCCAGATGCGCTGGCGGCTGATGCACCAGTCGGGGCGCGTGGCGATCATATTGGTGATGCGCTCCTTGCCCCAGGCCGGGTCCCAGACCACCTTGTCGATCTCTTCGATGGAGAGCTGCCGAAACGTTGTCTCCGTGCCATTATCGCGCTTCATCGGGGTTTCGAGAGAAATGAACCACTGCTCGGTGGCGCGGAAGATGACGGGGTGATGGCAGCGCCAACAGTGAGGATAGGAATGCTCCAGCGGCCCTCCGCCGAGCAAAGCCCCACGCTCTTCGAGCATGGCCACGATGATAGGGTTGGCTTTCCAGACGTTCAAACCTTCGAAGGCGGGCGGCTGGGCAAAGGGCCAAGCGGCGGGATCGACGTGGATGTGGCCGCCGGCGTCCACGCGGCAGGTGGGATCGAGGCCGTACTTCTCGCCGGTCGAAAAATCGTCGGCCCCGTGGGAGGGCGCAGTGTGGACAGCGCCGGTGCCGGTATCGGCGGTGACGTAGGTGGCCAGTACGCCCAACACACTGCGCTCAAGGAAGGGATGCTGGAACGTGGCGCGATCCAGGACGACGCCTTTGAAGCGGGCAAGCTCGTTCGTCGGGCCGAGTTTGCACGCGGCCGCCACCTGTGCGGCCAATTCGGCGGCGACGATGTAGACGGGAACGGATTGGGGTTCGCCCGGCGTCGCTTGCGGCGGGGATGGGACGCCCGGCGTTTGGGGAGGGTTTGGAGCTTCAATGGCGACGTAGTCAAAGCCGGGATGGAAGGCAACTGCCAGGGAGGCGGGTAGCGTCCAAGGAGTGGTGGTCCAGATGATGGTGGAAACCTCGCGGCCAGCCAGAGTTGGGGCGATGGCGGCGGGGTCGGAGGTGAGCCGGTAGCGCGCGTAGACCGAGGGGCTGGTGTGCATCTCGTATTCGACCTCGGCCTCGGCCAGCGCGGTGCGGTCGTGGATGCACCAGTAAACGGGTTTGAGGCCGCGGTAGACAAAGCCCTTTTCGAGAAAGCCGTAAAAAGCTTCAAGAATCCGGGCCTCGTAGCTGCGGGACATGGTTTTATAGGGCGTATCCCAGCGGCCGAAGCAGCCGATACGCTGAAACTGCAAGGTTTGCAGATCGATGTATTTCTGGGCGTAGGCGCGGCAAGCCTCCAGAACGGCGGGGACGGGCATTTCCAGCTTCTTGTGGCCCAGCTTCTCGTCTACCTTGATCTCGATGGGCAGTCCGTGGCAGTCGTAGCCGGGGATGTAAGGAGCGTCGAAGCCGGCCATGGTCTTGGACTTGACCACGAAATCCTTCAGGCCCTTGTTGAGGGCGTGGCCGAGGTGAATGGGACCATTGGCGTAAGGAGGGCCATCATGGAGGATATAGGCAGGCCGGCCGCAGCCGGCTTTGCGCAGGTCTTCATAGAGACCGAGCGAGGCCCAGCGCTCCATGCGAAGCGGCTCGTTCTGAGGCAGGTTGGCCTTCATTGCAAAGGCGGTTTGGGGCAGGGTAAGAGTCGCCTTCAACTCCGGCGCTGCGGACATTGTGACTCCATTCGGGGATGCGAACTTGTTCGTTTACCAGTGTAAACGGATGCGCAGGATTTTTCGGGTAACAAACCGCGGGCAACGCCCGTCTATTTGACTATGGAATCTTGAAGAGGCTGGAAATCGAAGACGTGGAATGCGGGATGGGAGAGCAGGCCGCAAACGGGCCACGACAAGGCCCGGGGCGGTCAAGCATAATGGATACACGGGCCTCGATGAAGGCTGGCTCCCCGTCCAGGCTGGAAAGCGAGACCGTGCCATCGGCAATTATGGCGGACACTCCACTGATGCAGACAGAAGCGAACTTCCAGGCGGCTGAAGACCCAACTGCCGGGCATGAGGCGGACCCTGCCGCCGGGCATGAGCTTGACGCCTTTTTAGGGAGAGCTTTCGAGGAGAAGCCCATCTGGGCCGGACTCTACGAGAGTATACGGGACGTGTTTTTTCCGCCCAAGCTCCCACCCCTGGAGCTGACATCGACGCCCATCCCCGTGCCGGACCGGATGGCGGTGAAGCGGAACCCGTGGGCCATTGGGATCTCGATGACCGTAAACCTGACGATTCTGCTGCTGGCGATCTTCTTCGTGGGCAGGAAGGTGATCGAGGCCGCAAAGCCCTTCATTGCGATGAACCTGGACGTGGAGCCGCTGGTGGGGCCGGCCGCAGCGAATAAGTCCGGCGGGGGCGGGGGCGGCGGCAACCACAGCCTCACCGAGGCGAGCAAGGGCAAACTGCCGGAGATCGAGAAGAACCCGATTGTTCCTCCCATGGTGAAGACCTTCGACAAGCCGAAGATTCCGATGGAGGCGGCCATTAATGTGCAAAAGGACATCGTGTTGCCCAACAACCCCTTGCCCATGATCGGCATGAAGACCTCCGCCAACGTGGTTCTCTCCAACGGAACGGGTTCGAGCGGAGGCATGGGAAGCGGCAGCGGCGGCGGGCTGGGTTCCGGGCAGGGAAATGGGTACGGGCCTGGATACGGCGGCAACGTGGGCGGCGGCGTGTATCGCGTGGGCGGCGGAATTTCAGCCCCGGTGCCTCTCTTCACCCCCGAGCCTGAGTTCTCAGACGAGGCGCGGCGGGCGAAGTATCAGGGCATATGCATTATCGGCTTGATCGTGGACACGCAGGGGAATCCGGAGGATGTTCATGTGGTTCAAGCACTGGGCATGGGGTTGGATCAGAAGGCCATGGAAGCCGTTCGCCAATACAAGTTCAAGCCGGCCATGCTGAATGGCAGGACGCCGGTTCCCGTCTATCTCAACGTCGAAGTGAACTTCCGGCTGTATTGAAAGGCGAGCGGGATTGAAGCAGGGAGCGGAGCCCGAGGCGCTTCGCTCTTTTTGTTTTCCGCCCAGGAAGCGGTTTGGCGCCGGAAAGGCCCGGGATGCAGGATAGAGCAGCGCTCTGGCATTGTTTGCCGGCAAGGAGAAGCGCGCGGGAGCAATTTCTCAGAGCGCCTGGCGAACGGCGTCGTGAAATGCCGGCCTGACCTCGCGAATCAACTGGCTTTGGCGGTCCGGCCAGGTTCGGTTGGTGAGCAGGGCAATGGCTACGCCCGCATCCAGGTCGATCCAGAGCGAGCAGCCGCTGTAGCCCAGGTGGCCGATCGAATGCGGCGAAAAGTGACGGCCGGCGGAGGAGTTTTCAGAGGGCGTATCCCAGCCGAGCGCGCGCGAACTGCCCTCCGGGCCCTGGCGCAGGGCAAAGAATTCGATCGTCTCGCGTGAAAACAGGCTGAGCTTTCCGGCTGCGGAGGCTGCGCCGGGCGCGGCCTTGAGTATTTCGCTGGAAAAACGCAAAAGATCAGGCACATTTGAAAAGAGTCCGGCGTGGCCGGCCACGCCCTTGAGCATCCATGCATTTTCATCCTGAACCTCGCCTTGGATGCGGCGATGGCGGAGGGTCCTGTCTTCTTCCGTGGGCGGAATCGAGGAGCGCGTGGCGGGCGGCGGGCAAAATCCCGTGGCTGATAGCCCCAGCGGCGCGAAAACCTCCCGCCCAACCCAGGTTCCCAGATGCTCGCGCGTGCGCACTTCGAGCGCTTTGCCGAGCAGGATGAAGCCCGGATCGGAGTACTCGGCGCGAACGCCGGGTTCGGCTTCGAGAGGCAGCGCCAGGCAGGTGCGATAAAGCGCGGCTGGCGTACTGACGGTACGGAAGAACTCCACGTAGCCGGGCAGGCCGGAACTGTGCGCCAGCAGGTGGCGCAACTGCACACGGCGGGCGGGATCGCCACGGGCGCGGCCCACAACGAAACCCGGAAGCAGATCGCCGAGCGGCTCTTCCAGGTCGAGCTGTCCGCGCTCCACGAGCAGCATGCCCGCAGCCGTGGTGGCCACCACCTTGGTCACGCTGGCCACGTCGTACACCGTCTCCGCGGTCACAGCTGGCGCGTCTTGCTCGTAGGTGAAGCGGCCCAGCGCGCCCTGAAACACGGTCTCGCCGCCGGCTATCACCCCAAAGGCGCAGCCCGGAAATGCGCGCCTTGCCGTGGCGTCTTCAAGTACCTTGCAGGCCGCGGTAAACCGGCTCCGGGAACCGGCGGATTCAGGGGCAAAAGGGGTGGTTTCGAAGCTCATCGCTTTCTCGCATGGTAGCGCGAATCTATCTCTGCCATCCTGCGCTGCTGCATTATTCCCCTTTTAGGGGCCAATGGGGCTATCTTTGTGTGCAGGCGATTCGTCTATCACCCTGAAGAACAGGAGGACAGTATGCGGCTGCCGCGGGGGTTGTTGCCGGCAGTAATGGGGATGAGCCTGGCGGGCGCAGGCGCGAACGCCGCTTCTGCCCAGGCGACGGCGCAGACGCAACCGGGCGCCGCAGCGTCGGCGTCAGCCGCCCCGGCAACCCCAGCGCCAGCCGTCCCGGCAGCGATGACCTACGTTGTTCCTGCGGGCACCAAAGTCCTACTTAAACTGCGCAGCGGCATCAACACCAAAAGCGCCGCGCCTGGCGATGGCGTTTACTTGTCCTCCACCTTTCCTGTCGCGGTTGGCAATCGGGTGGTGATTCCCGCCGGGGTGTATGTGCAGGGGGTTGTGGACCGCGTGGTGCGCGCCGGCCGCTTCCGGGGCAGGGCGCAGCTCGACATGCACTTTACCTCCATCATCTTTCCCAACGGTTCGGTGGCGGAGATTCCCGGCGTGGTGAACAGCTTGCCCGGCGCCCAACAGCAAACGGTAAAGAAAGATCAAGAGGGCACCATCCAGGAGAACGGCGATAAAGGGCGCCACGCGGGCGAGACGGCGAAGATCGCCGTTCCCACGGGGGCGACCGTGGGCGCCATCGGCGGGCTGGGATCAGGCCATCCGCTGGCCGGCGGCATCGCCGGAGTGGGTGCGGGACTAGCCACCGTCGGCCTGGTTTCGCTGTTTACCCGCGGCGCGGACGTGAACATCCCAGCCGGCACGCAGGTGGTGATGGTGCTGCAACGGCCGCTGACTCTCGAGGCAGAGAACCTGGCCGCCGCAGGAACGCCCGCAGCTCCCGCACCGCTGGTTCCCGCTCCCAACCAGCCCAAGCCGATGGCAAAACCAGGACGGGGCCACCTGATTTGCCCTCCTGGAGGTCTTGGGTGCGTGGAATAGTAATCTAAAAGAGAGATGCCAAAGGCTCCGCAAGACAACCCAACGCCACCTTCGACCGAAACCCCTCAGGGCGCGGCGGGGCAACCTGCTCCCGGCCAGGCGCCCCCGCCCCCGCGCAGGCGAAGCTCCCTGGGGCTATGGCTCCGCGATTTGATGGTCTCCACCGCTGTTTCGTTGCTGATTATCACTTTCGTTTATCAGCCTGTCCGCGTGGAAGGAACCAGCATGTTGCCGCGGTTGGAGAATAGCGACAGGCTATTCATTAACAAGTTCGTGTACCACTTAGAGCCCATCAAGCACGGCGACGTGGTGGTCTTCCACTATCCCCGCGACCCGGAGAAGAGCTACATCAAGCGCGTGATCGCGCTGTCCGGCGACCACATCCAGATCATCGACGGGCGCGTGTGGCTGAACGGCAAGCTATTGCGCGAGCCCTATGTGCCGGCCCAGTACCTCGACGAGCGCTCCATGGCCCTGATGACCGTGCCCCCGCACTGCTACTTCGTGATGGGCGACCACCGGTCGATCTCTTCCGACAGCCGGGACTTTGGCCCCGTCAACCGGTCGTTCATCTATGGCAAAGCCGTCTTTGTCTACTGGCCGGCAAAAGATGCCGGTGTGGTGCGCTAGTGTGGAGTCTTAGAAGTTCATTGCAAAAATTGGGCGTGCCACTCGCTGGTCCTTCGCCTCGGCAAAATACTTCAGGGGACTCTTTTCGCCCTCATCTCAACCCGCCTATCTCCCCCTGCATATAGCAACGAAGATGCGTCAGGCCTTTAGCGAAAACCCGCGAAGTCATCGCACAGCTTTCATTCCTTGTTGACTTTTTCCATCAGGGCGCAGGTTATCCTACTCACGGCCGCAGGCGCCCTCACGGCCGCAGGCGCTGAAAAGAAGCCACAGTGAAGGAGCAGCCATGAAAGAGAACCGGATCAGGGGTATCTTGCGCGTTCTTGCCCACAGTTGTTTGCTGGCCTGCGGGCTTTTGCTGGTGTGCGGGCCTGCGCGCGCACGTGCTGCGGAGGTCGGCAGGCAGACGGTCCGCGCTCTGATGGTGAGCGACATTCACTTCGAGCCGTTTTGGGATCCGGGGAAGGCGGCGCAACTGGCGGCAGCGCCGGTGGCGCAGTGGAATGCGATCCTGTCGGCTCCGCCCACGCCGGATCAGGCGGCGCGGTTCGGCGAGTTGCAGAAAAACTGCAACGCGAAGGGCGTGGACACCTCGTACGCCCTGCTCGCATCCAGTTTGCGGGCCATGCGCGCGGACGCACGCGGCGCTGATTTCATCACTCTAAGCGGCGATCTGATCTCCCACAAGTTTTCCTGCAAATTCGCGGCCGTATTTCCGCACGCCTCGCCGGACGCCTACCAGGCCTTCGCCGCCAAGACCTTCGAATACGTGCTGGCACAATTGCGTGGCGCGTTTCCCGGTGTGCCGGTTTACGCGGCCCTGGGCAACAACGACTCCGGCTGCGGCGACTATAAGCTGGACGCGGACGGGGAGTTTCTGCGAACCACAGCTAAGGCGATGACTGCCGACGTTCCCGCGCCGGAACGAAGCCGCGCGCAGCAAGACTATGCGGCCGAAGGCTACTACGCCACTGAACTGACTGCGCTGCATGATGCGAGGCTGGTGATCCTGGACGATAATTTTATGTCGCCCAAGTATCGAACCTGCGCGGGCAAACGCGACCCGGCTCCGGCCGCCGCACAGATTGCCTGGTTGCGCGCCCAGCTTGAGCGCGCGCGGCGCAAACACGAAAAGGTCTGGTTCATGGCCCACATCCCGCCGGGCGTCGATCTGGCTTCGACCGCTAAAAGTATGGTGAATGTTTGCAGCGGCGAGGCGCCCGTGATGTTTCTTTCTTCTGGGGCCATGGCGGACACGCTGGCAGAGTTTGGCGACGTGGTGCGGCTGGCCATCTTTGCGCACACGCACATGGATGAGCTGCGGCTTCTGGAGCCGGCCGAGGGCGGTGCGGACAGGGGGCCCGTTGCGGTGAAGATGGTGGCGTCGATTTCGCCGGTCGACGGCAACAATCCCTCCTTCACCGTGGCGAAGGTCGATGCAGCCACGGCGAAGCTAATGGATTACAGGGTCTTCGCGGCGTCAAACCAGACCGGCGACAACACGGCGTGGAGCGAGGAATACGATTACGCGCAGACCTATGACGAGCCATCGTTTTCGGCGTCTTCGGTTGCGAATTTGATCAACCGCTTTACAGCCGATCCCAAGGCGCTGAGGAAGGCAAGCCAGAGTTACCTTCGCAACTATTTTGTGGGCGATCTCTCCGCCTGGATCAAACCGTTTTGGGCGGAGTACGTTTGCGCGCTTGAGAATCGCACCGCGGCCTCCTATCGTGCGTGCGCGTGCCGCCAGGGGCTATAGAGAGCCGCGCGGATCGTGCTTGCGCTGGGCGTGACGGGCGGACGCTGCTTGGCGTGGGCCGCCTTTGCGCCAGTACAATGGCAGGCATGAAACCGTCTTCGCTTACTCGCCGCGAATTTTTGCAATCTACGGCCGCCGCCGGCTCGGGCGCGGCCATTGCCGCCGCAATGCCTCCCGGTCTCTGGGCCCAGGAGGTTCCTCTTGCCGGCAATAGACCTGTGCCGGAGTGGGCGTCGAAGCCGAAGCGCTGGTTCCAGCTCGCGCTGGTGGAAGACGACCCGCTCTACTACAGCCCTAAATTCTGGTTCGATTACTTCAAGCGGATCCGCGCAGAGGGCGTGTGTCTGAGCGGCGGAGGGTGCGTAGCTTTCTACCCCACCGAGATTCCGTACCACCACCGCAGCAGGTGGCTCGACGGCCGGGACGTGTTGGGCGAGCTGATTACCGGCTGCCGTAATGAAGGCATATCGTCGATCATCGTCCGTACCGATCCGCACGCCACCTGGGACAACACGAAGGAAGCGCATCCCGACTGGATCGCCGTGGATGTGGACGGCAATCCGCGCCCTCACTGGTCGATGCCCGGCATGTGGCTCACCTGTGCGTATGGCCCCTACAACTTCGAGTTCATGACCGCCGTACACAAGGAGATCATGAGCCGCTACCACGTTGATGGCCTCTTCCACAATCGCTGGGACGGGGAGGGCATCTGCTATTGCGTGCACTGCGTGGCCGACTTCCGCGCGGCTACGGGATTTGCGTTGCCGCGCAAGGCAGATGTGCATGATCCCGTGTATCGGGCATGGATGCAGTGGCGGCAGCAGCGGATGATGAGCCTGGTCGACTTGTGGGACGCGACCATCCGGGCCATCAATCCGGATTCGTCGTGCATTCCCAACGGCGGCGGCGCGCTCTACCCGCTCGACGACGTGGAGCTTAGCAAGCGCGTTCCGATGTTGGCGGCGGACCGGCAGGGGCGCAGCGGCCTGGAGACGCCGTGGTTTATCGGCAAAACGGCGAAAGAGTATCGCGCAACGCTGGGAACCAAGCCCGCGATCGGCCTATTTAACGTGGGCCTGGAGGACCGCTACCGCTGGAAAGACAGCGTGACCAGCGAAGCCGAGCTTCGCATCTGGGTCGTCGACGCCATTGCGCACGGCATGGTGCCCTGGTGCTGCAAGTTCTCAGCCACGCTGCACGACGAACGCTGGCTGCCCTGGGTCGAAGACATCTTTGTCTGGACGGAGAAGAACCGCGACTATCTTGTGCAAGGACGCCCGATGGCCCGCGTGGCTATTGTGTATTCGCAGCGCACGGCGTGGTTCTACGGCGGGGATCAGGCGCGGGCTAAGGTGGAGGACTACGCGCTGGGGTGGTGCCAGGCCTTGACCGAGATGCGCATTCCCTTTGAGATGGTTCACGACCAGCTTATGGATGCGGCGCATCTGGAGCCTTACAAGACGCTCATCCTGCCCAATATCGCGGTGCTCAACGAGGCACAGTGCGATCAACTGCGGGCCTTTGTGGCCAAGGGCGGCAGCGTGATCGCGACCTACGAAACCAGCCTGTACGACGAAAGCGGAGCGCCGCGGAAAAACTTCTTGCTTGCCGATCTATTCGGCGTGGATTGGACGGGAAAATCCGAGGGGCCCATGCTCAACTCGTATATCCGGCTGGAGCACGAGACGCTTCCCAAAAGCTCGTTCTTTGCCGATCTGGAGAACGCGCCGCGTGTCATCAATGGCGTATACCGCGTGGAAACGACGCCGCGCGAGCACTTCACCGAGACGCCCTTCACGTTGATTCCCACTTATCCTGACCTGCCCATGGAAGAGGTGTTTCCGCGCCAGCCGCACACGAATATCTCCTGCCTGTATCTGCGCGAAGCGGGCGGGCGCGTGGCCTATTTCCCATTCGACATCGACCGCACCTTCTGGGACGTACTCTCGGACGATCACCTCAAGATCATGCGCAACACGCTGCGCTGGGCGACCAACGAAAGCGCGGCCGTGGAGGTGGATGGGCCAGGGTTGCTCGACGTAACGGCGTGGCGCAACCCGAATTCGATCACCGTGCACCTCGTCAACCTGACCAATCCGATGGAGATGAAGGGGCCATACCGGACGTTTTTCCCCATTGGTCCAGAGAAAGTCCGGCTAAGGCTGCCGGAGCTTTCAACCGCGCAGCAGGCGCATTTGCTTGTGGCCGGCAAGAGCGTTCCCATCGAGCGCTCCGGCTCGGAGATCATCGTCACCGTGCCTTTCGTTCTCGATCACGAGGTGGTGGCGATCGACCTCTAGAGCGCGAGGACGGCGGACCGAATGGGGCGCCTGCGGAACAGACGCGGCGGGATTCAGGCGGCCTGCGGACCAATGGGAACCAAGCATTCAACCAGTGCGATAAGCTGATGTCCAGAGTGATCTCCATGCAATGGCAAGCCTGGGGTCGGGCGGTCCTGGCATCGGTTCTGCTCGTGCCGCTCCTGGCGGCGGGGCAGGCAACCGGCAGCGCCGCGCTTCCGGTCATCCACGTCGATCACGGTCCCAACTCGGCCCGCGCGCAGGCGCAGCATTATGTGGTGCTGGTCTTGCTTGAAGGATTGCGTTGGGACTACGCCCAGCAGGACGGAGCGAAGAACCTGATAGCGCTGGGCAGAGAAGGCGTCTGGGCGCCGGAGGGGATGATTCCAAGCTATCCAACCCTTGGTTTCATCAACGACATTACAATCGTGACCGGCCTCTATCCCGAGCACCACGGCATAGTGGCCGACAACTTCTTCGATCCCGTCCGTAAGGCCCGCTTCTCCAGTTCCGATACCCAGGCGGTGAGCGATGGCTCGTGGTTGAGCGGCACGCCGTTGTGGAGTTTGGCCGAAAGCCAGGGAATGCGCACGGCCTGCGTGTTCTGGCCGGGCTCTGAAGCGAAGGTCGCCGGCTTCCGGCCCACGTACTACGTGCAGGACGGCGTTAGGATCGACGACGAGGCGCGCATCCGGCAGGTGCTCGAGTGGCTGCGGTTGCCCGCGGCGGTTCGCCCGCATTTGATCGCTCTCGACTTCCCGGAGCCAGACCGGGAAGGCCGCCAGTTCGGTCCTGAGACCGTTGAAACCAGAGCGGCGGTGCTCAAGATGGACGCATTGGTGGGCAAGCTCAAAGCGGGCCTTGACGCAACCGGACTGCCCATCGATCTGGTGGTGGTGGGCGATCACGGCATGGCCAGGAGTGAGCACGGCTGGATTACGCTCGATCAGTTCACCAGCCTGAAGGGATTCGACGCCGATGGGGCCCTGCTTTACAGCCAGAGCGAGGAGGATCGCGAGCGCGTTTACGATCAACTCAAGCACGTGTCCTCTCTCTTCGTCGTTTACCGCCGCAAGAATATGCCTGCGGAGCTGCACTACCGGCAAAATCCGCGGGTGGGCGATCCGGTGGTCATCGCTACAGGCCCTTACGCGATCCGCGCCCAAGCGCCCGCGGCAGGAGCGCCTGATCCGCCGCCGGCAGCGGGCCTGTGCGGCTTCGATCCCGGCGTGCTGCCCGCGATGAAGGCCGGCTTTTTTGCCGCTGGGCCGGATATAGTTGAGGGAACGATAGTTGCGCCGTTCGAGAATGTGAATCTGTATCCCTGGCTGGCGCACCTGCTGGGCTTGGCCGCACCCAAAACCGATGGCGACCTGAACATACTGTCCGGAACCCTGCGCGATGGCGGGATAAAAACTGAACCATAAGAGGAGCCTGTAAGCATGAAATTAGTTTTGGGAATCGACGGCGGGGGCACGCGCACACGCGCCTCGATTGTTGCAGGCGAGAGGGTCTTGGCTCACGGGGAGAATGGCTCCATTAAGCGGTTGCGTGTGGGAGAGACGGCGGCCGAACAGAATTTGCGCGCGCTGCTGGAGGAGATATTTGCGCAGGCCGGCGTGAAGGGCGTGCCGGCGGCATGCTGCGGCGTGGCCAGCGCCAGTATGCCGGGGATTCGGGAGTGGATCACCGCGGTACTTCAGGATTTTGGGGTCGAACGCTCCGAGATCGTCGGCGATGAGGTCATCGCTCTGGATGCGGCTTTCCGGGGCGGGCCGGGGATTTTGCAAATCGCCGGAACGGGCACGAACACGGTAGGCCGGGCGCCGGACGGCGGCATGGAATGCGCCGGCGGCTGGAGCTCGCGGCTGGGCGATAACGGATCGGGATACTGGATCGGCCTTCACGCCATCCGGCGGGCGCTGCACGCCTATGATTGTGAGGAACCGACCGGCGTCTTGAAGCGGGTGGGCGAGATTTGGGGCACACCCAGCGTGGAGGAGCTGGTGAACCTGGGCGACAGCACGCCCGGACCGGACTTTGCCGCGCTGGCGCCGGCGATCAACGATTTGGCCGAGACCGGCGACCCGGTCGCCGTGGGAGTGCTCAAGCAAGCCGCGGCCGACCTGGTGGACTTTGTGCTGCTGGTGCGCGCCAAGCTGCGCCGCAAGCACGCGTTCGCAGGCGAGGTTCCGGTGGCCTGGACCGGCAGCGTGATGGAAAGAATGACGATGGTACGCGAGGCATTCTTTGCCGGCCTTCGCGCTGCCGCCCCAGGAATGCCCATCGGGCAGGTGGCAGTGGTTTCACTCGACGGCGCGGTGTGGCGCGCCCAAAGACTGGCGGAGACAGGCAGGTAAACGCCGTGTCTGCCTTCGGCGGCAGCGGATCCAACGCAATCATAGAGCCCCTGGCCGCGCTATCGGTACTTGCGCAGCACGCCCAGTACGCGGCCCTGAATAGCGACCTGCGCGGCGGGAACGTAGATGGGCTCCATCTCCAGATTCGCGGGCTGCAAACGCACTTGCGGGCCCTCGCTATAGAAGCGCTTCAGTGTGGTTTCAGCGCCGCGCACCAGGGCTACCACGATCTCACCCTGGCGGGCCGTGCGGGTGCGCTCCACCAACACGTAATCGCCGTCGATGATGTGCTCGTCGCGCATGGAATCGCCGCGCACCTCAAGGGCGAAGACGTCGCGATTGCCCACCACATCGTGGAGCGAGATGCTCTCCGGCGTCTCCACAGCCTCGACGGGCTGGCCGGCGGCGATCCGGCCGGCCAGCGGAAGCTTCAGGCTGGAGCGGGTGCGCGAGCCAGGTGGCAAAAGGTCGATGGAACGGCTGTGATTATGCACGCGGTCCAGGAGGCCCTTCTTTTCAAGGTTGGTGATGTGCTTGTGCACGGTGGCCAGGCTCTTGAGCCCCATGCCCCGTGCGATCTCTTCAAACGACGGGGAATAGCCGTTGCGCGCCACGAACGACCCCAGGAAGTCGAGAACCTCTTTTTGCCTTCGAGTAACAGCCATGGCGGCATTATAGCGAATAAAAAGCGAACCGCAACTCTTTTCTTCGGACGAAGTTACTGTTTGTATACGCAATGAAGAAGCCAGGCGGCTCCCAAAAAGACGGCGATGCAGCCGAACTTGCGGGCGCCGGGATTAGACCGCAACGCTCTACAATCAAGACATGATTCTGGAGACGTTTCCCGTCGGTCCGCTGGCGTGCAACTGCACCATTCTTGGGGACGAAGAGGCGCACGAGGCCATCGTCATCGATCCGGGCGACGAAGTAGGCCGGATTCACCGGCGGTTGGCGGAACAGGGGCTGAAGCTCAAGCAAATCCTCGTCACCCACGGCCACATCGACCACGTGGGCGGGGCGCTCAAGCTAAAGCGACTCACCGGCGCACCCATCTTCCTGAACGAAAATGATTTGCCGCTGCTGAAAATGATGGCCATGCAGGCGGCGTGGGTGGGCATGGCCACACCGGAGACTGCAGCGCCGGACGAGAGCCTGGCCGAGGGGCTCAGCGTGGGCCTGGATCGCTACCCGGCGCAGGTGATGCACACGCCGGGGCACACCCAAGGTTCAATATGCCTGCATTTTGTCCCCCTCAAGCTGCTCGTGGCCGGCGATACGCTTTTTGCCGGGAGCATTGGGCGCACCGACCTACCCGGCGGCGACTTTGGGCAGATCATGGATTCGCTGCACACGCGGCTGCTCGCGCTGCCCGATGACACCAAAGTACTTCCTGGCCATGGTGCCGCGACGACCATTGGAATGGAGCGAAAAGACAACCCATTCTTACAAGCCATGGACGGTAAAGCATGACGACTTAACTATTTTAGTTACAAAGCAATATAAAAACTATCTCAAGCATAACTTGCGATTATGGCCGCGTAATATTACTTCCCTGATGCGTTCCTAGATGATTAACTAGTATGTTACTGAGTATGATTACTCCAGTACTGAACTCCGCTCCGGGTGGAAGCAAGCTGACGACCAGCCAGCCCGACTCCGGAAATCCGAAAAAGTGACCGGGATGCACCCAAACGCCACGTTCGAGAAGGGCCAGAATGGTTTGCTCGTCGGGCTGGAGGGCGGGAATCCGGAGCACGGCGTACCAGCCGGCCTCGACTTCCAGCCTGCGGACTGACGGCAAGCGGGTGAGTTGCCGGTCTAACTCCGCGAGGTTTGCCGATACGCGGGCGCCAATCTGGTTCTGGATTGCCGCGCGGCCCGCAATCCACGCCGGCAGCGCGCACTGCACGGGGGCGTTCATAGAGAGAAAGGTATCGGCGATCACCTCCAGGCGGTCGAGAGCTTGCGACTGCTCCGGCCCGGTAGCGGCGATCCAGGCGGCCTTCATCTGCGGCAGTCCGGCAATCTTGCTGAGGCCGCTGACCACGAAGACGGGAACGCCGTCCAGGCCCGAAGCGAAGCTGGACCCGAAGCCCGAAGCGAAGCTGGATCCGGAGCCCGATGCGAAGCTCGAACCCGCGCCGGAGATTGGGTAATCGAGAAAGACCTCGTCCACGATGAGCGAGAGGTTGAACTCGCGGCAAATGCGGGCCAGATCCTCGGCCTCCCAGGGTTTGGTGAAGTGGCCGGTGGGGTTGTTGGGGTGCACGACGACGATGGCGCGTGACGCGGGCGTGACGGCCCGGCGCAGCTCCGCGAAGTCGATCTGCCAGCCGTGGTCGTAGACCAGCGGCGCGGCCTTGAGGCGCACATCGTCGAGCGCGGCGAGAAAGTCGAAGAGCGGATAGCCAGGCTGGAGCACGAGAATCTCGCTGCCCGGATCGCAGAGCAGCCGGAAGAGAAAGCTGTAGGCCTCGCTGGTGCTGGTGGTGAGCACGATTTGGCCGGAATCGAGGGCCGCGCCGTGAGCGGCATAGTAGGCGCAAACGGCCTGGCGCGCAAGCACGCTTCCCTTGGGCTGCGGATCGTAGTCGAGCGCGCGCGGATCGGCGAGGGCCTGTAAAAAATCCTGCGGATATGTGAAGCCGCAGCGGGTGGGATTGGAGGCGGTCAGATCGGCGATGGGCAGGCCTGCCTCTTTGCGCAGGCGGTAGGCGCGCGCCAGTTCGCTCTCCTCGGTGTTCCAGGCCGTTCTCTGCGAAAGGCGCATTTACCTTATCTTATCGGCCTGCGCGATGGGCGACGCCGCAACGTTTCTGTGGCGATGTCAGCGAGCCTCACTCTTGCTGCGTGTTTCCGCCTGAAGACTGACTGCCGGAGCCGGCGCCGAACAGCTTTTCTAAACCCTGAGGGCGGGGAATCTCGATGAAGATGGACGGAAGCGCAACCCCCTCGAATATTCTCGTCAGATGAGAGGTTGACCGCGCTTCATCCCCATCCTATAGTGCGTTCATCGGGATTCGTGTTTCAGCGGATAAGGGACCCAAGCCATGCACAATCGAAAGACCGCTCTTTCATCTCGCGCTGCGTTCTGGAGCATCCTGGCCATGCTCCTGATGCTCTCCGTTCCCGTAGGCCTGACGCTTTCCACGGTCAAACTCACCGCGTTTCGGCCTGTGCAGGACTTGGTTGGCGCCGATCCATCGCCCTACGGATACACTGTGAGCCTACTTATTTTCCTCGTCCCCATTTTGCTCATTGGTTTCTGGTTTCTGCCCAGTGAGCACGTTCCTATCGCGAAGCGCGCCTTCTGGTGGACCATCGCGGTTCTTTTTCCTATGGGCGCGGCGCTTGATTTCTTCTTTGCTCAATTTTTCTTTCGCTTTCCGAATCGCGCCGCAACCATGGGCATTTCCGCGCCCGCGCTGGGCGCACCGGTTCCGATCGAGGAATATTTCTTTTATTTCACCGGGTTCCTGGCCGTGCTGCTTTTTTACATCTGGCTGGACGGGTACTGGCTGCGCGCCTACAGCGTGCCCGACGAAGACGAACGCAGAACGTCGTTCCGCCGGCTCATCGGCCTGCATCCGGATTCGCTGGTCCTGGGCGCGCTACTCATTTGCGCCGCGATCGTCTACCGGAGGATTGCCGAGCCGCAGGCGCCGGGATTTCCCGGCTACTTCGTGGTTCTGGTTCTTTGCGCGGTACTGCCCTCGATCACCCTCTTTTCCGCGGTCAAATCGACGATCAACTGGCGCGCATTGAGCCTGACGCTTTTCATCATCGTTCTCACCAGCCTGCTTTGGGAGGCCACACTTGCGATTCCGTATGGCTGGTGGGCCTATCAAGACAGCGCCATGGCCGGCGTGTACATCCGCGCCTGGGATGGTCTTCCCATCGAGGCAGTCTTCGTCTGGATTGCAGTCACTTATATGACGGTTCTGGTCTACGAGGCGATCCGGTGCTGGCAGGCATCGGGCAAATCGGCGCGTCATGCCTTCTTCGGCCGCACCGCGCGCAAAGCCCGCTCGCGCCCGAAGTCAGCGTGAATGAGAGCGGACCGGACCCCGCAGCGCCGCCCGTGCTTGGACGGGACTGCGGGGAAGCCAACCATCGCGGCTTTGGCTGAGCCGGCAGCACTCGCATCAAGCCCTCACTCGGGGCGAGACGTTTTGGCAGGCTCATCGCTCTGGATGCGCATGCCGTAAAACGAACGGTAGACGAAGAAGTAGGATATGGCGAAGAATACGGCCGCCAGCACGTGCGTCCAAAACGCGCCGCTGGTGGCGGCCATTTGAACCGCCAGCTCAACGGCGAGCAAGCCAAAGAGCGTGGTGAACTTGATGACCGGATTGAGAGCCACGGCGGCCGTGTCCTTGAATGGATCGCCCACCAGGTCGCCCACCACCGTCGCCTCATGCAGAGGCGTTCCTTTTTCGTGCAAATCGACTTCGACGATCTTCTTGGCGTTATCCCAGGCTCCTCCCGCGTTGGCCAGATAGATGGCCGCGTAGAGCCCGAAGGTGGCAATGGAGATCAGATAGCCGATGAAGAAGAATGGATCCAGGAAGGCAAAAGCCAATGCGGCAAAGAACAGCGAGAGGAAGATGGTCAGCATCCCGCTTTGCGCGTAACGGGTGCAAATGGCCACCACTTTCTTGCTGTCTTCGGTGGAGGCTTTCGCGCTTCCTTCAATGTGAATATTCCTCTTGATAAACTCGACGGCGCGGTAAGCGCCTGTGGTCACGGCCTGGGTGGAAGCGCCGACGAACCAGTAAATCACCGCGCCGCCGGTAATCAAGCCGAGCAAAAAGGGAGCGTGGAGAATCGAGAGCTTGTCGAGATTCTCGGTGAGCGAGTTGGTAAGCGCCATAATGGTGGCGAAGATCAGCGTAGTGGCGCCGACGACGGCGGTGCCGATCAGCACCGGCTTGGCGCTGGCTTTGAAGGTATTACCCGCGCCGTCGCCCGCCTCCAGCATTCTCTTGGCGCGGTCGAAATCCACCTGCACGCCGAAATCCTTTTTCACTTCCTCAGCTACGCCCGGCTGGTTCTCGATGAGGGACAGCTCGTAGATGGATTGAGCGTTGTCCGTCACCGGTCCAAAAGAATCGACGGCGATGGTCACCGGCCCCATGCCCAGGAAGCCGAAAGCAACCAGGCCGAAGGCGAACATCGGCGATGCCAGAATCACGGCATCGAATCCCATCGTGCTCACCCCGTAGCCAATGGACATTAAAGCGACGACCGCCAACCCCAGGTAGTAGGCAGAAAAATTCCCGTCGACAAACCCGGACAACAAACCGAGAGCAGCTCCACCCTCCCTTGCCGACGCTACCACCTCTTGCACGTGGCGGGCCTTGGTTGAGGTAAAGACCTTGACCAGTTCGGGAATAAGCGCTCCCGCCACGGTGCCGCATGAAGTGATGGTGGCGAGTTTCCACCAGAGCGTGGGGTCGCCGCCCAGATTCGAAAGCAGGATATAGGTGACCGGATAGGTTACGGCAATGGTCACGGCGGAAGTGATCCAGACGAGCGAGGTGAGTGGGGATTCGAAGTTAAATTCATCCGCTTTGCCGTATTTCGCTCTGGCGATCACCTCGTTGATGTAATAGCCCGCAACCGCGGCCACCAGCATGGCCACGCGAACCGCAAACAGCCAGACCAATAATTGCACTCCAACGACAGCACTCTTGGCGCCCAGCATGATGAATGCGATAAGGGCGACCTGGACCACGCCGTAGGTCTCAAAACCGTCAGCCGTGGGGCCGACCGAATCGCCGGCATTGTCTCCGGTGCAGTCGGCAATTACGCCGGGATTGCGGGCGTCGTCCTCTTTGACATGGAAGACGATTTTCATCAGGTCGGCGCCGATGTCGGCAATCTTGGTGAAGATGCCGCCGGCCAGCCGGAGCACCGCGGCGCCCAGCGATTCGCCGATGGCAAAGCCGATGAAACACGGCCCGGCATAGTCGCCCGGAACGAAGAGAATGATGCTGAACATCATCAAGAGCTCGATGGAGATCAGCATCATGCCGATGCTCATGCCCGACTTGAGCGGAACGCTGAAGGCGCGGTACGGATTGCCGCCCAGCGCAGCCCAGGCGCTGCGCGAATTGGCCAGCGTATTCACCCGGATGCCAAACCAGGCGACAAAGTAGCTGCCCGCCATGCCCAGCACGCTAAAGGCCAGAATGATGACCACCTTCAACGCGCTGAAGTGGAGCAACAAGGCGAAATAGGCGAGGATGACGACCGCAATGAAGCACCAGAGGAGGAGCAGGAATTTGCCCTGGTTGATCAGATAGGTTTTGCAGGTCTCCCAGATCAACTGCGATACTTCCTTCATCGATTGGTGCACCGGCAGGCCCTTCAGGTGGCTGTACATAAGGAAGCCGAAGACCATGCCCAGGATGCAAAACAGAGGCCCGTACATGAGCAGGGTATGGCCGTCGACGCTTTGGCCCAAAAATCGGACCTGGGTCAAATCCGGGAGCTTCAGATTGGCTTCGCCTCCGACGGCTTCCACCGGGGCCGCAAAGGCTGCGCCTTGAGCGAGCAGCATCAGTGCGGCTAGGACGCCGGCGAATCTCCCCAAGCGCCTCGAAAGTACATTGCTCCTCATTTGCCCTCCTATGCCTCCTCGCCGACTTTGGAGCGGAAACTTGCTGCATGGCCGGAGCGCCGGCGTCCGAACCGGGCACCTGCCGCCCGAATAGCCAAGCTGCCACGAGCGAGAACACGCTCACGCCCATAAAAGAAGAGACACAAAAATAGATCCAACCCTGTTCAGTCACAAATCCTCCCAACCTTAAGGTTTGAAGCCGAGGCCGAATCTGAAAGCCGAACAGCCCCAGAAACGCGGCCATTAAAACTGCGCCGACATGCCACGGGAAGCCTATCATTCGCATCAACCTCTGTCGAGTGATTCGGGTCACAAGGGTTTGGAGACCTCTGACGGGAGCGGCGCTTGGTTGATTGGGGTTCCAGAGGTGTAAGGTACTGATGAGAGGAGAAATTCGGCTGCGCCATGAACAGCTCCGTACTGCTAACGCCCCGCCAAGCCGCCGCAAAGTTAGGGATGAGTTACCCCGCGCTGAAGCACTGGATTCTGGCCGGGCGGTTGCGCACCGTGAAGACGCCTGGAGGGCATCACCGCATTCCACTGGATGAGCTGGAGGAGTTCTTGCCCGCGTCTCCCGCGCGTCTTGGCTCAACCCGCATCAGCGGCCGCAATCAATTGCGGGGCGTGGTGTCCGAGATTACTTTGGAGGGCCTGCTGGCCAAGGTTGTGCTCGCCGTCGGCAATCAGCGTGTGACCGCCATAGTTACCGCCGATGCGGTTCGCGATTTGGCCCTCAAGCCGGGCGACGCGGCCGTGGCTCTCATTAAGGCCACGGAAGTGATGATCGGACGGCCGTAAGGTCTTTTCACAGCCTGCGCTGAGAGGCTCACCGCTTGGCTGTGCCGACTTTCCAACGGCCGCTTGCGAAGTCTTTCTGTCAGAGGTCGGAGTCAGCCTGCGGCAATCGCCGGCGCAGGGCCAGCCACGCGCCAATGGAGTAGCCGGCCAGCGCCGCGGCTGGCCAGGTGCCTAGGAAGGGTCCATCGTCGTCGATCAGTCCGCTGGGGCTGGGCACGCTGAAGAATGTGCGCGTCAGCTTTTCCGTGGCGCCGCATTGGTAGCACTGATTGGGTCCCGTGGGCATGTCGAGAATCCACAAGCTGATGATCAGTATCCAGATCAAGCCGAGGAGCCAAACCGCGGTGGCCATCTCGTCGGGGCGGATGCGGGCCACAACCAAGCCCACAAGCAGGGGCACGGCGATTGAGAGCAGAAGGATGAACCATTGCGGAACGCCGGTAGGATTGATAGCGTAGCCGATGAGCATGAGGGTCAGCCAAGACCCGAGGGCCAGGATGGCATGGATGAAAAACCATACCGCCTGTCCGGCGAATTTCGAGGCGCGCTCTTCCTCATCGGTTTCGAGCAAAGAGTTAACCTTCACGGCTCCTCCACCGCTAGTCCGGCTTTCACCTAAACATACGCCTTCGGGATTAGGGGAACAATTCCTGCGCCTTGGGGCAGGGAAGCGGTTGGCGGCGCAGTTTGACCTTACAATGATGGACAAGTTGATTGAAGGCATTTTTGCCGCAAAAGATGTCCGTTCCAGATTCGGAGGGAACTGTGAGCACAGGCGAAAGCGAATCGGGGAAAGCAACTGCGGAGCTAAATTACATATGTACTGCCAACTGCCTCTCGAGCGATACAATTCCATCGGGTAGGCGCCGAAAAAGGAGATTCAGGATGAAGAAATCAACACATGCAGTCACGGCTGCACTGGTTGTCGTATTGCTGGCAGGCGGTGCTCTAGTGGTCGGCCTGCAGAGCGCCATCGCACAGGATCCCGGTCTCGAGCGCACCCCCGTTCTCGGCTGGAGTAGCTGGAGCTCCATGGGCAGGAATCCGACGGCAGAGAAGTTCGAAGCTCAGGCGCGTGCACTGCACGAGTCCGGCTTGCGGAAGATCGGTTACAACTACGTAAACCTTGACGACTTTTGGTACCAGTGTCCGGGCAGACAGGGTCCCAACGTCGACTCTTATGGCCGCTGGGTGACAGACCCATCGAGGTTTCCGCCCGATGGAGACACCAATGGCATGGAGGTAGTTGCTAACTACATCCATAGTCTCGGGATGAAGTTCGGAGTCTACATGACGCCGGGTATCTCCAGTCAGGCGGTAGTCAAAAACACCGCGATTGAAGGCACGCAGTACACGGCTGACCAGATTGCGGTGCCGGCTCACAGGGAAGAAAACTACAACTGCAGGGGCATGGTGAGCATTGACTTCAGCAAGCCCGGAGCGCAGGAGTATATCAATTCCCTGGTAAACAGGTTCGCGAAATGGGGCGTCGATTACATCAAACTCGACGGCATTGAAGACTACAACGGCCCTGACCTTGAGGCATGGTCGAAAGCAATCAAGCAAAGCGGGCGGCCCATCGTCCTCGACGCCACAGAGGGGGACTTTACACTCGCCCTGGCCCCGAAGTTGATCAAGTACGCCGATCAATGGGAGGCCGCACCCGACATCGAATGCCGTAGATGCAAATTGCCCGGGGCCAGCTACTCGCTGACCGGCTGGAAACATATTGAGATACGCTTCAACTATGTGGCCGAATGGCAACCTTACGCCGGCTCGGGCAGGTGGAACGACTATGACTCCATCGAGGTAGGGAATGGCGACAACGACGGTCTTACTCCAGACGAGCGTCAGACGCAGATTAGCCTGTGGTCTCTTGCGTCGGCGCCCCTCATCCTCGGCGTCGATCTTACTCACCTTGACCGGCTGGATATGAAATACCTTAAAAACACCGCCGTCCTCGCCGTTGACCAGGACGCGATCGCTGCTAAAAGGATTGTCAATACCAGCGACCGGCAGGTATTCGCCAAGATGGAACCGAATGGAGACGCGATCGTCGGTTTGTTCAACACCGGCGAGAAGGCGGAAACGGTCTCCGTACAAGCGTCTGCCGTGGGCCTCCCCGAGAGTGAGCGCGGCTATTCCACACACGACCTGTGGACAGGCAAGAAGAAGAAGACAGGCGGCACCATCAATGCTATTGTCCCATTGCATGGAGTCGTCCTATACCGCGTCAAGGTACTTTGAAATCCGGTGGCAGGACACCCACCGGCCTGAGGGTCAGCCACGACCCGAGGGCCAGGATGGCATGGATGTAAAACCATACCGCCTGTCCGGCGAATTTCGAGGCGCGCTCTTCCTCATCGGTCTCGAGCAAAGAGCGAATCTTCACGGCTCCTCCACCGCTAGACCGGTCTTCACATAAACATACGCCTTCGGGATTAGGGGAATA
This sequence comes from uncultured Acidobacteriota bacterium, assembly GCA_963808795.1. Lineage (GTDB taxonomy): Bacteria > Acidobacteriota > Terriglobia > Terriglobales > Acidobacteriaceae > Telmatobacter. Next base: position 152,959 of record CAWEGL010000007.1, read on the forward strand.
ATTCCTGCGCCTTGGGGCAGGGAAGCGGCTTGCGGCGCAGTTTTGACCTTACAATGATGGACATGTTGATTGAAGGCATTTTTGCCGCGGTGACCACTCCGTTTTATCCCGACGAGAGCGTCTATTTCAAGAAGCTTGAGGCGAATATGGCCCATTATTCCCGCAGCCTTCTGTCGGGAATGGTGGTTCTAGGTTCCACGGGCGAGGCGGTCATGCTCGACGACGGCGAGTCCCGCGATGTTCTGCGCGCAGCGGCGGAGGCCACGGCGCCGGACAAGTTGCTCATCGCGGGGGTAGGGCGGGAAAGCGTGAAGGCGACCGTGGAGCTGGCAGAGGCGGCGGCCGGGTTTCAGTACGACGCGGTCCTGGTGCGCACGCCACACTATTATGCCGGCCTGATGTCCACGGCGGCGGTGCTGCATTACTTCCGATGCGTGGCCGACCATTCGCCGCTGCCGGTTCTGCTGTACAACATTCCCAAGTGCGTTCCGTACCAGATTCCAGTGGAAGTGGTGGCGGAGTTAGCGCATCACCCGAACATCATCGGCATCAAGGACTCCAGCGGCGACGTGGAGAGGATTCGCGCCCAGGTGGAGATGACGCACAATGCGCCGCGGCGGACGGTGACCGTGACGCCGGTTTTCGAAGCGGTGACGGGGCGCATGTTGACGCGCAGAGCGGAGCCGGCGGGCACATTTATCTCTGCCGGGGATTTGGCGGGCGGCGCGGCTTTGGCGACCGCTCCTCCGGAGACTGCGATCAAGACACGAACCAAAGAAGTGGGCTTCCAGGTGCATTGCGGGTCCGGGAGCGCGGTGTTTGCCTCGCTGGAGGCGGGCGCGTCCGGAGCCATCCTCGCCTTTGCCGCCTGCGCGCCGCAGGCTTGCCAGGAGATCTATCAGGCGTGGAAGGACCACGATTTCGAGCTCGCTGAAGAGAAGCAGAAGCGCATCGCCGGGGCCAACCAGCGCATCGTGGGCGCATTAGGGATCCCCGGGCTCAAGTATGCCTGCGACTTCAACGGGTACTATGGAGGCCGCGCCCGGGCCCCTCTGCTGCCGCCGGCGGCGGAGGTAAAGGTGGAGATCGAGGGGCTACTGGCCGAGATCCGGAATTAGCTGCCGGACATGCAACGCCTAATTCTAGGCGAGTGCTCTACTGCTATTTGAACTTCATGCAGGTCACTCAGCAGGTGTGAGCCCGGTCTTTTGGCAGCTCTGGCTCCTGCCCCTTCAGAAATCTTCGTCATAATATGTTAGCTACTTATATAAAAATGATTTGCCACTTAAGACGTCAAGAGATTAAGTCTCGAAACAGGCGGGAACTCAATGGCAGGAGCAACCAGTTCTCGCGCCGGATAGGTGGCTTATTCCGGGGCGTGAATGTCCGATAACAGATATTCTGTTAACCTACGCCGATCAACTCGACATACCATATTTCCATGGCTTCCCGTTCTCGCCATGCCGTCGTTTTCTCTCACGTTTCTGCCGAGGATCTCGGTTCCCTGCAACCTGAGCTTGAGCGCCGCAACTTTGCCATTGAAGCCGTCCAAGTCGCCTCCGCCCGCGTTCCTCTTCCGCAGGTGCAAGACTGCGACCTGCTCATAGTGCTCGGTGGCCCTATCAGCGTCTACGACTGTGCGGACTACCCATTTCTGAACGAAGAGATCGAATGCCTGCGGCAGCGTCTGGCGGCGGCAAAACCGACCTTGGGCATTTGTCTGGGAGCGCAGCTCATGGCAGCTGCGCTAGGCGCCCGCGTCTATCCGGGAACGCGCGGGGCCGAGATCGGATGGTTCCCCTTGCGACCGGTCAACGCTGAGCCGGTGCCGGAGTGGTTTGCGCCTCTGCTCGGTGAAGGCCTTTATCTCTTTCATTGGCACGGGGATACGTTCGATCTTCCTGAAGGCGCGCACCATCTTGCGCGGACAGATCTCTACGAGAATCAAGCATTTACCTTCGCAGACTTTGCGTTGGCGCTGCAGTTTCATCCGGAAGTAACTGAGCTGGACTTAGAAGGATGGTATGTGGCTCACGCGTCCGAGCTGCGCCGGAAAGGGATTTCCGTGCCGGAAGTTCGGGCCGCAACGCGCAAGCACGCCCCTGCCCTTGCTGTGGCTGCCGGCAACTTCTGGCAGCGATGGCTCGATTACATTTTGTAGTGGCCTAGATCTTCGTCGTTGAGGCCCTCAAGCCAGCCACGCAATTGCTCCCTCGTTGGCTCCTCGGGCGGGCCGGCAGTATTCAGCTTCGCGGTTTGCATCACGTGCTCCGAGACGTAGATGGGGCAATCGACGCGCAGCGCGAGCGCAATCGCATCGGAGGGGCGTGAATCGACGGTTATGGTTTCATTGCCCTGCCGCAGCCAAAGAACCGCGTGGAAGGTGTCGTCCTTAATCTCTGTAATGACAATGCGTTCCAGGCTGGCATTCAAGTCGCGAATGAGGTTTTTGGTCAGATCGTGGGTCATCGGACGTGGTACGGTTAGCTTTTCGATCTCGATGGCGATGGCGTGGGCCTCGAACATTCCCACCCAAATGGGCATCACTGCATCGGAGGCCACATCCTTGAGCACCACTATAGGGGCATTATTTGAGGGGTCCATCATCAAGCCGCGTATTCTCACTTCAATATCCATACATTCCCTCTTTCCAGCACTTGAGAGTTTAGACGGCTTCGCCGGCCAGACTGTTTGGATGCGCTGCGGTGATCTTTACTTGCAGGTAGCTGCCCGGTGCCGGCGCGATGGGCTGCGCGCAAGTGAAGTTGACCGGCTTGTTCTGGCTGCTGCGGCCCGCAATCTGGCTGCGCACCGGGTTCTGTCCCTCGACCATCACCTCAATAACCTGCCCCAAAAGTTTGGAATAATTGGCCCGCTGAATCTCCCGTTGACGGTCAAGCAGCACTTGAAGCCGGGTGGACTTTTCCCCATCGGGGATGGAATCGATCATGACCAGCGCCGGTGTGTTTGGCCGCGCCGAGTACTTAAATGCGAACACACAATCGTACTGCACCTCAGCAAGCAGGTCCATGGTTTGAATGAAGTCATCCTCGGTCTCGCCCGGGAAGCCGACGATGATATCGGTCGAAATCGAGATGGGGCGGCGTGCGGCCTTGATCCAGCCAATCCGTTCCAGATACCACTCCGGGGTGTACTCGCGCGCCATCATCTTGAGCACCCGCGCCGAGCCCGACTGCACGGGCAGGTGCACGTGGTCGCAGAGCGTGGGCACGCGGTCGATGGCCTCCACGATGTCGCGGGTGAAGTCGCGTGGGTGACTGGTGGTGAAGCGCACGCGGCGGATGCCGGGAACTTCCCCCACGGCAGCCAGCAGCTCCGCGAAGCTGCACTTCCCTTCCGGATCACGGTAGCTGTTCACGTTCTGGCCCAGGAGCTGAATCTCGGTGTAACCCAGGCCAGCGATGCGCCGGGCTTCTTCGAGCACCGATGACGACGTCCGGCTGCGCTCCTTGCCGCGCGTGTACGGCACCACACAATAGGAACAGAACTTGTCGCATCCCTCGATGATGGTGATGTAGCCACGGTAAGGATTCTGACGCGCGGTGAACTCGGTTTCGAAGGTTTCATCGGTCTGGCGGTCGTCCAGGCCCGTGATGCGGTTTTCGCCCGCTTCCAGCCGGGCCAGCATCTCGGGCAGCTTGCGGTAGGAGGCCGAGCCGGAAACCAGGGAAACAAACGGCGCGCGCGTGAAGATCTTTTCGCCCTCCTGCTGCGCCACGCAGCCCAGGACGCCGAAGCGCTTGCCTTCTTTGTGCAGCCGTTTATAGTCGTTGAGGCGATGGAAGACCTTCTGCTCCGCCTTGTCGCGGATGGAGCAGGTGTTGTAGAGGATCAGGCCGGCCTCTTCTTCCGTCTCGACCTGCCGGTAGCCCCGCTGCCGCAGTGTGCCGATGACCTTTTCAGAATCATGGGCGTTCATCTGGCAGCCGAAGGTCTCCAAATAGAATGTCTTTTCGGGCGTCATAAACTTCTCAAGTATAGCGTGATGCGAGTTTGGCCGGCCGGAAACCCGCGCAATCGGGCCCTTACTTGTGGGGCGCAACCCCGTAGACATGCAGGTAGGCGATCACCGCGGCCATCTGCGGATGGGTCATTTGATAAGCAAACGACGGCATCTTTCCCTTCCCCGTCATCAACACGCGCTCGACCTCGGCATCGGTCGCAGGTCCGCCGTCGGGCAATGTTTTGCGGGTGAACAGACCACGCAGGTCGGGTGGAACCGGCGTAAGGCGCTGGCTGTTGCTGACGTGGCAGTGAACGCACCCGACGTCATATACATGTTTGCCCTGAGCCTGGAGGGGCGTGAGCGCCGGGGCCGGCTTTGACGGCGAGGGCCGGCAGCCGGCCAGAGAGAAGGCTATCGCAATCGCCAACCCCGCGCCGGCAGCGGCCAAGCCGCCTCCCTGCCACCTTTTTTTTCTCTGATGAACGACTGAAATAAGGAAAATCCTCCGGGAAGCCGTACTTAAAAGTCTTTGCTATAGGGGATTCCAGCGTCCGGAGCCCGCACATTCAGTCTGAGCGGGTGCGGGCGCGAAGGTCAAGCAGAACCTGTTGCGAGCCGTGGAGGCAATCCGGCCCGTCCGGTATCTTCCCCTCCCCAAGGCGCAGTTATGCGGGTTCCATGGAGCTGGTTCGCTCCAGTTCAGCCATTCCTAAGGAATGAGAGAATTCGATCTACACATTCCTCCGGACTCAGGTGTGTCGTATCCAGATGGATTTCCGGGGATTCGGGGGTCTCGTAGCTGCTGTCAATACCGGTGAAGTTCGCCAGCTCTCCGCGCCGAGCTTTGGCATAGAGTCCTTTGGGATCGCGGCGCTCACATTCCTCCAGCGGTGCATCGACGAAGATCTCGATGAACTCTTCCGCCTCGAAGCGCTGGCGGGCCAGCCGCCGTTCCGCGCGGTAGGGGCTGATGAACGAGACGATCGAAATGAGGCCGGCGTCCACGAGCAGACGGGCGACCTCGGTCACGCGACGGATGTTTTCCACGCGGTCCGGCTCTGTAAACCCGAGATCGCGATTCAGTCCGTGCCGCACATTGTCGCCGTCCAGCAAGTAGGTATGCCTGCCGGCGGCAAAGAGGCGCCTTTCGAGCAGGTTGGCGATAGTGGATTTTCCCGATGCGGAGAGACCTGTGAACCAGAGGCAGACCGGCTTCTGTAGCTTTTGCGCGGCCCGGGCGGACTTGTGAATCTCCACCGCCTGCCAGTGAATGTTGGAGGCGCGGCGTAGCGCGAAATCCAACATCCCGGCGCCGACCGTCTGGTTGGTGAGCCGGTCGACAAGGATGAAGCTCCCCAGTTTTCGGCATCGGTCGTAAGGCTCGAACGGCACACTTCTGTCGATGGAAAGGTTCACCACGCCGATATCGTTCATGGCCAGCGACTTTGCCGCCAGATGGCTGCCCGTCCTCACATCCACCTGATATTTGATGGACGTGATGGTGGCCGAGGCCTGGGCGGTGTGGATGTGGAAGAGATACGTGCGCCCTGCAACCAGCGGGTGCTCGGAAAGACACAGGAGCTTGGCCTCGAACTGGTCGCTCATCTCGATGGGATGCGAGGCGGAGGCTATCACCGTGCCGCGCGAGATGTCGATCTCATCTTCGAGGCAGAGGGTGACGGACTCTCCGGCGGACGCCGAAGGAATCTCCTCTTTCCAAGTGACGATCGAGCGGACCCGGCTTTCCATTCCACCCGGCGCGACCCGGACGCGATCGCCAACATGGACTTGGCCCGCGGCGATGCGCCCGCAGTAGCCTCTGAATTCATGATTGGGGCGGTTCACCACTTGGACAGCCATGCGAAAATCGGGTCCAGCGGCACTGCCGGAAACATCGATCTCTTCCAGATAAGCGAGCAAGGAGGGCCCCGCATACCACGGAGCCGCCGGGCTATTTGCCGTGATGTTATCGCCGTTGAGCGCCGACACAGGAATGGGCTGAAACGATGCGAACCCGAGCTCACGCAGCAGCGGCTGAAATTCGCCGACGATGCCGGCGAAGACCGCCTCGTTCCAGCCCACGAGATCCATCTTGTTGACCGCCATCACCACATGACGGATACCCATCAGGCTGGCGATTCTGGCGTGCCGGTGGGTTTGTGTGGTGAGCCCTTGGCTCGCATTCACGACCAGAACTGCCAAGTCGGAGTTCGAGGCGCCGGTGGCCAGGTTGCGCGTATATTGCTCGTGCCCTGGGCAGTCGGCGACCACAAACCGGCGGCGGGGAGCGGCGAAGAAACGGTAAGCCACATCGATGGTGATGCTCTGCTCGCGCTCCGCCTGCAAGCCGTCGACCAGCAGCGCCAAATCGAGGGCCCCTCCCTGCGTGCCATAACGGGCGGAGTCCTTTTCGAGGGCCGACAGATGATCTTCAAAGACCTGCTCGGATTCCCAAAGCAATCTTCCGATGAGCGTTGACTTGCCGTCGTCAACGCTGCCGCAGGTGATGAAGTGCAGCGCACCCGGCATCAGAAATAGCCCTCCTGCTTCTTCTTTTCCATCGATGCGGCCTGATCGTGATCGATCAGCCGGCCCTGGCGCTCGGAGGTTCGAGCCGTCAGTGTCTCGCGGAGAATCTCTTCGATGGTGGCAGCCGTGCTTTCAACCGCGGCCGTCAGCGGATAACAGCCCAGGGTTCTGAAACGGACCATGCGGATTTCGGGCGTCTCCCCGGCGTTGAGCGGAAATCTTTCGTCATCCACCACGATCCATTGCCCGGAGCGGCGCACCACCGGCCGTGGCGCGGCAAAGTAGAGCGGGACGATGGGAATGTTCTCTGCGGCGATGTATTGCCAGATGTCGGCTTCGGTCCAGTTGGAAAGCGGGAAGACGCGAATGGATTCGCCGGGATGGATGCTGGCGTTGTAAAGGTTCCAAAGTTCCGGACGCTGGATCTTAGGATCCCAGCGGTGCCCCGCGGAACGGAATGAAAAAATCCTCTCCTTGGCGCGCGATTTTTCCTCGTCGCGCCGGGCGCCGCCGATTACGATATCGAACCCGCCCTGATCGAGCGCCTGCTTCAACGCTTCTGTCTTCATCAGCGACGTGTAATGGTCGGAGTCGTAAGTGAACGGGCTAACTCCCTCGGCGATTCGCTGCCGGTTAATGTGTACCAACAGCTTGATCCCATTCTCCGCCGCCATCCGGTCGCGGAATGCGATCATCTCGCGGAACTTCCAGGTTGTATCGATGTGGAGCAGCGGAAACGGCAGCGTAGCCGGCCAAAACGCTTTGTGCGCCAGGTGCAACATGACCGACGAATCCTTACCAATCGAATAGAGCATGACCGGGTTCTGGCCCAGGGCAACGGCTTCGCGAAGAATTTCGATGGATTCGGCTTGAAGGTCAGAGAGGTAATTTTCCATTGCTTTGAGAACTTCCATACCAAAGAGATAACCCCAGATTTGGCCAGCGGGAATCTGGGTTCCGAGGCAGGCGCCGGCAGGTCGATAGCGGCGGCATCGCGTCACTGAGAACGCGACCAGCCTCAATCGCCGGTTGACGATTCCTGCAATTCCGGCTTCTCAGATCCTGCGCGGCGACCAACCCACGCCACTTCGCCCGCGCTTCTGCATTGCGTTGCCTCATGTCTCCACCGTGCATCCCCGCGCGGCGCCGAACGAGGTGGGGTTCAGTTAGCGCTCACGCTTTGCCGCAAGAAAATCCCGAGCTGCGCTGGATTCAGGAAATAGCCGAAAGAAGCGCTTTCTATCCTTACGCAAAACAAACTCCCAAAGCTGCAGATAATCTCTCCAACCGGGATACATAGGATAGCTGAGCGGAGTAAATCCATCGATAGTATCCGTATGATTAGCAAGCCGTACCAGAAGCGCATATAAGCGCCTCTGTGCATCATCCAGTAGTGACGAATCGTCTAGATCGGCGCCTGAATGACAGAGAGATTTACGAGCGATCTCGCTCAACCGTTCCGCTGCGACACATTGTTCATCAGTAATTCGAGAGCTAGACCGGAGAAAATTGATAAGTCTTGAACAAGCAACATGCGGAGAAGATAATAACTGCTCGTATGAAACAAACAACACGCTCGCACCTCGCGGCAAGTCGCGTAGTATAGAGATCAGGTACACCTGCCAAAGCAAGACAGCCGCTGAAGGTGGAAAACCATCCCGCCGTTTCAACGAAAGACTGATGCTAGCCGGATTGCGAATGGCCACCACATAGACCGCATCTGTGAGAAGGTTTCGCCAAAACGGCAGCAGCAGAGAGAGTTTCGGATCTTTCCACATCCAAGATTGTTCGGTTACTGACATCGAATCAATAAGGCGACGAGCTTCTGTGACGTAGTTATTTTCTTTGTCTAGGGCCGCTACGGATTCTGGCGATCGAGGGGGAACCACCCAGGAAGCGCCTGCAGCTTTCAACAATGTGTCGCTGAAATCGGCCACTTGCTGTTTTTCCCAAAATCCGTCTTGATTTGCCTTGCTGGGAGGGCGAAGATCCTTCGGATCGCCGGCCGACACCCCGGCGCTGTGGACCAAGTGCGCCAGAAGTGAAGTACCACTGCGGTGCATTCCTAAAACGATCACTGGTTTCGCAGGCATTCAACCCCTTAAGCCAGGATTTCCATGATGGTTTCCCTAGGCGCGACAGCGGAATAGAGCACATAGAACCCTCGCAAAACGAGAGCAAGACGCATGAATTATTCTCACTCACCTATTCTATTGGGAAGACGGGAGAATTGAAAGCGCGTTTACAAGGTAAGTATTCCCGGCGGGGCTAGGGGGTACTTACAGGATTCCAGTGTCCAGAACCCTCACGTCAGGCGGAGGGAATGCAAAGATTGAGTGGGCATACTACGCGCTTGGAGGCGGGTTCCGCTGCCATTCGGGCATCTTTGCCTTAGCAAATGGCAGGTATGCTGATTCCATGGAGCTTCCCTCGCTGGACCGGATTCACGAAGCGCAAACCCTGGTCTACCGGTATATGCCGCCCACCCCGCAATACTCCTGGCCGCTCCTAAACCAGCGGCTGGGAACGGAGGCGTGGGTCAAGCATGAGAACCACACGCCTGTGGGAACGTTCAAGCTGCGCGGGGCGCTGGTTTATGCAAACTGGCTCAGGCAGACTTACCCGGAACTGAAGGGCGTGGCGGCGGCCACGCGAGGCAACCATGGCCAGGGAGTGGGGATGGCTGCGCGGCTCCTTGGTTTGCAGGCGGTCATCGTCGTTCCCCAGGGCAACAGCGTGGAGAAAAATCGCGCCATGCTGGCCCAGGGCGCCGAGTTGGTCGAGAGGGGCCGGGACTTTCAGGAATCGCTCGAGTTTGCGCGGAGATTGGCCGGCGAGCGCGGCTTGACAATGCTCGATTCCTTCCACGAGCAGTTGGTTTTTGGAACGGCCACCTACGCGCTCGAATTCTTTCAGGCCGCGCCGGCGCTGGACATCGTCTATGTCCCGGTAGGGCTGGGATCTTCCATCTGTGGCATGGTGGCCGCTCGCAATGCGCTGGAGTTGACGGCGGAAATCGTGGGCGTAGTGGCGGCCCAGTCTCCGTGCTACGCAATCAGCTTCAGGCAGCGCAAGATCGTCGAGGCTCCGTCGCACACCGTCATTGCCGATGGCCTCGCCTGCCGCCTGCCCGACCCCGATGCTTTGGAGACGATACTTCACCATGTGGTCCGCATCGTCGAAGTCTCCGATGCCGAGATCATGGATGCCATGCGCGCCTATCATCAGGATACCCACAACCTCGCCGAGGGCGCCGGAGCTGCCGCGCTGGCAGGGGCCCTCCAGGAAAAGAGAATCCTCAGAGGAAAACGCGTGGGCATCGTTCTCAGCGGCGGGAACATCGACCGCGGGACGTATGCGGCAGTGATCGACGATTCAGTTCAATCGGATTCAGCTCAATCGCAGAGGAAAGCGTGACCGAAGATCAAGGAAAACTCACGGCGATGGCCCACACCGCCCCGAACCGCTGCTTTGGCTGCGGACAGGCCAATCCCGCCGGTCTGCGTCTGGAATTCCTGCTCGCCGCCGATGGCGGCGTCGTCAGCCTTCCAGCCGTTTCCCGCGCCTTTGAGGGCCATCCCGGCTACCTGCACGGCGGCATAATCGCCACTTTGCTCGACGAGGCCATGAGCAAAGCCGTGCGCGCCAAGGGATTGACCGCCATGACGCGCCATATCGAGATCGATTACCTGCATCCAGTGCCCTCCGCCACGCCTCTGCGCATCGAGGGACGCGTGGTCAAGAGCGAAGGACGCAAACACTGGACCGAATCCAGAATTCTGAGCGCGCACGGAACGGTTCTTGCGCAGGCCCAGGGAGTGTTCATCGAGATTCGCCCCAAAGCGAAGGCTTGAGGGCGGCCCGGAGGCCGCCCCCGCCGTGGATTACGGCAAAACCGGGGTTGCTGTGTCCTGTTTGGGACCGGTCAAGGTCGCTGCTCGCTGGTGCTCCCACCCCAGCGACGGAGACCTGTCGCTGGGAACCCCGGGGTGCTCGCGTCGACTTGGCGATCATACTTGGATACGCCTACCCTGGTTTTGCTTTAGTGGACCATATTGATCGCGTCTTGAGTTACCGTGTCGAAGGTGGTCACCGACTTGGCGTTGGCCTCAAAGGCGCGCTGCGCGATGATCAGATTGGAGAACTCCGTCGAAATATTGACGTTCGAGGCTTCCAGAGCGTCATCCTCGAGCGTGCCCAGGCCATCGATGCCCGAAGTCGCAGTCGATGCCGTGCCGCTGGCCAGGGTGGTGGCGTAGTCGCCGTCGCCCAGCAGTTGCAGTCCCTGCAGGTTGGTCACGTTGGCCAACGCCAACTGGCCCACGTTCTGCTGTTGGCCATTCGAGTAGCTGGCGGTGATGGTGCCGTCGGAGTTGATAGTGAAGTCCTTATACTGGCCGGTGGCGTAGCCATTCTGCGTGGTCGCCGAAACCGCGGAGGTTGTGTCCACTTGGCTGATGGTAGGTGTGCCGCCCGATCCGAGCAGGTTCCAGTTGATGGCCAAGTCCGAAGCGCCGTCCGCCAGTCCGGCAAAGCTGAGTGGAATCGAGGAAACATCGCCCGCTGCGGTTCCCACCGTCTCCTCCGCACCCGCGCCCGTGGGCTCGATCTGCGTCAGGTTGCCGTTCGAGTCGAAGGTCATGGTTCCGGTTATCGGCGTCGAAACGCCGCTCGCAAAATCGCTGGCCGGCAATGATGCGGAATAGTCCCAGACGCCGGCGGCCGCCGTGGGCGTATAGGTGACCGTGAGGATCTGCGGTTCGCCCAGCGAGTCGTAGATCGTCATCTGCGACGGAAATGCTGTTCCCGCCTCCGTAGTCGAGTCGAGAGTGGCCGTCATGCCCAGGGTAGTGGTTGGCGAGGGGGCCTGCACCTGGCTGACCGGAATGTTGATGGCCGTCAACGGAGCATTGGTGTTCACCACGCCGTTGACCGCCGGGTAGCCCATCACGCTCAGGCCGTTAGAGGTGACGAGGTTGCCGTTCGTGTCCAGCGAGCAATCGCCCGCGCGGGTGTATTCGTAGCCCCCGTTCCCGGTGCCGACCACGAAAAACCCATTGCCGTTCAAGGCCACATCGGTTTCGTTGCCGGTGGAGTTGATGGAGCCCTGAGTGAAGTCGATCTCGTTGGAAGCGATTTGAGTGCCGGCTCCCACCTGGATCGGGTCGCCCGCTCCGGTTGATCCGATCTGCTGATAGAACAAATCGGCAAAGTTTGTCGTCTCTCCCTTGAAGGCCGTGGTGTTCATGTTGGATAGATCGTTCGCTATCGTATTCAAGGCTGTGGAATCGGCTTCGAGCCCGGTGAGCGGAATTGAGAAACTTGCCATGGTTCATCTCCTCGTGAGGTTCAATGCGGTTGCGCGGGCCATATTGGCCGGCGGGTGAACGAAAGCGTTATTGGCTCGCGGTAACGCTGCCTGGCGCCGGAAGTGCACGTGTCCGGCCGTCCAGGGCATGGGCCACGCGCTCGGCCGCGGGGCTGGCATCGGGAACGCCGAGGTTGCCGAAGACACGCTGAAACGCCGCGCTTTGGGTTTCCCCCGTGCCGCCCGTGACGGCAGGCCGCGCAGCGGCCAATGCATTCGTCCCGAGCGCCCCCGAAGCCGCCTGCACGGCCGTACCGGCTGGGCTCGCGCCCGCCAGCGCTGGCTTGGCTACAGGGGCCGGGTTGGATCCGGAACCACTTGGTGTGCTGGGAGCCGGGGTTTCGGAGTCCGTGGTCAACGTCTGGTTGATGTCGATCAGTTGCTCCAGGCTGTTCACCTGCACCAATTGGTTGATGTACTCCATGGGGTCGGTGTCCGCCGTCGGGTCCTGGTTCTGCATCTCGGTCACCAGCAAGGTGAGAAAGTCGTTAGCCGAGATGGTGGACGAATCGGCACTCGATCCGCTTGAGCTGCTGGTGCCCGATGTCGGGCTGTCCATCGGAGTTACGGCCTGGCCCGTCAGCGCCTGGCCCGCCGTCAACTGTTGATTGAAGATTCCTGCTGCTGCCGCCGCCATCTTTCCCTCCTGTTTTGCTTCTGCCTGTGTTCCTGCTGCCTTTCACTCCTGCTGCGCGGCCTGCTCTTCAGCGCAACCCATCTTCGCTCCTCGCTCATGCCACGACCGAAATATGCACCCCCGCCCGTATAGCCAGCGGAGCGGCTCCATCCGGCTGGCCGCTCGGAGCCGAAGTCTCCTGGAAAACCGCACGGGAAATCGCCGCTGCAGGCGGCTGCGGATTGGAGTAAGGCGCTGGCGAGCCTCCCTGTCCTGAGTTTTGTCCGCTGCCAGGGTTCATTCCCTGGCCTGCGCGCGCGTCCATTCCCTGGCTCCCCGGCGCCGCCATCGACAGCGCCGCAACCGGGGTGTGATGTTCGGCCAGATAAGCGTTCAAGCCCGCCAAGTGCCCGCTCAACGCCTGAGCCGCCTCGACCGAGCCGGGCAGGAGCGCGGCATGGACGCCGCCTGCACCCAAATCCGCGCGCACTCCGACCCAGCCCAGCGCCGGATCTTCGAATCCCGCCTCAGCCTGATGCGGTCCAGTATGGACCCAGCTTTGAGTTCCCGGCCCCGCCGCGGCATCGAGAGCCGCAAAGGTCGCGCGCACTCCTGAATCCGCCGGGACCGCGCCCAGCGTTGCCGCATGTCCGCCGCCGGGCGCGCTCACGGTTCCATGCGCGCCCCCCAAGACCTCAGCCCATGCCGGCGCAGCCGTTCCTGCGCCGCCGGGCTGCGCTTGAACCGTATGTTCTCCATGTTGGCTTGAATCTGGAGCGGCGGGCGATTGCGCCAGCCGTTCTGCGGGCGTCAGCCCATTCAGTGCGCCACTCCCGAGAACTGTTTTTTGCAGGGCGGCCGCCGAAGCCGCAACCGGGATCGACGCCGGCGCGTCGCCTCTCGCTTTCCGAATGGCCGCCTCGACGCCAGCCGAAGCCGCTGCGCCCGCCCCGGCCTGTCCTTCAGCATGTGCCTGAACCTGAGCTTGATCCCCATAGAACGCCTGCGGCTGGCCCGGACCCGGCGCCGGCGTTTGTGGCGATGCACCTCCTTGTGCATGCACGGGGCTCGCCTGCGGCGCTGGTCCTTCAACGGGCGATCCTTTAGGCAATCCTTCAGGACCGGCAAGATTGGGCTCTCGCAGTCCCTCGTGGCCACCACTTTGGGATTGGGCCAGCCCGGCGGTAAGCGCTCCCTCTGCGGCAGTCCGCGCGCCACTGCCCGCCCCAACCGCCGTTTGAGCTTGACCCGTGGCCCGATTGTCCAACGTCTGCGCCGCTCCCGCGTTCGTCCGGACGCGCCCTTCGGTAAACGCAGTACGGCCGGAGAGGTCTTCTGTCAGGCCGCTTGAAGTCGTGAGAGTAAGCTCCGCGAGCAAGGTGTGCATTGGCGCCTCCGGCTCGCCGGCGGAGGCCGCACCGCCCCAACTAGCCCTCACGGGAGCGATGCCGGGAGCCGCTATGGCGGGGGATTGGCCGCCGGCAACTGCCGGGACTCGCGCTGCAGCCATCTTCGTGGACGCGGCTTGAGACTGCGTATGCTTGTGGCCATTCGCGGTGTGCGCGCCGTCCGCCGCGCCCGCGGACTGCGCCGTTGCGGGGCTCTGGTTCGTTGCATCGTCCGTGGCCTCGACACCAGCCGCGGTTGTCGTCTTTGCGGCCGGAGTTCCGCGCGGTGAGAACGCTCGAACCGGCCGCGAGGCTCCGCCTGGCAAATCATTGTTACGCTCTGACGCCGCCAGACTCGTAGCCGCGCGCTGGCCCGAGAACGAACTGGAGAGCGGATAGGACGTTGCATCCTCGACCGCGCTGCTGCCCTTGGCCGGAGTCTTCCCCGGCGCGGCGTCCATCGTGCTTGACTCCGTCTCAGACTTGCCGTGACCGTCGATCCCGCCGTCCAGCGAGGCCAACACCGCTTGCCAGTTGGCGCGGAAGTTCCCCACACCGGACGATGATGGCGATGAAGAGGCTGAAGCATCTCCGCCAGGCCCGGCAACCATGCCATCCACGTTGCCCTGCGCCCATCCCGCAACCCGGCCCTGCGCCAGCGCCGAATGCGCTTCCCCTGCAATCTCAGGTCCTATGGCCCCTGTCCCTATGGCCCTGGTTCCGATGGCCCTGGTTCCGATTGCCCCTTTCCCTATGGTCCCTGTCCCTATGGCCCTGGTCCCGATTGCCCCGGTTCCTGCGGCGTCGATTCCTACGGCGACGGTCATGGCCTCAAGATGTGCAGATGCCATGCCAAAGGAGGTGGGAGCGCGTTAGAACATTGTCAGGAATGGGATCGCCGATCCCGTTTCAGGAAGCGCCCAGCCAGCAGGATGGATATTCGCTCAAGTTTCCTTCCGGGCAGCGTTGTCTCTTGGTGGAACCATGTCGGCAGGGGGCGCATCCGCCAGGTTGGCTGCCATCTCGGCGCGCTGCATCCGGCTCAAAAACCAGTCGTCCAGACTGCGTTGACCGCGCCGGCCCGCCTCGATGGCGTCTCTGGCCTCCGTTTCCCGGATGATGGTTTCCGCTTGACGCCGTTCCACTCTCTTGGCGAGATAAACCTGGCGCTCTGCGGCCACCTCCCGTTTCGTCTCCGCAATCCTGGGGGCCAGCGCCGCGGCATGGCGCCGGCCGGCGCGCGTCTCCTCCAAACCCGCCAGCCGGTCCGTGGGCTCATCGCTGCGGGCGCTCGAAACCACCAGCCGCCGTCCGCAGCGCTCCCTCGCGGTGGCTGCCGTCAGCGCGTGCTCCAGGCGTTTGAGGCTGCCGAGCGCCGACTCCATGGCCAACCGGCATTGTTCTTCCTCGATCTCGAGAACGCGGAGCAAGCGACGCAGCGCGCGCGAGACAGCCACGGCTCAAACCTCCGCGGCCAAGTCGGCAAGCGAGCGCACACCGTCGGCGAAACCGACCCGCTCGTGTGCGTCCTGGGTCAAGAAGGCGCGCATTGGCTCGCGGGCGCTCGGTGCGCGGTCCAGATCGGCGTCCGAGCCCGGCTTATAGGCGCCAATGCGCACCAGATCCTCCGAGCGGGCATAGACCGCCATCAGTTTCCGCATGAGCGCCGCCTGCTCGCGGTGCTCGGCTGCGGCCACGGCGGGCATCAGCCGGCTGATCGAATCCAATACCTCGATGGGTGGATACCAGCCCTCGGCGGCCAGGGAGCGGGAGAGCACCACATGGCCGTCGAGCAGCGAGCGCACCGCGTCCACCAGCGGATCCTGCTGATCGTCGCCCTCCATCAGCACCGTGTAGAAGGCCGTAATCGACCCCGAGCGAAACTGTCCGGCGCGCTCCACCAGACGGGCAAGCCGGGCAAACACCGAGGGAGTGTAGCCCTTGGCCGTCGGAGGCTCGCCGGCCGCCAGGCCGATCTCCCGCGCCGCCATCGCAAAGCGGGTGAGCGAGTCGAGCACCAGGAGCACGTCTTTTCCCTCGGCGGCGAAAAATTCGGCCACGGCCGTCGCGGCCAGCGCCGCGCGCACGCGCATCAGCGGCGACTGGTCGGAGGTGGAAACCACCACCACCGATCTGGCCAAGCCCTCGGGGCCAAGCGCGTCCTCCAGAAACTCGCCCACCTCGCGTCCGCGCTCGCCCACCAGGCCCACCACGGTCACATCGGCCTCGGTGTTGCGCGTCATCATGCCGATCAGGGTGCTCTTGCCCACCCCGGACCCGCCGAAGATTCCTACCCGCTGGCCCCTGCCCACGGTCAACAGCGCGTCAATGGCCCGGATGCCGGTTCCGAGCGGCGCGCGAATGGGAGCGCGGTCGAGCGGCGAGCGCACCGCACCGTCAAGCGGCAGGGCTGCCCCTGCGGCGGGAGGCCGGCCCGCGTCGATCGGCGTTCCCAGCGCATTGAGCACCCTGCCCATCAGCGCCGGCCCTACCTCAATTTCGGGCGTAATGCCCAAGGCCGCCACAGCGTCGCCAAAGCGAATGCCATCGGTTGTCTCGAGCGGCATGGAGAGCACGTTCGAGCCGCGAAAGCCGATCGCCTCGGCCAGATGCACGCCGCCAAACCTGTCCTCAATCTCGCAGCACTCGCCCACTGCGGCCAGAGGCCCGGCCGACTCGATGGTCTGGCCCATCGATTCCAGCACCTGGCCGCGCCAGCGCCAGGGCTGGCCGCGCCCCAGGCGGGCGAAGTAGCGGCCCAGCAGCGGCGTCATACGCGCGCCTCGCCTTCGCCTTCCGCCGTCCGCCGTCGCGAGAGCACGACCCCGTCCCCGCCCGCGCCGGCGCGGTCAAAGAAGCCGCGCTCGATCTCGGCCAACTGGGCGCGAATCCCCAGGTCCACAGCGCCCAGCGCGGTTTCGATAGCGCAGTCGCCCGTCCGCATACCCTCCCCAGCGGCCACGTTCGGCTTCAAGGCCAGATTCGGAAGCAGGGCGATGGCCTCAGTCCATAGCTCCAACTCACTTGCGGGCACACTTAGCCGCACCTCGGTGGTTCCTGCAAGCTGCCCGAGCGCCACGCGCACCGCCCCGGTTAACAGCAATGGGTCCATCTGCGCCTCGCGGCGCAGGATGCGGGCGGCGATCGCCAGCGCCAGCTTCACCACCTCATGTTCCACAGCGTGTAGATAGCGGTCGCGCTCCTGGGTAAAGCTGCCGATCAGTTCCGCGGCCTGGCGTCCGCGCTCCTCCTGCGCGGCTTTCACGGTCGCCGCCTGGGCCTCCCGCTCGGCTTGGCGGCCCTCCTGCCGCCCGCGCTCGCGGCCGGCCTCCAAGGACTTTTGGGCCTCTTCGGCGAGCCGTCGCTCGAACTCGGCCTTAGCCGCGGGCGTGGCGGGGCTTTTCCCACGTTCGCGCCCAGGCTCCGCAGACGCGGCGGTCTCTGCTGCTTCCTCCCAGCCGCTCCAGGCGGGCGGCGGGGGCGCATCGGCACAGGCCGGATACGCAAAGATTTGAATCTCTCCGGCGGTTTCGTCTTCTGCTTCCATTTGCTGCAATCCGTTCCTCCCGCGGCGCGGCGGTCAACTCTTCAGGCCTGGCTGGCAGCTCTCCGTAACCCCCCGTACCGGTCCTCTGCCAGACAGTCCAGGGGTCCCGGCAACCGCTCATGCCAGCATCTCGTCGCCCGTCTCCAGCTTCAGAATCACCTTCCCTTCGGTCTCCAGCCGCCGAGCCAGGTTGAGAATCTCCTGCTGCGCCTGCGCCACCTCGCGCGAACGCACCGGGCCCAGCACCTCCATGTCCTCCTTCAGCATCTCCACGGCCCGCGAGCTCATTGATTTGAAGATCTGGGCGCGCAGCTCGTCATTGGCGCCGCGCAGCGCCAGCGCCAGTTGCCGCTTGTCCACGCCGGAGACGATCTCGCGGATGCTGGCCGCAGGTACGGTGATCAGATCCTCGAAGGTGAACATCAGGTTGCGGATGCTCAAGGCCAGCTCCGGCTGGGTCTCCTCGACGGCGTCCAGGATCTTCTTCGCCTCCTCGGCGTTGAGCCGGTTCAGCAGGTCGGCCACGGCCCGGAAGCCGGAGTAGCTCTTGCGCGCCGTGTCGCCCACGCTCTCCAGGCGGCGATGGAGAATATGGGCAACCTTCTGCGCCATCTCCGGCGAGAACTGGCGCATCTCGGCCAGCCGCTGGATGGTCACCACTTTGTGCTCTTCGCTCAGGTTGTCCAGCACCATCGAGGCCCGCCAGGGGTCCAGGTGCGCCAGCACCAGGGCAATGGTCTGCGGATGCTCGGTGTCCAGCAGCTTGCCCAACTGCTGGGGATCGGTGCGCTGCAGTTTGGCCAGATTGCCCTGCGCAGCTTCTTGCGAGCGCCGCAGCATCAGGAGCATATCGTCGGCGCGCTGCTTGCCGAAGGCGTCGACCAGCAAGCGGCTGGCATAGTCCAGGCCGCCGTGAACCATAAAGTTTTGGGTTTCGAGCAACTGCCAGAACTCTTCCATGATCTCGGCTGAGAGCTCCGGCGTAATCCCGCGCAGGTCGGACAACTCCTCGGTTAGCCGCTCCACGTCGGCCTCGGGCAGCGCACGCAGGATTTCCTTGGCCAGATCTTCTCCCACGGCCACCAGCAGGACAGCCGCTTTGCGCACCCCGGACATGCCCGCCGAGCCGTGCCGCCGTCCGCTTTTGCCCTCGTTTGCCTGATCGGCCAAGGTTCAAGTCCCTTCCCTGCGGGTTAGTCGGAATGAATCCAGCTCTGCAAGAGGCGCGAACTCTGCGTGGGCTCGCGCTTCATATGCGCGGTCACCTGCTCGAAGATCTCCTGATTCCGCGCCCGCTCATGGTCGGTTTCAGCGGGTTCCGGGGAAGCCAATGCCCCGGGCGCCGCAGCCGCTGCTCCAGAGGCCAGATCCTTGCTTCCTCCCTTAGCCGGGATCTTGACCGTCGCCGCTGCCACGGCGGCGCGGCGCAAGGCGGGGCGGACTCCGAAGGCCAGCACCGCCAACAGGCCGAGAAGCAGGGCGGCGTACTTGATCAGGAACGGCGAAATCTCGACCGTGGTTGCCAGTTGCTGGGCCAGCGGGACCGGCGGCTGAGGACGGTTCTGGGCAAAGGGTAGATCCGCGACGGTGACCACATCTCCCCGCGCCGCGTCAAAACCCACCGCCGCCTGCGCCAAAGCGGTCAGATTGCGCAGTTCTGCGGCCGAACGGGGCTGCCACACCGCGGGCCGGCCCTTGGTCGCGGGTTGGGCCAACCGGTCGTTCACTACAACCGCTGCCGTCAACCGCTTCACCCAGCCGGCGTTCTCCACCGTGTGCTTCACGGTCTTCGAGGCCTCGTAGGTTCCGGACTCGGTGGTCGCCGTCTCGGGCGGAGTGGTTTGCTTGGGATAGACCGGCAGAGGGTGGGAGTTGGGCGCGTTCGAGGCTGTGCCGGGAACCCCGGCGGCCACCGGCTGGGGGCCGGTATTCTGCTGCGTGCGCTGCATTGATAGCGTCACCGTCTGGTTGGGATCGTAGATCTCCTGGGTCACGTCCGTAGCGGTGGGGTCGTAATCGAGAGTCACCGAGGCGCGCACGTTGCCCGCGCCCGTCACCGGCTCAAGAGTCGCGATCAACTTCTCCTCGAGCGCCTGCTCGGCGCTCAACTCCATCGCTTCCGGGGTCTTCGGTCCTAGCGGCAGGTGACCGTCGGCGTCTACCAGCACCACGTGATCCGGCGTCAGGCCGTCCACGGCCGAGGCCACCAGGTTGCGGATCGCCTCCGCCTCGCCGTCGGCCAGGGAACGATGGCGCAGCTTGATCACCACTGCGGCCTTGGCCGGGCGATCCTGGTCGAGAAACAGCGAGTCGTGGGGCAGCACCAAATGCACGCGCGCCGATTCGACATCGGCGAGGGTATCCACGGTGCGCTCCAGCTCGCCCTCGAGCGCGCGCTGGTAGTTGACCTGTTCGTCGAACTCCGAACCCACCCAGTTGGGTTTGTCAAAGAGCTCAAAGCCCATCCGCCCGCTCTTCACGCCGCCCTTGGCCGCGGCGGCAAGGCGCGCCTTGTCCAACAGCGTGGTGGGAACCCGGATGCCCGTTCCGTCGGGGGTCACATCATAGGGAATCTGCGCCTGGGTGAGAATCTGGCTGATCTGGCGGGCATCGTCGGGCTCCAGGCCGGTGTAGAGGGTGCGCCAATCGGGGCGCAGGCCCAGCCACAGCAAGCCGCCCACAAGCGCCGCGACCAGCAGCGCGGCGGTCAAGGCCCAGCTGCGCTGCTGGGGAGGCATCTGCGCCCATAGAATCCGGCTCCGCCCCCAAAGACCGGCCATCCGGTCACCCCACTGGGGTTGTCCCGGCAGCGCGCGCACGCTCTTTTCCAACTGTGTTCCGGTGGCCATGATTTCAGTTACTAGCTCCTAGCTTCTAGCTTTCCCCCTCTGGCGAAATCGGCTGCGCTCTCCAGGGATGAAGCCAGGAGCAAGCAGCTAGAAGCTGTTCTTCAGAACTGCATTCCCATCACCGACTGGTAAGCCTCGACCGCCTTGTTGCGCACCGCCAGGGCCAGCTCAAAGGCCATGCTCGCCTTCTCGGTGGCGATCATGGCCTGGTGCACGTCCACACCGGACCCCGTCATCAGCCCTTCGACGGCCACGCGGGCCTGATCGTCGAGCTGATTGACCTGGCCTACGGCATTCGTCAGCAGATCGGCGAATGGAGCCGGGGTTGCCGCTTCCGCATCCACCGGCGACGGGACCGCCGCAGCCGCGCCGGCGCCAGCCGGATTCAACAAGGCCGCTGGGACGGCGCTGAGGGGGATGGTTACGGGTTGTATCGCTCCTCCGAATGGGCTCATCTCTTGCCTCTTACGAGTTGGCGATCTGAAGCGCCGTTGTAATCATGCCCTTCTCGGCCTCGACGGCGGAGCCGTTCAAATCATATGCACGCGTCGCCCCCATCAAATCCACCATCTCTGTGAGGGGGTTAATGTCCGGATACGAGACATAACCGTCGGGTCCGGCGTCCGGACTCCCGGGATCGTAGCGCTGGAGTGGAGGGGAGGGGTCCGAGACCACCGCCGCGACATGCACGCCCGGCGCCAGGTCCTGGTTGCCGGGCGGATGGAGCGTGGGCAGGGCCGCCGCGGCCAGCGCGTCAAATTGCGCGTCGCCCGAAGCCGCGGTCCCCGAAGCCGCAGTCATGGAATCGAGAAAGTTGGGATCGCCGCGGTCGGCGGCGAAGACTACCTCCTGGCGCCGGTAAGGGACACCCGCGGCTGTGCGCGTGGTCTCCGCGTTGGCCATGTTGGCGGCCACCACCTCGGCGCGCATCCGCTCGGCCTGCATCGCTTCGCCCGAGGCATCCATCATTCCAAACAAGTTCATTTCCAGGCCCCTTTCCAGCTTCTAGCTTCTGGCTCCTAGCTTCCAGCTTTTTCTTCCCGCTCCTAGCGCTTTGGTCAGCTCCAAACTCCGGCGCCGGCTTTACAATCATCGGTTTAGATCCACGGTGCGCCAGGTAATGGTTCAGCCAGAGGCTAGTAGCTAGAAGCTAGTAGCTAGTAGCTGAAGTTCTACTTGCCGCCGTGGATGGCGTCCAGCACCTCCTGGTACTGGATGCGCAACAGAGCCACGCCGGTCTTGAGCCGCAGTTGCGCTTCGGCTAGGTTCAGGCCTTCGCGGTCCATGGAAACGTCGTTGCCATCGGGGCGTGCGATGAGCCCGCCAACGCCTTCAACGCGCACCGGTTGCGGCGCCTGTCCCCGGTCCACATCGTGGATGGCCCCGCGCATCTCGTCCTCGAAGTCCATGCCTACGGCCCGGTAGCCGGGAGTGTCGATGTTGGCCATGTTGGCCGCGGTCATCTTGGCCTCGCTGACGGCCAGATCCATGTAGCGCGCAATTTCGTCGCTCAACTGCGTCTCGATCGCCATGCTCATCGCGTTCCCTCCGGCGCGGCGGTTCCCTGCCCGCGCCTCGAAAAAACCGGCCCCTCCGCCCGCGCCGCTCAGTTCACCGTGCGTCCGAAATCGATCTCGCGGGCGGTAAGAATGGGGTCATCGCCGGCAAGAATGACGGCCCGTTCCAAAATATGCTCGAGCTCGCGGACATTGCCCGGCCAATCGTGCGCCGCAAGTTTGGCCATCGCTCCCCGATCCACTTTCTTGAGCGGAGCATCGCGGCCCATCTTTTCGAGGAAGTGCTCCACCAGCAGAGGCAGGTCCTGGGCGTGCTCGGCCATCGGCGGGGTGCGGATGAGGAAGACCGCCAGCCGGTAGTACAAGTCCGGACGGAACCCGCCGGTCTGGGCCTGGTCGGACAGCGGCCGGTGGGTGGCGGCCACGATGCGGACGTCTACCTTGACGGTCTCGTTGTCGCCCACCCGCTGCAACTCTCCGCACTCGACGAAGCGGAGCAGCTTGGATTGTAGACTGAGCGGCATCTCGCCGATCTCGTCCAAAAACAACGTGCCCCCATCGGCGGTCTCGATGCGGCCTGTCCGGCCCTGCACGGCGCCCGTAAAGGCGCCGCGGGTGTGGCCGAACAGTTCGGCCTCCAGCAAAGCCTCGGGGATGGCCGCGCAGTTGATGGCGACAAAGGGCTTGCGGCTGCGCGTCGACAGACGGTGCAAAGCCTCGGCGACCAACTCCTTGCCCGAGCCGGTCGGCCCCTCGATGAGCACCGGCGTCATGCGCGGCGCCACCAGGCGGATGCGGCGGCTGATCTCCAACATGCACGGAGCGTTGCCGATCAGTTCGGGCAGCCGTTCGGCCGGCGCCGGTTGGTTCATGCTGGCGGGCAGCTCCCCGCGGATGGGAATGGCCTTCGCGGGGGTATGCGGCGCCTGCTCCGCGGCGGGCGCCGTATCCTGAGGCGTGGATGCGCCCAAAGCACCCGTGGCGCCGGGCCAGCCGGATGCCGGCTCGGGCTTGTTGAGCACGGGCGCCGCGTTCCACGCCGCCGTGTCGGTGTCTTGCGAATGGCGCAAGGCGTAAAGCAACTCCTGGCGGTAGGGACCGCGGGGGCTTTCCTGCGCAAACGAACCTGCCGTGGTGACCAGATCCACCTGCGGAAACCGGTCCCGGAAATCGTGGAGAAGCTCGGCGAGATCGAGATCTGGCAGCCAGGAATCGACGATGACGGCCTCTGGGACCGCCTTTTCCGCTTCCGCCCAGGCTTGCGCGCCGCTTTCGGCCTCGCGCACCTGCCAGCGCAGGCCGGAGAGAATTTGTATGAGTTTCTGCCGGAAGCTGCGGTCGGCGCTGGCCACCAGCGCGGTGCGCAGACGCATGCGGATGGCAGGTAGAGGTGCGGAAATCGGAACAGGCTGCATAAGAATTCTCCTAGCCGCTTAAACAATTGATAAAACCTAACTTGCCCCAAGGACTGGAATTGCGGGGGCTCCCACGGCTTGGCCCGCGGCGCGGCCCGCCGCCAGAGCAGGGACCGCAGAAATTGGAAGTGAGGCGGATAACACGAGTGCCGCTTCAGCCTCCGAAGGCACCACGTATCCCCGGCCGCGTACCGTCCGGATCAGTTGCCCCGGCGGCGGATCCTTCAGCTTGCGGCGGAGGTAGTTGACATAGACATCCACGATGTTGGTGGTCTGCGCCGGCTCCAGGTTCCAAACCGAGTCCAGCAACTCCACCCGCGAGACGCACTGGCCGCGATTGAGCATCAGGTGTTCGAGCAGGGCGAATTCCTTATTGGTGAGCATCACCGGCTGGCCGCCCCGCCGGGCCGTATGGTCCAGCCGGTCCAGTTCCAGGTCGCCAACGCGAAGCTCGAGCCGCGCCTCCCGCTTGCGACGGAGCAGCGCCCGGCAACGAGCGCGCAGCTCATGCAGGCTGAAGGGCTTGGTCATCAGATCGTCGGCGCCGCGGTCCAGGCAGCGCACGCGCGTGTCCACTTCCTGCCGGGCGGTGAGCACCAGCACGGGAAGATCGCCATCCAGTGCGCGCAGCTCTTCGAGCACGTGCTCGCCGTCCTTCACCGGCATGTTCAGATCGAGAATGGTCAGGTCGG
The DNA here is from genome assembly GCA_963808795.1 of uncultured Acidobacteriota bacterium. Lineage (GTDB taxonomy): Bacteria > Acidobacteriota > Terriglobia > Terriglobales > Acidobacteriaceae > Telmatobacter. The sequence goes on from CAWEGL010000007.1 coordinate 176,847, forward strand.
GCATATCCTGGCGAAACGCTTCCACAGCCGCCCCGCCGTCATAGGCCAGTCGGACACGATGTCCGTCGGCTTCCAGCCCCCGGCTCAGGAACAATCCCAGCGCTTTGTCGTCCTCGGCAATCAGTAACCTCATGACAGTTCCTTTTGGCGCGCCGCAACATGCGCCCGCCTGCGTCAAGTTGCGGACCATTGTTTAGGCCGCGCTAAGCAAGGCTTTCCTTAACCTTCACGCAGGGCAAAAAGGAACTCAAGATTGGAAAGAAAAAAGCTAGGGGACGATTCCAAAATCGGCACTCGGCAGGCAGGCAATCCCAAAACGGCGCAGGGAACGCGACCCCCAGGGACGCCTGATTGACGCGCGCCCTCTAGTTGTCCTGTTCCCGGCCGATTGAAATGGGCCGGCTCCAGTGTGCGCCTACTGCGCCGATCCGTCTCCCTTTATGCGGGAAGCCCCTTTGTGCTCGTACATGGCGGCATCGGCCCGGGCCAGAAGCTCTTTCATGGCCTCTTCCGGCGCGTGTTCCGCCAGCCCGATGGATGCGTCGACTTTCATCTTGAGCGGGCTGGGCTTTGCCTGCACCGTGTAGTCTCCGCACACCCACTTGCGCAGCCGGTCGATCTGGGCGCTGGCCTCGGCCTGCGTGCAATCGAGCACGATGATGAATTCGTCGCCGCCCCAGCGCCCGATCACGTCCGATTGGCGGCACACCGAACGCAGCTCGGTTGCAAACTGTTTCAGCAATTCGTCGCCGATCAGATGTCCATGACGGTCATTCACCTTCTTGAACCCATCGATGTCCGCGATCGCCACGCAAAAGGCAGCCCCGGCGGCGATCCGGCTCTCAATCAGATTTTCCACGCAAAGACGGCTGCGCAGCCCGGTCAGCGCGTCGCGGAACGCGAGTTCTTCGGCCTCTTCCAGCTTGGTTTGATAGGTCGTGAGACGTTTCTGAAGATGGTCGAAGGCCGCTTTGCCTTCCGCTGTCATCCTCTCGATGGAGGTCTTTAGATCGGCCGCGCTCTTTTCAATCGACCCGCGAATCTCGGTCAGATCTTCCAGGGTGGCGATCTCTTTGAGCCGGGTCGTGACCTCGCTGATCTGCTTGGCGCAACGCTGATCCCTGGCCCCGACCGACTCCGCCGTGCGCGCCATCACGAGCAGCAGTTCCTTTACCTCGCCCGCCCTTTGTTGATAGTGCCGGGCCGTGTTTCTTCCCCAGCCGCGCAGGTTCTCCTGCACACCCGTGTCCGTGGCCGCCAACTCCGTGCGGCTCATCGCGGCGGAGAGATTGGTCTTCAGCTTTCCAAGACAGTCTTTGAGCTCGTTGCCCAGGGCTGGACAGGCGTCCAGGCTGCAATTGCCCATCTCCAGCAACGCCGATCCATACGCGGCCATAACCAGGGCCAGCATTTCCGTTCCGTCAGTTTCAGATGGCTCCGATGCCCCGGGCGATGCCGAGTCCAGGTACCTTTTCAGCGAGATCATCTTCCCTTGCAGCAAGGCTCTCCCTATCAACGGGACCGTCGGCCGGCCCTTTATTCTCTATCGGCAGCAACCTGCCAGTTCTTCAGGCTGGACCCCACCGTTGCCCATTCGTTACCAAATTGAAAAAACTGGATTGCGGCCGCCAAGGGATAAATTTCACCCATCCGGCCGGTTTTTCTACAGGCTTGTTTCCAGCGTTCGACGACCGCGAGATTTCAAAAATGCTACGAAAGCGGTATAGCAATCTGAGAAAAATCGCCGATCCTATTCTTTGCTGCATACAGCGATAAAGATAGGGGTAACTGCGTTGGATTGGAGCAAACTACCGGACTTGGGAGGGGTAGCGCTGTTAGCCTGCGCCTTTGCTTCCGTGGCGCGGCGCAGTCAAACGCCGGCTTCGGGACTCTGGCTCACCGGTTGGGTGATGATCGCGTTGCACTTTTTGGCCTTCCTTTTCATGTCCGTTCCGGGGATTCTCGGCGACATCGCGCAGTTTATCGGACTCACCGCCCTGATCTGGGCGGGAATTCTGTTTATGTGGTCCGCGGTTCCTTATCGTGAGCAACTCTCCAGCCGCTGCATTTTTGCCGCTTTGCTGGGAACCACCGCACTTTACGTCGGCCTTAGCACTATCAGTCCAACCGCATCCAGGGCCCTGATTCCGGCGGCGGTTCTGCTCGTGGCATTGCCGCTGATGCTTATTACGCTGCTGGCGTTGCGCAGGCTCAATCACCCGCTGCGCTGGGTCACGTTCGCCCTCTATTGCGCTCTTTCCATCTTTTTATTGACCGTGCAGCGCCACCCTGGCAACGGCGCGGACTGGCCTCTGAACGGGGTTCTCTTTACCGTCTATTTCGGCTGCTGCATTAATTTCTGGTATGCCTACCGGCGCGCCAGCGCCGGCGCATTTGTCACCATCGCCGGATTTTTGGCCTGGGCCAGCGTGTTCGTCATGGGGCCTACGCTTGAAGTCTTGCTGCCCAATCTTCACCTGGAAAGCGAAGTGTGGAACCTGCCCAAGTACGTGGCGGCCGTGGGCATGATCCTGCTCGTTCTTGAGGACCAGATCGAACACAACAGGTTCCTGGCGCTGCACGACGAACTCACCGGACTGCCCAATCGCCGTCTCTTCCAGGACCGGCTCGCGAGCGCCCTCGAGCGCGCCCGCCGCAGCGGTGCGCAAGCCGCCCTCCTACTGGTCGACCTGGATCAGTTCAAGCAGGTCAACGACACCTTCGGCCACCACGTGGGCGACCTGCTGCTGAAAACCGTGGGAACCATGTTCGTAGAACGGGTGCGCCGCTCCGACACTGTGGCGCGCACGGGCGGCGACGAGTTTTCCATCATTCTGGAGGAGCCCACCAATCGGGAAGACGCCGAGCGCGTGGGCCAATCGCTAATTCAACTTCTGAATGTACCCCTCGAACTGGAGGATCACGCGGTGCGAACAGCCGCCAGTGTTGGCGTTGCCGTCTTTCCTGAAGACGCGCTCACCATGGAATCCCTGTGCATTGCCGCCGACCTGAGGATGTACGACGAAAAGCACGACTCCACTCGCCGAAACAGGCACGAACATCCTTCCCTGTCCCCATACCCGCCCACGGCCGAGGCGCAAACTGGCCTCCACAGCGATTGGGTTTAGGAGGCTCTCAGCCCATAATCGCAGCTTGGATCAAGCCATCCGCAGACAGCGAAGGCCCGGAGGATACTCCGGGCCTTCGCTGTCTGTTAAGGAAATGCGATCTTACCTCTGGCCATTGCCCCCTGGACCGCGGCCGCCCGGCCGCCGCCTCCGCCGGCGCCGGTTATCTCCGCCCTGAGGCCGCCCTCCGCCTGCCGGCTGGCCGGCATGAACCGGCGCTCCCTCGGCGCGGTTGAAGTTCGGCTCGCCGTCTTCATCCCCCGCCACAATCTCCTCGTCGAAATCCTCTCCCCCTTCGATGAGGATCGTGCTTTGATTGGACACCGGCTGCCGTTCGTCGAACTCGTGCCTTGGACGGACCGGCGCAGCGGGCGGTTCGGACCCGGAGCCTTCGACCTCCGCCGTCTCCGAGTGGGCCGATTGCGACAGCTTGGCCTTCTGTTCCTTAATGAGCGCCTTGCGGCTCAACTTGATGCGATTCCCTTCGATGGCCAGAACCTTGACCATCACCTGATCGCCCTCGCGCAGCTCGTCCTTCACTTCTTTCACGCGGTGTTCGGCGATTTCGGAGATGTGCAGCAGACCGTCGGTGCCGGGGAAAAGCTCGACAAAGGCGCCGAACTCCGCGATGCGTACTACCTTGCCCAGGTAGGTCTTGCCCACTTCGGGAACCGCCGTTAGATCGCTGATGATCGCCAGCGCCTTCTTCAGACCGTCGGCGTCGCTGGAGGCAACGCTCACTTTACCGGTGTCGTCCACATCGATCTTGGCGCCGGTCTGTTCCACAATGCCCCGAATGGTTGCGCCGCCCTTGCCGATCAGGTCGCGGATCTTGTCTACCGGAATCTGCACCGTCTCAATCCGCGGCGCGTACTGGGAGCGTTCCTGGCGCGGCCCGTTGAGCTCCGCATCCATCTTGTCCAAAAGGAAGAGCCGCCCACGGCGGGCCTGCTCCATGGCCTGTTGAAGGATTTCGCGCGTGAGGCCGCCGATCTTAATGTCCATCTGCAAAGCGGTAATGCCCGTGCGCGTGCCGGCCACCTTGAAGTCCATATCGCCGTAGTGGTCTTCGGCGCCGGCAATGTCGGTGAGGATGGCGTAGTCATCGCCCTCCTTTACCAAGCCCATGGCCACGCCCGCCACCGCGCCCTTCAGCGCGATGCCCGCGTCAAAGAGCGCCAGGCTTGCGCCGCATACCGAGGCCATGGATGAGGAGCCATTGGATTCCAGGATGTCGGAGACGATGCGGATCGAGTAAGGCGACTCGTCGGCCCCCGGCAAAACCGCAGTAATCGCCCGCTCGGCTAGGGCGCCGTGGCCCACCTCGCGCCGGCCTACGCCGGTCATACGCCCTGTCTCACCAACGCTGAAGGGCGGAAAGTTGTAGTGGAGCATGAAGTTCTTCCGCCGCTCGCCTTCGTAACTCTCCATGCGCTGGCTCTCGTCGGGAGTGCCCAGCGTGGCCGTCACCAGGGCCTGCGTCTCTCCGCGGGTGAATAGCGCCGACCCGTGCGTCCGCGGCAGCACGCTGGTTTCGATGGTGATGGGGCGAATCTCGTCGAAGGCGCGCCGGTCGGGCCGGATGCGCTCCTTGGTCACCTGCTCGCGGAAAAGCCGTTCGCGCAGGTGCTCGTAATAGTGCGCGAGTTTCTTTTTCGCGGCAGGATCCTCGGCAGGAATCCCGGCCGACAGCTCATCCTGGATCTGCTTGACGAGCGCGTAGCTCTCCGTCTTGCCGTGGGTCTTCGTATCCAGAGCATCCTTCAGCCGCTCGCCGGCCTTGGCTTTGAGCTCTTCGTAGTACACCTCATCGAACTCCGGCGTGGTAAATGCCCGCTTCGGCTTGCCTGCCTTGGCCGCCAACTCATCGATCGCCGCCACGATCTTCTTAATCTCTTGGTGCGCGAACTCGATGGCTGCCAGAACAACCTCTTCCGTCTCCTCTTTGGCCCCCGACTCGATCATCACGATGCCATCCTTATGGCCGACCACCATGATGTTCACCGTCGTTGCTGCGCGCTCCGCGTATGTGGGATTCACCACGAACTCACCGTTCACGCGGCCTACGCGCACCGCGCCCACCGTGGCGCCAAAAGGAATGTCGGACAGCGCCACCGCCGCGGCCGCCGCGTTGATCCCAATCACATCCGGATCATTCTCCTTGTCCGCGGAAAGGACCAGCGCGATCAGCTGCGTTTCATTGCGGAATCCGTCTGGGAAGAGCGGGCGCAAAGGCCGATCGATCTGACGGCAGGTCAGGATCTCTTTTTCGCTGGGCCGTCCCTCACGTTTGATGAAGCCGCCGGGAATCCGCCCGCCGGCGTAAGTGTACTCGCGGTAATCCACCGTGAGCGGGAAGAAGTCGATGCCTTCACGGATTTCGGGGGAAGCTACAGCGGTGGCCAGGACCACGGTTTCGCCCGTGGTCACCAGGGCGGCGCCAGAGGCTTGCTTGGCCATGCGGCCGGTCTCAAAGACCATCCGCTTGCCGCCGGTAAGCTCGACGGCTACTTCATGCTTGGTAGACATAGTTGTCCTCGTTTCATAGGTTCACTTGAGAAACTTGCAAGGGGAGATGCGCGCGTGCGCGCGGACGGCTGACAGGGACTGCGGCGATCCCGAGCTTCGCGGCCGCCGGCAAAGTCCTTGGGGGCAGCGCGGGACCCTGGAACACAATCTGAATTGCGCGGCAGGAGCCAGAAAATCGCAGCAGGCCGCGGTTCCCAAGGGCCGCGCACCCATGCATTTTCACCCCGCCCACAGCGGTTCCAGAGTTGTTGTACCCAGAAAGCAGACTGCCGAGTGGCATTTTCCTTAACCGGGGTCCCCATCGAGCGATTTTTTGCTCGCTGGGGTGGAAGTAAATGCCACCCTTCACGAACCTCAAAATGGCACGTGAACTCTGGAACCGCTCTAAGCCATACTCCGGCGCAGGCCCTGGCGCTAAACTGCATTCGCCAGGTACACGATAGCCCCAATTTCCGGGTAAAGCGGGGGCCGTGACGAATCTCCGGTCTGGGTGCTTCCGGGTCAATGTGGGCTTTCCGATTACTTGCGGAGACCGAGTTTGCCGATCACGTTCCGATAGCGGTCCGAATCGTGCGCCTTCAGGTAATCCAGCAGCCGGCGGCGCTTGCTGACCAGCATCAGGAGTCCACGCCGGGAAGCGTGGTCCTTTTTGTGGGTCTTGAAGTGCTCGGTCAGCTCGCCGATCCGCTCACTCAAAATCGCGATCTGGACTTCCGGCGAGCCGGTGTCCGCCTCGTGAGTGCGGAAGCGTTCGATCAGTTCACTCTTCTTTTCAGTCGCCAGCACGGCGTCGGTTGCTCCTCTTCTTCTCTCAGGTCCACTCTTAAGTGTCTAGTATGAGATTACCATGCGCGCGCCTGCGAGGGAAACTAAATGCCGCCGGGAACCTGGCTGGCAACGCAAAGCCCTCAACGCGCTCCAAAACGGAATAGACGCTTGTCGATGCGCAAATGGATGACGGAGACAACGCGCATTTCCGCGGCATCCTGTCCCACCTTCCGTTCCAAACGCCCGTTTGGTCTGCCTCTACGGCCCCTGCCCCAGCCAGTAGTCGGACCGCGCCACAATCCGCGCCCCGAAGTCCTTGACCGTCCGCACCTTGATGGTGTGCAGACCGGGGGTGGGATCGGAAGGACTGAAGGAAATTAGATACCGATTGCGCATTTGCCTGGCCGCGTCCACCACCCGCTGCTCGAAGCGCTTATCGCCCGCAAAGGTGGTGTATTCGCCGCCGCTCAATTGTGCAATCTCTTTGGTCACGTTCTTCTTAAAGGCATTGATGGCCATGATGAACGGCGAGAGCATGTTCATGGTGCGGTCCTCGCCGGAATCCTGCACATCATGCGAGAACTCGGCCTGCGCGGGAGAGAACGACACGCTCAAGACCAGCGCGTCCGACTCGCCGATCTGCCGGATCAACTGTTCCGGCCGGGTGTGCTTGCTGCCGTGGTCGCGCTCTTCGCTGATCAGCAGCAGAACCCGCCGGTACGATCGCGGCTGCGTCTGGAGCAAATTGACGGCGTAGCTCACGGAGTCCAGAATCGCCGCGCCGCCATCGCCGGGCTGCAATTCGGTGAGTTCTTTGTCCACCAGGTCGCCGGAGTGCGTGAAGTCCTGGATCAGATGCTGGGTGGAATCAAAGCCTACCAGGGCCACCTCGCTCCCTGGGGCCGCAAGAAACAGCTCCAGCAACGGCCCCAGCTTGGCCAGCTTGCCGAACTCCAGCACGCTCGCGCCGCCCAGCTCCACGGCCACCACCAGCGCCACCGGGGCCGTGTCCATCTCCGCCTGCACGTGGATCTTCTGGGGCACGCCGTTGTCTTCGAGCAGAAAATCCTTCTGTTTGAGACCGTAAATAATGCCTCCGTTTTGCTCTTCGACCAGGGTCGGCACCAGCACCTCGGTCGTCGTCACGCGCAGCGCCGGCGCCGGAGAATGGGGGATCGGCATTGGCTCGGGCGGCTCAATGGGCGGCAACTGGGGCGGCAACTGCTGTCCCCAAGCCGCGGCAGCGCACAACAAGGCCGCGGATGCAAGGCAGCGAGGGAGAAAACGGAATCTCATGCGTTCCAAAACTCAGGGTAATCGATACCGGGCCGCTTGCCCTTTTGACTTCTCTTCATCGCGGATGGTTGCTGGAAGGGCGTCGTCAAGTGGTTGTGGGCCTCCGGGGCGCGTGAGCCCGCGCTCTGAAGCCCGTCGCCCTGCGGCCAGGCTGCCTGCGCCTAAATCACGATTCGCCCGGTTTCGTCATGCGTTCCTCAACACGTCAAGAAAGCTTCGTTTCCAGGCTCACGTTCGCTTGCGCGTCTCGCGGTCCAGGCTGTTGGTCCAGACCAGAAAACTCAGCAGCTCCCAGCGCGTGGCCCAGATAAAACCAATCACGTTCGCGGCCGTAAGCGTCTCGGCGCGCCGGCCGGAGTAGGTTTCCACCCGCCAGCGCAGATATGGACTGCGCCACGGCGCCAGCCGGTGACCTCGCGTTGCATTCCAAAGGAAACGGAGCGAAGCGTGCACGCCACCCCTCATTGCTCTTGAGTATAGATGGCTTACCGTTTGCGGCGGGAGCCTACCGCCCCGTTTCGCATCCTCCTTCCGCTCCATCCTCACCGGGGAGCGGCAGGAGGGGCAATTCTTTAAGGAAATTGCCCTTCGTGCGGCGAAACCATGGCCTCGGATAAAACCATGGCTTTTTCTGGAACAGCAATCAGTCCGGCATCTTGCTGAATAAGCTGTTCGAAACTGAATCCAGTTGCGCGATCACGTCCTCGAGCGCGGTTTGTTGGGTCTCGGCCAGCGAAAGTTGCGTGGAGACCGTGGGAATGTCGGCCTGCATCAGGTCCGTCTGCGCCGCCGTCAGCTCGGTTTGCTCGCTGGTTGCCGCGCCGGAAGCGGCGCTGAGCTGGGTGATGGAGTTGTCGATCGTCACCCTCTGCTGCGAGACGTAGTTGAGCGCCGAGCCTAATGCCTCCGTATCCGAGACGGCCTGGCCGGTGTTCACTGTTCCGGTTGAATAATCGGCCAACAGGGCGTTGAGCGCGCCAAACACGCTGTTGGCGCCGCTGCCCAGAAAAACCTGGTCGCCGGGAACATTCAACTGAATCTTCTGACCGTTGGGCAGCTCAAGATAATTCATGTTTTCGTCGCCGTTGTAAGTGGTCACGGCCGGGGAGGTGGCCGTAGAGGTGGTAAACGGCGCCGTTGCGGTCTCGCCGCCCGCGAAGATGTACTGGCCCTGATAACTGGAATTGGCTAAGGACTGCACCTCGTCCAGAATCCCCGAGATCTGCGACGCAATGGACTTGACGTCGCTGGCGTTCATGGTGCCGTTGTTGGCGCTGGTGGCCAGCGAAACAGCCTGCGTCAGCTCGGAAACCACGCTGCCCAGCGCCGAATCGGCCACCTGCAACTGGCCCGTCACCATGTTCGAGCTCTCGGTGAAAGAGTCGTCCTGCTGAATCTGGTTGAGCAGCAGCACGTTCTCTCCGGAGCCTACCGGATTCTGGGCGAGGGACGTGATGCTCACGCCGCTTGACAGCTCGGAGGTCAACTGCTGCTCGTTCGCCTGGGTCTGATCGAGCGAACTCACCAGGTTCGTGATGTAGTAGGGATCCACCCGCATAAAACAGCTCCTAGCTTCCAGCTTCTAGCTCCTAGCCCCTTCAGTGCCTCAACCAGCCTCGTTCGTGAAGCTCGTCTTCCTACTCCTGTTGATCTTCCGCTGACCTTCGCCGGGCACAGACAAGCTAGAAGCTAAGAGCTAGGAGCTAAAAGCTGCTCTTACGTCACCGTCGTCTCCAGGCCCAGGTTCAGCGCCGAGGCCATGATGGTGTTCAGGATGGTGAAGACCTGCGACGCCGCCTGATAGCTCGTCTCCAAGGTGGACAAGGCCGACGCTTCATCGTTTAAGTTCACGCTCGACAGCGCATTGTTCTGGGTCTGCAACTGGCTCACCGAGGCATTCTGCGCCGTGTTTTCCGTTTGGACCTCAGAGACCGTTGAGCCCAGAGTGGACACAAAGTTCGAGTAGTAGTTGATCGGCGTCTGGCCGTTCACCATCGCTTGGCTGGCCAAATTGGCCATGGCCACCGCGTTCGAGTTGTCCCCCGTCCCATCGCCGGCGCCGGCGGCCGCGATCTGATTGGGATCGGTCATCCCTACGCTCATCGCCGCGGCGCTGCCGGCCACCACTGTCGGCTCGCTGAAGATATTGAGCGGATTAGCAACTGTCCCGGTCACCCCATCCAGGTCTGTGCCCGCGTTGTTCGGCGCGTTCACTGCGGTCGAGATGCTGTACGCCAGTTGATCGAGCGAGCTGAGCGCGCCGGGAATGTCCTGGTCGCGCGCCGTCAGATACCCTCCCAGCTCGCCGCCGCCCGTGGCCAACTGCGCGGTAATGTCCGTGCCGCCCAGAAAAAGATCGGTGACCCCGCCCACCGTCCCCGTGGTCACCTGGAAGCTCTGCCCTTCAGAAACCAGCAACTGCCCCGAGGTGGTGGTGATCGAGAGGCCGTTGTTCTCCGTCGTTACCTGGTTGACGCCGATCAACTGCGAAAGCTGGCTCAGGTCCTGCTGCCGTTGGTCTTCCAGTGTCCCCGCATCGGCGTCGGGAGAGGCGGACTGAATCTCAAGATTGAGCTGCGCGATAGCGCCGGTCAGCGAGTTCACCTGACTGACCACGCCCGTCGCTTCCTGGTTCAGAGCCGCGCTCTGTGCGTTCAGGCTGCTCGCCGCGCTCGAAATGTCACCGGCCAGCGTGGATGCCGACGACAGTACTTGCTCACGCAGGGCGTTATCGGTGGGATCGGCTTCGAGCGACGAGAACGAGTCGAAAAAATTGGTGATGTCGCTGCCGATGTCCCCGGCCGACGAACTCGAAGAACCCGAATCGGGTGTAAACAAGGCTTGAATGTTGTTGAGCGCAGTCAGCCGCACGCCCGATGCGGAAGCCAATTGCTGCTGCTGATCCAGCCGCGCCTCCAGCACCAGATCCCGCTGCGACGTGGCCCCCGTCTCCGTCACCCCCTCGCCGATCGATACCCCGTTGATCGAGGTGGGCTGGTTCTCCTGCCAGTTGGGCGTCTCCTGGGTGTAACCGGCGGTGTTGGCGTTGGCCACATTGTTGGCCACAACGCTCAGGGCGGCCTGATCGGCGTCCAGCGCCCCGGTCATCATGCTCAACGCGGAGTTAATCGTCCCCATTGCCGCTCTCCGTACACGTCCAACCCCTTGCCTGACGCTCGCTATATTCCAGCCGGCCCGCGTGCACCTCACGCAAGCGGTTCATCACCCTCAGATTGGCCTGCGTCGCTTCCAACACCCTGGCAAGAACAGCCATATCCCCAGCCGCCTCACGGGCCTGGCGCGCCAATTCCTCTTTCTCACCCGCTTCCAATGGCGCCAGATCCCGGTTGAGCGCCTGGCACGACAGCGCCAGTTCCTCCAGCCGGGGCGCATCCAGCCGCGCCAGCGCCCGCGATGCCTCCGCAACCAGCTCCTTTAACTCCGGATTCACCTGGCGCGTCCTCGTCTCCTGCATCGCCTGCTTTCCTCTCTTCCCCCGGCGGTCTTGCCTGACGGCCCGTATTTTGCGGCTTGCTCCTTCCCTGCCGCCCAACCGGGACTCGCCCTGGCAGCCGCATCGGCGGCGGGCGTTGCTCCTCAAAAAAACCTGCCCAGCCTCGGCCCGGCTACTGCCCCCCGCTGAGCATCGCATCTACGAGCTTTGAAGCCACCGCCGAGGCCGGCACATTGTAAGTCCCGGCCGCCAGCGCCGCCTGAATGGTGGCCACCGTTTCCATGCGAACGCCATCCTGGCCAGCCGTCTCCATGATCTCGCTGGCCGCACTGCTCAGCGTCGCCCGGTCGCTGCCTAGACCGCTCCCCGCGCTGGCCGCAGCCGCGCCCTTCGCCTGGGCTGCGGGCGGTTCGGCCGGATTCACCCCCAGCAGCGACCTCAAGCCCTCCATACTGCTGCGCATATCCATACACTTATCTCCTTGCCCGGCCTATCGGCGCCACTGCTAATCACTCTAGTCATTCAGGAGTTCTCATCACGGTATTGCCGTGCAAATTTGTGGTTACCTTCCCGGTTCCGTGCTGGTTACCGGAACGGGAGAGCTGGTGAATGATCATATTGGCGATTCCAAATCCGCCCCTTGCGCTGACCGCTTGAGCGAGCTCCTCGGAGGCAAATTCGCCCAGAGCGCCGCCCGAACCTGCATCCAAATCCGCGCCCCCGCCATCGCCCGTGAGCGCATCGCCTTTCGTCATCGGCGCGAGCAGCTCCTTCATCATCATTCCCTCAAACTCATGCGCGGCCCGCACCAGCCGGGGCTGCGGCGTAGCCTCACCCGTGCCCGCCGCCCCCGCCGTAGCCGCGCTCCCGGCCGTTGCCGCAGCAATCGAACCCATCACAGCACCTCCAGATCGGCCTCCAGCGCGCCGGCCTCCTTCATGGCCTGCAGAATTGAAATCACGTCCCGCGCACCTGCTCCCGTGCGCTGCAATTCCTTGACCAAATCCTCCACTGTCGCCCCTTCCTTCAGATCGATCTCGTTGACCGGCTTGTCCTGGGCCTGGACGGCCGTCTGCTGAACTACTTTGGTCATCCCCGCGGACTCCGGGCTGGGTTGCGAAACTTCGACCGTGGAGATCACGTTCACCACCAGCCCTCCATGCAGGATCGTGACCGGCCTCAAACGTACCGTTCCTCCAATCACCACCGTCCCGGTGCGCTCATCCACCACCACGCGGGCCCGCGGATAGACTTCGATGGGAATCGACTCCACCTTGTCCAGCAAGGCCACAATGTCCTCATGGGGCAGAACCGCAATCTCCACCCGGCGGCTGTCCACGGCGTCCGCTCGGGCCGAGCCCAAGGTTCGATTGATGGCCGCCGCCATCTGTTCGGCGGTATGGAAGTCGGCGTTGTCGAGCAGCACGTTGATCACGTGCATCTGCTTCAGATCGAAGGAAACCGGCCGCTCCACGAGCGCTCCGCCGGGAATCCGCGCCGTGGTGGGGTCATTCATCTGCCGCGAGTTCCCTCCCGCCGTAGCCAGGTAACCGCCCAAAACCAAAGATCCCTCGGCCTGAGCGAAGATCTGCCCATCCGGGCCGTAGAGCGGAGTCATCAGCAATACGCCCCCTTCGAGGGAGCGCGCATCCCCAGCCGAGGAGAGCGTCACATCGATCTTCTCGCCAGGCTGGCTGAAGGGCGGCAATGTGGCGATCACGAAGACCGCGGCCATGTTCTTCACCTGCATGTTGTTGGCGCTCATGGCGCCGGTCTCCGGCACGGTCACGCCCATCCGCTCCAGCGTCGAGACCAGGGTCTGCGCCGGAAAAACCGTCTGCTGGGTGTCGCCCGTAGCGTGCAGTCCTACCACCAGACCGTAGCCGATCAACTGATTGTCGCGAATCCCTTCGATGGTGGCCACGTCCTTGATCCGCGCCAACTGCCCCCCACCCTGAGCGCCGGCAGCTGCCGGCGTCAAGGCCAAGGCCAGCGCCAGCGCCGTCCACCGCCAGATGCAGGCCCCGGATTGTGGTTGCCGTCCGCCTCTCTTCGCCACTCGCATGGTTCATCCCCAGCCCTTGTTCCGCGCCCCCTGCTCTTCTATTTCCAGCTTCCTGATCTCTGACCCTCGCCACGGCGAGACTTCGGCCTGATCGCTGTTAAAACACCAACAGCTTCTCAAGAAAGCGCACCACCGGGTTCTGCCGGTAGGTGGAGTCGTTGACGATGCCCTTGCCGGTCACATCCAGCTCCAGGTCCGTCATAGCCGACGACTGCACCTGGTTCTGGTTGCTGACGTCCTCGGGGCGCACCAGGCCGCGCAGCGTGATCAGTTGCGTCTGCTGGGAGAAGGTCAACTGCCTTGTCGCCTGTACCACCAGGATCCCGTTGGGCAGCACGTCGACCACTTCGGCGCCAAAGATGGTCTCCAAGCTGGAGTCGGTCGTGCTCTGCCCCTGCGCCGTCAGCGCCGATGAGGCGCTTGCGCCCAGCAAGTTCTGCATACTGTTTGAGGTCTTGAGCGCGCCGAACAGAGCCGTCAGGCCGGAGGTGGCGTTCGAGGCCCGCGTGTTCTTCACCTGGCCGTCGGTCGAGGCCGTCAGACTCTCGCTCACCACGATCATGACCACATCGTGCAGCCGGAAGGCCTTAACGTCGGTGCCCAACCGCACCAACTCGCCCTGCGGACTCCAGATCGAGCCCGGCGTCCGCACCTCGGCCGCCTGCTGGGCGCGCACCCGCTGGATGTAGACTTGCAATGCCTGTTCGGGAGGCGTCGATTTGCCGGTTTGCGCGGGCTTTTGCCGCTTCGCAGCCGCCTGCTCCGGCAGAGCCGCGGCCATCGCCAGCAACAGGCAGAGAGCCGTCACGCCACGCGGACTCAATTTCATGGCTGTGCTCCAATCTGGTGGACGAAGGCGGCGCGGCCGGCCGCGAGCGCCACCGCCCGCACGATCTTGCCTCCGATCTCTAAGCGGACTTCAAAGACTGAGCCGGCAAGCGCAGGGGCGAGCGCGACCGCCTCCAGCCGCGTCTCGACCACCGGCGTGTTCTCCTCGACAATCACCCGGTCTCCGGCGCGAATCACAGGAAGGAGCGATGCGCGCGCGGCTCGTATCTGGGCACTTCCCGATCCGCCAGGCACATTCAGTCCCCGCGCCGCCAGCACCATCCGCCCCGGCCCCCCGGGATGATCCGCGTCGCGCTCGAGCAGCCAACGGCCCCCCGTCGCCTCATCGTCGATCTCGCGAAAAATCTCTGCGCCGGGCCGCACCGCAGTCTCCAGCGCCGGGGACGGCTGAAATTGCGCGGCGGCGCGACGGCCTCCCGCGGCTTGGCCGGCAGCTAGCGCCGCCGGTAAAACCGCTATTATTATCCATCCCCGTCCTATTCCCAGCTCCGCCATGCTTCCGTTTCCTTCCGGCCAATTCTTCCCTCACAACCTCAAGGTCATTGGGACGCCATGTTATTGACTTCCGAATACATATCGTCGGCCGCCTTCACGACTTTGGAGTTTGATTCGTAGGCCCGCTGGGCCAGCACCATCTGCACAAACTCGGTGACCACGTCCACGTTTGAGTTTTCAAGATAGCCCTGCTGCAACGTTCCCATTCCTTGCGCTCCGCCCGGATTGTCCAACACCGGGTCGCCGGAGCTGAGCGTGGCCTGCAAAAGGTTTCCACCCATGCTCTCCAGGCCGCCGGGGTTGGGGAAATTCGCCAATTGAATCTGGCCGAGCTGAGAGGGATTCTGCTGTCCTGGAAGGGTCGCGTTGACTACCCCATATTGGGTGATGGTGACTGCGGTTGCATTGGTCGGAATGGTGATGGTGGGGATCAGCGGGTTGCCGTTGACGTCCACCATGGTGCCCTGGTTGTTCAGTTGAAATTGACCGGCGCGGGTATAGGCAATGGTCCCGTTCGGAAGCTGCACCTGAAAGAAGCCCGCACCCTGAATGGCCAAATCCAGGGGGTTGTCGGTCTCATTTAGCGAGCCCTGGGTATTGATGACCTCGGTGGCCGCCGATTTGGTTCCCAGACCGATCTGAAGGCCGGCGGAGACGGTGGTTTGGCTCTCGGCCGCGCCCGGCGTCACCAGATTCTGGTAGACCATGTCCTGAAACTCCAGGCGCAGCTGGCGAAAGCCCGTGGTCGACGAGTTGGCCAGGTTGTTGGCGATGGTGTCCAGATTCAATTGTTGCGCGCTCATGCCGCTGGCTGCGGTGTACAAAGCACGGATCATGATGGCTCCTTTTTAGTTGCCAGATTTCAGTTATCAGTTTGCAATCACTGCTTCCGAGATCTCCATTGAGGCAATCCACGGTAACGCCACGCCGCGAATCGCTGATAACCGACAACTGATAACTGACAACTGATAACTGACAACTGTTCCTCACACTTTGGGCAGATCTTCGGCCGCAAACTTGTTGAAGTCGGTGTGGAAGAGGGTCACCGCCTTCTGCATCATCTCCGCCTGGCGCTGCATGACGATCACGTCCAAAGAGCCCTGAATCACATCCTGGTTGGCGGCCTCGAGCGCGCCCTGGTGGATGGAGGCGCCGTTTGAGACCGCGGCCTTGGCCCCGGCCGGCGCCACGTAGCGGTTGGCTCCCTCGGGGGTCATTTGGACGCCGGCGGGAAAGGTGAATACCCCTACCGTGGCCACCACCCCGCCGGCCACCGAAAGCACGCCGTCGTCGCCCACCGTCACCGCTCCTGGAGGAATCGGAATCGGCTTGCCCGCCGCCGACAGCACCGGCTCGCCCGCCTGGGTGACGAGCTGCCCGTTCTGGGCGCGGCGGAAGCTGCCGTCGCGGGTATAGCGGAGTCCGTTGGAAGTCTGCACCGCGAAGAATCCTTGCCCCTCAATGGCCAGATCGAGGGGATTGCCGGTCTGCTGGATCGCTCCCTGCGCCATGCTCAACTGGTCGCCGCCCAGCAGCCCGTAGTCGTTCACCGTCTGGCCCAACTGCGAGTCCATCGCGTCCGGCCCCAACAGCACGGAGCGGAAGTACTCCCGCTCGGCGCGGTAACCGGGCGTCTGTGCATTGGCCAGATTGGAGGCCGCCGTGTCCAGAGCATCCATACGCGCGATCAGACCGGTCGTCGCCGCATAATATCCGCTGTCCATCCGGCACCCTCCTTCCAGTTGGGAGTGCGTGCAGATGAAGGGCCGAATGGAGGATCGAGAGATTAGAGCAAAATTAAGTGAGATGAGAACTGGCTGGAAACGGGACAAAGAGCGGGAGACGGCCACGCCCATTGATCGAGGCGGGGTTGCGGCGCGAGCGTCTCCCACCCCGCCCGCCGACCAAAGGACCGGGCGGACAAACGCTCCAGCAGCCCCGTGCGGCCGGGAATACCGGCGCCGCCGGATTTACTGCACGCCGTCGCAGACGATGGTGACCTCGAAGGCAGTCTCCCCGCAGCGGTAGAGGTGGTGCAACTGGAACTCCGGCGCCTGGACGTGGAGCCGGTAGTCGTGGCCCGTGATCACGGCCGGTACCGATAGCCCGCAGTTGGCTGCCAGCTCCGGCAGCTTGCCCTTCCACGCTCCCGCCAGCATGTTGCAGATCTCGCCCACGGCGTCCTTCACCGTGTCGTCGATCTCCGCGAACTCCATGCCCGTCATGTGTCCGGCGATATCGAGCGCAGCCGCGCCCCCGCTCGAGAAGACACAGGCGCCGCTCAGCAGGCCTCCAAAGCCCACCACGGCGGTCACCAAGTCCGGCTCGCGCTCCGCGGCTTCCGCGACGCGCCGGCAGGCGAGCCCCAGCATGAGTTGAAAGACCTCTTCCACGCTCGCATCCAGGTTGCGCGGATCGGAGACCAGTTCAATGCATTCACGCAGCGACACCTTCATCCCAGGCTCCCTTTCGCATCCGCCGTCCTGCCGCGCCCGCACGATCGCGGCCCCGCGCACACCGTTTAAGAGCATGCCCTCTCCTCCCGATCACGCCGCGTGCACCAGCGGCAACACTCGTTCCTTGACCTGATCTGCCGTAAATGGCTTGCGGATGTATCCTTGCGCTCCGGCCTGGATAGCCTGCTTGACATGCTCCTCGCTCGACTCCGTGGTAATCATCACCACCGGAACGCCGGGGGCCAGGTTCTGGGCGCGAATCTGGCGCAGAAACTCCAGCCCGTCCATCGAAGGCATGTTGATATCGGAGAGGATCAGGTCCACGGGCTTGGCCTTGAGCAGTTCTAACCCTTCGGTGCCGTTGCCGGCCTCGTGCACTACCAGCGCCTCCAGGCCTGCCTGGCGCAGCGCACGCTCTATGATCTTGCGCATCACTGAGGAATCGTCGACAATCAGGGCTCGAATCTCGCTCATGCCAGGCCCTCCGCTCTACTTGCCTATCGGCCTCTGCCGTCAATCCATGAATAGGGCCATAAATAGGGCCATGAATAGGGCCATGAATCGGCCATGACCCCAACCTTGCTGCCGGCTATCCTCCGCCCCGCTTCGCGATCCACCCGGCCTCACGCGACGCCCTCAGCGCCCGTTCGCCGACGAGATCAGGTCCTGGACTGCCGCTAACTCCGGCAGCACCCCGGTCTGGCGGCGCAGCCACATCCGCAGCCACAGACAATCGTGCACCCGCACCAGACGCGATTCCGCCGGCCGGGCCCGCTCCACGGCCTTGGTGAGCGCATGAACCAGCGCCGCCTCCGTGACGGCCTCGATGAGTTCCACGGCGGGAAACCGCGCCCCCAGCATGCGCGTGTGCGCGGAGCGGAAGAGAGACTCCTCGACCAGCCCGCTCTCCACGCGCAGCCCCGTCATCCGCTCCACGGCCAGGGCCAGGGGCCGGTCAAGCCGGTCCTCGAAGCCAAGGTAGAGGATCTTGCCCGCGGCCACACGCAAGGGCAGCGCTCCGAAGGCGTCCACAAACAGCCTGGGCAGGAGGCCCGTAAGCCCGCCGGGGTCGTGGAACTCCAATTCCAGCACCGGGCAGCTCCACTGCACGCCCAGGGCCCTGGTCACCAACTTCTCGCTCACTCCCTGCTCGCGCACCAGCCACTGGCCCAGTCTGCCGCCCCCGGCGGCCTTCTGCGCCTCCAGCGCCTGACGGAGTTGCCGGCTCGTGATCCAGCCCTGCTCCAGCATGGTCAGGCCCAGTGGAATGCGATGACGGTGACTCTCGGGCACCGTGCCCCTGGCGTCCAGTTCGCGGCCTACAGCGGCCCCGATCATGGCCGCCGTACACTCGGCCGAGCAGCACCAGCCGCCTTCAAAAACGGGCCCCGATCGGCTGCGCCAGAGACGCAGCCATCCCGCGCCGCACTGCGGATTGGCGCAGGTCTCGAAAAGAATTCCCGGCCGGGCTCCGGACTGGGTGCGCCCCGGCCGGCCGGCTTCGGCCGCGCCCGGGGCGAGTTCCCCGGCCGCGCCCAGGTTCAAGACTCCCAGGTTCACAACCGGCTGGCGGAAGGGTTGCGCCTCCCGGTCCTGCCTGCGGCTCAGAATAGGCATCGGATGCTCTCCAGACGCTTCTTGGGCGCGGCCACCGCCGTCACCCGCAGCCCGAAGTTACCGTTCACCAGCACCACCTCGCCGCTGGCCACAATCTTGTCGCCCACGATCAGATCCACGGGGTCGGAGACATGGCGGTCCAGTTGCACCACGTCTCCGGGGCCGAGGTCGAGAATCTCGCCCAAAGGCATCTCCCGAGCGCCGAAGCGAAGCGAGGCCTCGAGCTCGACATCGAGAAGCAGTTCGAGGCCAGGGCTCAGGGCCGCGCCGGGGCCCTGGGCCGCAGGGTGTTTTTCGCTCTCGGGCGCAATCCCGGGCTGCGCCTCCAGCAACGGGGACCTCAGCTCGTCGCGGACCAGAATTGTCCAGGCCCGCTCGCCGGCGCGCAACTCAAAGGCGCGCGAGACCTGGCCCGCGCCGGAGATCTCCGCGAAGCCTTCCAGGAGGCACTTCTTCCCGGTCTTTGCCAGCAGTTCGCCGGCCGCGGCGCTGGCGGCCTCGCGCAGCAGCTCGCCCCAGCCGGCCTTCTGATCCGCACCCTCGCCCAGCAGCGGCGCTTCCAGAATCGCGCTGTCGAGGGTGACCGAAAATCGTCCTTCCACCTCTCCCGACAGGGTGGCGGCGAAGCCAAACGAGCTCGCCGCCAGCGGCTGGGGCAGCGCCTCGGCCAGCTCCGGCTCGCCGGCCAGAGCCTGCGCGAACAGGTCTGCGGCCACGGCGGTCCAGCAATCCATGTAAGTCTTCATCCCTCCACCTCGGCGATGACATGGTCTATGCGGGCGGCGCGGTGGGGACCGCTGCGGATGGCCTGCGCGCGTGCCACCGACTGGCCGCCCACCCGCAGCAAGGGCAGCGTGTTGGCGGCCAGGCCCAGGCGCAGAATGCTGCCCGGTATCAGATTCTCGATGATGCTCGCCGGCAGCCGTACGGGGGGCAGTTGCAGGGAACAACCAAAGCTGATGCGGCGCGCCGACGCTCCCATGCGCGCCCGCGTCTCGCCGGGCTGGCGCCGCCGCCGGCCCCAGTCCGTGGTCAGACGGCGCAGGATGGTGTTGGCCACCACGGCGGGAAAAGCCAGATTCAGCAGTCCCGAGCTGTGCGGCATGCGAATCTCGAAGCTCAGGCAGAGCGTCTTCTCGGCCACCGAGATGATGCGCGCCACCTGGGTCTGCATCTGGCGGCGCTCAAAGCTGAAGCTCAGTCCCACCGTCTGCCAGGCCGCGGTCAGCTCCCGGCAGATGATCTCCACCACGCTGCCCAGGATCGACTCCTCGATGTCGGTCAGTTCCCGCAGCGCCCCGTCCTTGCCGTCGCCGCCCAGCAGCAGGTCAATGATGGGGGGCGCAAGGCCGAGGTCCAGTTGCAGCACCGACAGCGCGCCCAGCGGCTCCAGGCGCACCGAGGCTACGTAGCTGATCTCGGGAATGCGCAACAAAAAGTCGTTGAACTGAATCTGCTCGGCCGACACCAGGTTGACCTGAAAGCGGGTGCGCAGCCAGGCGGCCAGATTATGCGTCAGGTTGCGGGCGAACAGATCGTTCAACATGCTGATGGCGCGCAACTGCTCGTTCGAGATCTGCCCCGCCGCCGAAAAGCTATAGGGCATGATCCGGGCCCGCGCTTCGGCCCGTGGAGCCTCCGGGGCCGTGCTGCGGGCGGCCTCGAACAGAGCGTCGATCTCGTCCTGTTGGAGCGTCTTTTCGGTCAACTTTCCACTACCTCCCCGGGTTCTCTACCGCGCTTGCTTCCGTTCTCTCGCGTTCTTGCTGCTCTTCACTTGTTATCCAACCCCTCGTCCGCCTTAACCCGCCTTGCGCCGTGGCCGCTCCGAAGCGGGGCGCACCGGCCGCTCGAAGGCCCCGCGCGCGGCCAAATCCTTGAGCGCGCCGCGCAGATGGGCCACCGCCGAGGCGTGCACCTGCGAGACCCGCGACTCGACCACGCCCAGCGCCAGGCCGATCTCGCGCATGGTCATCTCCTCGTAGTAGTAGAGAGTCATCACCAGCCGTTCCCGGTCGGGCAGCTTGGCGATGGCTTCGGCGAGCCGCTCCTCCAGCTCGCCCCGAAGACAGCGGAAGAGTGGATCCTCCTCCGGACGTCCCGGCACATAGGCCAGCTCCTCTTCGCCGGAGTCCTCGTTGCGCTCCAGATGCAAGGTGCCGATCTCCAGGCCCTTAAGGTCGCCCAGAAGCTGCTGGTAGTCTTCGAGATCAAGCCCCATCTCAGCGGCCACCTCGCCCTCGCCGGGCGCCCGGCCCAGCCGTGCTGTCAGCGCGCGCATGGCCTCCTCGACCGCGCGGCCCTTGCGCCGAAGCTCGCGCGGGCTCCAGTCGAGGGTCCTGAGGCTGTCCAGAATGGCGCCTCGGATGCGGAACTGCGCATAACTGCGGAACTGCACCTTCTTGGCCGGATCGAATTTGGCGAAGGCGTCCATCAGCCCCACCACGCCGGCCGAGACCAGGTCCTCGATGTCCACGTGCTGGGGCAGCCGTTCGTGAATGCGCCGGGCCAGAAAACGCACGATGGGCAAGTGCTCGAGCAGGATGCGTTCCTGTTCGCTGGTTAGCACTGGCGCCGCAGCGGCGGAGGGCGGATAACCGCCCGGCGCCGCGCCCCGGCGCATCGCGCTCTGATCTCTCGCTGTGGCCGCCCCTTCGGTTCCCATCTCTCTTTCCCCTGGTGGGCCTCGAAACCTCTGCCCAGCTTTGCTCTTGCGGCGCTTCAATTTGCCTCGCGCCGCTCCGATTTGCCTCGCGCCGCTCCAATCCGCCTTGCAGCGCTCCAACTTGCCTTGCAGCGCTCCCTCGTTCTCCCCTGCCGGCCTTCAGCCTTCGGGTTGATCCCCAGCTCCTCAGCGCACCGTTCCCAGCGGCCGCAGTCGGATCTCGGGCGGAATCTCGCTGGCCGCGACGACCGCCAGCCGTGGCAGCACGGGCTCTAGCCAGCGCTTGACATGATAGCGCGCCGGACTGGGACAGAGAAGCACGGGCAGGGCCGCTGCGGAGGCGAAGCCGATAAGTTGTCTCACAGAATCGGCCAGACGCCGGAGGACCGGGGTTGCGGGCGCCGCGGCGGCCGCGAGCAGACGCGCGCCGTTTTCCGGACCCAGCGTGGACAGAATCTCTTCCTCGAGCGCGGGATCGAGCAACAGCACTGGCAGCTGGCCTTCGCCGTCGAGCAGGGGGCGGATCAGCCTTCGCCCCAGCGCCTGCCGCGCGGCCTCGACCAGCGCCACCAGGCTCTTGTTGGCCGCAGCCGTCTCGAGCAGCGCCTCCAGGATCGCGCCCAGATCGCGGATCGAGACCCGCTCGCGCAGCAGTTGCTCCAAGCACCCGCCCCACCTCGCCCAACGTGAGCAGCTTGGGCACCAGCTCTTCGAGCAGCTTGGGATGGCTCTCGTTGAGCGAGTCGAGCAGCCGCTTGATCTCGGCCC
Organism: uncultured Acidobacteriota bacterium; assembly: GCA_963808795.1. Classification (GTDB taxonomy): domain Bacteria; phylum Acidobacteriota; class Terriglobia; order Terriglobales; family Acidobacteriaceae; genus Telmatobacter. The sequence continues at coordinate 198,937 of CAWEGL010000007.1, forward strand.
GGCCCAGCAGCTCCCAGGCGTGCTGGCGGATCAGTTCGCCCAGATGCGTGGTGATGACCGTGACCGCGTCCACCACCGAGTAGCCGGCGGCGATGGCCTGATCTTCAAGGGCCGGCGCGATCCAAATGGCCGGAACTCCGAAGGCCGGCTCGCGCGCCTCCTTGCCGGCCAGCGGCCGGCGGCCGGGATCGCCCGAAACGGCCAACAGTCTGCGCGCCTTCGGTCTGCCAGCGGCCGATCTCGATCCCGCGCAGGGAAAACAGGTACTCGCGCGGCTTCAGGCGCAGGTTGTCCGAGATGTGCACGGGAGGCACCAGAAATCCCATCTCCGCGGAGAGATGGCGGCGCAGCGCGCGGACGCGGGTCAACAACTGGCCTCCCTGCTTCTCGTCCACCAGCGGAATCAGCTGAAATCCGATCTCCAGGGTCAGATCTTCGAGGCGCAGCAGAGCGGCCAGATCCGAGCCCTGCGCCATCTCCGCCTTCTTCTTTTCGCCCGCCGCCGGCTCGGCTAGCGGGAAGGGTCCCGGTGCGCGCCGCCAACCGCCGGCCGGCCCAGAACAGCCCCCCGCTCACGATCAGAAAGAGCCAGCTTGGGCAGCCCCGGAATCAAGCACATGCAGCCCGAAACCAGGCTGGCCATATAAAGCGTGGCGGGCTTGCCCAGCAGTTGCTGGCCGATCTCGCCGCTCAGCATCCCGGCCGAGTTGGCGCGGGTCAGGGTAATGCCTCCGGCCACCGAGACCAGCAGCGAGGGGATCAGCGTCACCAGCCCGTCGCCCACCGTCAGCACGGTGTAGGTGCGCGCGGCCTCGCCCAGCGCGACGCCCTGTTGCAGGGTGCCGATCAGCAGGCCGGCGATGATGTTGATGGCGGTGATCAGGATGGTAGCCAGTGAGTCGCGCTGGTTAAAGCGCGCCGCGCCGTCCATGGCCCCATAGAACTCGGCCTCGCGGGCGATGGCCTGGCGCCGCCGCCGCGCCTCGGCCTCGTCAATCAGCCCGGCGTTCATGTCGGCGTCGATGGCCATCTGCTTGCCCGGCAATGCATCCAGGGTGAAGCGGGCGGTTACCTCGGCGGTGCGCACGGCCCCATGCGAGACCACCAGGAACTGGATGGCGACCAGGGCCAGAAACAGGACGAACCCCACGACGTAATTGCCGCCCACCACGAACTGGCCGAAGGCCTCAATGACCTTTCCGGCGGCCGCCGTCCCCTCCTGTCCGTGCAGCAGAATGCGGCGGCTGGAGGCGATGTTGAGCGACAGCCGGAAGAGCGTCAACAAGAGCAGCAGAGTAGGAAAGACGGAGAGATCGACGGCGCGCCGTATCTGCACCGCGGAGAGAAAAACGATGATCGAGGCGGCCATCGAAAGTGCGAGCAGAAAGTCCAGAGCCGCGGCCGGGACCGGCACCATCATCACGAAGATCACGCTGATGGCGGCCAGAGGCAGCAGATGCTCGCGAATCCTGTGCCAGATCGGAACCGCGGGCAGAGTGCCGGCGGCAAGGGTCGCTGAACTCATCGCGTATCTCCTCCCAAACCCGGAACCTCGGAGCGGCGCCATGGCCGGGCCTGGGCGCGCGCCTGCGCTTCGCGGGCGCGACGCTCCCTGATCTCGGCCTCTACGCGCTGCCGGTAGAGATAAGCCAGGATGGCGGCCACGGCCGCATAGAGCTCGACGGGGATGGGCTGGCCGACCTCGACCGAGCGGTAGAGCGAGCGGGCCAAGGGCGGATTCTCGACGATCGGGACCCCGGCCCAGCGGGCCTCGGCCTTGATCTCCTCGGCCAGCAGGTTGCGGCCCTTGGCCATCACCCGCGGGGCCTCCATGGTTACGAAGTCGAAGCCCAGAGCCACGGCGTAGTGGGTGGGGTTGGTCAGCACCACGGCGGCCTTGGCCACGTCGGCCTTCACACGGCGGCGGCGCATCTGCCGCTGCAGGCTGCGGATGCGGCCGCGGATCTGCGGACTGCCCTCGGTCTCCTTAAACTCGTCGCGCAGGTCCTCGCGGCTCATCTTCAGCCGCGATTCGCGGCTCTGCCACTCGACCAGATAGTCGATGGCCGCCCAACCGAACAGCAGCCAGGCCGTAGCCAGAAGCAGGCCGTATACATCCGAGCCCAGCAACTCCAGCCGCGCGGTCGAGAAGGGGGGGATGGTCAACTGGCGGCCGATGCGCTGGACGGCGAGGATCGCGAGCAAGCTGGCCGGGATGAGCGACTTGCCCAGCCGGGCGGCGGCGCGCAGCGAAAACATATTCTTGATGTTGGAGGAGGGGTTGATGCGCTCCAGCTTGAAGGCGAGCATCGTAGGGTGAACGTTCACGCCGCCGGTCTGGAGAACGCCTGCCACGAGCGCCGCCGCCGCCATCAGGCCCATGGCCACCGCCGGGGGCGCGAGGACCAGCATATTCAGCCGGCGGATGGCCGCCAGCGTGGGCGCCAGGGTGGTCGGCTCCCAGTGCCCGGGCGCTCCCAGAGCCAGAAAGGCAACGAATGTGCTACGCCACGCCTCCATGGTCCGGCCGCCCAGCTCTCCGAGTGCGATCACGCCAGCCAGAGTTCCTGCCGCGGCCGTGAGCTCGCGGCTATACAGAATGTCGCCTTCCCTGCGCGCCTTCTCGCGCCGGTGCTGGGTAGCCTTTTCGGTGCGTTCTCCAGCCATCGGTCAGCCTCCCGCGCCGTGCGCGGCGATCAGCCGCTCGGCCATGTCGAGCAGGCTAGCGAAGCGCGCCTCGATGAAGCGCGGCCACAGGGCCAGCGCGCCGGTCAAAACCACTAAGCCGGTCATGGTTTTCAGCGGCACGCTCAGGAACATCACCGGCAGTTGCGGGCTGAGCTTGCCCAACAGAGCCACCGCAACCTCGACGAGAAGCGTCGTGGCCAGCACCGGCGCGGCCAGTTCGAGCGCCGCCAGAAAAATGCCGGCGGCGGCGCGCACGATGGCCAGCGCGGCGGGAGGCGCCAGGGCGTAGGCGCCCAGCGGAACAGCGCGAAAGCTGCGCGCCAGCGAGGCCAGCAGGATCCGGTCCAGCCCGGCGGCGATGATGACCAATCCGCCCATGAGCTGGAAAAGGTCGCCCAATAGCGGCGTCTGAATGGAGGAGGAGGGATCGAGCAGGTTCACCAGCGAGAAGCTGAACTGCAAGCCCGCGATCTGGCCGGCAAAGATCAGCATCTCGTTCAAAAGCGTGAGCGCGAGTCCATAGACAAGGCCCACCGCCAGCTCGCCCATGAGCGCCGAGAAGGTGATCGTCACCTGGGCGAAGGGCATCGCGGCCACCAACGGCGCCAGCAGGAAGGCCACGGCGCCCGCGAAGACCGCCTTGGCGCGAATGGGCAGCGCAGTCGAGGAGAAGAATGGGGCGAAAGCCAGCATCCCGCTCACCCGCACCAGGGCTAGCGTCATCGCGCTCAGAAATGTCGGCCAGTCGGCCATTTTCTTTGCCTTCAGCCTGCAGCTTTCAATTTCTTAGCCTTCAGCTTTGAGCTTTCAGTTCTTCTCATCCGTTCCCGGTTTTGTCGATTCCTTTGCCAGCCGCACTTCCCTAGCTGAAAGCTGAGAGCTGAAAGCTGTAAGCTCGCTTCTCTCACCCCAAGTACGGCCGAAGATTCTCGATCAACAGCCGCGTGTAGGTGACCAGCCGCTCCACGAACCACGGCATCCCAACCAGCATGAGCAGGGCCACAATTCCCAGCCGCGGAACCGAGCTGATGGTCTGGTCCTGCAGGCCGGTCAGGGTCTGAAGCAAACTCAACACCAAGCTCAGAGCCGCCGCCGCGACGAGTAGCGGCGCGGATAGAATCATGGCTTCCTTCATCAGTTGGCGGAGCAGTTCGGCAACCAGGTCGGGGGTCATGCGTTTTTCCTCAAAAACTCTTCAAGAGCGAAGTTGCCAGCAGGTTCCAGCCGTCCACCATCACGAACAGCAAAATCTTCAAGGGCGTCGAGACCACCACCGGCGGCAGTTGGAACATGCCGATGGAGGTGGTGATCGCGGCGGTCACTATGTCGATCAGCAGGAAGGGCAGAAACAGGACCGCCCCGATAGCGAAACCGGCCTTCAACTCGGAGAGGATGTAGGCCGGCACCACCACGCGCATGGGAAGATCGTCGGGCGAGTTGGGCCTGGGAATCTGTCCCACGGACGCAAACAGGGTCAGGTCCTTCTCGCGCGCATAGCGGAGCATGAAGTGCTTGACCGGCTGGGCGCCGCGGTCGATGGCCTCCATGCCGGTGATCTGCCCGGCACGGTAGGGCTCGACGGCCTTCTGGTCCACCTGTTTGAGCACCGGCGTCATCAGAAACCAGGTCATCATCAGGGCCAGACCCATCAGCGTGGTGTTGGAAGGCGCGGTCTGCGTGCCCAGAGCCTGGCGCAGGAAGTGAAAGACCACCAGCAGCCGCACCATGGGCGTCATGGCCATCAGGATCGCGGGCAGCAGGGTGATCAGAGTCAGTACGAACAGAATCGTCCACGGCGTAGAGTCCGAGGGACGCAGGCGTGCATTCAGATCGGGAATTAAAGGCACGGGCGCGGCCGCGGCCAGCCGCGCCGCCCACAGGGCTACCATGAGACCCTCGAAGCCATGCGCGCGGCCATACGCGCCGCGGGGCGCGCGCCACTACGCGCCTTTTCGTCAAGGGGATAGAACGCCGGCCCGCCCTCGGCCGAAGTGGCCACCAGAATCCGGCGCCCCTCGGCCTCCACCAGGGCCAGCGACTGCCTGGGCGCCAACGCGATCCGTTCCACAAGCGCCAGCCGCGGCTCGGCGCGCCGCCGGCCGCGCCACTGATCCAGCAGCCACCCGGCCAATCCGCCGGCCTGCACCCGATTTCCGCCCGCTCCTCTACGCACTCCCTTTTCTCCCCGCCGCGCGCCCGCCATGGCCGGCGCCCTCGGCCTCCCGCATTCTGTCCCGGCCCATTTCGAACCGGTTGCGGCCGGCTCAGGCCAGTCGCGTCACCCGCACCACCAGTTGCGAGTCGTTCACCTCAAATTCGCTCCAAGCCAGTTGCACCTTGCCCGAGGCCAGGGGCACATCGTCGCTGCTGCTCCATTGAGACTCAATTAACTGTCCCGGCTTCAGGGCCAACAGATCACGCACCCGAAACTCGCGCACGGGAACCACCACGTCCAACTCCACGGGCAACAGCGCCACCGGCCCGCTCAGCGCGATCGCGTCCTTCACTCCGCTCTGCGGTGGTTCGTTCTTTGGCGGCGCAGGTGGCAAAATCTGCGTGCTGGCGACTTCGTTGCCGCCCCTCGCCTCCAGCGAGCCCGGCGGCGCGACCGCCATCGCCGGCAGTGGGTGTGTGGTCCCCATGGGTTAGGAATCTTGCAGAAAGATGTCCAGAAACAGGACAGGAGGATTGGAAAATACTTAAGGCGTCCGGCATATCCCGCAGGTCACACAATCTCGAACCTTCCACTTCCATCGCTGCTACACTGAAGGTTGACAAACAAGCGGCTCTCCGGACGCTATCAGCTCCTAATCAGCTCGTAAACCGCCTTCGATTGAGGTTGAAGATCATGTCGGAAAAGAATGAAAGCAAAACTATTGGCGGAACTGGCCTGCGCCTGAAGGTGGGGCTGGCCGAGATGCTCAAGGGCGGCGTCATCATGGACGTGATGAGCGTCGAGCAGGCCCGCATCGCCGAGGAGGCCGGCGCCGCCTCGGTCATGGCCCTAGAGCGCGTGCCGGCCATGATCCGCGCCGAGGGCGGCGTGGCGCGCATGGCTAGGCCCGCGCTCATCAAGCAGATCACCCAGGCCGTCTCCATCCCGGTCATGGCCAAGGTCCGAATCGGCCACTTCGCCGAGGCGCAGATCCTACAGGAACTGGGCGTCGATTTCATCGATGAGAGTGAAGTCCTGACCCCTGCCGACGAAGCTCATCACATCGACAAGCACGCTTTTACTACACCCTTTGTCTGTGGCGCGCGCAATCTCGGCGAGGCCCTGCGCCGCATCGCCGAAGGCGCGGCCATGATCCGCACCAAGGGCGAGGCCGGCACCGGCGACGTCGTCCACGCCGTCCAGCACATGCGCCAGATCACCCGCGAGATGCGCCAGCTTACCGTGCTCACCGAACAGGAACTCTACGCCGCCGCCAAGGAGCACCAGGCTCCTTACGAGCTGGTCCGCATGGTCGCCGAGACCGGCAAGCTGCCCGTGCCCAATTTCTCGGCCGGCGGCATTGCCACGCCCGCCGATGCCGCCCTCATGATGCAGCTGGGCGCCGAAGCTGTCTTCGTCGGGTCAGGAATCTTTATGAAGGAGCGCGCCACCCCGCTCGACGTCGAAATCTGGACGGACAAAGATGCCGAGGACGGCCTCTGCAACCTCAACCAAGTGGGCGTGCCGCGGAACCGGATAGAGCGCGATGAAGCCGTCTCCCGCGCCAAGGCCATCGTCATCGCCACCACCCACTACAACGATCCCAAGGTCCTGGCCGAGGTCAGCGAACAGGTCACCGGAACCATGAAGGGCCTCGCCGCCGCCTCCATCGAAGAGTCGAAGCTTCTCCAGACCCGTGGCTGGTAACCACCTGCGGTGGGGCAGGTCGGTATCCCGGGAGCGCATTGCGCTCCCGGTTTTTCTTCCTCTCCTGAGGAAGTTTCGGCGCGGAATGCCGCAGTTTTAGCCAGAAGATAAGGGGACTTTCATGGGCGCTGGAGGCTCTAAACGCTGAAATCAGAATGAGGATTGCAATCGCTTGCGATCTGTTATATCCTCACGGTCGCGCTCGAGTCTGTAATGAAAATCCCAGTGAAAAATGAATCACAATCCTGGGACTTGAGCAATGAGATGAGGTACTGTCCGGGCCATGGAGGCTCATGTTCCGAGTGAAATCGATGCTCCTCATGCTCACGCTCTGTGGGCTGATGTTTTGCACGATTGCTTTTGGCGAAGACCCAACCCACGGGGCAACAAACTTCGTCTTTGTTCCAGCCGGTAGTCTATGGCGCCCAATCGGCTCGGCCAAGCTGATTACGACGTGGTCAGGCCCGTTCGAAAACATCGGGGGACATCCTGCGAATATCTACATGATCTTCACAAAAGAGCCCGCCGGGCGATCCCAGTCGGTGAGACCACTGCCAACCGATCTCCGCGTATATCACATGCTGGGAACGGACTTCTACTATCCGGCGAATGCACATCCGCAAGTCGATCCTGCAGCGCTTGGCTACACTGCCAGAGGATTTGCTATTGCCGACAAGTTGAGCAGCGCCTTCCCCGCGGTTGCCGCGTTGTTTCCCGGCGGGATTCAGACGAGCAGCTGCCTGTCGAAGAGAAGTAACTATTCCTTCATTCTAGGAAGAAAGACGGGGGCGGCTTATTTAATTTCTTGGTTAGCGCCTCATCAGGCTGAAGATGTGGCCTATCTTCCGGCGAAGTTTCTTAAGGGGAGCCTGGATTCCATCCTCGACAACATGAGTTACTACGAGCAGGGTGGCATGTACGAGCTTATGCGCTTTAGAGCCTTGTTTTATTACTTGAGCCGCGTTCCTCTTTCGAACGGTCTTGGTCGCTTGCAAATATCGCGCGGGTGTCCAGATACTCCTACCGCCACCGCGACGGGCGTCAGCACGCCAGAGGGCTGGACTCAGACTCTCGGATCCTTGCGTAAACGGTGATGATGAAAGTTCTATCGCCAAGGGAATGATGGGGAATGAATGCCACGGGCACTTCACTGCCAGGTGCCCCATTCTTCGCTTTTTTCTAGCGAAGGGTGGGAAACCACCACAGTCCGTTCCTCGCACCGAATGCTTCCGCCGCACTGCACTGCCAGACGATGGACCCGGCCAGACGGCCAGTGGTATCACTAAGACTAGAGGTCGCGCTCATGGTTTGGCAGGAATGCGATGCAGCGGAGCGGTTTGAGGAGTTCTATAATGCCGCAGTGAATGAGGGCCCGCGGACCGTATCCCGGCGCGGTGTCGAGGTTGCCGTCTTCGTCTCAATCGAAGAATGGAATGCCCTCAAAGCAAAATCGCGGAATACAACAGGAATGCCTGACTCCCAGGAAAAAGCTTGAGAGAAACAAAATTACCCCGCATTGGCGTCCTCGCCATCCAGGGCGATTACGCCGCCCACGCCGTCGCGCTCCAGGAGGCCGGCGCGGCGCCTTCCCTGGTGAAAACGCCCGAAGACCTCCGCCTCGACGCCCAGTCCTCCCTCGACGGCCTTGTCCTGCCCGGCGGCGAATCCACCACCATGCTCAAGTCTTTGGAAAAGCGCCACTTCTTCGAAGCGCTTCGGGAGTTTTGCCGGAACAGGCCGGTCTTCGGTACCTGCGCCGGTGCCATCCTGCTGGCCCGCGAGGTGATCAATCCGCCCCAACGCTCCTTAGGGCTGCTGGATGCCATCGTCGAACGCAACGCCTACGGCCGCCAGATCCACTCGACCATTCTCACTGCCGAAACCACCCTTCCCGGAGGCCCGCTGGAGATGGTCTTTATCCGCGCCCCGCGCATCGCGGAGGTTGGCCCAAGGGTCGAGGTTCTGGCCCGCCGCGACGGTTTTCCCGTCCTGGTCCGCCAAGGTGACCTGATGGCCGCCACCTTCCATCCCGAGCTTTCCTCGGACCGGCGCGTGCACCGGCTGTTTCTCCAGATCGCGACGGGCGCGCATCCAAAGTAAGCCGCGCCACGGTCGAAAATGCGGTGGTCTCGAACCTATTTTCATGAGCTTTCACCGGCCGCAGGCCCAACCCCGCGCCACGGCTGGCTTGCGGATCCGGTCTTGACCTGGTGAAATCTTCGCCGCCAATTTTTGCGTCTCTCCTCGGATTCTGGGTGCATCCAAACGAGAGTGGGGGTAATCTGATTTTCACGGAGGCCTTTATGCCGTCCATCTTTACGCCCATCCCATCGGAAACGGAACGGAAGTCGCCTGGAACCGGCGGCAAGCCGCCCGTCGACCGGCGGCCAACCGGCGGCGGCGGAGGCGGAGGGGACGACAACTGGAGAAATTCGCGGCACGGCCCGCGGGAGCTGCTCTATCGCGTCCGCGCCTTCGTCTTTTGCGCCCTCGCCGGCGACATGATGTTCTTCGTGACCCTGGTGGCGCTCTTTTACGCCCGCCAGGCCGGAACGCACTTGGATTCCGGCACCATGCGCCAGATCGGCGACTGGCATCCGGTGCTCCTGCCCCCCATCCTGTTCCTCAATACCGCGGTCTTGATTCTCAGCACCCTGACCATGGAAATAGCGCGCCGCCATATCTTCCGGGAGATGGATGTGATTGAGGAGTGGCTGGGTTTGGGACGCCCCGCCTTGCGCCGCACGGTGCCCTGGCTGGCTGCTACCCTGGTGCTCGGCTCGCTGTTTCTCCTCGGCCAAGTCGTGGCCTGGAGGCAATTGACGGCGCAGGGTTTTGCCTTCGACCGCTGGGCCACGCCGGCCAGCTATTTCTTCTACGTCATCACTGGCCTCCACGCCGCCCACCTCCTTCTCGGCGTTCTGGCCCTCCTCTTCTGCCTCTTCGCCTTGGGCTTGCTCAAGCGCATCGATTATCGCCAGATCGCCGTCGACTCCACCGCATGGTTCTGGCACGCCATGAGCTTTGCCTGGCTGGTGCTGTTTGCCGTCCTCATCTTTGGGCAGTAGCAATCTCCGCCCTTCCTGAGACGCAAAAGATTCCCGGCCTCATTTGTGCTCTCGCGTGTTTGATTTCCTGGAAAAGCTCAGCCACGGGGAATGGTTGCGGCGCCTATGAGGCTGGTTGCCGCGCCTGCCGGCCTTGCCGCCGGCCTCGAACGCACCCGCTTACTCCGCGCGACGGTGCAACAGCAGCCGGCAGCGCTCCCCAAACGTGGGGACCTCTGGGCAAGCGTAGTAAATCTCGCGGTTGGCGGCCATGAGCAGCTGCACCGCCGCCAATTGGGGACTGCGAGCGGAGAACGATCCGCCCGTGTAGATAAACTCGTCGATCAGGTATTCGATGGCGTGGCCCAGAATCTCCAGGGCGCGGCCTGCTTGGGGCGAAATGCGGCGGCGGCGAGAGGAACCGGCGCGGACTGTGGATGTAGCCGGCGCGGAATCGATACAAGTCACTCCGGCGGTGGTGATCGCTGTCATCGTGTTCATCCTCATCCAGTTCTTCGGGCCTTGGACCCCTTTTTTTCAGATGACAAATGTACCGTGTTCCACATTCGCACACGCGCATTGTCCCCAACCGGAATGGGAACGGCTGTGATGGCGCTCACGCATGATGCGTCACAAATCAAGCTATTCATACCAAAAGGGTGACAAAGCGGTCACCTGCCCGAAAGCGCCCGCCAGGCTGTGAAACGGCGCGGGCGATCTCCACGCCTCTTACGGCAGCGGCAACGGCTCTCCGGCGCGCCTTGACGGGATGAGGCTGAAATCCTAATCTCAAACCAGGACTTGTTGGCTTGGAGACGGTTTCTTCCTCCGCCAAACGGGCGCTATTTTATGAGATTGTTTGGGGCTGAGCGGCGATGATTCCTTATCACTGGCAGTATCTTCCGCTGTTGATGCAGATTGCGGCGGCCTTCTTGCTGGGGCTGGGAATGGTGATTGCCTCCTGGTTTGTCGGCCGGCATCGCAATACGGCAGTCAAACTGGACGCCTACGAGTGTGGCATCCAGGCCGTGGGCGACGCCCGGGGCCGCTTCAGCGTGCGCTTTTACTTGGTCGCCGTGCTGTTCATTCTCTTCGACGTGGAGGCAGTTTTCATGATGCCCTGGGCCGTCATCTACCGCCAACTGCCCGCCATCACCGGCTCCCGTCTCTTCGGCTTTTGGGAGATGCTCGTTTACCTGGGCTTTGTCGCCGTCGGCCTCTACTACATCGTGCGCAAGGGCATCCTCAACTGGAGCCAGGACAAGGCGGACCTTTAGGATGAGCGCGCCCCTCAGCCCACCTTTCGCCGGCCCCCCCGAGGTCATTGAGGAACTTCGCGAACATCCAGCCTGTCAAAGCCATCCTGGCCTGGAACCCGCAGGCTCTCACCGGCGCCCAATCCGACCGCGGCGAGCTTACTTTCACCATCGTGCCCGAACAAATTCGCGCCGCCTGCGCTGCCCTCCAGGCCGCCGGCTACAGCTTCTTCGAGGACATGACCGCCGTCGACTGGTTCCCTTCTGCGCCCCGTTTCCAGTTGAGCTATCATCTCCTCTCGCACGCCCGTAAGGAGCGCATCCGGCTGCACGCGTGGCTCACAGAAGACAATCCAAGCGTCGAGTCCATCACCTCCGTTTGGCCAGGGGCCGATTATTACGAGCGCGAGGTCTTCGACCTCTTCGGTATTCGCTTTGAAGGCCATCCCAACCTGCGCCGCATCCTCATGCCTGACGATTGGAAGGGCCATCCCTTGCGCAAGGACTATCCGGTGGAGGGATACCGCTGATGAGCGATCCCTCAGGAGCGCCTGTCCTCGAACTCCCGGCCTCGGACAGCGCCGCCACCCGCCACATGATCTTAAATATGGGCCCGCAGCATCCGGCCACCCACGGCGTACTGCGCCTGGTAGTCGAGATCGACGGCGAAGTCATCGTCCATGTCCACCCCGAGATCGGATACCTGCACACCGGCATCGAGAAGACCTGCGAGGCCAAGTTCTATCAGCAGGTAGTGCCGCTGACCGACCGCGTCAACTATCTCGATCCGCTCTCCAACAACCTGTGCTACTGCCTGGCGGTCGAGAAGCTACTGGGTCTGGAGATCCCCGCGCGCGCGCAGTGGATTCGCGTCCTGCTGACCGAGTTGAGCCGCCTCAACTCCCACCTCATCTGGCTGGGCACGCACGCCATGGACATTGGCGCGCTTACCGTCTTTCTCTACACCTTCCGCGAACGTGAGGAAATCCTAAGGCTCTTCGAAGCCGTGGCCGGTCAACGCATGATGACCAGCTACTTCCGCATCGGCGGCCTCTCCATGGAGCCGCCGCTCGACTTCTTTGATCGCGTGCAGGCCTTCATCCGCACATTTCCGGAGAAGATCGACGAGTATTCCAATCTGCTCACCGGCAATCCGATCTTCATCAATCGCTTGAAGGGTGTGGGCTATCTCTCTGCCGCCGAAGCCATTGCGCTGGGCGTCACCGGCCCTCCGCTGCGCGCCTCCGGCGTCGATTTCGACCTCCGCCGCGACATGCCCTACTCCAGCTACGAAAAGTTTCAGTTCAACGTGCCCGTCTCCACCGATGGCGACTGCTGGGCGCGGTACCTGGTCCGGCTTATTGAGATGCGCGAGAGCGTGAAGATTATCCAGCAGGCCCTCGACGGCATGCCCGACGGCCCCGTCAAGGCCGACGCCCCCAAGATCGTTCTGCCTGATCGCGAAAAGATGAAAACCCAGATGGAGGCCCTGATCCATCACTTCAAGATCGTGACCGAAGGCTTTAACGTCCCGGCTGGCGAGGTCTACCAGGGCATGGAATGCGGCCACGGGCAGATGGGCTATTACGTGGTCTCTGACGGCACCGCCAAACCGTACCGGGTGCATATGCGCTACCCCTCGTTCCCCACGCTGCAGGCTATCGAGACCATGTGCAAAGGCCGTTTGATCGCCGATCTGGTGGCCGTCATCGGCTCCATCGACATTGTGCTGGGAGAAATTGACCGGTGAGAAAGGGGCCCCCGTGACCGATTACGGTTCGTTGGCAGATAAACTGAAGGGCCGTGTAGAAGCCGCCAAGCCGGCCCATGGAAAGCAGCCGAGAGACGAAATCGACCCAGCCGTCTTTTATGAAAGCGTGAAGGCGCAAATCGAAATGGAGGTGAAAGAAGCCAATGTGGAGCTTCGCAAGCGGGGACTGCCCATCGTTGAGCGGATTTTCATGCCTGGCTTCCTCGGTAAACTCGTTTTGACCTATGGAACCGCCTTGCTCTGCAGCGTGGAATTGCACGGAGGAAAAGGACGAATCAAGTCTGTGATTATAGGCCCGCCGAATCGCAGCGAAATCTCGAGAAAGGAGTATCTCATCAACCCTGCGGCAGCGGATCCGCAGCGTGTTCCGGCCGACGAGTCAGAGAACCTGGCCGTTGGGTACACCCCTGACAGGATTGCAGCTGAGATTGTTTCAGGGCTCCTGACGGGGGAGTTCGTTTGACGGCACAACCTGCTGAGGCTTCCGAGACTTCGGGCGAAGGTTCGCCATACTGCAGGCCCCGGAGTTCATGTGCAAGGGCAGCCTAATCACCGATCTGGTGGCCGTCATCGGCTCCATCGACATTGTGCTCGGCGAGATCAACAGGTAGTTCCGGAGGAATGAATGGCTGATTACGCAAAGCTGGCGGCAGAGGCCAAGGCAAGCCGTGGCAGGGCCCAGTCGCAAGCCGAAACGCTGAAAGAGAGAGAGACTGACTTCGAGTCCTTCTTCCATCGCGTGCGCAACCAGATCGCTGAAGAATTGGAGGGAGCCAATCTGGCCCTCAAAGAGCAGGGCGAGCCGGAGCTTCGCTTCCTGCATGGCTGGCCGGACGGGCGGACCATTGAGTTGAGCGACGGCCAAGCGCGAAGCTGCAATGCGGCTCTGGACATGGAGACCTCCAGAATCGAGGTGGAGGTGCCCGGCGAGCCGGATGCCCGCGGATTCGTCAAAGTCCACAAACTCGGCTTCTTCTTAATCAACGGAGATTTAGGCGTGAGGGCCTTCACGGAAGGTTCTATCATCGAACCCGAAGGTGGAATGGGATCGTCGAAGGTCGCGGAGACAATCGTTGCGGCAGCGATCCGGGGGCGATTTGAGTGATCTTGCCTCGGCCGTGTATTCGGAGCTTTGGGTTTCTCTCGCTTCCCTGCTCCGCAGCTACACCGCGGCCCACGGGCTTAACGGCAACCGCCAGGCCACCATCGAACTGGGCGAGGAAAGGATTCTGGCTCGCCACGGCGAAAGGTGGCTCAACCTCGAACGCAACGGCACAACCGTAACCTGGAAGCGCGAGGATGGAAGCGGAGGAATGCTGGAACTAACGGAAGCCGGAACATTGCGCGGCCCGGCCGGCGAGGAACCGATCGACCTGGCCGCCGAAGCCTGGGCGCGGGACCTCATGCGGGAATGGTCGCGCGAGTTGCCGCGGGAGCCGAAACCATGAACCCCAAAGAGTCAAATCCTGAAACCATGACCCTCTTTTCGCCGCAACTGGCAGCTCGCTTCGACGCGTTAGTCCAAAAGTATCCGGTCCGCCGCTCTGCCTTGGTTCCCATGCTGCTCTACGCGCAGGACGAGGTCGGCTATCTTTCTGACGCCGTCATCGCCGAAGTCGCCCGCCGCATCGGCATCACGCAACTCGACGTGCACAACGTGGCCAGTTACTACTCCATGCTCCGCTTCAAGCCCGCCGGCCGCTACAACATTCAGGTCTGCACCAACATCGCCTGCATGTTGCGCGGCGCCAACGATCTCTTCGACCGCTTCCAGGACGAGCTCGGCATCGGCCCCAAGGGCATTACGCGTGACGGCCTCTTTTCCCTCGAAGAGGTCGAATGCATCGGGGCCTGCTCGTGGGCGCCGGCCATCCAGGTCAACTATGACTTCCATGACGAGCTCAAGCCCGAGCTCGTTCCCGGCATTCTCGACGGCTATCGCGGCCAAGCTGGGATCCCCGGCGGCGGCTCTTTGTCTCAGGGGCGGAAGGCGAAAGCGGAAGGAAAGGCCAATCATGCCTAGGCTGGTTTCCCATCCCGACGAAGTCAAGATCGTCTCCCGCCGCTTCGGCCAGGGAGCAGCCAACATCGTCCGCTATCTCGAACTGGGCGGCTACCAGTCCGCAAAAAAGTGTCTCGAACAGGGGCCGGATTGGATCATCGCCGAGATGAAAGCCTCGAACCTGCGCGGGCGCGGCGGCGCAGGCTTTCCCGCGGGCATGAAGTGGTCCTTCGTCCCCAAGCAATCTCCGCAGCCCAAGTACATCCTGGTTAATGGCGACGAGAGCGAGCCAGGCACGTGCAAAGACCACTTGATTTTCCTGCACGATCCGCACGCGGTCATCGAGGGCGCGCTCATCGCGGGCATAGCCGTGGGCGCCAAGCTCGGCTTTATCTACTTGCGCGGCGAATACCGCTATCTTCTCGAAATTGTCGAAAAGGCCGTCGCCGACGCCTACGCCAAGGGTTTTCTCGGCAAAAACATCTTCGGCTCCGGCGTCGAGTTTGAGGTCATCACCCAGACCGGCGCGGGCGCCTACGAAGTGGGCGAGGAATCGGCGCTCATGGAGTCGCTCGAAGGCAAGCGCGGCATTCCGCGCATCCGCCCGCCGTTCCCAGCCGTGGTCGGCCTCTACGGCGGTCCCACCGTTATCAACAACGCCGAGACCATCGCCTCCGTGCCCCACGTCATCGAGATGGGCGCCGCGGCCTACGCCTCTGTGGGCACGCCGCGCAACGGCGGCACGCGCCTGTTCTGCTTGAGCGGCCACGTCGAGCGCCCCGGCGTCTACGAGCTGCCCATGGGCTATAACCTCAAGAAGATGATCTACGAGGTGGCCGGCGGCATTCCCAATGGACACAAACTCAAAGCCGTGGTTCCCGGCGGCTCGTCCACGCCGGTGCTGTTGCCCGAGGAGATTGACATTGGCATGGACTTCGACCAGGTGGGCAAGGCCGGCTCCATGCTCGGCTCCGGCGGCGTTGTAGTCATTGACGACCACACCTGCATGGTCGAGTTCGCCCTGCGCACCATCAGCTTCTACCAGCACGAGAGCTGCGGCTGGTGCATTCCCTGCCGCGAAGGCACTGACTGGCTCAAGAAGTCGCTCACCCGCTTCCATGCCGGCTTCGGCAAGGCCGCGGACATCGACAACATTCAGTACCTGGCCGAAAACATGCTGGGCCGCACCTTCTGCCCGCTGGGCGACGCGGCGGCTATGCCCACCATCGCGTTCGTCAAAAAGTTTCGCAAGGAGTTTGAAGATCATTTGAACGGCAAGCCGTGCCCGTTCGCGCGGGAGGGCGTGCCGCAGTTGACGGTGGTGTAGGTACGAAGAATGAAGGTTAGGGACCTTATCAAGAAGATCGAACAGGATGGGTGGCAGTACATGTACACAACCGGGAGCCACAGGCACTTCAAGCATCCGGTGAAGCCCGGGAAAGTAACGATTCCGGGCCACCCCGGCGACGACGTCACTCCGGGTACTCTAAGATCAGTCCTGAAGCAGGCAGGTTTGAAATGAAGCAGAAGTTTTTAGTGGTTTATGAACACGGAAAGCGAAACTACGGTGGCTTTGCACCCGATATTCCAGGCTGTATTTCGACCGCAAAGACGCTGACAGAGATTCGCCAACTAATGCGAGAAGCACTGGAATCGCACCTTGAATTCATGGCGTCCGATGGCGACCCAATGCCTACGCCTGCCACCACTAGCTTCGACTTCTCGCCTGAGGACGATCCCAACGGCGAAGTAGATCACTACGTGGTGGAGTGGCTGGAAATCAATGTTCCCGTTTCCAGAAAAACGAAAGAAGCTATGACAGCATAACGCCGCCTAAGGAGAAAATGCCCGACGTAACCTTCACCGTCGACGGAAAGAAGCTCACCGCTCCCGCCGGGACGCTGCTCATCGACGCCTGCCGTAAGGCGGGCATCGAGATTCCTGCCTTCTGCTACTATCCCGGCCTCTCGCTCCAGGCCGCCTGCCGCATGTGCGTAGTGCGCATGGAGAAAGTGGGCAAACTGCAAACCGCCTGCACCACCCAGGTCGCCGAGGGCCAGGTCTTCTATACCGAAACGCCGGAGATCGCGCAGGCGCGCAAGGCCACCATCGAACTGCTCCTGGGCAACCACCCGCTCGACTGCCCTGTCTGCGACGCCGGCGGCGAGTGCGAGCTGCAGGACATGACTTTCAAGTACGGCGCAGGCGAGAGCCTCTATACCGAGGCCAAGCACCACCGCGACGAGCAGCAGTGGTCGCCGGCCGTTTATTACGACCGCCCGCGCTGCATCCTCTGCTATCGCTGCGTGCGCATGTGCGGCGAAGGCATGGATGTGTGGGCGCTGGGCGTTGAGAACCGCGGCGTCAGCTCGGTCATCGTGCCCAACATACCCGGAACAGATGGAGCGAGCAGCCAGCTCGACTGCGAGCAGTGCGGCATGTGCATCGACGTCTGCCCGGTAGGCGCGCTCACCAGCGGCAGCTACCGCTACAAAACGCGGCCCTGGGAGATGAACCACGTCTCCACCGTTTGCACCCATTGCGCTGACGGCTGCAAGGTCACTCTGGGCGTGCGCCAGACCAGCGACGGCGCCGAGATTGTCCGCGCCGACAACCGCGACAAGAGCGGCATCAACGGTGATTTTCTCTGCGCCAAGGGCCGCTTCGGCTTCGACTTCGTCGCCAGCAATGAGCGCCTCACCACCCCTCTTGTCCGCAACCCCCAGGGCAAGCTCGAACCGGCCACCTGGGAGCACGCGCTCCGCTACGCCGCCGACAAGCTCAAGGAGATCCGCGACAGCAGGAATGGAACGGCGGGGGGCGGAGAGGCCATAGGAGTCATCGGCTCCAACCGCACCACCAACGAGGAGAACTATCTGCTGCAAAAGTTCGCGCGCACCGTTCTCCGCACCAACAACATCGACCACGTGCGCACCACCGGCTACGCCGCCTTCGCCCGCGCCCTGGCCGGCCATCCCGGCAAAACCGCCGACCTGCGCGAGATCGCGTTCGCGCCGGCCATCCTGCTCGTTGGCGGCGACCCCACTGAGGAGCACCCGTTGTTGGCCTGGGCGCTGCGCACGGATGCGCGCCTGAGCAAGGCTCGCCTCTACGTCGCTAATGACAAACCCATCAAGCTGGTTCGCCAGGCCACGGCCACGCAGAAGATTCCCGCCAGCGGTTACGCCAGCCTCCCCGCCTTCCTCGACGCCGGAACCTCCGGCTTCGCCAAGGCCGTCCTCGCCGAGGAATCGCTTGTGGTCATCTTCGGCCAGGAGTTTCGCGGCGCCGCTGTCGAGAGCCTCGTCGCCTGGGGACTGAAGCGCGGCCCCAATCCCGGATCTGTCCGCTTCGCCTATCTCGGCGACCACTCGAATTCGCGCGGCGCAGCCGACATGGGCCTGTTCCCCGACCTGCTGCCCGGCTACGTTCCCGTCACCTCGCCCGGCGCCTTCGCCGAGTATCCTCACCTTCCTGCCGCGCCCGGCAAAACACTGCCCGAGATGTTTGCGGCTGCCGGCAGCAACGAATTAGGCGCATTGCTCATTGTCGGAGCCAATCCGGTTCTCGGACTCAAACTTGACCCCGCCGCCTTGAGGAGCACTTTCATCGTTGTCCAGGACCTCTTTCTCACCGAAACCGCCGCGCTGGCCGACGTCGTTTTTCCCGCCGCCAGCCTTTACGAAAAGACCGGCACGGTCACCAACACCTACGGCGACCTGCAAATGGTCACCAAGGCGGCCGACCGCGCCGGCGTCAAACCGGACTTCGAAATTCTGGTGCGCCTGGCCGGCGCCATGGGTGCCGACGTGAAGACCCTGGTTCCCTTCGGCCGTGGCAGCGTCAGCGCCGATCTGGGCCAGTCGCGGGGCGCGCAGGCGGGCGAGGCCGATCGCCACGCGGTCTGGCTCGAGGCCCACGGACTGGAGCCCAAGCTCAGCCCCTTCGATCCTTTCGCCGTGCTCGACGAGATTGAGCGCCTGGTCCCCGGCTATACACTGGACCGTATCAATCTTTTCGGCGGCAACGATGTGCGCACGGAGCCCGGGTCCGCGCCGGGATTTGTTCCGGTTTCGGCCTTGGCCGCCTCCGATCTGGTGGCTCCCGCGCACGATGGCTTGTTTACCTCCGCGACCCTGGGCCGCTACTGCCGCGGACTCAACGATCTCGAACAGCATCAAGCCCGCGAGCACAAAGCAGCCGGGGCCGACGGAACGCTGATTTTCTAACTCCGCTAGCGCCGCTAACCCCGCTAGCTCCGCTGATTTTAAGAGGCTGAACGTAAGTGACACTTTTTCAATTTTTCCTGTGGAGCCTGCTCAAGGTTGTGGTAGTCACGGTGGTGATGCTGCTGGGCGTCGCCTACACCGTGCTGCTGGAACGCAAGCTGGTTGGTCACATCCAGAACCGCTGGGGCCCCAGCCGCGTGGGCCCGTTCGGCCTTTTGCAGCCGCTGGTCGACGGCGCCAAATCCTTCCTCAAAGAAGACATTATCCCCACCGGCGTCTACAAACCGCTCTATCTTCTCGCGCCCATCATCGCCCTGGGCTGCGCTCTCATCTCCATCGCCGTCGTGCCCTTCGGCGCGCCCGGCATCGGTCCCAAAGGCCTGGATCTCTTTGAAATCTCCAACGTTAACATCGGCCTGCTCGTCATCCTGGGCGTCACCTCTATCGGCGTCTACGGCATCGCTCTGGCCGGCTGGTCGTCGAACAACAAGTACTCTCTCCTCGGCGCGCTCCGCTCCTCGGCCCAATTGATCAGCTACGAGCTGGCCTTGGGCCTCTCGCTGGTGGGCGTCGTGCTGCGCGCCGGATCGTTCAACCTGCGCGTCATCGTCGAGCAGCAGGCCACCAAGGGCATCGCCACCTGGAACGTCTTCGGCGGATTTCAGTTCGTGGCCTTCTTCATTTATCTGATGGCAGCCTACGCTGAAACCAACCGCTCGCCCTTCGACCTGCCCGAGGCCGAAAGCGAGCTCACCGGCGGCTATCACACCGAGTACAGCTCCATGAAATTTGCCATGTTCTTCATGGCCGAGTACGCCAACATGATCAACGTGGGCTGCGTGGCCACGCTGCTCTTCTTCGGCGGCTGGACCAGCCCCTTCGGCAACCTGATCCCGCCGCCTCAGAATATCTTCGTCCACGCTCTGGTTCCCATATTTTGGTTTATGGCCAAGGTTTTTTGCTTTCTCTTTTTGTACGTCTGGGTGCGGGGAACTCTGCCCCGCTTCCGCTACGACCAGTTGATGAACTTCGGCTGGCGGGTGCTCATGCCCCTCGCCATCCTCAACATTGTGGGGACAAGCCTGTGGCTCGCGTATCGCTGAAACCTGCTGGACTGCACAACCCACGTTTCGCAGGCGGCGCTTTTTCAATCGCGCTCGTTTACAATCGAGATGAATTGCGCGGGCCTGAATCGTTTGGCTCCGTCGTCCTTCCCCCTAACCGGCCGGTTTTTTGCCGGCTCCAGCCCGTAAGCGGCGGAACGATGCATCTGATCCTGTTCTTCCTTTTTGCCGGATTCTGCCTCGCCGGGGCCATCAACCTCCTGCTGCAGACCCATCCCATCAGCAGCGCCCTCTCGCTGATCGTGGTCATGACCTCGCTGGCCGTCCTCTACCTCCTTCTGGGCGCGGAGTTCCTGGCCATCGCGCAGATCATCGTCTACTCCGGCGCCATCATGGTCCTGTTCACCTTCGTGGTCATGCTGCTCAATGCCGGCCGCGAGGAGCGCACCCTGGGCAGCCGCGCCGCGCGCATTGTCGGTTTCCCCGCCGTCGTCGCCCTCCTGGCGGTGCTGGCCACGCTCATCCTGCGCGCGCGCGGCCTGGGCGCCGCCGCTCTCAACCAGGGCATCACCTCCACCCAGGACCTCAGCCGCGTCCTCTTTCACGAGCTGCTCCTGCCCTTTGAAGTCACTTCGGTGCTCATCCTCATCGCCATCCTCGGCGCGGTTGTTCTGGCCCGCCGCGACGACGAAGAGCCACACGGGAGCCGGGAAAGGACGGCCGCGGAATGAGCCTTCTTCAACAAGACGTTCCTCTCTCCTGGTATCTGCTCCTGAGCGCCGCGCTCTTTTCGCTGGGCGTGGTCGGCTTCCTCATCAAGCGCAACCTCATCACCGTCTTTATGTCCATTGAGCTCATGCTCAACGGCGTCAATTTGTCCTTTGTGGCCTTCGCCCATCAATGGCACGCGGTGAAGGGCCAGATCTTTGTCTTTTTCGTCATGATGGTCGCCGCCGCTGAAGCCGCAGTGGGTCTGGCCATCATCATTGCCGTCTTCCGCGCCCGCGCTACGCTGGCCGTGGACCGTATCGACCTGATGAAGCTATGAACGGATCCCTCTATCTCTGGCTGATTCCGCTGCTGCCGTTCGCCGGCTTTCTGCTCAACGGAATCCTCGGCCGCCGGTTCCCCAAGTGGCTGGTGACCACCATCGGTCTCGCGGCGCCGCTAGTTTCCTTCGCCGTGGTCCTGAACGCCGCGCGCGGCCTGCTCGGCTTCGCCCCTGCCTACGCTTCCTTGCCCTATGTTGAAACCTGCCCGGTGGGTTGGATCAACGTGGGCGCGCTGCACGTGGGTTTCAGCTTCGTCCTCGACCAGCTCTCGCTGGTGATGCTTCTGGTGGTCACCGGCGTCGGCTTCCTCATCCACATCTACTCCGTCGGCTATATGGCCGGGGACAAAGGCTACGCGCGCTATTTCAGCTTTCTCAACCTCTTCCTCTTCTTCATGACCACCTTGGTCCTGGCCGGCAATGCCCTGCTGATGTTCATCGGATGGGAGGGCGTGGGCCTGGCGTCCTATCTGCTCATCGGCTTCTGGTTTTACAAGCCATCGGCCGCCAACGCCGGCAAAAAGGCTTTCATCGTCAACCGCATCGGCGACTTCGGCTTCCTGATCGGTCTCTTCCTGCTCCTGGCCAACTTCGGCACCCTCAGTTTCAGCGGGATCGGAGACAAGCTGGCCGCCAGCCCCGCCTGGCACGGCGGTGTCCTCACCGCTATTGCGCTCTTTCTGTTGGTGGGCGCGACCGGCAAGAGCGCTCAGCTCCCGCTCTACATCTGGCTGCCCGACGCCATGGAAGGCCCCACGCCGGTCTCCGCGCTCATCCACGCCGCCACTATGGTCACGGCCGGCGTCTACATGATCGCCCGCACCCACTTTCTCTTCGACCGCTCGCCCTTCGCGCTGGGCGTGGTGGCCATCGTTGGCGCGGCCACGGCATTCTTCGCCGCCACCATGGGCCTGGTGCAGAACGACATCAAGCGCGTGCTCGCCTACTCCACCATCTCGCAGCTCGGCTACATGTTCCTGGGCTGTGGCGTCGCGGCTTACTCCGCGGCCATCTTCCACCTGATGACCCACGCCTTCTTTAAGGGCCTGCTCTTTTTGGCCGCCGGTTCCATCATTCATGCCCTGGGCGGCGAGCAGGACATGCGCAAGATGGGCGGCCTGTGGAAGAAGATGCCCGTCACCTTCGCCACCATGACCGCGGCGGTCCTCGCCATCTGCGGAATCTTTCCCTTCGCCGGCTTCTTCTCGAAAGACGCCATCCTCTATGCCGCCTATCTCCAGGGCACAGGCGGCAAAATTCTCTGGTTCGTGGGCGTGGTCACCGCTTTGCTCACTTCGCTCTATATGTTCCGGCTCTGGTATATGACCTTCCTGGGCCAGCCGCGCGGCGAGGCCGCTCATCACCACGCCACGCCCAATTCCATGCTCGTGCCCATGATCATCCTGGGCGCGCTCTCGCTCTGCGGCGGCTGGATCGGCATTGAGCGCTTCGGCGGCTTCCTCGCGCCTGCCACGGGCGCCATGCCCACCGCATCCGGCAGCGCGCGGCTGGAACTGATCCTGAGTATCGTGGCCGTCTTGTTAGCTCTCGAAGGCTGGCTCATCATCGACAAGTATTACCGGCGCAAGCCGGAGCGCCCCGCGCAGCTCGCCGCGGCCCTCCCTGGCGGCTACCGCCTGCTGGCCAACAAATACTACGTCGATGAGCTCTACGGCGCCATCGTCGTCAAGCCGCTGCTCGTCCTCTCCAAGTATTTCCTGGACTGGATCGTGGATGTAATGATTTTGGGCGGCGCGGCCTGGCTGCTGGCGGGCACGGCTACTTTTGCGGGAGCGATTCTCCAGCGCTGGCAATCGGGCAATCTGCGCTCCTATGCGGCCTGGCTGGCCGCCGCGGCCGCCGCCCTCCTGCTGTTCCTCCTGATTCCCTGGGCGGCAGCCTGGCCGGCTTCATTGCATTTCATCTTCAGAACGGCGGGGCGGTGAGAATATGCACGCAATCGACCAATACATTCTCACTCTGATCCTGCTGGTTCCGCTCGTCGGCGCGATCCTGGTCGCCGTCGCGCCTGACCACGCGAAGCTGCCCAACTGGATCGCCCTGGTCACGACCCTCTTCACCTTTCTTCTCACCCTCCATCTTCCCGCGCACTTTGTTCTTGGCCAGGGCGGATTCCAGTTCGAAATCAATCGCCCCTGGATCGAAAGTCCTGCCATCTTCTACCACGTCGGCGTCGACGGCCTCAGCCTCTGGATGGTGGTGCTCACCGGCCTGCTCGCTCCCATCGGCGTCGTGGCCAGTTGGAACGCCATCCAGACCCGCCGCAAGATCTTCTATTCGCTCTTCCTCGTCCAGCAGACCGCCATGTTCGGCGTTTTCATCTCGCTCGACCTGATGCTCTACTACGGCTTCTGGGAGCTCTCGCTCGTCCCCATGGCTATTCTCATCGCCATGTACGGCCGCAAGGACGGCCCCAAAGCCGCGCTCAAGTTCTTCCTCTTCACCTTCATTCCCTCCGCGCCTCTGCTGGTCGCCATTCTCTGGCTCTACTCGCGCACCGGCAGCTTCGATTTCGCCACCCTCCGGGTTCTCATCGCTCACGGATCGTTTCCCGCCGGGGGGCTGTACTGGGCCGCCCTGGCCTTCCTCGTCGCTTTTGCGGTCAAGGTTCCCGTCTTCCCGCTCCACGGCTGGCTCGCCGATACCTACAAGGAAGCGCCCGTAGCCCTCGCCATGGTGGTGGCCGGCAAGCTGGGCCTCTACTCCATGCTGCGCTTTCACGTAGGGTTGTTTCCCGTCGAGGCGCGCGCCATCGCACCTTTGTTGATCGCTCTGGCCGTCGTCGGCGTCCTCTACGGCGGCTGCCTCGCCCTGGTGCAGCGCGACTTCTGGCGTCTGATCGCCTTCGCCGCCCTCAGCCAACTGAGCCTGATCGTGCTGGCTATCTACGGCCTCACCTTCACCGGCTGGAACGGCGCTGTCTATCAAATCCTCTCAGACGGCGTCGTGGAAGGCGCAATCTTCGTTCTCCTCGGCACGCTCTACGATCACTACGCCACCAGCCAAATCTCCGCCTACGGCGGCTTGGCATCCAAGCTCCCGCGCGCCGCGTCGTTCTTCGTCATTGCCTCTCTGGCCATGATCGGTCTGCCCATGCTATCGGGCTTTGTGGGCGAGTTCACCATCCTTTCCAGCACCTTCACCGGCGTCAGCCGCGGCTGGGCCATCGCCGCCACGCTGGGCGTCATCCTGAGCGCGGCTTACATGCTCTGGCTCGTGCAGCGCCTCTTCTATGGCCCGGAGAGCGAACTTACCGCCTCCAAACCCGCCGTTGACCTCCATTTCCGCGAGCTGTCCGTCCTCGTGCCCCTGGCCGTCCTCATGCTGGTGATGGGCTTGGCGCCCTCGCTCTGGTTCAATTCCATCCAGACCGGCGTCCATCCCCCCGCCACAAGCTCTGTCATCCTGAGCGACCGCAGGGCAGCGGCCGCAGTCGAAGGACCTGCGGTTGCTTTTCACCACGCAGGAATGACCACCTCGGAGGCGCAGTGGTGACTCCAGTTCCCAGCATCTACCGCATTCTTCCCGAGGTCATCCTCACCCTCACCGGCGTGGCCATCATGCTCATTGACGCCTCGCTGCCGCCGGCATGGCCGCGCCGTCCGCTGGGCTGGCTGGCCGCAATCGGAACCACGCTCGCCCTCTGGGCCAGCATCTGGCAGCTCTCCCTGCCTGAAGGAACCGCCTTCTTCTCCACTGTCGAGACCAGCGTCTTCACGGTCTTTTTCCACGTCCTCATCTGCGCCATCGTCCTCGTAGCTCTGCTGCTTTCGCTGGACTCCTTGCCCGAAACCAGCCCGCACCAGGGCGAGTTTTACGCCCTCGTGGTCTTTGGCGCGGTGGGCATGTGCCTGCTCACCAGCGCCATTGAGCTGCTGCTGGTCTTTATCGCTCTTGAAATCTCCTCCATCTCCACCTACATCCTTGCCGGCTACCGCAAGCAGACCGGCCGCGGCCCCGAGGCAGCCATCAAGTACTTCCTCCTCGGCTCCTTTGCCACCGCATTTCTCCTCTACGGCATCGCGCTCATCTTCGGCGCCACCGGAACCACGCAGATCTACGAGATCGCCCGCCTCGCCCCCTCCGCCCAGAACCACTCCCTGGTGGTCGCCGCACTGGCGCTCATGCTGGTGGGCATCCTCTTCAAGGTCTCCGCCGCGCCCCTGCACGTCTGGACTCCCGACGTATACGAAGGCGCGCCCTCGCCGGTGGTGGCGCTGCTCTCCACCGCGCCCAAGGCCGCGGCCTTTGCCCTGCTCCTGCGCGTGGTCTACGAGATCTTTCCCACGCTCCACTCCCTTTGGGCGCCGCTGCTGTGGATCGTCGCCGTGCTCTCCATGACCGTGGGCAATCTCGCCGCCCTCCGCCAGCAAAACGTCAAGCGCATGCTGGCCTACTCCTCCATCGCCCACGCAGGCTACCTGCTGGCCGCCTTCGCCGGCATCGGAACCATCGGCATCGCCGCCGCCAGCTTTTACATCGCCGCCTACGCGGCCATGAACGTGGGCATCTTCGCCGTCGTCGCCCTGGTCAGCGGATACGGCGACGAACTGCCCATGATCGAAGACTTCCGCGGCCTCATCTACCGCTCGCCCCTGCTCGGCGGCCTGCTCATCTTCTTCCTCATCTCGCTCACCGGCATTCCCTTCACCGGCGGCTTCTTCGGCAAGTTCTATGCCTTCTCCGCCGCGGTCGATGGCGGAGCCATCGCTCTCGCCATCATCGGCCTGCTCAATTCCGGCCTGGCCGCCGGTTACTACCTGCGCTTCGCCCTGGTGGCCGCCAAGCGTCCTGAGGCCGGCCAGGCTAACGCCGCGCCGCCCAAACCGCAGGTCGGCATCGCCGTGGGCGCGGCCCTGGTCTTCGCCGTTCTTGCCACTCTCTGGCTCGGCATCTATCCCAATGGGGTTCTGCGCGCGGCGCAATCCGGCGCGCACACTCTGCAAGCCCCGCCTCCCACTCAGGTTGACGTGCCTCCCCGTCCTTTACAATCTCCTCAATGAAGCTAGGCGAATTGGCAAGCCGGTTGGGCGCGGAACTCCGCGGCGACACAGACCTGGAAATTACTGGCGTAAAAGGAATTGAAGAAGCCGGACCCGCCGAGATCACCTTCGTCGCTAATCCCCGCTACACCGCCCTTGCCCGCACCACCCGCGCCGCCGCGGTCCTGGTCGAGCCGGACTTCCAGGAAATCTCCGCAGCAACCCTCCGCATCAAGAATCCTTACCACGCCTTCTCGCGCGCACTCGCATTCTTCTATCAGCCGCCCGCTTACCCTCCCGGCATTCATCCCACCTCTGTCATCGATCCCGCCGCCGAGATCGGCGAGGGCGCGCACATCGGCGCCTATGCCGTTGTCGGGCCGCACGTTCGCCTCGGCCCCCACGCCACATTGCTGCCTCATGTCGTCCTCTATCCCGGCGTCCAGGCGGGCAGTCACTTCTTCGCCCACGCCCACGCCGTGGTGCGCGAAAACTGCGTCCTCGGCGACCACGTAACCCTCGAAAATGGCGCCGTCGTGGGCTCCGACGGCTTCGGCTTCGCCAAAAACGATTCCGGCCAGTGGGAAAAAATCCCCCAATCGGGTCCGGTTCTCATCGGCAGCCGCGTCGATGTCCAGGCCAACGCCACCATCGACCGCGCCACCGTCGGCGCTACGGAGATCGGCGACGGAACCAAGATCGACAATCTCGTACAGGTAGGCCACGGCTCCCGCGTCGGCCAGGACACGCTCCTCTGCGCGCAAACCGGCCTCGCCGGCTCCTCGGTCATCGGCAACAACGTCATCCTTGCCGGCCAGGTGGGCATCGCCGGCCACTGCACGGTCGGCGACGGCGTCATCCTCACTGCTCAATCCGCCGTCTCCCACGATGTCCCGCCGGGCAAGATGATTTCCGGCTCTCCCGGCTTCGACAACCGCGTCTGGCTCCGCGCCGTTGCACTCTTTCAGCGACTGCCGGAGCTGGTCAAGCGATTAGAAGGGCGATTGGAACGCCTCGAAAAAGAGTCTGCCGGCAGAACCGTGGGCGACGCTGGGCCGGCCGCGTCCCCACCGGCCTCACAAGCCAACGCGCGCGAAGAAGGGAGCAGAAAATGAAGGGCGGAATCGGGCTTCGCCGCCTGTATCGGGCCGCAATCTTTGCGCCTGTCTTGATCGCCGCCACAGGCTGCCACTCCTACCACGTCGATTCCACGATCACCAACCGCACTGGAGGCCCCGTCCAGCTCATCGAGGTCGATTACCCCGATGCCAGCTTTGGCGTCGATGCCCTGCCCGCCGGCGCGGTCTTTCGCTATCGCTTCCAGATCACCGGCACAGGCCAGCTCGAAATCCAGTACACGGACAGCGGCGACCATGTGTTCCACGCCACAGGCCCGGATCTTTTCAAGCATGAGCAAGGCCGTCTCGCCATCGTCTTGTTGCCCGGCGGTAAGATCGCGTTTCATCCCCAATTAACTCCGCCGTCCTGATCCGGATCATGCCAAGCGCCATAGTGGTAAAATCTGGGCGCTGGAGTCGCGCAATGCACAAGGCCCTGCGTGCGCCGTTGATTTTCCTCAGCGCCGTATTGCTCATTCCGTTGAACTGTTTCTGCGCCGGCTCCTGGGGCCAAACCGCTGCCTCCGTCCGGGCAAGGGACGGCCATTACGCATTACGGGGAGGCCGCGCCATGTCCTTTGCATTGAATTCGACGGCATTTAAGAACGGCGATGCGATCCCCAATCGCTATACCTGCGATGGGGCGGACGTTTCTCCGGCATTGAGCTGGAGCGGCGTTCCGGCAGGAACCCATTCGCTGGCCCTCATCGCGGACGATCCCGATGCGCCCATGGGCGTCTGGACCCATTGGGTCATCTGGAACATTCCTGCCCAAGCTGCGGCCTTGCCCAAGGGGGTGCCCGGCACCGCAACACTCGACAGCGGCGCGCGCCAGGGCAGAAACGACTTCAGGCGCATTGGTTATAACGGACCGTGCCCGCCTCCGGGCAAACCTCATCGCTACTTCTTCAATCTCTACGCTCTGGATGCCGCGCTCAACCTCAATGCGGGCGCGGGCAAAGACGAGCTGGAACGCGCGATGAAGGGGCACGTGTTGTCCAGGACCGAATGGATGGGAATGTATGGGCGATAAGAACCGGACTTCCGCAATCATGCTTGGCGCTCGCCCCGCACGGCGCACCGAAGCGTGAAAGCAGGTAAAACGGCGCTCAATAGGCGAGTCCCAGTGCAGTCGAATCGCTTGTGCTCTTACATCGCCTGTCGCACCGGCCTCTTCTGGCGCGGATCGGCCTCGGCGCCGCTGGCCTGGAGATCGGACTGGCGGTCCATCCAATCGTCCAGCCTTGAACGCTTGAAGCGCCAGCGATTGCCCAGCTTAAATGCGGGAACGAAGCCCTCCGACGCATATTTGTAAAGGGTGTCGGGAGAGATGCCGAGGTAATCGGAGGCCTGACGAATGTCCATCACCTCGCGCACCTCGGAAACAAGCAAGTTGGAGCGGGCTGCGGCGTTGCGCATGATTGACTCCCAGCCGGTAGGAATGCCTGAGGGCAGATTCCGGCAAATTTGCCGGTAGTCTTGTATATAACTCGGTTTCACCTGTCAATTCAAGGATTTTCAGGAAGTTACAGAAAATCCATGGACTTTTCGCCTCATCGTCCAGCACCCGTATAAGGGAAGTTCCGGGAGAAGCCCTGCCCCTTGTACCCCAATGTGCGCGGAGCCCAATCTGTAGGGTCATTGGACCGGATGATGCGGGATGGCAACATTTCCACCGGGTAAAAATACACCGCCTGCCCGCTCATCTAGTTCTGTTCGTCGTCGCGCCGGTGCAGCGTGGGCTCATTGGTGCCGTTGCCGTTGCTGGCGCGACGCAGCGATGGCTTGTACCGGTTGTGGTTGATCAGACGGCGGCGAGAAAAGACGCAACCCGCTCTTTCCAGCCGCCGCGGCGCGCCGGGCAGAACCTGGATGCCGATGAATTCACGATGGACGTATGGGCGCCCCGGCCTAGTTTTGATTCGGGTCGTCGCGCCGGTGCAGCGTGGGCTGATCGGTGGGGTTCGAATTGCCGGGTTGAGCATTCGGATTGCCGGAACCCGTACTCGCCCTGCGCAGCGACGGCGCCGGCCCGTTCTTGACTTGGAGCAGACGATGCCGGTTTTCGATCCGCGCCAGCCGGGCCTTGACTTCGTTGAACTCCGAGGTCGTCACCAGGTACTCGTCCTTGGCCGGCAATATGCGGGCGATCTCCTCCTGCGAATGCAGAATGCGGTCGGGCGTCTGCGGGTGGTCGGAGAAGGCTTTGGCCACTAAGCCGGGCTTGCGCTTTTGCAAGGCTTGAATCTTCTCAAAGAAGGAGATGAAGGCCTGGGGATCGTATCCCGCCTTATACATGTATTGAATGCCCAGGTAGTCGGCCTGCGCCTCAAATTGGCGCGAGAACTCGAGGAATGTAACGGGGATAGCCAGTTGGGCGCCCTCGTAAATGCCGTACCCCGTCCAGGAATAAGGCAGCATGATCATCAGCGGGATCATGCCGAGCTGCGCGTAGTTCAAGCGGGTCATCTCCCGGGCCGCGTGGTGGGCGCAGACGTGCGCGGTCTCATGGGCCATCACCCCGGCCAGTTCGGCTTCCTCGTCGGCGGCCAGAATCAGGCCCGAGTTGACGTAGAAGAACCCGCCCGGCAGCGCAAAGGCGTTGATCTCGTCGGAATCGATCACTTTGATGGTGAACGGAACCTTGCAATCGGAGTTCTTGACGATGTTCTGGCCGATGCGGTTGATGTACTCATCCACTTCCGGATCGGTGATGAACCGCGCGCTCTTGTCGACCTGATCGGCGTACGTCTTGCCCATCTTGATCTCGCTGTCGGTCGAATACCAGTTCCCCATCCCGCGTCCGCCGATGTTGCGGTTGCCGATCGCGTTCACATCTTCGATGCTGCCCGGCTTCACCTTGATCAGTTCGCTGCCCACCCCAACTACCTTGTCGGGATTGAAGCCTTTTCTGTTCGCATCGCAGCCGCTCGATTCCGTGCCCGGCTCCACCTCGTTGATGTCATCGTCATTCTTGTCGTCGGCCTTGTCCTTGTGGTGCTTGTCTTTCTTATTGGAGGCCTGGCATGGCTCATTCTGCTGCGCCGGGGCCGCAATGTCGCCCCCCACCGGGGTTGTGCCCGGCGCCGGCTGAGCCGTGGGCGTACTGGCTGGAGCTTTCGCCGTTCCCGTGGACTGCGCTACCGCTCCGGCAGCCAGCGCGAGCGCCAGTCCTGCCAGCAAGGCCAATCGCAAGCCCTTGCACCCTGACTTCATCGCCCCACCTCCTGCGCGCCGTCGCCACCGTCCGGCTGCCCGCTCTACACCTCTAGTACTCCTGTCCTCTTAGACGCTAGTATCCACCTAATCGGCATAGGAAGGAAAGCATATTTCACAGGACGGTTGCGTCCTTTCATGGTGTCCAAGGCCGCAAGCGCGGCCTTTGCGCCCCCCGTGAGGCGGTCCCGCAACTTTCCGGGGGCCCCTGCCCGTCCTTGTGAATTACAGTGGAAACCACGGAACCGGAGGCCAACTTTTGCGCCGAGCCATTCTGATCCCACTCCTGATGGTCGTCTGCGGGGCGGCGCAGCTTGCTGCCCAGCCGGCTCCCGCGCATTCCCATCCGGCACACAGAGGCGTCATCTCCAAGTCCCAAGGCCTGGCCGCGCCGGCCCACGTCACCTCCGGCAGCGCCTCTCTGGCCCCGATCTTCGACGCCGCCAAGATGGGCTCTCCCCTATGGCTCAACCGCGGCTGGCGGGTGGGCATTACCTCCGACCCGGACGCATCGGCGCCGGACTTTGACGATTCCACCTGGGCCATCCGGGACGCCCAAGCCGTCATCCACGAGGTTTCTGAACAAAGTCAGTCAGGCGAACCCGGTACCCAGGCGCGCGGGCAGCGGTCGGGCCCGCCTGCACGGCGCTCGGCGGCAGGACGGCGCTTTGCCTGGTTCCGGCTCCATATCCAGCTGCCTGCGAATCACGGTCCCGTTTCCCTGCTCGTCGAGTTGCCCGTCTCGCGGAGCACTCCCCTCGGCATCGGCATCACCGGGCCGGGGATGGTGGTCCTCGCCAACGGCAGGCGCATCACCCCGGAGGGAGAGCACGCAAATGCGCCCGAGCATTATGAACAGATCTCCCGCATCTATGACCTGGATGTTGCTCCCAGCGATACATCGCTGGTCTTGGCGGTGCGCACCCTTTACATTCCCTCCGGGTTCGGCGCTTACACCAGCTTTTTCGCTACCCGCAGGCTGCTGCTGGGCAATCGCCAGGACCTGTTCCGCTCCTTGATCGTCTGGTCAAACCGCACCCTCTTCGCGCGCCTCCCGCAACTGGTTTATTCCATCCTCCTCACCGTGCTCGCGCTTTTTCTCTTGGCGCTCTTCTTCGCGCAGAAAGGGCACGTCGAGTATCTCTGGCTCGCGCTCGAGGAACTGGTTCAGGCACCCATCGGCTTTGTGGAGCTGGCCGGGAGCTTCGCGCGGCTCGACACCTTGTGGTACGCGGCCCTGGTGCTCGAGCTGATCCTCGTCTCGGCCTATCTTTTCTTTGAATTCCTGGTCGCATTTCTCTCCCTGCGGCGGCGCTGGTACATCCGGCTGTTGCGCTTTACCGCGCCGGTTCTGGCCGCCGTGGGCCCTACCTTGTTGCTGGTGGGCCACGGCAGGGCGGTTGGAGTCGTGCTCGTGATCGTCTTGCTAGCCAGCGCCTTGTGGATGCTGCTGTGGTCGATCTTTATCTTTACCATCCTCATCGCGGCTACCTTGCGGCGTAACTTTGAGGCCGGTCTTCTGCTCATTCCGCTGGTCTTAGGTCTGGTGGGAATCGTCGAGCCCGTAGTCACCGCGAGCATGGGCGAATGGACGGGCCATCCCTACCGCTCGCCGCTTACGCTCATGGCCGGCCCCATTCCCATCCACTTTGCCTCCATCGCCGATTTCACCGGCATTCTGGTGATCATCGTCATTATTTTCGGCCGCTTCCTGCACGTTCAGCGCGACCAGGAGCGGGCCTCCAGCGAGCTGGCCGCGGCGCGCAGCGTGCAGGAGCTGATGATTCCCCACGAGAAGCTGGTCACGCCGGGATTCGAAGTGACCTCGGTCTACAACCCCGCGCAGGAGGTGGGCGGAGATTTCTTCCATGTGCAGCCGGCGGATGGAGGATTGCTGGTGGTCATCGGGGACGTGGCCGGCAAGGGGCTGAGCGCGGCCATGAATGTTTCCATGCTGATGGGCGCCCTGCGCCGCACCACGGAACGGAGTCCGGCAAAGATTCTGACCTCGTTAAACCGCGTCCTCACGGGCAGCGAAAGCTTCACCACCTGCCAGGCGGTCTGGTTCTCTGCCAACGGCGAAGTGGTGCTGGCCAACGCCGGTCATCCGCCGCCCTACCTGAACAGCCAGGAAGTCGCCTTGCCCGGCGGGCTGCCGCTCGGCGTTCTCGCCGATGTTCGCTATGAGGAAGTCAGCCTCTACATGCACCCCGGCGACCGCATGCTTTTGCTCTCCGATGGGGTGATCGAAGCCCGCCAGCCTTCGGGCGAACTGTTCGGTTTTGACCGCATCCACAATTTGAGCCATCAGTCCGCCTTCTACATCGCCGACGCCGCCAAGGCCTTCGGCCAGCAAGACGATATCACCGTGCTCACGGTCCGGCGGCTGGCGCAAACCATGGCCGCGTAGAGCGGTTCCAGAGTTCATGTGCCATTTTGAGATTCGTGAAATGCGGCATTTGCTTCCACGCCGGTTGAGGAAAATGCCACTCGGCCCGCCGCGGCGGGCTCTCTGGGTCCAGCAGCTTTGGAACCGCTGTCGACGCGGTTTTCAACGCTTCGCCCTCCGCCGGACCCATTCGGCGCGCGCCAATGCCGCGGCTTCCGCCGTCTGCCTGCGACCGCCATTCGGTCCCTCTTGGCTGCAACTATTTGCTCTTTTCGCACGTCCATTTTTCTATACGCGATCGGCTTGGACGTCTGCTTCGCGATGGCCTCCTCGCGGGAGTCGGCCTCGCGCCCCAACGGCCGCCATTACGCCGGTGGCGGCATACTCGAAAAAGCAGCCCCCGGATGATAAAGTTGTGGGTGTCAATTTCTGCTCGCGATTCCAATATGAAAAACAGTTTCTAACCCTTCACCGGTTCGCAATTGAACACCAGAGAGAAACATGGATCAGCCTTCGCCTACTTCGCATCCCGCGGCCGCAAATCCGCCTTCCGCGCCTCCAAAGAAGCGCCGCCATCGCTGGATTTGGGTTATCGTCCTGCTCCTCTTCGGACTATTGTTCTACTGGGTCATCCACCAGCATACCCAGAGCCAGGAGGCCGCTGGGGGCCGGGGGCGATTTCAGACGTCGGGACCGGTGCCCGTCACCACCGCCACCGCCGCCCTGGGCAACATGGACGTCTACCTGAACGCCATCGGCACCGTGACCCCCGTCTATCAAGACTCCATCACCGCGCAGGTCACCGGTGTTATCACGGCTGTGCATTACCGCGAAGGCCAGTACGTGCGCAAGGGCGATCCGCTGATTGACATTGACTCCCGCCCTTATGCTGCGCAACTGGCCGAAGCCCAGGGCGCCCTGCAGCGCGATCAGAACATGCTTGCCGAAGCACAAATGGACCTCAAGCGTTATCAGGTGGCCTGGGCCAGCAACTCCATTCCCCGCCAGACCCTGGAAGACCAGGAAAAGTTGGTGCTCCAGGATGAGGGAACCGTGGAGCTCGATAAGGGAACGGTGCAGTACGACACCGTGCAGCTGGGCTACTGCCACATCGTCTCGCCCATCGATGGCCGCGTCGGCTTGCGCCTCGTCGATCCCGGCAATCTGGTCACCGCCAACTCCACCACCACGCTCGTCACCATCGCCCAGTTTCAGCCCATCACCGTGGTCTTTACGCTGGCTGAAGACAGCATTCCCGATGTGCAAAAACAGATGCGCGCTGGCAAGCAGTTGCCCGTCCAGGTCTACGACCGCACGCAGCAACATCTGTTGGCCACGGGGAGGCTCATCGCCATCGATAACCTGATCGACACCACCACCGGCACCGTGAAGCTGCGCGCGCAATTCAACAATGCCGATGGGACTCTTTTCCCCAACGAATTTGTCAATACGAGTCTGCTGGTGAATACCCTTCATAACCAACTGTTGATTCCTTCCTCCGCGGTGCAGCACAACGGCAGCGAAGCCTTTGTCTACCTCGTCCAGAATGGCAAGGCGCTCACGCGCGACGTTACAACCGGAATGTCCGATAGCGTGGACACGGTGGTGGGGGGACTAAAACCCGGAGATGTGGTGGCTGACAGCAGCTTCGAAAAGCTGATCAATGGCTCGAAGGTGTTTCACTCCAACGTCGCGCTGCCGTCCACGTCCTCTGAGACCAACGGGATCAGCGCCCCATGAATCCGTGCCGCCCATTCATTCTGCGGCCCGTCGCCACCTCCCTGCTGATGGCCGCCATTCTGCTTGCGGGCATCGTCGCCTTCACGCAACTGCCGGTTTCGGCGCTGCCGGAGGTCGATTACCCCACCATTCAGGTGCTCACGTTGTATCCCGGGGCCAGCCCCAACGTGATGGCCACCACCGTCACCGCGCCCCTGGAACGCCAGTTCGGTGAGATGCAGGGATTGAGCCAGATGACTTCGACCAGCGCCGGCGGCGTTTCGGTCATCGTGCTCCAGTTCAATCTCTCCCTGGGCCTCGATGTGGCCGAGGAAGAAGTGCAATCGGCCATCAACGCCGGGCAGACCTTTCTGCCTTCCGACCTGCCCGTGCCCCCCGTTTACAACAAGATCAATCCCGCCGACTCGCCCATCCTTACCCTCGGCATTACCTCTAACAGCATGCCCCTTTCCGACGTCGAGGATCTCGTCGATACCCGCCTGGCGCCGCGCATCTCGCAGTTGAGCGGAGTGGGACTGGTGAGCATCAGCGGCGGCCAGAAGCCGGCCGTGCGCATCGATGCCAATCCCGCCGAGCTTTCCTCCTACGGCCTCAACATGGAGGACCTGCGCACCGCGCTCACCGAGGCCAGCGTCAACTCCGCCAAGGGCAACTTCGACGGCCCGCGCCTCGACTATCAGATCGACGCCAACGACCAGATCACCGAAGCCAACCAGTACAAGAATGTCGTCGTCGCTTACCGGGACGGCGCGCCCATCTTCGTCAAGGACGTGGCCAACGTCATCGAAGGCGTGGAAAACACCAAGCAGGCCGCCTGGATGAACCTGTCGCCCGCCGTCATCCTCAACATCCAGCGCCAGCCGGGCGCCAACACCATCACCGTAGTCAAGAGCATACAGGCCGTGCTGCCGCAGTTGGAGGCCGATCTTCCCGCCTCCATCCACATCACTACCCTCACCGACATGACCACCAGCATTAATGCCTCCGTGCACGACGTGGAGTTTGAGCTGATGCTAACCATCGCTCTGGTGGTCATGGTCATCTTCCTGTTTCTGCGCAGCGTCTACGCCACCATCATTCCCAGCGTGGCCGTTCCGGTCTCCCTGGTGGGCACCTTCGGCGCCATGTACCTTCTTGGCTTCTCGCTGGACAACCTGTCGCTGATGGCCCTCACCATCTCCACCGGCTTCGTGGTGGACGACGCCATCGTGATGATCGAGAACATCAGCCGCTATCTGGAAGAGGGCATGTCGCCGCTGGAGGCCGCGCTGGCCGGCTCCGGGCAGATCGGCTTCACCATCGTCTCGTTGACCGTCTCGCTCATCGCCGTGCTCATTCCCTTGCTGTTCATGGGCGGAGTGGTGGGCCGTCTTTTCCGCGAGTTCGCGGTCACCTTGGCCGTCACCATCGTCATCTCCGCGGTGGTTTCGCTCACCCTCACGCCCATGATGTGCTCCCGCATCCTGCGCCACAATCCGGAGGAAAAGCAATCCCGTCTTTATCGCGCCTCGGAGCGCATGTTCAATGGCCTGATCGGATTCTACGGGCGCACTCTGAGCGTGGTGCTGCGCTACCAGACCATCACCCTGCTGGTGGCTGCCGCCACCTTCCTGCTCACCATCTTTCTTTACATCGCGATTCCCAAGGGCTTCTTCCCTGTGCAGGATACCGGCGTAATCCAAGGCATCTCGCAGGCCGAGCAATCCATCTCCTTTCCGGCCATGGCGGCCAAGCAGCAAGCTCTGGCGGAAATCATTCTCAAGGACCCCGCGGTGGAAAGCCTGTCCTCGTTCATCGGCGCGGACGGAATCAACACCACGCTCAACAGCGGCCGCATCTCCATCAACCTCAAGCCCATCGACGTGCGCCATATCAGCGCCTCCGACGTCATCCGCCGCCTCCAGCGCAGCCTGCAACAGGTGGCGGGCATTCACCTTTACATGCAGCCCGTGCAGGACATTACGGTGGACGACCGCGTAACCCGCACCCAGTACCAGTACACCCTCGAAGACCCCAACACCGACGAGCTGAACCAATGGGCCGACCGCTTCGTGACCCAGATCAAGAAGCTCCCGGAGCTGGAGGACGTGGCCACCGATCAGCAGACCGGCGCGAGCGCCGTGGATCTGATCATCGACCGCGTAACCGCTTCGCGCCTGGGCATTGCCCCCGCCACCATCGACAACACGCTCTACGACGCCTTCGGCCAGCGCCAGATCAGCACCCTCTACACCCAGCTCAATCAGTACCATGTGGTGCTGGAAACCGCTCCCAGTTGGCAGCAGACTCCTGCCGACCTCGACAACCTCTATATCCAATCGAGCGCGTCGTCGGGCGCTAGTGGAGCGGGTGCGGCCACCTCCTTTTCCGCGTCCGCATCGGCTTCGGCGGGCTCCAACGCCCTCACCACCGGGGTCCGCTATACGCCGTCTTCAGATGTCCTCGGCGCGCCCGCCAGCGTGCTTACCGGCTCCGTCGCCGGACCCGCGGCCAACATCACCACCGCCGCCGTGGGCGCCAATGCCGTGCCCCTCAGCGCCATCAGCCGCATCGTGCCCACCACCGAAGCGCTCTCCATCAATCATCAGGGACAGTTTCCGTCGGTTACCGTGTCATTCAACCTCGCTCCCTACGCCTCCCTGGGCACCGCCATCAGCGACATTAACAACGCGGCCAAGAAGCTGAACTTCCCGGCCAGCCTGCAGACCGGCTTTCAGGGAACGGCGGCGGCCTTTGAAGGTTCGCTCTCCAACGAAGCCCTGCTCATCCTGGCCGCTCTGGTCACCGTTTACATCGTGCTGGGCGTCCTCTACGAGAGCTTCATCCATCCCATCACCATTCTTTCCACGCTGCCCTCGGCCGGAGTGGGCGCGCTGCTGGCGCTCATGCTCGCCCGCCAGGACTTGAGCGCCGTGGGCATTATCGGCATCATTCTGCTTATCGGCATCGTCAACAAGAATGGCATTCTGATCGTGGACTTCGCCCTGGAAGCAGAACGCCGGCGCGGCAAAAATTCCACCGACGCCATCTACGAAGCCAGCCTGCTGCGCTTCCGCCCCATCATCATGACCACCATGGCCGCGCTGCTGGCCGGCATACCGCTGGCGGCCGGAACCGGGCTGGGCTCGGAGCTGCGCCGCCCGCTGGGCATCGCCATGGTCGGAGGCCTGCTGCTCAGCCAGGTCCTCACTCTCTATACCACCCCGGTGATCTACATTTTCTTCGATCGCATCGGCCAGCGCATCACCGGCCACCACATCTCCCAAGCACCCATAAGCAGTGAATCGGAGCCCGGCCCGGAGAGTGCATGAACATTTCCTCTCCATTCATTCATCGCCCCGTGGGCACCACGCTGCTCACCCTGGCGGTGGCCATTGCCGGAGGCATCGGCTATACGGTGCTGCCGGTGGCGCCGCTCCCCCAGGTGGACTTTCCCACCATCAACGTGGGCGCCGGCCTACCCGGAGCCAGCGCCCAGATCATGGCTGCGTCGGTGGCCACCCCTCTGGAGCGCCAGTTCAGCCACATCGCCGGCGTGACCGAGATGACCTCCTCGAGCACGTTGGGCAGCACCAGCATCACCTTACAGTTCGATCTCAGCCGCAATATCGACGGCGCCGCCCATGACGTTCAGGCCGCCATCAACGCCGCGCGCACCTATCTGCCCGCCAATCTGCCCAGCAATCCCAGCTACCACAAGGTCAATCCCGCCGATGCGCCCATCATGATGCTGGGGCTCACCTCCAGCAAATACGACGTAACCAAGGTCTACGACCTGGCCTCCACACTTCTGGAGCAGAAGCTTTCCCAGATCAATGGAGTGGGCCAGGTGTTTGTGGGCGGCGGCGCCACGCCCTCCGTGCGCGTCGAGATCAATCCGGAGAAACTGGAGAGCTTCGGCCTCACGCTGGGCAACGTTCAGTCCGTCCTGAGCCTGCAAAACTCACACGAGCCTACCGGCCAGATTTCCAACAACAGCACTACGGAAGACATTCTTACCAACGACCAGATCTCGTTGGCCGACCAGTACAAGCCCCTGATCGTGGGCTACAGCAATGGCCAGGCCGTGCGCCTTTCCGACGTGGCCGATGTGGTGAACTCTACCCAGACCGTCCGCACCGCCGGCTTCCTCGACGGACAGCGGGGCGTGAACGTGATTATCTTCCGTCAGCCCGGCGCCAACATCATTCAGACCGTGGACCGCATCCGCGCGCAATTGCCGTTTCTGGAGGCCATCCTTCCCCAGGGCATCAACACCACCATCGTGCTCGACCGCACCACCACCATCCGCGCTTCGGTGCGCGATGTGGAGCAAAATCTGCTGATAGCGATTGTGCTCGTTATCCTGGTGGTCTTCTTCTTCCTGCGCAGCCCGCGCGCCACGCTCATCCCCGCCGTCGCCGTTCCCACCTCCCTGATCGGCACCTTCGCGGCCATGTATCTGTTCGGCTACTCGCTCGACAACCTGTCGCTGATGGCCCTCACCGTCGCCACCGGCTTCGTGGTGGACGACGCCATTGTGGTCATGGAGAACATCACCCGCCATCTCGAAAGCGGCATGGAGCCTTTTGCCGCCGCCCTCAAAGGCGCCAGGGAGATCGGCTTCACGGTACTGTCGATGAGCACGTCGCTGGTCGCCGTTTTCATTCCCATCCTGATGATGGGCGGCATTGTGGGGCGTCTGTTCCGCGAGTTCGCGGTCACCCTCTCCTGCGCCATCACCATATCCCTGGCTATTTCCCTCACCACCACCCCCTGCATGTGCGCGCACCTGCTCAAGACGCCGCGCGAAGGAGAGAAACACAACTGGATTTACCGCGCCAGCGAAAGGCTCTTCAACGGCCTGCATTGGACCTACAGGCATTCGCTGTTGTGGGTATTGGACAATCCAGGCCTCACGCTGATCGTGCTCGGGCTCACCATCGCGCTGAATGCGGTGGTGATCATCAAGATCCCCAAGGGCTTTTTCCCGCAACAGGACACGGGGGCCCTCGTAGGCGGCGTGCAGGGACCGCAGGATGCTTCTTTCCCCTTTATGCGTTATTCCATTTTGTCGCTGGTGAACGTGATCCGCGCCGACCCGGCAGTGGCCCACGTCAACGCCTTCACCGGCGGCAGGGGATCAAGCAATGGCGGCTTCATTTATATCGCCCTTAAGCCCCTCGGGCACAGTTGCAAGGAGGGACCCTTGTGCGATGTGCGTCAGGCTGGAGCCATGGGCGTGATCAACCGTCTCCGGCCCAAGCTGGACCGCCTGCCCGTGGCCTCGGCCTTCCTCCAGCCGGTGCAGGACTTGCGCATTGGCGGACGCTCCAGCAACGCCCTTTACCAATACACCATCCAGTCCGACAACATCACCGACCTGGCGCGCTGGGGGCCCATCGTCCTCGACCATATGCGAAGCGTTCCCGGCCTGGAGGACGTGAACACCGACCAGCAGAATGGCGGCCTGGAGGAAAACCTTACTTACGACCGCACCGCCGCCGCCCGCTTGGGGCAGACATCGCGGTCGCTCGATTCCGCGCTCTACAGCGCCTTCGGGCAGTCGGAAGTTTCGGTTATCTACGCTCCCCTCAACCAGTATTACGTGGTGATGGAAGTGGCGCCGCAATATTGGCAAAATCCCTCGGGGCTGAACGACATTTATATCTCGCCGGTCCAGGTGCATGGAGCGGGGCTCAACTCGGTTTCGCCGCTGCTCAATGTGATGACGCCACACACGGGGACCACGCCGTTGGAGATTGACCATACCGGGCTCTTCCCTTCGGTCACTGTATCCTTCAATCTGGCCAATGGGTACTCGCTCAGTGACGCTACGCGAGAGATCGAACAGATGGAGCAGAGCCTGGGCATGCCCTCCACCGTGCGCGGCTTCTTTTCCGGAACCGCGCAGGCCTACCAGCAGTCGCTGTCCACCGAGCCCATATTGATCATCACCGCGCTGATGGCCGTTTTCATCGTGCTCGGCATGCTCTACGAGAGCCTGGTGCACCCCCTTACCATTATCTCCACGATCCCCTCGGCCAGTGTCGGCGCCATGTTGGCTCTTATGCTCTTCCACCTCAACCTCAACGTGATCTCCATCATTGGCATCATTCTGCTCATAGGCATTGTGAAGAAGAATGCCATTATGATGGTCGACTTCGCGATCCAGGCCGAGCGCGTGGACGGCAAAAGCACACGCGACGCCATCTTCGAGGCCTGCATGCTGCGCTTCCGGCCCATCATGATGACCACCATGTCGGCCATCTTCGGTGCGCTACCCCTGGCCTTCGGAACCGGCACCGGCTCGGAACTGCGCCGCCCGCTGGGCATTACCATCGTGGGCGGCCTGCTGCTCAGCCAATTGCTGACGCTCTACACCACGCCCGTGGTCTACCTGGCCATGGACCACCTGCGCCTGCGCGCATTAGGAAGTTCGCATGGCCCGCTTTCTTCGCAACCCGAAGCGGCAACGCCGTGAAACGTGAGGGATATTCACCATGCTTGAGCAAAAAATCCGATTCCCGTTGGTGCTGGCGGCAGGCGCGCTAGGCTTGCTCGTCCCGCTCGCGGGCTGCCGCGTCGGGCCGCGCTACCAGCCCCCCGCGCCGCCCGCGGTCACCGCGCCCAATTACAAGCAATCGACCGTAAACTTCCACAACGCCCAGGGCTGGACAGTGGCCAGCCCCCAGGCCGCCATGATCCGCGGCAACTGGTGGGAGATTTTTCACGAACCGGAGCTGAATGCCCTCGAAGAGCAGCTCAATATCAACAACCAGAATATCAAAACCTCTTTCCAGGACTATATGGAGGCCCGCGCCGTGGTGGCCGAAGCGCACGCCCAGTATTGGCCCACCATCATCGCCAGCCCAAGCTTTTCCCGCGCCCGAACTTCCGCCAATCAGAGCGTCTCCTCCACGGCCACCACCGGCCGAACCTACAGCCTCTGGAATGCGCCGCTCGATGTTTCCTGGACGCCCGACTTCTGGGGCAAAATCCGCAACGAAGTACACGAGGCGCAGTACGCCGCTCAGGTCAGCGCCGCCGATCTTGAAGTCGAAAAACTCACCGAGCAGGCCAGCCTGGCCGAGTTTTACTTCGAAATTCGCGGGCAGGATATGCTGCAAAAGATCCTCGACCAGACCGTGGCTGCCGATCAGAAGGCCCTGGACGCCGCCCAAGGCGCGTATAACGCGGGCACGGGAGATTACGTCTCTGTGGTCGAAGCCAAATCTACGTTGCAGTCCGCGCAGTCCGCCCAAATCAATGTGGGCCTGTTGCGCGCACAGTATGAGAACGCCATCGCCATGCTGCTCGGCAAAGTAGCCACCGACTTCACCATCCCCGTCCAGCCTATGGTCTACACTCCGCCTTCCATTCCTACCGGCGTACCTTCGGAGCTTGTCGAGCGCCGGCCGGACATCGCCGCCGCTGAGCGCACCCTGGCTGAAGCCAACGCCACTATCGGCATCGGCTATAGCGCGTTCTTCCCCCAGGTAACCATCTCCGCCTCGGGCGGATTTGAATCTGCTCTCTTCAAGCACATCGCCGATTGGCCCAGCCGGGTCTGGTCCGTCGGCCCTTCCGTCTCCGAGGTCGTCTTCAACGGCCGCCTCTACAGCGCCGAACTGCACCAATACGTAGCCGTCTACAATGCCGACCTTTCCAATTACCGCCAGACCGTCCTCAACGCCTTTGAGCAGGTCGAGGATGCTCTGGCTGCTACCCGCATCTACTCACAGCAGATCCTCAAACAAGGGCAGGCGGTCGCCTCGTCGCAGGAGTATCTCAAGCTGGAGACGGGGCGCTACAATGCCGGCGTTGATCCTTATGTCGACGTGGTTCTCGCTCAAACCACGCTGCTCGACGGTCAGGTGACCTTGAATTCGCTTTACGTCGACGAAATGATTTCGGCGGTCGGGCTGGTGCAGAACCTCGGCGGAGGCTGGAACCGCACTCAGCTTCCCACCCCGGCTCAAGTCACAGCAAAGACCACAAAGGCGGATTACACGCTGCAACATTAACAGCCCGTAGTGTAAGTAGGGCTTTGAAAGGGCACGACTTCAGTCGTGCCGTAAAAGCTTGAGAATCATCGCGGCTTTAGCCGCTGAGCAACTGTCTGGCTTTGCGGTCATTCCGACCTTCGCCACAGGCTGTTAAGTCGGTGAGGAGGGTCAAAGGCCGTTCCAGCGGGGAGGAACTTACGACCCGGTGCCGGCCAGGACCACGGCGATGGTGCGCAGGATGATTTTGAAGTCCAGCCAGATGCTCCAGTTGTCGATGTAGGTCACGTCCAGCGAGACGTAGCTGGCGAACGAGGGGTCCTGGCGGCCCTGCACCTGCCACAGCCCCGTGATTCCCGGGGTCACGTCCAGCCGCCGCAGGTGGCTCAGCTTGTACTCCTTCACCTCGCTGGCGATGGGCGGCCGCGGTCCCACTACGCTCATGTCCCCGCGCAGCACGTTGAGGAACTGCGGCAGCTCGTCCAGCGAGTACTTGCGCAGCAGCCGCCCCAGCCGCGTGATGCGCGGATCGTTGGAGATCTTGAACAGCACCCCGTCGCGCTCGTTCATGTGCATGATCTCGGCGCGCCGCTGGTCGGCGTTGCGCATCATGGTGCGAAACTTGATGCACCGGAACACCCGCCCCCGCTTGCCAATGCGCTCCGAGGCGTAGAACACCGGCCCCGGCGAATCCAGCTTCACCGCCGCCGCAATGGCCGCCAGCAACGGCGACAGCACCGCCAGCGCCACCACCGAAAATAGGATGTCGAAGCCGCGCTTGAACAGCAACCCCAGCTCCGGCACATGACCGTAATGCAAAGGAATGGTGGGAAACTGCCCAATGTACTCGATGGGGTTGTTCCATGCCAGACCGTCGTACAGGTCCGGCACCACGCGCAAATCCACCCCGTGAATGCGCGCCTGCTCCACTACGTTGGGGATGATGGCCCGCTCGCACGCAGCCATGAAAAAAATCTCGTCCACAAAGTGCTTGCGCGTCTGCTGGAACAGCGTCTCCAGGGTCCCCAGCACCTCGTCCGCCGCCACCGTGCCGCCAGACGCCGAGCCAGG
The DNA here is from genome assembly GCA_963808795.1 of uncultured Acidobacteriota bacterium. Taxonomy (GTDB): domain Bacteria; phylum Acidobacteriota; class Terriglobia; order Terriglobales; family Acidobacteriaceae; genus Telmatobacter. Next base: position 242,429 of record CAWEGL010000007.1, read on the forward strand.
AAAATCGATGAACCCCTTGAACGTGAAGCCCAGATGACGGAGGCTCTGCAGATGATGGCGCAAGGCGTGCGCCTCCGCCCCCGTGCCCACGATCAGCACATTGCGCGTCCCCACCCCGCGCTCAAAACGCCGGTACAGCAGCATCCGGTACACCAGCCGCCGCAATCCCACCAGCACCGCCGCCAGCGCCACCGTCAGCAGCACAATGCCCCGCGGCACGTTGTCGGCGTGCGTCAGGTAGAGCGTCCCCGTCAACAGTAACCCCGAGGTCAAACACGCCTGCGCGCTCAGCCTCTGCTCATTCAGAAATCCGCCCACCCGCGTGGGCCTGTACAGATTCAAACGCCGGCTGGTCACGATCAGCACCATCGCGAATCCGCACAGAAACGCCAGCAGGATTTCCATCGACCAGCCCCGAATCAGCGTGTTCCGCCAAAATGCCCGCGCTGCCGCCGCCGGCCCCGTCCGCAACCGGTACAGCGTCGCCAAGGCCGCCGCTCCGGCCACCGTGGCGCCGTCCACCACCATCCAGACCTTGGCTGTCTCCTGCCCGCCGCGAGGCGCTATCCCGCTCCTTCCGCCCTCCCCATACGGGACGGAAACCAACGATGCTGACAGCCTTTGCCAGAATTCCGAAGTCGCCATACTCGTTCGCAAACCTCAAACCTTCAAACGCTACAGACCCAACTGCCGCCTGCCCGTAGAAAGAGAGCCGTCTATCGAAACCGGATGCGATATCTTGGCCGTTACAGCCCGGCGATATGGTCGAGGTCCTGGATTACGCCTCGACAAATGAGCAATTCTTGGCGCTCTGTGAAATTGGCCCTAGCGCCCACACCCCGCCGGAGCACGAATCCCGTCCTGATTGCCCCTCGTTAGCACAAAACAACTTTAGATGCGTCTCGTTCTAGTGGCGTCTAGTGTCCGGCTTCGCGCACGCGAACACACGAGCGGACAACACAGAAAGCCTACCGCGTTTTTGTGGCCGTGGGGGGATACTCCCACGGTTCCAAATAAGACTCCAAAGCAATGAAAGCAAAGGACTGAAATGCCATTCTGCAAGTCTTGGTTCGCTTCGAGCCTTCTGCGCATGCCCGACACATGCTGCTCAATAAAACCCTACTCCCCGAAGCATCGCCGGAAACCTACATCATGGCAAGAGAAATCGTAGACCATTTAATAACGGGGTGATTAATTGATTACGGGGTGACAGGTTCCCTATTCCGAGGGTAACTGGTACGCGTCGAGGATAAGAAATTGTTGAATATCCTGGTCGTTGGACGCCACAAAACCCTCCAGCGGACCAAAAAACCGGGCTTGACCTTGATCAAGGAACAGCACCGTATCGGCAAGCCGCTCGGCAACGCGCATATCGTGAGTCACCACGATACTCGTGTATCCGCGCTGCTGCTTGAGGCGCTGAATGAGGTTACCGAGCCGGCGGGCTATGATGGGGTCAACCATCGTAGTCGGCTCGTCATAGAGCACTACATCCGGCTGAGCAGCCAACGCGCGGGCGATTGCGACGGCGCGCTTGCGCCCGGTAGACAGGCTGGCGGGCAGCACATCCATCGCATCTTCTGCGCCCACCAACTCGATCATCCGGTCGACGATTTGCTCGATCTGATCCTCCGCCAAGCCGCCGCGCTCGCGCAACGGGAAGGCAACATTTTCCCGTACGCTCAGCGAATCGAAAAGTGCCCCGTTCTGGAAGACCATCGTCACACGCTTGCGAATCGCCCGCAAGCCCTCTTCGTCGAGGTCCGTGAGCTCCTGACCCTCCACTTGGATGGAACCGGAATCGGGTTTGAGAAAACCCATTAACATGCGCAGAGTCACTGACTTACCCACGCCGCTGCGGCCCAGGATGCAGAGCGTCTGGCCGCGCGTCACTGTGAAGCTCACGTCCTCCAGAACAGAGCGCCCATCGAAGGAGATGGAGACCTTGTCAAAAACGATAACCGGGCCTATCGGCGGCGGTCCCGGCGGAGTGATGGATGGCGGTTCGCCGGAGCCAGACGGCTCAGGGAGCGCATCCAGCTCGGCGGCCAGTGATTCCTGCTGTTGCAACGATTCGGGTTGGGAGGGAGCGTCAGACATTCCTGTGCAACCAGCTTACGCGATACGTGCTCTCCGGCGCCCGCACGCACGGCGCAAATCCGCCGGCGTATTGACATTAAGGAACCAGTGCGCCAAGGGCGCTCCTTCCGGATCGCTTACCTGGCCCGCCTGCGCCAGCAACTCGGCCGCCACCACGCTTATGGGCTCGTGCAGGCTGGCTGCGGCGGCTTGAAACGCTGAAAAGCACCCGCCGCGCCCGGCGTCAAGTTCGACTTTGAGCGCAGGCAGGACTTCCTGCTTCAGCACCGCCGGAAATGTCTGCGAAAAGCCGCCCACCGAAGGAACCGTTACCGCCCTGCCGGTGATCCGCGCGTGATGGAGTAAGAAGACCAGCAACGAGGCCGGCAGCAGCGGCTGATCGACAGGCAGAATGACCGCGTGTTGCGCCGCAGTGCAAGCCAGAGCGGCAACGACCCCGCCTAGCGGACCGTGGCCAGGTTCGGCGTCTGGGACGACCGGGGCGTAAGAGGCCAAAGGCGAGCGCGCCCCCGCGAACCACCCCGCAGACGTGGACCTGTCTGCGGGGGCCCCGGCGATCGACGCCGGCAGCCCCGCCTCGCGCAGGATTTTGAGGGCGTTCTCGACCAACGGCCTGCCGTCAAAGAGAAGCAGCGCCTTGTCTTTGCCCATGCGCCTGGATTCGCCGCCGGCCAGGATAAAACCCGCGGCCTCCGGTTCCGGATCGTGGCTGGCCACACTCAACGCCCGGCTTCCTCCAGAAAGCGAATCACCGACTCGATGCCCAGCGCATAGTTCTTCAGATGGAACTTCTCGTTGGGTGCGTGCAGGTTGTCGTCGGGCAGCCCGAAGCCCATCATGACGCTGGGCAGGCCCAGATGACGGGTGAAGTCGCCCACTACAGGAATAGAGCCGCCGGAGCGGATAAAGACCGTGTCCTTTCCCCAGACTTCGTGCAGCGCACGCGTAGCAGCTCGGATGTAAGGGTTGTCAATGGAAACTACGCACGCGTCGCCAGTGTGGATCAGCCGCACCGCGACCTCCACGCCCGCGGGAGCAATTTGCTCCACATACCCCTTGTACAAGGCAAAGATCCTGGCCGGAACCATGCCGGGCACCAGCCGCATCGACACCTTGGCCGTGGCCTTAGCCGGAATCACGGTCTTGGCGCCCGCGCCGGTAAAGCCGCCGGGGATGCCGTGCACGTCGAGCGTGGGCCGCGCCCAGGTGCGCTCCAATACGCTAAAGCCTTTCTCGCCCACCAGTTGTTTTGCCCCCACTTCGGCCGTCCGGTACTGCTCCTCGTCGAAGGGCAGGCTGCGCCAGGCGGCCAGTTCCTCGGAACTGGGAGGAATGATGCCATCATAAAAGCCCGGAATCAGGATGTGGCCGTTTTCGTCCTTGAGCTTGGCCAGAATCTGGGCCAGGGAAACGAAGGGATTGGGCGCCGCGCCGCCGTACACCCCCGAATGCAGGTCGCTGCGCGCCCCGCGAACCTCCAGTTCGGTGTAGATCATGCCGCGCAGCCCCACGCACAGCGTCGGCAGTCCTGGCGCGAACATCTCCGTATCGGAGACCAGGGCAAAATCCGCCTTCAAATCCGCGGGCTTTGAGGCCACGTAGTTCGCGATCCCCTCGCCTCCAACCTCCTCCTCGCCCTCGTAAAGGACGCGCACGTTCACCGGCAGCGCTCCGCCGGAGGCTAGCAGCGAATCCAGCGCCTTCACCTGCGCCATCACCTGCCCTTTGTCGTCGGCCGCGCCGCGCGCGTAGAGGTTGCCGTTGCGCTCGGTGGGCTCGAACGGCGGCGTGACCCATTCCTCCAGCGGATCTGCCGGCTGCACATCGTAGTGGCCGTAAATCAGCACCGTCGGCTTGCCGGCGGCGTGCAGCCAGTCGGCGTAAACCAGCGGATGGCCTGCGCTTTCAATCAGCCGCCCATGCTCCATCCCCATCCGTTTCAGCTCGGCCGCGAGCATCTCCGCCGCCTTGCGGCAGTCGCCCTTGTGCTCAGGCAAGGTGGAAATCGAAGGGATGCGAAGAAGGGCCTTCAACTCCTCGAGAAATCGCGAATCATTCTGGCGGGCAAACGCCACCGCGGATGAAGACATCGGTACGCTCCGTTCAAAAATAGCCAAGCAATGAGTATAGACGCTCGCCAGCCGCCCCGGAGGGCCGCCGGTCTCAATAGCGGCTCACGGCTGGGTCCACTTCCGCCGACCAGGCGTCGATGCCGCCGCGCAGCGACTGGACGCGCTCAAAGCCCTGGTCGCGCAGCCACGCGGTCACGTTCATCGAGCGTATGCCCAGATGGCAGACCACGATCAGCCGCTCGTCGGGGTCCAGTTCCTGGTTAGCGCGCGCCGCCACCTCGCCCATGGGCATCGCCACACTGCCTTCGATGTGCGCCGCGGCCAACTCCCAGGGCTCGCGGACATCGATCAGCCGGGCTTCTTGTTCACGGAGAAGATTTGCGGCCTCGGAGGGGGAAATCTCGTAGTCCAGCATAATTTCAGTCTAAAGTCTGATGCTTGCGCTATGCCGTCTGCACACGTTAGAGCGGTTCCAGAGTTTCCGTGCCCTTTTGAGGATCGTGTCCGCCTCCGACGCCGAACGGTTCGATAACGCCGTCCGCAAAGCCTTCACGGTGTCCAAAGAGGAAATTGAGCGACGGGAAGCCGAATGGCAGCGAACGCAAGACAATGCCAAACAGCCCAAGAAGCCGTGATGCGTGGCTATTTGCTAGGGGCGACCCGCAGTTCCTTTAGTAGGGAGGCCTCTATCGATTCCTTCTGTGACTGCAGAATGTAATCCTGAATCTCGACGACCATCCGGCGGACCGAAGTAGAATCCAAGACGCCGATGGCGCGTTCAACTTCAGACAACCTCCGCAATATCTGCAAGCAATTCATAAGCTGTCCAAGCGAAGAAACCAACCCCAGCTTAACCGTGGATAGAAATAATGCAATAAGCCTTTAGTTGTAGGTAAAAGTCGTGATCCCCTCGGCGGCCTTACCACTGTCATTTTGCGAAGTATATTATTGCCGGAAAATACCACGTGGCAGCCCGCCGCGGCGGGCTTTAGGGGTATAGCAACCCTGGAACCGCTGTACGCCCCTCAACACGGTACTCTTAGACTGGAGGCCGGAATTCCCGATGCGTGCCCTGCTCAGTCCCCGAAGGCGGTGACCCCGTCCGTCTGGGGTGCATAGTAAGTAAGTAGCGGGTTGGCTTGCCATCCCCCGGAAGCGCCGATGCCCAATGCCGTAAAAGTCCTGATTGTGGAAGACGAGCCGCACGCGCTGACGGGTCTCGCGGAGCTGATCTCCGGGTGGGGCTACCGCACCGAAACCGCGCGCGACGGCATCGAAGGCTGGGAGAAGGCGCTGGCCTGGGATCCGGCCATCGTGGTCACCGACCTGAAAATGCCGCGTCTGGACGGCATTGGCTTGCTGACCAAGCTGGCCGGGGAAGGATCGGGACTCAGCTCCAACCTCGCCGTGGTCGTGCTCACGGCCATGGGTTCGATCGAGCTGGCTGTCGAGGCCATGAAACTGGGCGCCTACGACTTTCTGCAAAAGCCGGTCGACGCCACCCGGCTCAAGACCATCCTCGCCAACGCCGTGCGCCAGCGCGAGACCGGCATCGAGCTGGAGGTGGCTCGCCGCCGCCTGCGCGAAAGCGGCGTCCTGGGCCGCCTCGTGGGCAGCTCATCGCAGATGCGCGAGATCTTCGGCTTCATCGAGCAGATCGCCCCCTCCAATGTCTCGGTCCTCATTACCGGCGAGAGCGGCACGGGCAAGGAGCTGGTGGCGCGCACCCTCCACGACCTCAGCCCGCGCAAGGCGCGGCCCTTCGTCGCCGTCAATTGCGCGGCCATTCCCGAGACGCTCATCGAGAGCGAGATCTTCGGCCACGAGAAAGGCGCCTTCACCGGCGCCGTGGAACGCCGCGCGGGCTGCTTCGAGCTGGCCTTCGGAGGCACGTTGCTGCTGGACGAAATCGGCGAGATGCCCATCGGAACTCAGACAAAACTGCTCCGAGTTCTGGAAGAGCGTAAGCTCCGCCGCCTGGGCGCGCGTACGGAGCAGGAAGTGGATGTGCGCGTGCTCGCGGCCACCAACCACGATCCCGGCCAGGCTGTCGCCCAGGGTCATCTCCGCGCTGACCTCTTCTACCGCCTCAACGTTTTCAATATTCACATGCCGCCCTTGCGCGAGCACCTTCAGGATCTGCCCGCCATGGCTGAAGCTATGCTCGGCGATATGAACCAGAAGCATGGCCGCAAGGTCTCCGGCGTGGCCCCTTCCATGCTCGACCGCATGATGGCCTACAACTGGCCCGGCAACGCCCGCGAATTGCGCAATGCTATCGAACGCGCCGTGATTCTCTGTCCCGATGGCGCGCCCCTCGATGCCGGCCATCTCCCTCCCGGCTTCGGCAAGGATCAGGCGCCCGCCGCCCACGGTCTCGACGCAGGCCTGATTCCCTTGCGCGTCGGCGCCACCGTGGACGAGGCCGAGCGGCTGCTCATCCTGCGCACCCTCGAAGCCACCGGCCAAAACAAGACCCGCGCTGCTGAAATCCTGGGCGTGAGCCTGAAAACCCTGCACAATAAGCTCAAGGAGTATAGCCGCCTCTCCGAAGACCAGGCCGGTTAAACCATGCACCTCAAGACCAAACTCGTTCTGGCCATCACCGCGCTGGTGTTTCTCATCGCCGCGGTGCTTTCCATGGTCTACGCCAGCCAACTGCTGCGCACCGCCGTGCAGCAGTCCTACGACACCAACCACATGGTCGCCGAGCAGATCCGCTTCGCCCTCGACCAGGCTCTGGAAACCGGCCTTCAAAACCTGACGGTCAATCCCAACGATCCGGCCCAGTTGCGCGCCCTGGAGGCCGCAGCGGTGCGCGGCAACGTAACCCTCCAGGACATGGTCGAGTCGGCCAACCAATACTCCCTCACGGTCTACGACATCAGCATTGGCGACAGCCAGGAGAACACGCTGCTCAGCACCACGCCCGGCTACGTAGACCAGCCGCTTCCCTTCCGGCCCAACTACAGCCAGCTCCTCGCCGACGGTCCCCTCCAGTTGTTTCTGCAGGTTTTCGGCCCGCCCAAGGTCTTCGACGTGGTGGTTCCCCTCGACCGCAATGGCCTACTCTTCGCCACCGTCCACGTGGGCGTGCGCACCACCCTGCTGCGCGCCTTTTATGCGCCCTGGCTGGGTGAGGCGCTCACCCTCATGGGCTTTGCCCTGGGAACGGCGTTATTGGTGGCCTTCTTGCTCAGCAACCTGGCTCTCCGCCCCCTCGAAGAGATCAGTCTCCAACTCGACTACTGGACCACCACCGGCGACAACGGCGCTGAGGAGTCCGCCGCTCCCAAACAGGACATGGCGGAGCGCGTCTCCAATCAGATCGAGATGATCGGCCAGCGCATGAGAAACGTGGAAGAGGTGTACTCGGCTTTAAAGGAGAATCTCGACCAGATCCTCGGCAACCTCCAGGACGGAATCATGCTCTTTACCGGCGATGGCCGCGCGGTTCTGGTCTCCGAGGCCGCCCGCCGCCTCCTGCAAATCGACCGGGACAGCATCTTGGGCCGTCATGCGCGCGAGATCTTCGACCGCTCCACGGTGCTCGGCCGGGCGCTCTGGGAGTCCATCGACGCCGGCATCACTCTAATAAAGGACGAGATTCGCACCGAAACCGGCCGCCGCATCGAAGCTTCGGTGGACTTCATTCACGACGACGAAACGCGCCGCGGACTGGGCGCGCTGGTCACGCTCCGCGATCTCGAGTCAGCCGCGGTGATTGAGTCCGAACTGGAGCTCTCGAGGCGCATGGCCGCTATCGGCCGCCTCACCTCCGGCGTGGGCCACGAGGTCAAAAACCCCATCAACGCCATCGTCCTCCACCTGGAGCTGCTCAAAAACAAGCTGGCTGGCGCCAGCCCCCCGGCCCTCCACCACCTGGAGGTCATCGACGCCGAGATTCACCGCCTCGACCGCGTGGTGCAAATGCTGGTGGACTTTACGCGCCCCGTCGAACTCCAGCTCCGCGAGCAGGACCTGCGCCCCGTCATCGCCGACGTCCTCGCCCTCGCCGCCGAAGAACTCTCCACCCACAACGTCACCCTCTTGAGCCGCATGCCGGATGAGCCGCTCATCGCCAATGTCGATGCCGACCTGCTCAAACAAGCCGCCCTCAACGTGATTCAGAACGGCGCCCAGGCCATGCCGGAGGGCGGCACGCTGAAAGTGGCCCTCGAGGAAGAGCGGAAAACCACGCCCGCCGGCGACCGCTCCACTGCGCCGGGGTGGAAGACCGCCGTGCTCCGCATCGCCGATGAGGGCCCAGGCATCCCCGAAGAGATCCGGGAGAAGATCTTCGACCTCTACTTCACCACCAAAAGCGGGGGCAGCGGCATCGGCCTGGCCATGACGTACCGCATTCTCCAGTTACACCATGGCAGTATCGACGTACAATCTAAATCAGACCGTGGCACGGAGTTCCGGCTGCGAATTCCGCTGGCCACCGAACGGGGACGCCGGAATCATCAACCGGCGGGAATGGGAACTTTGGAATGATCCGCGGAATCAAGCTGCCTGTCAGGAGCATTGCGTGGGTGTTGCCCTTGTTCCTCACGGCGTGCTTTCATAAAACCCATAAGACCCAGGTTCAACAGCTTGCGCCGCCTATCACGGAGCCTGCCCAGCCGCCGGTCCAGCCCACGCCCGTGAATCTGCCGCCTCCGGTGATTACGGTGCCCACCCCACCCCCGGTTACGGCTACCACCGCTCCGCCAGCGCCCAAACCCCCGCCCGAACGCAAAAGGCCGGCCAATAAGAACCCGCAAGCGGTCGCCAACGCGACCCCCGAAGTGAGCGCCGTCGGCGAACTCTCGTCGGGTGATCCCATCGCTTACAGCCAGCAAACGGAAGAGTTGATTGCCGCCACCGAGCGCGGCCTCAACTCCATCACCCGTACCTTGAGCGATTCGGAGCAGAAGACTGCCGAGCACATCCGGCAATTTCTCAAGCAGGCCAAGGCGGCGCTGGCTTCCGGCGACGTAGACGGAGCGCACACCTTGGCGGCCAAGGCCAAAGTCCTGCTGGCCGAATTGACGAGCTAACGCTGCCAGGGCCCTTGCGCTTCCTACAGCTCGCCCCAGCTTAACTTGCTTCGCAATGCGTTGAAGAACCCGCCGTCGCTTAAGCGGACCAGTTTGACAGTGTGGCTGGAGCGGCAGCAGTGCACCTCGTCGCCGCCATACAGTTCCACGGCCTGCTGTCCGTCCACGGTCAGCAAGCCGAGATTGGGAACACTTTCCACCCGCACCACCAGCGCAGCGTCCCCGCGCACCACCAGGGGCCGCAGCGTCAGCAGATGCGGACAGATGGGCGTAACTACCATGGCGTCCACATCGGGGGTAAGAATGGGCCCGTTGGCCGCCAGACTGTAGGCCGTCGATCCGGTGGGAGTGGAGACAATGACCCCGTCGGCGCGGAAGTGGGCCACGCTTTTGCCGTCCATCTCTACGGCAAAGTCGCCCATGCGGGCCATGTCGGCCTTGGTCACTACAATGTCGTTCAGCGCCTCGTGGCTGGAGTGCCGCACGCCCCCGCGCCGCAACTCGCAATGGATCATGGCGCGCTCGTCCAGCTCGTAGCAGTTCGCGCACCAGCCCTCCAGCGTCGAATAAAGGTCGGCCAGGCGCACCTCCGTCAAAAAACCCAGAAAGCCCAGGTTTACGCCCAGGATGGGCGTGCCCGCCGTGGCGAAGATGCGCGCCGCCGCCAGCATCGTCCCGTCGCCCCCCAGAACAATCACCAGTCCCGGCGACTGGGAGGGCAACTCCGCGCCATCCACGGCCGGCGCCGCGGTCGTATATTGGCCGCCCTCCCGGTCCAGCAGAGGTTCGTAGCCCCGCTGCCGCAGCCATGCGATCAACTCCGGCAAGATCCGGCCGAGCTCTTCCCTTTGCGATTTACAGACAATAGCGATCCGTGTCATGCGGTCTCAGTGTAACGGATCAAGGTAGCTGGAAAGACCGAGGGCACCCCCAGATGCACCCGCCCCCAGGCAACTCCGCGTGGAGCATGCCTGGGGAGGGGCTCTCCATTCTGACTTATTACCTGAACTGTCGGCGCCTCGTTCTTGCAGTCCACCTGCATCACGGTGGGACAACCGGGAGCGACCACACAGAGTTACTGGTCGCCGGCCAGGTTGAAATTGACGGGAATCGCCTGGCCGGCAGATTCTGAGTTCACCGTGGCGGATTTGCCGATTGTAACTAGAAGCCACGGAATGGATATGACGCGCGTCCGGTGATGTGGACAGGAACGATCTGCCACAGCTGGTCTTTATTGGCCGGAACTGTGAAGTCGCCGTTGGAGGCGGTGGCCGCGGGCTCCAACACGATCCCCGCGTGGGCGTTCGCTCCTTTCGCTGTCAGCAGCAGGCCAGTGGCCTTATTGATGATGGTGTAATAGTTGCCGGTTGCGGTCAGAGGTGGATGGGTGCAGTTTGCCGGTATGTCGCCGCAGTTTCCAGCTGACTGGATGTCCCACTCCTGGTTCGGGTTCCCGGTGATGGCCTCGGTGCTCTCGCTCTGGGGATTCAGCACCACGGCGCCGCCTGACACTCCATTCTGCGAATCCAGGACGTTCAGCCCCTTGCTCTGGTTCATGTTGACGATCTGGAAGTAACCGTCGCCGCGGTGATCCATCGGAGCCGGGTAGACGGCCTCGTTTTGCTCGGCATCGCCATCCTGGGAGATGATCTGCCACTGCTCGCCGAGGTCTGTGACCACAGTATCCAGACCCGCACGCAGCGCGGCGCCGGCTGCCGTAGATGCGCCGGTCGTCTCCAAAATTTGCCCGTTCGCCGCGTTGACAAACTTGTAGCTCAGCGTGGGATCCAGCTTACCTCCCAGTGCCAGCATCACCGGCATAGCCGCGTTGTCGCGGGGGTCGCCGGGCGCGGTCATGCCATCGAAGATCCCCACCCCGGAAGTAAACCAATAGTTGTTCAGAGGGCCTAGCGCGGGACTGGAGATATTTGTTGCCTCACCGGCCCACCACTCCATGCCCATGTGAAGATTGTTGGGCACGCTCTTCTGTACCTTGTCGAGATCGATCATCCCTTGCCGTGCGAGCGCAGCGGAAGGTCCCGGCGGATTGATCCCGTACCACGGGTCCTGAGGGCTCGCGGTACCGTACACGGACTGCAATGCGTAGGATACGCCGTCCTCGATATTGAAGATGGGCAAGCCTAGCTGTGTAGCTTCCTGGTCAAAGTTAGGCTCCGCGATCTGCGAGCCATATTGCCTGGTGTTGTCGTGCCAATTGTATTGTGCTTGTGTCGTAGGTCCGTGCCAGCCCGGGTAGTAGCTCTCGCAAATGGCATCGAGAGGAATGCCATTTGCTATCGCTCCGCTGTAGTACGTGTACAGGTTGCGGTCCCCCGTGATGTGAATGCAGCTGATCGGCGGCGGCAGCGGTGGACCAAGGAGTGCGGGGTCCGATGTATCGGATGCCGCGTCCAGAATCGCCTGCATGCCCGCTTGTTGTATGGCGATGAAACAGGTTCCACCTCCGTTGTTATTCGTGTAGCAGCTTTCCGTATTGAACATGCCGCTGGTGACTTCGTTTCCGAGCGCAACCACATCCGGCCAGGCGCCCATGGCCCGATAGAGTTCCATCTCCTGCTTGACGTAGTTGTACATCAGGCAATTCCCGGCAACGGTGCAGTCAGCTGTGGACGGCACCCCAGACAACTGTGCGAGCGTCGCCCCCGCCCAGTTCCCCGGCGTGTCCGATGTGTTCCAGCCATCGTAGAACAAAGTCACGTTCACCGACATGCCCAGTTGTTTCGCCCGCACCGCTAGGTCGACGCCCGACCAGTCGGTCTCCGCGTAGTCTCCGGCGCTGCCCGCGCTCCCGGTGGCCGTCGCAGGAATGATTTGCGTGGCCGGCGGCGGCGCCAAAGTGTAGTGATTGTATGGGCCGGTCGTAATCGGGAAGCTCACCCCCCCTAAAGTCACCGTCGTGTTGATTGACGCTGGCCGAACCCGAATCATATTCATCCCGTTGTTCTTGAAGATTTGGAGAATGTCCTGACCGGGAAGATAGGCGTCGTGCCACCAGGGGTATGAGGAAGGATTGTTCGCCACGACGCGGTCATATTCCTCTTTTTCCTGAAGGCTCGAATCGTTGCCCCGGAAAAACGCGGGGCGGAAGAGCCACAACTGGCCCTGCGTCGGCGATCCCGCAAGCCGCGACTCAATCAGTTGTGCGCCCGGCGACAGGCTCGCGTCGGAGACGTCCATTACAAGTCCTGTGCCAACATTCCTCACCACGTTGTAGCCGTTTTTCACGTAGGTGAGTGACCACTCCTGCGTCGGGGCATTGTTGGCGCACGGCTTCTGGACGACGTAGCTGGCGCGGTGCGAAGCCGCAGTGTCCAAACACAGACCGTTGAGAACATTGCTGATCACCCAGTGAGAATGTCTTTCAAACTCGGGCTTTCTGTCGGGGCACGGCCTATCTGGGAGACAATCACCACTGCCGGGAACCTCGGTAAAGGCCCATCTCTGGCCAAGACTTGAGAAGCTTCTGCTGTTGACAAGGATGTTGTCGCCGGGTGTGGTCGAGCTGTTATTCAAGTCCATCTGCAGCCCGGAGAGCTGGTTGATGAAGTAATACATCTCGCCGTTGATCGGGCTTGGGTCAACCGGCTCTAGCGGTTGAACTACCTGGGCCTGAACAAACATCGCTGAAAATACGCCCACAAGGCACAGGACAACGTGGAACCACCGTTTGGCGATCCCATTGGTGCGTTGCGGCGGAAGCAGTTCCGCCGGCTGACGACGTGCACTAACTGTACATCCTGGGTTGCGCATAGAGCTCCTTTCTCCTTCCGGCGAGATCGCCTATTGAAAACGTTTTCATGAGATGCGGCTAAAACTTCACGCATGGTCTCAAAAACAACTATTACGCGCTTTTATTCTTTAAAATTGGCGTTGTCAAGCACAAAATTTCGGCTGCCCTTGTTTTTTCAATGACGCCGGCGAAGGGACCGCACCGCTAAGACGAGACAGCGAAATTATAGCCAACCAGGAAAGGTATTTCTCGGGGCCGCACCTTCAAATCGATGCAACGCCCAAGGCGCGGTGACCCTGCACATCCCCCAAAGAGCACACTCTTTTCGAAAATGCCCGTAAACCGGCCCGTGTTCACCGGTTTATCCGCGGCCGCGCCACGCTTGGCGCCGAGCCGCTCATGGACCTGGAACACAGCCGGCTTTCGCATTCTGATTGCCGGCCGGCCAGCAACCGGCCCGCGTGGAAGGCAGCTCACAGCCCCATCCGCCGCGCGTAGAGCAAAAACTCCCGATTGCCCTCCGCGCCGGTGATGGGCGACGGAATGGTCTCGACCGCCTCCCACCCCAGCGACCTCACGCACTCCGCCACTCTATCCACCGCCAGTTGCTGCGCCGCCGGATCGCGCACAATGCCGCCCTTGCGCACGTGCTCGCGCCCGGCCTCGAACTGCGGCTTGACCAGGATCACCGCTTCGGCCAGCGAGGTCGCGGCGGCCAGCACCGGTCCAAGCACCAGCGTAGCCGAAATGAATGAGACGTCCATCACCAGGAAGGTATTTTCGGGGCTCTCTGGCCCCGCGGCCAGCGAACCCGGCTCCAGCAGCCGTGCGTTGGTGCGCTCCAGCAGGCGCACCCGCGGATCTGTCCGCAGCTTCATGGCGATCTGGCCAAAACCCGTATCGATTGCCGTCACCTGCGCGGCGCCGCGTTGCAAAAGACAATCCGTAAATCCGCCCGTCGAGGCGCCCACGTCCAGGCAGGTCCGGCCGTTCACCGCAATCCCCCAGTAATCCAGGGCCGCCGCCAGCTTCACGCCGCCGCGGCTCACGTAAGGCAGGTCCGCGCCCAGCAACCGCACCGTCGCATCGGCGGGAACCGCCGTCCCCGGCTTATCCACTTTTTGCTCGCGCACCAGAACCCGCCCCGCCAGAATGAGCGCCCGCGCGCGTTCACGGCTGGGCGCCAGGCCCCGTTCGGTCAGCAGACGGTCCAGCCTCGTCTTCGCCGTGCCGCCGCTCATGGCCCCAAACTCCTTTACAGCGGTTCCAGAGTTGCTGTATCCGGAAAGCCCGCCGCGGCGGGCTGCCAAGTGGCATTTTCCTTAACCGGGGTCCCCAGCGGGCGATTTTTGCTCGCTGGGGTCGACGTAAATGCCACGTTGCTCGGCTCCGCAAAGGGCACGGAATCTCTGGAACCGCTCGAAAAACGATCAAAGGGCCATCCCCGGTGGGGAAATGACCCTTTAGCCGTCTTCCGTGCGGCAATTTGAATCCCATGACCATGCCCGAGCTTGAGCGCCCGGCAGTTACGGGCTCGCCTGGCAATCCGCAAGTGTGTAATTCAGGCCGTAGGTTGTATCCATCAGCGCCGGAGGCAAGTTGCAGGGCTGTCCGTAACCCGGCACGCGGCTGCTGAAATTGGCATTGTCCCTCCCCCCCCCGTCTGGGGTGGTGGTGCGCACGTCCACCACGTTGCCCTCCGTCAGGACGGTGGTGTCCACCAGGTCAGTGACTGTCGGGGTCGACTGAATGATGGTGATGAAGGGGCTATCCGGCGACCCCACATACACCTTGCTGTACCCGGAATTTTGCGTCGAGACAACGGTGCGCGGATGCCCGACCACCGGGAGCGTTTTTTCCAGAGTGTAGCTCGACAGGTTCACAACGCTCACCGTGCCGTCGGCCTGGTTGGCCGCGTAGGCGCGGCTGCCGTCGTTGAGAACCGTCACGCTGGCCGGATCGTTGCCCACCGGGATCGTATAGGTGGTCCCGAAGGTCGGACTGTCGTTGCCATACTCATCCAGACTTACGTCGATCACGCTGACCGTCCCGCCGTCGAAGTCGGCCACCACCAGTTGCTGCGTGGCCGCGTTATACTCGGCATCCACTGGCCCGGCGATCATGGGCATTCCCGCCGTCCCGTTGGGCGGCGTGATGCCGGTGGCGGCTACCGCCGAAAGCGAAAGCGGCAGCGTGGGGTGGGTGAAATACGTCTGCCCATTCTGGTTCACACAACCTGTTGGCGGAGGACATTGGTTGTCCAGCGCATTGGCCTGGCTGTTGATGACGGTAATCGTGTCGTCGCCGCGGTTCAGAACAAACAAGCGCTGCAAATCTGTGCTCTGCACGGCGTAAACCGGGCACTTGCCCACCGCTATCGGTACGTCGGCCGTATAGCTTTCAATCTCGATAGGCGTCACCACCCCGTCGGCGGGAGCCGTGCGCGGCGAAGTGTTGCAGGTCAGCCCCGTGGGATCGGCAAAATTCTGGCTGACCACGTATTCGCGCTGGCCCAGGGCGACCGTCGCGCCAGCCATGGTGATCGGCGTCGGCGCAACCGGAATCGCCAGCTGAAAGTCCGCGGGCTGCCGTTGAAAACATCTACGATGTTTCCGTTGAGATCGGTAGCCCAAAGAGCGTAAGACGGCGCGAACAGGTTCAGAACCTCTGCGGTGGCCGGAAGGGTCGAGAACAATTCCAGCTTTTGTTGGAGGTCGGTGGAAATGGGAATGTTCGTGATCGTGCCGTCGCTGTTGAGCGTGTAGCCTTCGTAGCCGTCCGACTCCAGCGCAAACGCGATCGGACCGGGGCCAATGGGCGCTTCCGCCATCACGGAATCCCCGGAATAGTCAATAATCGTGGCCACGCCCGGCGTTGTGGGTCCCGTCGACGAAACCACCACCGCATACGATGTCGGCTGCGCTGCCGGTCCATTGGTTGGCACCGGCGTCACCACCGGCCTGTAATTGTTGCCGCAGCCGGCAATCAGGACGGCGATCGCTAAGCCCGCACCCGCCTCTGCCAGCCGCACGCCTGTCCAGCCTGCATTCATAGAAAAAAGCTTCATCCCAATCTTTCTTGCTACCTCGTGATTGTAAATCAAGCGGCCAGGGTGAAAGCATCCTTCGCTTTCCTCCCGCCATGCCGACAGCGGTTCCAGAGTTGCTGCACCCAGAAAGCCCTTCGCGGCGGGCCGAGTGGCATTCGCCGCGGCGAATGCCACATTTCACGAAACTCAAAATGGCACATGAACTTTGGAACCGCTCGTGAAAATGCCCAACCGATGGCTCTCAAAGAGGCGCAGCCTCCCGGCCGCAAACTGTCCGTCCTTGCGTTCACCCCGGCGGGCGTCGAGAGGATACGATGAAAAAGCATGGCTCAAGCGAACCTGGCTCAAGCGAACCTCGATTGGGAATCCAAGCTGGTCGAGCTCCTGGTGCTGCCCGTGGTGGCCGTGGAGGCCGTCTGGCAAGCTCGCAACTGGACCGCAACATCGGCTCCAGCGGTCGTCTGGACCGTGAGCCTCAGCGTGCTCTTGGGGCTGGTCACTTGGAAGTTGCGCGCCGCCACTCCCTGGGCCGCGGCCGCCGGCGCGGTCATCACCGCCAGCCTGATGTTTTCCACCTTGGCCCCTCCCTACGAGCCCTTGCACACGGCCCTCGCCCCCGTGCTCGCGGTCTCCGTGCTCGCCTTCGCCGCTACCCGCATCGGCCGGGCCCAAAAGCAGCGGCATGGAACTGCGGAAAGGCCGCAAGGGCGATCAGCCGCGCAGGTAGCCGCCAATCTGGGCCTCGCAGCCATCGTTTCCAGCCCATTTGTCCGCTCCTCGCTGGCCATGGGCCGCTGGTCGACCCCCTCCGTTTTCGCTCTGCTCACCGCAGGACTGGCAGCCCTGGCTGAAGCCGCCGCCGACACCGTTTCGTCCGAGATCGGTCAGGTCTTCGGAGCCCGCCCGCGCATGATAACAACCCTGCGCGCCGCGCAGCCGGGCCGTGACGGCGCGGTAAGCCTGGCCGGAACACTGGCCGGAGTCCTTGCCGCGGCCCTGGTCGCTGTCGCCGGTGTCCTCGCCCTGCGCGGCAACCCCAGCATGTTCATCTTCAGTTGCGCCGGCGGCGTCTTCGGCTTTCAATTTGACAGCTTCCTCGGAGCCACTCTCGAACAGCGCGGCTGGCTCAACAACGACGCCGTGAACTTCCTCTCCACCGCCGCCGCTGCGGCCTTCGCCCTCGCCTTCCTCCGCTGATTCGCCGGCTCGTCAGCTGGTTAACTCCGCTAGCTCCGCTAACCCCACTAGCTCCACTTCAATGCAGGTGCAGCCTCCACGCCGTGTAGCTCAGGATCTCGTGGACGATGTGACCGTCCTCCGATGAGCCCCCCTCCACGTCCAGGCGCGGTCGTGGCGAGGTCAATACTTCCAGCCCGTAGGCGGCGCAGATGGCGTGGACCCTGAAAAGATGCGTTCCGTCGCTTACGATCACCAGCCGCCGCAGCCCGTTGGCGCGCGCGATGACGGCCAGGTTGCGCACCTCCTCTTCGGTGTCCCGGCTGTGCGTCTCGGCGATGATCTTCCGTTCCGGTACCCCCATGCCCATCAAGTACTCGCGGCCCACGCCCCCCTCCGAGTACTGATCGCCGCCCCCTCCGCCCAATGTGATGATCAGCGGAGCCATGCCGCGTTGATAGAGGCCGAGTGCGTGGTCCAGGCGCGCGCGATACACCGGCGAAGGCCGTCCGTCATACTCCGCCGCGCCAAAAACCGCAATCGCGTCGGCCGGCGCGGCTTGGTCCAGGTGGGCGTAGTGCTCGATCTGTGCATAAACCCGATGGCACCACGCGCCCGCTCCCGCTGCCGCCAGCGCCAAAATCAGCAAGACCGCCGCGGGCAGTGCCCATTTGCAGCGCTGTGGTTTGGCCTGGCGCACCATGCGCTCCATCTTACCGCTGGAGTACCATGACGATTTCGTGCGTGGGAATGGCGCCCTCGCGCAGAATCTCCCACCGCCCCGGGCCCAGCGACAGATCGACGATAGTCGTAGGCAGCGCGCGCGCCGTGGGTCCGCCGTCCACAATCAGCGGAATGCGGTCCCCAATCTGGTCGCGCACGCAGGCCGCGTGCATACACTCGGGAGCCCCCTGCAGGTTCGCTGAAGTGGCTGTGATGGGCAGTCCGAAGCGCCCCACCACGGCGCGGGGAATGGCCGCGTCGGGCACGCGGATGGCTACGTTGCCCGTGTTGGCCGTCGAGCGCAAAGGCAGCTTCGTCCCGGCGCGCACAATGATCGTCAGCGGGCCCGGCCAGAACCGCTCCGCCAGCTTGTCGAACAGCGCGTCGGTGTCCGGCGCCAGTTCGTAGGCCTGCGCCGCCGAGGCGATCAGCAGCGACAGCGGCTTGTACTTCTGCCGGGTCTTGATCTGGTAGATCTGTTCCACCGCGTGGAGATTTACCGGGTCCACCGCCAACCCATAAAAGGTGTCGGTGGGGAGCGCAATTACACCCCCCTGACGCAGGCAGGAGACGATGTAATCGATCCGCTCCGGTTGGGGTTCATCGGGATGGACGTGCAATATCTCCGCCGACAAGAAGCCTTACCTCGGTTCCCGAAGTGATAAGAGCCGTAAAATCGGAAACTATCACAGCACCTGCCGTGGTGCAAGCTTTGCACGCGCTCTCACTTGCGCGCGCCGCGGCGTAAACGCCGTAGAATCGGTTCGATGCCTGTTCGCATTGTACAGAGTAAGCAGAACGCGCGTGTAAAAGAGCTGCGGCACGCGTTGGCGCGCCCGGCCGGCGGCGGCCTTGTCGGCGTCGAGGGGCCAAACTTGGTGGCCGAAGCTCTACGGGCGGGACTGAGGTTTGAGTGCGTTTTTGCGGCTCTCGGCGCCGAGAAACTGCTCAAAGGCCTGTGTCTGCCGCCGGAAACGGAGGTTCTACTGGTGCCCAAACCCCTCCTCGACGCCGCCCTTGCAACTGAAACCCCGCAGCCCGTCGCCGCCCTCGTCGAGCCTCCGCTTTGGACCTGGGCGCACCTGCTCAGCCAAGACCCCGCCAAACCGCCGCTGCTGGTTGTGCTCGCCGCCCTCCAGGACCCCGGCAATCTGGGTACGATCCTCCGTTCGGCCGAGGCTTTTGGCGCCACTGGTGTCCTCAGCCTGCCCGGAACCGTCAGCGCCTGGAACCCCAAGGCCGTCCGCGCCTCCGCAGGCAGCGTCTTTCGCGTTCCCCTGCTCGCCGTAAGCGCCGAAGAGTGCTTCGCCCGCCTTCGCCAGGCCGGCATAAAGGTCTACGCCACTACCGTCCGGGACGCCGAACCCGCTCAACAGATCGACCTCGCCGGTCCCGTCGCGCTCATCATCGGCAACGAGGGCAACGGTGTCCCATGCGCGCTCGCCGCCCGCACCGATGGAAGAATCACCATCTCCTGCCCCGGCCCGGTCGAGAGCCTCAACGCCGCTGTCGCCGCCGGCGTGCTGCTCTACGAAGCTGCGCGGCAAAGAGCCGCGAAGAATCCCTCCCAACGATCCGCACCTGGCAGAAAAACCTGGAGCGCGCGATGAGCCTGTTTGAGAGCCTGCCCGAAGCTCCACTGCACTCGTCTAAAAATCCCCCCGCCGGAGGCGCGCCGCTTGCGGAGCGCATGCGCCCCCGCTCCCTCGGCGAGCTCCTCGGCCAGGAGCACCTCGTCGGCCCCGGCAAACCCCTCCGCGTCCAGATCGAGCGCGACGACTCGGGCTCCATGATCTTCTGGGGCCCTCCCGGCGTGGGCAAAACCACCCTGGCCAAGATCATCGCCGAAACCACCAAGGCGAATTTCATCGAGTTCTCAGCCGTCATGAGCGGCATCAAGGAGATCAAGCAGGTGATGGCCGCCGCCGCCAAAGCCGCCGAGCTCCACTCCCGCACCATCCTCTTCGTCGATGAGATTCACCGCTTTAACAAGGCCCAGCAGGACGCCTTCCTGCCCTACGTCGAGCGCGGCGCCATCCGCCTCATCGGCGCCACCACGGAAAATCCCTCCTTCGAGATCATCTCCGCCCTGCTCTCCCGCTGCCGCGTCTACGTCCTGGAGCCGCTCCAAGAGGAGCACATCGTCGCCCTTCTCCGCCGCGCTCTCGCCGACAAAGACCGCGGCCTCGGCGCGCTCCATCTCACCGCCGGCGATGACGCCCTCGAACTCATCGCCGGCTACTCCAGCGGCGACTGCCGCAACGCCTACAACACCCTCGAAGTCGCCGCCCAGCTCGCCCAGGAACCCGCCGCGGAAGAGGCTGGTGGGACGGTAGGTCCGGGTTTTAGCCCGGACAATCGCGCCACAGATTTGTACGGGGCTTTAGCCCCTGAGGCAAGCTTCCCCGGCCGAGTGAAAAATCACATCGACCGGGCCATCGCCGCCGAAGCCGTGCAACAGCCGCGTCCTCATGTACGACAAGTCCGGCGAGGAGCACTACAACCTCATCTCCGCCCTCCACAAGAGCGTCCGCAACTCCGATCCAGACGCCGCCCTCTACTGGCTCGCCCGCATGTTCGCCGCTGGTGAAGACCCGCTCTATCTCGCCCGCCGCATCGTGCGCATGGCCATTGAGGACATCGGCCTCGCCGCCCCTGAAGCCCTGCATTTCTGCCTCTCCGCCAAGGACGCCTATGACTTCCTCGGCTCGCCCGAGGGCGATCTCGCCATCGCTGAAGCCGTCGTCTATCTCTGCCTTGCCCCCAAGTCCAACTCCGTCTACACCGCCTACGGCGCCGTGCAGGACGACATCGAGCATACCCGCCAGGAGCCTGTCCCCCTCCACCTGCGCAACGCCCCCACCCGCCTGATGAAAGAACTGGATTACGGCAAAGGCTATCGCTACGCCCACGACGAAGAAGGCAAAGTTGCCGACATGGACTGCCTCCCCGACTCCCTCCGCGGCCGCACCTACTACCACCCCACCCAGGAGGGCCGCGAAAAGCAGCTGGTGCAGCGCATGGAGGAGATACGGAGGATTCGGGCGGGCAAGCGCGGCGGTTGGTAGGGATGGCTGCGCGGAATCGCAGCTCTCAAAAGCGGGACCCGCGGCGCCCGCCGCACGGCCCCACAGCAGTAATCTATTCAATACTCTGCCGAGCCCTATATTGCTGAGCATTGACTGAAAAGCTCCGCCCGGCTGTAGCGACCAATAGACCTGCGCGGCGTTCGCGGCAGCAGAACGCGCACCAGAGCCTCTCTAACTGCGCGGGCCGCCTTTCTCTGCGGCCCGCTCTACCCGGATGACCGCGCCTGAGATTATTTGTTCAGGTTGCGCACATACGCGATCACGGCGCTCACGTCCTGCGGCGGCAGGCGATGCCGGAAGCCGGCATCATCCACTTCCACAGGCGGCATGGTTTGCGTGCCCATGCCGATGATTTCTCTCATCTCCGCATCCGTCTTGTTCTGGACCTCCGGTGAGACAAGGCGCGGAATCTTCGTCTTGAAGTAATTGTCAGCAACCGGATTTCCCCTGCCGTCTCTTCCGTGACAGCGTGCACAGGTCAGGTTGAAGGCCGTTCTGCCTGGGACGGCGCCCGTGTCGCTCAGGCCTGAGAAGGCGAGCACGTCACGACTATGGTTCTTGGGAATGCTGTGAAGCAGGATTCCGTCGGCCCCTGGGATCCAAACTTCGGAAAGGATGGGACCGGCGCTGGCCTTATCAAAGACAAGCGAGCCCTCCTGCAAGAATCCCGTGGGCCCAGTGAGGCGCGTGACGATCAGGGCATGCAACTGCCCCCCGCTGTCTGGTTGCAGCGCTAAACCGAAATTGTTCACCGAGAAGGTGTAGGCTCCAGCGGGTAAGGTCTGGGAGCCGAGAACAAACCGGAATGGAATATTAACGCGCATTTTCTGTGTCTGCCCGAAGGTCGGGACAACCGCAATGAGCATGAACAGAACAGCAGTGACTAGCCTTGCCGCTGTGCGGTTCCGGATGATCGCTTTCATCATGTAATTCACTCTTTCCTTTCTCCTTTCTGTTGGTCGCGGTTGAAACTCTTGCCGTCTTGCTGCCACAGTGGCGTTTCTGAGCGGCGGACTGCGTGCGGATTTGGTTGGCTTCCATCTACCTTGCGATTGGGATCGGCGGTATGGTGCTCTCGGCTTTCAATGGCGGATCGCTAACAGTGCAGAAGACCGTCCCTGCATGGAGACATGTTTGTGCAAAATCAAGTGGTCAGAGACCTGGATGGCATGCCAAGACTGCACTGGTGCGCTTAAGGTACAGCTTCCACGCCTCCCAGACGGTCCCTGTCGGTGGACTCCACCTTTGGTGTACCTGACTAAAGTGTGGCTAAAAATTGTGAAGGGAAGCAGTGCCCCAGCTTACGGTCCTACCGCCTGACTGATGATTACCATATAGCCACATGACTGTCAATACACTTTGAAGCGATAGAACATATCACACTGGCGGCAAATTTCGACGCGATGGGGTAGCTGAGGATTCGAGCGTTCTTGAGGGTCACCTCAGGCGATTAGGCCTTGGGCATGGCGTCTCGTCTTCTCCGCCCACGCCTGGGCGCCTTCGCGGCGCCGGAGTCTCATCTTTCGACCGGCTAACCGCCTTCACCGCCCGTTTTCCGCGTGCAGTTGCTGTAAGGCGAAAACCGTAGTCCGATGCTTTTGCATGGCCGCAATTCCCTCCGCCGCCGCCTGCGCCGCCGCAATCGTGGTAATGGTGGGAATATGCGCCTGCACCGCCGCCCTCCGGATCGGCTTCTCGTCGAAAATCGTGTCCTGCCCCTGCGGCGTGTTCACGATCAACTGAATCCGGCCCTCCTTGATCAGGTCTACCGCATTCGGCCTCCCCTCCATGACCTTGAAGACCCGCTCGGCGATCAGCCCCGCGCCTTCGAGCGCGTTGGCCGTGCCCTGCGTGGCCACGATCTTGAAGCCCAGGTGCACATAGCGGCGCGCCAGCTCAATGGCCGCCTGCTTGTCGTGGTCGTTCACGCTGAAGAAGACCGTTCCGCGCGCGGGCAGCACCTGCCCGGCCGAGAGCTGCGCTTTGGCAAAGGCCTCGCCAAAGGTGGCCGCCACGCCCATCACCTCGCCCGTGGATTTCATCTCCGGTCCCAGCACCGTATCCACACCGGCAAACTTCGACCACGGAAAAACCGGTGACTTCACGTAGTAATGCGCGCCGGTTCCCAGGTCCTTGCCCGCGGCCAGCTCGGCCGGCAGCAGTTCGCGCAGCTTGCGTCCGGTCATCAGCCGCGCGGCGATCTTGGCCAGCGGCACGCCCGTAGCCTTTGAAACATAGGGCACGGTGCGCGAGGCCCGCGGATTGACCTCGATCACGTAAACGCAATCCTTGCCCTCGGCATCGCGCTGAATGGCGAACTGCAGGTTCACCAGGCCCACCACGTTCAGCGCCAGGGCCAGCTTGCGCGAGTAAGCACGCAGGGTTTCTAGCGTCTCCTCGCGGATGCTCACCGCGGGCAGCACGCACGAGGAGTCGCCGGAGTGGATGCCGGCCTCCTCGATGTGCTGCATGATGCCGGCGATCAGCACGTCCTCCGAGTCGCACAGCGCGTCCACGTCCACCTCGACCGCGTTCTCCAAAAAGTGGTCGATCAGCACCGGGCGCTCCTGCGAGTACTCCACCGCCTCGCGCATGTAGCGCGTCACCGCCTCGGCGTCGTAGGCAATCACCATGGCTCGCCCACCCAGCACATAGCTGGGCCTCACCAGCACCGGATAGCCGATGCGCTCTGCCACGGCCAGTGCCTCCTCCACGCTGGTGGCCGTGCCCCCATGCGGTTGCGGAATCTCCAGCTCCTCCAGCAGCTTGCCGAATTGCTTGCGGTCCTCTGCCAGATCAATCGACTCCGGCGACGTGCCGATAATCGGCACCCCCGCCGCGCGCAGCCTCTCGGCCAGGTTGAGCGGCGTCTGTCCGCCGAACTGCACAATCATGCCAATCTTGGCGCCCGATTGCGCCTCGTGGTGGTAGACCGCCAGCACGTCTTCCAGCACCAGCGGCTCAAAGTAGAGCCGGTCGCTGGTGTCGTAGTCGGTGGAGACGGTCTCCGGGTTGCAGTTCACCATAATGGTTTCGTAGCCGTCGTCCCTCAGCGCGAAGGCCGCGTGGCAGCAGCAGTAGTCAAACTCGATCCCTTGCCCGATGCGGTTCGGCCCCGAGCCCAGAATGATGATCTTCGGCTTCGCCGTCGGCGGCGCTTCGTCCTCTTCGTCGTAGGTCGAGTAGAGGTAGGGCGTCATGGACTCGAACTCCGCCGCGCAGGTGTCCACCAGCTTGAAAACCGGCCTGATTCCCTGCCCCTCGCGCAGTTCCCTCACCTGCCTCACGCCCTCGTGTCCTTCCAGCTTCCACTCCGTGGCGATGCGCTCGTCGCTTAGCCCCAGCCGCTTAAGCCGCCTCAGGTGCTCCGCACTTATATCTTTCGGAGCAGTTCCAGCGATTGCGGACTGCGCCTGCGTAATCTCGCGCAGTTGATACAGGAACCACGGGTCCATGCGCGTCAGCCGCGCCACCTCGCGCACGCTCATCGCCCGCTCGAAGGCGTAGCGGATGTAGCCCAGCCGCTCCGGCCGCGGCGTCACCAGCATCTGCGTCAGCCGCCGCGGCTCCAGCACCTCCGTGCCCGTCCTCTTGCCGGTTTCCAGCGAGCGCCAGGCCTTCATCAGCGCCTCCTTGAAGGTGCGCCCGATGGCCATCACCTCGCCCACCGACTTCATCTGCGGCCCCAGCGTATCGTCGGCGCCGGGAAACTTCTCGAACTGCCACTTGGGAATCTTCACCACCACGTAATCGATGGTGGGCTCAAAGCAAGCCGGCGTCTTGCGCGTAATGTCGTTCGGAATCTCGTCCAGCGTATAGCCCACCGCCAGCTTGGCCGCGATCTTGGCAATGGGAAAGCCGGTCGCCTTCGAGGCCAGCGCCGACGAGCGCGAGACGCGCGGGTTCATCTCGATCACCACCATGCGCCCGTCCTGGGGGTTGATCGCAAACTGCACATTCGATCCCCCCGTCTCCACGCCGATCTCCCTCATGCAAGCGATAGCCGCGTCGCGCATCTTCTGGTACTCGCGGTCGCTCAGCGTCTGCGCCGGCGCCACCGTGATCGAGTCGCCCGTGTGCACGCCCATGGGATCGAAGTTCTCAATCGAGCAGATGATGATCACGTTGTCCGCCAGGTCGCGCATCACCTCCAGCTCGAACTCCTTCCAGCCCAGCACGCTCTCTTCCACCAGGCATTCGTGTACGGGCGAGAGGTCCAGCCCTCGCGCCAGAATCTCCATCAACTCCTCGCGGTTGTACGCGATGCCGCCGCCCGTTCCGCCCAGCGTAAAGCTGGGCCGGATGAGCACCGGAAAACCCAGCTTGCTGGCAAAATCCAGGCCGTCGCGCAGATTGTTCACCAGCGCCGAGCGCGCCACTTCCAACCCCACGCGGATCATCGCATCCTTGAACAGCAGCCGGTCCTCGGCCTTCTTGATGGCCTCCAGCTTGGCGCCGATCAGCTCCACGTTGTAGCGGTCCAGAACCCCCGTGTCGGCCAGATCCACGGCCAGGTTCAGCGCCGTCTGCCCGCCCACGGTGGGCAGCAAGGCAAACTTCCCCGAAGGCCCGCCCGTGAGGCCAGCACTGGCCAGCATCTCCGCTTCAATGCGAATAATCTCCTCGACGTACTCGTGCGTGAGGGGCTCAATATAGGTGCGGTCGGCCAGCTCCGGATCGGTCATGATGGTGGCCGGGTTCGAGTTCACCAGCACCACCTCATAGCCCTCCTGCTTGAGGGCTTTGCAGGCCTGCGTCCCCGAGTAATCGAACTCCGCCGACTGCCCGATGATGATCGGGCCGGAGCCGATCACGAGGACTTTCTGTATGTCATTTCTGCGTGGCATGATTTCTTGTCTGATCCGTTGCCTGTCGAAGTCTCATGGTTTCGTGTTCAAGACTACGTGCCCTTGCTTTGAAAGGGCACGGCTTCAGCCGTGCCGCAAATGGCCTCGTTTGCAAGTGGCTTTAGCCACTGAGGGATGGGGTCGAGCTTCCAACCCGGAAATGCCGAGCAATACTGATACTCACGTGGGTCGGTACAAAGCCCTCTCTTCACGGGATTCAAATGGATGTAATGCAGGTGCTTGTCGTAATCCTCTGCATCGCGAATCCGATGATCGGCAAAACCTCTCTGCCAGATTTCGGCATTCGATCCGATCTCCTTCTTCACGCGATACGAGAAGCCGCCCTTGACCAGTTGGACAGCGTGTTCCAACGCGCTCGTGGGGGAAATCAACAAATGAAAATGGTCGGGCATCAAAACGAACTCATGGAGAAGATAGTCCTTGCCGCGATAGCTCAAAAGCGCTTTGAAAAACAGCCTCGCCCATGGCTCCGCACAGAATAGCGCGCGCCGTTCCCACGTGTCGGACGTAATGAAATAGGTCTGCGCGTTATTCGTTGCGTGCTCGCGTGCGGGCTTCAAAACCTTCCCTCAGCGGCTAAAGCCGCGGCGATTTTCTGTTCCGGTGCGGCACGACTGAAGTCGTGCCCTTTCAAAGCACTCCGCTCATCAGTTCAACGCAACATCGATTGCGGCAGCTTCCAATCATCGAGCGAACCCAGAAAAGGAACCCACAGCAAGCTCTTTTCGCCCTCGGAGTCCAATTTTGGCTTTGGAATTGTGCGCCCCAAGGCGTCGACAAACTCGGCCTTGGTCTTTGTTAATTCCCCATTTCCAGTCCGTTCCCATCTCAGTGAGTAACCCCACGTTTTCGGGTCACCCTTTGAAACCGGCACATTCCAGTTGACTACCTCGGCTTTCATTAGCTCTTTACCGATGAAGCAGTTAAAATAGCGAACCTCCGAACCAACATCGTCACTGTTCGCCCAAACCTCAACCAAAACCCGTTCCCGCGAGGGCCAAACCTCCGCTGTTGAATAAAAATCGGTATCAATACTCCGCAGTCCCCTGGCGAGATTTCTCACCGCGGTAAAGGAGCTTCCTGGCCCGACCGCGTACCGCGGCTGTATTTTCTTAACATCCACACCGCAATCAGTCGCAAATCTCAACAGGGCGGTCTCTGGTGTTCCAGCCTTGACACTGGACAGATACCGGGCGAATGGGTCTGCTTGTGCAAAGGAAAAACAACTACCCACTCCCAAAAAGAGCATCAGGACTGGGAGCCAGTGCTTCATCCCTTCCACTCCTCCATCATCTGCCGAAAATCCCGGAACAAATAGTGCGAGTCATGCGGCCCCGGCGCCGCCTCGGGATGGTACTGCACGCTGAACAGCGGCAGCGTCCGGTGCCGCAGCCCCTCCAGTGTCTGGTCGTTCAGGTCCACGTGCGTCAGCTCCACTTCGTTCCCGTTGATCGAATCCGGATCGACCGCGAAGTTGTGGTTGTGCGCCGTGATCTCCACCTTGCCCGTCACGTTGTTGCGCACCGGGTGGTTGCCGCCGTGATGGCCGAACTTGAGCTTATACGTCCGTCCGCCCAGCGCCAGCCCGCAGAGCTGGTGGCCCAGGCAGATTCCAAAGACCGGCACGCGCCCCATCAGCCCGCGAATGGCCTTCACCGCGTACTCCACCGGCTCCGGATCGCCCGGCCCGTTCGACAAAAAGACCCCGTCCGGCTTCAGCGCCAGCACGTCCTCGGCGCCGGTCTGGGCCGGAACCACCGTCACCCGGCAGCCCTCGCGCGCCAGCATGCGCAGAATGTTCTGCTTGATCCCGAAGTCGTACGCCACCACGTGGTGCTGCCGCACTCCCGCGTCTTGGACGAGAGCAGTGGGAAGCAGCGCGTCGCCCATCTGGCAGCGCGGATCGGAGGAATCAAACTGGTAAGCGCTCTTCGTGGAGACAACTTTGGCCAGGTCCGTCCCATCCATCTTGCGAATTTTTCTGGCCTTTTGGACGAGCGTATCGGCGTCTGAGACGGTAGTCGAAATCACCCCGCGCATCACCCCGTGGTCGCGCAGGTGCCGCACCAGCGCGCGCGTGTCGATCTCGGCCAGCACCGGCACCTTGTACCGCTCCATGTACTCGTCGGTCACCTGCTCCGACCGCCAGTTGGAGCTGATCGGCGAGAACTCCCGCACGATCAGCCCCTCTATGTAGGGCCTCGCCGCCTCGTTGTCCGCATGATTGGTCCCGTAGTTGCCGATCTGCGGGTTGGTCAGAACCACAATCTGCCCCGCATAGGAGGGATCGGTCGAAATCTCCTGGTAACCGGTAAGGGAAGTATTAAAAACGACCTCGCCCTGGCATTCGCTCAGGTGCCCATAGCCGTGGCCACGGAAGATGCGCCCGTCTTCGAGCGCCAGTATCGCCTGCATCGCCGCTCCGGAGAAGTGGATGCCACCGGATTCAGCCCTCGGCGCGCTATCCTCCGTGTTTTCAGCGCCCGCGACTTCCTCAAACCCGCTCGCTGAAATTCTGCCCAGAAGCGCGCATACCTTACAACTGCTGAATCGATTGCCACATTCAATATATCAGTGTTTGGGCTTCTCTCTGCGATCGGCCCGAACGCGGGAATCCACAGGGCAAACGAACAACTTGCCGCCGGCTTTCGCCTGATGTGCAGGTAGGAAAATAAGAACAGGACTGATTCATACCATTACCCATATGCGGGCAAGCCGGAATCCGTTGCGCAACCATGCCAAGAGCGAATCCTAAGCTCCGAAAAGGCCTATTCGCAAGACATCTTCAATCCTATCTGCACCTCGGCAAGCATTGGCCCACCCTGCCGTACCTCTTTCACCAGGCTCTAAATATCAATGCCGACTTTCTTCGCCCGCTTCCTCTCGCAACCGCGGCATTTTCAACCCCCGCGGGACGCTCATCGCCCGTTCCACCTTTTCCTTGGCCTCCATCGCCTCCTGCACGCCGAAGTTCATGGCGATCTCGTCGATCTTCCGGAAGTACAGCCCGTGAAGTTGCTCAAGGTCGGTGTGCAACTCCTTGCGGTGCAACGCGTCTCCGCGCTCTGAGGCCTCCCACTTCGCCGTCAGAACAATCGAGAAGCGCAGGCGCGCCAGATCCTCCGTGCAGGCGGCAAGACCCTCTTGTACATAGCGGGTAACCGGAACGGCCACAGGTGCGTCAAGAATGGATGCGGACACAGCAGTCCTCCTTCCGCCCCTCGCCACACGCCACTCATAACGAGACGGCGCCGCGAAAGGCCGGTAGATGAAGCCCGCCTCAGGCGGGTGAACCCCATTCTTCCGCTGGATTCTGTCGCTAGTGTCCTTCCGCTTTTCCTCAAACGCAGTGAGCCTGATCACATGTCAAGGGTGCGGCCTGGTTCCCTCCCAATCCGATTCCACTATCGGCACACCCTTCCCCATATGGAATCGCTCCCGCCCTGCAAGAAGAGAAGAAGAGGAGATTTCGCCCGCCCTCGTCTCGCAACCGCCCCGCTCCTTAAATTGCAGGCCCTCACTCGAATTTGCAGGCCCGCACTCGCGGCCTCGCTCACTTGCGCATGCAGCGGGAACGTGCCTCTTTCCACTTCACGGAAATTGGGGAATCGCCATAGAAGGCTAAAATGAAAAAGCCGCTCGACAAGGAAGCTATGCTTACGCGCCAGGCTTCCGCGAAAGGCAACGGGTCGATCATGCAGGAAACTCTGCGCGCTATCCTCTCCCGCCATCCCGCTCTTCACGGAGCCCTGGAATTCCTTTTTCCAAACCCGGCAGAGAGCTTGTCCTTTCAGCATTTGCGCATTCAGCCTCTCATTGCGTCGCATCGCAACCTCTTCGGCGCGGAGCCTTTTTTCCTGCCCAGGGAACGATTCGGAGGTTCCCGGGATCTGGCTATGGCTCCTTTGCTGCGTCATGTTGTCGATGAAACTCTTCGTGCTTACGCTCATACACGCCCCCACCTTTTGGAATACGTGGGCAAAACGCCCATCTCTCCTTATGGAAGCATGGGATTGAGCGTCAGCCGCTGGGGGCAGGTGGATTGGGATTACGTCCGCGACCTGGATTGGCGCATCTTTCTGCCTCCTGAGCTCGGCCATCTTTCCGGCTTCAAGTCGGAACTGGAGCGGACCTTGACCCAGGAGCTTCACAAGTACGAACTCTATTCGTTACTGGGCGGTAAAGATGCTCAAGGGCTCGCCCAGGTGCAGTTGTGCGACAAAAAAACCGCGGCCGTCCACGGGTTTCATTTCTTTCTGATCGCCATGAAACCCGGATTTGTCCGCGGAAACATTCATCATGATGGCGGCTACTCTCTCCACTTCGCCTATTTTCCCGAGGGCTCCCTGGATGAACACCTGCAATCGGCCCAACTGCGCTGGTCCGGCCTGATCCGGCAGCAGCGCGAAGACTACATCGCCATGTTCAACCAACTGAGCTTCAATATCTTCGGCGAGAACAGCGGTGAAGACCGGCTGAATAAGACGCGCGGCTGGTACCTGCACAAAGCCTTCAAGTGGTACGCCACGCTGGCGCGCGTGCGGGGGCTCTCGGCGCTGGAGTTGGATCTCCTCTATGAATATGAGCATTTTCAAGGATCGGAGGCGGAGCTTTCCTATATGGCGCGCTATCGGTACTACGCCCGCATGGCTCCCAGCCCCCAACACCTGGATGACGTGGATCGTGAGCTGGCCCGCACCGCCAGCATCGCTTACGCGCGGGCCCGCAACTCCCAGGACCCCTTGATCGGCCGCGAGATCAGCCTGGACAGCGGCGCTATCATCCTTTTGGAAACGGTTCCGGAAAACTTCGCTGCCGCGGCCCGCAAGCTTCTCGATCAGGTTGATTCCTCTTTACCCGATGCGCTGAAGCATGCCCCCATTCCCGGCCCCATCCGCTTCGCGGACAATCTTCCTGCGCCCGCCGACGCGCGCCTCGATGGTCACGGGCAAGCTGCCTTGATCCCTGCCGAATGGTCCATGGTTTTTTGCGATTCTTATGTTTCTCAGGTAGCAAAACAGGCCGCCGAAGAGAACCAGCCCATCGCCGAGCAGGACATCCGCCAAGCCCTCGCGGCACTGCTCGCTTCCTTTCTCTGGCAGGCGCATATTTGAAGGGGAAAACGCCGCAAAGAAGCGCTCTGTCCGCGGTCCACGCTCCACTCACCCAGCGCTCTTTACGCGCACCACGGTGATCTTCTCAAAGCCCTCCTCGAACACCGGAGGCTTGAGCCGCTCGGCCATCTTGCGCATCGCGTCTTCGCTTACTGAGCGGTCGCGGCTGCGATTGCGCTCCAGGCAGACCTCCAGTGGCACGTCGAAAAACACCGCGTGTACCTGGTAGCCGAAGCTCTGGGCCATCTTAATCCACTGCCGGCGCTCGTGGACGGAGAGGTTGGTGGCGTCCACGTAGTTCCATGGCATGCGGGCGATGAGCCGCGCGCGCAGCAGCGAACGCAGCGTGGAGAAGACCAGCCCCTGGTAGCGCTGCTCCTCCACGTCGTCGAAGAGAATGTTGCGCAGCAGGTCGCTGGAAAGCGGAGTCACGCCGTGGCGGCCGAACCACGTGGTCTTGCCCGAGCCGGGCAGGCCGATGGCCAGCACCACCACGCCCTTGGGCGCCTGTGCCCCGCGCTCCGCCGCACCTGGCTGTTCCGGCGCAGCCTTGGGCATCTCCGGCTGGGTTTCAAGCTCTAAGCGGCCCGATCCGGGCGCCTCATTCCATGTCGGGCTTGCCGGACGCGAAGGAGCCACCTGGCTTGCCGGACGAACAGGCGCCGCGTGTCGCGCTTCCTGGGGACGGTGCGTGCGTGCCCGCGCCGCCGGCGCTGACGCTGCCGTCTCCTCGGGGTAGAGCGGCGTCAGCGGAGCCGGTTGATTCGATGGAAGTTCCCGGCCGATCTTGCCCGTGGACTCCGAAGTATTGGGAGCGCGCCTGGAGCGTTTTCTCATCCCGCCTCCAACTCTTTCACTCTGTTACATCGATACCCGAATACCACATCCGCCACGAAGGCTGCAAACGGTGTGCAGTTGGTCACATACACCTTCGCGGTCAATGCCGCACCCTAACCGTGGCGGAGCATCCGCACGGAGCGGGGCGCCATCGGCCTTCCATTTTGGCTGCGGCGTCCTGAGTGTTACGATCAAGGGTTTGGTGGAAATCGTGCCGGAATTGCTTACGGCGAAGAACCGCTCAAGCTCAAACCACAGCCGCACATATTTGCGAAGGAGAAATCACACATGGCAGTAAAGGTTGGAATTAACGGCTTCGGCCGCATTGGCCGCAATGTTTTGCGCGCCGCTCTCGGGCAAACCGGCATCGATTTTGTCGCCGTCAATGACTTGACCAGTCCGGCGACCCTCGCCCACCTGCTCAAGTACGACTCGATCCTGGGCAACCTGCCCAATGACATCAAAGCGGGCGACGACTTCATCTCCGTGGACGGCAAGAAGGTCAAGGTCTGGGCCGAGCGCGACCCCGCCAAGCTGCCCTGGGCCGATGTGGGCGCCGAGATCGTCATCGAGTCCACCGGCCGCTTTACCGACGCCACCGTGGCCAAGGTGCACCTGGGCGCAACGGTAAAAAAGGTCATCATCTCCGCCCCCGCCAGCAACGAAGACATCACCCTGGTGCTGGGCGTCAACCAGGACAAGTACGATCCCGCCAAGCACCACATCATCTCCAATGCCAGTTGCACTACCAACTGCCTTGCGCCCGTCGTCAAGGTGATGATTGAGCATTGCGGCATCGTCTCCGGCATCATGACCACCATTCATAGCTACACCAACGACCAGGTCATCCTCGACTTCCCGCACAAGGACCTGCGCCGCGCCCGCGCCGCCGCCATCAACATGATTCCCAGCTCCACCGGCGCCGCCAAGGCCCTCAAGCTGGTCATTCCTGAGACCGCCGGCAAGCTCGACGGCTTCTCCCTCCGCGTTCCAACTCCCAACGTCTCCATCGTCGATCTCACCTTCATCAGCGAGAAGACGACCGACGTAAAGCGGGTGAACGCCGCGCTCAAGGCCGCCAGCGAAGGCGAGCTCAAGGGAATCCTCGGCTACGATGAGAACCAGCTCGTCAGCTCCGACTTCAAGGGCAATCCGCTCTCCTCGATCGTTGACGCACCGCTGACGAAGGTGATTGGCAACAGCGTCAAGGTGCTCAGTTGGTACGACAACGAGTGGGGCTACTCCAACCGCGTAGTCGACCTCGTCGGCTTCCTGGCCAGCAAGGGCCTGTAGAAGCAGGTTTCAGGGGTCAGGTGTCAGGGTTCAGTCAGAGGCATCTAATCCGCGGGACCTGGTCCCTTGTCCCTGACACCTGACACCTGATCCCTGTTTCTCAAGAAAGGCACGCATCCATGCCCAAGCTCTCCATTCGCGACATCGAACTGGCCAACAAGCGCGTCTTCATCCGTGTGGATTTTAACGTGCCGCTCACTGAAGACGGCTCGACCATTACTGACGACACCCGCATTGTGGCCACGCTGCCCACCATCGAGTACGCCCTCCGGCACAGGGCCAAGGTCATCCTGGCCTCGCACCTGGGCCGTCCCAAAGGAAAACCGAATCCCAAGTATTCGCTGCGGCCCGTAGTGGACCGGCTGCGCGAGCTGCTCGACAAAAGGCTGAGTGAGAGCGTGAACGTGGCCTTCGCGCCCGACTGCATCGGCGAAGTGGCCAGCGAGATGGCGCGCCAGCTCGAATCCGGCCAGGTGCTGCTGCTTGAAAATCTGCGCTTCCACGCCCAGGAAGAGGCCAACGATCCGGCCTTCTCGCAAGCTCTGGCCTCCTTGGCCGAGGTCTACGTCAACGACGCCTTCGGTTCCGCGCACCGCGCCCACGCCTCCACGGAAGGCATCACCCACTACCTCCACCCCGCCGTCGCCGGCCTGCTCATGGAAAAGGAGATCACCTATCTCGGCAAGGCGCTCGAAAATCCTGAAAGGCCCTTCGTGGCCATCCTCGGCGGGTCCAAGATCTCCGGCAAGATCGACGTGATCAACAACCTTCTCGACCAAGTGGACACCCTGGTCATCGCCGGCGGCATGGCCTATACCTTCGAGCGCGCGCTGGGCGTCACAACCGGCAAGTCGCTCGTTGAAGAAGACCGCATCGAGATGGCAAAGGAAGCGCTCGCCAAGGCCAAGTCCAAGGGCGTCAAGCTGCTGCTGCCCGTGGACAATATATTGGCCGACAGCTTCTCGCCGGACGCGAAAACCCAGGTGTGGGACTGCTCCGTCAATTTCCCCGCCGACTGGCAGGGTCTCGACATCGGGCCCAAGACCATCGCGGCCATCGAGGAGGTGGTTTCGACGGCCAGGACCATCGTCTGGAACGGCCCCGCGGGCGTCTTCGAGTTCCCGCGCTTCGCCGTGGGAACCAACGCCATTGCCGGGGCCGTCGCCGCCAACCGCGCCGCTACCTCGATCATCGGCGGCGGCGACTCGGTTGCGGCCATCAACCAGGCCGGCGTCGCCGATCAGATCACCCACATCTCCACCGGCGGCGGCGCCAGCCTCGAATTCCTCGAAGGCAAAAAGCTGCCCGGCGTCGAGGCCCTGACGGATAAGTAAGCCAAATTGCGGTGGGCCGAGTCCTACCTCGGCTCACCCCTCCCTGCTAACATCTGCACCAGGATTTATTTTGTTTCCGATTTGTGAGTACCGGAGATGTCATGAAAATCAGAGTCTATTTACCTTCTCTGATGATGCTTGCAAGCACATTTGTGATGGCCCAAACAGTTCCCGGAACCATTCACCAGTTCCTGCCGGCGCCACTGCAGTCTGCCGATGTGGTCACCTACGAAATGCAGCAGTTCCTTCTCCAGCGCGCACCCAAGCTGCCTCATCCCGGCAGCGCCACTCAATGGACGGCAGAGGCGCAGCAGATTCGCCAGCATGTTTTGAACGATGTGATCTATCACGGATGGCCGAAGACATGGATTGATTCTCCGCCGAAGTTTGAAGACATGGGAGCGGTGCCTGTGCCTGCTGGAGCCGGGTATCGCGCAGAGAAGTTCCGCTATGAAGTGGTCCCCGGGTTTTACTCCGTCGCAGTTTTGTACGAGCCTGCGCATCTGGAAGGCAAGGTACCGGCTGTTCTGAATGTTTTGGGCCACTATCCAACAGGAAAGTCGATGCCGTTCGAGCAGAAGCTCTGCATTAACGGAGCTCTGCGCGGCATGATCGCCCTGAGCCTGACTCTCGTGGATGAGGGCGAATCGAAGATTGAAGGGAACGAACACTATTACGGATCGGACCTTGACCTGGTTGGAGTGAGCGGTGTGGGCGTGTTTTACCTGGCCATGCGCCGCGGGCTCGATTACCTGTACGACGACCCGCATGTGGACAGAAACCGCATTGCCATGACCGGCCAATCAGGCGGCGGCTGGCAAACCCTTATGCTCAGTTCGCTTGACACCAGGGTGAAAGTAGCGATCGCCGTAGCAGCCTTCGCGTCTCTCCAGGGACGGCTGGAGCGAATTCCCGGCGAGCCGGGTGATTACGAGCAGCTGGTTCCGGACTTACTGAATGGCCAGGGTTACCAGACGTTTGCTGCCATGCTCGCGCCCAGGCCGACACTGGAAGTGAACAACGCCGAGGACTCCTGCTGCTTTCGCGCGCCTCTGGTCAAACCCTACATCTTCGACGCCATCAAACCATTCTTTGACCTGTATGGCAAGGAGGATGCTTTCAGCTTCCACGCAGACACACAGATCCTCGCGCACAACTACGGGCATGATGACCGCCAGCAAACCTACCGCTTTCTCGACAAGTGGTTCAACTTGCCGGATAAGCCCGACGAGATTCCCGTGGGGCAGGACCTTAATACTTATAGCCAACTCGCCGCCGGAGTACCCGCGGACAATCTGACCATACTGGGCCTGGCCAGGCAGTTGGCATCCAAACTTCAGCACCCGGAAGCGCCAACAGCCCCGGCAGCCCGCGCGGCATGGGCAAAGGCCGAACGCGCGAAACTGGTCGAGGTTGTCAATTATCAGCCGGTCACTGTGGAGCACCCATGGTATGTGAACGACACAAACGACAACACCGTTGAGTCCATTTCATTCCGATTTGGCCTCAGCAGCGGTCTGAGCGCAACCGGAGTATGGATCAAATCGACATGGACGCCCGCGGGTGCTCCGCTCACCATCTTCATCAATGACGCCGGCCGGGAAGGCGCGGATCGGGAGGTGTGGGACCATTATCCCGAAGTCGGTTACCGCGTCGAGCACGGCGATCAGGTGCTGGTTCTGTCCATCCTCTTTACCGGCGACGACAATCCCCTCCAAGAAATTGTGGGCCGCTTTGGCTATATGATGCATGCCGTGGGTGCGCCGCCTCTGGGTCTCGAGGCGGCACAACTGATTGCAATCAGTCATTGGGCTCAGCAGCTCTGGCAGCCTGCGCAGACCACGCTCGAGAGCTCGGGCTATCGGATGCAGGTGGTCTCGCTGGTGGCGGGAGCACTGGAGCCGCACCTGTTCAAGAGCATCACCATTCACCAGGGGATGCATAGCCTGAACTACATCCTGGATGCGTCTGTGCGCTCTACACAGGTCCCCGACATGTTCTGTCGTGACTTCTACAAGGACTTCGATTTGAAGATGCTGACGGCCATGGCGGAACCTATGGCCGTGACCGATTCAGACTATGTGGAATCGGCTCATTCGATTCAATAGTCCGGACAAAGTTCATCGGTGTTGGCCCACCGATGGGCTCGTCAGCGTGCGGGCCCTCTCTACCCCTTCCAGAATGGCGACGGCCCCATCCACTTCATGTCATAGCGGTTCATGAATGCCTCGGTGGCGGCCAGCTTGGGCTGCGCGCAGGCGTCGATGAAGTACTTCTCCATCTTGCCCGCCGGCGTGAAGGCGATAAGCATGTGCGCAGCCGAGCCCACGGCGGAGAAAGTGTGCGCGATGCGCCGCGGGCCGAGCACCGACTCGCCCGAGCGCAGATGAATGCTTTCGCCGCCCACCTGAAAGGCAACCTCGCCCTCCATCACGTAGAACCACTCGTCCTGCGAATAATGCAGGTGCAGCGCCGGTCCCGTGTTGGGCATGAGATTGCGGTGTTCGATGATGAACAGGTTGCCGCCGGTGTCAGCGGTCAAGACCTTAAAGGCCAGCGAACTGAAGCCCAGCGAGTGGACATGGCCGGTGCGGTCCTGGCCCGCGCCCACCGGGTGCAGAGCCGGGCTGGCGGGCGCGGCGGGCGTTTGCGCCAGCAGATTGTGGAGCGCGGCCGCGGGCGCCAGCGCGGCGGCGGATCTCAGAAAGCTGCGTCGGGGAATCGGCATGCACACATCATAACGTTCGGCCCAACGTTTAGACCTCCAGCCCAACGGTTAAATCTCCGCTAGCGCCCGATGCACGAGGTGGATCGAAATTGAACCCTCGCCCACCGCGGATGCCACGCGCTTCACGTTGCCGGAACGAATATCTCCGGCGGCATAAACGGCAGGCAAGCTGGTCTCCAGCATCTGCGGAGGCCGGCTGAGCGGCCACTTAAACGGCGCGCTCGCCAGAATCGGGTCCAAATCCCGTCCTGTGAGGATGAACCCTTGTTCATCGAGGGCCAGGCATTCGCGCAGCCAATCTGTGCGCGGCGAAGCGCCCGCCAGCACGAACACATGGCGGAGGTCGTGCGCGGATTCTTCGCCCGTCGCCCGATTCAGACACGTGACCCTTTCCAGGTGCGCATCGCCCGCCAGGGCAACAATCTCGGTTTGGAAGTGCAGTTCGATGGCCGGATTCTCAACAATGCGCTGCACCAGGTAGCGCGACATGGTTTCTGACAATCCCTTGCCCCGCACCAGCATGTAGACCTTGCTTGCCGTCCCTGCCAGGAAGACCGCTGCCTGGCCGGCAGAGTTGCCGCCGCCAACCACGATGATCTCCTCGCTTGTGCAGAGTTGCGCTTCCATGAATGTGGCGGCGTAGTAGATGCCCTGTCCCTCGAACCGCTCCAGATTCGCAACCTTCGGCTTGTTGTACTGTGCGCCGGTGGCGATCACAATACTCCGCGCGTCGATGACTCTGCCGTTTTCTAAAGTGAGCTGGTACGGCCGCTGGTCGCATCTGATCTTCACCACCTTCTCGCCCACCATCATATGTGCGCCGAATTTTTCCGCCTGCACCACCGCGCGGCCGGTAAGCTCTTGCCCTGAAACGCCCATGGGAAAACCCATATAATTCTCGATTCTTGAGCTCGAGCCCGCCTGCCCTCCGGGGAACTCGGATTCGATCACCACCGCGTCCAGCCCTTCTGAAGCCGCATACACGGCCGCCGCCAAGCCGGCCGGCCCCGCGCCCACAATCGCCACATCGTGTATGCGCGGCTGTTCTCTCCGGCCCGCGAACCCCAGGCACTCCGCCAGCATTTGATTGCTCGGATTGCGCAGCACGCTGGTTCCGCTGCAGATCACCACCGGGATGTCTTCCACCTTGATGTCGAAGCGATCCAGAAGCTCTTGCGCGGCCTTATCGGAATCCAGATCGATATAACCGTGGGGATGGCCGTTGCGCGTCAGGAACTCGCGCAGCCGCAGCGTATTCGATGAATGTTGCGATCCCAATACGATCACATTGCCCAGGCCTTCCGAGATCAGCGTCACGCGGCGCAGCAGGAAAGCGCGCATGAAGATATCGCAAAGCTCGGTATCCTTGGCAATCAACGCGCGCAGCGCCTCTGCGCTCAGTTCCAGAAACTCCCCCGCCTCGGCCACCTGCCCGCGCGCAAATCCGCGCGCGCCGGAGATCAAAACCAATTCACCGGAGAATTGGCCCGGTCCATAGGTCACAATCAGCTGCTCACCGGAAAGTCCGCCCAATGCGATCTCCAGCTTTCCTGTGAGCACCACGAAACAAGCCATGCCAAACTTGCCCGGTTCAAAAAGAACCTCTCCAGCCTCCACTGGCCGCACATTGCCGCTGGGCCGGATGCGGGCGATCTGCGCCGCCGTCAAAACCGGAAAAACCTCCGCTTGCCGCTCAGGCGAATTGATCGATGGCAACATCGTCTGCTTCCCTAATGTCTGGTTCCATATTGTCTGGTTCCCCATTTGTCCCGCTCCCTATCGTCTGTGTCCCTATTGTCCGCTTGCCTCCAATCCCCGCCTCACCCGCCGCCCCTCCTGATCCCTGACCCTGAAACCTGATCTCTGATCTCTCCAATCGCCTCAATCCGCGAAATTCTATATTCGCGTGCAATTCTATATTCATTATTTCTCTACGTCGGGAAATTCTCGGTAGTTTAATTTTCCCGCGCCAGCAATTACTGGTAATTTCCCTCGCCGCTTCGCGCAGCACCGCGCCAACATTTCGCGCCCCGGCCTGAACTTCTAAGCGAACATTTGGCCCCCAACCGTCTCCCCTTAAGCCAACATTTTGCGGCGCTTGGCGGCTTCCGGCGGCCCTTTTACCCCTCCGCCGATACAATCCGGGCGACCAGATCGTAGTCGTGGGCCTCGGTGATGCGAGCGCGGTAGAACCGCCCTGCTTCGAGCGAGTCGAGCGGCCCGAAATCGTTGATGTAGACCTTGCCGTCGATCTCGGGCGCGTGAAACTCGGTCCGGCCCTCCCACAAGAGCGGCGTTTCGGCGCTCTCACCCTCGGCCAGCACGGTCAATTCCCGCCCCACCCAGCGCTGCTTGCCCGTCCGCGAGATTGCCTGTTGCGTCTTCATAATGCGGCGCTTACGCGCCTCGATCATACGCCTCGGAACCTTCCCGTCGAGCCCGAACGCCTCCGCCCCCTCCTCGTCCGAGTAGCCGAAGACGCCCAGCCAGTCGAACCTCGCCTCTTGGATAAACTCCTCCAAAAGCTCAAAGTCGCCGAGCGATTCGCCGGGAAAGCCGACGATAAAGCTAGTGCGTAGAACGACTTCCGGCACCGCCGCGCGCACCTTTTCGAGCGTCCTCAAAAAGATTTCTGCGCCCGCCCCGCGCTTCATGCGCTTGAGCACCGCCGGCGAAGCGTGCTGCAGCGGCACATCCAGGTACTTGCAAATATTGGAGTTATTGGCAATCGTATCGAGCAACTTCCCCGTGATGCGGTTGGGGTAAGCGTAGAGAAAGCGCAGCCAGCGCAGCCCCTCGATCCGCGCCAGTTCCTCGAGAAGCGCAGCGAGCCCGTCCTTCAGCCCCAGGTCTTCGCCGTAGCAGGTGGTGTCTTGCCCGACCAGCGTAATCTCGCTAACACCATGGGCTACAAGCTTTTGCGTCTCCGCTACCACCGACTCGAAGCGCCGCGAGCGGAACCTGCCGCGCAGGTTCGGGATGATGCAGAAGCTGCAAGGATGATCGCAGCCCTCGGCAATTTTGATGTACGCCGACGCGCGCGGCGTGGAGAGCACCCGCGGCGTGGTTTCGTCGTAAAGATACGTGGGCAATAGATGAGCCGCGCCCTGCCATGCGTCGCGGCGGAAGCGGCCGTGGCGCTCGCGTGCGCGCCCTTCGGGTCGTCCTTCCGGCGATGTGGTCTTATGGGTTCCCGCGCGCGACTCGACGGCGGCGCGAATTCCACCGTGGCCGTTGCCGCTGAGAATATTGAATAGGGGCGGGGCCGGCGGCGCGGGCGCGAGGCCCGCCGCTTCCAGAATGGATTCCAGTTCGCCTGTCCCGACCACGACGTCCACTTCCGGAATGTTTTTGAGAATCTCATCGCGGTAGCGCTCCACCAGGCAGCCGGCGACAATGAGTTTTTTCGCCGCGCCGGAGGTTTTATGGCGCGCCATCTCCAGAATGGCGTCGACCGACTCCTGCTTGGCGGCGTCGATAAAGCTGCACGTGTTGACGACCAGGATCTCGGCTTCCTCAGGCCGCGCGGTCAGCCGCGCGCCGGCGCGGTCCAGCAAGCCCATCATCACCTCGGAATCGACGAGGTTCTTGGGACAGCCCAAGGAAACAAAGCCCACGACCGGAGCCGCGGGTGGGGAAAGTTTGCTCACCTTCTCATTGTAGCGGCAGCGGGTTTACGCGGCGGCTCAAGTCTTTTGCCGGCTTGGCGAGCTTCGGAGCCCGAGCCAACTGTAATCTGCAAGGTGAGTCACACACCACTTCAGGTCCGGGAAGGTGTCTTCATCCAGCGCATCAGGCCTTGCGGCTTGAGGTCGGGGTCGAGGAACTGGCGCGGGCTGCCGGCGGCTGAACAGATCGCTTCGGCGGCAAGATGGCCGGAACGCGCCGCGCTCTCCATGGTGGAGGGCCAGCCGGTCGCGGTCCAGTCGCCGGCCAGGAAGCAGTTGGGCCAGGGGGACGATACGGGCGGTCTTGCGCTATCGATTCCCGGAGGAACGCCGAAGGTGGCGCGCATCTCCTTGACCAGCGCGGCCTTTACCAGTTTGGCCGACGCGACCGCAGGGAAGAACTCGCAGAGCTCGCGCAGGGTGAGCGCGATTGCCTCGTTGCGCTCGCGGGCGGCGTAGACGCGCGAAGCGCTGACCTCGACCTCGATGTAACTGCCATGGGTTTTGCGCCATGGCTGGAGTTTGCTGCGGTTGAAGAGCCAGTGGATCTCGCGGTCGAGCATTACCGCGTGATCGAGCTCCGTAATCTCGCGGTCGAACCAGAGATGCGCGCTGCAGATGGGCCAATGCTCGTGGAGGGCGATCCGATTGGACAGCGCCGGGACTCCATCTGCCGGCGGCATGTGCGGCATCAGCTTCCCCATGGCCTCGAAGGGCAGCGCAAGCACGATGTAGTCTGAAACCAGCGCGTCCGTGCGTGTGGTGATCGTCCACCCGGAGGCTTCTTCGTTCCAGTCGAGGCGCTCCACGTTACTGTTCAAATGGATTGAGGATCCGTTCTTCCGCAGCAGCCCTTCCACACCGGAGTAGAGCTGGCTGAGCGGAACCGTGTTCATGCCCATGCGCCCGGCCGCCGCGGAGTTCATGAACAGCTCGCGAATTACCTTGGCCGCGTAGGGCACGGCGATGCAGTCGATCTCCGCGTTCAGCGCGCTGGCGATCACCAGCTTCCAGAAGCGCTCGACCGCTCCCCGCGATTGCCGATGCCGCTCGAGCCATTCGGCCAGCGTCTCCTTCGAATCCGGCGGGACCGGCCGCAGGATGGCGCGAAATGCGCGCGCCAGCGAGAGCTTGTCGTCGAGCGAAAACGCGCTCGCCATGAGCAGGCGCGGCAAACCATGTAACGGAGCAGGCAGTAGCGGAGTGGCCCCCAGCTTTGAGCGCCGCCCGCCCGGCTCGATCATCATCATCTCGCTCGTCCAGTGGATGCGGTCCACCGCGCCGATGCGGCGGTAGAAGCCGATGAGATTCGTGCAGCAGCCGAAGAGAACGTGCTGGCAGTTGTCGATGACTTCGCCCACGCCCGGATGCAGATAGCTGCTGGCGCGCCCGCCGAGATAGCTGCGGCGCTCCACGAGCCGCACGCGGAACCCTGCCTCGGCGAGAGCGCAGGCCGCGCTCATGCCGGCCACGCCGCCTCCGACTACCGCGGCAGTCTGCGCTGCGCACTGTTCCGAGCCAGGCACAATGAATCCCTCAGGAGTTGAAGTCGGCATCATTCCTGCTAGTCAATGTACGTGTTGAAGCCCGTATCCTTCAAAGACGTTCCCGATGTGTACAAATTCTTTAGGGGAATATGCGAGCCCAGACCATGCGCGCAAAACCGGCCCCGGCGATGACGAGCTTTTGCGTTATGGAGACACTCGCGCGGCGGGAAAAGACATCGTAGTTCGCGCGGCGTATACGTTCGAGCAGAGCGTGATAAATGGAGACCAGCACCCACATCGCCGGGCGGCTTTCGCGGTCGATGAGCGGGAGCAGCGCCTGGGCAGAACCGTAGTATCCTTCCGCACGCTTGGCGATCTCCGCGAGCAAGGCGCGCTCGGCGGCGCTGGGCGGCGTAGCTGGCGCGCGGTTCAGGATTGCATTCAGAGCAACTCCGTGCGTGGCCAGGTCATCGAGAGGCAGATAGACACGGTTGCGGGCGGCGTCCTCGGCCACGTCGCGCAGAATATTGGTGAGCTGGAAGGCGACGCCGGTCTCCTCGGCTAGCTTCTCGGCGCGCACATCGCTATAGCCGAAGATGCGGATCGAGACCAGGCCGACCACCGAAGCCACCAGGTAGCAGTAGCGGTAAAGATCGGCAAAGGTTGCGTAGGTGTCGGGAGCGCCGCCAGCCGTGGCCGTAGGCGCGGAAGTTGCCGCGTGATCGAGATCCATAGTGACGCCGGCGACCAGCTCATCGAGCAGATGGAGCGGAATCTCGAATCGCGCGGTCGCGTCGCGCACGGCCAGAAAGACCGGACTGGAGGTGTCGCCGCCCTGGCAAACACTACGCCACTCGGCCATCCATGCGTTCAAACGGCGGCGCCGCTCCTCGCGCGTGAGCAACTCATCGTCGGCCAGATCGTCGGCCTGGCGCATGAAAGCGTAAACAGCGCAGATAGCGTTACGGCGTTCCATCGGCAGCGCGGCGAAGGCGTAGTAAAAGTTCTTGGCCTCGCGCCTGGCAATGGCGCGGCAAGCGGCGTAAGCCTTTTCCAGCACGGGTTCGTCCAATGTAGCTTCGCGCGTCAAGCCGCTTTCCCCTGTAGAGCGCGCTGCGGCCGCAGAACCGGAGATTCTGTGCTCTGCCGAGTGTGGTTCAAAGTTGTCACTCTCCGGCGGCCGCGCGGGCTTAAGGGAGCGGTTCCGGTATAAGTCATCTCCGGCCTTGCGATAAGCGAAAAAATGGCAGCGCCTTGCCGCCAACGGCGCGCAGGGCGAGCAGGATTTTGGTGCGCTTTGAGATAGCCGGCCGCGCGCTGAGCACGTCGTAGCCGCGGCGCTCGATGGCGCGCAGAATTTCCAGTCCGCCGCGGCTGAAGAGGTCGAGATCGATGGCCAGTTCGCGATGGACGCGTCCGGTAAGCGGAAGGCCCTGTTCGAAGAGCTTGCGCGCGTACTCCACTTCGAAGCGCAGCAGGGCGCGGAATTGAGGCGTGGCCGTGCCGGCGGCGATCGCCTCGTCCGTCACCCCGAACCGGCGCATGTCCTCCTGCGGCAGATAGACGCGGCCCTTGGCGTAGTCCACGCGCACATCCTGCCAGAAGTTGGCGAGTTGCAGCGCTGAGCAGGTGGCGTCGGAGAGCCGGAAGTTCTCCTCGCTTGCTTCTCCGCAGGCGTAAAGGACGAGGCGTCCGACGGGATTCGCCGAGTAATGGCAATAGCCGAGCACCTCCCGCATGGTTTCATAGCGCTTAACCGTCTGGTCCTGGCGGAAGGCGGTGAGCAGGTCGGCGAGAGGCTCTTTGGGAATCGAGCATGCGCCGATGGTTTCACTGAGCGCGACAAAAACGGGATGGCGCGCGCGGCCCTCGTAGCAGGCATCGAGTTCGCGTCCCCAAAGGTCGAGCAGAGCCAGGGCCTGCGCCGGGTCGGCTACCTCGTCGCCCAAATCGTCCGAGACGCGGCAATAGGCGTAGAGGGCGTGGAAGTGAGGACGCAACGCAGAAGGAAGAAACCATGTAGCGACGTGGAAGCTCTCGTAGTGAGACTCGGCCAAGCGGCGGCACCAGGCGCGGGCTTCCTCGAGTGTGGGGGCGGTTTCGGGGATGCGATAAGCGGATGGGAGCGCGGCCCAGCCGCGCGCGAGAAGTTCGTCTTGCGGAGGATGTGCGGCGGTGGCGGTCATCGTTCCCCTGGCATCTATAAATCCCATTGGATATTATTTCACCGGCCTAAGAGGCACAATTGCGCAACTCTCACATCCGCGGGTTTCCGGCTTCCAAAATCGGCGGCTGAAGCACGCTGGCTTG
Organism: uncultured Acidobacteriota bacterium; assembly: GCA_963808795.1. Lineage (GTDB taxonomy): Bacteria > Acidobacteriota > Terriglobia > Terriglobales > Acidobacteriaceae > Telmatobacter. Next base: position 287,073 of record CAWEGL010000007.1, read on the forward strand.
CGGTTGAATGGAGATTCATGGCACGATCGCGGTTTTGATCTCGGTGGAGCGATTCATGAGCTGCGTGAAGACGCGATTCAGTTCGTAGAGATTGGCGCGCCCGGTGATGAAGGCTCCCGCCTGGAAGCGCCCGCTGGCGATCAGATCGAGCGCCTTGCGGCAGTGGTCCGGGGTGTGGTGAAAAGTGGAACGGAGGGTGATGTCGCTGTAATGGAGACGGTTGGTGTCGAGGGTTACGTGAGTATCCACGGCGCATCCGCCAAAGAAGTTGACCGTCCCACCCTTGCGCACCAACTCCACCGCTTCCTGCCATGCCGCAGGAATGCCGACAGCCTCAATGGCAATGTCCACGCCGCGGTCGTCCGAGGTAAGCGCGCGCGTTTGCCGGATGGCTCCGGGAATGCTGTTGGTCTGCACTACGTGCGCCGCGCCCAACTGCCGCGCCGCCTCCGCCTGGCCGTCGTGTTTGACAAGGGCGATCACCTCGTATCCAGCCAGCGCGGCCACGTGCAGGATCATCAGGCCCAGCGGGCCGCCGCCAATGACTGCCACTCTATCGCCGCGGCGGGGATTGGAGTCTTCAAAGCCGTGCACCGCGCAGGCCAGCGGCTCGGTGAGCGCGGCATGTTCCAGCGCAACGCGATCGGGAACGTGGAGCGTGTTCTTGCCCACGATGCGGGCCGGAATGCGGATGTACTCGGCGTAAGCTCCGTTGTTGAAGAGCAGGTCGTCGCACAGGTTTTCCTGGCCGTGCTCGCAGAAGAAACATCGGCCGCAAGGCGCGGAGTTGAGCGCCACCACCCGGTCGCCCGGAGCAAAATCCGTGACGCCCTCGCCGGCTTCCACCACCGTTCCGGCCAGTTCGTGGCCGAAGAGGGCGGGAGGAACGATCATGCGCGCGTGGTAGCCGCGGCGGAAAACTTTGAGGTCGGTTCCGCAAGTGAGCGCGGCGCCGATGCCGACGATCAATTCACCCGGTCCCGCCTCGGGAACCGGGACATTTTCAATGCGAATGTCCTGGCGGCCGTGGAGAACGGCGGCGTGCATAGTGCTGCTGCCGTGTAGGAATGCGTGCTCAACGGTCCTACGGCCTTGGTGGACAGCGGTTGAAACCCTTCTGCGGCCCTCCACGACGACCGTCTCGAGTGTATCGAGGCCTGCCTCGACAACCGTCTCGACTGTATTCAGGCCCCCCTCGACGACCGTCTCGGCCTTCTTGCGCCCTTCTTCCACAACGGTCTTGACAGTCTTGCGGCCGCGGAGGATCGCGTCTTTGACCGTGCTCGCCATCAGGCTCCCTATTCTGCACCTGCCCCAGGCACAGGCTCGATCATAATCTTCATGGAGTCAGGTTGGGGATGCGAAGCGATTTCAATGGCCGCAACCGCCTCTTCGAGCGGAAAGCGGTGCGAAATCAGTTGCGTCAGATCGAACCCGTTGCGGTAGCCGCCGAAGATCAGATCAGTCACCTCGCCCAGAATCGGGAACGAAGAAGAGTATGAGCCGAGGAGGGTCTTCTCGTCCACACAAACTGCTGCCGGGTCGATGGTGGCCTCGCCGTGCTGGGTTTGGGCGAAGAGCAGAACCTTGCCGCCGGGGCGCGCCGCATCCATGGCTGTGCGGATGAGAGCCGTACCGCCCACGGCCAGGATGACCGCGTCAGCGCCGCGGCCCTCGGTCTCCACGAATACCCGTTCAACCACATTCTCCTTGCCCGCGTAAATCGGATTTCGGAGGCCGAAACGGGCGGCGATAGCGTGGCGCTCGGGGAAAAGATCGGAGGTGAGGACGTGGGCGCCGGCGCGGAGTGCCAGGCTGGCGTGCATCAGGCCGATGGGGCCCTGGCCGATCACCAAAACGGTGTCATCGGGAGCCAGATTGAGCATCTTGATGCCCTTCAGCACCGTGTTCACCGGCTCAACAAAGGCCGCCTGCTCGAAGGGCACATCATCAGGAATCTTGACCACGCCACCGCGGGCCGCCACGAAGTCCATCACCCGGATGTACTCGGAAAAGCCGCCTCCCGAGGGCTCAAAGCCGGCGGTCACGCCGGTCTTCTTGTAGAGCGGGCACTGCGCGGGGGTCTGCTTGCGGCAGTAGTAGCACTCGCCGCAGGGAACGTGATGGAAGGTCATCACCCGCTCGCCCACCGCATAGCCGGTGACGCCTTCGCCGGCGGCCACGATGGTCCCGGCCATCTCGTGGCCGAAGATGCGCGGCGCGGAGTGCGAGCCGGTGTGGATCTTTTTGAGATCGGTGCCGCAGACCCCGCAGGTGGCAACCTTGATGAGCAACTCGCCCGCGCCGATGCGTGGCACGGGAACGGTCTCCACGCGCATGTCGTTGACGCCGCGATAGACCACCGCGCGCATGTGGGAAGGAATAGGGGAAGCAGTCTGGGGCTCAGGGTTGGAAATTTGGGTAGCCATTCCGTTTCCTGACGTGACCTCATTCATCGAGAAAATCGAATAGACAATCCGCGATGCTCTGGGAAGCCTTCCTGCTATTTTCTCCCATCCGGACCAGCGCAGGCCAGTAAAAGGGCCGTAGGGCGGCGAAAAGCGCAAACCGGGCGGTGCGGAAGCGGCCGGCGGGCGAGAGGAATCGATTGAAGTCAGGCAGGTGGCCCGTGAGGCTGTCACTGACTCCTTTGATGCAATAAAACGGGATGCCGCGCATGGCGGCCAGGCGCGCGATGCCGGCGGCCTCCATGTCCACGAGCGAGGCGCTGTACGTGGCGGCGAGGCGGCGCTTTTCAGCTTGATCGGCAACTTTGGGGCTGGTAGCCAGCCACAGGTTCTCCTGTGCCGGCCTCGCAGTGAAAGCGTTCGCCGGTGCGGACGTCGATCGCGCCGGCGACGTTGTGGGCGCTGCCGGGGGCAAGATCGGGCGTGAGCGCTCCGGCCCAGCCGATGGAGAAGACCAGATCGATCGGTCCGCCGTCTTCGATGGCGGCAAAGGCTCGCGTGGCGGCTGCCTGGCCGGCCCCGGCGCAGGCGGCCATCCACTCCTCTTCGGGATTGCGCTTGGCCCAGAAATGAACGCCGTTGCGGGTGCTGTGGGGCCAGTTGCGGACGAGCGGCTTCAGCTCGCCGGGAAAGGCGGCGATGATGGCGACGCGGGTCATGGCTGGCGTCCTGGCTGGACCGGCGCGTAGCCGTGGGCGCGAAACCACTCGATGGCGGCGCGCATGGCCGGGTAGACGGGTAGGATGCGGAAACCCAGCTCCTGCTGGGCGCGGGCGCTGGAGGCAAACATCTTTTTGCGGCCCATGCGCACCTCTTCGAGCGTGGCGCGCGGCTCCTGCCGCGGATGCGGCCGGTAATCCACTCCTCGAAAAAGGCGTAAGTTGCGGCAACGGCAAAGGGAATCTCGACCGTAGGCGATGGAATGCCGGTGATGGCTGACATCTTGTCGAGAATCTGCTTGAGGGTCAGGTTTTCTCCGCCCAGGATGTAGCGGCGGCCGGGCTGGCCGATGGCTGAGCGCGGCTACGTGGGCGCGCGCAACTTCTGCGACATCGACGAGGTTGAGGCCGGTGTCCACGTAGGCCGGGAACTTGCGGTTGAGGAAGTCGACGAAGATGCGGCCGGTAGGCGTGGGCTTGCGGTCGTTGGGGCCGATGGGCGTGGTCGGGATTCAGAATGATCACCTGCTGGCCGTCCTGGGCGGCGGCGATGGCCTCCTGCTCGGCCATGAACTTGGAGCGCTTGTAGTGGCCCACCATGTCGGCGAGCGAAACGGGCGTGTCTTCGTTGATGACAATGCCATCCGTCCGGAAGTGCATGGTGGCCACGCTGGAGGTGTAGACAAAGCGCGGCACGCCGGCTTCGCGAGCCAGGCGCAGCAGGTCGCGCGTGCCGTCCACGTTGGCGCGGTACATGGCGCCGGGATCGGGAATCCAGAGGCGGTAGTCGGCGGCCACGTGGACCACGGCATCGCAGCCAGCAACGAGGGTGCGGAGGGATTCGGGATCGGCGAGATCGCCTACGTGCGTTTCGCCGGGGATGCCTTCGAGGTTGCTGAGATTGCTGGACTTGCGGACGAGCAGGCGCAGATCTGCGCCTTCGGCGGCCAATGCGCGCGCGACGTGATGGCCGACAAACCCAGTCGCGCCGGTGAGGAAGACTTTCATCGAAGGGCACCAGGCGAATCTCATTCTATCTAAATGGTCCCCGGTTGCGGGAGCTCGGTTGCGGGGCTTTGGTGCGGGACTTCGCTTGCGGGACTTTTTGGCGGAGGGCGGCGGGCTGGAGAGATGGGTAGAGCCGGGCCGGGACTGGGCGGCGGGGGACAGGCGCGGGGCTAAGCCGACGCCGGCGGCGGGGCTTCAAAAGGGGCAGTGGAAAGCCGCCAAGCACCCCGAAATGTTGGCTTAAAGGGAGACGGTTGGGCACGAAATGTTGGCTTAGAAGTTCTGGCCGGAGCGCGAAATGTTGGCCCGGCGCTTCGCGAAGCGGTGAGGGATATTACCGGCAATTTCCTGCGCGGGAAAATTTATTTACCGACAATTGCGCGGATTAGACAGATTAATTACCGGGAATTGCGCACTATTTTGCAATGTGACGGCGGCAAAGTGCCTCCAGGCGGTACTTTGGCGGTGTCTTGCGGGGCGCGGGAGCGGCGGAGGGGTGGTTTTTTGCGGGGGAAGTGGACAGTGGAAGGCAGAGATCAGAGAACAGAGATCAGAGAACAGAGAACAGAGATCAGAGATCAGAGAACAGAGATCAGAGAACAGAGAGCAGAGATCAGAGATCAGAGATCAGGGGGCTGGCGGGGCTAGCGGAGTTGGCGGGGCTAGCGGGGTTAGCGGGGCTGGCGGGGCTGGCGAGTCAGCGAGGCGACGGGCGGCGGGGCGTGGGACGGAGGGACTAGGGACGGAGGGACTAGGGACTGAGGGACTAGGGACTAGGGGCTAGGGACTAGGGACGGAGGGACGGTGCAAGGAGATTTCTTTGACGGGAATCCATAGCCCCTCAAGCCAAGCTCACCGACGCGATTTGCCTGCTGTTCCCTATCTCTCCGCTGAGGAATGCTTCTCCCGCAATTCTGCCCGCAACGACGCCTTTTCCCGCTGGCCCGCAAATCTTGTCCTCGCCACGCGCCCGACGGCAACGATCGCCGCCGTCCGCGGATGGCGCGCACCCACGCCTTCCCGCAAATCGCTGGCGCGAACGGCGTTTGTGGGGAGTAATCCAACGAAATGCTCGTAGCCCGTGCTCGATGAGTGCATCGGCCTGTTGGCGCCAGATGAGAGCTGGCCAGGGTGAGGTAGGAAAACGCGTGTACGCTATAACCTGGATGAAGCTTGCGGAGGGAAGGGTATGACCCGTTGGGTTTATGTGCGCGCGATCGTCGACGAGTATCCTGATGCGAACTTTTATCTTTCCGTTGCAGCGGGCACAGCCGGGTCCGTTCCGAGCCGCGAGATCGGCAATCGGGAGCATTTGAAAAGGGTATTTCGGCGCGCAGCATTGGAGAAGCTGATTGCCGGCGTTGACGAGGCTCAAGCCCGAGGCGAGGTCTTTCGTTCTGGTCCGCTCGAGATTACGCAGGAACAAGAGGACACGCTCTTGGGGCGTAACTGAGTCCGTTGTGGGCGCGCAGCCGCGAACCTCGACGGCTCCTGGATGCATTGCGACAGCGCCGCGCAGTATATGGAATGGATCAACCAGATACGAAAACGTCTCACCCTGGCCGAGCGGGAAAACGAAGCCTGGCTGCGCTGGAGAATCCTCAGCGCCGCGCTCTAAGCCGCCAGCCGCGCTCGCTCGGGCCGTTTTCCGCAGATCGCTGGCGCGAACGGTGTTTTTCGGGAGCGAGGAGTGGCTTGCCGGCGCTCGTGGATCCCATGTCCCCGAAAGCCGGGGACCCTGGGGCACCCAGATTCTTGTGCTGGGGGGTGGGCAACCCGCCTCGGTCCAGCCAAGCGAGGATCAGGCTGCCTTTACATGGAGCATTTGCTCGAGCACCCTGCAACCGCCCTCAATCGTGTTCGCCAAATGACTGTCGCTCGGCTCGCCTGAGAGCGCTTCGCCGGTGCGGACGTCAAAATAAGTGATGTCGCGCGTGGTCACCTTCAATTTTACCTTTGCCGCTTGGTAGATGACACGCAGCATTAGGCGAACGATGTTCGCCGTCTCCTTCTCCTTGCGGACGCCGAGCTTGACCAGCCTCAGTCGATCGCCGTCTTGGATGGCAAGGTCCGGCGTGCCGGATATTCGGACTTCTCCTGACGAATAGTAAATCCTCGGACACCTTGTCACCTTCCAGCTGCGTCCGGAGAAAGATCGCATATAAGACTCGACTGCAAGCAAATTGCTATTTCGCTTTGCTCTTGCTTGCGGCGTGGTGGCCAACTCCGCATCCGAGTGGAGGGACTTCAGTTCCTTCAATACAAAAGAAGAATCGTTATCTCGGTCGTGGTACTCGCGGATAATGCCAATCGCGCGCCTATAGTAGCCGCTCGGAATTTTTGCCTCCGGCGACTTTGGCCTAAGGATTTTCCGAACAGTGGAAGATTTCTTTCCGGGACCGCCAATTACAAACTCAGCGAAAACCTTTGCAGAAACTCTAATTTCCATGGAGGCCTCCAATGCCAGGGTCGGAAGGTTGACGATTTTGCCAGGTAAGGCCCAGCACCCCAAGGTCGGTTCGAGACTTGGGGCGCACGAGGCAATGCGTTCAGGCCTTCCTCATCTCTCGCATGACTTCCACGAGTGTGTTTGGGTAGATGCGCAAGGCATCATAAACGCCGGATGAGCGACCCATTTGCATCGGGTCACTGTCGACACTGCGGAACTGCTTCACGGCACGTGCAACCATCTCCGCTGGTTTGAAGAGTTTTGGCTTCACGATCTTCCACTTTCCGCTGGAATCCTTTTCCGCGAACTCGCTCATTGCGCCGAGTATGGGGAATATGAGTCCGGGCGACACCCAGACGATCTTGTTGGTCTCGTCACGTCGGCACGCCCGGCCGCCTTTTTTTGTCTCGTCCCAGATGTGATGGCCGTTCCAAGCTGGATGGGTCTCCCAGAACGCATACTCGCTAATTGCAGACGGTGCCATCTGGATCGTGAACTGGTACTTGAGCAGCGCCTCAAGTTTTTTCCCCTTTTCCTCGAACCATTCTGAGAAGTCCGAGAGGCACTGCTCGGGGTTCTTATAGGGCCGCAGTTTCTCGGCGGCGGTATCATTTCCCGAAACCTCCTTGGGCATCAATAGCCGTGTGTATTGAAGGATCTTACGCGTGTCATATACGTCCTCGTCGGTCTCTCTCTTGCGGATCTTGATATCCGGGTGAACCTTGGCGATGCTCCTCTCAAGGTCTTCGAGGTGGCCGCGGGCCCCCGCTTGGGAAATCGACTTGACTGGGGTCGCGGTGTTACGAGCGATTGCCGTCTCTACAATCTCTTCGCCGTCGGAGTCAACGATGATTTCGGCACGGACGTAGAATGGCGGTTCCTCGTCTTCGTCGGGACCGTCCTCGCCGTACTGCTCTTCGACCCAGCGCCGGATCTCTCCTTGGGACTGAGCGCCATTGATGATGCTCGCTTCTTTCAGTCGGATCGTCTTCTTGCCGTCGTCAACATCCGCCTCGCTCGCAGCAATCGCAAATCCGCTGTTTCGCGTGATGAATCGCTCGGGTACCCTCTCGATCGTTTCTTCGATTGCTTCGTGGACGCGATTTCGCTTTCTCGGGTTATATTCCGCGATGTATGTGCGTAGGTTTTCTTTGGTGCCAACCTTAAGGATCTCGAATGCAGAGAGATTGGCCACAAATGACTTGACGCCAGTAGCGACTTCGTCGGGGCTCGTGGTGTTGCGGATCAGTTGATAGGAAAGTTGAATGCGCGAAAGCGCACCTGCGGTAGGTTTGTTCATCACACTTCTCCTCTGTATCGCTGCCTTGTCGCGAGGCGCCACGTCTGCGGCACTCGCATAGCAATCGATTCATTCATTATACCACAGGCGGCGAAGGTGTACGGATTGCGCTTCGCTTCGCTCAGGATGACGGGCTTTTTAAGGCCGTTGGAGGGCAACTGGAATTAAAAACTCGGCGGGCCTTACTCTCGTACGCCAAACACAAAAGCGAGGTCGGCTGCGCGAGGTTTCGGGGCCACGATTGAGGAGTGGCGAGCGGAAAATGGGATTAGTCGCGATAAATCGGCCAGCATTCGGCAACCCACCCTGCCGCCCCTCCGCCGCCAACAACAGCCGCCCCGCTCCTCAAGCCGTTCTACCGATTCTCCAAGGGGCGTGACGCGAAGGCCGTGCCCTTCGCTGTACTGGGCGTCCATGCCGCCAACAGCGACCCGTGGGCCAAGACAGGTTGCGGAAAAAGGAGCCAAGGCCATCACTGTTTCTCCACAGGGATTTGGTTTAAGTAAGAAGTATGCGCGGAGACGACAAGCAGCAGGCAGCGATGTTCAGTTATGTAACCTTGGAGCAACGGATTCCGTTGGATCATCCGGCGCGTCAGATTCGCACGTTGGCCGACCGGGCCTTGCAACGGTTGGATGCCGAGTTCGACAAGCTGTATGCCGAGATTGGCCGTCCATCGATTGCGCCGGAGCGGCTGCTTCGGGCAACTCTGTTGATGGTGTTGTACTCGATTCGCAGCGAGCGGCAGTTGATGGAGCAGTTGCAGTACAACTTGCTCTTTCGCTGGTTCGTAGGCCTTGAGATGGACGACGCGGTCTGGGACGTGACGGTATTCACCAAGAACCGCGAACGGCTGATTTCCGGCGCGATCAGCCAGCGGTTGCTGGATGCGGTGTTGGTCGAGGCGCGTGAGCACGATTTGTTGAGTGAGGAGCATTTCACGGTGGACGGCACGCTGATCCAGGCCTGGGCCGCGGCGCGCAGCTTTCATGAGAAGTCCGATCCGCCCGCGCCGGGCGCAGGTTCCGGCTACGGCGGCGAGGTGTTGTTACGCGACAAGGTCGAGTCGTCCACAGATCCTGAGGCGCGTTTGTATAAGAAGGCCACGGCCGATAAGGCGGTGCCGAGTTATCAGGGCCATGCCTTAATGGAGAACCGCAACGGGTTGGTGGTGGCAGCCGAGGCCAGCCAGTCGGCCGCCGATGCGGAACTGGACACGGCGTTGGCGCTGCTGGACCGGGCCGCGCCCGCCATGGGGCAACGCAGGCCGGAGCAAAAGATTACTCTGGGGGCCGATACGGGTTATCAGGAGAAGGGATTCGTGAGTGCCCTTCGGGAGCGCGAAGTTGCTCCGCACGTCAGCGAATACGTGAAGGGCAACCTGGGCAGGAACAGCTTGACAGAAGCAGAACGGGGCGACGAGCGGCAGTCGATCAGCCAGCGCAAACGCAAGCTGATCGAACGAGTCTTCGGCTGGAGCAAGTTGGACCGCCCGCTGCGCCAGACCAAGTTGCGCGGACTGAAGCGAGTGGATTGGTTCTACCGGCTGACCATCGCGGCGTACAACTTGGTGCGCATGCGGAGACTGATTCCGATTCAAGTCGTGGTCTGTTAGGGCCGAAGTGTGTCTGGAGGCCGATAAAACGGCCTTCAGGCACAAAATATCAACCGATCTTCAGCGAAAAGGGCGCTTGAAGACGCGAACAACGGCCACAAAAGCAACATCGGCCTGAGAAACGGGCCTTTTTCCGCAACCTGTTTAGGCCCTGAGGCGTGCTTTCCGGGAATCTCGACTAGAATCAGGTCTTTTTCCGCAGCCTGAAGAGGCCCACACGACAGCCGGCCAGGAGGCCGACGCTACCTGCTCCCGCCCCGGCCTTCCACCGCATGCTGGTCGCGCCGACTTGGCCTCCCGGCTTCGCCTTACTGCATTTCCTAAAACGCTATAATGCCAGCGGAGGAAGCCCCGTATGCCTATTCAAGATATAGAGAATCCCGAGCGGCGCTCTCTGGTCGTGAAGAATCCGGGACCCGACGCCAGGCGCCGCGCTCTGCTCCTGGCCGCTCCCGCGGCGGCCGCTCTGCTGGCGATGGCCGACCTGCTGCCAGCTGCGGCTGGGGCGCAAAACGCCATGCCGCTGGCCCAGCAGGCCGCCTTTCCTTTGTCCACGGAAAAGTACAAGCTCATCACTGCTGAGACCTTGGCCATGGATATCCAAGCTCACCAAGGCAAGGCTCACCAGGGCAAGAGCGGCGCAACACGGCTCTTCAACGACAAGAATTTTGTCCTCGATCTATGGGTGGAGAAGACCACCGGCCCGCACCAGTTCGAGTGGCACGAGCACCGCGATCATATCGTTTACATTCTCGGCGGGACCACGGTGTACGAAGTGGGGGGAACGCCGCTCCGGGGGCACAGCATTGGCCCCGGCGAGTGGCTGGCGCCGGAGACGGAAGGCTCAACCAGGATGACGCTGAAGAAGGGCGATGTGCTGGTGATCCGGCGCGGCACGCCCCACAAGAGAACCACCAAGGTGGGCGTCAATTTCCTGATCGCGTCGCCTCAAAGCCCGCATGCAAGTTAGCCGGCTAACCGGCAAGTTAGCCATTCGGGAGTTACCGCACCGGGTGCGTGTTCAGAGATGATTGATGAGCGAAGCGATGCAGGCCGCGCCGAAGCCGTTGTCGATGTTGACCACGGAGACGTTGGGCGAGCAAGTGTTCAACATGCCCAGGAGCGCGGCCACGCCGCCCAGGGAAGCTCCGTAGCCCACGCTGGTGGGAACGGCGATCACGGGCGCGTTCACCAGGCCGCCGACTACGGTGGGCAGCGCGCCCTCCATGCCCGCGCATACGATGAGCACACGCGCCGATTGCAGCGAATTTTTTTGCGCCAGCAGGCGATGAATTCCGGCCACGCCCACATCGGCGATAAGCTCGACGGTGTTGCCCATGAGGCGCGCGGTGACCGCGGCCTCCTCGGCCACGGGCAGATCGCTGGTTCCGGCGCAGACCACGCCGACCATGCCTTTGCCGGCAACGGCTTCAGTCTGCGTGAGGGTGATGGCGCGCGCGGCTTCGTGATAGACGGCTTGCGGTTGAGGCTCTCGCGGGTCGGGGTCGCGTGGTTCGGCGCCGCGTGGTTCGGGGTCGCGCACCGCCTCATAGATCTCGCGCGAGGCGCGCGTGGCCAGCACGTTGCCGCCCGCCTGGGCCATGCGGGCAAAGATGGCGGCCACCTGGGCGGGGGTTTTGCGCTCGGCAAAGATCACCTCGGGCATGCCGGTGCGCAAGGAGCGGTGATGGTCGAGCTTGGCGAAGCCCAGGTCCTCGAAGGGCAGGTTGCGCAGGCGTTCCAACGCCTCTGCCACGTCCGTACGGCCCTCGCGGACTTCGTTCAGCAGCATCTCAATGCGGGCGCGATCCATTTGAGACCTCCCTATTTCTTTTTCATGTGCGCGTAGGCGTGCATGGCGGCTTCCATCACCTGTTTGAGCGCGACCGTGTGCTGGCGGGCGAGGGCGCGGCAGTCCTCGTACTCGGGCGAGGCGTTGGCGATCTTGCCGGAGGGCCAGCGCGCGATCTTGATGCGGGCCTTGCCCCAAGGGGTCTCGACTACAGCGAACTCGCGCTCGAGGGCGAGCTTGTTTTCGATGCGCCAGCGCAGGCCGATGGTGGTGGTTTCGCGGAACAGCAGCTCGCGCAGCGCGGGCGCAAGATCGGGGCTGGAGAGCACGGTCATCTGCACGCCGGTGCGGCCTTTTTTCATTTGCACCGCGGCGCGATAGACGTCCCACGCGCCGGCTTCAAGCAGCAGCTCGCTGGCGTAGGCCAGCAACTGCGGAGTGGCGTCGTCGATCACCGCTTCAATGACTGCGATGGGCTCGGCGACGGGGACCGAGGCGGACTCGGTGGCATCGGAGTCGATGGCTGTTGCGCTTGGCTCGCCTACGAGCAGGCGCAGGAGGTTGGGCTGGCCGGGCGTGTCGCGCCCGCCCGCGCCGTAGCCGCGCGCCTGGACGCGCATGGCGGGCAGCGGTCCGTAGGTTACATCCAACATGCGCAGCAGCGCCGCGCCGGTGGGCGTTACACGCTCCATGGGAGCGCCGGCCGAGTAAATGGGCGCATCGCCGAGCAGCGCCAGCGTGGCGGGCGCGGGGACAGGCAGCGTGCCGTGCTGGCACTGCACCGTTCCGCTGCCTACGTTCAAGGGCGAGGCCATCCAGCGATCAACATTTAGAGCAGCGCCCAGCGCCTCGCACCCGGCCGCGGAGCAGACGATGTCGGCGATGGTGTCCACGGCGCCCACTTCGTGGAAGTGGACCTTTTCGATGGGGATGGAATGAATGGCTGCCTCAGCCTCGCCTAAAAGCTGGAAGGCGCGGCTGGCGCGCTCCTTCACGGTTGCGGAGAGCGGCGCGGCGGCGATGATCGCGAGGATGGCCGAGAGCGAGCGATGGGGAGCGTGGGCGTGCTGATGGTGGAGGGTCGCGAGTTGAGATTCGTGGTCTCCCACCCTTTCCGCAGGGAGACGCGGAAAGGATGGGGCACTCAGTTCCTCGTGTGTATGCGCCTCAGATTCATGGTGCGGGTGCCCGTGCTCGTGGCTGTGCGCCGCGTGGCTGTCATGGGAGTGTGCTGGCTCGCTCTCCGTTGGTTTGGGAGCGGAATCCGGCGTGAGCACGTCCACCTTGGTGGCCGCCAGTCCTCCGCGCATCACCTTGCGCATCTCCAGCCGCGCGCCCACGTTGAGCGCGGAGGCCGTTTCCTCGAGACGTTCAAAGGGAACGCCCGCATCCACCAGCGCGCCCAGCAACATGTCGCCGCTGATGCCCGAAAAGCACTCCAGATAACCGATACGCATCGCGTTGTGATTTTAAACTGTCGGCTACGCGCCGCGCCGGGCCAGGACTTCGGCGGGCAGGATGGCGTTCAGGGAGCCGGAGCGGAATCCGGCGCAATCGAGCGTGACGTATTTGAAGCCGGCCTGCTTGAGCGCCGCGGTGATCGCGTCCAGCATCTCCATGGAAAGCGCGCGGGGCAGCTCCTGGCGGGCAATCTCCACGCGGGCCAGCTCGCCGTGATGACGCACGCGCAGTTCGCGAAAGCCCAACTGCCGTAGGCTCTCCTCGGCCTTCTCAACCTGCTCGAGGACTTCGCGGGTCACGGTGCGTCCGTACTCGACGCGCGAGGAGAGGCACGGCGCCGCGGGACGGTCCCACAGCGGGTAGCCGGCCGCCTTGGCCAGGGCGCGAACTTCCAGCTTGGTCATGCCGGCCTCGGCCAGCGGCGCCAGCACGGCGTGCTCCTTGGCCGCGCGCTGACCGGGGCGAAAGTCCCTGGTGTCGTCGGCGTTCATGCCGTAGGCGATGTGCGTGAAACCCAGCTTGCCGCCCAAGGACCCCATCACATCAAACAGCTCGTCCTTGCAGTGGAAGCAGCGGTCGGCGTCGTTGCGCGCGTATTCGGGACGGTCCAGCTCTTCGGTCTCCACCACCCGCAGCGGCATTCCCAGCGAACGGGCGAAGTCGCAAGCCTGCTCCATGTCGCGCCGCGCCAGCGAGGGCGAGTCGGCCAGCACCGCGAGCATGCGCGCGCCCAGCACGCGATGCGCCGTCCCGGCCAGAAACGCCGAGTCCACGCCGCCTGAGTACGCAACCATGAGGCTGTCCAACCCCGCGAGTCGCGCTTCCAGGGCGCGCAACTTAGCCGCCGCGCCGTCCTCGGCCGTCCCGGTTTCCGGTATCTTTGCTGCGCCCGCCGCCATGCGACCGATTATACCCTTGACTGGCTTCAGCCTGCTTCATGACCGCTTTTTGGGCGCGTGGGTCCTGGTGAGCGCGATGAGGCCGGCGTCGAAAACGGTGATGGCGGCCAGCAGATACAGCCCCGCGTGGGATGAATGAAAGTGCTGCTCGGCCCAGACCTTGAGCGGGGGAGCGATGAATCCGCCCAGGTTGCCGGTGCCGATGAGGGCAATGCCGCCGGCCTTGGCGGTGTCAGCCAGATAGCCGGTGGGCATGGTCCAGAAGAGCGGCTGCACGGCGACGAAGCCGGAGGCCGCGACCGAGAGCATGAGCACAGCGGCCAACGGACCAGCGGTGGGAAAGACGAAGCTGGCGACGCCGGCCGCGAAGAGCGTCAGGGCGGCCATATTGCGGTGGTTGTTCCAGCGGTCGCCCCACTTGGGCAGCCAGTAGGTGGCCGCCGTGGCGCAGAGCCAGGGGATGGCGGTAACCGCGCCCACGGCCAACCCTTGCGGCCGGTGCATGAGCGCGGAGACCTGCGACGGCAGGTAGAAGACCGCGGCATAGACGCCCATCTGGATCATGCCGTACATGAGCACGAAGCGCAGCACGCGGGGATCGCGGAGCATGGGCAGCAGAGCTGCTGGGCCGGTGGAACGGCGCTCCTGCTCCTCGCGGGCCAGGGCGCTCGGTGAGCGCGAGCTTTTCATCGGCGGGGAGCCATTTGGCGTTTGCAGGCCGGTCGTCCAAAAAGTAAAACGCCGAGAGGCCCATGGCGAAGGCCAGAAAGCCCTCCACCAGAAACATCCACTGCCAGCCTTGGAGGCTGAGCGAGTGCAGGTCAAGAAGCGCGCCCGACAGCGGCCCGCCAACCACCAGCGCTAGCGGCACGCCGATATAGTAGAAGCCGATAATCTCGCCGCGGATGCGGTTGGGGAACCAGTAGGTGAGATAGAGGATGCAACCGGGGAAAAAGCCGGCCTCGGCCATGCCGCCGAGCAGCCGCAAAACATAGAAGGACGTGCTGCCATGCACGAACATCATAGCCATGGAGGCGACTCCCCAGCCCACCATCAGGGTCGAAATCCAGATTTTGGCGCCGATGCGGTGCAGGATCAGGTTGGAGGGAAATCCGCACAGCGAGTAGCTGATGAAGAAAAGGCCTGCGCCGAGCGCGTAGGCGGCCTCTGAGATGCCCACCGAGGCCTGCAAGGCCTGTTTCGCGTAGCCGACGTTGGCGCGGTCAAGAAAGGCGGCCACGTAGGCGAGCATGAGGTAGAGTCCGAGCCGGCGGTAGGTGCGGCTCACCGCGCGGTCCAGTGCGGCCTGCGTGGTGGAACCCTCCGCGGATTGCGTCATTGTGATCCTTTTGAGCCGCGCCGTGCCTGTAGGCGGCGGCAGAACTGAATGGGCAGCGTTCAACCCACTATACACAGCGCCGGATAGTTCGCGGAACGGGCGAGCGCGCCCTCGTAGTTTACGGCACGACTGAAGTCGTGCCCTTTCAAGACAGCTTCAAACTGAGACACTACCCGCGACCTTCCGCGCGAGCGGGCATGACGCCGTAGGATGGCTGCATGGGGTCTCTTCTCGAGATCGAGAACTTGCAGGTTCGCTTTGGAGCGGTGGAGGCGGTGCGCGGCGCGAGCCTGAGCATCGATGAGGGCGAAGTGCTGGGGCTGGTGGGCGAATCGGGTTCGGGCAAGAGCGCCACGGCGCTCGCCATCCTGGGACTGCTGGGGCCGGCCGCGCAAGTGGCCGGGCGGATCTTATGGCACAGCGCGCCGGCGAATGGAGCAAGACCGGCTCCCGAAGACCAGAGCCTCCCTGGCGCCAGCTCCGCCAGCTCCGCTAACTCCGCAAACTCCGCTAACTCCGCCAGCTCCGCTATCTCGGCCAACTCCGCTAACCCCGCCAGTTCCGCCAGCTTCGCTAACTCCGACCTGCTGCGGCTTTCAAACGGCGCTCTACGCCGCATTCGCGGCCGCGAGATCGCAATGATCTTCCAGGAGCCGATGACGGCGCTGAACCCGGTAATGCCGATCGGCCGCCAGGTGGCCGAGGGTGCTTCCGCATCTTCCGCCTCCTGGACCGGCAAAGAAGCTAAGCGGAGAGCGATCGAGGCCCTCGAAGCGGTGGCAATTAACGATGCGGCCCGCCGCTACGGCGACTACCCGCACCAGTTTTCCGGCGGCCAGCGCCAGCGCATCCTCATCGCCATGGCGCTCATCAACCGTCCGCGGCTGCTCATCGCCGACGAGCCCACGACGGCGCTGGACGTGACCGTGCAGGCGCAGATTCTGGCGCTGCTCAAGGAATTGCAGCGCGAATACGGCTTGGCGATGCTATTCATCTCCCACGATCTCACGGTGGTGGGCCAGGTGGCCGGCCGCGTGGCCGTGATGCGCGCCGGACAAATCGTGGAATCCGGGCCCTGCGCGCGCCTGCTCACCAATCCCCGGCACCCATACACGAAGAGCCTGCTGGCCGCCGTGCCCACGCTCAAGACCGACCGCGACAAGCCGCTGGCGACGGTGGGTGGTCTCTAACCAACGCGTGGGATTTGCCCCCGGTATGGCCAAGGAAGATAGGGAGTGCCTTGTCCTTGCACAGGGACAACTTCCTCTTTAGGAGTGAATCAGGCTTGAGGCCGGCAATTCTGATTTATGCCTCTCGTGCTTGAGTTCCACTTCCCTCTCGCGAGCTATCCCCGCGGCTTCTTCGCGCAGGTGCTCGACCATGCCCAAGGTATGGGCGAACCAGGAGCTGGGAAACCTGAGGGATTTTTGAGAGGCGCATGCGGTTCCGATGGGCGCGTGATGGTGATGCAGATCACATGCTCGGCTGTATCCATTCAAGGACAATAGGATCGCTACTTGAGGAGCGATTCTATGAGCGCGACTGCGCTAAGCGAAACCAAGACCATGCTGACCCTCCCTGGGGATGCGGTGCGGCAGATTCAATGGCGGTTTGCCGATCGTTTCGATTTGCAGATGCTGGTCCAGTCCGCGCGGGGCGTGGCGCGGGGGACGGTGGCGCGGATGGTGGCCGCCGGAGAGCGCAACACCCACGAGTGGACCGCGGCCAAAAATGAGATGCTGGAAGCCTTCGACCGGGCCGGCATAACCGCAGTCTTCATGGAGCCGGAAGAGGGCGGATTCATTGCCGGACCGAAGAACCTGGCGCTGGCGCTGACGGCCTTTGAGCTGGCGTGGGTGGATGGGGGCGCGGCCACCGCCAGCCTGGCCAGCTTTCTGGCCCTCGCGCCTATTCACGAACGCGGCACACCGGAGCAGGTGAAGCGCTATAAGACGCTGGCCGCGCCGCCCCAGTCAGGCGAGCCGCGCAAGTCCGCCGCGGCGGGCAAGCCCTGGCGCGGAGCCTTCGCCCTGACCGAGCCGATTCCTTACGTGGGCGTGGATACGGGCATGTTGAGCGGCAAGGTGCGCGTGGCGGAATGGAAGGACGGCGAAGAGCCCTGGCTGCAAGTGGACAAGCGCGGGCGGTTCATCACCGGCATCGCCTTTGCCGACTTTGTCACTGCCGCCGTCACCTCCGGCGATGAGCGCATCAAGGGCAGTTGCATGGTGATTCTGGAAGCCGGCGACGAGGGAATCTTCGACCGCGGAACCCCCACCAAGAAGCTGGTTCATCAGCTTTCCTCCACCGGCGATCCCATCTTCAACCTGAAGGTTCCCGCCAGCCGCATCGTGGGCGGCTACACGGTGAAGGACGGCGCCATCGCTCCCAACTTCAACCACACCGAGATCATCGACGCGGTCTTCCGGCGCACGCGCGTGCCGGTGGGACTGATGACGGCGGCCAAGCTGCTCTCGGCGGTCGAGCCGGTCATCCGCTACCAGCGCCAGCGCTTCCGCGGCGCCGAGGGCTCCAAGCCCGGCTCGGTGCGCTACGAGCAGGGCATTCAGCAGCGCGAGGACGCACTGCACCGGCTGGTGGATGTATGGGCCGCGGGCGAGGCCGCCGCCTCGCTGGGCTTTGCCGCGGCGCGGCTCTTCGATGAGCTTGACCCGCTGGAAAAGCGCAAGACGGCTTTTATGAGAGCGCGCGGCGTGCAGGGCGGTCGCGCGGAGATGAAGGCGCTCAAAGAGAGCGAGCAGCGCGCCGTGGAGCTGCTGCAAATGAAGGCGGACGACCCCCGCCGCGCCGGGCTCGAAGCCGATTCGCTGGTGGAGTTTGTGCTTAAGGACGCCGAGGCCAACGTGCTGTGCCCGGCCACCAAGCTCTGGAACACCGGCCACGGCGCCAACATGATGCGCGAGGCCGTGAGCCTGATGGGCGGCTACGGCATCACCGAGGACTGCCCCGGCTTTTTGGCCAACAAGTGGATGGACGCGCAACTGGAAGCCACCTACGAGGGCCCTGAGGCCGTGCAGCGCCGCCAGTTGACGGTGACCATGACCGGCGAGGTCTTTCTGGCCCAATTCCGCGGCTGGACGCGGGAGATGCGCGGCATCGCGGGCGGCTGGCCCGGAACCGGCGCTTGCACGCTGGCTTCGGCCATGGAGCTGTGGCTGTGGACGCTGAACCACCTGCAAAAAGCCACCGACCCCGCAGGCAACAAGCTATATCACGGCCAGCGCCAGGGCGTGACCTTCGCGCTGGCCGACGCGCTCTGCTGGCTGCTGGCCTCGCGCGCCCAGATTCTGGACGTGCTGGAGCTGGAGGCGCGCGGCGCGGCGGATGCGGTGGTTGCCGAAGGGCTGGCCGGGACCGTACAGTTCCTCAGCGACCTTAGCCACACGCAGGCTGCCCAGGCGGCCGGCGAGGCCGCGCGCATCTGCGCGGAGCTGGTCTTCGGCTACAACCGCCATCCGTCCTGGGGCGACGAAGAACACCGCGGTTGCTTTTTGGCCAGCGAGCTGGAAGAGCTGGAGGAGACGATGCCGGGCATCGCGGCCATGGCGGTCGATGTGCTGAAGGCCGACGGCAGCCATCCGCAAAAGGCCGGACCCTGCGCCGATTGCGCGGGCGGGGCGATTTCCTTCGCCTTCAGAGCAAGCTCACCACCTGCCTGACCGGCTCGCGGCTGGCCAAGGACCGCGCCGCCGAGACGGTGGGCAAGGTGATGATTCCGGAGGCGCTGGACTACCCGGCAGCAGGGCCGGCATGAGCACAGAATAGCGAGTAGGGAATAGGGAATAGGGAATAGGCGGAGATGGACACTGTCTTTGGGGCGCAAGAGGAAGGCCAATCGGTCATCGAACGCCCATCGATAGAGGTCGATATTGCCTGCGCCGGTTTTGGCCCGGCGATGGGCGGCTTCCTGACCACGCTGACGCACGCGTGGACTGAGGATCCATCCGATCCGGCCTTCGCCAGCCGGGTGACGCCCGGAATGCCTTTGCAGGTGCTCTGCTACGAACGCGCCGACGACCTGGCCGCCGGCGTGAGCGGCGTGGTGACGCGGGCGCGGGGAATTCGTGCCAGCTTTCCGGCATTGAATCCCGCCGAGATTCCCATGGCCGCCGAGGTTACGCGGGAGCGCGTGCTCTATCTGCTCGATCCCATCGGCGCCAGCCGGCGGCGCTCCGCGCTCTTGCGTTTTGGAGATCTTCTTCTACGTCTTGGAAAAAAGCTGTGGCTTAAGGACTGTGCTTTCGAGCTGCCCTGGACGCCTAAGTTCCTCCACAAACAGGGCGGGCTCGTGCTCTCCATCGGCCAGTTCAATCAGTGGGTGGGCGCGCAGATCATGGGCGGCGGCCTGGTACAGATCTGGCCGGGCACGCCGGTGAGCGGCCCGATCTTCGCCGAAAAGCCGGACCCGAAGAGGAGAGGAGTCGTTGGCCTCCGCCTCGCCGATCAGGGAGTGGATCGCCACGGAACGCCCGCCGAGGGCTTTCTGCCCGGCATGGACGTGCACGCGCAACTGACTGTGGTGGGCGACGGGCCGGTGGGCGCGGTTTCCAGAGCTCTCGACCAAAAGTTCAAAGGTGCGGAGCGCCGGGACTGGGCGCTGGGTATGAAGTTCGTCATCGAGCTGCCCGAAGATGCAGCCGGTCCGGATTCCGCGCTTGAGCCGGGCACGGTCTGGCACACCTTTGGTTACCCGGAGCCGGAGATATTCGGATTTCTCTATGTGCATCCGGAGCGGCTGGTCTCGGTGGGAATCTTCGTGCCGTCGTGGATGGGCGACCCGTCGCGCACGGCTTACCGCTATTTGCAGCACTACATCCAGCATCCGGCGCTGTGGAAGCATTTGAAGGACGGGACGCTGCGTTCGTGGGGAGCGAAGTCGATCGACGAATCAGGCCGGCGCGGCGAACCGCCGCTGAGTGGGGATGGGTTCGCGCGCATCGGCGAGAACTCGGGCTCGACCAACATGCTCACCGGCTCCGGCGTGGACGAGGCGTGGACCACGGGCGTGCAATTGGGCGAGGCGGTGCTGGAGCTGCTGCGCGAGGGACTTCCCTTCACGCGGGAAAATTTGGCCGCAACCTATGAGGCGCGGCGGCGGGCAAGCTGGGTGGAGCGCGGCGCACGCGAGGCCGAGCATGCGCGCGATGGATTCCACAAGGGATTTGTGCGCGGGTTGGCGGGTATGGCGCTGGCCGGGCTGAGCGGCGGAAAGCTCTCACTGAGCGCAAAGACCCCCCCGGCGCACAAGCAGATTCGGCCTGCTGGTGCATATGCCGCCGCGGGAGTGAAGTTCAAACAGACCATGGCGCTGGCTCTCGAAACCGGCCGCCCGATGCATGACGCCATTCTCAACGCGCGCGGCTGGCCGGAGATTCCCTTCGATGGCCGTCTGCTGCTCACCCAGCAGGACGCGCTGCTGATCGGCGGCAAGGTGCAGGCTGGGGCGGGGTTTGCGGATCATGTAGTGTTTCGCGACCGGAGCCTGTGCGCGGCGTGCGAAGCGAAGACCTGCGCGTCGATGTGCTCAGGGCAGGCGATTACGGTCGGCGCGGACGGACTGCCAAAGTTTGAGCGCGAAAAGTGCGTACACTGCGGGGCGTGTTTGTGGAACTGCGCGCAGTCGCCCGACGGCGAGCGCGGTAACATCGAATTTCGCGCCGGGGCCGGCGGCCTGCACTCGGCGGAGAATTAAAGGTGAGCGCATTGGACAGCAAGCTTCTTAAATACATCCTGAAATGCTCGGATCGGTACTATTCCGAGAACCTCGCTGCATGCGACACGAACGCGCTGAGATCGAGTTGGTGGGAAGCATTCAAGTTCTTCCTTAGTTTCGCGTACTTCCAGGGAAGAAATGACAAGCTATCCGAGAAATTCCTAAGAAATGCGATAACGATCCTCGAAGCATTCTTCAAGAACGATAGTGATCGAAGCCAATTCGATTCTTTGCGTAATGAGAACTGGAAGCCTATTGAAGCAAAACTCAGCGAGGCCAACGGCCAGTTTAGCGTCGGAAAGAAGCGCGACACGCAAATGATTCTTAGTGCACTGGATCGAATCAGTGCGTACTCCGAAGATCACAACATTGTCAACTATTCGGTCGGACAGATTCGTCAGGGAAAGCTGGAAAGCCACTTCACTGAGCTTCAGGCTAGTCAATCTACACGAGGAATCGTACAAGTGGGTCCGAAAATAGCTGCCTTCTATTTGCGAGATCTTGTTTTCCTGTTCCGGCTCGCGGAATTGCTCGGAAGAGACACACTATTTTGCCTACAGCCGGTCGACGTGTGGGTGCGCAGGATTGTGCGAAAACTGGGAATTGTAAACGGGAGCGGCAGCGTTAGCGACTCGGAGATTCAGCGTGCAATCGTCGCAATTTGCGGAGAGTCTAAAGAGGCTGCATTGCGCTTTAACCAAGGCGCATGGTACATCGGAACCAATTCGCTTGATCTCCTCTTGGAACTAGCTGACGCGCCGAACACCCGAATCGATTGAATGCACTCTCGTGCAAGTCGGCGGCTTGTATCGCCTTGTTGAGTAAGAAACGCAAATGGCCAACACAACGGAGGTAGATAGTGCCAAATCAACTCTATATAGTCGTCTGCGCGGGCATCGTTCCCGATCCCCTGCAAACATTGGAGCCGGCGACCGGGCCGACTGGACCGGGGCTCAAGAACGAGATGGTTCTGCCCGCGTTGCTCGACCCCTGGGCCGCCTGTGCGCTGTATGAAGCGGCGGCGCTGGCGGCTAAGAACCCCGGCAGCAAGCTCTGGCTGGTCTCGCTCGCGCCCAAGGCCAAGCTGCAACAGGTGATGATGACCGTGGCCCAGAAAGCCGCCTTCGAACTGGTTCCCATCGACGGACCCATCGGCGGATTCCCGGATGCGCACGCGACGGCGGCTGTCTTAGCGTCCGCCATCGAAGCCATTGCAGAGCTTGAAAGAGCGAAGCTCCTTCTGTTCGGCGGTTGGGAGTCGGCGGCGCGCGGTGCAGGCGTCACCCTCCAGATTGTTGGCGAGCGGTTGGGCATCACGGATCAGTTCCAGGGCGTGGACCAGATCAGCCTGCGCGAGGACGGCTCGTTTGAAGTGCTGGAGCGCGTCGAGGGCGGAAAGCACCAGGTTTCAGTGTGCGCAGGCGCCCCTGCCGTGCTGGGCTGGGCCACGGGCAACCTGCCCGAGCCGAGGAACAATCCGCAAGTGGGCATGGCGAATATGCGGGGCATTATGCCGGCGCTGCAAAGGGCCAAGGCCGCACAACTCGAATCCAACGGCCTGCGCTACGTCTCAGTCAGCCTGCCTAAACAGCAGCGCACAACGCGCGTGGTGAAGGACATGACGCCCGAAGAGATGGCGCGCGAGATCGTCGCATGGATGGGGAACGACAGCTAACAGCTATCAGCTTTCAGCTACAAACCGGGCGCGGGAAACTGAAAGCTGAGAGCTAAAGGCTGAAAGCTAAGGAATTCAAAGTATGGAATCGATCTTGGTCTTGACTCACGCCGATGAAACCGGCTCCGCGCTCACCAAGGCTTCGCTGGAGGCCGTAACGGCGGGCAAAGAGCTTGCGGTGCGGTTGGGCGCACCATGGACCATTGGCATTGTTGGAGGAGATGCGGAGACTTTGGCCAAAGGTTTGCCGTGCGCAGCACTCGCCGTCTGCGGCGAAGCCTTCGCCCAGCCCCGCTACTCGACCGACGCCGCCGCCTGCGAGGCCCTGTGCCGCACAGCGCAGGCCACACTCGTTCTCGCCCCCGGCAGCGCGCGGTTTGCGCGCGTCATGGCGGGAGTGGCGCACCGGCTGGGCGGCGTGATCGACACGCACATTACGGCGACTGCCCCAACCGAAGCGGGAGCGGAAGCTGTCGAAGCCACGCGGTGGTTCTACCGCCAGCGCATTGAGGCCGTGGTGGCGCGCGATGCACGGCCTTGGTTTCTCCTGCTCGATCCTGGAACCCATCCGGCTTTCGCCGGGGCGGGAACCCACGCGGCGTTTGCGGGCCAACCGGGCGCGGCGCAGGTGGAGCAGGTGGCCGTGGAGTTGCCCGCAGTGCGCACGAGCGTAAGCGGAATTCGCGCTCCGAAACAGGACGCGCAGACCATCCGGCCGGACGCCAAGCTGCTGTTTGTGGCCGGAGCGGGCTGGACCAAGAAGCAAGCCGACGGGCAGGCTCACGCGGAGGAGGCGGGCGGGCTGATTCTTAAATTCCTCAGCCTCTCAGGGGCATCGCTGGGCAGCTCGAAGTCGCTGGTGGATCAGGGCGGCGAGGGGCAGCCGGTACTTCCCTTCCTCACGCACCTCAATCAGGTGGGACAGACGGGCGCTACGCCGCGTCATGCAAAGGGCTTAGCGACGTGCTGCCATGGCGAAGAACCGCACGTGGTGGGCTGGCGGTTCATCGGCGAGCGGAGGGCCGTCAACCTGGACGCGAATTGCGGATGGACGCGGGGGAAGGCGGACGTGGTGTACGTGGCCGACGCGTTCGAGGTGATGGCGCGGGTGAACGAGCTGCTGGCCCAGGGCGATCGCTGAGGGGGGCCGCGGGGGACCATTGCTGTGGGAGAGCAGAGAACAGAGATCAGGGGTCAGGGATCAGGGGGCGGGCACACGCCGTCTGCTCTAGCGCCTGCTCGAATCGATCGCGCGCAGCCCGCCCATCTTGGGTTGGCGGCGGCAGCAACTGAAGGTGGTGAAGTGCAGGCTCCCGGTTTTCTGGAATCGGCGCAGGTGCGAGGGCATGAAGGCCATCTTGACCGTATCGGTTCGCGCTGTGTGTGATCGCGGAGACCGTCTGCGTCTCTCTCCGAACCCCGCCCAAGCGGAGCTTGGACGGGGCACCCCCAATCATGATTTCAGGCGGTAGGGTTGGTTGGTGGGGCGCAATTGCCCGCCCTCAGGTGATGCAACGTGAATCTATCCGCAGCTCTGGTCCTCAGCCTCTCTGGCAAGATGGGCGGTGCTCACGCACCGCAAAGATGTTTTGCGCCTTGACAAAGCCTTCGGCCTTATCGAGGGCCACCCGCCATCACCGCATGTTGTACGGCAAGAGATCGTGGAAACGGCTCTTGGCTTCTACCTCGGAATAGAACTTGCTAATGCTGCCATTGATGACACCGATCACAGCGCCGCGGAAATCTCCTTGCACTCCGCATGGATCGCTGACCGTGGCCTGAGCAAAGAGGAATAGCTGTTCGCCGTCTCTCGACCACCCTAGACCACGCACATTCGGGTCCACGGCACCCTTTGAACACTTGATCTCCTCTCTGAACGTTCGCACGACACGCTCGTTAATCTCCTTGTGATCGATCAAGCGATCATCCCGAATGGAAAACACGTTAATGGTCCAACCGTCGAGTCCGGATCCATTGCCGTAGTTGATGAAAAATGCGGACGATGTTGGTGACCACGAGACCTCTGATCCCCACGGATTGAAGTCCCGTCCCTCACCCCACGCGACTTTCTCGCCTCTGATTGTCACAGTAAACCCGGTCTCGTCGGCGACGAGTACCTTCTCATGATCCGGCGCAACGAACCGGTTTTTTTTGATCGAATCTGTGAAGCAAACGCGCCTCAGCTCTGCTGACCAACCCTCCGATATTATTGACTGCCCCGCACGAGTACATTCTGCGGCGTGAAGACTCGAACCGACCAGAAGAATCAATGCCACCTGTAAAACCTTCATCATCGGCATGTAACCCCCGCTGTGTTAACGGGCACGAAAAACATTCGGCGGTGGCCCGTACTAGCGCACAATCGATTCTAAAAGGGGTGCCCCGTCCTAGCTTTGCTAGGGCGGGAAGTGGATGACAGGACCGGCACGAACCTTGAGCCGAATCCCCATCGCCTCCCTTTTCTGCGCCGTCCACTGCGACTCGATCTCGACCGCGCCCTCCACGCCGGTGGCGTGATGGCGGAAGCTGGACCACGCCCAGTCTTGCGGTCTCGCGCACAGTCCGCGAACAACCGGATTGCGGTGCATATAGCGGAGCTTCTCGATGCGCTTGCCTTCGGTCCACACGTTGAAGTCATAGTAGCGCGCCTGCCAGAAGGGTTCGGGGGCACGCAGGCCGAGACGGCGCGCCACCGACTGCTTGAGGGCCTGCAGAGCTGTGGCCAAGGCGGCCTCATCCGGCTCGCTGAGCAGCAGGTGGACGTGCTCGGGCATGACCACGTAGCCGAGAACACAGAATCCGTAGGCGCGCCGCGTCTGCTCTAGCGCCTGCTCGAATCGATCGCGCGCAGCCCGCCCATCTTGGGTTGGCGGCGGAAGCAACTGAAAGTGATGAAGTGCGGGCTCCCGGTTTTCTGGAATCGGCGCAGGTGCGAGGGCATGAAGGCCATCTTGACCGTATCGGTTTGCGCTGTCTGTGATCGCGGAGACCGTCTGCGTCTCTCCGAACCCCGCCCAAGCAGAGCTTGGACGGGGCCACCCCAATCATGATTTCAGGCGGTCGGGTAGGCCACTCGTCCTGTCTGTGATCGCGGAGACCGTCTGCGTCTTTCCGAACCCCGCCCAAGCAGAGCTTGGACGGGGCACCCCCAATCATGATTTTGGGCGGTAGGGTGGGTCACCCGTCCGCGGGTGATGCACGAGGCTGCGCTTGCGCCGTAGAATAGGCGCAACGGGGATGGATGTGAACCGGCAGGCCGAGGAGAAGGACGACGCCATTACGCTCTCGCCGGGAGCGCGGCTGCGCGCCGCCATGGTGCTGGCGGTCGTTGCGGACGTGTTCCAACTGGTGATTTTTCCTCTCTTTTTCGAGGGCGTTGCATCGCCTGCCGAAGATGCGCTCGATCTGGGCATCGGGATCGCGCTGATTACCCTGCTGGGCTGGCACTGGGAGTTCCTGCCGTCCTTCTTTGCCAAGCTATTGCCGGGAGTGGATATGGTTCCTTTCTGGACGATGGCGGTGGCGCGGGTGTACCGGAAATCGAAGCAGGCGGCGCTCACCATGGAGGCAAGCCGCGGGCAGAATCCGCCGCAAGCGGCGCCGCGGAGTTCGTAGGGCGCGGCCGGAGACGGGCTCGCGAGTTACGGCAAAACCAGAGCAGGTGTGTCCTGATCAGTTTTGTGCAAGGCCGCGGCTCCTTGGGGCTCGCGCCCCAGCGACGAAGACCTGCCGCTAGTGTTGGTGAATCAGAGGTTCGCAAGAAAAACAGCCGCAGGTCCTTCGACTCCCTCCGCTTCGCGTCCGGTCGCTCAGGATGACAATTTGAATTCAATCGCTTAGCCGGCTGCTATCTGTCGATACGGCTTAGCGGGCGGTGGCGTGGGCGGCGCGGGCGGGCAGCGGTTCGCGGGCGGCCAGCCAGGCGTGGACGGCGGCGGCAGCTTTGCGGCCTTCGCTTATGGCCCAGACGACAAGGGATTGGCCGCGGCGCATGTCGCCGGCGGCGAAGACGCCTTCGCGCGAGGACATGAAGTCAGTGGTGGCGACGTTGCCGCGCTTGTCAAGCTCCAGGCCGAGCTGCTCGATCATGCCGTTGCGGACGGGGCCGAGGAAGCCCATGGCGAGGAGGACGAGATCGGCGTCCATGGTGAACTCAGTGCCGGGAATGGCCTCGAATTTGGGCGGAGGGCCGACGCGGATGGCGTGAAGCTGCTTGACGTTGCCGTGCTCGTCGCCGGTGAACTTCACCGTGTTGATGCTCCAGTCGCGGATGCCGCCCTCCTCGTGAGCGCCCTCGACGCGGAGCTGGAGCGGCCAGAGCGGCCAGGGGGTGAGCGGGGAGCGCTCGGCGGGCGGCTGGGGCATGATCTCAAACTGGTGGACGCTGAGGGGGTGCTGGCGATGGGTGGTGCCGAGGCAGTCAGCGCCGGTGTCGCCGCCGCCGATGATGATGACGTGCTTGCCGGCGGCGAGGATGGGAGCGGCGGCGTTCATGTTGGCGAGGAGCGCATCTTCGGAGTCGCCCTCATTGCGGCGGTTCTGCTGGGGCAGGAACTCCATGGCGAAGTGAATGCCGTTTAGCTCACGGCCGGGGATGGGCAGGTCGCGGGACTGCTCAGCGCCGCCGCAGAGGAGGATGGCGTCGAACTGGGTGGTGAGGGAATCGACGGGAAAGTTGACGCCGACGTGGGCGCCGGTGCGGAACTGGACGCCTTCAGCGCGCATCTGCTCGATGCGGCGGTCGAGGACGTGCTTCTCAAGCTTGAAGTTGGGGATGCCGTAGCGGAGCAGGCCGCCGATGCGGTCGTTTTTCTCAAAGACGGTGACCTCGTGGCCGGCGCGGCGCAGCTGCTGGGCGGCGGCGAGGCCGGCGGGACCGCTGCCGACGACGGCGACGCGGCGGCCGGTGGTTTGCTGGGGCGGCTCGGGATGAATCCAGCCCTCGTCCCAGGCGCGCTCGACGACGGAGCGCTCGATGAGCTTGATGGAGACGGGAGGCGCGTTGATGCCGAGGACGCAGGCAGCCTCACAGGGAGCGGGACAGATGCGGCCGGTGAACTCAGGGAAGTTGTTGGTGGAGTGGAGGCGGCGGATGGCGGCCTGCCAACTGCCGTGGTAGACGAGATCGTTCCAGTCGGGGATGAGGTTGTTGACGGGGCAGCCGGAGTGGCAGAAGGGGACGCCGCAGTCCATGCAGCGAGCGCCCTGCTCGCGCTGCTTCTCCTCAGGGAAGGGCTCGTAGATTTCAAACCAGTCGTTGACGCGCTCGGCGGCCTTGCGGCGGGAGGGCTGCTCGCGGTTGAGTTCGAGGAAGCCGGTGTCTTTACCCATGACGCACCTCGGAGGCCTCGGCCGCGCTGACCAGCGCAGGCGACGGGAGGATGGGCGAGATGTAGGACTGCTGGACACGGGGCACGCCGAGGACGCGCTTGTACTCGTGGGGGAAGACCTTAATGAAGTTGGGCTGGGCATCGGCCCAGTGCTCGAGGACCCAGGCGGCGCGGGGGCTGCCGGTGAGGTCGCGGTGACGGGCGAGGAGGTCGCGGACAGTGGCGACGTCGGCGGGGTCAACGAGGGGCTCGAGATCGACGCTGGCCTGGTTGCAGCGGCGGGTGGAGAAGTCGCCCTGATCGTCGTAGACGTAGGCGATGCCGCCGCTCATGCCGGCGGCGAAGTTGCGGCCGGTAGCGCCGAGGACGACGACGAGGCCGTTGGTCATGTACTCGCAGCCGTGGTCGCCGACGCCCTCGACGACGGCGGTGGCGCCCGAGTTGCGGACGGCGAAGCGCTCGCCGGCGATGCCGTTGAGGAAGGCTTCGCCGCTGGTAGCGCCGTAGAGGACGACGTTGCCGACCAGGATCGATTCCTCAGGGAGGAAGCTGGAGGTTTTGGGCGGATAGGCGATGATGCGGCCGCCGGAGAGGCCTTTGCCGAGGTAGTCGTTGGCGTCGCCTTCAAGCTCCAGGGTGACGCCGTTGGGAACGAAAGCGCCGAAGCTCTGGCCGGCGGAGCCGTGGAAGCGGAAATGGATGGCGCCGTCCGGCAGGCCAGCGGAGCCGTAGCGGCGGGCTATCTGGCCGCCGAGCATAGCGCCCACGGTGCGGTGAACGTTGCGGATGGCGAAGCTCCCGGTGACGGGGGTCCGGGATTCGAGGGCCGGCTTGGCCTTCTCGAGGAGGCGGTGGTCGAGGGCCTGGTTGAGGCCATGATCCTGGGCCTGCGTGCAGTGGCGGGCGACGCGCGCGGGCAGCGGCGGCGAGTAAAGGACGGTGGAGAGATCGATGCCCTTGGCCTTCCAGTGAGCGGGGTCGATGGAGGGGCTGATTTTATCGACGCGGCCGACCATCTCATTGACGGTGCGGAAGCCGAGTTTGGCCATGTGCTGGCGCATCTGCTCGGCGAGGAAGAAGAAGAAGTTGATGACGTGCTCGGGCTGGCCAGTGAAGCGGGCGCGGAGGACGGGGTCCTGGGTGGCGATGCCCACCGAGCAGGTGTTGAGGTGGCACTTGCGAAGCATGATGCAGCCCATGGAGACGAGGGGCATGGTGGCGAAGCCAAACTCCTCAGCGCCGAGCAGGGCGGCGATGACCACGTCGCGGCCGGTTTGGAGCTTGCCGTCGGTCTGCACGCGGATGCGCGAGCGCAGGTCGTTGAGGAGCAGAACTTGTTGTGTCTCTGCGAGGCCCAGCTCCCAGGGCAGGCCGGCGTGCTTGATGGAGCTGAGCGGGGACGCGCCGGTGCCGCCGGTGTCGCCGGAGATGAGGACGACGTCGGCGTGGGCCTTGGAGACACCGGCGGCCACGGTGCCGACGCCGACCTCGGAGACCAGCTTGACGGCAATGCGCGCCTGGGGATTGGCGTTCTTGAGGTCGTAGATGAGCTGAGCGAGATCCTCGATGGAATAGATGTCGTGATGGGGCGGAGGCGAGATGAGGCCGACGCCGGGAATGGAGTGGCGGATGCGCGCGATCTCCTTATCGACTTTGTGGCCGGGGAGCTGGCCGCCTTCGCCGGGCTTGGCGCCCTGGGCCATCTTGATCTGTAGCTCAGTGGCGTTGACGAGGTAGTTGGTGGTGACGCCGAAGCGCGCGCTGGCCACCTGCTTGACGGCGGAGCGGCGCAAGTCGCCGTTGGGATCGGGCTTGAAGCGCTCCTCGTCCTCGCCGCCCTCGCCGGTGTTGGACATGCCTCCGATGCGGTTCATGGCGATGGCGAGGGTCTCGTGAGCTTCCTTACTAATTGACCCGAAGCTCATAGCGCCGGTGGTGAAGCGCTTGACGATCTCCTTGGCGGGCTCGACTTCCTCGATAGGGATGGGTTCGTCAGCGTATTTGAGCTGGAGCAGGCCGCGGAGGGTGCAGAGCTCGCGGTTCTTATTGTCGATGAGGTCGGTGTACTCCTGGAAGGTGGCCGGATTGTTGTTGCGGACGGCGTGCTGCACCTTGCTGATGGTGAGGGGATTGAGGAGGTGGTACTCGCCGCCCTCGCGGTACTGATACTGGCCGCCGACGACGAGGTCGGTTTCAGAGTCGGTGAGGGGCTGGAAGGCGAACTCGTGCTTCATCTGGGCCTCGCGGGCGAGCACGCCGAGGCCGACGCCCTCGATGCGGGAGGCGGTGCCGGCGAAATAGGCTTCGATGAGGGACATATTGAGGCCGACGGCCTCAAAGACCTGAGCGCCGCAATAGCTTTGCAAGGTGCTGATGCCCATTTTGGAGATGGTTTTCAGCAGGCCCTTGTCGATGGCCTTGATGAAGTTCTTCTCAGCCTGCTCGGCGGAGACGTTTTCAGGCAACATGCCGCGGCGCTTGAGGTCGTGGACGGTTTCGATGGCCAGATAGGGATTGATGGCGCTGGCGCCGTAACCGATGAGCAGGGCGAAGTGCATAACCTCGCGGGGCTCGCCGCTCTCGATGATGAGGGCCACCTGGGTGCGCATCTTATCGCGGACCAGGCGGTTGTGGACGGCGGCCATGGCCAGCAGGCTGGGAATGGGCGTGAAGGTGGAGTCAATGCCGCGGTCGGAGAGGACGAGGAGCGTGTAGCCGGATTGAACAGCGAAGGCGGCGCGGGTGCTGAGGTCGTCGAGGGCGTGCTTGAGGCCGGCCTCGCCATCGGCGGCGCGGAAGAGCGTGGAAAGGGTGGTGGCGAGCAGATCGCCGGAGGAGACGCGGCGCAGCTTTTCGAGGTCGCGGTTGGAGAGGATGGGATGGGGCAGCTTGAGGGTATGGCAGTTCTCGGGCGTCTCGTCGAGGATGTTGCGCTCCCTGCCGATGAAGTTGGCCAGCGACATGACGAGCTCTTCGCGGATGGGATCGATGGGCGGATTGGTGACCTGTGCGAAGAGCTGCTTGAAGTAGTTGAAGAGCGGCTGGGGACGGTCAGAGAGGCAGGCCAGGGGGACATCGGTGCCCATGGAGCCGACCGGCTCGGCGCCGGTTGTGGCCATGGGCGCGAGGAGGATGCGGAGATCCTCTTCGCTATAGCCGAAGGCGCGCTGGCGGCGGAGGAGGGTTTCGGGCCTGGGGCCGATGACGCGCGGAGGCTCGGGGAGCATGTCCATGGTGACCTGCTGCTGGCGGAGCCAATCGGCGTAGGGCTGGCGGGCGGCCAACTCCTTTTTAATTTCGGCGTCGGAGACGATGCGCTGCTGGACGGTATCGACGAGGAACATGCGGCCGGGCTGGAGGCGGCCTTTTTTGAGCACGTCTTCAGGCGGGACCTCAAGGACGCCGGCCTCGGAGGCGAGGACGACGAGGCCATCCCTGGTGACGATATAGCGGCCGGGCCGCAGGCCGTTGCGGTCGAGGGTAGCGCCGATGACGCGGCCGTCAGTGAAGGCGATGGCGGCGGGGCCGTCCCAGGGTTCCATCAGGGAGGCGTGGTACTCGTAGAAGGCGCGCTTGTCCTCGTCCATGTCGGGATTGCCGGCCCAGGCCTCGGGGATGAGCATGGCCATGACGTGGGGGAGCGAGCGGCCGGACTGGTAGAGAAATTCGACGGCGTTGTCAATGGAGGCCGAGTCACTGCCGCCGGGAACGATGACGGGAAAGAGCTTGTCAATGTGGCCGCCGTGGAGGGGGCTCTGAAAGATGGATTGGCGGGCGCTCATCCAACTGATGTTGCCGCGGATGGTGTTAATTTCGCCGTTATGGCAGACGTAGCGGTAGGGATGGGCGAGCTTCCAACTGGGAAAGGTGTTGGTGGAGAAGCGCTGGTGAATGAGGCAGAGGGCGCTGGAGACGAGGGGGTTGGCCAGCTCGAAGTAGAACTTCTCAATCTGCGGGGCCAGCATGAGGCCCTTGTAGACGATAGTGCGGCAGGAGCAGGAGGGAACGAAGAAAGTCTCCTTATCCTCGAAGGCGGAGGCGGCGATCTCGTTTTCGGTGCGGCGGCGAATGCGGTAGAGGAGGCGCTCGAAGGCTTCCTCGTCGAGGCCGGCCGGACAGCCGAGGAAAAGCTGCTCGATGTAAGGCTGGGAGCGGCGCGCCTCGCGGCCGATGGCATCGCCGTTGACGGGGGTGTCGCGCCAGCCGAGGACGGCGCAGCCCTCTTCCTGAGCGATGCGCTCGAAGACGCCCTCGCACTGCAAGCGGCTGTGGCGCTCGACGGGCAGGAAGCACATGGCCACGCCGTAAGCGCCGGGCTCGGGCAGCTTGATGCCAAGCTGTGCGCACTCGCGGAGGAAGAAGGCGTGAGGAATCTGGATGAGAATGCCGGCGCCGTCGCCGGTGCCGGCGTCGCAGCCGGCAGCACCGCGATGGGTGAGGTTGATGAGCACCTCAATGCCCTTGAGGATGATTTCGTGGCTTTTTTCACCGCGAATGCTGGCGACGAAGCCCATACCGCAGGCATCGTGCTCATTCCGCGGGTCGTAAAGGCCCTGCGGATGCGGGATGCGGGAGCGACTTCTCGGTGTATCCATGGCAGCCTTTTCGATAGAGGTTTTGCGCGGAGCGCCGGATCATCGCCAAAGACACAGCCACGGCGCGATTCCGTTTCTGGAAATCGCCCCTGCTCTTCGATCAAAAGGTTCAGATGAGCAGATCCGGCCGCGTCCGGGACAACTCTTATTCATTAATATAACGAAAATTTAGAGCAGGCGCAGAAAAACCCTCTCACGAAGTGGTCCGGGGGCGGGGGGAAATGGGCCATCGCCAATGATTCCTGCAGAAGAAATGTCCTTGCTTCGTCCCTACGGGACTCCGTAGCGGGGCTGTGGAATCACTTTTCCCCACGCTGAAGCGCGGGGCTAACAAACACTGCGCCTCCGGCGCGATGGACAGGACGTGGAATCACGTTTCCCCACGCTCCAGTCCCAGTGCGCAAAACGCGCTGGGGACCCCCTGAAGCGCGGGGCTAACAAACTCGCCGCGGCGAGCGCCTCCGGCGCGATGGACAGGACGTTACTTATGCTGCCTTCAATAACCGCCTTGACGGCGCAGGCTTGGCGTTACGCGGATGGCAGAAACGCCATCGGGAGGGGGCGTGATTTGCACGTATACTGAGGGGCGGGAGAGACGAACACGCAAGACGCGATTGTGGTTACGGGCGGGGCGGGATTTATCGGCTCGAATTTCATCTGGAGCTGGTCGAAGGCTGCCGATTCGTCCGTCATCAATTTGGATCTGCTGACCTATGCGGGCAACGCCGCCAACCTGTCGGGACTGGACGGGGAGCGGCGGTATGCGTTCCGGAGGGGCGACATCTGCGACGCGGAGGCGGTGGGCGCGCTGCTTAGGGCGGAGCGGCCGCGGGCGATTGTGCACTTTGCGGCCGAGAGCCACGTGGACCGGTCGATTGTGTCGCCGGAGGCCTTCATCAGGACCAATGTGCAGGGGACGTTCGTGCTGCTGGAGCAGGCGAGGCTTTACTGGGCGGGGCTGGTTCCGGCGGAGCGGGCGGAGTTCCGGTTTGTGCACGTTTCGACGGACGAGGTGTACGGGACGCTGGGGCCGGATGACGCGGCTTTTTCGGAGACGACGGCGTATGCGCCCAATAGTCCGTATGCGGCGTCAAAGGCGGGCGCGGACCACCTGGCGCGAGCGTACTTCCACACCTTCGGGCTGCCCGTGGCGACCACGAACTGCTCAAACAACTACGGGCCGTTCCAGTTTCCGGAAAAATTGATTCCGCTGATGATTTTGAATGCGCTGGAGGGCCAGCCGCTGCCGGTGTACGGCGACGGCAAGAACGTGCGCGACTGGCTGTTTGTGGAGGACCATTGCGCGGCCATCCGGGGGGTGCTGGAGCGGGGACGGCCGGGAGAGACGTACAACGTTGGCGGAAGCAGCGAGCGGGCGAACATCGACGTGGTGACGGCGATCTGCGACCTGGTGGACGAGATGCGGCCGCAGCCCGGAGCTGCACCGAGGCGCGGGCTTATCACTTACGTTCAAGACCGGCCGGGACATGACCGGCGGTATGCCATGGACGCGAGCAAGATCGGGCGGGAGCTGGGATGGAAGCCGGCGGAGAACTTCGAGAGCGGATTGCGCAAGACGGTGCGCTGGTACCTGGAGCATGGGGAGTGGGTGGAGAGCGTGCGGACCGGGGCGTATCGCGAGTGGATCGAAAAGAATTACACGGAGCGGCAGCGAATATGAAGCGAGTTGAAGCCCCTGTTCCTTTGTTGTGTGCATGGAGGTGCTGAATCCGTACCCTTCAGGGTTTTGGCCGGGGCGCCGTCCCTACGGGACTGGAGTGGTTTGTTGATCCGAGCCCCCACGCTGAAGCGCGGGGCTAAAGTGCACTGCGCCTACGGCGCGCGGGCATGGGTTTGGCTTGTGAGCGGGCATGGGTTTGGCTTGTGAGCGGGCTTGGGCTTGGCTTGTGAAGGGAGTCGTTCCGGTGGGAAGGGGTCCTGGTATGAAAGGGATTGTACTGGCGGGAGGATCGGGGACGCGGCTCTATCCCGTGACCCATGTGGTGTCGAAGCAGCTACTGCCGGTGTATAACAAGCCGATGATTTATTACGCGCTGAGCACGCTGATGCTGGCGGGTTTGCGGGAGATCCTGGCGATTTCGACGCCGCAGGACACGGGGCGGTTCAGGGAGCTGCTGGGCGACGGGCACAAGTGGGGCATAGAGATCGAGTACGCCGTGCAGCCGCGGCCGGAGGGACTAGCGCAGGCGTTTCTGATCGGGCGGGATTTTATTGGCGGGAAGCCGAGCGCGCTGATTCTGGGCGACAACATTTTTTACGGGCAGGGGTTTTCGCGGCAGCTTCAGTCGGCGGCGAGGCTCACCGAGGGGGCGACGGTGTTCGCGTACCCGGTGGAGGATCCAGGCCGGTATGGGGTGGTGGAGTTCGACGCGCAGGGGCGCGCGGTGAGTTTGGAAGAGAAGCCGGAGAAGCCGAAGTCGCGGTACGCGGTGACGGGGCTGTATTTCTACGATCGCGAGGCGGCGGAGATAGCGGCGACGCTGAGGCCCTCAGCGCGCGGGGAGCTGGAGATTACGGACCTGAACCGGCGCTACCTGGAGGCGGGAAAGCTGAGTGTGGAGATCATGAGCCGGGGCATGGCGTGGCTGGATACGGGGACGCACGAGTCGTTGCTGGAGGCGGCGCTGTTCGTGCACACCATCGAGCGGCGGCAGGGATTGGACATCGCCTGCCCGGAGGAGATCGCCTACCGGCAGGGGTTCATCGGGGCGGAGCAACTGGAGGCGCTGGCGCAGCCGATTTTGAAGAGCAGGTATGGGCAATACCTGCTGGCGCTGTTGCGCGAACCGTATTTTGCGGCCAAGGAAACGCAGAGCTGACGATCAGGAGCGGGCGCAGGGGAGATGAACGAAGCTGTCAGCTCTCAGCCTTCAGCTAGAACGGCGGCAGATTGAGCCGATGCGGCAGCCGCAGGCAGGATGAAGCTGAAAGCTGAAGGCTGAAAGCTGAGTTTTGGGGCTGGAGCCCGCGGCGGCGGCGAGGAGGAAGTAGCGAGCCGGCGGCGGCAGAAGGTGAACAGCTTTCGACGGCAGACGCGGCGGTTAGTATGGACGGGAAACGACAGACACGGCAGTTTTGGCTGAGGGTTTTGCTCACGGTGGGGATGCTGTGGGGATTTCTGCCCTTCATCATGGCGCCCTTTATCAGCAGAGGGGCGTATGACAGCAGCTTCGACATCCTGGCCTCGGTTTTGAATTCGCTGACGGTTTTGCCGGCGAGCGCGCTGGCCTTCTGGTACCGGCGGATTGCGTGCGTGTGGCTGAGCGTGAATGCGGTGGTGCTGGCGACGGCGCTGGGGACGTATTTGCGGCGGACGGGAAGGTTCGATGGGCTGATGATGGCCGAGGTCGCGGGGCCGGTTTTGATGGCGATTTGCCTGGATGTGATGGAGGCGCGGCACTGGCCGGCGGCCAGGGAGACGCGGACGGCGAAGGCGCTGCGGGGATAGGCGGGAGGACGTATCTGGCGCAATGGCGCGAATGGTATACTCGCTAGGTCTATGACAAGATGAATTTGCTCCTTCGGGGTTGTGGTTTCCCACCCTTTGGCCAGAAAAAAGGCGAAAGGATGGGGCACGGGGATGGTACAAAATCAATCGGTCAGGGATCAGTCGGGCGCGAGGGAGCGCCGCTATCTTCACAGCATTGAGGTCGTTATGTCCGGCCACTCGAAATGGGCCACCATCAAGCACAAGAAGGGCGCGCTGGACGCCAAGCGCGGCAAGGCCTTCACCCGGCTGATCAAGGAAATCACCATCGCCGCCAGGAGCGGAGGGGGCGATCCGGACGGCAATCCGCGGCTGCGCACGGCGATTCTGGCGGCCAAGGCCGAGAATATGCCGGCCGATAACATCAAGCGGGCGATCCAGCGCGGCACCGGGGAGCTGGAAGGGGTCAACTACGAAGAGGCTGCGTTCGAGGGGTACGGGCCTGGGGGCGTGGCGATCATCGTGGAGGTGCTGACGGACAACCGCAACCGCGCGGTGAGCGAGATCCGGCACACGTTCGCGAAGAACGGCGGGAACCTGGGCGAAGCGGGATCGGTGAAGTTCATGTTCGCCAAGAAGGGGCTGATCGCGGTGGAGAAGGCGGCGGCTACGGAAGAGCAGTTGATGGACATCGTGCTGGAGCACGGGGGCGAAGACCTGAACGACGCGGGGGACACGTGGGAGATCGTGACCGAGCCGGGGGCGCACGAAGCAGTGGCGGGAGCGATCAAGGCGGCGGGGATTCCGACGGTGATGAGCGAAGTGACGATGGTGGCCTCGACGCATACGAAGCTGGAGGGAGCGGCGGCGAGCCAAATGATCCGGCTGCTGGAGGCTTTGGAGGAGTTGGACGACGTGCAGAACGTGTACTCGAACTTCGACATGGACGCCGAACAGATGGAGCACGCGGCAGGGTGATGGGGCCTTCGGAAGGGATCAACGGCCGCCCGCATGTGGCGGTCTTTTTTTGGATGAAGCAGGGACTAAGGACTAGGAACTAAGGACTAGGAACTAAGGACTAGGGACGTAGGGACTAGGGACGTAGGGACTAGGGACGTAGGGACTAGGGACGTAGGCATTGGGCTACGAGGGGAAGGGAGACTTTGCGGCCAGTGAAGAGTTCGCTTCTTGTGATGCTAATGATGATTGCCGCTCTGGGGACGGCCGAGGCTCAGAAACCGGACGCGGCGGGCGCCGATGCAGGCAATCCCGTGGCCCAGGTACGCAAGGACCGGAGCTGGGAGTACGGGCCGCTGATCAACTGGGGCTCGGGGGTGGGCACACGGTCGGACTTCAAATTTCTTTGGGCGGGGATGCAGGCGGGCAAGCCGCTCTTTCCGCCGGTGCACGCGAGCATTTTTAGCGGCCAGTTTGAGCTTGGAGGCGCCATCCTACCGTTTTGGCAGGCGTACACGCCGCCGCCGCACGATGCGCAGTACACTTGCC
Source organism: uncultured Acidobacteriota bacterium (assembly GCA_963808795.1). GTDB lineage: Bacteria > Acidobacteriota > Terriglobia > Terriglobales > Acidobacteriaceae > Telmatobacter. The sequence continues at coordinate 324,351 of CAWEGL010000007.1, forward strand.
TGACGCCAGGCGGAGAGCCGTACAAGTGCATTCTGCCCACCGGTGGAGGGACGTTCCGCGGTGTGAGCCTGACGCCGGTGATTTTTCGCTGGAACTTTCTGACCCGGTGGCGGAGGGTTCAGCCGTGGTTTCAAGCCGCGGGCGGATTGATCTACACGACGCACAAGTTTCCGCCGAATCTTTTGAGCAATCCGGCTTTGGGGATTGACGGCGGGACTTCGGTATGGAACTTTACGCCGCAGGGGGGCGGCGGAGTCCACATTTTCACGCGCCCCAAGCGGTCGATCGATCTGTGCGTAAGCGGGGTACACATCTCCTCATCGTCGCTGGGGGACCGCAACCCCGGCGTGAACGCCAGCGTCCAGGTGCAGGTGGGGTACACATTCTGGAAGTGAGAAAGACAGGGAATAGGGAATAGGAACTGAGGAAAGATGAACGGGCCGGTTATCGAATGCGTTCCCAATTTTTCAGAGGGTGCGGACGCGCGGAGGGTGGAGGCGATCGTGGCCGCAATGCACGTGGAGGGGGTGCGGCTGCTGGACTGGTCGATGGATAGGGACCACAACCGGTCGGTAGTGACGATTGCCGGCGAGCCGGGGGCGGTGGTGGATGCAGCGGTGCGCGGAGTGGGGAAGGCGGTGGAGCTGATCGACCTGACGCGCCAGCACGGGGTTCATCCGCGCATCGGCGCGGCGGATGTGATACCGTTTGTGCCGATTTCGGGGATCAAGCTGGAGCAGTGCGCGCTGCTGGCCCGGCAGGCGGGGTTGGAGATTTGGAGGCAGTTCGGAGTGCCGGTGTTTTTCTATGAGGCGGCGGCGGCGCGGCCCGACCGGGCGAACCTGGAGAACGTGCGGCAGGGGCAGTTCGAGGGGTTGCGGGAGGCGGTGGGCAAAGATCCGTCGCGGCGGCCCGACATGGGAGGGCCGAACCTGCACCCGACCGCGGGCGCGTGCGCGGTGGGGGCGCGCAAGTACCTGGTGGCGTACAACATCTACTTCGATTCCACGGACGTGGCCCTGGTGCGCGCCATTGCCAAGGACATCCGGGCCGCGTCCGGCGGGCTGAAGGGCGTGAAGGCCATGGGAGTGCTCGCGCACGGACGGGCGCAGCTCTCGATGAACATCACCGACTTTGAGGCCACGCCGGTGTCGAAGGTGTACAGCACAGTCTCAACGCTGGCGGCGCGGCGCAAGGCCACGATGGCCGAGGGAGAGGTGATCGGGCTGCTGCCCGAAGCGGCCTGTGAGCGGGAGAGCGAGTGGATGCGTCAATTAAGTGGATTCGACGAGCAGACCAAGATCCTGGAAAGGCGCCTTGGGGCTCCGCTGGCGTGGCCGGACGAAACGCGGGAGTAGTGACTCAGTTTGAGGGAAACCGTCCCTCAGGGGCTAAAGCCCGCGCTCATTATGGACTGTTTACGGCACGACTGAAGTCGTGCCCTTTCAAGGCAGCTTCAAACTGAGTCGCTACCAACACGGGCGGTGGGGTGAGAGCGGAACGGACGAGGGCATAGAACGGAAGCGCCGGATGGGGGAGTTGGAGGGATTGCCGGCGCGGAAAAGGCTTGAAGGCAGGCGGGTTTCCAGAGGAGGAAACTGGTGAAAACAGTGGGTCATTTCTCAATGGCGCTTTTGCTGCTAGGGGCGGCTACGGCGGTTCAGGCGGCGCAACTGTCAACCGATGGCCGCTCGGCGATTCCGTACGACGTGCAGCAACTAGTGGTGATCGATTACCAGGCGATGCAGAATTCGGCGGCGGCGATGGATTTGCGCAATCGCGTGATGCCGCCGGAGCTGAAGCAACTGGAGACGGCGCTGGAGAAGTCGGGGCTGAACGACAATAACGACGTCGATCAACTGGCGTTTGCGCTGTTCCGGGCCCCGGCGTCGAGCGACACGCTGTACACGGTGGGCATCGCCGAGGGCGAGTTTTCCGAGCCGGACATTCTGGCCAACTTCCGCAAGCTGAAGATCAAGCCCGCGATGCTGCGCACCAACAGCATCTATCCGATGACCAGATCGGGGATGGTGCTGTGCTTTGTGGATCCCTCGACCATGGTGTTCGGCGACAAGGACGCGGTGGAGAAGGCTTTGAATTCGCGCGACGGGTACGCGCCCAACATATTGACCAACAGCACGATGATGAGCGCCATGCAGGGCGTGGATTCGGCGCCGCTGTGGAGCATTCTGGACGCCGCCGGGACACGGACGATGATGAGCCAGTTGATGGGGCAGGCGGGCTCGGTGACCAACTACAAGGCGGTGCAAGACCGGCTGCAAAGCTGCTCGTACGCAATGAACTTTCAGAACGGCGTGCAGTTCGACCTGACCATCTCGACCGGCGATCCGTTCACCGCGGCGACGGTTTCATCGCTGTTGACCGCGGCCATAATCGTGCGCAAGATGAGCAGTACGCCGGCAGAGAAGCAAGCGTTAGACGCGACCTCGATTTCGTCGAACATGGGCCAGCTTACGATCCACTTTGCGAGCAGCGACACGCAGTTCAGCAGCCTGTTGCAATCGCCACTGTTCCAGAGCGTGATGCACTGAGGGAATCGCGCGGCGCAGAGGCGTGAACGGACGGGTTGACCGCGTAGGGATGCGCGGGGGATGGGCTTCGATGGGGGCCTGTCCTTTTCGTTTATGCAGCTTCATTTACTGAGCCGGACCATCCATCAATTCAATTTTCCTAGCGCACTTCAAGGACGATGATGGTTTCGTCGTCGAAGCGCTCCTGCGCGCCCTGGAAGCGGGAGACATCGGCGAAGATGGCGTCGGCGGTCTCCTGCGCGGTTTGGCCGCCATGGGCGCAGAGAGTGGCGGCCAGGCGCTCTTCGCCGAACATCTCCTCGCGCTCATTCTCGGCGTCGAGGATTCCGTCGGAGACGAAGACGATAGCGTCGCCGGGCTGAGCGGTGACGCTGTGCTCGTCGTAGGCAACATCGGAGAACATGCCCAGGGGAAAGCCCTCGGCGGGGACGGTAAGCGACTGGCCGGAGCGGCAGAGGATGGGCTGGACGGCGCCGGAGTTGGCCACCTGGAGGGTGCGGTCGTCGTCATTCCAGAGCGCAAAGAGCATGGTGACGTACTGGGAATCGAGCTTGCGCTCCTGGAGGGAGTTGTTGAGCAGGGCGAGCATTTGCGCGGGCGATGGCTGCTGCTGGGCGGCGGAGCGCATGACGCCGCTGACGAGGGCGGCGAAGAGGGCCGCGGGCGCGGCTTTGCCGCTCACATCGCCGAGGACGATGGCGGTGCGGCCGGGGCCGTAGGCGACGAAGTCGTAGAGGTCGCCGCCGATGGTGCGCGCGGGAAGAAAACGGGCCGCGATCTGAGCGTGGGCGTGCACGGGCGGCGCGGCGGGGAGCAGGCGGAGCTGGACCTCGCGGGCCATAGCGATGTCGCGCTCAAGCTGCTGCTCCTGGCGGCGCACGGCCTGGTAGAGGCGGGCATTCTCAATGGCGATGGCCACCTGCGCGCCCAGGCTAGCCATCATGCGCTCGTGAGTTTCATTGAAGAAGGCGGGACGGGTGTGTTCGAGGTCGAGCACGCCGATGACCCGGCCCTTGTAAAAGAGAGGCACGATCAGCTCCGAGCTGGTCTCGGGGTTCATGGGCAGGTAACGCGGGTCCTTGTGGACATCGGGCACGTTGATGGGGCGCCATTCGCGCACCGCGGCGCCCACCAGACCGGTGTCGATGGGGATGCGGCGCATGGGGGCGTGAGCGTGGCCGAAGCGCCAGGCGTAACGCGTGACCAGCGTGGCGCCCTTCTCGTCGAGCAGCATGATGGAGAACATCTGGTAGTCGATGAGGCGGCGCAGGAGCTGGCCGACGCGCTCTAAGAGGAGATCGAGGTCGAGGATGGAGGCCAGTTCGGCGGAGATCTCGTTGAGCACCTCGAGGGTCTGCGCCTGGCGGGAGACGCGGGCGTAGAGGCGGGCGTTCTCAATGGCCTGGGCGATGCGCGAGGCGGTGAGGGTAAGCAGGTGGAAATGCTCAGGACGAAAGAATCCGGTCTGCTCGCTTTCGAGGTCCATGACGCCGATGAGGCGGTTTTTGGCGATCAGGGGGACGGCCAGCTCGGAGCGGACCTCGGGGTTGACGTTGATGTAGCCGGGTTCGGTGGACACGTCGTTGAGGAGAATGGGCTGGCGCGTGAGCGCGACCTGGCCGACCACGCCTTTGCCGACGGGGATGCGGGTGCGCTGCGCCTGGGGAGTGTGGCCGATCTGGAACCTCATGCGCAGGTCGTGGGTGCGGTCGTTGAGGAGGAAGATGGCGAAGATGCGGTAAGGAATGACGGCGCGCACCAGATCGGAGGTGCGGGTGAGCAGAGTTTCGAAATCGAGGGTGGTGTTGAGCGCATCGGTGAGCTTCATCAGGTAAGCAGGTTCAACCGGCTCGATGCGGGGATTGACGGGATCGAGAGGCGACGGAGCGGCGGTACGGTAGTCCCCCTCGAAGTCGTGATGCGGAGGCGGTTTGGGCGTCTCGTCGGGCATGGCTTTCGAAGGGAATGATAACGCAGTGGTCAGTTATCAGTTGTCAGTGGTCAGTTATCAGTTGTCAGTTATCAGTTATCAGTTGTCAGTTGTCAGCGGTCAGTGAACAGTGGACAGTTGTCTTCACTCGGCGCCGAGCTCGCGGAGGATGGAGACCGAGGCGGACGTGCCGATGCGGTTGGCGCCGGCTTCGAGCAGGGCGCGGACCTCGGCCAGGGTGCGGATGCCGCCGGAGGCCTTGACGCCGCAGCGGGCGCCGGCCACGCCGCGCAGGAGGGCGACGTCTGCGGGGGAAGCGCCGCCGGAGGCAAAGCCGGTGGAGGTTTTAATGAAGTCAGCGCCGGCCTGGATGGCGATTTCAGCGGCGCGGAGTTTTTCTTCCAGGGTGAGCAGGCAGGTTTCGAGGATCACCTTGAGGAGAGCGCCGTGATGATGGGCCACAGCGGCGGCGGCCTGGACGGCGTGCTGGACGGCGTGGTGGTTGCCGCTCTTGAGCTGGCCGATGGGGATCACCATGTCCAGGTCGCGGGCGCCGAGGCGGATGACGGCGGCGGCTTCCTGGCGGAGGGTGGAGACCAGGGAAGCGCCGAAGGGAAAGCCGATGGCGGAGCCGGCAGGAATGCCGGAGCCGGCGATGGCGGCGACGGCAGTGGAAACCCAGACGGGGTTGACCATGACGCAGGCGAAGCGGTAGCGGACGGCCTCGGCGCAGAGCGTTTCGATCTGCGGGCGCGTGGCGGCGGGGTTGAACAGGGAGTGGTCGATGACGGCGGCCAGGGATTGCCAGTTGGAGAGCGCCTGAGCGGCGAAGGCGGCCGCGTCGAAGCTGCCGTGGTCGAATTCGAGATCGTAATTCTGAATGGGCATGGTTGCAGCCATGGGGGATGCTCCTAATGCACTGCGGATGCCGCTCTTATGGGCGGCTGTTCCGCAGTCTCCGGAAGATGAGTATACGGCGTAGCAGAGGCCGGACCCATAATGAATAGATGCAAAATCGGCGACGCGGCGACAGGGGCGGCGAAAAAACAACGGGGGCTGGATTGGACGGGCGCTACTCCGGATGACTGGGGCCGAGGATGCAGATGTCGGGCAGGTTGCGGTAGCGCTCACCGTAGTCCATGCCGTAGCCGATGACGAAGAGGTTGGGGATGGAGAAGCCCACGTAGTCCGCCTCAATGGGCTCGATGCGGCGCGAAGGCTTGTCGAGGAGGGTGGCGATGCGCAGGGTTCTAGGGCGCTGCTGGAGGAAGACCTTGCGCAGGTAGGCGAGAGTGAGGCCGGTGTCGAGGATGTCTTCGACGATGAGCACATTTTTGCCTTCGATGGGCTGGTCGAGGTCCTTGATGAGCTTGACGGCGCCCGAGGAGCGCTGGCCGTGGCCGTAGCTGGAGGTGGCCACGAAGTCGTAAGTGGCGTCGGCTTGAATGGCGCGCGAGAGGTCCACGAGAAAGAAGGCCGCGCCCTTGAGCACGCCGACCATGACCAGCTTTTCGCCGTTCAAGTCATGGGTGATCGCGGCGCCCATCTCCGCGACGCGAGCGGCGATCTGTTGGCGGGAGTAGAGGACCTCGAGGCCCTGGGAGGTCATGGTAGCCATGCAGACAGTATCGCGCGAATTTGAATGGGGCGCGACTGTGTAAATCAAGGGTGGAAATCAAGGGTGAAAAACAGGGCCGGAATCGCGGACCGGCGGGTGAAGCGGCGGGAAATGACGGCGCGTCTATACTAGTGTGGTGAACCTGAAGTTCGCCGAAGGACAACCGCAGGTCCTTCGACTCCGTTTGCCGCCCAACCACCTCAAGAAGCAAAGATCGCTTCTTGGGGGCCCCGGTCAACCACCCCAAGAAGCAAAGATCGCTTCTTGGGGGCCCCGGTCACGCGGCAAACTCCGCTCAGGATGACAGCTTATTTGCGATGCGAACTTCAGACTCAGGGGACTAGTTGAGGAGACGTGATTCCCTTCCTTCATCTCGGGCCGATTACGCTGCCCACCTTCGGGCTGATGCTGTGGCTGGCCGCGGTAATTGGCGCTTTTGTGGTGGACCGCACCTTCAAGCGCGCGCACATTACCGCGGACGCGGTGGGGATGGTGGCGGTTGCGGTGGTGGTAGGGATCGTGGGCTCAAAGCTGTGGCACGTGCTGGACACGCCTATGGATTTCCGCGAGGAAGGCTGGCACGCGCTGTGGAGTTCGGCGGGGTTTGCGTGGTACGGGGGGCTGGTCTTCGGGATTTCCGCGTTGCTGATTCAGGGGCGGCGGGCGAAGATCGGGGCTTTGCGAATGCTGGATTTGTGCGCGCCGGCGGCGGCCGTCGGCTACGGCGTGGGGCGCATCGGGTGCTTTCTTTCCGGTGACGGAGACTACGGGATCGCCATTAAACCGGTCCATATTTTTGGAGGGACGTTCCGCGCCTGGGGCATGGCCTTTCCGCACGGGCTGGTTCCGGTTTTTGTTCCCGTGTATCCCACCCCGCTTTACGAGCTGGCCGGGGGGCTTGTCATCGGGTGGTGGTTGTGGCGCCGCGGGGGCAAGCCGCACCCCACGGGGCTGATTACGGGCCAGTATTTGGTGCTTACCGGGATGGCGCGGTTTCTGGTGGAATTTATCCGGCGCAATCCCAAGGTTCTATGGGGCATGTCAAACGCGCAGGCAGCCAGCGCGGGGGCGGCGCTTGCGGGTGTCGCGCTGACGTGGTGGGCGGCACGCAGGCCTGTGCGCCGGCCAGCCGCGGCCAAGGAAAAAACCGCGGTGAAATTGGGCGCCTGAGTACCTACGCGCGGCGAACCGGCTAAGTTCCGGATTGGCTAAGAACTTATCCGTAAATTGCGCATTCAAGTAGCGCTGCTCTCCAGAGCGGTTGTGCTGGAGGCGTACACGCCACCAACGGCGACGTGTGGGCCAAGAGGCCCACACGACAGCCGACCAGGAGGTCGGCGCTACCTATTTACGGATAAGTTCTATGGATTGGACGTTGCCGTGCTGGCCCGGGTTTGATCGCGCGGCAGCTTGGCCAGGGCATCGACGACTATGCCCGGCGTAAGCACCTGGGGCAAGAGCCGCGGAGTGCTCTGGCCGGGAGTGTAAAGCGCGTAAACCGGGACGCCGTCACGGCCCAGCGCCGCCAGCGCCTGCGTGATGGCGGGATCCTGGCGCGTCCAGTCGGCCCTGAGCAAAGCCACGTTGGCGCTGCGAAATGCCTGCTGCACCTGAGCCCGGCTGAGGACCACCCGCTGGTTCACCTGGCAAGTGAGGCACCAACTGGCGGTAAAGTCCACAAAAACCGGCCGTCCCTGAGCCAGGTACTGATTGACGGCCGCGGGCGACCACGGCTGCCAGGCGCCGGAAGCTGCGGTTTGACTTGAGGATGAGCTGAAGGGCGCGGATGAGCCGGCAAGTTCTGCCGGAGCCGCCACGCCCATGGCCGCCACCGCGAGCAGAAGGACGACCGCGGTGATCGTCGCCCAGCGCTTCGCGGGCCAGCGGCCCAGGAACCATCCGGCGATGGCCAGCAAGAGAAAGCTGGACAGCAGCGCCGCCAGCAGCGCCGGTCCGTAGGCCTGCGCCACCACCCACGTGAGCCAGATGGCGGTGCCGAACATGAAGAGCGAGATGGCCTGCTTGAGCACGTCCATCCAGGCGCCCGGCCTGGGCAGCAGACGGGTCCACGCCGGTTGAAGGGTCAGCGCCACGTAGGGCGCGGCAAGGCCGAGTGCGAGCGCGGTAAAGATGGCGAAGGTGACGGCGGCAGGTTCCGCCAGCGCGTAGCCCACCGCCGCACCCATAAACGGCGCGGCGCAGGGCGTGGCCACCACCACGGCCAGCACGCCGGTAAAAAAGCTGCCGGGGTAGCCTGGCTTCGCCGCCCCATTTTTGGTGACCAATGCCCCGCCGGCGCTGGTGAGCGAGAGGCCGATCTCAAACTGGCCCGCGAGCGAGAGGCCGAGGAAAAAGAAAAGCCCATCCAAAAGAAACAGGAAAACTGGCGACTGGAACTGGAATCCCCAGCCGATGCTGGATCCGGCCGCACGCAGCCCGAGCAGCGCAGCCACCAGCGCCCAGAAGGAAATGAGAATTCCCAAGGTATACACAAAGCCGTGCGCGCGCAGCTTGTGGCGCTCTTCGGCACCCGACTGCACCAGCGCCAGGCCCTTCAAGAACAGCACCGGGAAGACGCAAGGCATGAGGTTGAGCAGCAGGCCGCCGAGAAAGGCCAGGCCGGCGATGCGCAGGAGATCTCCGAACGGAGATGCAGGCGGGGATGCAGGCGAAGCCGCGGTTCCGGCGTTCCCCGGACCTTCCATCCGCGCAACCCCGAACCCCGATGCGGTCCCTGGGGGCAAAGCGGCGACCCCTCCTGACCTTGCCGAGATCAAGTAGTTTCTGCCGCCGGAGAGTTCCAGAACTCCATTTAAATGAGTTGGATTCCCTGAAATATTCGCGTCTTTCTTTAAGGTCAGGACCAGCCCCTGCGGGGTGGGCGCAATCAATTGCGGCGCGGGATTGTCAACGACCGTCTGGTCGATGGGGAAGAACGCCGCCTGCGTCTCCTGGCGGCCCGTGCGTACCGCGAGGCGGAAATCGGTAAGCGTCGTCAGGAAGACGGCCTTGTCCCCTGCGGGGAGCGGCTTGGGGATCTGACTCAGAAAGCGCTGGAACAGCGGCGGCTCTGGAGCTGCGGGCGGACCCGGCCCGGACGCCACGTTGCGGGTGATTTGAAGCTCCGCCTTGCCGGGAATGCAGACCGAACTGCAAACCAGCCAGTCGACTTTGGCGTCCAGGACGGCGGGGCCGGTGCGGGCGCCCGGCGCCACATGGAGCTTGAAGGGAAAGAGCACGTCATTTGGGTAGCCGTAGTCCATCAACGGCCCTACGGGCAGGCGTTCCGGCGCGGGAAACTCGAGCGGGCCGGCAGTGATGCCCTTGGGCAGCGTCCAGTGGATGGAAGGCGGCTCGCCCGCGTCGCCGGGGTTCTCCCAGTAGACGTGCCAGCCCGGATCGAGCTTGAAGTAGAGTCCTGCCTGGTTCCCTTCGTTGCCGCCGTAGAGATTGCTCCCCGGAACCAGCAGCTCCACGCGCAGGTGCGACGCGGTGGCGGAGCTTGAAACGGCGAAGGCCTGCGTTCCTAAAGCGAGTCCGCATGCCAGCGTGACAATGGAGCGTAAACGATGCACGGCGTCTGAACCCTGAACCCTGAAACCTGATCCCTCTCTTTTGACTCAGTGTAACGGACCGCGGTTGCAGAATGCCTACAGCTTGTTTCGTTAATGCCAAACGTAGCGCGGTTGAAATCCGTCAGGGGTTAAAACCCCTGAATTTTTGGGCCTCTTCTCGGCACGCGACCCACCCGTTGGGTGGGTTCCCCGGTCGTGCCCTGATACAAAGCCGATTTATGAAACACGCTTTAGGGATCAGGGGTTGGAATGCGAACCGGCGCGGGCGGCGTGCTTGCGCCCCGCGTGCTCTCGATAGATGCAGTCGTTCTGGACGCATTTGACGCCGGCGGCGCGGGCGCGGGCCACGGCTTGGTCGTGGATCACTCCATCCTGCAGCCAGAGGTAGGGAATGCCGAGGCGAATCACGTCGTCCACAATGGCGGGCACGAACTCCGAGGCGCGAAAGACGTCAACGAGGTCGATTCCCTTCCCTGTCTGCGCGGAACCCGTTTCTTTGAGCGCGGCGGCTTGCGCGGCGTCGAGATCGGGATAACACGGCATTCCCAGCACTTCCTTGAGCGCTGGATTCACGGGCAGCACGCGATAACCGTTGGCGGCCAGATAGCGGCCAATGTTGTAGCTGGCGCGGTGGGGCTTGTCGCTCATGCCCAGGACGGCGATGGTCTTGGCCGTGCGCAGGATTTCGTCGATGAGGGTGGGGTCGTTGCTCGATTCAGTCATGGGGAATTCTCAGCCTGTAGCCGGTAGCCTGGAGCTTGTAGCCGGTAGCCACTAGCTGCACAGAGTTAGCTACGGGCTACCGGCTACTGGCTACGAGCTTCTGTGATCACACTTCCAAATCATCCTCCGCACCTGTCGCCACCGCCGTTCCACGGCGCTTGGCCAGCAGGTAGCCGCGCAGGAACGGCTCCAGATACCCGTCCAGCACTTTGTCCACATCGCCCACTTCCACTTTGGTGCGGTGGTCCTTGGCCATGCGGTAGGGCTGCAAAACGTACGACCGGATCTGCGAGCCGAAGTTGATGTCGAGCTTGGAGTCCTCTAGTTTTTTGGATTCTGCCCGCTTCTTTTCGAGCTCGTACTCATAAAGCCGCGAGCGCAGTATCTTCATGGCCTTGTCGCGGTTCTTGTGCTGACTGCGCTCATTCTGGCACTGGACGACAATTCCCGTGGGAATGTGCGTCATGCGCACGGCGGAGTCGGTGGTGTTCACGTGCTGGCCGCCCTTGCCGCCCGAGCGGTACGTGTCGATGCGCAAGTCCTCTGTCTTCAAATCCACATGGATCGATTCGTCGATCTCTGGTGAAACGTAGACCGAGGCGAACGACGTATGGCGGCGCTTGGCGGAGTCGAAGGGCGAGATGCGCACGAGGCGATGCACGCCGCTCTCGCCGGCCAACTGCCCGAAGGCGTACTCGCCCGTGACAGTAAAGGTGGCGGACTTGATGCCCGCCTCTTCGCCGTCCTGGTAGTCGTTCATTTCGGTCTTGAAGCCCTGCTGCTCGGCCCAGCGCAGGTACATGCGCATGAGCATCTCAGCCCAGTCCTGGCTCTCAGTGCCGCCCGCGCCCGGGTGCACGGTGACGATGGCGTTGAGCGCGTCGGCCTCGCCCGAGAGCATGGTGCGGGCTTCCAGTTCGTCGGCGAACCCTTCCAGGGCTTTGATCTCTCGGTCGAGTTCAACGAGGGCATCCTCGCCTTCGCGGGCCAGCTCGAAGTAAGCCTCGATGTCGCCGGTGCGGCGCACCAGCTCCTCGTCATCATTTATGAGGGTTTCAAGCCGCTTGCGGTCGCGCATGATGGGCTGGCTGGCCGCGGGATCGGACCACAACGCCGGATCGGAAAGCCTGGTTTCTATTTCGGAGAGCTCGCGGCGCAGGCGGGCGGGGTCAAAGATACTCCCGCAGGTCGCGCACCTGATTGCGGACCGGAGCGTAGGCGAATTCGAGATCGTTCAAGGACATTTGGCTCTTGGGACCTGACTTTGGCTTTGCAAGTTGGCGAATCAGCCGGTCGGCGGGTCAGTGGTGTTGCTCAATCTTACCCAGCGACCAGGCGAAGACGCCTAAAGCCAGTATGGCACAGAGCCATGCGAACACGTCGCCGTGTTCGGTGTAGAAGGTCATCTTGCCGCTGTAGGCGAACTCGGCCGGCAGCGCGCCGGTCTGGTGGCGGGGAATGCTCTGGCGGACGGTTCCGTAGGGATCGATGACCGCGGTGACGCCGTTGTTGGTGTCACGGAGCAGCCAGCGGCGGTTTTCGATGGCCCGCATGCGCGCAATGTTCAGGTGCTGCCAGGGAGCGCTGGTGTCGCCATACCAGCCATCGTCGCTGATGTTGACGAAAACTTCGGCCCCGTTGCGCGCGAACTGCCTGACCTCGACGCCGAACACATCCTCATAGCAGATGAAGATGCCGTAGCGATGTCCGTCCACCAGAAAAGCGTTGCGCACTGTCCCCCGGTCGAACCCCCCAACCTGTCCCGTCAGCTTGTGCGCGAAAGAGAGCAGCTTGGGGAAAGGCACGTACTCGCCGAAGGGCACCAGATGAATCTTGTCGTAGCGGCCCACCATCTGTCCGCTGAAAGCGAAGATCATGGCGGAGTTGTAGTCATGCCAGATCTGATCCTGGGAGGAAAAATCCGTGCCCACGCCGCCCACCACCAGCGGCGCCTGGATGGCCTGCGCGATTAAACGCATGGCCTGGCCGAAGCGCGGATCTCCCTGAATGAACGGCGCGGGCGACTCCGGCCACACCACCAGCGCGGGGGGCGCGGAACCTTCAGGACAGGGGGGCTCCCGCGTGGGCGCGCCGGTCTCGGGAATGCCGGCGATATAGCTCCCGCACGTCTCCCCGGCCAGATGAACGAACTGGGCGATATGCTGGCCCCATACCGGTCCGATCCAGGCGCTGGAATCCCCCACATTGAGGTTGGGCTGAATGAGCACGGCGGTGGCCGTGGGCACGGGCTGGGGCGGCGCGATCGTCATCCCTCCCCCGCCTACGATCAGCAAAACGGCTCCGGAGATGCCCCATAGACGCCGGTCCGTACGCCACCTGCCGGGGCAACGCTCCAGCAACAATCCGCCGGCAATGAGCGCGTTCACGGCCACCAGGACAAAGGTGATGCCGTAGACGCCGGTCCAGGGCGCGAGCTGGTTCACCAGGGCGTTGTCTACCTGGGAGTAGCCGAGCTGGTCCCAGGGAACGCTGGTGATGCGGGCAGCGGCCAAGTCCAGCGCGGTCCACAGGATGGGCGCGAAGGCCAGCGCCAGGCGCGTGGAGCCCGTGGCCTGCCGCAGCAGTTGGATGCCCAATCCGAAGAGCCCGAAGTAGAGCCCCAGAACCAGACTGAAACCGATGAGCAGCAGAGTTGGCGCCAAGGGCGGCATGTCGCCGTAGCGGGACATGGTGTTGCGCACCCAGTAACAGTTGCCCATGTACCAGAGAAAGCCGCTCAGATAGGCGAGCAGAAAGGAGCGGCGCAGGGGATGAGGCCGGCGAGCGACCGCAGCGGACAGAACGGCGCACAGAAGCGGAACCAATCCGAACCACGCGATGACCGCGCGCCAGGCGGTCAGGGGGCCGGCCAGCGGAAACGGCAGCTCGAGAAGGCCCGCAGAAAGCACCGCTGCCGCCCACAGTCTCCAGGATCCGCGCCAGGATCCGCTCGAAGATCCACTCCAGGATCCGCGCTGCATACAGGGCCGAGTGTACAGCATCGAGCGCCCTACTGCCGGGGAGGCCGCAAAATCAAGCCGTGAACAATCGCCAAATTACGCTACAATCGCGAGTATGAGGCTCGCCATCTTCGGAATACGGCTACTTGAGGTCATGTTCTTCGCTGGCCTGGTGGGGTCGGCCATCGTGGTGATTATCAGTTTTGTCGAAGATTGGGCTGAACTTTTCGGGAAGGATTAGCAGCCTGGGTCGAAAGCCGGAATGACCGCAAAACCATCCCTCAGCGGCTAAAGCCGCGGTGATTCTCAAGCTTTTACGGCACGACTGAAGTCGTGCCCTTTCAAAGCCCGACTTACACCACGGGTTGCTAGGGTAGTCTTTGCGTCTGTGAGCAGTTTCCAGTAACGTGCAAGGCGCCTTTTTATTGAGAAAGAAGCCGCTCGCTGGCAGTGGTCTCACCTTATAGCAACTGGAAAAAACCGCTGTAGCCCACGCAGTACCGCAGGCCCGCCCGCTGGGCGCAAAGCCTGGCGCACGCCCCGGCCGCGGGCGCTGTTTTTGTTGATTGCATCACCATTCTTTTAATTGTTGACAGCGCGTTAATTCAGACATAGACTCACCGCAGGGCGGCGGTGGTTACGCCTTCCTGAAATCCAGAATGCGGCCGCCGCGCCGGCCCTTCACGCAATGGCCTCGACAAGAACGACCGCAGCCCCGCCGTCTAACCGCGTCCGTCTGATTGTGGCATCCTCCGTGATGCTCACATTCATCTCCTTTTGGCGTGCGGCGGCTATTGTCCTCAATGACCTGGGCTCCTCGGCTTTCTATGCCGGAGGTATTGCGGAGCAGGCCATCGGCGCATCCGCGCCCTGGTTCATCCTGGGCATCATGCTGTTTAGCTTCGCGGTGCGCGCGGTCTACGTCGAAAGCTGTTCGATGTTTACCCGCGGCGGAGTGTACCGCGTTGTGAAAGAAGCCATGGGCGGGACCTTTGCCAAGATCAGCGTCTCGGCCCTGATGTTCGACTACATTCTTACCGGGCCCATCTCCGGCGTCTCCGCCGGGCAATACATCACCGGCCTGATGAACGAGCTGCTGGTGACCGCCGACCGCCATCAGTTACTTCCCCCCATCCTGCTCAACGCGCACCATCATGCTTTCCAGTTCAACATGAACTCCACGTCGGCCGTGTTCGCCGCCGCGGTCACCATCTATTACTGGTGGCAAAACATCAAGGGCATCGAACAATCCAGCGACAAAGCTTTGCGCGTCATGCAAGTCACCACGCTGATGGTGATCCTTCTCTTCGTGTGGGGCTCGTATTCGATTTTTGTGCGCGGCGTGCATTTGCCCCCGGCTCCCATTCCTTCCAACCTCCATTTCAGCCGCGACGCTCTCGGCTTTCTACGTGGAAGAGGGCTGCCCATCTTCGGGCTGTTCGGAATCCTGATGGCCTTCGGTCACTCTATCTTGGCTATGAGCGGCGAGGAAACTCTGGCCCAGGTAAATCGCGAGATCCAGCACCCCAAGCTGAAAAACCTGAAGCGTGCGGCCATCATCATCGCCATTTACAGCACGCTGTTTACGGGCGGCGCCACACTACTGGCGTCTATGCTTATCCCCACCTATCCGCGCATCCATATTTATGAGAACAATCTCATCGCCGGTTTAGCCATGTATATGGCCGGTCCGCTATTCCTGCGCATTGCCTTCCGTATATTCGTCGTGTTCGTCGGCTTTTTGATTCTGTCCGGCGCCATCAACGCCTCGATTATCGGCGCGTCCGGGGTGCTGATGCGCGTAGCCGAGGATGGAGTTCTGACCGACTGGTTCCGAAAGCCCCATCACAAATACGGCACCAGCCACCGCATCGTCAACCTGGTCTTTGTCCTCCAGATGCTCACCATCATCGCCAGCAGAGGCGACGTCTTCATGTTGGGCGAGGCCTATGCGTTTGGCGTCATCTGGTCGTTCACCTTCAACAATCTGGCCATTCTGGTGCTGCGCTGGAAGTTCCACGGCGAGCGCGGCTGGAAGGTTCCTCCCAATCTGCGCATCGGGAATGTCGAAATCCCCATCGGCCTGCTCTCGGTCTTCATGGTGCTGTTCGCTACGGCCAGCGTCAACCTGTTCACCAAATCCGTGGCCACCGTAAGCGGCGTGGCTTTCACGATAGGATTCTTCATCGTCTTCGCCATCTCCGAGCGCCAGAACCTGCGCCGGCACGCGCTGGCGGCGACGCAAATGAAGGATTTCTTCCAGCTTGAACATCAGGACACCATCAGCCGGGAGTCGGCGGCCATCCGTCCCGGCGGCGTGGTAGTGACCATGCGCGACGCGGCCAACCTTGAAGCGCTGCGCTGGACGCTGGCGCGCACCAGAACCGACGAGCAGGACGTGGTGGTGCTCAGCGTGCGCTTGATGGGCGCGGGCGGACCGGAGTATCTCAGCGCCGATCAACAAAGCTTCAGCGATTACGAGCAGATGATCTTTACCAAAGCCATCTCTGTCGCGGAGAGCTTCGGCAAAAGGGTATCGCTGTTGCTGATTCCCGCCGGAGACGTCTTCGTCGCGCTGGCGCAGGGCGCCAACTCTCTGGAGGTGGATTCAGTGGTCTCCGGAACCTCCAGTTCCATGACCGCCGAGGATCAGGCCTTCCACCTGGGACAGGCTTGGGAGGCGTTGCCTGAGCCCAAGCGCCAGTTCAACTTCTATGTCGTGGACCACAGCGGAGAGACGAAGGTGTTTTACATCGGGCCGCATGCGCCCTCCCTCAGCGCCGACGATGTGCAGCTTGTGCACCGGCTGTGGCTGAACATGCGCCGCGATCCCTCCGTTCAGGATCTGCACCACAGCGACATCATCACTTATGCCCTGACCCGCTTTGCCGGCCAGTACGCCCGTGAAAAGGACGAGATCTTGCGCGACCTGCGCAACTATCGCGCCGCCTCTGCGCCCTGCGCTCCCTTACTCAGCGGCCAAAGCTCTGCCGCCATTCCATCTTCTACTTCTACGTCTGGCCAGACCCCCATGCCGCCCAAGGCAGGACGGTGAGTTGGCTACGCCGTGCGTTCTCGCAGCGAAAATGCTATTAAGAACTTGTTTAAGAACTCAGGGACAGGCTTTGCTTTGAAAGGGCACGGCTTTCCGCCGCGGCGGATGCCGAAAGTGGCCGAGAATACAATGGGCTTCAGCCCCTGAGGAATGTTCTCCAAGCCAGGCTGAAAAAGGCATCCCTCAGCGGCTAAAGCCGAGTTCATTTTGCATGGTTTACGGCACGGCTAAAGCCGAGCCCTTTCAAAACTCGATTTACGCTACGGACTGTTAAGGAAGAGATTATGTTCGTCCCCGCATCGTTCGCCGCCGCACTCCTGATGACGATTCTCTGCACCTGCTGCTGGGGATCGTTCGCCAATACCTTCAAGCTCACCAAAAATTACCGCTTCGAGCTCTATTACTGGGACTACGGAGCCGGCATCTTTCTTATCTCCCTGGCCTTCGCCTTCACGCTGGGCAGCGCCGGCGGCGGCCTTTTCAGCTTTCTGCCCAACCTGCGCCAGGCCGACGCTCTTCTGCTCTTCTACGCCGCCATCGGCGGCTTCATCTTCAACATCGCCAACGTTCTGCTGGTGGCCGGCATTGACATGGTGGGCCTGGCCATCGCCTTTCCGCTCTCCATCGGCATCGCCCTGGTTGAAGGCACCGTCCTCAGCTACCTCATCCATCCCCAGGGCAGCGCCACGTTGCTGGCCGGGGGCGTCTTCATGGCCCTGGTCGCGGTGATCTTTATCGGCATGGCCTACGCCGCCCGCGGAACAGGCGGGGTGGTCACCTCGCGCAAGGGAACCATGGTCTGCGTGGTCTCCGGGCTGCTCATGGGCATCTTCGCTCCGCTGATCACCAAGGCCATGCAGGGCAATCATCCCGACGCATCGGTCCTGGTCTCGAACGGCGCGCTCAGCCCCTACACCGCGGCCGTCTTTATGACCCTTGGCGCCTTCCTCTGCTGCTTCGTGTTCAATCCCATTCTGATGCGCAAGCCGCTGGCCGGCGCGCCGGTTTCCATCTCCGGATACTTCGCCGCGCCCGCCAGCTATCACGCGCTGGGCCTGCTGGGAGGCTTCATCTGGGGCACGGGCACGGTGCTCAACTTCGTCGCCGCGCGCTTTGTCGGGCTGCCCATCTCCTATGCCATTGGCCAAGCCTCGCCCATGATCGCCACGCTCTGGGGCGTGCTGGCCTTTCACGAGTTTCGCGGCGCCAGGCGAAAATCCTGGGTCTACCTGGCCGTGATGTTTCTTGCTTATTTGGTGGCGCTGGCGCTGATTGCGCTGGCGTATAAAGCCGGCTAGTGTGGTGAGTCAGCAGTTGGTTGAAGAACAACCGCAGGTCCTTCGACTCATTTTGGCGCGAAACGCGCCAAAGTTCGCTCAGGATGACAGCTTGTTTGTGATGCGAACTTCAGACTCAGACACAGGGCACTAGCCGTCCTGCATTGTGCAAAGCCGGCCGTTCTCTTCGGTTCCGGCGCCAAGGATGAACGTAAAGGATGAACCAGTGATGGCAAAAAAGTGGGTCACAGTCATGGGCAGTTTTGTGGCGGATGTGACCTTTCGCACCAGCCGCATTCCCGCGTGGGGCGAGACGCTGATGGGGCGGTCTTTCAAGCTGGGGCCGGGCGGCAAGGGCTCTAACCAGGCCGTGGCCGCGGCCCGCGCCGGCGGCAGGGTGAGCTTCATCTCCAAGCTGGGACCGGACCCGTTCGGCGACATGGCCCGCAACCTCTATCGAGCCGAGGGCATCGACACGCAGTTTCTATTCCGGACCGAGAGCGCCACCGGCGCAGCCGCGATCATCGTCGATGCCGAAAAGGGCGAGAACGCCATCATCGTCGTTCCGGGCGCGTGTTTTGAAGTGACCGCGGCTGAAGTGGACCAGGCCCGCGAGCTGATTGCCGGCTCCAGTGTCTTCGTCGCTCAGCTTGAGCTGCCGCTGGCCGCGGTCGAGCACGGGCTCGCGCTGGCGCATGCGCTGGGAGTGTCCACTATCCTCAATCCCGCGCCCGCCGCGCCGCTGCCCGAGAGCATCTACCCGCACATCGACTACATCACGCCTAATGAGACCGAGACCGCCGCGCTCACCGGCATTCCGGTGGCGAGCGTCGCCGACGCCGAGAAAGCCGCTGACGCCTTCCTCGCCCGCGGCGTGCGCAACGCCGTCATCACGCTGGGCGCGCAGGGCGCGTTCGTCAAGAATGCCAGCGTGAAGGCCCACGTGCCCGCCGTCGATGCCGGCAAAACAGTGGAAACCACCGGCGCAGGCGACGCCTTCAACGGCGGCTTCGCCGTGGCGCTCGCTGAAGGTATGGACGTGGTTGAGGCGGCGCGCTTCGGCTGCGTCACCGCCGGCATATCCATCACCCGTCCCGGCACCGCGCCCTCTATGCCCACCCGCGCTGAAATCGACGCTTTGTTTCGCTAGCCGGCCAGACCTTCACCATTGAAGCCGCGGGCGCCGGGCCCGGCGATGCTCCGCCGTAAGGTTATCGAACATCCGCTGCGCCTCGTCTGCGCGAGGCGCAGCGAAGTTAGCGGACCTTTCGCATAGAGTATATATGTGATATATACAGATCATGGCCCCGGATGACCCACTTGCGGCTTGTACCGGGTTCGACTGGAATGAGGCCAACGCTGTCAAGAACTGGGAGCGTCATCGGGTCACGCCGGAAGAGGCTGAAGATGTCTTTTTCCATGATCCGTTTGTCATGCGATCCGATCCAGCACACTCGAAGCGGGAGAAGCGTTATTGGGCATTGGGACAGACGGCGCGCAATCGAAGGCTGTTTGTGGCATTCACGATCCGAAGAAATCGTATTCGAGTGATTTCTGCACGGGACATGAGCCAGAGAGAAGTTGAGGACTACGAGCGTTATGAAAAAGCTGATTCCTGAGTTCAAGAACGAAGCCGAAGAGTTCGAGTTCTGGTCCTCCACCGGACCGGGAGCCGATTCCACCGGGTATTTGGATTGGTCGCGGGCGAAACGCGCAAAGTTCCCCAATCTTAAGCCTTCCCTGCGCACGATTTCCGTGCGCCTGCCCGTGGCCATGATTGAAGACCTGAAAATGCTTGCCAACCAGCGCGACGTTCCCTATCAATCGCTGCTCAAGGTATTTCTGTCCGAGCGCCTGGAGGCAGAGCGAAGGTTGAAGCGGGCAGGGTAGGCCGGGCGCCCCCGGGCCCTCTTTTGAAACCTGGGAAAGCACGAGCTTCAACCCTTCCGCGGACAAGTTAAGAGCTAATAGCTAAAGGCTGTCTTTCGTCACCGCGTCTTCGCCACATCCTCCACCGTCACCGGATCGAGGAACGGCATCTACGCCCGCAGCGATAGATCAGGTCCACGATCAGCAAGGGATTCAACAAACTCTTCAAGGCTCTCCAGGGCAAGGCCAAGCCCATAGGCGCTTGATTGGCGTTCGCTCTCCGCACCCGGCACGATTTAGCATCCAGATGTGCTAAGCCTCGGCGATCAAGTGCAGTTTGTGCGCGGGGTGGGACCGCGCCTGGCGGAGCTGCTCGCCGCCAAGGGCATCCAGACCGCCGGGGACTTGCTGTACCACCTTCCCTTCCGCTACGAGGACCGCCAAAACCCGCGCAGCCTGGACGAGCTGAAGCCGGGCGAGACGGCCAGCGTGATCGCCGAGGTGCGCGGCGCGGCGCTTTTACGCACGCGGCGCGGGCCTATCTTCGAGCTCGCCCTGGGCCAGGGCCGCCGCGCCATGAAGTGCGTCTGGTTCCATGCGGCCTATCTCGAAGGCAAGTTCCAGGCCGGCCAAACCGTCGCCGTCTACGGCAAGGTGGAACCTTCGCGCTCCACCAGCAACTTCAAGATGCTCCAGCCGCAGTTTGAAATTCTGCCGGACTCGACGGCCGACGCCGAGACCCGCCTGCTGGAAGTGGGCCGCATCACGCCCGTTTACGAGTCGCTGGGCGGCAGCCGCCTGGCTTCGCGCTGGCAGCGCAAAGTCATCTTCAACCTGCTGGAATCCGTGCGCAACGCAGTACCGGAGTGCCTGCCGCGCGAAATGCTCGCCCGCCTCGATCTCCCCGCCCGGGAAGCCGCTCTCTGCGCCGTGCACTTTCCGCCCGAAGGCACGCCTTTCACGCAACTGCAAGGCTTCTCGACCCCCGCCCATCGCCGCCTCATCTTCGAGGAGCTGTTTTTTCTGGAGCTGGGCCTGGAGCTCAAGCGCCGCCGCATGAAGCAGCGCGCCGGCATCGCCTTCGCCACCAACGACAAGGTTCGCGAGGCCATCCGCGAGGTGCTTCCCTTCCATCCCACCGCGGCCCAGAAGCGCGCGTTGGGCGAGATCGCCGCCGACATGCGCGCGCCCACGCCCATGCGCCGGCTGCTGCAGGGCGACGTGGGCTCGGGCAAGACCATCGTCGCCTTCCAAGCCATGATGGTGGCCATGGAAAACGGCTACCAGGCGGCGCTTATGGCGCCCACTGAGATCCTCGCCATCCAGCATTTTTTGGCGGCGCGTAAACTCCTGGAGCGTTCCTCGCGCCACCCGCGCATCGTGCTGCTGACCGGATCCCTCGATGACGGCCGCAAGCGCTACAACCGGGGCCTGATCAACCGCGGCGAGGCGCAACTCATCATTGGCACCCACGCGCTGATCGAGGAGAAGGTCGAGTTCGACCGCCTGGGCCTGGTGGTTGTTGACGAGCAGCACCGCTTCGGCGTGATGCAGCGCTTCAAGCTGATGAAGAAGCCCGGCCAGGCCGAGCCCGACGTCCTGGTGATGACCGCTACGCCCATTCCGCGCACGCTGGCGCTTTCGCTCTATGGGGATCTGGACCTGAGCGTTCTGGACGAACTGCCTCCCGGCCGGACGCCCATCGTCACGCGGCGCGTGCCCGGCGAGCGCGCCGAAGAGGTGTGGGATTTCGTCCGCAAACAAGTGGCGAAGGGGAGGCAAGCCTACATTGTCTATCCGGTCATCGAGGGAGCGAAGGACGACCAGCCGGAACTGGACTTTTCCCACGACCCCGATGATGGGGTCGCGCCGCCCGCCCCCAAGTCTCGTCCAAAAGGAAAACCAGCGGAGCTGTTTCCGAGCGCTGCGCAGGAAGCCCGGCCAACCGCCCGCCGCGGCGGGTCCGGCTTGAAGTCCGCCGTGGAGATGCACGAAAAACTGCGCACCGGCCCCTTCGCCGGCCTGCGCGTGGGCCTGCTGCACGGCCGGCTCGACGCCGACGAGAAAGACGTGATCATGCGCCGTTTTCAGCGCGGCGAGATCGACGTGCTGGTGGCCACCACGGTCATCGAGGTGGGCGTGGACGTGCCCAACGCCACGGTGATGGTGGTGGAGCACGCGGAGCGATTCGGCCTGTCGCAGTTGCACCAGTTGCGCGGCCGCGTGGGCCGCGGCGCCGCTAAAAGCTACTGCATTCTGATCACCGGCGACCGCGTCTCCGCGGAGGGCGAGGAGCGGCTCAACGCCGTGGCTCGCACCCAGGATGGATTCGAGCTGGCCGAACTGGATCTATCCATGCGCGGCCCCGGCGAATTTTTCGGAACGCGGCAGGCGGGACTGCCCGAGTTCCGCGTGGCCAACCTGGTTCGCGACCGCCAGTTGCTGGAGCTGGCCAAGCAGGAGGCAGCGCGCTTTACGGCCGAGTCGGGCAGCGAAGCGACGGAAGCCGAGCGCGCCCGCGTACGGGAGCAGCTCAAGGACGCCTGGCAGCGGCGGTATGGGCTGGTCGAGGCGGGGTGAGTGAGCGGAAGCCCGGAACCCGAAGAAGACGAAGTTGCGACGCGTTCCCTGGCTGGCGGCGAGCGCACAGGCGGACGAGGATTGTCAGGCTATGGACGGCTATGATAGCCTCCGCCCGATGAATCGCCGCGAATTCTTCCAAAGCTCGGCATTGGTTTATGGGGCGTCTCTGTCTAACGCGCGCGCGCAGGGTACGTCGGCTGTTCCCAACCTGACGATCCGCGAGATACGGGCGGTGCGCCTGCGCGACGGCTTCAACAGCCGCTTTGTGCGGGTGTACACCGACCAGGGGTTGACCGGGACCGGCGAGACCATGGACACGGTGGGCGCCGAGGACATCGTCAATGCGAACATAGGTCCCCAGCTGGTGGGACGCGATCCGCTCGACATCGAAGGCATTTTGTACGACCTGTGGGGATGGAGGCGAGCTCCGGGCGGCGGTACGCCCTCTGCGTTGTTTATGCGGGGGATGGGCGGCCCCTATTTTTCCGCGATGAGCGGCGTGGAGATGGCGCTGTGGGACCTGGCAGGCAAGGCGATGAACGTCCCGGTGTACCGGCTGCTGGGCGGGCGCGTGCGCGACAAAGTTCCGGTGTACCTGCACGCGGCCAACCCCGATGAGGCGGCGCGGCTGATGGCGGAAACCAAGGTGAAGGCGCTCAAGATCGGCATAGATTACAGCCCCGACGCGTGGACGCTGAACAAGGGATTCGATCCGGGAAAGCTGTGGGGCCTGCATCTGAACAACGTGCAATTGGACGATGTAGTGAGTTTTGTGGACGGCTTCCGGCAGAAGCTGGGCAAGACTTACGACATCGCCCTGGAGTGCCATGCGCGCTACGACGTGGAGACGGCGATCCAGCTTTGCCGGCTGCTGGAGCCTTACCGGCTGATGTGGGTGGAAGAGCCGATCCCCAGTGACGACGTGGACGCCATGGTGCGCATCCGCAACAATACGCGGGTCCCGATTGCGGCCGGCGAGAACATCTACAGCCGCTATGGGTACCGCGAGTTTTTCGAGAAAGAAGCACTGAGCATCATTCAGCCCGACATGTCCAAGACGGGCGGCCTGCTGGAGGCGCGGAAGATCGCGTGCATGGCGGAGATTTATTCGATTCCCATGGCGCCGCACGGCGTGGCCTCTCCGCTGGCCACCATGGCGTATGCGCACGTCTGCCTGACGGCGCCGAATACGATGATTCTGGAATGGACGCACTACCTGGACAAGCAGTACACCTCCCTGACCAACACGGTGCAGTTGAAGGATGGCTACCTGGAGGTGCCGGACAAGCCCGGGATCGGCGTAACGCTGAATGACGATGCGGTGAGAGAGCGCACAGAGGCTGGGTACAAGCCGCTGTGACGCGCTCCGGAGTAGGCCCAGGCGGATGAGCCGGCTACCAGAAGCCGCCGGCTTCAGGGAGGCAACGCGCTCTTTTTGCCTTTACACCCGGTTCGCCGCCGGCGCCTGCCGCACCGCATTCAACGGGAAAGTTTGAATTTCCAGGTCGACGCTGGCAATCTCCGCGCCGCAATCCCGCGGCTGGCTGCGCGTGCACTGGCAAAGCTCGGTAAAGCGGATGTGCCCGGTCTGGCTCAATTCCAGCCCCGCCGCGACCAGGATGCTGTAGATATCCACGCAGTCCTGGCGCTCGAACTCGAATAGCATGTTGACCATGCCGGTATCGTTAGCCCCACGGCTCAAAACCCACCCTCCGCAGCCAAGGATCGCCCCGGTAAGGGACTGGACCAGCCGCACCGGCTCCTCGACGGAGACGGCTTTCATCTGCATTGCCCACGGTGAAGTCATTTCCCGCTCCCTTCCCGGCATCCTCAGCTTCATAAAGCTCTTATCGGAGGTCATCCCACGAAGATAACCATTGTTCCGGACTCGAACGCTATTTGACTGGCTTTGGAACAGCTTGCATCCCGGGGCGAGCCGGCAATCGCGTTCACGGGTAATTGGAGGCGCGAGCCGCCGCGCCACAGCGGCCGCCGTCCGCAAACCGGACAGGCGCGATTCCGCCAGCGGTGGAAAACCCCGATGTTGTAGCTTGATAGATAGGATGATTGTGGGTTCCGGAATCGATGTGGTCGAGATCGGGCGCATCCAGCACTCCATGAGCCGCTATGGGGCGCGCTTTCTTGACCGCGTTTACACCGCCGCGGAACAAGCCTATTGCTTGCGCAAGCGCAACTCCGCGGAAAGCCTGGCCGCCCGCTTTGCCGCCAAAGAGGCAGCCGCCAAAGCTTTAGGCACGGGCATCCGCTACGGAGTGAGCTGGCTGGAGATCGAGGTGGTTCGCGAACCGTCAGGAAAACCCGGCCTGTGCTTTCAAGGCCGCGCGGCGCAAATCGCCGCCCAACTGGGCGCGGCCCAAGCCTCGCTTTCCATCTCCCATACCTCCTCGTTGGCCGTGGCCACCGTGGTGCTTGAAGATGGAGGTTGAATGCGCCGCTTCTGTTATTCTCAAGGCGTCAAGCGGCTGATTTTCGTAAGAGGAGTCTAGTGCCAAGCCGTAAAGAAATTCAGTGGTCGCAGTCGAGAGTGGGAGCATTAGTCATGATGGGCACGGCCGTGCTCATCGGACTGATACTTCTCATGTCCGGCAAAACGGGCGGCCTGTTTGCGCGCGAGCTCACGCTGCTCTGCTACTTTGACAATGCTTCGGGGCTTAAACAAGGCGCGCCCGTCACCCTGGAAGGCGTGACCATCGGCAATGTGGCCCACATCCGCGTGGTCCCAGGACACAATCCTGACCCCGTCGAGGTCATCATGCGCGTGGGCGCCGAGTACCAGCGTGGACTGCACGTGGATTCGACGGCCACCATCACCCAGGCCGGGGTTCTCGGCGACAGCTTTGTCGATATTGACTCATCGCACGCCACCGGACCCGTTCCCGCTAACGGCGCGGTGTTGGCTTCCACTGGTGCGCCCGACCTTCAGGATTTGGTCAGCACCAGTGAGGCCGGCCTCAAGCAGGTAAATTCCCTTATGGTTAAATCGCAAACCCTGGTCAACACCCTCAACAGCAACCGGGGCATGATCGGCCGGCTGATCAACGACCCTGTGGAAGCAAAGAAATTTGCCCAGGTGACCGACAATCTCGTGGCCATTACCGACGGTATCCGCGAAGGCAAGGGATCGCTGGGCAAGTTCATGACCGACGACACCCTCTACAACCGCCTGAACTCGGCTACCACCCGGCTCAACGACGTGGCCACGGCCCTCGACGAGGGCAAGGGCAGCGCGGGCAAGTTTCTCAAGGACGAACAGCTTTACGACAACCTGAACACAGCCGTGAAGAACACCAACCAGTTGCTGGCTCAGATCAATTCCGGCAAGGGCGCGCTGGGCATGGCCGTCAAGGACCAGGCCTTTGCCAGGAAGCTCAACGACTCGATCACCCACCTTAATAGCCTTCTGGCGGGGATTGACCAGGGGCAGGGGTCGGTAGGGCAGCTCTTCAAGAACCGCAGCCTCTACGACAATGCCAACCAGACCATGGATCAGGCCAAGCAACTGATCCAGGGCATGCGCCAGGACCCCAAGAAATACCTGGTCATCCGGCTGAAGCTGTTCTAAGGCAAATTCAGAGTTTCTATCGCGCCGCCGAGAGCGTGCAGGGCGGCTTTTTCTTAAGGAAAAAGCCACTGAGCCGCACCAGTTCACCTTACTGCTACTCTGAATTTGCGTTAGCGCCAGCCGCGCGACCGGCAAACTCCTTCGGCCGGCGGCTTACGGGCAGATTGGCTGACAGCTCAACCAGCGTGCCATTTCCCCGGCCGGGAGCACGGAGGCGATGAATTGTCAGCCGGCGGCGGCGCTGGCCTGCTCTCCGCGGAAGGCGCGCCAAAACTCCACAAACCCCTTCAGCCGCACCACCTGAAAGTAATCGCTGGCCACGCAATAGAAGATGGTGGACGCAGCCATCGCCAGGTGCAGGGCGCCGCTGCCCAACTCCTGCGCAAACGGCAAGGGCGCGGCGGAGATCACCATGGCCAGCACGATGATCATCATTTTGACAATGCCCATGTCCAGGTTGGTTTCCATCAGCTTGCCGGTGAATGGCTTTCCCAGCTTGAAACTGGTGAGGATGGCCGAGAGCGGTGAGCGGTTCTCAAGCAACACCAGCACGGGTGCGATGGTAATAGGCCAACTGATGAGGGCCCAGAGGGAGAAGAAACCCAAGGACAGGAAGATGGCCCAGATGGAGTAGCCCACCAGATCTGGGTTGCCATCGAGGGTGATGTGCGTAGCCGCGACCCACTGAATGGACTCGTACCAGGCGAAGTAGAGGGCGCAGAGCAGCAGAAGCCAGCCGGCCTGAATCGCCATGATCGAGAAGGGCCGGAAACGAACGCCTGGCTCCATGCGCCTGAGCACGGCAGCGCGGCCGAAGCCGGCCATCACGGACCACGCGATGATTCCCGCAGGGGCCAGCCAATAGAGGACGTGTAGGACGTAAGGTTCGTAGCTTACCCAGGAGTCGCCGATGCGCACCGCGGCAAGCCAGGGGTTGGCCATACTGAGATTGCTCAGTCCCGCCTTATCCGGCGGCAACACCGCGGCGATGTGCAGGGCCTGCCGCCAGCAGACCAAAAAAAACGGCACGGCGAAGAGCCAGCGCCAGCCGATCTCCGTCAGGGTAAGCAGCGGACGCCGGATGACCCACCCCATCTGGTTCACGACCTTCTGGGTGGCGCGCACGGGCTGTCTCACGGATGTCTCCACGCTCATTTCATCACTAAATTGACCAGTTTGCCGGGCACCACAATCACCCTGGCCAGGCGCTTGCCGGCCGCGCGCAGCCGCACCTTCTCGTCGCTCAGCGCCGCCGTTTCCATGGTCTCCGCGCCGGCATCGGCGGCCACGCGCACCACCGTCACCAGCTTGCCGTTAATCTGCACCGGAACGTCCAATTCCTCTTCCTTCGCCAGCTCGGGATCGCTCACGGGCCAGGGCTGGCGCAGGAGAGCGGCTGGCTCGCCCAGCTCCTCCCACAGCTCCGCCGCCAGGAACGGCGCAAACGGCGCCAGCAACAGCACCAGCGTGCGCAGCAGCTCCCGCACTATAGACGCGGGGACCCGGCCTGCGTCCAATTCCGCATCCGCGGCCTGAATCTCGTTCACCAGCTCCATGATGGCCGCCACGCAGGTATTGAAGTGCCAGCGGCCCTCAAAGTCCAGCGTGATCTTGGCGATGGTCTGATGGAGCTTGCGGAGCAGGCTCAGGGAGGTCGCAGAGAGACTTCCCTCAGGGGCTAAAGCCCCCGAGCTCTGGGCCGTCGCATCGGCACGCGACCCACCCGCTGGGTGGGTTCCCCGGTCGTGCCCTTTCAAATCGTCTTGTTGGAGAATTTCCGCGCGCGCTACTGGCGCGTAGCGCGCCGCCAGCCGCCACACGCGCCCCAAAAACCGGCTTACCCCTGCCACGCCGTCTTCCTGCCAGTCCAGGTCGCGGTCTGGCGGAGCGGCGAAGAGCGCGTACATGCGCGTGGCGTCGGCCCCGTAGCGAGCCACCATGTCGTCGGGCGAAACCACGTTGCCCTTCGACTTTGACATCTTGGCCCCATCCTTGATGACCATACCCTGCGTGAACAGCCGCCGCGCCGGCTCATCGTTCGCGATCATCCCCAGGTCGCGCATCACCTTGGTCCAGAAGCGCGAGTAGATCAGGTGCAGAATGGCGTGTTCCACGCCGCCGATGTACTGGTCGATGGGAAACCAGTACTGCGCCACGGCGGGATCGAACGGGGCCTGCGCATTCTTCGCGTCCGTGTAGCGATAGAAGTACCAGCTCGAATCGACGAACGTATCCATGGTGTCGGTCTCGCGGCGCGCCGGCCCGCCGCACTTGGGGCACGTCACTTTTACAAAATTCGGCACACGCGCCAGCGGCGAGCCGCCCTGCTGCGTGATCTCGATCTGCTCCGGCAGCACCACCGGCAACTGCTCATCCGGCACGGGAACCAGCCCATCTTTTTGGCAATGAATCATGGGAATCGGCGTGCCCCAGTACCGCTGCCGGCTTACGCCCCAATCCTTCAACCGGAAGGTGACCGCGGCCTTGCCAAAGGCGCCGCGCGCGGCGACCTCCTGCATGCGCTTCTGCGCTTCCGCGCAACTGAGCCCGCTAAATTCGTCTGAGTTTACCAGCACGCCGTCTTCGGAGGTGAAGGGCAGCTCCTGTTCCACGGCGTCCGGCGTGGCCGCGGCAATCACGCGGCGAATCTCGATTCCGTACTTCTTGGCGAACTCGAAGTCGCGCTCGTCGTGCCCCGGCACGCTCATGATGGCGCCCGTTCCGTACTCCATGAGCACGTAATTCGCCACCCAGATGGGCACGCGCTCGTGGTTGTAAGGATTGATGGCGAACCGGCCGGTGGGAATGCCGTGTTTTTCGATCGCGCCCACGTCGCCCGCTTCCCTGGCCTTCTTCTGCTCGTCGAGCAGCTCCGCTACTTTGACTCTTAGGTTTGCATCTGCGGCGTAGAAGGCGGTGACCAGAGGGTGCTCCGGCGCCAGTTGCACGCTGGTGGCGCCGAAGATCGTGTCTATGCGCGTGGTAAAGACCCGAATGCGGGTCTTCTCTGATCCCTGATCCCTGTTCCGTGTTCCCAGCTTTTCTTTTCCCTCGTTCCCTTGTTCCCTTGTTCCCTGCTCCAGGAAGAAATCCACCTCCGTCCCCTCGCTGCGGCCGATCCAGTTGCGCTGCATGGTGCGGACTTTTTCCGGCCACCCTTCCAGGGTCTTAAGCCCTTGGAGCAATTCCTCGGCGTAGACGGTGATGCGCAGGAACCACTGCTCGAGGTCGCGCTGCTCCACCGGCGTCTCTTCATGCCGCCAGCAGCAGCCGTCCACCACCTGCTCGTTGGCCAGCACGGTGGCGCACTCCGGGCACCAGTTCACCTTGCTTTTTTTGCGGTAGACCAGCCCCTTCTCATACATGCGCAGAAAGAACCACTGGTTCCAGCGGTAGTAATCGGGCAGGCAGGTGGTGATTTCGGTGGCCCAGTCGTAGCCCAGGCCGAGGCGCAGCATCTGCCGCTTCATAGCGGCAATGTTGCCCAGCGTCCACTGCCGCGGCGGCGTATTGTTTTTGAGCGCGGCGTTTTCAGCCGGCAGCCCGAAGGCGTCCCAACCCATGGGGTGCAGGACGTTGTAGCCGCGCATCCACATGTGCCGCGCCAGCGCGTCGCCGATGGAGTAGTTGCGCACGTGGCCCATGTGCAACTGCCCGCTCGGATAGGGCAGCATCTCCAGCACGTAATATTTCGGCTTGGTGCACGGAGTTGTCTCGGCCGCGTACAGCTTGGGGTCGGCGGCCCAACGCTCCTGCCATTTCCGCTCGATCGCGGCCGGATCGTAACGCAGTTCCTTCGCTTCCGCCATTGCCTTCAGTGTAAACGGGAGCGGGAGCGCGGCGAGGCATTCAAGTAACGCCGCTCTCCAGAGCGGCTGCGCTGGAGGCGTCCACGCTGCCAACAGCGGCGTGTGGGCCAGGAGGCCCACACGACAGCCGACCAGGAGGTCGGCGCTACCTATTTGCGCTGCCTGTTTGTGGATAGGTTCCTAAGAAAATGCCGCCTACCGCAAACCAGAAACTGGCGCATGAACTCTGGATCCGCTTTGGCCAGCCGTCCTCGAACGGTCCTTAAACCGGTTGGAACCCGCCTCGTGGAGTCATGGGCGCGATCAGCGTGAAAGTCGCGCTTTCCGGCGTGGTCCGCTTGTGCGGCGTTCCCCGCGGAATCACCAGGTAATCGCCCTTGCGCAGCGTCACCTTCGCCGCGCCTTCAGACCCCGGCGCCAGCCACTCCCCCGGACCCGTGCTGTGCGCGTTCTGCGGCGTTCCGCCCAGTTCGAAGTTTGTCCATCCGTCGTAGACGTAAAAAATATGGTCGCGGTGCTCGTGCCACTCGAACTCCTTGGCGGCGGCTTTCGTCTCGGTGGTCAGAACCATCGTGAAGTTGCGCTCGCGCGCGAGCATATTGTTGCCCGGTTTGGCCTCAAGAGCCGCGATATCGTCCTGAATGGCCCGCGCGGTGATGACCTCATACGGGGCCGAAGGCTTGCGCAAAACCGCTTGCGCCTCTGCATCCAAACCAAACATGGCTGCGCCGGAGAGTGTGAAGCCTGCCGCCGCGGCGGCCGGCACGGCGCGCAAAAAGCTCCGCCGCCCAAGATTCTCGATCGTCAAGTTGTCCATGGAATGCCTCCGCGGGAATTATAGCGTTTCAGGAGATGTTGTGTTGGCGTGCACGAATCCACAGTAAAGCACGCCTCAGGGCCTAAACAGGTTGCGGAAAAAGGAGCCAAGGCCATCACTGTTTCTCCACAGGGATTTGGTTTAAGTAAGAAGTATGCGCGGAGACGACAAGCAGCAGGCAGCGATGTTCAGTTATGTAACCTTGGAGCAACGGATTCCGTTGGATCATCCGGCGCGTCAGATTCGCACGTTGGCCGACCGGGCCTTGCAACGGTTGGATGCCGAGTTCGACAAGCTGTATGCCGAGATTGGCCGTCCATCGATTGCGCCGGAGCGGCTGCTTCGGGCAACTCTGTTGATGGTGTTGTACTCGATTCGCAGCGAGCGGCAGTTGATGGAGCAGTTGCAGTACAACTTGCTCTTTCGCTGGTTCGTAGGCCTTGAGATGGACGACGCGGTCTGGGACGTGACGGTATTCACCAAGAACCGCGAACGGCTGATTTCCGGCGCGATCAGCCAGCGGTTGCTGGATGCGGTGTTGGTCGAGGCGCGTGAGCACGATTTGTTGAGTGAGGAGCATTTCACGGTGGACGGCACGCTGATCCAGGCCTGGGCCGCGGCGCGCAGCTTTCATGAGAAGTCCGATCCGCCCGCGCCGGGCGCAGGTTCCGGCTACGGCGGCGAGGTGTTGTTACGCGACAAGGTCGAGTCGTCCACAGATCCTGAGGCGCGTTTGTATAAGAAGGCCACGGCCGATAAGGCGGTGCCGAGTTATCAGGGCCATGCCTTAATGGAGAACCGCAACGGGTTGGTGGTGGCAGCCGAGGCCAGCCAGTCGGCCGCCGATGCGGAACTGGACACGGCGTTGGCGCTGCTGGACCGGGCCGCGCCCGCCATGGGGCAACGCAGGCCGGAGCAAAAGATTACTCTGGGGGCCGATACGGGTTATCAGGAGAAGGGATTCGTGAGTGCCCTTCGGGAGCGCGAAGTTGCTCCGCACGTCAGCGAATACGTGAAGGGCAACCTGGGCAGGAACAGCTTGACAGAAGCAGAACGGGGCGACGAGCGGCAGTCGATCAGCCAGCGCAAACGCAAGCTGATCGAACGAGTCTTCGGCTGGAGCAAGTTGGACCGCCCGCTGCGCCAGACCAAGTTGCGCGGACTGAAGCGAGTGGATTGGTTCTACCGGCTGACCATCGCGGCGTACAACTTGGTGCGCATGCGGAGACTGATTCCGATTCAAGTCGTGGTCTGTTAGGGCCGAAGTGTGTCTGGAGGCCGATAAAACGGCCTTCAGGCACAAAATATCAACCGATCTTCAGCGAAAAGGGCGCTTGAAGACGCGAACAACGGCCACAAAAGCAACATCGGCCTGAGAAACGGGCCTTTTTCCGCAACCTGTTTAGGCCCTGAGGCGTGCTTTCCGGGAATCTCGACTAGAATCAGGTCTTTTTCCGCAGCCTGTAAAGCCCCGCTGATGCTGTGGCCGTTATGCCGGGACTAAAGTCCCGGCCTACCAGTCCCGGCCTACCGCCCGCGCGAGTTTTTCCGCAGCCTGTTGAGCCCTGCGAGCCGCATGATTTCCTAAGGCGCCGTAAACCATCCCCGCCCGTCCGCCGTCAGCAATTACTTTTTGAGGGGTTTCAGCCACGCGGCCAGCAGAGCCGCCACCTTGCGCGGCTGCTCATAAGCGGCGAAGTGCCAGGCATCCGGCAGCAGGTGAAACTCGCATCCGCCCGGCGCGGCGCGGAAGGCCTCCATCTCGGCCGGCGTTACGCTCGCGTCCTCACCGCCGGCGATGGCCAGCACCGGCACGCCGATGGACGCCACCGCCGGTGTGGAGTCAGGCCGCACGGCCAAACCCGCCTGCACAGCCACCAGCGATTCCGTGGAAAGCGTCATGCGGGCGCGCATCTCAGCCACCATCTCCGGATGGCGGGCGCGCGCGCTGGCCCCGATCTGGGTCTGCACCATGCCGTCAAAGATCCCGTCCACCCCGTCGGCCCGCGCCTGCGCAATGATGGCCGCGCGCCGGGCCAGGTTCGCCTCCGCGTCCGGCTGCGGCTTGGAGCAGACAAAAGCCAGCCCGCGCATCCGCTGCGGAGCCCGGCGCCACAGCTCCAGCAGAACGTAGCCGCCGATGGAACAGCCGGCAAAAACCGCCTCTTCAATTTTGAGATGGTCCAGGAGGGCCAGAACATCCGCGGCCAGTTGCGCCATGGTTAGCACGGGAGCGTCCGGAACGCGCTCGAACCCACCCACCGGCAAGCTTGCGCCTAAATCCGAGACTCCGTGCCCCCGCAGGTCGGGAACGATGGCGCGCACACCGGCAAGCTCTTCGCCCAGCGGCCGCCAATATTCACGGTCCACGGGCGTGGGATGGAGAAAAACCACTGCCTGCCCTGCACCGCTATCGCTGAAGCCCAGCTTCGCCCCGTCCGCTTCGTATGTGCCCTTCATACGCTCCGAGGATACGCCTGCGGCTGTTCCGCCGGTTCCTCGGGGATTCCAATCCACGCCGCCACATACGCCACGCCGACAAGCCCGCTACTAAAGAGGGTTGCGAGCACCACCACAATGCGGACAACAGCTACATCCCAGCCATTTGCCCTGGCCAGAGCCAGACAGACACCGGCAATCTGACGGCCCGCCCGCGGCCGCATCAGCGGCCGGCCGGGTAGGGGTTGCGGGGCGGCAATCGCCGCCCCGCAGGAGGAGCAGAAGCGCGCGCCCGCCGGCAATCCGGTTCCACAGCGATGACAAAAGACGGCCATTCCGGTCCCTCCTCAAGAATCCTCTACCATCCTGACATTACGGAAAAGAAGCCGCGGCGGTTCCCCGCCCGATTGTAGGCGAACGCGGGGCGGCTGTCACGATCCCCGGTATGGGCTGTGCAGGTACTTCCTCGCCGTATCGGCGCGGGAGGTGTTGGGGCCGGCCTCGATAGCCGCCCGGTAATTCCTCAGCGCCAGTTGGCGCTGGCCGTCCAGATCCCGGCATTCCCCGCCGGCTACAAGCGAACGGATCTTCAGCTCCGTTCCCACGCCTTCGGTTCCGGCGGCACGCTCATAAGCCTGCGCCGCCTCTTCGTAGTGGCGCTGCCCGCGCAGGGCGTCTCCCAATCCAAAATCGGCCAGCTCCAGCTTTGCCGAATCGAAGTAGCCGGGTTTGGCGGCATCGGCGAGCAGATCGCGATAAGCCGTGACCGCGGCCATGCCCTCGCCGTCGTCCTTGCGCAAATTGGCTTCTTCCAGGCGGAACAAAAAGTCGCGCGGATACTCTTCCTCCAACCCTTCCACCA
This sequence comes from uncultured Acidobacteriota bacterium, assembly GCA_963808795.1. Taxonomy (GTDB): domain Bacteria; phylum Acidobacteriota; class Terriglobia; order Terriglobales; family Acidobacteriaceae; genus Telmatobacter. Next base: position 358,003 of record CAWEGL010000007.1, read on the forward strand.
CCTGGATCGCCTGTTTGTACTTGGCCTGGCGCCGCAGGAACAATTCCAGCGCCGTGCGCGCATCTACGCTGGTAATCACGCCTTGGCTTCCGTCCTGCCTCAGCATCTCCAGCCCTTTGCTCTTCGAACCGGTGACGCCGGCAAAGCCAATCAGCAGTTTGAACGGCCAGGGCAAAGCTCCCACTACGTACTGGTAGACCCCCACAACCAGCTTTGCGTCCGCATAGTTGGGGTCCAACTGCAACACTTGCTCTTCGTCGTTCTTGGCCTTCATGGCCAGCCGGAAGCCGGCCCCAAAGCGCCGCTCCACCATGGCCAGGTACGTACACTCGAGGCTCTGCGCCCAGCCGCGCGCAAAAAGCGCGTTCACGTCGCTGGGGTTCCTGCTCAGCCGCGAATCGGCCTCGCGAATGACTTCGCTGGTCAGGTCCAGAACGCGCTGCCGCACCTGGGGATCTTCGCTGGTGGCGTGCCGTCCGGAGAGAAAGCCGTCGTTGGCGTAGAAAGTAGTGTCCAGCAAGTCCTGCCGGTAGAGATCCCGAAAGACCACGGCGTCCAGCAGGTACGCAGTAGCCTGCGGATCGCCGGGATGCCCGGCTTGGAAGCGCTCAAAACCAGCGACCGCAGCGGGATAATTCAGGTTGTAGAAGTCCTTGTAGGCCGCGCGCACTTGCGGGTCGTAGTTCATGGGATTGGTGTTCACGTCCGCGGCCCGCGCCTGCGCCGCCAGGCCCAGCCACGCAAACGCCAGAATCAACACCCTGCCCTGCATCGCTCGTGTTTTCAACCTTGAAACTCCCATGGCTTAGCCCTTTGCCGAAACCCGGTCTTCAGTTCGATGTTTCACGATGGAAAGACGCTGCGCGATGCGCCCTGTGATCGACCGGCTGGCGTCATGGGCGGTACGACGCCTCTTCTTGCATTTGAAACATTTACGCCGCAATTCTCAAGTAACTTTGCAATTTCCAACTGCCCAAAATCAGCCTATTCGATTCACACTCCGTCTGCGTGCAACCGGCTGCTCATCGGGAATTGCTTCTTTGCGATACGATTCAGCTATGCCCGTCCCCGAGCGCCTCAAGCCCACTCTTGCCTCCGCCCGCCCGCCTGCGCCGGACCCGCTTGACGAGGCGCGCAACCGCCTCATCGTCGCCCTCGACGTGCCCGCCGCTGCCGAAGCCATCGCACTGGTGAACCGCCTGGAGCGCTCCTGCCGCTGGTTCAAGGTGGGCCTGGAGCTGTTTGCCGCCGCCGGGCCTGCCGTCCTGGAGCCGCTCATAGCGCGCGGCCATTCCGTCTTCCTCGACCTCAAGCTTCACGACATTCCCAATACTGTGGCCGGAGCGGTGCGCTCGGCTGCGGCCCTGGGCGCGCGCATGGTGACCCTGCACGCCTCCGGAGGGCCGGCTATGCTCGCAGCTGCCCGCGCCGCTCTGGAGGGTCTCGCCGATCCGCCTCAACTGCTGGCCGTTACCGTGCTCACCAGCATGGATGCGGCCCAGTTGGCCGCCACGGGCCTTGCCCGCTCGCCCGCCGAACAGGTAGATCTGCTGGCCCGGATGGCTTTGGAAGCCGGGATTCACGGCTTTGTCTGCTCGCCCCAGGAGGTTGCCGCGCTGCGCGCCCTCGCCGGACCAGAAGCGGTTCTGGTGATCCCCGGCATTCGTCCCGCGGGCGCCCAGAGCCCCAGCCGGCCCGACGACCAAAAACGCATCGCCACGCCAGCCCAGGCGCTTCGTCAGGGCGCCAGCTACCTAGTCGTTGGCCGCCCCATCACTCAGGCGGCTGATCCCGCTGAGGCCGCCGAGACGATTCTGAAAGAGATGGCCGGCGCTCTCGATCTATAAACGCGGAATGCAACGGCACGGTTACGCGCCCAGTGTGCTCCCGGGCAAAACCTCAAGAAGCCGTCAAAGTTTTTCGTAGAACTCGCAGACAGAGCAGGAAATATACACCCCGCCAGGAATGCCGCGCTCGCGGTCCTTTACGCGCTTGACGATGCGCGTGGGCTTGCCGCACTTGGGGCAGTCGGTCGATTTCGTGGTGTCCATGATCTTCTTACGATCGGCTGTTTTCGCAATTTTCGCCATCGCTGAGGTGATTCTCCTTCGTCAGAGCGTTTATACGCGCCAAGCCTTTGCGCACGGCTTTACCGGCGCCGTCTCCTGCTCGCCTGCGGCGGCAAAAAAACCTTCCTGGGATCGGGACGCGCTCATTCAGTTTACAGGATGAAGGGCGCGCGAAGTCTAGGGCCTGCTCATGGAAGGCCCTAGTTCGACGAATCAGAGCTCGCTTGCGGCGTGGACTGGTTCCCGCTTTTCGCGGGTGTGGATTGGCTGCCGCCGGCTGGCGGGGAGGCGGACGGCTTGGCCGCCGATGCTTGCGCTCCCTTCGCCGGTGCGGGCTGCGCAGTTGCCGGCGGCGCAGCAGGCTGCTGGTCGTCAGGATTCGCGCCTAGCGCCGGCTGCTGCTGGTCCTTGGGGAAATACACCGGCTTCATCTCCCCCGCTCCCCCGATCGCGTCCGGCGTCTTTTCGCCGGGCTTGATTAGCGAGGGCGGCGGGGCCGGCGCCTCGGTATTGGGATTGCGCTGCACATCGCCCTCTTTGATAATGTGCACGTTCGAGTCGGCGGCCATCTCCGTTCCGTTGCTGAGCATCATGGGCGACACCACGTCCTTGGTGAAGACCTCCAGAGGCTTGCCCGCCCTCCCGATCTCCACGCGGATCACTCGGTTGCCGTTGATCCTCACAAACGTGGTTGTCTGGGGCGGATGACCGTAGACCCACTCCTCGTAGGGCATCTGCCCGTCCATGTCCCGGTACTTTGTCCATGGCCTCCCCATGGCGTAGAACACCATTTGGGTGCTCATGCCCACCAAAACCTGGTGGTTGAGAATGGACTCCTTGAGCGGCTTGGGCAGCGTATCGGTAAAGGCTTGAGCGGGTGATTTCACGTCGAAGGAGATGAGCGGCGCCAGCAGCTCCTTCACCTGCTTGCCGGTCAACTCGGGAATGTGGCCCTTGAAGGCCAGCGTCAGCCGCGCGCCGGTGGGTACGTCCCCGTTGTCCTGCACCATCGGCTCGCCCATCTCCGGACCCATTCCGATCTGGACGTGGCTCAGAATGCGCTGCTTCAGGTCGGGCCCCCCGTTCAGGCTGAAAGATGATGTTGGAGTGATCGATCTTCACATCGGTAATCACCACCCGGTCGCCCGGCCTGGCGGCGATTCCGTCGGTGACGGCCAACTTCACATACGCTTCTCCGGCCGGCTTGAGCTCGCCGTTCGCCACCAGCTTCAGACCCGTGTGGCCGCGCGGAAACGGGCGCATTGCAAACCCCTGCTCGGACTGCATGGCGCGAACCACCAGGAGCGCTGTCTTTTCGTCCAGTCTGGAGTCGGGGAGCGCAACTTGGGTGGGCTGGATCTGGGCGTATTGCCGGTCAACCGGGCCTACGGCTACCGGAACATTGCCGCTGGTATCGATCACCATAACCTGAGCGGATACCGATGCAGCGAGGACGAGCGCGGCGAGGCTCAAGACTAGGCTCGAGGCGAGGCTCAATACGGGGACGCCACAAGCCGCGACCTGCCCTAAGCCGATTCTGCGGCTCTTGTTTGCGGCCGCCTGTGTGGCTGTCCGCTTCCAGTGGGAGGGAAATGGCCGGATCATGCGAGCCTCTCATGAACACAAACAGCATTACCCACCTGAAAGATAGCCCCGTTTCGCCGAAAAGGTCAACTCCCGGCTGGGAACCTGGCAAAGAAAGCGATGCAGCGGAAACGGCAAATCAGGCTGGCTGAAGAACTTGTTTCCCAGGGAGGGATTATTGAGAGCCGGAGGCAAGATCTGCCGGCAACTCGCCGCCGTCCGCAGCCGGCGGCTCGCCGGCTGCGGCGATCTGCACCAGCGGCGCCGCGGCGGGTGTACCGGGTCCCATGGCCGCCTCGTGCTGGGCGCGCGCGGCAGCGTCCAAATCCACGGGAATCCCCGCCGGCACAATCACGGGCGCGTTATAGAGGAAATCAAGTTCGCGAGTGAGCCGGAAGACCACCGGCAGCGCCGCCAGAAGAAGCAGGAAGGCAAGCCAACTGCCGTCCAGCCCAAACCCTCCGCCCGTGAGCCACGCCGGCCCCAGTCCTACGCCCTCGACCACCGGCGAATGGGCGCTGACGCCGCTGATGGTCAGCCCGAAGATCAAGGCGCGGCTGGCCTTCCAGCCAAAATTGATTCCCCAGCTAACCCAAAGGGCCTTGGTGCGCAGGTAGGCCGCGGAAAGCACCAGACCCAGCGCCACGGCAACGGCAAAGCTGGCGCCGCTCGCGCCGGGCAAAAGCGATTGCATGATCGCGTAGAACGCCGCAAACCCCAGCGATGCCCAAATTGGCCCCACGGCGTGGACAAAGCGCTGGAAGCCGTAACCGCGGAAGGCGATCTCTTCGGCCATCGCCGCCAGCGCAAAAAAGGCCGTATCGACCGCCAGCCAGCCCCAAGCGGAGGGCGTCCCCGTAACGGAAACCACGATGCCGCCGATCAGCGCCATGGGAAGCACACACGCGGCTGCGATTCCCCAGCCCGTCGCCAGCCCTAATGCCGCCTCGCCGCGCCAACCCTTGCGCCACGGCAGTCCCTGCTCGCTGACCGGGCGCGTCTGGCGGTTGAACCAGAACCCCATGGCCGCGTATCCCAGCAAGAGCAGGAAAACCAAGATGCCCTGCTCCACCAGCGGCGACCACCGGTCGCCGGCCAGACTGGGCGCGCTTTGCCGCGCCAGCGCCCCCATCAGGAGGAAGTAAATGATGGCGCAAATAAACTGCGAATAGGCGCGCAGCCGGCCCTCAGATGCCGCGGGGGTGCTCATGCGCATGGCCCCGTTGCGATCCCGCCGGCTGAGGAGAGATAGACCTCGCCCGCATTCCCCCACGGATTGGTTTCATAACTCAACATGTCGATCCGAATGCCGGCCCGTGGGCCGCCGGAGCTAACCCTCTGTGTAGAACTGCGCGATGTTGCGGAACTTCCTCTGGCGCGCGGCCACGAGGTCCTCTATGGGGATTGCCTGGAGCTCGGCCAAATGCTTTTTGAGCACGCCGCCCAGCAGCCCGGCGCCCGCTTCCCGGTCGGTGTGAATGCCTTCTCCCGGCTCGGAAACAATCTCGTCCACGCAGCCGAGCGCGGCCACTTCCGGCGCCGAGATGCGCATGGCCTCCGCGGCCGACTGTTTGTGCGCCGCATCCCGCCACATGATGGCCGCGCAGGACTCGGGAGTAATCACGAAATAGAGTGCGTTTTCGAGAATCAGGACGCGGTCGGAGACGGCCAGAGCCAGCGCCCCGCCCGATCCGCCCTCGCCGCTGATCACCGAGATGGTGGGCACGCGCAGCCGCGCCATCTCGCGGAGATTGCGGGCAATGGCCTCGGCCTGCCCGCGCTCCTCAGCGCCCAGGCCGGGATACGCGCCCGGCAGATCGATGAAGCTAATCACGGGTCGTCCGAACTTCTCCGCGATCTTCATGGCCCGCAACGCCTTCCGGTACCCCTCCGGATGCGGCATTCCGAAGTTGCGCCGCACCCGCTCCTTGGTAGTGCCGCCTTTGCGGTTGGCAATGACCATGACCTCGTCGTCGCCCAGCCGCGCCATGCCGCAGGCCACGGCCTCGTCGTCGCCAAAGGCGCGATCCCCGTGAATCTCGCTGAAATCCGTGAAGATCCGCTCGATAAAGTCCATGGGGTAAGGCCGTTGGGGATGCCGCGCCCGCTCGATTCTACTCCACGCCGGTGAAACCGCTTGCGCCTGAATGGAGATCCCTGTTTCCTGTTCGCTCATGAGCACCTGGCGCCGTCGCGGGCAATGCCGCCGGCCCTCCTCAAGATTCTACGGGCCGCAGGCGGTGGAGACAAATACCTGGTAAGCGATCCCAGCGATTCTGATGCGAAACCGGAATGTTGGGTTGGGGGCTATTGTTTAGGCTGCGGCGGCAGCCCCAACCCGGTTCGGAGTTGCGCTAAGAGCTTGGCAGGCTCCGCGCGCGAATCAGGCGGGCCAGGTCACGCGGCTCTGGGTGCGACTTTTCGGATTGCGGGGCTGGCGGCGCGGCGGAGGTCGTATTCGTTCTGCAGATTCAGCCAGAACTGCGCCGGCAAGCCGAAATAGATGCCCAGCCGGAGGGCCGTGTCGGCGGAGATCGAACGCTTGCCGCGCACAATGTCTCCCACGCGCGGCGCCGGCACGCGGATGTCCTTCGCCAGCCGATAAGCCGTAATCCCCAGCGGCTTCATGAACTCGGTCAGCAGAATCTCTCCCGGATGGATTAGAGCGGCGTTCCCAGGCATTTCCATTCCTCCTCGGCGTTCAGTGGTAGTCCACCACTTCCACTTGGTGCGCATTTCCATCGCGCCAGACAAAACAGATGCGGTACTTATCGTTGATGCGGATGCTGTGCCGGCCCTCCCGGTCTCCGCGCAGCTTTTCCAGCCGGTTACCCGGCGGCGCAGCTAGATTCTCCAGCGCCAGCGCGGCGTTCAGGATGTAGAGCTTCTTCAGCGCCTGCCAGTTCGGCTTCGCCGGCAGCCTTTTGCATCTGCCGGTCGTCCAAAGCCTTTCGGTATCCGCATCGCGGAATCCGGCGATCATGCACCAATAGTAACACGATGCGTATAGAAACGGGAGGCGTTACTGGTGGGAATCGGCTCTGCGCCTGCCCTTTCCGCGCCGCCCGTACCAGCTTTTAGCTCCGGGAAGAATCTGCTTGCGAAAGGCAGAGCTTGGGAGTATGGTTCGGGAGCGATCCCAGAACAGTTTTTCCCGTTCGGAACGGCAAGGAGAGATTGTATGCGCAAGTGTCTTTTCGCAGCTTTGTTCCTGGTATTTTGCCCATTGCTTATTGCCCAGCAGGCTATGAACAACGATGCCGTCGTCAAGCTGGTCAAGGCAGGGCTTTCGGACAGCCTCATCATTATCACAATCAACGCCTCGCCGGGAACCTACGACATTTCGGCGAACGGCCTGATTGCGCTGAAGCAGGCAGGCGTGAGCGACAAGGTGGTTGCTGCGATCGTGGCGAAAGCAACAGCTCCTGCTGCGGCCGCTCCGCCATCCCCGGCTCCGCCTGCAACAGCCGCAACGCAGGCAACAGAGCCCGCAGCCGATTCTCCAGAACCTCCCAACGAAGGGACATCTTCGGGCTCGGCGCAAATTCCGCGAGGCGCACGGATAGTAATTGCTCCGATGGGCGGATTTGAGACCTACTTCGCTGCGGCGGTTCGTGAAAAGAAGGTGCCCGTTACCCTCACCCTCGACAGAGCCTCGGCCCAGTATTTCGTCGTATCAACGAACGCCGATTGGCGAGGCTTCGTCTACGGCTCCGGAGCAAGCTGGAACAATTCGGGCGGGACGGCAGGTTCTGCCGCTAGTTCTACGCGCGGGCTCGAAGCAAGCATCATGCTCATCGACGCGAAAACGAAGGACGTCGTCTGGGCGTATGAAGTGCATAAAAGCAGCCACGGCGCATTGCTTTTCGGAACTTTTGGCGCGCGCGGACAGCAATCTATAGCAGAGGCCTGCGCGAAACATCTAAAGGAGTACATCGAAAAGGGAAAGTAGCGGCTTGGACCCATCACCGCGGATAATCCGGGGAAGAAGGGCTTCGCCGCCTGGATGCGGAAACCGGAGGTGGCCGGCGGCAGCATCCATCTGGACCTCACGCTCAATCCCGCGCCGCGCAGGACGCTTTCATGTTGCCCATTTTGTACCGTGACGAAAGTGGCATTGCAGAACCGATCAAGAAGAGTAAAATTCGGCCTAATTCGTGGTGAGAAAGGAGACTTCGCCATGAAACGCCTTGCTTTTCTGTTCCTTCCCTTCATGCTTCTGTTTACGGTCACGCCGCTGGCCGCCAAAGACAATCAACCGCAGTTCAACACCGTGGTCGTAAAGCATTTCACCAATGCGAACGGAACAGACATGTCGCAGGATTTCATCAATTATTTCTGCGACAGCCTGCGCGCCGAATTGCAGAAGGAAAAATTCGCCGGTCAGGCTCTTGAAGAGGGGGTCACGGTGGCTGATGGAGCCGGCGCCAACTCGCTTTTCATCGAGGGCAAGTTCACTAACTTCGATAAAGGCCACATGTTCACACTCGGCAAGTTGGGCATGGAGATCGACATTTACCGGATCAGCGATCACGCACTGGTCAGAACAATGGCCACCCAGGCTGCGTTCAAGGGCACTCCTCTCAATAAAGACCAGAACATAGCGGATTTCACGGGACGTTCGACCGCATATGAGATCAAGCGGGCGCTCAAGAACATCAGCTTGTCCAGCATCGCCCCCGCGCCGCCGGGCGCAGGCCTGACGCCGCCAGCAGGCAGCGCGGCGGCCGGCCCTGAAGCCACGTCATCGACTCAGTTCTCGTCCGATCCAGGCGGGGCCGAGATCACGATCGATGGCGACTACGCGGGAAGCACGCCCAGCCTGATAAAGCTCAAATCCGGCACCCATTCCATCAAGATCGCGAAGACCGGTTATATGCCCTGGGTGCGGTCGATCGAGATCGCGGCCGGAGAGTCCCGCAACATCGCCGCCGAACTGGAAAAGGCCAGCCAATAATGCGACGCTCCCTACAGGTCAGGTGTTAGGGTTATTCCAGACGGCTCTTGCTGGCCGGGGAATGCACCGACGAACGCGCAGAACGCTTTTGATTGTGGCCGCGGTCCTGGTTTTGCTGGCCGTAGCCGTCTTTCTGCGCTCCATAGCCCCGCCTGAGGCCGCGCGCCTCTTGCCGGAGTCCGACGGGATCGTTTACATCAACCTCAGGCCCATCCGCGCCCTGTTCCGCGGGCGCTTGAAGCCGTCCCCCCACAGCCCGGAGTACCAGCAGTTCATCAACGCCACCGGCATCGACTGGGAGCGCGACCTGGACCAGGCGGCCATCAGCCTGCACCGCATGGCCAACCCCAACGGCCCCAACGGCCCGGTGGCTTACTCCATGGTGCTGGTGGGCAAGTTGACCGGCAAACGGCTCAACGCCTGGCTGGCGGCGCACGCCGCCTCGCGCGACACCTACGCCGGCAAGACCATCTACAACATCCCTTCCGAGGGGCGCACGGTGCGGGTGGCGCAGATCGGCTATGACATGGTAGCCATTTCCAACACTCCCACTCCCGAGCAGATCCACGCCATCATCGAACGGCACAATACGGCCGCCTGGCCGTTTGCCGAGTCCACGCTTTTGAGGCGGTATTACCACGAGGCGCCGCTGCTCGCGCTGGCCTGGGGCATGGGCCAGATCGGCCTGCCCTTCGCGCAGGACGGCGAACTGAAGCTTTTCGGCTTTTCGCTGCCGATGGCGGCCGACTCGACCCTTCTGGCCAGCGCGGCGCCGACGCTGAAGATCCACGATTTGTTGCGGCCCCATGGCTTGCTACGCCTCAAGGTGGAGGAGATCGCCGCCAGCAATGGAACAGCCGCCCGCCAGGCCGCCGACCTGTCTACCCTGGTTAGCCTGGCTCGCGGCGTCGCCGCTCCCCTGGCCGCCAGCCCCATGGACAACGGCCTGAAGGAGCTGCTTAAGACCGCCGTAGTGAGGCAGGAGCGCGACCGCGTGGTGGTGACGGCCACGCTTCCGGTCTCGTTTCTGGCCGGGCTGGCGCAGAGCCAAAACTCCCTGCCGGCCGCGGCCTCCGAAGCCGAAGAAGGAGCCGCGAAATAAACCTGCGCGGTGGACAGCGAGGAAGGCGGGGTCAGCAGCCTGTGGCAAAAGTCGAAACGGCCGCGAAACCATCCCTCGGCGGCTAAAGCCACGTTGACTCTCCGGCTCTTACGGCACGACTGAAGTCGTGCCCTTTCAAAGCTGGTCTTACACCACGGGCTGTTAGCGTAGTTAGCGTAGTTAGCGTAGTTAGCGGAGTTGGCGAAGTTAGCGGGGTTAGCGGAGTTAGCGGAGTTAGCGGAGCTAGCGGAGTTAGGGTAGTTAGCAAGGCTAGCGGGGTTGGGTGATTCCGGCGGACGGGTGGACGTGGAGCTCCGCGAACACGCACGCCAGCGCGGCTAACTCCGCTAACGCAGCCTTTACCGTTCGGCGAGGCCCAGCGCCTTCACAATGGCTTCGTCCACCTGCGCCGGCTGCCCATCCTGCTTGGTCACCACCCCAAAGCCCCCGCGATACTCCCACATCGCCCAGCCGATGCCGCCGGCTTCAAGGGCCGTGCGCACGTCGCGAATCCAGCGGGCGCGCGAGGCCGGGTCGGAGTAGTCCCGGTAAGCCCCGAATTCGTTGCAGATGAGGGGCACATGATGGGAGCGCGCCCAGTCCGCGGCTTCGTCGATGAGCAGGCGCATGCGTTGCGCATCCCAGTGATCGAGCCAGTAGTTCTCCAGCGCGAAGCGGTCCGCCGGATCGGGAACCTCCTGCAACAGCTCCTGCATGGTGCTATCGGTAGGCGGATAAGGAATTCCATGCGTATAACTCCACCACGGGAGACCCCAGTTGGCGCCCTGGTGCGTAAACTCGTGGGGATCGTAAAAGTGGAAGTTGTAGATAACGTTGCCGTCGGCCAGCGGCTCGAGGGTGAGCAGGTCCGGAATGTCGGAGTAATTCGGGCCCGTAGCGATGATGGTATTGCGGGGCGCTGCCGCGCGGATGGCCGCGGCCAGGTGGGCCTGGATGCCGGCCCAGCGGTAGGGATCGTTTACCTCCGGCTCGTTCAGGATCTCGAAGAAGACCATGTTCGGGTCGCGGTTGGCGTAGTGCGCGGCCAGCTTGCGCCACAGCATGGTCAGCCGTTCCACGGCCTCGTCGCTGGTCCGCAACTGCTGCTTGTAGTCGTCCTGGGGGTGGACGTCGATTTGAACCGCCAGGCCATCGGCGAGCATGGTGTCCACGGCGCGGTCCAGCCGGCCCAGGAAGTCGGCGTTCAGGCCGTCGGCCCCGCGCGGATACTGTTCCAGCGGGACCGGATCGATGCTCAGGCGGACATTGTCGAATCCCATCTTGGCCATCAGCGCAATGTCGCCGGCATCGATAAAGCGGTTGGTGCGGGCCGCCGAGTAGTCGCCGGACTGCGCAAACCATTCTGCGGCATTGATGCCGTGTTGCAGATGATGGGCGCGGGCAAAGGCAGTGGCGAGGCCGGCGGCGCGATCCTGCGCGGCCGCGGAACCCAGGCCAGCGCACCGGCAGAGAGAGAGGGCAAGCAATGCTGCAATGAATCCGGAACGAAGGCGCACGTCACATCCCCCCAGAGGCTTGAAGCCCGCTCCCCACCATATCACGCATAGTGGGTACGGGGGCGTTCAACTTCACGTTCGATGGCTGCGACGTCAACGGACAGCCCCAGTAGAAGATACCTTCAGATCTCCGTCACCAACAAAAACGGCTCCCATTTAACCGGGAGCCGCTTTGCCATCCTAGAAGGATTGCCTACCCGCCTGACGAAGAACTCGCGCCACCGTCCAGACCCTCGGCCTGCTCGTAGGTCATGCGCAAGTATTTGTAGGGATTCACGGGGACATTGTGAATGCGCACCTCGTAGTGGAGGTTGGGACCGGTCGCCCGTCCCGATTGGCCCAGGTAACCGATGACCTGGCCGCGGATGACGTGCTGGCCGGGCACAACCGCAATCGCGGAAAGGTGAGCATAGACGGTGGACACGCCAAAGCCGTGATCGAGCTCGACTGTGCGGCCGTATCCGGTGCCCATATCTGCTCCGGTCACCACGCCATTGGCTGCCGCGCGCACCGGCGTTCCATACGGCGCGTCGATATCGATCCCGGTGTGAAATTCGCCTTCTCCGTCAGTAGGATCTTCGCGTTCACCGAAGCTCGACGCCACGCGGCCTTCTACCGGCCACAGCGAGGGCGAGTCGGCCAGCTTTCTCCAATCGCCTCCGAAGTCCGGCGTGAGGCCGCTTTCCAGGGCCAGCGAAACCTGGCCCGAAAGCGCATCATCGCGCAGCGCATAGAGCTGGCCGATGGAGCGAGTTATCTGTTGCTGGCTCACGTCGTCCGGTTGAGCCAAACTGGGCGGAGTGGGCGCCGATGCGGCCCTGGTCGCGGCCTCTGTTTTCGCCGCCATGGCCATGCGGTTCTGGCGCAGGCCGTAGAGAGACGTTACCTCATTGGCCAGTGCACCTAACGAGGCCACCTGTACGGTGCGGTCGTGCGCGATCTGGGCCATCTGTTTGTAGTCTTTGCGCAGCGTCTCCCGCTCCTGGCGCACTTGGTTGTAGCTCTCCGTCTTGAGCAACATGCGCGTGTACGATCCGGCCAGTCCGGCGATCGTAAACGCTCCCACAATGGCGGCGGCTACAAATCCGTACGCATAGTGCAGCGGAAGCGGAATCTTGCGAACCCGCCCGTCATCATCCCTGGCGACAAAGAGAATGTAATAGCGCTTGCGCAGCATCTTCGCCTCTCATCCGCAAGACCACAACTCCCTCGCCCTCGCAGTTTTGTCATTCAAAATGGAATGACAGAAGCGATGCGAGGCCCACGGGCCCGCATAAAAGGTTTACGCGCCCGTCCCAGCGCAGATGCGAAAACTTCTGTCAAGCCTAGCAAACCGCGCTATCCGGGTCAACGAAATCCTGAAGAAAATCGTTTGCTCTCTGGCTTCGCCTCGATCCCTTTTGCCGCCGTTCCCCGCTGAGCAGAAATTGGCCGGGCCAGAGGAGCTGGAGGCGTGCCGGCATAACCTCAATGAAATCAACGAAGGATTCCGGAGGATCAGCCTGCCGGACAGCATATCGGCAATCCATCGGCGTTTTTGGGGCTGCCTCGCCCGCTGCCATGAGTGAATTATGCCGATTTGGCCTATCCTCAAGAAATGCGATCCGAAGCGGGAAAATCTACGCGCCCTCGCATCAGAAGCGAACTAGCCCGAAGCGAACGGGCCAAGAGCGAACGGGCCCTGATCGGTCAGATTCGTGCCCGCACTGCACAGGCCGCCCGCCCGGCAGTACGCCTGGGCATCGGGGACGACTGCGCTCTGCTCCGCGTGCGGGCTGGCGAGGAATTGGCGGTGACGACGGATTTGTCGATTGCCGGCCGTCATTTCCGCCTCGACTGGCATTCGCCGGAAGCCGTTGGCCATCGCACCCTGGCACGCGGTCTCAGCGACCTGGCCGCTATGGGAGCACGGCCCGTGGCCGCATTTCTGTCCTTAGGCTTGCCCACGGAGCTCGTCCAAAGGGTAAAAGCGCGAAGCGCCTGGCGAAACTCCTGGATGGACCGCTTCCTCGACGGCTTTCTGGCCCTCGCCAATGCCTCCAAGACGCCCCTGGCCGGCGGCGATCTGGCGGAATCGACGGTCGCTGTGGCGGACATCGTTCTGATCGGCGCGGTGGCGCGCGGCAAGGCTCTGCTGCGCTGTGGCGCACGCCCCGGCGACCTGCTCTATGTAACCGGCAGCCTGGGCGGCGCGGCCTTGGGGATAGAAAGCCTTGCCAAGTTGACTGGCCTTGGCAAAGCAGGCAAGTCTCGCCACACTTCTCCTCACCCGCCGCGCATTCCCAGAAAATGGGAAGTCTTTTTGGCTCCGCACCTTTATCCGCAGCCCCGCTTAGCCCAAGGGCTCTGGCTGTCGCGGCGCGGACGGGCGTCCGCCGCGATCGATCTGAGCGACGGCCTCTCGACGGATCTGGGACATCTTTGCGCGGAGTCCGGAGTGAGCGCGGAGGTGGATGCGGCTCGTCTCCCCATTCATCCCGGCGCAAGCCTGGAACAGGCCCTCCACGGCGGCGAGGACTATGAGCTGCTGTTCACCGCCGCTCCCGGCGCGCCCGTACCGCGCACGATAGCCGGAGTTCCGGTGACGCGCATCGGACGGATGGTTCGGGCGCGGGCGGGACAGCCTCGGGTCGCCCTGGTCGGAGCGCAGGAAAAGCAGCCTCTTGAGCCGCGCGGTTGGGAGCATTTTTCTCAAGTTTGAGATGGATCAGGGGTGCGGGGAAAAGCCTCGGGAAGCGCTTCCAGGCGATTCAGCCAGTCGTTGAAGTGGGGACACTCACGGCGCATTGTCTCAAGCCCAATTTCCAGCGCCGCGATTACACCGGACAATGGCTTCTCGTATCCTGGGAACAGATTCTCTATTCTCTTTGATGGAGCAGTTAAAGGCGAGTCATCGATGTCTTCGGGACATGCAAACTCCTGGCGAATCTCGCGGAGCCGTTGAGTAAGATTCGCCTTTCCAATCGCGCGCGCAAATCGATCCGGGTCGCTGAAGAGCAAAGCCTCGAATTCGTGCATCATAACCAGTGGCGTGAATCGTCTCCGGTCGAATCGGTCACCCATCTGTTCGGTAATGTCCTCAAGCAAAGCGGACTCCACGAATTCTGCTTTGTATGAAGTCGAGTTCTTCCGTGGCGCCTCTGCTCTTCCGGGCCAGTCGTGCGGCAGACCGTAATAGTCGACCATGATTGCCGCAATCGCAGAACGGTCTTCCTTTAAGTGCCTCAAAATATCCCGCTTTACACCTTGCCAGGTACGAATGCCGCCGCGTTGTTTTCGGGGATTGCCGGCGAGCCGCGCTCGCACATGGCGATAACCAACCGCCATGAGCTGTTCGCTTAAGAGCCCGTTGACAAAGGCTTCCTCGGTTTGTCCCTCGACATGGACCAGCAGCCGGAGCATCTTTATTCGGGCACCGGCCTTCCTTCCAACTCTCCCTTTTCCCAGAGCTGGCCCAGGCTGTACTCTTTCAGCCACTCGGCCAGTGGTCCGCGTTCCAGGCGCCTGACCTCGGTTGCGCCGTTGGCCCGATCCGCGACCAATACATCTTCGGGATCGAAGTGGTCCACAAGCAAAGGCGATTGGGTCGCGACAATAACCTGGGTATCCATAGAAGCCTGCCGAATGAGTGACGCAAGCAAGCCGATCGCAAACGGATGTAATCCCAGCTCCGGCTCATCCACGAGAATCACCGAAGGACGTAACTCCACCGGCTGCAAAAACAGTGTTGCCAGCGCGATGAAGCGCAGCGTTCCGTCCGAGAAGTCAGAAGCATCGAAGTATCCGTCCGAACCGAAGTGCCGCCACTCCAATTTGATCGTATCTCGATTCAATTCGAGCGGCTCCAATTGGAAATCTTGAAAGAACGGCGCTACCTGCTGCACAGTTTTCCTGATCAGGTCGTACGATTCCTTATGATTTAGCTTCAGCCGGTACAAAAAAGCTGCGAGATTCCCGCCAAGACGAGAAAGTGAACGGTTGTTATGCACGTCATTCGTCTTCTTGAGCGGCGAACTCTCTCCAGTGTCGGCAAATCGATACCGATTGAAGGAAGGGCCCCTGGGACCCCATTCGCCCCACAATCCGCCCTCTGTGACCGCTCCAGCCAAACTATCGTCTGCCGTGTGGAAATAGTGAGCAATCAGGCTATAGGCGCCGGACGATTCCGTACGAATGTAGATTTCCTGCGTTGTCTTTGATCCGAAGTGCAACTGCTTGTCTGCTCCGCCGTAGCGCTTGACGTATGAGTCAAGTTCGCCTGCGTCAGCAGCGCCAAGGAACACAAACGCCTCCAGAAAATTCGATTTCCCGGACCCATTTGCCCCAATGAGAATATTGATTGGGCGCAGAGGAAAGTCCTTGATCGAGCGGATGCTCTTGAAGCCCTCTATCGTGATGGAACGGAATGCATCGGAGGCCATCTTGTCTCCTATGTCTCTGGAGCAATGTGCGGGAGCAGATTGCTGCATCGTTGCCAATCATACCCCAGCCATTTCGTCAGACCACCCTTCAAACGTGCGCGAAAAAGCCCTTCACGCCGAAATCGAGACTCCGTCAAATCGACGGCTCTTCCGCTTCCTCGTCGTCTCCACGCATTTCCCGAACCCAGGCGTTGATCTCCTCCAGAGACGTGAACGCGGGGAGAGCCCCAAGAAACGGCTCGAAGGGGTTCTCGTTCCGCGGCAAAAGGGGCTGGAACGTCGGGTTTTCCTCGAATTCGTGCTCCATTGGATCTGCCTCTTTCCTGATTCTACGTCCAACTCGGGTTTTGGGTCTTCGATCCCCGGCCGATCCATCGTTACCGAGTTTGAACGGTTCGGCCCTTCGACGTGCTTCACCGGCTATCATCAGGAGTGTCATGAGCACTGAAAGGATCCGCCTCCGGTTTGCGCCGCCTTTGGCTGCCGGCCTGCTGCAGGTGGGCAATGCACGGAGGGCGCGCGGCTTGGCCTTGCGATTCCCCAGCGTGCGCCAGCGGGCCGAGCGGTTGACGGGGGCCTGGGGGCGATGAGCGAGGTCCTCTGGATTGACGGAACTCCGCCCGTGAGCCTGGCCATCGTGTTGTGTCCGCGCGGCGGCGATGGGCTGGAGGACGAACTGCGCCGCTTCCGGACAGCCGGCGTCCAGACGCTGGTTTCGCTGCTCGAAGACGATGAGGCCGCCTGGCTGGGCCTTGCCAAAGAGGGCCCTTTGGCGGAGCACGTAGGAATGACGTTCCTCTCCTACCCCATTCCCGACGTTCATGTTCCGCCGGACACGGACAGCTTTCGTGCTTTCGTTGCCGGGCTGGCAAACCGGCTACGTGAGGGGGAGCGGATGGGCGTGCATTGCCGGGGAAGCGTCGGCAGGGCCACCGTCACCGCTGCCTGCACTCTCATGCACCTGGGTTGGGAGCCGGAAACCGCGCTCCAAGCCATCGAAGAGGCCCGCGGATGCACGGTCCCCGACACCGCGGAGCAACTGCGCTGGATTCTGCGCTACAAGGCGCAGCCATGACCGGCCCGGCGCCCGGCCCGGCGCCCCAGCCGGTCATCGATCTCAGCTTTCCCCGCTGCTGGCAGGCCGAGGCGCTCACCGCGCGGCCCCTCATCCTGCCCGCGCGCCATTTTGTCTACCCGCGTGAAGCCGAAGAGATCGAGCGCGGCGCTCTGGAAGTGCTGGTGTGGCCCGACGCTGCCCCTCCCGGCGAAGAACCCCATCCAAAAGGATCGCCCTGCGCGCAGCAGTTCTTAGCTACGTGCGCTCTGGGCTTCCGCGATCCGGCCGTTCCCACCGGCCTGTGGTCTACTCCAAAGCCGGAAGAAATCTGCGTCGTTTCCGGCGGCTACGCTTACCTGATCGACACCGCGACGCCGGAGCAGTTCACGATGATTCCCTACCGGCCGGTGCTTCAGGTGCTGCCGGCCGTCGAAGCGGGCCTCCTGCTCTTCATCAGCCATCATTCGATTCTGGCTTGGGGCCGCAGCGGGCAGGCGTGGGAATCCGAAAAGCTCTCCGATGAAGGCGTGACGATTACAGGCATTCAGGGCGGAGTACTGTGCGGCGTGGGCTGGGAGATGAGGGCCGACAAGGAGACGGCGTTTGCGCTGGACTTGAGCACGGGACTGCGCGCCAGGTCCTCATATCCGCACTGAATCGGCAGCGATGCCTACTATTTCATTTTCATTGCGCCATCGATGCTGTACTTGCCGGCGCCGGCCAGGAACAGCGCGATCATTGCGCCCAGATAGAGAACGAGCATCTCGCCCTCCGCTCCTCCGCGGCCAAAGAACGAAAAGTGGTGCGCAACGGCAAAGACCACAAAGATATTGATGAATACGACCAGCGCGGCCCAGCGCGTGGCCAGCCCCAAGACCAGCAGCACGCTGCAGATGCCGTCTGAAAGCGTGGCAAACAACAGGCTGGGCACCACGCCGATGTGCAAAGGGTTGGGAAAGTGCGCGGCCATGCGCGAAAAGCCGAATAGCTTTTCCAGCCCGTGGTGCAGCAGAAGGGGCACGCCCACGAACAGGCGCAACGCCAGCAAACCCGCATCCGTCTTCGCGGGCATGGCCTTGAGCAAAAGCAGTTTTTTGAACATGCGCGATCCCCTGAAAAGAAAATTCTTTCGGTTCGAATAGGGAAGAAAGCGGCCGGTAACCGGCTGCCTCGCATCATCGGTCCCGAGCCAACCTTTGTCAAGCCGCAGTCTCTTCCAACATAAGACGAGCCTGAAGCGGAGGCTTATTTCTGCGTTTCTCCGGCGCTGCCCAGGGTAAGTCTCAGCTCGCGAGCGCCAAATCCCGGCGGGGCAGGATGGTTTCATAAGCCGCGTAAACGCCCTCGAAGATCGAGTCCCACGTGGCAGTGAGGGCATAGGCGCGGGCGGCCTGGCGCATGGCGGCGTGACGGGCTGGATCGGCGAGGATCCCGGCAATCGCGGCGGCAAACTCCGCGTCTGGAACGACGCGCCCGGTTTCGCCGTCGCGGACAATGGTTTTGGGACCGCCGTCCGGAGTCACGACAGCCGGAACGCCCGAGGCCAGCGCCTCCAGCACCACGTTGGCGAAGGTATCGGTGTGGGACGGGAAAACGAACAGATCCATATCGGCGTAGGCAGCGGACAGCTCTTCCCCGCGCAGCACGCCCGTGAACTCCGCGCGATGCAAGCGTTCGCGCAGCCAGGCTTCTTCCGCGCCGTGGCCCACGATGAGGAACCGGAAGCTGCGATGGCCCATTTGTTCCAGCTCTTCCTGCACCCGAACCAGGTGGGTGACATTCTTTTCGATCGAGAGCCTGCTCACGAAGCCCAGCACAGGGTCGCGGTCGTCCGGGCTCCTCCGGCGCTTGCCGGGATGAAAGAGCGCCGCATCCACGCCGCGGGGCATCAGGCGGCAGGGTTTGCCGGTGGTTCGCTCGAGCAATGCGCACAATTCGGGGTTGGGCGCAAGGAGCACCTGCCCCAAGGAGTAGAACTTGGCCGTGACTGCCAGGGAGATGTCTTCAATCCCGCGGCCCACGGCGCGCGACTGGCGATCCGGCAGCAGGCGCAGAAACCACTCCGACCGCTGCGCCGCGTACTGATGCACGTTGGTGTGCCAACTGAAGGCCAGCGGCAGCTCCAGATGATGCGCCAGCCCTGCGCCCACGATGCCCACATCGCTGGGACCGGTGATGTGAACAAGGTCGGGACTGAAGCGCCTCAATACCCGTTCAATGAGCGGAACGTGGCGCAGAAACGCCAGATCGAAGCGCAGGTCTTCCTCGAGGCGAAATGAGAGAGCGCCGCGCGGCAGTTCGAGCGTCCACACGCTGCCCTCGTCGATGAATGCCGGAGTGCGGTCTCCAACGCGGACGCATAAAAAAGGAAGATTGCGCTGGCGCGCGAAGGCTTCAAACTGGCGAGCGGTGCGGGCTACCCCATTCACCTCATGGAACGAGTCGGGAAAGTAGGCCACGCGCGGCGTTCGAGCATTCATGTTCTTAACCAGCCCAGGTTGCGACGGAGCTCATGGAGCTGGTATAAGCACCACTGCTTTGGCTGGCGGGGCTCAGTCCGCGAACCGCTGCCAAGAGCGGCGAGCCTCGCCGCTTCCATTAGCTTTCGTTGTCGCCGAGTGCCAGGCGCAACTGGTGCGACTCGCTCCAGGCGATGCGCAGCCCGCCCGAAACCGGGGCGCGGCCCAGCAGTTGCACCATACTGAGGACAAAGGTGACAACCCGCGGCGCCGCTCCGCCCGGCCACAGCTCGCTCAACGGCCTGACCACGCCGTTTTTGTCGGGGTGGTAGACGCGTTCGTCCCAGGTGCGCGAACCCGGCGGAAATTCGGGATAGTGGCGCACGGCGTCGATCGTCGATTGCAGGATGCGGTGCTTCCAGGGCTCGGCGTATTGCGGCATGAAGAGCACATGGCTCTTCTTTTGCTGCCGCACCTCGTGCACGAACTCGGTAAAGCTGGCCGCATGGGTGAGGTTGATATTGGCGTTCGGCTCCACGCCATGGCGGTCGCCGCCGGAGATGAGCAGCATGTTCCATTTTTGCGCCAGGCGGCGGGCGGCGCGGTTCTCGTCCCAATGGCGCAGCCCGTTCAACTCCAGGGCATGAAAATAGGCGCCATACTTCCGCATAAAGTCGTTGACCAGAAACTCGTGTTTCTCCTTGCCGACCATGTACAAGTCCCACATGGGGTGGTTGAACACCACCAGCACGTTTGGCTCCCGGTCGAGCGCGGCCAGAATCTCCGTAAGCCGTGCACCGCCGGGACGGGCGGTAAAGTCCTCCAAGGTTTTCATCCACTCCGCTGCCCGCGCGCTGGGCAGGTTGTGAACGCCCAGGTGGAACGACTGTATCCCGCCGTAAGGCACGCTCCACTCCACCGATACCGGAATGCGGCGCGCGCTGGGTACAGTGCGCAGCAACATGGGGGCCTGGATGGTGTCGTGGTCGGTGATGGAGACCATGGCAGCCACGTCGAGCCCCTCGATCTGCTTGCGTTCCAGATCGAAGGCCAGCTTGGGGGTCATGGGCGGAGTCCAGTAGCTGGCCGCATAGTCCAAGCGCAGCCCATGTTTCTGCTCGGAGCACCGCTCCAATCGCGTCATCAGGGGCCGCGTCAGCGGGTATTGATTGCCGATGTTTGCCAGGAAGTCGAGCGTCTCCCGGGATTGATTGGTGTGGCTGTGCAGCGATACACCGGAGCGGAATCCCCGCGATGCATTCTGGTCGCGCCACAGGTACGAAATGGTCGAATCAGCCATTCACCCTCCTTCCTTTTCCTTACGATCGTTCCCGAATTCCTGCGCCCAGTATCCACAGCCCGACATGAACGTAAGGTTAAGATCGGAAGAATTCCCCTTCAATTACGAAAGGAATCAATCCAGTTACGGGAAATGCCGGAGGAACAGGGAAAATTCCCGAAGATATGTTCCTATTGACCTGCAAGTGTTCCCCTCAATCTATTTTACTTGCGTGTCTTGACCAGCTCCGGGCTGAGGAAGTCCTCTACTGTCCAGCCAGCCATCAGGTCTTCATCACGCTCCGCCGCGTGATTCGCGGCTTGGGCAGCCTCAGCTTTGGCGATCTCGGCGGCCAGGTAGTTTTCCGTCAGTCCCCTGCGCAACAACTCGAAGGCCTGCTCCGGCGTATCGGCCATCTGAAACAGGTCCAGGTCCTTGGGTGAGATGGCCCCTGTATCGACCAATGCGCCCAGGTTGAACACTCTCTTCCAATACGCCGACCCGTAGACCACAACCGTAACCTTCTTAGCCATTTTCTGGGTCTGCGCCAGGGTCAGGATCTCGAACATCTCGTCCAGGGTGCCGAAGCCGCCGGGGAAGACCACCAGAGCCTTGGACAAATAGGCAAACCACAGCTTGCGCATGAAGAAGTAGTGGAACTCGAAGTTGAGCGAGGGCGTGATGTAGGGATTCGGCCTTTGTTCAAAAGGTAGAAGTATATTCATGCCGATGGTCTTGCCCCCGGCCTCGTAGGCGCCGCGGTTGGCGGCTTCCATGATGCCCGGCCCACCGCCGGAGGTGACCACGAAGCGGTGCTTTCGTGAGGGGATGGCCTCGGCCCAACGGGTCAGCAGTTGCGCCAGGCGCCGCGCATCCTCGTAATAGCGGGCCATCTCTACGGCGGCCACCGCGCGCTTGCGCTGCAACTCCGTGGCCTTTCCCGCTGCGATCTCCATAGCCTTGGCCGGCTGCTCCTCGCTGGGCGCCAAGCGCGTGGAACCGGTGTTATCCAGCAGCTCCAGGGCATGGTCGGCTTCCTCGCGCCCGCGAAAGCGCGCCGAGCCGAAGAACACCACCGTATCCTGGATCTGCTCGCGCCGGAACCGCGCCAGCGGTTCCAGAAACTCTGAGATAATCCGGATCAGCCGCCCGTCGGCGCTGTTCAGGAAGGCGGAGTTTTCATAGGCCAGGGGGGCGCGCTCCAGCGGCGGAGGCGTTCCATCGCCTGGAATCACGGCCTGGCCGCTGGTGCGCTGCTTTTTCCGCACTCCCGCTCCCCGGCCGGGGTTGGCCTGGGACGGACTTTGCCCCGTGCGGCGGTCATTCCGTGTTGTCTGCGCGCCGTGCTTCATGGCTCACCCATCGCGATGGCGGATGACGTACTCAAACGCGATCCACAGATTCAACATGCCCAACCCCGAGACGATGCCGCGCACGGCGCCGCTGGCGGCAAAGATGGAGAGCGCAGGAAACTGCAGGAAGAACGGATTCTGATCCCAAAATGTATGCGACCACGGGGCATAGCACACAGCCAAGCCGATGTACATCTGCACCATCACCCGCAATACCAGTTCGGTGCGCTCCAGCCAGCGCGGAATCCGCTGCGGCGCAGGTGCGTGCACCTGTTGCGGCGCGGCTGCAGGCACGGCCGCCGGCCCAGCCTTGGGCCCTGGCAGCGGCGCCGGGCTCACAGCGAGCGAAACTGATGTCGATTCCGGCAGCTGCGACATTTTTTCTTACGCCCGCCGTCCCCGTTTCTCGCCGCATCGCGAGCCTCAAAACAGGCCCCCACCTCCCGGTCCGGTTTAGGGGACGCCGTACTTTAACGGTAACACAGCAAGGGCCGCCAGCTTGACGGGCGTAAGCCGTTGGCAGCGGGCCAGTTTGCGCGGGGACTTCCCTCAGGGGCTAAGAACTTATCCGTAAATTGCGCATTCAGGTAGCGCCGCTGTCCAGAGCGGTTGTACTAGGGCCTGTTAACACTACCAGAGCGGATGGCGTTGCGAGCGAAAGTCGGGCCAGACGAGGCCGAGCCCGAAGGCTGTGGCGGGCCCACCGTCGAGGGCGAGAACGAAGTATGGCCCGATTTTCTCCGCAACCTGAAGGGACGGGGCCAATTTTCCCCATTTCGTCGTCAATCGTCGCTAGCAGACACCCGGTATGCGTCGCTCCTCGTTCCTAGAACTGGGAAAAATTGGCTCCCGTCGCCACCGCCCTGGTGGTGTTAACAGGCCCTAGAGGCGTCCACGCCGCCAACAGCGACGCGTGGGCCAGGAGGCCCACTCGACAGCCGGCCAGGAGGCCGGCGCTACCTATTTGCGCTACATGTTTGCGCTACCTATTTGCGCTACCTGTTTGCTCTACCTGTTTACGGATAGGTTCATAGGCCCGCGTTGATCTTGCCGTATAGCGGCACGCGACCCATCCGCCGCGGCGGATTCCCCGTTCGCGCCGCTTCAAAGCGGCGGCCAATCAAGACACGACCCCAATCCTCAGACTTGCTAACTTCTACGCCGCTTTGCGATAGTGACTGGGTGGACGCAGAAATTTCGGGGCGCGATGCCCGATACGCTATTCTTCACTTCATGACGTCAAATCGTTGCGGAAGGCCGCTTGACGGGCCGCTGGAGCGCCGCTGCGGAGGCGTAGGCCCGGGTGGGAAACAACGCCCTGCCGAGTAGCGCGCAAAGGTTTCTCTTACGCAAATGAAACACTAAAGCGAACCGCATAAGGAGACAAGGTGAAATCGATACGGAGACAACCATGCAATTGAGACAGATGCCGGTTGTTTTGATTTTGGTGGGCATGCTGGCCGATCCGCTGCTCGGCGCCTCGGCCCAGACAGATAGCGGCGGATCGGCCGCTCAGACAGCGGCCGCGCAGCCGCAAAGACCAGCCGCGCGAGCCCCAGGGCAGATCGACCTGGGGTTCAGTTTCTACGAGGCGTACAACAGCTCCTCGACCGGCAGCGGCGTGGTGCAGACTCCGGACAACTCCCCTGGCGGCATGTTCGAGATGCGGTACATCCGTCGTCCGCTGGTGGGCTTTGAATTCGCCTATGGACTCAATCTCTCCACTGAGACGTTTGCTCCTTCGGCAAGCAACTGCGGCTACGTCTGCTCGACCGCGCCATTAAAACTCCAGGCCAAAGCCAGCATAGCCTCGCTCGATTGGATTTTTTCGCGGAAGATCGGCGCACTCCGGCCCTTCGCCGTCGCCGGCTTGGGCTTTTTTATCGATTCGACCGACCGCAGCATTTATGAGGTCAATACGGTTGTAAGACCTGCGTATGTCGTGGGCGGGGGCCTGGATTGGGCCTTTCTTCCGCGCGCCGGGCTTCGCCTCCAGTACCGCGACACCGTTTACAGGGCTCCCAATCTTTCCTCGCTTTTCCCTGCGACCGGTCAATTCACCTCGACGTCGGAACCCATGGGGGGCTTCTACTACGTGTTCTAGCGTGGTGCGTCAGAGGTTCGTTGAAGAACAACCGCAGATCCCCTTCGGCTTCTTTCCCGATGGGTGAGGGCTTGCCAATGGGCCTTTCTGCGCGGCGCATTTACAGCGGTTCCAGAGTTGCTGCACCCAGAAAGCCCGCCGCGGCGGGCCGAGTGGCATTCGCCGCGGCGAATGCCACCTTTTACGAACCTGAAAAGGGCACGTGAACTCTGGAACCGCTCTAGAACGGCAGTAGGTTGCCGGAGGGATCGAACTGCATGGTCTCGGCCGTGTCCGCCAGCGTGAGCCCGGGCCGTCCTTTGAGCTCTTCGGCGCAGCCTTCCGACGCCAGCAGCCGCTCCAGCCGCAGCGTGTTCACGATGCGCACCACGCGCAGCCGCTGGGGATGGAGAGACGCCAGTGAAGCCAGCCCCTCCTCAATGGCCTCGCGGTCGCTGTCGAAGTAGATCGGAATCTTGGGCGTGAGCACCCCCAACGAAGTGAGCGCGTTCATATAAGTGGACCGGAGGTCGAGGGCCTTCACCAGCCGCGTGGTGGCAAAGTCGGCCAGTCCCAGCCCGGTGCCGTTGCCTTTGCTTTCCCCGGTCAGGCTGCACACAAGGATGCGGTGGATCCAAACCGAATGGCCGTTGGCGACGGAATGGCCGTTGGCGACGGAATGGCCATCGGCGGGCGACTTGCTTTGGGCCCGCAGCGACGACGAGTAGCCCGTGATTTCGCGGCCGATCACGTTGGTGTCCATGCCCGTGCCGCTGATCTCCTTGCCCATCTCGTCCACAATCAGCAGGTCGATCTCATGGAGCGGCAGCCGCGGCAAAAGCCCGGTGGCCCGCGCGATCAGCCGTTTCTCGCCGCTCACGATTTCATTCCGTGGCAGCACCTCGATCTCCGCCGTCTGGTGGTGCTGATCCTCGACGATAGCTACGCCGCAAAGCACGGGAACCGCGCCCAGCGCGACCCGCGCGTGCTCCCGGAACGCCTCCAGGTAGCCCTCGTAGGCCGCGGCGCTGTGGGCAAGGTTTGCGCCCACCTGCTTGGCGAAGCCGATGGCCAGCATCTTCTGAATGCCGCTGCCGAAGTCTCCCTGAAAATCGGTGTGCGGCTTGACGCGGTTTATGGGCACCACTGCATCGGCTTCCAGCGCCGTCGCGCTGAACACCACATCGCGCCCATTGAAGACCGTGCCGATCTTGCGCACTTCCATGCTCGCATTGATGGGCACGCCCATGGTCTCCTCGGTCACGCCGTAGCCGGCCAGCACGCGGATCTGGCCCTCCGGCGTGGCCCCGCCGTGGCTGCCCATCGCCGGGATGATAAACGGCTTGGCGCCCGCGCCCGTCAATACTTCAAGCACCGCTTTCACGATCTTGCTTAAGTTGCTCACTCCGCGGCTTCCCACGCCCACGGCGATCTGCATTCCCGGCGTGATCCGCTCCAGTACGCCGGACGCGGCGAACTGCTCCTGGACAAGCGCCGGAATGTCCAGCGGCTTTGAAGGCGGAAAGCTTTGCCTCACTTCAATCATGCGTGGAATCAAACTTTGCTTTGTCATTTCAGCGCCCCCCTGGCGCGGCGTTCTTCTCTCACGCCCCATCGTAATTGCTGGGCGGCCCGGCGCGCGAGAAATTCCCGGCGGCTCGTCGTTTTTCGCCTGCCGCGCCGCCCGATTTACACTCATCCCAAGCCCCAAGCGCCCGTTGGGCAGGTAGACCATCTTGTTGGCTGCCTCAGCCTTGCTCGGGGTCCAGAACTGCCCGGCCGAGCGCCCAGCTCCCATGACCTCCAAAACGCCTAGCCCCGCCGCCGTACACCGTTCCGCCCTGGTCATCGATACCCACGCCGACACGCCGCAGCGCTTTCTGGATGAAGGCTTCGACCTCGGCGATCCGCTCCGCGGCGGCGACCTGAATCTTGAAACCATCCGCAAAGGCAATCTGGGCGCCGAATTCTTCGCCATCTGGGTCGAGCCCGCGCGCTACCAGGGCCGCTACGCGCACCGCGCGCTGGAACTGATCGACGCGCTGAAGCGCCAGGTGGCCCGCCACTCGGACCAAATGGAGTTCGCCACCTCTGCCGAAGGCATCCGGCGGGCCCGCCGCCAGCGTAAGTTCGCCGCGCTGATGGGCATCGAGGGCGGCCACGCGATTGAAGGCTCGCTGGCCCTGCTGCGCGTTTACCACGAGCTGGGCGCGCGCTATATGACGCTAACCTGGAACAACTCCAATGGCTGGGCCGACAGCTCCGTCGACCTCGGCGACCCCGCCGTCCCGCACACCCAAGACGGCCTCACCAGCTTCGGCGTCGAAGTGGTCCGCGAGATGAACCGGCTGGGCATGATGGTCGATATCTCGCACGTCTCCGATCCCACCTTTTATCGCGTGCTCAGCGTCAGCCGCGCTCCGGTCATCGCCTCGCACTCGGCCGCCCGCGCCCTCTGCAACTCGCCGCGCAACCTGAGCGACGAGATGCTCCGCGCCGTTGCCCAATCCGGCGGGCCGGGCTCCAAGGGCGGCGTCATCCAGGTCAACTTCTATTCAGGCTTTCTCTCGCCCCAGTACCGCGACGCGCAAAAAGCTCTCGAACCTGAAGCCGAAGGGCAGATCCAGGCCCTGAAAGACCAAGCCCAAGCCGCCCATCGTGAACCCACGCCGGCCGCGATCGCCAAAATCCGCCGCCGCCTCGCCAATCGCATTCCCCCTCCGCCGCTCCCAGTCCTCATCGACCACATCGACCACATCGCCAGGGTGGCCGGAGCCGATCATGTCGGCCTGGGCTCGGACTTCGACGGCGTTGACGGCCAATTGCCCCACGGCCTCGGCTCGCCCGCCGGCCTGCCCCGGATTACCGCCGCACTCATGGCCCGCGGCTACTCCGCTGCAAGCTGCCACAAGATCCTGGGCGGCAATCTCCTGCGCGTCTTCCGCGAGGTCGAAGCGGCTTCAAACCGGTTGTAGGCTGAGCGCGCTGCGGATGATCAAAAAGTTAACCGGCAAGCCGCAGGAGCGGCGACCGCTTCTCTGGCAAAGCCACACAGGAGATTCTTGCCTTTTCCAACTGGTCCATTCATAATGGACCATGTAGGGAGAAGAGATCGTGCCTGACAAACCGTCAAGCAAAACCGGGATCGGCGTTACGGCCTTCAAGTCGCAATGCCTGGGGTTGATCGACGAGGTCGCCAAAGGCAAGACCGATCGCATTGTTCTGCTCAAGCACAATCGCCCCATTGCCGAGGTTGTTCCGGTGCAAAAGGATTCCGATGAGGAATCGGACCTTTGGGGCGCGCTGCGCGGAACGGTGACCGTGACTCCCGGCGTCGATCTGACGGAGAGCACAGGTGAAGTGTGGGACGCGGAGCAGTAAGTGGTCGATTCCACTCTGCTCGATACCTGCGCCGCGATCTGGCTGATGGCCGGGGATCCGATGTCGTCCGTGAGCCGCGCTGCGATCCGCGAGGCCCGCGCTCGAAACGCAGGCGTGTTTATTTCGCCCATCACTGCCTGGGAGATCGGTACGCTGGCCGCCAAAGGGAAGATCCAACTGACGCTCTCACCCGAAGTCTGGTTTGAAGCTCTCGTGGCGCTTCCGGGAGTCCGGCTGGCGCCATTAACGCCGAAGATTCTGCTGGCTTCCGCGGCCCTGCCGGGAACGCCGCCCTCCGACCCGGCAGACCGCATCATCGCGGCTACCGCCCGCACCTATGGACACATCGTCATTACGCGCGACCGCAAGCTGCGGGCGTATGCTGGGGAGGGTTACATCCGCGTTACAGCATGCTGAGGCTCTATCGGCATTGGCGCACCCCTTAATTGGCTCACCCCTTACACTTGCCGTTCCATCGGCTGCCTGGAGGTTTTGGGGATGAAATCATCTGCACGAGTATTGGCCTCATTGTTCGCGGCGGCTTTGCTGATGTCCGCCGCGGTGCGGGCGCAGGAACAGAGGCCCGATCAGAAGCCTGCGGCGCAGGAGAAAACCGAACCGGCTGCGCCCGCCGACGCGACCACCACGGGCTCGGTCGAAGTCTCCGGACAGCGCATCCCCTATACCGCCGTCGCCGGCATCATCACGGTGGGCGCCACGGATGCTGAAGACGCGCAGCTTGGCCCCGATGGAAGGCCCCTGCCGGACAGCCAGCTTGCGCTTTCGGCGCCTAAGAATCCGGCCGACGCGCCCCCCGTGGCCCACATGTTTTACGCGGCCTACTTCAAGACCGGCGCCAAGGCCGAGGATCGCCCCGTCACGTTCTTTTACAACGGCGGACCGGGCAGCTCCACCATGTGGCTGCACCTGGGCTCGGTGGGACCAAAGTACGTGGAGACCAGCGGCGACACCCACCTGCCCGGCGCTCCCTACAAACTGGTCGATAATCCGTACTGCCTGCTCGATGTGAGCGACCTGGTCTTCATCGACGCGCCTGGAACGGGCTTTGGCCGCCTGACCGGCAAAGACGCCGGCAAAGCCTTCTGGGGCGTGGACCAGGACGCCGAGGCCTTCGCCCGCTTCATCTCCCGCTTCCTCACCCAATACAACCGCTGGAACTCGCCCAAGTACCTGTTCGGCGAGAGCTACGGAACCACGCGCTCCGCGGTGCTGGCCAATGACCTCGAAAACGAGAAGAACATCGACTTGAACGGCGTCATGCTGCTCGGCGAAATCCTCGATTTCACCACCGACACCGGAGTCGGCGACCACGGCGATTTGTCCTACGTGCTCGCGCTGCCCACCTATGCGGCCACCGCCTGGTACCACCAGAAGCTGTCCCCGCAGCCGCCCGACCTGGCGCCCTTCCTCAAGCAAGTGGAGGACTTCGCGCTGGGCGACTACATGCACGCCCTGTCCCAGGGCACGGACCTGAGCGCGGCGGAGAAGCAATCGGTGGCCGAGAAGATTCACGACTACACCGGCCTGCCGGTGGCTTACGTCGTGAAGGCCAACCTGCGGGTGACGGGCGCCGAGTTTGAGAAGACCTTCGCGGACGCCGAGGACATGACCACCGGCCGCTACGACACGCGCTTCCTGGGCCCCACCATTGATCCCCTGAGCGAAGGCTCCGAGTACGATCCGCAAAGCGCGGCCATCTCATCGGCTTACGTGGCCTTGATCAACTCCTACCTGCGCAACACCCTGAAGTACGGGGCCGGCCAGGCCTATCTGCCCAGCGCCCTGTTTGGCAACGTTCACTGGGACCTGACCCGCCACAAACCCGGCGGCATGTTTTCGGCCGCGGGCGGACTTAACGTCAGCGCCGACCTGGCCGACGCCATGAAGATCAATCCCCATTTGAGGGTGATGGTCAACGGCGGCTACTTCGACCTGGCCACGCCCTTCTTCGGAGCCATGTACGAGGAGAAGCATCTGCCCATTCCGGATTCTCTGGCGAAAAACATCGAGTATGACTGGTATGAGTCGGGGCACATGGCCTATGTGCGCGACCAGAGCCGCAAGCAGCTTCATGACCGCGTGGCGGCGTTCATCAAAGAGGCCGAAAGCAGCGCGATGTGAACGGGACGCGCTCAGTCCGGTTGCATCCTTACTACGTGGCTGGAAAGGAAACGT
Source organism: uncultured Acidobacteriota bacterium (assembly GCA_963808795.1). Classification (GTDB taxonomy): domain Bacteria; phylum Acidobacteriota; class Terriglobia; order Terriglobales; family Acidobacteriaceae; genus Telmatobacter. Next base: position 387,460 of record CAWEGL010000007.1, read on the forward strand.
CATGCGCTTTGCTTTGATTGCCGCTGCTCTCATTGTTGCCACCAGTTGGGCGGCTCCATCCTCGTCCGCGCAGAGCACCAGCGGCATGGTTCCCTTCACCCTGGATGCCCAGCGCGCGCTCCAATCGCGCTCGCCGGTGGATGTGTCGTTCCTTCTGGATGCGCCCGCGGGCAAGCATGGCTTTCTTCGCATCGTAAACGGCCATCTGGCGACTGCGGACGGGCAGCGCGTTCGCCTGTGGGGCGTGAACATCACGGACTGGAGCAAAGGTTCGCGCCAGATTCCGGCGAAGGCAGACGCGCCCTTCTGGGCGGCGACGCTGGCGCGCTTTGGCGTGAACTGCGTGCGCTTCCAGTTTCTCGATCTTGATGCGCCGCGCGGCCTCATTGCCACGGGCGGGCCGGATTCGCGCAGCCTGGACGCGGCGCAGCTCGATCGCGAAGATTATTTTATCTGGCAGTTGGAGAAGCGCGGCATCTATATCGATCTCAACCTTCTGGTGGGGCGGCGGTTCAAGGCCGGCGACGGCGTCGAGGTGGCGAACAATGGGCCGTACAGGGGCGTCAACATCAAAGGGACGTCGCTCTTCGACCGCCGCATGATCGAGCTGCAGAAGGAATATGCGCGCGAACTGCTGGCGCATCGCAATCCGTACACGGGCCTGCGATACACCGACGATCCCGCGATTGCGCTGGTGGAAATCAACAACGAAAACGCGCTGAATATCGGCTTCCGCCCGCCGTCGCCCTTTTACGCTAAAGAGCTGACAGACATGTACAACCTGTGGCTGGCGGCGCACAGAACTCCGGCGCAGATCGCCGCGCTGCGCGCGATGGCCGGCGTCACGGGAGATCAGGCTCCGATTCCGCTCATGGGTTCGTTAGACTTCCAGGCAGCCAAGGCGCCCCCGGAGCGGTTCAACGCGGAGGCGGAATTTTATAACGATACGCAGAGCAGTTACTTCAAAGACATGACGGAGTATCTGAAGCAGACGTTGGGCATGCGCTCGCTGGTGATTGACACCGCCGACCACAACCACTTCGCCAGCGGCTATCCGATCCTGCTGGCGACCATGAGCAGTGATGTGACCGACGGGCACGACTACTGGGAGCACCCCACCGTCATTTACACGCGCAAATCGCCCATGGTCGATGACCCCTTCATTTCCACCGTGGTCGAGCTTTCCCGTTCCGCCATCGCGGGCAAGCCCTATACCGTCAGCGAAGTGAACACTCCCTTCCCCAATGACTTCGACATCGAGGGGATTCCGATTCTGGCCGCGTACGGCGCATTGCAGGACTGGGATGCGATTATGTGGTACACCTTCGAGCCCAAGCGGGATACGGCCTGGAAGCCGTATGTTGGTGACCCGTTCGACATCTCGCAGGACCCGGTGAAGATGCCGGAACTGGCCGCCGGGGCGCTCGAGTTCCTGCGCGGCGACGTGGAGAAGGCGCGCAGCGTGGTGGAGCGCTCCTACACCGAACAGCAGGTGTTTGACAGCATGCTGCTTTCGCCCGCCACAGACCGCCCTTATTACACGCCCGAGTTTCCGCTCCAGCTTCCGCTGGAGCACGAGGTGCGCATCTCGTCATTCGATGGGCCGGCTACGCAGCCTTTCGCACACCCCCCGGTTGCCAATCCCATCCGCTCTGATACGGGCCAACTGGCCTGGTACCACTCCGCGCCGGAAACCGGCATGGTGACGTTGGATGCGCCCCGGACCCAGGCATTGATCGGCTTTGTGCGCTCTCATGAGCAAGCGGACACCAATCTGGCGGTCGAGATCCAAAACCAGTTTTGCGCCATCCAGCTCAGCTCCCTGGATGGGAAGCCCATCGCGCGCTCTTCCAAGCTGCTTCTGATTGCCGGGGGGCGCGTGGAGAATACCGGGCAGCGCTGGAACTCCGCGAGCACCGACGTGACCAGTTGGGGAGGGACGCCGACCTTGATCGAGCCGATCCGGGGCGCGTTGCTGCTGCGGCGCCTGGCCCCGGCGCGCGCCGTCCATCTCCAGGCCATCGACGGAGCCGGACAGCCGCTTGGCCCTCCCACTGCGGCAGCCCGGACCGGCGATGGCTGGAAGATCCCGCTCGGGAAGACCGTGACGACGTGGTACGAGATCACGGTGGACAGGTGACGGGAACAGGGCTTGCATCGAGCGGGTGGAGTGACGACTGCGGTTAGAGGTGTTTTGAGTAGATCAACGCCGCTCGCCCGCGCCCGTAATAGCGATCTTCCCTGCCCTCGCGGCGGTAGCCGTGGTTCTCATACAGCCGGATAGCCGGCGCATTCTCCGCGTCCACGTGCAGCCAGATCGTCGCGGCCCCCGCCGCGCGCGCCGAGGCTTCCATGCGCCGCAGCAGTTCGCCGCCCGCCCCGCGGCTCCGCGCCTCCGCAACCACCTCGATGGTCTGAATGTACGCGGCCGCGCCCGCGTCCTCGATCCAGTCCACGATGGCGAACCCCGCCATCCGCCCCTCCTCTTCCGCAATCCACGTCGCGCCCTGGGAACTGGCTACAAGTTGCCGCATATACCCGCGCCCGAAGCGCAAGGGCGGCTGGAAACACGCCTCCTCGATCGCGTAGAGCGCGGCGAAGTCTTCCGGCTTGTAGGGACGATAGAGCATGGCACAAAGCAGTGGCAGCGGACGCCCGGGAATGCTAAACTGCGCATCGCATCGCTTTTCATTCTCGCAGGAAGAAACCTATGCTCAAATTCTTCTCCCAATTGCGACGCCGCCACCGCATCGAGACTTGCCGCAGCCGCATCATCTGCTCATTGTTTTTGGCTTGTGTTCTTCTCTGCTTCGGGTGGGGCTTGCTGATTCTGGGCGCGGGCTCGGCGCCTGCCGGTGCGGCCGGCAGCCCTCCACCGCCGCCCACTCCCACTCAGGCTGATGTGGATGCACTGAAGACGCAAATTAACGGTTTGGAGGAAGATGCAGGAGCTCTCAAGGAAAGGGAAGAGGACCTGAAATGGATTCTTGGCTTCATTCTTGGCGCCGCGGCATTGTTCGCTTTTGCTCAGGGCGCATCCACGTGGTTTAGCGCGGAAAGCTTCAATAAACGGGCGGAAGGGAGCCTGCGCAAGGCGGAGAAGGCGGCCAAAACCATCGAGAGGCGGGCGGCGGAGTTGCGGAAGAAGTATCCGCTATTCTCGGATGAGGAACAGCGCCGCCAGCAGGCATTTCTTGATCTTGGACGGATCTTCCCTGACGAGGATTTTAACTGGCAGAGAGATTACTACGAGAAGATGCCCGTGTTCGAACGGCAGAAATTGCTGTCGATTGAGCGCTTCATATCCTATGAAATCGCCGGCAACCAAGACCCCGACGAGACGTACGCCCGGAGGCTTCGACAGCTCGCGAGGTTCTATTGGTCGAAGTTTATCTACGAACGGAAACGCGGGTTTGTCGATTACGGCGATCTCGACCACGCCGAATATCTCGAGGACCTGGCAATGCGCAGAATTGGCGCGGCCTTTTACCTCCTCAACGATCTTGGCAACATTTATTTCGAACGGTTCAAGGCATTTGAGCGCGACATTCACTCCGAGAAGCGCACCGAGGAACAAGAAGCGCAGCTAAAGAGAGCTCTGAGCGCCGCGAAAGAGAAATTTGGTGATAGCATCGAGGCACAAAAGGTCCAGCTCCGCGCCTATTTCAATCTTGCGTACATCGAAAATCGCCTTCGCGATTCCGACGAAGACCGGAAGCTGGGCTTGCGCAAGGCAATTAACTACCTTAGGCAGGGTTTGAAACTCCCCGGCGGCTTGAAATATCCAAACTGGGAGAACGAGCCAGTCAAAGAGTACTACGGCAGCGCACTCTATAATCTCGCGTGCTACCACGCTCGTCTGGCTCATCTTTACGATGGAAAGACCCTGCGGAGCATGGCCGAAGCAAAGGCATGCGAAGCCGTCCTGCGCAAGGCGGCAAAGATCGGGATGGCATCTCCCGAGGACGTGGTGAAGGATTTTGATACAGATGGAGGAGACTTCTATCCGATTCTGAGAGACGCAGCGCCGGAGGTCAAGAATCGCTTCGAACGCCTCAAGAGGGACCTTTTGGAAGCAAGCAGGAGGAAGCAGCCAGAAGTCGCCGCACAGAAATAGAAAGCCGCAACGGACGCTCTCCTCGATCCGTTGCGGCCTTCTTGGAATGCCGGCTTTAGATGTTCTGCGTATCCATCGGGCGCATAATTACCTCCCACTCTTCCCCATTAGTCTACCACAACTTGCCCCATCGGCAGCTCCGGCCAACTTCATCTCATCTCTATGTAAGATGAATGCCCGCGAGCGCGGGTGCAGCGATTTTTGATTTCTCCGCAAATGGTTGCAAACATACGGCTTAGTTCGATTATACCTTAGCTTCGAGATCGGCGATCACGTCGAAAAAGCGCTGATCCAGCTTGCGGTTGGCGGCGATCGCGTCCTTGATGGGAATGTCGGTAATGTCGGTGCCGTGAAGGACGGCGATGCGGCCCCATTTCTGCTCGTGCACCATGTCGATGGCGCGCAGCCCGTAGCGTTGTCCTAGCAGCCGGTCGTAGGCCGTGGGAACCCCGCCGCGCTGCGTGTGTCCCAGGTTCACGGAGCGCGTCTCGTACCCGGTCTTCTTCTCGATCAGGTCCGCCAGCGCCTCGCCGATGCCCGACAGCCGCACGTGCCCGAACGAATCCACCTGCGCCGTGCCGGTCACCTGGCCCACCTCCGGCAAGTGGCAGCCCTCCGCCGCCACCACCACCCCGTAATGCTTGCCGTGATCGTAGTTGTATTTGAGCAGGGCGCAAACGTGGTCGATGTCGATCTCTTTTTCAGGAACCAGAACCACGTGCGCGCCGCCCGCGATGCCCGCGCCATACGCGATCCAGCCCGCGTCGCGCCCCATCACTTCGATGACCACCACGCGGTTGTGGGAGTCGGCGGTGGTGTGGATGCGATCCACGGCCTCGGTGGCGATCATCATCGCCGTGTCGTACCCGAAGGTGGCGTCGGTGCCGCTGATGTCGTTGTCGATGGTCTTCGGCACTCCCACTCCGTGCACGCCGTTGTCGCACAGAAACTGCGTCACTGACTGCGTGTCGTCGCCGCCCAGCGCGATCAACGCGTCGATCTTGTTGGCCGCCAGAACCTCCCGCACCTTGTCGATGCCCCCCGGAATCTTCTTCACGTTGGTGCGCGAGGAGTGCAGGATGGTCCCGCCCTTCAACTGGATGCCGTCTGTATTGGCCAGCGTCAGGGGAATGAAGTTGTTGTCCAGCACTCCGCGCCAGCCGTTCAGGAAACCGATGAACTCGTCTCCGTAGTGGTTGATGCCTTTTTTTACGGCTGCATAAATCACCGCGTTCAATCCGGGGCAATCGCCGCCCCCGGTCAATATACAAACTCGCATCGCAAAATCTCCTCACTGCATTCGCGCGGCCGTCCAAGGCCGGAGACGGGAATGCTCGCTTTGCTGCGCCGCGATCGCGCTCATCTGCTCCGTCCCGGCGCCTCCATCAGTGTACCTTGCCCCTGGAACGCGAATTCGTGACCGCGCGCACCCATGCAGCGCATCGCTTTTTCTCGAAAGATGCCAGAGCCTGTTATTAACTTTCCCACGGGCGGCGCGAAAGTTAATAACAGGCTCTGGTGCGGCTCAGCTCGCCGATTCGCCGCGCGCGGTCGCTTCGTCGGCGTAAAGTTCGGCGATCGCCGCCGCGTATCGTTCCGTAATCACGCGCCGTTTCAACTTCATGGAAGGCGTCAGTTCGCCCGTCTCCTGCGTCCATTCCTCGCCCACCACGCGGAACCGCTTCAGGGTCTCAAAGTTGGCCAAGCTGGCGTTTACCTCCTGCACGATCTCGCCATAAAGGGCAATCACGCGCTTGTCCGCCGCCAGTCCGGCGCGCGATCTGGGCTCGATTCCCTGCTGCCGCGCCCAGGTCTCCAGCGCCGCGAAGTTGGGCGCGATCAGCGCGGAGATAAACTTGTGCTTGTCCCCCACCAGCGCCGCCTGCGCCACCAGAGGGCTGTTCTTCAGCTTGTTTTCGATGGGCTGCGGAGCCACCAGCTTGCCCCCTGAGGTCTTCAGCAGCTCCTTCTTGCGGTCCGTGATGAAAAGAAATCCATCTCCGTCGAGGTGCGCGATGTCCCCGGTCCGGAACCATCCTTCGGCGTCGAAACATTCGGCGTTTTCAGCTGCCTTTTGCCAGTAGCCCGCGAAGACCGACGGCCCGCGCACCAGCAACTCCCCGTCCCCGGCCAGCTTCAGCTCCACGTTGGGCAAGGGCCAGCCCGCCGAGCCCATGCAGTGATGGAGCGGCGTGTTGAGCGAGATCACGGGCGAGGTTTCGGTCAGCCCGTACCCCTCCCACAGCGCGATGCCCACCGACGCGAACCACCGCGCCGTGTCCAGCCCCAGCGGCGCGCCCCCTGAAATGAAAATCCTTACCCTCCCGCCAAAGGCCGCACCTACCTTCGAATAGATGAGCTTCTTGGCCAGCTTCCACAGCGGCGAAGAGGGCTCGCGGCCGTCGTACACCACATCGCTGTGCCGCGCTCCCAACGCCACCGCCCAGGCCAGCAGGCGCTTTTTGACCGCCGAGAGCGAGGCCTGCCTCTCCACCTCCTGGCGAATCTTCTCGAAGACGCGCGGCACGCCCACGATCACCGTGGGCCGGACCTCGCGCATGGCCTGAGGAAGCTTATCGAACTGCGAGCAGTACGCCACCTGCGCCCCGGCGTTGTACATGACGTAGTCCAGGGCCCGCGCCGTAATGTGCGACAGGGGCAGAAAAGAAATGCAGGCGTCCGTGGAATCGAAGTGAAAGTCCACCGCCGTAAAGTTCTGGTTGGCGGCTATATTTCCGTGGGTCAGCGCCACGCCCTTGGGCTCGCCGGTGGTGCCCGAGGTATAGATCAGCGTGGCCAGGTCCTTGGCCTCCACGGCCCGCACCAGCGCATCGAAGACCGGATCGCGCTCCCCGCCGCGGGCGTCGGCCCCGGAAAGCAGCTCGCCCAGCGCAACCGCTCCCTCCGGCGCCGGAGAGTCCATCATCACGATGCGTTCCAGCGGCGTCTGGCCGCGCACGACGTGCAGCTTGTCGAACTGCTGGCGGGTGGAGACCACGGCAATGCGGCAGCCCGCGTCGCTTACCAGGGCCGCCACTTGCTCCCCGGTCAGGGTGGGATAGATGGGCACGTCCGCGGCGCCGATGGCCAGCACGGCGAAATCGGTCACCGCCCACTCCCAGCGGTTTTCGCCAATGAGCGCGATACGGTCGCCCTTTTGCGCTCCCCAACCCAGAAACGCCATGGCCAGCGCCCGCACGCGCTGATACATCTGATCGGAGGAGATAGGCTGCCAGCGCCCCTGCTGGTCCTGCCACAGCACGGCGCGCGGGTTGGCCGCAGCCGCAATGCGGCGGAAAAGATCGTTGACCGTGGAGATCGGAGGGGCCGGTGTCATTGTCTTCTAATCGGGCCCGCGGGAAATAAACGGCGCGCGGCCAATCGAGAGTGTATCAGCGCGGAGGGCGGCGAGCCGGCCCCCGTCCCAAAATTTCCCGGCGCGGCCGGGACCATAAACCCGCCTGCCGGCAACCTCTTGGACCGTCGATCTCCACTCCATCCCAGCCCCACGCAGACCCAGGTAATGCTGTTGGTGCCGCTGGCCAAATACTCACAATTTCTATCTTCCAACCGGCCGCTCCCGGCCTTAAACTGTTCAAGGAAATTGGAGTCCATCCCCCAGGACGCAATTCCAGGTTTCTGTCTCTACTATGCCCGAACTCGGCTTGGTACTCTCCCCCAGCGAACCCGATCCGGCTACCATCGATCGCGTCGAGGCTGTCGAGAGCGCCACGCGAGCCGCGGTGGTCACCCTGGTTGGCGTCAACTTCGCCGGGCACCTCATTCCCATCCTGGGCAGAGTGTTTGCCGGCAGTTGGCACCTCATGAGCAACGAGTCAGCCTTCATTGTTCTCTTTACCACTCTGAGCTTGCAGCTCTCGAATTCCCACCAACCCAAGCTGCTCCGCCGCATCGGCTTGCTTTTCGCGATCCTGGTAACATTTTCCTGCACCGTCATCCTCATCGTGCACGGCCTTCGCGCCACGACCAGCGTCTCTGCCCTGTTTTTGCCCGGCCGCAGCCTGCCCTCGGCCCTGCAAGCCATGTCTCCCCTATCGGCGGCCGGCTACGCCTTCCTGGGGCTCTCCATCATGTTCATCCCGGCGCGCAAGCGCACGGCCTCTTACGCCGCCGACTTCTTGACCGCCCTTACCGTCTTCCTGGTCCTCACTTTGGTTTCAGGACACTTTCTTGGCTTCTTGCACGGCTTTGCTCCCTATGCCCACCCGGAAGCGTCGTCACAAACCATGCTTTGCCTGTTGTTCCTCACTTGCGTAGCCTTCCTTCTCCGTGCAGAGTACGGCGTATTCTTCATTTTCTTGGGCCCCGGCGCCGGCAGCAGGATCGCACGCATCCTTGCTCCCGTGCTGCTTGCGCTTCCTTACCTGCGGGAAGCTATTCGAGCCAGCGTTATCGATGTGCGGCGCATGCCCCCTCGTTACCTCGTCGCTCTGCTCGCCTCCCTGACCGTGGTCATCGCTTACGGCCTGTTGCTGTTCCTCGGCCGTTACGTCAACCGCATGGAGGCGCAGATTCGCAGTCTGTCTCTGCTTGACACCCTCACCGGCCTCTACAATCTCCACGGATTCCGCTTGCTGGCCGCGCAGTCGCTGCGCATGGCCCATCGCTCCGGCCAGCCCTTCTCGGTCCTGTTCATCGATGTGGATAAGCTGAAAGAAGCCAATGATTCCTTTGGGCATGAGGCAGGTTCTGAGCTGCTCAAAGAAACCGGGGCGATTCTGAAAGATGCCTTTCGCGAGACCGACGTCCTGGGGCGCATCGGCGGAGACGAGTTTGCCGTGGCCGGCCAGTTCAGCCAGACGGCCGTCGATGTCCTTGCCCGGCGTCTCGAGCAATCCGTCCAGCATCGCAACGCCCAGGCCGGCCTCCGGATCGCCCTCAGCTTCAGCGCCGGCTACGCCACTTCCCTAGCCGGCCGGCGCGAATCCCTCGATGAATTGCTGGTCAGGGCCGACCAGGCAATGTACGAGCAAAAACGCCGCAAAAAGGTCCTGGCCACCTAAAGCACCGCTCCGGAGCCAACCCCATGGCTGCGCCGGGCGTCCGGAGCAGGCCGCCGGACTTGCATATTTATACAGGATGGTTGTATATTTATCCGAGCGCCGTTTTCGCGCGGCGCCTTGGCCCTGCTCGCCCGCGAAAAGAGAAAGCCTGCTATGAAGGACCAGCGCCTGAACGCGATACGGGAAGTGCTATCCAGCTCCCTGGTGGCCAGCCAGGACGAGCTGCGCCGCAAGCTCGGCCGCCGCGGCTTTCGCGTTACCCAGGCCACGCTCTCGCGCGATATCCACGAGTTGCGGCTCTCCAAGGGCCCCGGCGGCTACTCGCTGCCCAACGGCCACGGAGGCGCGGCCGCGCCGGACGAGGATCCGAACTCGCCCTTGTTGGACGAAATGATCGGCAGTTTCGCTCTGCGCGTGCGCCGGGCCATGAATCAGGTGGTGGTGGGCACGGTGATGGGCGGAGCCCAGCCCGTGGCCGCCGCCCTGGACCGTGAGGCATGGCCGGAGGTGGTGGGCACCGTCGCCGGCGACGATACTGTTTTGATTGTGTGCCCTGACCTGCGCCGCGCCAGGGGCGTGGAGGCCCGGCTGAAAGCAATGCTGCCCTCATGACAGAAGCCGTTCAAACCGCGGTCGTGGGCGTGACGGGCTATGCCGGCGCCGAGCTGGCGCGCCTGCTCCTGCGCCATCCCCGCCTGCGCTCCGTGCCTCCGGTATTCGCCGGCCGCGTGGAGCAGAAGGACATGGCGCGCGGCGGAGTTCCGCTGGCCGAGATTCATCCCCAACTGGCCGGCAGCAACGGCAACCTGAAGCTCGAGCCCTTTTCGTGGCAGCTCCTTGCCGATCACGGCGTCGAGGTTCTCTTCCTGGCCACGCCTCATGAGCAGTCGCGCGCCTGGGTCCCTGAAGCCCTGGCCCGCGGCCTGCTCGTCATCGACCTCAGCGCGGCCTGGCGTCTGGCCGAGGCTCCCAACCGCGCCGTCTACGCCTTCGAGGATGAGGGCTCGGAATCGGCCGTGTCCATCCAGGAGCGCTCCGTCTACGGCCTGCCTGAGCTGCATCGCGCCCGCATCGCCGGCGCGCGCCTGGTGGCCAACCCCGGCTGTTACGCGACCTCAGTCATCCTGGCCCTCAAGCCGCTGCTCGCGGCCGGCGTCGTCGATCTGGACCGCGGCATCGTCGCCGACTCCAAGAGCGGCGTCAGCGGAGCGGGCAAGGCGCCTACGGCCAAGACGCACTTCATGTACGCCGCCGACAACCTCTCCGCCTACGCCGTCTTCGCCCATCGCCACACCGGCGAAATGCTGGAGCAGCTTGGCGTGACCGCGGGCGAAATCGTCTTTACGCCGCACCTGCTGCCCATTCCGCGCGGGATTTTGTCCACCATTTACGTCCACTTCAAGGAGCCGCAAACGCGCTCCAGCCTGGCGGGGATCTATGGCGATTTCTTTTCCGCGAGCCCTATGGTCCGGCTCTACGGCCATGCGCTCCCGCAGATTCAGCATTCCGTCCGCACCAACTACGCGGACATCGGTTTTCAACTCGACGCGGGCGGCCGCCGCGCCGTCATCGTCAGTTGCCTCGACAATCTTTTGAAAGGCGCGGCCGGCCAAGCTGTGCAGAATCTCAATGTCATGCTCGGCTGGCCCGAGCCGGAAGGCCTGGAATGAGGTATGTAGTCAAATTGGGCGGAGCGGGTCTTGAGACTCCGGCGCTCTTGGATGGTTGCACGCGCGCCATCGCGGAACTGGTGCGCGATGGCCATCAGGTGGCCGTGGTGCACGGCGGCGGCGCGCAGCTCACCCGTACCCTGAAGGCGCTGGGCAAGCAGAGCGAGTTTATCGACGGCCTGCGCGTCACCGACGCCGAAACCCGCGATGTGGCGCTGATGGTCTTTGCGGGCCGCGTGAACAAAGGCCTGGTGGCCGCTCTGGGCGCGCAGGGACAGCCGGCCGTCGGCCTTTCCGGCGGCGACGGCCTTATCTTCCGCGCCCGCAAGAAGCGCGGCTTAAACGGAATTGGCGGGCCAGATCTCGGCTACGTGGGCGAAATCGCGGCCAGCGATCCGCGCTGGCTGGAGGCCATCTGGCAGTTGAACGGCGTGCCCGTGATCTGCTCCATGGCCCTGGGCTTCGACGGCGAGTACTACAACATCAACGCCGACGAGATGGCCGCGGCCTGCGCCATCGCCTGCCGCGCCGACGCTCTGGTCTTCCTCACCGACGTTCCCGGCGTCAAAGGAGCAGACGGAGAGGTGTTGCGCTGGCTCTCCATCGACCAGATCGCCGAGATGGCCCAGGGCGCCGTGATCTCCGGCGGCATGTTGCCCAAACTGGGCGCCTGCCGCGAGGCTCTCTTGAACGGCGTCAAGCGCGTGCGCATTCTCCCCGCCGAAGCTGCCGGATCGCTGCCCGACCTATGCAGCTCGCGCGTAACCCACGGCACTGAAGTCATGGTGGCCTGAGGAGGTTCGGAAGAAGTGACAAAACTCGAGGAAATTCGCGCCGCCGAAGCGCGGCTTTTGCTTTCCACTTACGACCGCAGCCCCGTCCTTTTTGTGGGCGGCGAGGGCGTGCACCTGATCGATGAGCAGGGCAACCGATATCTCGACCTGCTCAGTGGCATCGGCGTCAACGCGCTGGGTTACAACCACCCCGCGGTTGTGGGGACCATCGCGCAGCAGAGCCGCAAGCTGATCCACACTTCGAACCTTTACTATCACGAGGGCCAGGCCGAGCTTGCCCTGCGCCTGACCGAGCAAACCGGCCTCGACCGCGTCTTCTTCGCCAACTCCGGCACCGAGGCCTGGGAAGGCGCGCTCAAGCTGGCGCGCGCCTATGCGGGATTGCGGCGCAGCGAAGGCAAGCAGATCGGAACGAAGTTTCTGGCCATCGAGCAGAGCTTTCACGGCCGCACCTTCGGCGCCGTCTCCACCACTCACAAGGAAAAATACCGCGCGCCCTTCGCTCCCGTGGTTCCCGGCGTCGAATTCGTCCGCTTTAACGATCTGGCCGACCTGCGCGCCAAATTCTCCACCGAGGTCTGCGCTATCCTCGTCGAGGCCATCCAGGGCGAGGGCGGCGTTCGTCCCCTCGCGCCCAAGTTCTTCGCCGAGGCCCGCGCTCTCTCGAGCTCCACCGGCGCGCTGCTCATCGCCGACGAGATTCAGGCCGGCATGGGCCGCACCGGCAAGTGGTGCGCCTATCAGCATTACGGCAGCCGGCCCGGGGTCCCCGCGGACGGGTCCTTGTCCGTGGGGTGGAGGCCCGACGTGACCACCCTCGCCAAGCCCTTGGCAGGGGGCCTTCCTCTGGGCGCGGTCCTGTGCTCAGAAGAGGTCGCGCGCGCCATGCAACCCGGCATGCACGGCAGCACATTCGGCGGGGGCCCCTTGGCCTGCGCGGTCGCCATCGCCGTCATCGACGCCATCGAAAGGGAAGGCCTCCTGGCCAACGTGGCCGAGGTCGGCAACTACTTTCAGGATCAGTTGCGCGCCCTCGCCCGCCGCCACGCCTGCATCGTGGAGGTGCGCGGCAAAGGCCTCATGGTCGCCGCCGAGCTCGACTCCGCGGATCTGGCCAAGCTTACCGTCTCTGAAATGTTCCAGCGCCGCATCCTCATCAACTGCACCAGCGACACGGTGCTGCGTTTTCTGCCGCCTTACATTCTGGAGCGCGCGCACGTTGATGCCGCCATCGCGGCGCTGGACGAAATCTTTACCGCGCACGCCGCCCACGCCGCAATCTCATCCACAGGAGGACACCATCATGCCTAGCAGAGCCACCATGGACCGCCCCGCCGCGGCCGTCCCTCTAGAGAAAGACCCCGATGTGCTGGCCGCCGCCGCGCGCATGTCCGGCGAGGACCTGTGCTCCATCGCCGATCTCTCCAGCGCCGAGGTGCGCGCCATCCTCAAGCTGGGCCGCGACGTCAAGCGCAACCCCCGCGAGTACCGCCATGCGCTGGACGCCAAGCAGATGGTGCTCATGTTTGAGAAAGCCAGCCTGCGCACCCGCCTGGCCTTCGAGACCGGCATCAACACCATGGGCGGCAACGCCATCTTCGTCGATCAGACGAATTCGCCGCTGGGCGAGCGTGAAACCATCGCCGACGTGGCGCGGAATCTGGAGCGCTGGGTCGACGTCATCGTCCTGCGCACCTACGCCCACGACACCATCACCGAGATGGCCGCCAACGCGCGCGTCCCGGTGGTCAACGCGCTCTCCGACTTCGAGCACCCCTGCCAGGCGCTGGCCGATTTCATGACCCTCGAAGAGCACTTCGGCGCCGTGGCCGGGCTTAACTTCACCTTCGTTGGCGACGGCAACAACGTCTGCCACTCGCTGATGCTCACCGGCGCGCAACTGGGCGTCAACGTCACCGTGGCGACTCCGCGCGGCTACTCGCCGGACATCGAGATCGTCACCATCGCCCGCGACATCGCCGCCAAGAACGGTGTCGAAATCCGTCTGTTGCAGGACCCGCAGGCCGCCGCCGAGGGCGCCGATGCGGTTTATACCGATGTCTGCGTCAGCATGGGCTTCGAGCACGAATCCACCAAGCGCGCGCCCATCTTCCGTCCCTTCCAGGTCAACGAGGCGCTGATGGCCAAAGCCGCGCCCCACGCCGTCTTCATGCACTGCCTGCCCGCGCGCCGCAACGAGGAAGTCACCGACGCGGTGATCGACAGCCCGCAGTCCATCGTCTTCGATCAGGCCGAAAACCGGCTGCACGCGCAGAAGGCGCTGCTGCTGCTGTTGCTGGGCGGACTGGCGAATGTGCAGAGTTTTCAGTAACAGGCCGCAATTCTAATTCTCGACGGAAATGAGGGAGGATGAATCGCAGGGCATTTCTACTCGGCGGGGTGGCGGCAGCTGCTGCGGGCGCGGGGGCGCGCCGTGGGCTTGCAGAGAGTGGAGGATCGGGGTCGGCAGCAGCTTTTGCCTCCCCAAAACCGCTGATCGCCGGCGCCTCTGTTCCCTTGAGCACATCCGGTACTCCTCGCTTTGGCGTGAACTTTGTGCCTCGGAAGCGTTGGCTCTACAGTTGGCTCGATTGGGATCAGCAGGCAATCGCCGACGACCTGAGTGGCGTGGCTGAACTTGGCCTGGATCATATTCGGGCTCAATGTGTATGGCCTCTTTTTCAGCCGGGCATCAACACCGTGAGCGGCCGCGCTCTGTCCAACCTGAATTCCCTTCTGGATGCCGCCGACAAGGTGGGTCTCGACGTGGAGGTGACAGTGCTGAATGGTTGGATGAGCGGGCTGGAGTTTATACCCGCATGGGTTGCGCCCCTGGCTTATCCATTTGGGCATCGAAAGCCGGGAAATATGTTTACCAACCCCGACACCATCGAAGGCGAGAAGCTTTTGTTTCGCAGGATTGCGGAAGCCGTCGGCGGGCACCCGCGCTTTCTCGGCTTTGACATAGGCAATGAACTCGATGTTCTTATACAAATCCCGAACTGCAACCCGGCCTCTATCGGTGATGCCGACGCCTGGGCAAGAGAGATGCTTCGCTATGTCGAGCAGATTGCTCCCAACAAGCTTCATGTGAATGGAGTTAGTCACGCTCCTTGGTATAACGACTTCGGCTTTAGCCGGGAGGAGATTGCAACAACCGGTCAGGCGTCGGTTGTACACTCGTATCTTTCCCAGGACAATCCGGGGGTGCTTAAGCGCTCGGATCCCGCATTGCTGCATCTTCAGGAATACGAGGTTGAACTTGCTTACGCCTATCAAACCGGCCTCAGCCGCCGCGTATGGGTGGAAGAGACTAACATCCCGGCAGAATTCATGGAACCAATGTTTCGCAACCTATTAGCCACCGGCAAAGCATGGGGAATTACGTGGTGGTGCTCGCACGACATTGATCCGTCCGTCAGCCTCGATGAAGGCGAAAAACATTTGGGATTGCTGGATATGCAGAATAAACCCAAGCCCATTGGAAAACAGTTTGCGGAACTCGTGGCGGAGTTTAGGCGTTCACCCCCTGCGATAACTCCCCAGAAGACTGCGCTTGTCATTCCCGATCAAGGACTTTCCACGAAACCGTGGCCTGCGGATTGGAGCTATGCGATGCCCTACATGAAACTTGTCAAACGCGGGCTGGCTCCGGCCATCGTTCTCGAGAGCCGCTCCAAGGACGTGGATTACTTGAAAGCTCGCGGGATTACTGAGTTGATTCATTCTGCGGAGTTGGGATCTGGTGATTTGGGGTAAGCTTTCTCCTCTCCGCTAACATCGGCCGATTGCCTTGGGGCAAAGGATCTTATGGGTCCATCTACCCCAAAGACATATCAGGATATATCGGCTGGGAAACGGGTTTAAGCATGAGCCTGGAATTGCGCCGGGCTATCGTGAAGAGACCGCAATATTAATTCTCGGCGGAAATGAGGAAAAGTGAATCGCAGGGCATTTTTACACGGCGGCTTGCTTCCTAAACAAGGAGCGAGCCATGGAAACTGGAAGCTAACAGTTGAATTCTTTCTGAGGTTTTTCGAAGCATGTCCGTAATTCTCGAATCTTTGCCCGCGGGCAAGAAAGTCGGCATCGCCTTCTCGGGCGGCCTCGACACCTCCGCCGCCCTGCACTGGATGAAGCAGAAGGGCGCCATCCCCTACGCCTATACAGCCAACCTCGGCCAGCCCGACGAAGCCGACTACGACGAAATTCCGCGCAAGGCCCTCGAATACGGCGCCGAAAAGGCCCGCCTCATCGACTGCCGCGGGCCGCTGGTGCGCGAAGGCATCGCCGCCTTGCAGGCCGGGGCCTTCCACATCTCGACCGCCGGCGTGCCCTACTTCAACACCACCCCCATCGGCCGCGCGGTGACGGGCACCATCCTGGTGGCCGCCATGAAAGAGGACGACGTCCACATCTGGGGCGATGGCTCGACGTTCAAAGGCAACGACATCGAGCGCTTCTACCGTTACGGCTTGCTCGTGAATCCCAACCTCCAGGTCTACAAGCCCTGGCTGGACGCCGCGTTCATCGACGAGTTAGGCGGCAGGGCGGAGATGTCCGCCTTCATGCAGCGGGCAGGCTTTGCGTACAAGATGCCGGCTGAGAAGGCCTACTCCACTGACTCCAACATGCTGGGCGCAACCCATGAAGCCAAGGATCTCGAACATCTTTCTTCGTCCATCAAGATCGTCGTTCCCATCATGGGCGCGGCATTCTGGCGAGACGACGTCGAGATCCGGCGCGAAGAGGTGACCATTGGCTTCGAAGAGGGCTTTCCGGTCGCTCTCAACGGCCAGCAGTTCGACTCGCCCGTCGCCCTGCTGCTCGAAGCCAACCGCATCGGCGGAAGGCACGGCCTGGGCATGAGCGATCAAATTGAAAATAGGATCATCGAAGCCAAGAGCCGCGGCATCTACGAGGCCCCGGGTCTCGCCCTGCTCTTTGTGGCTTACGAGCGCCTCATCACCGGCATCCACAACGAGGACACGATCGAGCAGTATCGCGACAACGGCCGCAAGCTTGGCCGCCTGCTCTATCAGGGCCGTTGGTTCGACTCCCAGGCCATCATGCTCCGCGAATCCGCCCAGCGCTGGGTGGCCAAAGCCATCACCGGCGAGGTCACGCTGGAGTTGCGCCGCGGCAACGACTACTCCATCCTCTCGACAGAGTCGCCCAACCTCACCTTCCATCCCGAGCGCCTCAGCATGGAGAAGACTGAATCCGCCTTCTCGCCGCGCGACCGCATCGGACAACTCACCATGCGCAACCTCGACATTACCGACACCCGGGAGAAGCTTCTCACCTACGCCAAAGCCGGCCTCCTTACGCTCGGCAAAAGCAGCGAAATGCCCCAGCTCTTGAGCGGCAAGGAGAAGGAATAAAGCAATGCTGAACGAACAACAATCCGGAAAGATGTGGTCGGGGCGCTTTGGCGAGCCGCCGGACGCGGAGTTCGAGGCGTGGCAGCGGTCCATTGTTTTCGATTGGCGGCTGCTCCCGCAGGAGATCGCGGCCAGCAAGGCGCACGCGGCAGCTTTGTGCGCCGCTGGAATCCTTTCCGAAGGGGAAACAGCGGAGCTGCGCGCGGCGCTGGACGCCATCGCCGCCGAGCACGCCTCCGAAGCCGGCAAAGCCCTGGTGCGTGACCACCCCGCCGCCGAAGACATTCATCACTTCGTCGAGCTCAAGCTTGTGGAGCACCTTGGCCCGCTCGGCCTCAAGCTCCACACCGGCCGCAGCCGCAACGAGCAGATCGCCACCGACCTGCGCCTCTACGTGCGCGCGCAAATCGAGCTGGCCGTTAGGGGGCTCGCCGCGTGGGCTTCCGCGCTGCTCGATCAGGCGCGCGCCGCGGGCGAAGCCGCCATGCCCAGCTACACGCACCTGCAACGCGCCGAGCCCGTCTTGATCGCGCACTGGCTGCTGGCCTACGTGGAAATGGCGCTCCGCGACGCGGACCGCCTCCGCGATTGTTCTGTCCGCCTGAACGAGTGCCCGCTGGGCTCGGGCGCCGTGGCCGGAGCCACGCTTGCCCTCGACCGCTCCATCGCCGCACGCGAGCTGGGATTCACGGCGCCCACCGCCAACTCCATGGACGCCACCAGCGACCGCGACTTCATCCTCGAATACTTGCACGCGCTCACCTTTGCCGGCCTGCACCTGAGCCGCTTTGCCGAGGAGATCACCCTCTTCGCCACCGCCGAGTACGGATTCGTCGCGCTGCCCGAGGCCTTTTCCACCGGCTCCAGCGCCATGCCGCAAAAGAAGAACCCCGACCTCGCCGAGTTGCTCCGCGCCAAGGTGGGCCGCATTCACGGCGCCGCGCAAGCCGTCGCGATGCAGCTGAAAGGGCTGCCTTTGGCCTACAATAAAGACATGCAGGAGACCCAGGAGCCGGCATTTGCCGCGGATTTTGTCCCGCCCATGCTCACGCTCGTGGCCCGCTTTACCGCCGCGCTCCAGTTCAATCGCGAACGCATGAATCTTGCGGCGCAGTCGGGCTATCTAAATGCCATGGCCGCTGCCACCTATCTCGTCCGCAAGGGCGTTCCCTTCCGCACCGCCCACGAAAAAGTCGGCCATGCGGTGCGCTTCGCCATCGAAAAGGGCGTGGAGCTGGGCGATCTCCCGCTCGATGAGTTGCGCCGGTTTGCCGCTGAGTTCGGCGAGGACTTTTACGCAGCCGTCACGCTCGCCGCCACGCTCGACTGCCACGATGTCATCGGCGGGACCGCGCGCAGGCAAGTCGCCCGGGCTCTGGCCGCCGCCTCCCGGCGCGTCGCCGCGCTTACTGAAATCCACGCCGCGGAGGCTGCCCATGCGGGTGCGTAAGGCCCTGCTCCAGGACGCCTCGAACGTCTACGACCTGGTGAACTCGCTCTCTGCCGACGGCACGCTGCTCCGGCGTCCCTTCGCCGAGGTCTGCGAGAATATCCGCGACTTCACCGTCGCCGAGTCCGACGCCCAAGTCTTTCTCGGCTGCGGCGCGCTCCACTTTTACGGCCCGCATCTCTCTGAGGTACGCTCCATCGTCGTCAAGCCTGAGGCCAAGGGCCAGGGCGCCGGCGGCCGCATCCTGAAGGCGATGATCGAAGAAGCCGAAGAGCACGGCATCCAATCCGTGTGCCTCTTCACGCGCATCCCCGACTTCTTTTTCAAGTACGGCTTCCGCATCGTGGAAGACAAGGCCGAGCTGCCCGACAAGATCTTCAAGGACTGCCAGAGCTGCCCGCGCCTGCACCGCTGCGACGAAGTGGCCATGGTGCGCGGGCGCATCCCGCGCATGTCGATTCTGGGACCGAAGCACGAGGCGCAGGAGTTGGTGCGGCTGTCGGGTTGAATCCGCTAAATTCAGGGCGCGGCTGTTAGGCCAGCGAGATCCTCAGCGCCGCGCCGTAGCCGTACGCCGGGCCGGGCTGCGTGGGCATGCGCACGCGCAGCGCCTGCGCCGTCTGCTGCCACCTCAGCTTCATATCCAAGCCCAGCAGCGCCACGTCCTCAACCTTGCCCGGCTGCGTCGGGCTGGCCGTCCCCAGCGAAGCAATCTCCAACTCGCCCTCCGGCCAACCCATAGAGATCGCATAGATCACGGTATTGGCCTTGTTGCGCGTAAAGCGAATGTCTTTCGGTCCCAGAGCGCTGATGCTCGTGCCCTGGAATGACCCGGCCTTCACATTGTTCGGCCCTTCGCCATACACCTTCCATGGCCGCGTGGCATAAATCGCCTCGCCGTTGATCTTCATCCACGCGGCGATCTGGTCCAGCACCGCGATCTCCTTGCTGTCGATGGTGCCGTCCGGCCTTCCCGGAATGTTCAGGATGAAGGTGCCGTTCTTGCTCACCGCGTCGATCATCCAGTGCATCACGTCGCGCGGCGGCAGATAGCCGCCATACTCGCCTTCCCTCTCATAAAGCTCCCGCTGGTAGTGCCACTCGCCGATGCACGTCTCCGACTGCCACGCATAGGGCATGATCCCGCTGGTAATTCCGCGCTCGTAGTCGGCCACCACCGACTTGGCCAGCCGGTCGGGCACATTCTTGATGTTGAGCACGGCCTCCAATTTGCCGCCGTGGGTCTGGAGGTTGTGGTTATAGTAGTACGCGCCAATATTCATCCCGCCCCAGCCGAGCGGCAGCAGCGCGTTGTCGAAATAAAGCAGATCGGGATCGTGCTGGTCGATCAGGTCCCGCGTGCGGTCATAGAAGTTCTTCACATACGAGGCGTCCGGCAGCGCATTGGGCGGGTGCTTGGGCGCATAGAGCTGCTGCGGGTCGAGTCCGTCCCACCACTGGTTTTTGCCCTCGGCCGCCGTCAGCACGCCGTCATACGGCACGCCCGCCATGGGCCCCGTCTTGTCCGCGCCGTGCGAGGTCTGGAACCACCACCAATTGCGCGCCTGGTGCAAGGTCACGCCCACGCGCAGTCCCTGCTTCCGCGCCGCCGCCGCCCAGCCGCCCACCACATCGCGGTGCGGCCCGTGGCTACCGGCGTTCCAGGGCTGGTGCTTTGAGGTCCAGGCGTCAAATCCATCATGATGGTTGGCCAGCGCGATAAAGAGCTTTGCTCCAGCATCCTTGTAGCGCTGGATCAGCGCCTCGGGGTCCCAGTTCAGAAGCGTCCACTGCGCGCAAAGGTCCTTGTATCCAAACTGCGACTGCGGACCGTAGTGTTCAAGATGGTACTGGTACTGGCTCGGCTGGTCATCGTAGCCACGCTGGCTCTGGATGTACATATTGCGCGCATACCAGTCGCCGTCTTCAGGAACGCATTGCGGACTCCAGTGCGCCCAGATTCCAAACTTGGCGTCGCGATACCACTCCGGCGCCTCGTATTGGAGCAGTGAATCCCAGGTGGGCTTGTAGGGTCCGTCGCCGCTCAAGCCCGCGACGGGCGCAACCATGGGCACGCCGTCCCAGGAGCCGCCGGCCACCGGCAGCTCCGGCGCATTGCCGAATCCAGTCGGCGTCCAGTTCGCCTCATCGAGCTTTTCTTCCACGATCCTGCCGTTGACCAGGGCGTAGAAGACTCTTTGCTCGGCGGGCGTGACGCAAAAGTCCGCATAGGCCTGGTGGAGTGTATCGAATCCGGCGGGCGCCGGCGCGCTGCTCTGGCCCGCGGTCTGGCCCGCGGTCTGGCCCACGGCTGGAAAAGTCCTGGCGGCCGCTGCGGCCGCCATCAGCTTGCAGAATTCCCTTCGTTTCATGACTCGCTCCTCCTCAGAAAGCTTTTCGGTCGGCGCCTGGAAAACGTTTTCTGCCGGCGTCAACTACATACCCTCATAACGCGCACGCACGCCTTGTGCGGGCTGGGTCTGGTTCACAGCTACGATACTGTCCCCGGTCCTGCATTGGCAATTCAATGATGGCGAAATCCGGCAGAAATCACTTGCGCGGGCGTGTCGCCGTCGCCGCTGCCGCCACGGCCTGCCCGTAGCTCAGTCCGCCGTCTCCGGGGCTCACCTGCACGTGCTGAAAGACCTCGAACCCCTGCGCTTCGAGCTTTGCGCGCAACAGCCGCGCCAATCTCCGGTTGTGCATGCATCCGCCCGTCAGCACCGCCTGCCGCACGCCCGTGCTCTCCCGCGCCAGCACCGCCGCTCGCACAAAAGCTTCGGCAACGCCGGCATGAAAGCGCGCCGCGATGCGCGCCTTGCTCGTGCCCGCGCGCAGATCTTCAAGCAGCTCCCGCCACATCGGCCCCGCGCAAATCTTCGCCGGCTCGCGCCGCTGCCAGTCTCCGCCTTTCACCTCCAACGGATAACCGCGCTCCGCGTGCGGTTCGTCCAGGGCCTGTTCGTCCAGGTCCGTCTCGTCTACGGCCGCGCCTTCCAGCTCCATCGCCGCCTGCGCCTCGTAGTCCACCTCGCGCCGCCCCAGCACCACCGCCGCGACCGCATCGAAGAGCCTTCCGCAGCTCGACGTGAGCGGCGTATTCACTCCGCGCTCCATCATCCGCCGCAGCACGCGCGCCTCCTGCGCCTTCGCGCCCAGCAGCGCCAGCACCTCCCGCGACTCCACATCGAATCCTGCCGCATGCAATGCCCCCAGCGCCATCCGCCACGGCTCGCGAATCGCCGCTTCCCCGCCGGGCATGGGCACATATTCCAGATGCGCAAACCGCTCGAAATTCGCTGGTCGGGTCTCGCGGGATCGGGGCCGTCGAGCCGCGCGATCAGCACTTCCCCGCCCCAAATGTGTCCGTCGTCCCGTAGCCCGTGCCGTCGAGCGAAAGCCCGATCACTGGCCCCACCAGCCCGTGCTCTGCCATGCACCCGGCCACGTGCGCATGATGATGCTGCACCGCGATCAGGCGCAGCCCGCGCTCGGCGGCCCACTCCTTCGCCCATTGCGTCGAAAGGTAGCCGGGATGCAGATCGTGCGCCACCGTCTCCGGCTCGATCTCGAACGTGCGCATCAGGTGCGGCAGAGACTCGCGAAAAATTCGAGCCCCGTCAGGTTTTCGAGATCGCCCAGATGCTGGCTCTGGTACGACGAACCGGCCCCGCGCCAGCGCAAAGACGCTCTTCAGGTGCCCGCCCACGGCCAGCAGTGGCGGCGCATCCAGCGCGCGCAAGGGGCGGCAGCTCAATGCCCAGCGGCACAAACCCCCGCGCCCGCCGGATCAACTGCGGCGCGCCATCCACAATCGCCATCACCGAGTCGTCGCATCGCTGCAGGATCTCGCGGTCGTGCATCAGAAACGCGTCCGCAATCCCGCCCAGCCGCGCCCGCGCCTCGTCGTTGTCGATGGCGATCGGCTCCTCGCTCAAGTTGGCGCTGGTCATCACCAGCGCGCGCACGCGTTCGTCCGGCAAACAGCAAGATGCTGCAGCGGCGCATAGGGCAAAAAGACGCCCAGCCAGGGAATCCCCGGCGCCACCGCATTCGCAATCCCGCAGCCCTCGCGCCGGCGCGCCAGCACAATGGGCCGCGCCGGAGGCCGTCAGCAGCGCCTCTTCCTCGGGCGTCCAGCGCGCAAACGGCCCGCGCCGCATCCAGATCCCGCACCATCACGGCCAGCGGTTTTCCGTAGCGGCGTTTGCGCTCCCTCAGCCGCATCACCGCTGCTTCGTTGGCCGCGTCCACGCTCAGGTGGAATCCGCCAATGCCCCTGATGGCCACGAATCTCTCCGGCCAGCAGCCGGTCAATGCACGCAGCCACCGGGTCGTTCGCTGCAATCTCCGCGCCATCCGCCCCCGCCAGCCAAAGCCGCGGCCCGCACTCCCGGCACGCATTGGGCTGCGCATGGAAACGCCGGTTTCCCGGGTCGTCGTACTCCGCCTGGCAGGCCGCGCACATCTTGAAACGCGCCATCGAGGTTTGCGGCCGGTCGTAAGGAATGCGCCGCGTGATCGTGAACCGCGGCCCGCAGTTGGTGCAGTTCAAGAACGGATAGCGATAGCGCCGGTCGGCGGGATCGAGCAGCTCGCGCAGACAGTCGGCGCAGGTGGCCGCATCCGCCGGAATCCCCGTGCTCACCTGCCCGCGCACCTCGCTGGCCACAATCCTGAACCCCGCCTCTCCCTTTGGCGCCGTCTCGCGGACCGTCACCGCGTCGATCCGCGCCAGCGGCGGAGCCTCCGCGCGCAGCCGCGCGCAAAAACGCCTCAATCCGCTCTGCCGGCCCTTCGATGGCGATCGCCACCCCATCCGTGTCGTTGCCGATCCGCCCCGCCAGGCCCTCCTCGCCGGCCAGCCGGTACACGAACGGCCGAAACCCCACTCCCTGCACCACGCCGCGCACCAGCACTTCGCGCCGTTGGACTTCGCGGCGTTGCACTTCGCGCGGTTCTGGTTTTGGTTGAGATTTTGCGCCAAGATGGAGCCTCGCACCGGCCACCAGCATAGCGCACGAGGTCTCTTCCCCCCATCCGGCCTACCTGCTTCCGCGCCGTCGCCACTGCTCCCGGCAAAGCCCAAAAGGCATAATCTGGAAGAGGGCGCAGTGGGCGAGGTTGCGCTATGAGCTATTCCAGGCAATGGAGCGCGGCGCGCGCGGTTGTAGCGGCTCTCGGGCTGGCCTTTTTCGCCGCCGCCGTTCCCGCCCAGCAACCCGGCGCTGCGGCTATCATTCACGGCGTCGATGCCGCGGTCGCCTCGAGGGTCAAAAATGTCCTGGCCTTCACCGACTTCGAACACTACACCGTTTACCGCGGTAAAGACGAGACCCATCCCGTTGCGCAAATGACCGTCAAGGACGCCTATAAGAAGGGCTCAGGCAAGACCTACACCATCCTTTCCCAGAGCGGCTCAGGGATCGTGCTGCGCTACGGACTGCATCCGCTCATCGAACACGAAACCAACATCAACGACCCGAGCCAGGTGGAAGATTCCTGGTTCACTTCGGCCAACTACGAGATGAAGCTGGAGCCCGGCGGAATCCAGCGCGCGAATGGACGCGACTGTTATGCGCTGGCCATCACTCCCAGGCACAAGGCGCCCAACATGATCGATGGAACCTTATGGGTGGACGCCAAGGACTACTCCATCGTGAAGGTCCAGGGCACGGCATCCCAAAGGCCCTCTATCTTCGCGGGAACCACGCACATGATGCGCCAGTACGTGAACATCGACGGTTATTCCATGGCCACCCACGCCCGCGCCGAGTCCGACAGCTTTTTGTTCGGCCGCACCGTCATCCTCATCAATTACACCGATTATCACCTCCAGCTTCAGCCGGATAAGTAAGCAATGCCGGCGTTGTTCTCTACCCATCGCTCCCGCCCGGCCCAAACGGGTCATTTATCCAGCTCATGCCCCAAAATGCGTGCCACAGACCCCGGTGACCCCTGTCACCGCTTCTAACCTTCCCCGCGCGTAAAACAAACGTAGGCATCGGGCGGACTTCGGCTAGGACGCCGCTCCGCGCGATGGTTGGCTTAGCGTTCCTGTTTGGGAGGAATCGTGTCTGCATTCACGCCCCCGCCTCTGCCCAGCGACGACACACGATGGAAGATCGTCAACGGAACCATGCGCAAGAACGGCTTTGCCCGCCACGCGCTCATTGAGACGCTGCACACCGTACAGTCCTCCTTCGGCTACATCGACAACGACGCCATTCGCTTCGTGGCCCGTTCCCTGCGCGTGCCCCTCAGCCAGGCTTACGGCGTGGTCACCTTCTACCACTACTTCAGCCTCAAGCCGCCGGGCAAGCATACGGTCACCGTCTGCGCCGGCACGGCCTGCTACATCAAGGGCGCCGCAAAGCTGTTGGCGGCGGCGGAAAAGCGCCTCGGTATCGCCCCAGGCCAAACCACCGCCGACGGCCAGGTCAGCCTCACCATGGCCCGTTGCGTGGGCGCGTGCAGCCGCGCGCCGGTCGCCCTGTTCGACGGCGAAGTGGCCGGCGAGATGGCCCGCGAGCAGGTGCTCGAGCAACTGGAAAGGTGGACCGTCGAATGACCATCGAGGAGCTGGAACAGATCGCCAAATCCGTCCGCCTGGAGAACTCCAAGTTCGACTACGAAGTCAACGTCTGCATGGACCTGGCCTGTGCCAGCCAGGGCGCCGGCCAACTCCGCGACGCGCTAGTCAAATCCGCCGAATCCGCCGGCAAAAAAGTCCTGGTCCGCCGCACTGGCTGCATGGGGCCCTGTTCGTCCGGCCCGCTGGTCCGCGTGGATCCCGAGGAAACTCTCTACCGCAAGGTCGGCGCCAGCCATGCTGAAGCCATCCTCGCCTCCCTCGGCGGCCAGCCCGTGCCCGAGTTGCAGTGCGAACTCAATGAGCACTTCGACAGCCAGGTCCGCGTGGTCCTTGAAAACGCCGGCTACATCGACCCTGAAAAGATCGACGACTACATCGCCCGCGACGGCTATAAGGCCCTCTCGACGGTGCTCACGGAGATGACGCCCGACGGCGTCATTCACCGCGTCACCGAAAGCGGCCTGCGCGGACGCGGCGGCGGCGGCTACCCCACCGGCCTGAAGTGGGGCACGGTGGCCAAGGCCGGCGGGGGCCTCAAGTATGTGGTCTGCAACGGCGACGAAGGCGACCCCGGCGCCTTCATGGACCGCAGCGTCATGGAAGGCGACCCTCATCGCGTCATCGAGGGCATGGCCATCGCCGCCTACGCCGTGGGCGCCGCCAAGGGCTTCATCTATGTCCGCGCCGAGTATCCCGTGGCCGTCGCCCGGCTCACCGCCGCGCTGCGCGACGCGCGCCGCCGCGGCCTGCTCGGCAACAGCATCTGCGGAACTCCATTCAACTTCGACATCGAGGTCCGCCTCGGCGCCGGAGCCTTCGTCTGCGGCGAGGAGACGGCTCTGATCGCCTCCATCGAGGGCCGCCGCGGCAGTCCCAAGCCGCGTCCGCCTTATC
This sequence comes from uncultured Acidobacteriota bacterium, assembly GCA_963808795.1. Classification (GTDB taxonomy): domain Bacteria; phylum Acidobacteriota; class Terriglobia; order Terriglobales; family Acidobacteriaceae; genus Telmatobacter. Next base: position 413,388 of record CAWEGL010000007.1, read on the forward strand.
CGGCCGTAGCCGGCCTATGGGGCCAGCCCACCCTCATCAACAACGTGGAAACCTTCGCCAATATCCCGCCCATCGTCCGCAACGGCGGCCGCTGGTTCTTCAACATGGGCTCGGAGCGCAGCAAAGGCACCAAGGTCTTCGCACTCACCGGCCGGATCACCCACACCGGCCTCATCGAAGTGCCCTTGGGCATCAAGCTCCGCGAGATCATTGAGGTCGTCGGCGGCGGCGTGCCTCCCGGCCACACCTTCAAGGCCGTGCAAACCGGCGGTCCCTCCGGCGGCTGCATTCCCGCCGAGATGCTCGACATGGGGGTCAGCTACGACGCCCTCCTGCGCATGGGCTCCATCATGGGCTCCGGCGGCATGATCGTCATGGACGACACCTCCTGCATGGTCAACGTGGCCCGCTTCTTCGTCGAGTTCTGCATGACCGAGTCCTGCGGCAAGTGCGTTCCCTGCCGCGCCGGCACCGCCCAGATGCACACCCTGCTTACCCGCATCGCCACCGGCGCCGGAACCATGGACGACCTGGCGATGCTCGAGGAGCTTTGCGTCATGGTCAAGGAGGCCAGCCTCTGCGGCCTGGGCCAAACCGCCCCCAACCCCGTGCTCAGCACCCTCAAATACTTCCGCAGCGAGTACCTCGAGCACATTCTCCACAAGCGCTGTCCGGCCGGCGTCTGCAACATGGAAGCCGCCGTGGAGGTGCCGGCATGAACGAAGCGGTGGAAGTCAAAACCCTCATCATCGACAAGCACGAAGTGAGCGCCCGCCGCGGCCAGACCATCCTCGAAGTGGCGCGCGAAAACGGCATTCACATCCCCACCCTGTGCCACCTCGACGGCCTCAGCGACGTGGGCGCCTGCCGCTTGTGCCTGGTCGAGGTGAAGGGCAGCAACAAGCTCCTTCCCGCCTGCGTCGCCACCGTCTTCGAGAGCATGGAGGTCAGCACCAACACGGAACATCTGCAAAAGCTGCGCCGCACCATCCTCGAACTGCTCTTTGCCGAGCGCAACCACATCTGCTCGGTTTGCGTGGCCAGCGGGCATTGCGAACTCCAGACCCTCGCCCAGGAGCTGGGTGTGACCCATGTCCGCCTGCCCTACCGCAACCCCCAACTGTCCGTCGATGCCTCCCACGAGCGCTTCACCGCCGATCACAACCGTTGCATCCTGTGCACCCGCTGCGTGCGCGTCTGCGCTGAGGTGGAGGGCGCGCACGTCTGGGATGTGATGGGCCGCGGCATCGACTGCCTCATCATCTCCGATCTCCACGGGGACTGGGGCGCCTCCAGTTGCACCAGTTGCGGCAAGTGCGTCGAGGTCTGCCCCACCGGGGCCCTCTTCAACAAAAGCAAGATCGGCTCCGGCCACCCTAAGGATCCGGATTTTCTCCCTATTCTCAACCAGATGAGGGAGGCGCGATGAGCAAACTGAAGCTGGCCACGGTCTGGCTGGACGGCTGTTCCGGCTGTCACATGTCCTTCCTCGACATGGATGAGCGGCTCCTCGAGTTGGCCGAGCTGGCCGATGTGGTCTATAGCCCTCTGGTGGACGCCAAGGAGTTTCCCGCCGAGGTGGACATCGCCCTGGTCGAGGGAGCGGTTTCCTCCACCGACGACGAGAAAAAAATACGCAAGATTCGCGCCCACTCCAAACTGCTGGTTGCCATGGGCGACTGCGCCGTCACCGGCAATGTCCCCTCCATGCGCAATCCTCTCGGCCCCGAGGCGATTTTGAATCGCGCCTACATCGAGAACGCCAGCGCCCAGCAGCAGATCCCATCCATCGTCGTGCCCAAGCTGCTCCGGATGGTGCGTCCCATTCACGAGTTCGTCAAAGTAGACGTCTTTCTGCCCGGCTGTCCGCCCTCGGCCGCCACCCTTCACTCGGCCCTTATGGCCCTGATAACCGGAGGACCACTGGATATTCCAGCCCTCACCCGCTTTGGAGCCTAAGGATTCGGAGCCGCCCTGTGAGCAAGACCATCACCATCGATCCCGTCACCCGCCTCGAAGGCCACGGCAAGATCACCATCCAGCTCAACGGCCAGGGCGAAGTTGAGGAAGCCCACTTCCACGTCACCCAGGTGCGCGGCTTCGAGCGCTTCGCCGAGGGCCGCCCGTTCTACGAGATGCCCAGCCTCATGGCCCGCATCTGCGGCATCTGCCCTGTCGCTCACCTCCTCGCCTCGGCCAAGGCTTGCGAAGCCATCATGGCGGTGCGCATTCCGCCTCCCGCGCGCCTGTTGCGCCGCATGTTGAATATGGCCCAGATGGTCCAGTCCCACGCCCTCAGCTTCTTCTATCTCGCCTCGCCTGACCTGCTCCTGGGCATGGACTCCGATCCCGCCGCGCGCCACATCTTCGGCGTGGTGGCCGCCAAGCCCGAGTTGGGCCGCGCCGGCGTGGCCCTGCGCCGCTTCGGCCAGCACATCATCGAGCTGCTCGGCTCCAAGCGTGTCCATCCCGGTTGGGTGGTGCCCGGCGGCGTCACCGAGCCCCTTGCCGCCGCCAAGCGCGAAGAGATTCTGACCATGATCCCGGAGGCCTACGCCAACGCCCGCCTCGCCCTCGACGCCTACAAGCAAATTGCCGATCGTTTCCGCCCCGAGATCGAAGTCTTCGCCAACTTCCCCTCCAACTACATGGGCCTCGTCAACCAGGACGGCTCCATCGAGTTCAACAGGGGCGCGCTGCGGCTCATTGACCCTGCGGGCAACATCATCGAGGACGGCATGGACGCCGCCCGCTTCGCCGAGGTCATCGGCGAGGCCGTCGAGCCCTACAGCTACACCAAGTTTGCTTACTACAAGCCTCTCGGCTATCCCCAGGGCTGCTACCGCGTGGGGCCGCTGGCGCGGCTCAACATCGTCTCATCCATGGGCACTCCCCAGGCCGACAAGGAGCTTGCCGAATTCAAGCAGTTGTCCTCCGGGCCGGTGCAAAGTTCATTCCACTACCATCACGCGCGCCTCATCGAACTGCTCTACGGGATCGAAAAGATCGAGCAGATTCTCGCCCACCCGCTTATTCTCGACAAGCACGTCCGCGCCCGCGCCGGCGTTAACTGCCTGGAGGGCGCCGGCCAGGCCGAGGCCCCGCGCGGCACGCTCCATCACCACTACAAGGTGGACGAGGACGGCAAAATCACCTGGGTCAACCTGGTCATCGCTACCGGCCAGAACAACCACGCCATGAACCAGGGCGTCCTCCAGGCCGCCAAACACTACGTCAAGGACGGCCAGTTCACCGAGGGCATTCTCAACCGCGTCGAGGCCGTCGTCCGCACCTTCGATCCATGCCTCAGTTGTTCTACCCACGCCCTCGGCCAGATGCCGCTCGAACTTAGGCTGGTCGATGCCGGCGGCGAGGTCGTGGACCGGGTCACAAGATAGGCTTCCCTTTTGAGTTCAGCACCATGATCGGGCGCACCATCCTTGTGAAGCTATATCGCGCAAGGATTGAACAGCGCAGACCGCCGTGTTCCATCTCATCTTGACTTATTGTAATCGCTCGATTACACTTTCTCCATGTTTACTGTCAAGCCGCTTCCGCAGTTCACCTCCTGGCTTGACGGCCTTACGGACGCCACGGTGCGCGGCGTGGTGGTTGCTCGCATCAAGCGTCTGGAGCTCAGTCTTTTCGGGGATGTTGCGCTGGTGGGCGAAGGCGTCTCCGAGCTGCGAATTCACGCCGGAGCAGGTTGGCGTGTTTACTTCACCCGGCGGAGCGGCCAGTTAATTGTTCTGCTTGCGGGAGGGTCAAAACGGACACAAAAGAAGGACATTCAGCGGGCGAAACACCTGGCCTCGCTGCTGGACTGAGAGGAGATACGGCGATGAACAAGCGAATCAAAATCAAGGCGCTTCCCGAGTTCGATGCGGCCCCATACCTCGACAGCGAAAAAGCGATCGCTGCTTACCTGACCGATATTCTGGAAGCCAACGATGCGGGGCTTTTGGCCGCCGCGCTGGGCGATATTGCTCGCGCGCGAGGCATGACGGAGATCGCCCGAGCGGCAGGCATCACGCGGGAAGCGCTGTACAAAGCCCTTCGCCCAGGCAGTGAGCCGCGTTTCGATACGGTGAACCGTGTCTGCGCCGCATTGGGCGTGCGGCTGGTCGCCCAGCCCGCGCGCGGGGGAATGTAAACTTGCCTGCGGGTTTCCCAGGCATTGGGCTCTCTGCCCCAACTACGATAGGGCGCCCCGGAGTCGATGTGGCCCTGGGATCCCTGAAATCCTATAGCATTTTCGGAAATGGTGTAGACCGAAACCGCGACAGCCGCGTGGATTTTTCCTCAAGAAAGATCCACATCCACGGTCCTCAACAGTCCACAGTATTTTCGAAAATGCCGTAAGCAACCAAATCAAAACCATGAACCCTCCCCCAACCCGCTGTCTCATCCTCGCCTGCGGCAACCCGCTGCGCGGCGACGACGGCGCCGGTCCCTGGCTGGCGCAATGGGCTGAAGATCGCTTCCGCGCCGAACCTACCGTCCGCGTCCTCTTCCGCCAGCAATGGACCCCCGACCTCGCTGAGGACATCGCCGCCGCCGGCGCCGTCCTCTTCCTCGACTCGTCGGCCGCCTCCCCGCCCGGCTCGGTTCTTCTTTCGCCCATCCAGCCGGCCGCCGCCTATCCGGCCCTGGCCACTCACCACTTCGGCGCTGCCGAACTCCTCGCCCTGGCGCGCGAACTCTACGCTTCCCAGCCTGGCGCCGCCCACCTGCTCACCATCGGCGCCGCCTCCTTCGAGCTGCAGGAAGGCTTCAGCGAGCCGGTGCAAGCGGCCCTCCCCCAGGCCTGCCGCCTCCTGGAAGACACTGTGCTCCGTTTTCTGGCCACCGAAGGTCCCTCCTCGGCCCAGCCATAGCCCTGCCCGCTTAAACTAGGAGTGGAGCATTTCGTGTCCCGCGCCGCCTTTATCCTTCTGCTTTTCGCCGCACTCTTCGATGCACCCCTGGCCATCGCCCAAACCTCTTCGTCTAACCCCACCGCCCCCCAGCCCACGGCCAAAGCCCCTCAGCCCGCTGCCAAACCCGAGCAACCACTCTCCGCGCAGATGGCCGCCGCTGAAGCCGCCATCGCCGCCTCCGACTGGAAGACGGCCGAAGCCAAGCTGGACGCCTGGCTGGCCGCCCATCCCGCCGATCCCCGCGCTCTCTTCGACGCCGGCTACGTGGCCGACGCCCAGAACCATCCCGACGATGCCGCCGCCTTCTACCGCCGCGCCGTCGCCGCCGATCCCAGCTCCTTTCTGGCTCATATCTCCCTCGGCCTGCTCCTCGCCCGCCAGGGCAAGCTCCAGGAAGCCCGCCCCCAGCTCGTCGCGGCCACCAAGCTCGACCCCGGCGACGGCGGCCCCGCGCTCATGGCCCGCGCCTGGCGCGCCTTGGCCCGCATTGACAGCCCCTCCAACCCCGCCCTGGCCTCTGCCGACCTCTTGCAGGCCTTGCAGCTCTCCCCGGAAACCACAGACGATACTCTCCTTGCCGCCAGCCTCGCGGAACGCACGGGGCAGATTGACGCCGCCGAAACCGCCTACCGCTCCGTCCTCGCCAAAGACCCCGCCTCCAAACCGGCCAACGTGAGCCTCGCTCATATTCTCATCCAAAAGAAGCAGTACCCCCAGGCTGAAGCCCTCCTGCGGATCGCTCTTCAGCAAAACCCCGGCGATCCCGTGCTCACCGCCCAGCTCGCGACCGTGCTCGTGGCCGAAAACAAAGCCGAGGCGCTTCCCTTGCTCCAACAGCTCCACGACGATCACCCCGCCGATCCCGCCATCACCCGAATGTTGGCCGACGTGATGGCCGACGCCGGCAAATTCGCAGCCTCTGACCAGCTCTATCTGCAACTGCTCGCGGCTGCGCCCGGCGATCCCGATCTGCTCCTCGCTCACGGCCAGAACCTGGTCCAGGAACTCAAATTCGCCCAGGCCTTCGATGTCTTCAACAAGGTCACTCAAGTCGATCCCTCCAACGGCGACGGGTGGAGCGGGCTGGCCTTTACCGCCGCCAAAACCGGCCGCCCCTCCGTCACTCTTCACGCCCTCACCATGCGCTCCCGCTACCTGCCGGAAAGCACCTCTACCTATTTCCTCTGGGCCACCGCCTACGACAGCCTCCACCAGAAGGCCCAGGCCATCGCCTATTACCGCCATTTCCTCGATGCCGCCGCCGGCCACTTCCCCGATGAGGAGTGGCAGGCGCGCCAGCGTATCCAACTGCTTGAAAAATAACCCGCTCCAGGCCTGAACCCCGTGCGCCGCTTCTTCTGGCGTTCCCCGTCCGTTCGTATCTTGATCGCTTGGGTAACTCCGCTGGCCGTTTTGTGCATCTCACCGGTTGCGGTTTGTCTAAAGATGTGCCTATAGTTAGTTAATTTCACCGCCGGCGGCGCCAACTGCGCCGCCGGCGGAAAACCGCATCAGCGGAGTGCTCTCATGCGCACGGTGGTTCCATTCGCTGCATGTTTTGTTCTGAGTTTGGTCTTCCAGCCCCTGTGCGCCTTCGGCCACGAAGACAAAATCCCCGACCAACAGAGCATTGAATCCCTTGAAGCCAAGGCCAGTCAAGCCAAGCCGCGCGACCAATGTTTTCTTTATGCCGAGCTCGTCCAGCAGATGACCGATCTGAGTGTCCAACAGTACGCCTCGGGCAACGTCACCGTCGCCGATCGCATGCTCCAGGAGATCCAGCGCGTCGTGAAGAAGGTTCATCTCTCGCTGGCCAAGAACGACAAGCGCCTGTTAAAAGCGCAGATTCTGCTCAGCAAGACCTCATTCCGTCTGACTCAGATGCTCCACGCCAGCGACTATAAAGACCAGCCGCTGGTGCGGCAAACCTTGGCTGAGGTCAACCAGGCCCAATCCGAGGCTATGATGCAGGTCTTCCAAAAATAGTCTTTCCTGCGCGCCCTGGGCGCCGCGCCGGAGCCAGCCCAAGCTCGCCTCAAGCCTCGTCAGATACCCTCGAAGCGGGTTCCACGTTGAGTATCTGGAAATGAATTTCGTCTCCCGCCCTGCCTTTAAAAGGGCGGCGCGCTCGATCGGGAGCGCTAAAAAACCGATGCGTACCTTACCCCTCCTCGCCGCCACGTCGCTTTGCCTGTTCCTCGCCGCGCCCCTCCACGCCCAGCGCCAACGGCGCGACCCCCTCACCTATGCGCAAGCCGAGCAGATCGCCGACGCCGGCATCGATCCCGACGCCCGCGTCGGCCTCTATACCAAGTTCCTCAACGAGCACGCGGACGCCATTCAGGCTCTGGCCCGCCGCATCCCATCCGTCGCGCGCGATCACCGCATGCAAAACGATCTTGAGGACTTCGCCAACCTCATGGACGAGCTGGGCGACAATCTCGACACCTATGGCGGCCGCGAGGCCGATCTTCGCAAGAGTTTGAAGGACCTGAACAAAGACATCCCCCACTGGCAGCAGATTCTCCACGGCCTGCCCAACAGTCAGGGCTTCTCGATCTCGCTCGCGGACGCCACCGACAGCAGCAACGACCTGGCCAGCCAGGCCAAGCAACTCCTCGTCAGCCAGACCGCCTACTTCAAGGAGCACAAGAACCAACAAGGCCAGCAGCGCGCCGAGCCGGAGTGAAGGGCCAGGTGCCAGGTTTCAGGTTTCAGGGATCAGAGACCTACAGCGACCGAAGCTGCGTAAGAAACGAAGATCTCCGCGTAGTCTTTCCTTCTACGAACGGAATAGCTCAGCCTGAATAGGCCTGAATCATGCCTGGATATCCTAATCGATGACGCCTGACCCCTGACACCTGACCCCTGACACCTGACACCTGACCTGCTATTCTCCAGTCGGTGCCCTCCGATTTCATCCCCATCTTTCAGCAGGAATACCGGGCCTTGCGCCCGCGGGCGCCCATGCCGCCCATCGCCGTCCGTTTCCGCCGCTTCACTTCCCTAAACACCACCATCCGACTCCGCCAGGGCAAGATTCTGGTCAACCTCTCCGATCTCCTGGAAGGCGCGCCGGAGACCGTTCTGCGCGCCATCGCCCACATCCTGCTTGCCAAGCTCTACAAAAAGCCCATCGACCCCGCCCATAGCCTGCGCTACAAGCGCTTCGCCTCCAGCGCCGCCGTCACCCGCCAAGTCGAGCTCATTCGCACCGCGCGCGGCAGCAAGCGCTACTTCGGGCCCGAGGGCCGCTACTATCACCTGGAAGAGGTCTTCGAGTCCCTCAACGCGCGCTTCTTCCACGGCCTCCTCGGACGGCCCGAGCTTACCTGGAGCGAGCACCACGCCAAGCGCTCCCTGGGCCACTACGACGGCGCCCACAACACCATCGTCGTCAGCCGCGTCTTCGACCGCGCTTCCAGCCCCCGCTACGCCCTCGAATACCTCCTCTACCACGAGATGCTGCACCTCAAATTTCCCGTGCGCATGCGCGGCCTGCGCCGCTGCATCCACTCGGCGGAGTTCAAAGCCGAGGAAGCCCGCTTCCCCCAGCTGGCCGAGGCCATGGCGTTTATTCGCCGGCTCTAGGCCGTGGTGCAAGTCTTGATTTGTTTCCGGGAGGTTAGGAGCGGAAGAGGTTCCTGGCCAGGAACAACAGGTTGGCGGGCCGCTCGGCCAGGCGGCGCATGAAGTAGGGATACCACTCGGGACCAAAGGGAACGTAGACGCGCACTTTGTAACCCTCGCTGACCAGTTGGCGCTGCAAATCGCGGCGCACTCCGTAAAGCATCTGGAATTCAAACCGTCCGGAACCAATACCGTGCTCGGCGGCAAAGGCCTTGGCGGCCTTAATCATGGCCTCATCGTGGGTGGCCAGGGAGTGATAGACGGAACTCTCCAGGAGCATCCTGGCGAGGCGGAGGAAGTTGGCGTCTACGTCGGTCTTGCGCGGAAAAGCCACCTCCGGCGGCTCGTTGTACGCCCCCTTGCACAGGCGCACGCGGATGCCTTCCACCAGCAGTTGTTCGACGTCATTTTCAGAGCGGTAAAGGTAGGCCTGGATCACCACACCGATGGCGGCGCGCAGCTCCGCGCGGGCGTGCACGCGGCGTACAATATCCAGGGTCACCTGGGTGAGCCGCGAGTCCTCCATATCGATGCGCACAAAGTTATGGGTTGCGTGGGCGTGGCGGGCCAGGCTTTCGGCGTTGCTCTCGGCCAGCGCAGGGGATAGCTCCAGCCCCATCTGTGTCAGCTTGACGCTGATGCTGGCGTCGAGTTTACGGGCCGCGATGGCGTCCAGCAGCTGGTGGTAGGAATCGGCGGCCTGGTAAGCATCGGCTTCGGAGGCAACACTTTCGCCCAGCGAGTCGAGGCTCGCGGCAATGCCCTGGCGGTTGACCGCCTCGGCCGCGCGCAGAGCGTCTTCCACGGTCATGCCGGCGATGAAACGCGAGCTCAGCCGCGCGCCCAGGCGCGAATGCTGACAGAAGCGGCGCAAAGGCCGATTGTGAGAGAGCGCGATCAACGCAGAGCGGAGAACGGGCACGGGGCCAACCCTGCCGGGGGAGATCTCAAAAAAACAAATCCCGCGGACAGTCTAGTTTCGCACATGGGAACTACCGGAAAATGCCCCGGCCTATCGCACTTGAAACAGGGCGCAGCCGTGAGCCGGCAGGGTAACGGCGATTTGCTTCGATTCTTTGCCGGCGGAACCGTCCCAGATATTCAGGGTGGAGTGGCGGCCGCCGAGGCCGAGCTGCTCCCACGCGGCGCGCAGCGTAACCGGCTTGGAGCCGAGGTTGAAGAAGCCGAAGTACTCCGCGTAGCCTCTTTCTCCGGGCTGATTGATCGTGGCCCGCCAGATGCGCGCATCGGCGAAGGCAGGCCCCAGGCCGGAGGTGTCGACCGGGCGGCTGTAGCTGGCGTTCTGGTTCACGAGGATCACGTTCCGGTTGGTGATGAGCGAGCGGGTAAAGCCGTCGAGCCGGGTCAGATCGGTGCCCAGAATCAAGGGCGAGCGGGCCATGGCCCAGAGCGTAAACTCGGTGCGCTCCTCGTCGTGGGTTTCGCGCGATGGGCGCGGCTGGCCCAAGCCGGGGGTGGGACCGAGCCAGCCTTCTGGCAGCATGTCCGCATCCGGCCAGTGGCCCGGCCCCGCGTAGGGGAACCACTGGGCCAGCAGGTCAAAGGCGGGGCGTATTCCGGAGGGATAATCTCCGCCATGCGTATGTTGAAAGGTCCAGCCGTCCCAATGGTCGTCGGAGATGCGCCACATCTGCGCATATTGCGCGACCTGTGCCGCGTTGGCGAGCGCAGTGGGACCCGGCGAGAGACTGAGCACCATGGGATGGCCGGTCTTGCGGATGGCCTCGGCGATCTGGCGGATTTCGGTGGGCCGGTAAGGGCGGTCCGAGATGCAGTCCACCTTGATAAAGTCCACTCCCCAATTTGCATACATCTGCATCATCGAGTCGTAATAGGCCTGCCCGGCGGCATTATCTTTCATGCCCCAGTTGCCCTGGTCCCAGGGGCAGGGGCTGGTTTCGTCCGCGGCCTCGGCGGCGGTGTACTTTGTGCCCGCGATGGGCAGGTTCGCGGCGGCCACCTGGCGCGGGATGCCGCGCATAATATGGATTCCGAATTTGAGCCCCCGTGCGTGCATCCAATCGGCCAGCGGCTTGAAGCCCGCTCCGTTGGCCGCGGAAGGAAAGCGGTCCGGTGCGGGTATCAGCAGGCCGTTCGCGTTCCAGAGGTAATTCATGGCCGCGACTGTCTTGCCGGAGGGGTTGGCCATGTACCAGCCCTCGTCGATGACCGCATACTGCCATCCGTACCGGCGCAGGCTGGCGAGCACTTCGGCGTTGGCTTTGAACTGGGCCTCGTTGATGGCGAGGCCATAGGAAATCCAACTATTCCAGCCCATGGGCGGCGACGGGGCAAGCGATTGCGCCTGGCTGAGGGTTGCGGCGGACGCAGCAAGAGCGAGAAGAGCAGCAAAAAAAAGCGTGGAGCGAAACATGACGAGACATATACGCTCCGGCCCGGTGTGTTGTCCAGTAACGGGCGGCAAAGACCACGGCCGGCGCATCCGCTGGGCGTAAGGGACGAGCGCGGCTAAGGAGATTCCGGCTGAAGAGGTTAGGAAGGAATGCGGCCGGCTCAAGGGGGTTGAGCCGGCCTCGAGGTCAGGCTCCCACGATCATTTTGGAGAGCGGAGTGAAGGGAGTGCGAACCTTGGCGATGGGCTCGCCCAGAACTTCGATGCGGCTAAGGTCGCGCGTGCCCAGACCCTGCTCCTCGGCTAATTTGAGCATGTTGGAGGCGGTTTCAAAGGGCGGTGTGCCGGTGTCGGCCATGGGGTCGAAGCCCATGACAGCCGTGGAGACGGCGTCAGTGGAGACGCAGTTGAGGCCGGCGATAAGCACGCCGGGATGCATGGGCCGGTGGATGAAGTTCGGGCTCTGCTGGGGCAATTCGCCGCCCTCGATGGTATGGATTCCATCGATGACCGCCAGGTCAATCCGGCGCGCGTTGACTACGTCGGTAACGATGCGCGGCATGCGATAGCCGGGGTCGTGCGACCAGGTGGCGGCGTCGACGGCGGGCTGGGGCGCGCTCTTGGGGGGTACGCGGGAGCCGAGGTGCATGTCCATGCGGTAGCCGACGGGGACGATGCTGGGCTCGTCGAGCGGCGCCTGCTGGCTATAGATGGTGCAGGGGGTCATGCCGAAGCAGTTCTTCATGGAGAGGGTGATGCCGGCGGTGCGGTGCTCCTTGAGCTTGGCCAGGGAGACGAAGACGTCGGTCTCGCGGTAGGAGCGGTTCAGGTCGAAGCCGGTGTACAAAAGGCCGCCGCCGGGAACCATGAAGGTGGCGTAGGTTTTATAGCTGCCCAGGAAGTTGGTGTTCTCAAACTCGACTTTGGACTTGGGCGCGGCGCTGACGAAATCCTGGGGATTCCAGCCGGCGGAGATCATGAAGTGCTCGAGGGGATGGGTTCCATCGGGCGAGCTCTCAACCAGGCGGATGCGCGTGGCTCCGGCATTGCCGAGCAGATGGACCACGGCGGCAATCACCGTGGGATGAACCCAATGGGTCATCTCGGGGGCCATGCCGTTCAAGCGGTTGCTGGGGCCCCCGGTCAAGTTGAGCTTGATGGTGACGGTCTTGCCCCTGGCCACGCGCTTGAGCCCGCCGAGCTGGTCGAACATGGTGGAAAGCGTCTCCACAACCTGGCGGTTGTACTCAGGGCAACTTCCGATGGCGACCCTGGCATTCTTAGCCGGCAGGGCGCGCAGCAGGGAGGGCTCGACCATGTATGCGCCGGCGGCCATTCCCATGGCGCCGAGGAATTCTCTGCGGGAACCATTCATCTTCATCTCAGCTCAACCTCTCCATCTCCACGGCTCGAGGCACTGGGTATAGAAGCGGGGATGACCACCGTGCGCCCTCGTTCAGGCGAGTGTCCGTCCTTTGGGAGATGACCTTTGGGCTTCGGGTTAGGAAGCTGGGGCCATTCTACTCCGGTTTGGCCTGGAGTGTCACAGGAATTGGAGATGAGGTGATGTCCTAATTTGAAATTCACAGGCCTGTCCGCTGTGCTTCGGGGGTATGATTCCATATTCATGAGGAAGAACTTGCCCATTACCCTTCTGGGACTTGCGCTGGTTGTAATTGTCATTCTGTCCTGCTATATAATCCTGGGCAACCAAGACAATGTTTCAGTGTGGCGCATAATTCTCGCATGGCCGCAAGGAGTCGCCACGCTGGCGGTTCTCCTTACGCTTTTTTTCATTGCCTGGCAGGCCCTCCTTATGCGCCAAACGGTGTCTGCCTCTGACGGGGCCTCGAAAAGAGAGTTGAGGGCGTACCTTACAGTTGTCATTGGCACAGGCATCTTTCAAGAACGGCGGGACGAGGATAAAGGCGGGGATTTGAAGTTTGAGTGCCGCCCGCTCCTTATCAACACCGGCCATACGCCGGCGAGGAAAATCACCTTCAAGGCGAGGGCCGCCATCATGCCAGTTCCACTACCCAAGGAAATTAACCTCCCCGACGCTCCTGACGAAGGCAGCGGGGGCAGCATTCTTGGTCCCCTACAGAATGCCAACATGTTTGCCGTTGTTGACGGGTTTTGCGCGGACAAGGATGTGAAAGAGATCAAGCACGCAACCGGCGGTAAGGGACTCTATACCTGGGGACGTGTGACGTACGAAGACGTTTTCGGGGAGAGTCACTTTACCCAATTTTGCCACCACGTGTATTGGGATCTGAATGGCGCGGTTCGTGGCCATTACGTCCCAGGCCGAAACGATGCAGACTAAGGCCGGAAGCTAAATTAGGACACTACTTGGGGATGTGGCAGCGGATTTGCGTCCGCTTCGTTCAGCCGGGATACTATGAAATGATGGGAAGTTTTTCCGCGTTAGGGCGGCGGAGAGCCCTTTGGCTTCCAGCGTAGGGCATCCAGCGTGGAGATCGATGACGACAAGTAAAACCAGAAGAGTGGAACTGTTCGACACCAGCCTCCGGGACGGGATGCAACAGCCGGATCTGGAAATCTCCGTTCCCAACGCGGTCCTGCTTCTGGAGCGCATGGCGGCGTTCGGGGTGCACTATGCCGAGATCGGGTTCGCGGGCGCGAACCAGTTTGTGGGCGACTTGACGGACGCGCTGGACGGGGTGGACACGGGAGCGATGAAGCTGGCGCTGTTCGGCAGGACGCGCGGGCGCGGCGCCAAGGTGGAAGAGTGGCCGGACGTGCGGTTCATCGTCAAGCACAGGCGGCGCGTGCCGGTAGCGGTGGTGGTGGTCAAGTCGCGGCTGCTGGACGTGGAACGCTCGCTGGAAACTACGCCGGAAGAGAACCTGCGCATGGCGTGGGAGACAGTCGCGTGCCTCCAGGACAACGGGCTGGAGGTGTTCGTGGACCTGGAGCACGCCATGGACGCGAGCTGCGGGCGGCGGGAGAACGGCAGCCCGTGCGACGCGGAGTTCAACCGGCGGAGCGTGGAATACTTCCGGCAGATGACTGAGCAGTGCGTGCGGCAGCAGGTGAGCCGGATCCTGGTCTGCGACACCACCGGAGGCGCGAGCCCGGAAGAGGTGACCGCGGTGATGAGCGGGCTGATCGGGGAGTATCCGGAGGCGAAGTTCGGCTTTCACGGGCACACGGACCGCGGGCTGGGAGTGGCCAACACGCGCGCGGCGATCCTGGCGGGTGCGGTGCAGGTGCAGGGCACGCTGCTGGGCACGGGCGAGCGCTGCGGCAACGTGAACCTGACCACGGTGATCGGGGCCATGCAGCTCAGGGGCGAGGCGGAGTTTGTGCCGCCGGAGTCGCTCACCGGACTGACCAGCCTGGCGCACTCGGCTTACGCGGCCTTCGGATTGGAGCCGCCGCACGGCGCACCCATCGTGGGGCCGGGGGCCTTCGGAACGTGGGCGGGGATGCACGGCTCGAGCGAGCGCAAGAATCCGGGCGCGTACCTATGGTGCGATCCGGCGCGGGTAGGCGCGAGCCCGGTGATCGGGGTGAACGCGCAATCGGGCAGAGCCAATATCATGCTGCTCTCAGAGTCGCTGGGCGTGGCGCTCAACTCCGCGCAGGCGCAGGCGCTGATGGACACGAACCAGGCCATGATCGAGGGCGGAGGGTTCACGGCCAGCGAGGTTTCGTTCCGGCTGGCGTGCATGAAGGTGCTGAAGAGCCTGCCCAACTGGTTCGGGGTGAAGAGCTGGAGGGTTTTCGACGAGTCGGACGAGATCGGGAGCCGGTTCGTGCAGGCGTTTATGACCCTGACGGTGGGCGACTCGACGGTGGCCACCACGCGGGCCGAAGGCGCCGGCCCGGTGGACGCGCTGACCAAGGCCATGCGCAAAGAGTTGGACAAGTGGTACCCGGCGCTGGCCGAGATGCGGCTGGGGACGTTCACGGTGGCGGCTCTGGACATCTCCGCGCACGACTCGGCGGCGCACGTGCGGGTGACGGTGAGCTTCAAGGCCGACGGGCACGAGCCATGGGTGACAGCGGGCGTGAGCAGCGACCTGAACCAGGCGGCGCTGATGGCCATCGTGGATGGATTTCACTATTGGCTGCTGGTGAAGACGGCTGGTTCCAACCAGCCCTCCGGCCGGCAGATAGCGGAAACTTCAGTGGGCGCTGCCGCCGCGAGACCTTGATTTTCAAAGCCTGCGAGTCACTTCATTGCAAGCCGCTGACCCCAAGCATTGCGTTCCCCATCCAAGCGGCCGCAAGATGTAATCTCGCCGAAGCGCTCCGCCGCGAGCGTCATGTTGAAAGCATAGGTAGAAGAACGCGAGCTGGCCCACTCAGCCCAGCCCCAGAAACACAGCAAGCGCACGGTCCACGGCCCTGAGAGTGTCCGGTTCCAGTTCGCCGAAGGGCGCGCCCGCCTTGTCGCGTAGAATGGTGTGCGCCTTGTCCACCATGATCTGCGATGGCGCGCGCAGACCATTCTTTGCGGAAGGATTCGCGGCCACGCGAAAGGTCTCAATCGGCAGCAGTTCGGCGGTGACGGGCAGAATCGTTACCGAAGGATGGTGCGCAAAGAGATTCGACTGGATAACAAGGGCGGGCCGCGGCTTGCCGTACGCTCCCGCTAACGCCACAGGAACCAGTTGGCCGCGCTTCATGCCCAGCCGTCCGTATCGGCAACCTCAGCCATCCAACCAAGCACCTCGGCCTCGTGCGGATCGTTCGCCAACGACAGCGACTCCCGCTTACACTTGCGCCGGAAACTCATTGAGGAAGTATCGGGAAGCCAGAGCTGCACCGGCCTTAGCCCGGCAGCGCGCAGGGCCTTGCGGTGCTTGCGGACGCGCATGGTCACGGCATTCTTCACGGGGCGGATTTGTTTCATGAAACATGATACTTCGAAATCTGCGTTTCATGCAACAAGGTCCCTCGCATGAACTTCGGTGGGAGTTGCCTCGGGCCATGATATATGGCATGATATATCTCACATGGAGGAGTCATGGCCCAGGTTGAAAAAGCGCGCGTTTTCATGAGTGGGCGGAGCCAGGCCGTCCGCATTCCGGCCGAGTACCGCTTCGCTTCAAAAGAGGTGTTCATCCGCCGGGATCCGCAAAGCGGCGACGTGATTCTCTCTCAAGCGCCGGGCAGTTGGGACGAAGTGTACGCCGCTCTTGACAGTGCTGAGTTCCCCGACGATTTTCTCGCCGACCGCAAACAAGGTCCGCCGCAACAGCGCGACGAGCTATGAGCCGGCTCTACATGCTCGACACCAACACGGTCAGCTACATCCTCAAGGGCAAATCTTCCGCGGCCCGAGCGCGGCTCGCAAACCTCGGAGACGACGAGGCCGCCTGCATCTCCATCGTCACGGAGTTCGAGCTGGAGTTTGGCCTCGCAAAAAGCCCAAACTCCGAGAACCTTCGCCGTGCGCTGCGCGGGTTCCTCGCCCGCATGACAGTTCTCCCGCTTGGCTCCTCCGAAGCTCGCGCTTACGGGAAACTTCGCGCGCAGCAGGAGGCCGCCGGCCGGCCCCTCGAAAGCATGGACATGCTGATCGCCGCTCACGCCATCGCCGTCGGCGCAATCCTTGTAACCGCGGACAAGGTCTTTGATTCTGTCTCGGGGCTTGCGGGTCGAGAAAACTGGGCTACCGATCTCATGGTGTGACGGCATCGGCCCCGTGGAACGAAAAGTACGGGTCAGGCAAGCCTCCAGCTAGAAGCTAGGAGCTAGTAGCTAGAGGCTGCTTTTCTACCGCGTCTTCGCTATTTCCTCCACCGTCACCGGATCGAGGAACGGCATCTGCGCCCGCAGTTGCTTGCCTACAATCTCGACGGGATGCTTCGCTTCGGCCTCGCGGAAGGCCAGAAACTCCTTGCGGCCGGAGTTCTGGTCGGCGAGAAACTTCTTCGCGAACGCCCCATTCTGAATCTCAGCCAGGATCTGCTTCATGGCCTTACGGCTCTCGGCGCCGATCACGCGTGGCCCGCTCACGTAGTCGCCGTATTCGGCGGTGTCGGAGATCGAGTAGCGCATATACGCGAGGCCTCCGCGATAGATCAAATCCACGATCAGCTTCAGCTCGTGCAGCACCTCGAAGTAGGCGCTCTCGGGCTGATAGCCGGCCTCCACCAGCGTCTCGTACCCGGCCTTGATCAGCGCGCTCACGCCGCCGCACAGCACCGCCTGCTCGCCGAAGAGATCGGTCTCAGTCTCTTCTTTGAACGTAGTCTCCAGCACTCCGGCGCGCGTGCCGCCGATGCCTTTCAGGTAGCTGAGCACGAGCGGGTGCGCCTTGCCGGTGGCGTCCTGGTGAACGGCGATGAGGCAGGGCGTGCCGCCGCCCTCTATAAAGAGCTCGCGCACGCGGTGGCCCGGCGCCTTGGGCGCGGCCAGCCCCACGTCGATGCTGGCATCGGGCACGATGGTCTTAAAGTGAATGTTGAAGCCGTGTGCGAACATCAGCAGCTTGCCCGGCTTAAGGTTCGGCGCGATCTCCTCGGCGTACAACTTGGCCTGTACCTGGTCGGGCGTAAGGATCATCACCACATCGGCCCACTTCGCGGCCTCGGCGGGCGTGACCACCTCCAGGCCAGCCTTCTGCGCCTTGGCGACGGATTTTGAACCTGCCGGCAACCCCACCTTTACCTGCACCCCGGAATCCTTGAGGTTGAGCGCATGGGCGTGTCCCTGCGAGCCGTAGCCGATGATCGCTACCTTCTTCGCCTGGATGAGGCTGAGGTCGGCGTCGTGATCGTAATAAGTCTTAGCCATAACTGTCTCGATTCTCCTCCGTTGATCGGATTTTTTGTTGATTGCGCTTGAACTGGCTGTTAACTCCCCCTAGTGTCCTGAGTCTGAAGTTCGCAACACAATTGCGCTGTCATCCTGAGCGCAGTTTGCCGCGTCTTAGCGGCAAACGGAGTCGAAGGACCTGCGGTTGCCTTTCAACGAATTTCGGATTCACGACACTAGGTAAGAGCACGAAAATCAGCTCATGACCCGGTTTGCCACGGCGTACGCTTTGCGCCGCTGCCGGCGTGTTATTCAGCTGCTCCATATGAACGGCGTAAATCCCTAACGGCGTCCCGCCCAGGGTCCGCCTCCCGGCCAGGGTCCGTTGACCCGGCCCGCCGGTCCAACCTCTGAATGTTACTCCGCTTCGCTGGCCGCATTCACTTCCGGCGCTTCCATGCTTTTCGCCGCGGTTCCGGGTTCCACCTCGCCCGGGTCCATTGCTTTGAGGACGCTGCTCACGTGATGGCCTCGGCGCATGGTCATCTTGCCGCTGCGGCAGATTTCCAGAATGCGGCCCTCGTCTTCGCGCAGCACCTCGATGAGCCCTTCGATCTTGCTCTCCACGCCCGTCATCTCGATCATCAGCGACTCGGAAGTAAGATCGACGATGCGCGCGCGAAAGACCTCCGCCAGATCGAAGATTTGGGAGCGGTTCTGCGGCGTAGCCGCCACTTTGATGAGCGCCAATTCACGCGTGACCGCCGACACCTGCGTAATGTCGTCCACATCTACGACGTTTTCCAGTTTAAACAGGTTGGCGCGGATGCGGTGGCCGGCTTCGGCCGACGCCTCGCACACCAGCGTGATGCGCGACAGTCCCGCCCGCTCGCTGCGCCCCACGGTGAGCGAGTTGATGTTGATGTTCAGCCGCCGGAACAGCGACGCCACGCGCGTCAGCACGCCCGGCAAATCTTCAACGTAAGCAACAAATGTGTGCAGCATAAAAGCAAGCTCCTAGCTCTCAGCTTTTAGCTTTCAGCTTTTCTCGGCGCTTGCGCCATATCAACTCCTCGACACTCTGCAATCCAAGCCGGCCGCATTCAAACTCAGGTCCACTGCGGATGGTGGCTGCACTATGTGGCTAAGAGCTAAAAGCTAACAGCTAAAAGCTGCCTTTCAGTTACTCGTCCGCCGTCTCTTCCAGCGGGTCTTTCATGCGGTTACCCGGCCGCCGGATCATCTCGTGCAGCGCGCTCCCGGCGGGAATCATCGGATAAACCGACTCTTCTTTTTCCACCTTGAATTCGATCAGAAAGGTGCCCGGCGCCGAGCGCGCCGCGTTGACCGCTTCGGCCACCTCGGAACGCTTGCGCACCGCGCACCCTGGAATGCCGTGCGCATCGGCCAGCTTTACAAAATCCGGGCTCACCAGCGGCGTGGCTTCGTAGTTGCGCTCGTAGAAAAACTCCTGCCACTGGCGCACCATGCCCAGGTAGCCGTTGTTGATGAGCGCGATGTTGATCTTGATCTTTTCCTGGACGATAGTGGCCAGCTCGGCCGCGGTCATCTGGAACCCGCCGTCGCCGGCGACGACCCAAATCTCCTTCTCCGGGCAGGCGATCTTGGCGCCGATGGCCGCGGGCAGAGCGAAACCCATCGTCCCCAGCCCGCCGGAGGTGATGAGCGTGCGCGGCCGCTCGTGGCGGAAGTACTGCGCCTCCCACATCTGGTGCTGGCCTACGTCGGTCACCACGATGGCGTCGCCGCCGGTGATGCGCCACAGGTCGTGCACTACGTGCGCCGCGTAGAGATGCCCCAGGTCGGGCAGGTTGTTGATGTCGTGTACGGCCACCGCGCCTTTGCTGGCCGCGATCGTCTTCAGCCACGCCGAGCCGTCGCGGCCCCCATGCCCACTACTGATGAGCGGCAGCAGCCGCTCCAGCACCTCGGCCAGATCGCCCACCAAAGCCACATCCACCTTGACGTTCTTATTGATCTCCGCCGGATCGACCTCGATGTGAATCTTCTTGGCCTTGAGCGCGTAGGTCGCGGGAGTTCCGGTGACGCGGTCGTCGAAGCGCATTCCGCAGGCGATGAGCAGATCGGCTTCCTGAATGGCGTGATTCACCCAGGCCTCGCCGTGCATGCCCATCATGCCCAGGCTAAGCGGGTGCGAAGCGGGAAAGCCGCCCAGCCCCAGCAGCGTGAGCGCCACCGGAATCTGCGCGCGCTCAGCCAGCGTGCGCACCTGTTCCATCGCCCCCGACTCCACCACTCCGTGGCCGGCCAGAATCACCGGCCGCTTCGCGTTGCGGATCAGCTCCGCGGCTTGATCCAGTCCCGTGTCCTCCACGCGCAGCATGGGGTGCGGCCGGTAGGGGCGCGGCTTGGCGGCTTTGAAGTCGAAGATGGCCGTGCCCTGCTGTGCATCTTTAGTGATGTCCACCAGCACCGGGCCGGGCCGGCCCGAGCGCGCAATCTGAAACGCGTGGCGCAGCGCCGCGGCCAGCTCCTCCGTCTTGGTCACCAGAAAGTTGTGCTTGGTAATGGGCAGCGTGAGGCCGGTAATGTCCACCTCCTGGAAGGCGTCCGTGCCCAGCACCCGGGTGGGAACATTGCCGGTAATGCACACGATGGGAATCGAGTCCAGCATGGCCGTGGCGATGCCGGTCACCAGGTTCGTGGCGCCCGGACCGCTGGTGGCCATGGCCACACCTACCTTGCCCGAAGCGCGCGCGTAGCCGTCAGCCATGTGCGCCGCGCCCTGCTCGTGGCGCACCAGGATATGGCGGATAGGAAACTTGCGCAGCGCGTCGTATACCGGCAAAATCGCGCCCCCCGGATAGCCGAAGACGTCCGTCACGCCCTCGCCCACCAGGGTGGCCCACAGAATCTCCGAGCCGGTGAGCCGCGTGGGCGCCGTCAGATGAGCAGTCGACTCCGCCGCGTTGGTCTTGGCTGCGTTTGACTTTGCTTCGTTTGTGTGCGATGCGCTTTCGTGTCCCTTTTGTCCCATTGCAGACTCCTTCTTTTCTCACGCCAACTTCTGTTCTCTGTTCTCTGTTCTCTGCTTCTTACGTCGTCGCACCCTCCGACGGCGACTTCACGCGATCCACATACTTGCGGAAGACGCCGCTTGGCCAGCGCAGCGCCGGCGGCTTAAAGTCCTTGAGCCGCGCCTTTATCTCCGCGTCGCTGATCTCCACGTTGAGCGTCCGCTTGCCGATATCGAAGGCGATGATGTCGCCTTCGCGCACCGCGGCAATCGGCCCGCCCACAAACGCCTCCGGCGCCACATGCCCCGCGGTGAATCCCCGCGTCGCGCCGCTGAAGCGTCCGTCCGTCAAGAGAGCCACGTGCGCGCTCAGCTCCGCGTTCGACGAGATGGCCGCGGTTACCTGCAACATCTCTCTCATGCCGGGACCACCCTTCGGCCCTTCGTAGCGAATCACGATCACATCGCCCGGCTTGATGCCGCCCGACTGCACTACGGCAAAGCAATCCTCTTCGCAATCGAAGACCCGCGCCGGGCCGCGATGCTCGTACTTGTCCGCCGCGGCAATCTTCATCACGCAGCCCTCGGGCGCGAGATTGCCCCTGAGAATCACCAAACCGCCGTTGGGCTTGATGGGCTTTTCGAAGGTATGGATTACGTCCTGGCCCGGAGTCTCCTTTGCCAGCGCGGCCTCTTCGGCCAGCGTTTTGCCGGTGACGGTCAGCGCCGAGCCGTCGGCGTAGCCCGCATCGACCATGCGCTTCGCCAGCAGCCGCGATCCACCCGCCGCCTGGTAATCCGCGGCCACGTACTTGCCCGCGGGCGTGAGCGAACAAATGTACGGCGTGCGCTTGGAGATGGCGTCGAAGTCGTCGATCGCGAGCGCGATGCCCAACTCGCGCGCGATAGCCAGCAGGTGCAGCACCGCGTTGGTCGAGCCCCCGCTCGCCGCCACGGCGGCAATGGCGTTGTCGATCGATTTGCGCGTAATAATCTGCGAGGGGCGAAGGTTGGCGCGCACCGCGTCCATCAGGATGTGGCCCGCTTGGCGCGCGGCGTCGAGTTTGCCGGGCGCGGTCGCGGGCACGCCCGAAAGTTCAATCGGCGAAATGCCCAGGATTTCGCCGCTCATGGCCATGGTGTTGGCCGTGAACTGCCCGCCGCACGCGCCCGCGCCGGGACAGGCGCTCGCCTCCAGCGCCTCCAGTCCCGCGTCGTCAATGCGGCCCGCGGCATAAGAGCCAATGCCTTCAAACACATCTTGAACGGTGATGTCGATTATCTCGCCATTGGGGCCGTTCAGCTTGCCGGGCGCGATCGATCCGCCGTAATACATCATGCCGGGAATGTCCAGCCGGCAGAGCGCCATGATGATGCCCGGCATATTTTTGTCGCAGCCGCCGATGCCCACCAGGCCGTCAAATTGATTGCCGCGCGCCACCAGTTCAACGGAGTCGGCGATCACCTCGCGCGAGACCAGCGACGCTTTCATGCCCTGTGTGCCCATGGTGATGCCATCGTGAATGGTGATTGTGTTGAACTCCATGGGCGTTCCGCCCGCCTCGCGAATGCCTTCCTTCATGGCCTCCGCAATCCCGCGCAGGTGCACGTTGCAGGTGCCGATCTCGGTCCAGGTGTTTGCGACCCCGATGATGGGCTTGTGCAGGTCTTCTTTTTTGAATCCTGCGCCGCGAAGAAACGACCGCGCCCCCGCGCGGCTCGGCCCCTCGGTTAACGAAATGCTCTGTCGTTTGCCTTCGATAGCCATTGTGCTCTCTTCGTTCTCCGAGCTGTCAGCTATCAGCTTTCAGCTCTCAGTTTGTTGGTGCCGCGTTTAAGTTCTGATGTTTAACGATCTGTTCCGTGAAATTCGATTCCTCGATCCCGCCTCAAATGCCACGGTAAAGCTGAAAGCTGAGAGCTGAGGGCTGAAAGCTGCCTTTTCACCTCGCCCTCAGCCACACAGCCTTATCGTGCTCGGCCTCGAACTTGTCCAGCTCCGCCGCGTGCCGCAGCGTCAATCCAATGTCGTCCAGTCCCTCCAGCAGGCAGAACTTGCGAAAGGGATCGATCTCGAACGTGGCGCTGAATCCGCGCCCGTCGCTCACCGTCTGCGCCTCCAGCGAAACCGTCAGTTGATAGCCCGGAATGGTTTGTGCGTTCTTCATGAGCTCGCCCACCTGTTCCTCGCTCAGCCGCGCCAGGACAATCCCGTTCTTGCCCGCGTTGGAGAAGAAAATGTCGGCAAACGTAGGTGCGATCACGGCGCGAAATCCATAGTCGCTCAGCGCCCACGCGGCGTGCTCGCGGCTCGATCCGCAGGCAAAGTTTTTGCCCGCGATGAGAATCCTCGCACTCTTGTAGCGCGGATCGTTCAACACGAACGCTGGGTCGGGATCGCCCGTCGCGGTGCGCCGCCAGTCGAAGAACAAAAAGTCGCCGTAGCCGGTGCGCTCGATGCGTTTCAAAAACTGCTTGGGAATGATCTGGTCGGTGTCCACGTTGGCGCGGTCCAGCGGCGCGGCCAGCGCGGTCAAGGTGCGAAACGGTTCCATCAGGCCTTTACCTCCTCGGCTGCGCGCCGGCTTGCCGGCTCGCGCACCTCCCAATTGCGAATGTCCACAAAATGCCCGGCAATGGCGGCCGCCGCGGCCATCTCCGGCGAAACCAGGTGCGTGCGCCCGCCGCGTCCCTGGCGGCCCTCGAAGTTGCGGTTGCTCGTGGAAGCGCAGCGCTCGCCCGGCGCAAGAATGTCGGGATTCATCCCCAGGCACATCGAGCAGCCCGGCTCCCGCCAGTCGAATCCCGCCGCGCGAAAGATGCGGTCCAGGCCCTCGGCCTCGGCCTGCGCCTTCACCTGCTGCGAGCCGGGAACCACCATCGCGTTCACATGCGTTGAAACCTTGTAACCCGCGGCAATCCGCGCCGCCGCGCGCAGGTCCTCAATGCGCCCGTTGGTGCAGGAGCCAATAAAGACGCGGTCAATCGCGATCTCGGCCAGTGCAGTCTTCGGTTGCAGGCCCATGTACTCCAGCGCCCGCTCCAACCCCTTGCGTTCCTGCTCGCTGGGCGCGGCCGCCGGATCGGGCACTGCGGCCGTAATCGGCGCCACCATGCCGGGGCTCGTCCCCCAAGTCACATGCGGCGCCAGCGTGGCCGCGTCCATCGTGAGTTCGCGGTCGAACTTCGCGCCCGGATCCGAGGGCAGCTTGCTCCACTCCTTAACCGCCGCATCCCACGCCGCGCCCTGCGGCGAAAATCTGCGCCCCTGCAAATACGCGTACGTCGTCTCGTCCGGCGCGATCATGCCCGCCCGCGCGCCCGCCTCGATGCTCATATTGCATATAGTCATGCGCCCTTCCATCGAGAGCCCGCGAATCGCCGACCCTGCGTACTCGATCACGTATCCGGTTGCGCCGTCGGTGCCGATCCTGCCGATAATGGCCAGGATGATGTCCTTGGCCGTCACGCCCCGCGGCAGCTTGCCCTCTACCGCGATGCGGATGGTTTTCGGCTTCGACTGCGGCAGCGTCTGCGTGGCCAGCACGTGCTCCACTTCGCTGGTTCCGATGCCGAAGGCCAGCGCCCCGAACGCGCCATGCGTCGAGGTGTGCGAGTCGCCGCACACAATGGTCATGCCCGGCTTGGTGATCCCCAGCTCCGGCCCGATCACGTGCACAATCCCCTGCTCGCGCGAGTTCACGTCGTAAAGCTCGATGCCGAACTCCGCGCAGTTCCTGCGCAGCGTGGCAATCTGAGTGGCCGCGATCTGGTCCACAATGTTCAGCCGCCCTTCGATGGTGGTCGGCACATTGTGATCCACCGTGGCCACCGCGCGATCCGGCCGGCGCACTTTGCGCCCCGCCAGCCTCAGCCCTTCAAACGCCTGCGGCGAAGTGACCTCGTGCACCAGTTGCAGGTCGATGTAGAGCAGCGTAGGCTCGCCCTTCGGCTCCGCCACCACATGCCGCTCCCAAACTTTTTCAAATAACGTCTTCGGTTCGCTCATTGTCTATCTGATTTCTCCTATTTCTCCTGTGCGGCATCCGCTACGCCCAGCGAATCCGGGTCCGCTTGCACTTCGTTTCCATCGGGGCCGACGATGAAAGCCTGGCTGATTTTTTCAATTGTTATTCCATCGCCTAGCGGTTCCGCCGTCCAACGCGTGATGCTGGTGCGCAATGTGGAAGGCAATTCGCCCGGGTTGAGAATCCGGCTGGTGAATAAGTAAAGCCTGTAGCTGCCGTCGACGGAATTCCTGCGAATGTCGGTAGCGGCAAAGACCACGATGGCCGGATCGGTTTTCAGGTCAACCCAAAGCATCCCTTTATCAGTACAGTCATGCGGAACGCAGCCATCCGCCGCGTAGTAGCTTTGGCCATCGCTGTCTACGGAGCCCGGTACGCCCAGGAATTCCTCGGCAACTATGCCCATTCCTTCGTCTTTTTCCCAGAAGGTTTGCTTCATCCGCAGATAGTGGTCGACAAATGGCTCGAAACGTTTATCCAAGATCAGCGCATTCTCGGAAATCCAATTGCCGTGCATCTTTCCCTGGAATTCGAGAAGCCAATGAGCATCGGCGGCATCCTGCGCGCGAAGGGCCGGACCGGCGGCTCCGCCAACAGCCAGCAGCAAGATTAGGGCGAATTTTCCCGTTCTCTTCAGCATGCCTCTCCTCGATCGAGACTGGGTTATATGTTAGGGATTCCCACCCTACCCGCAAAAAACAAAGACGCGGTACCCAGAGGGTTCCCCGGTGGGGCGCCCAAAGGAATTGGCAGCTTACGCATTTACCAGCATCGTCTTCACCGTCTCCCTTACCTTCGCGCCCATCTCTTTCGTTGAAAGCACCGTCAGCCCATCCATGTTGCCGCGCGCCAAATCCGGCGTGCGGAAACCTTGCTCCAGCACTCTTCGCACCGCCGCCTCAATCGCCGCCGCCTTCGCTCTCCAACCCTCCGGAGTGGCGCAGAATCAGCGCCGCGGTCAGGATTGCGCCCAGCGGATTGGCCAGCCCCTTGCCCGCGATGTCCGGCGCCGAGCCGTGTACCGGCTCAAAGAGATTCACCTTGCCGCCGATGGTCGCCGAGGGCAGCATGCCCAGCGAACCCGTGATCACCGCCGATTCATCGCTCAAAATATCGCCGAACAGATTCTCCGTCAGCACCACGTCGAAGTCGCGCGGCCGGTTCATGAGGTGCATGGACATGGAATCCACGAATTGGTGCTCCACCGTCACATCGGGAAACTCCGCGGCCACCTCGTTCACCGTTGCGCGCCACAGTTGCGACACTTCCAGCACGTTCGACTTATCCACGCTGGTGAGCTTCTTGCGCCTCTTTTGCGCCAGGTCAAAGGCGACCCGCGCCACGCGCGCCACCTCATCCCGCGTATAGCGCATGGTGTTCCACGCTTCGCCTTTGGCCTTGTCCCACGCGCGCGGCTGGCCGAAATACAGCCCGCCCAGCAGCTCGCGCACAAACAAAATATCGGCCCCCTCCACGATCTCCGCCCGCAGCGGGCTGTTCACCGTCAATTCCTTGAAGGCGAACGCCGGCCGCAAATTGGCGAATCCGCCCAGGGCCGCGCGAATTGCCAGCAACCCGGCCTCGGGCCGCTTGTCCGGCGGCAGGGAATTGAACTCGTTTCCGCCCACCGCGCCCAATAGCACCGCATCCGACGCCAGCGCCGCATCCAGCGTGTCCTGCGGCAGCGGCGTTCCGTCCTGGACAATCGCCACCCCGCCAATGCGCTTCTCGATAAACGTGAAATCGTGACCGCCCTCGGCCGCGATCTGCTTCAGCACGGCAACCGCTTCGCCGGTCACCTCCGGGCCAATACCATCGCCGGCCAAAACTAGAATCTTCAGCTTCATCAGTGCGATTTCCTCTTTTTGTATTGCTCTCTGATCTCTGTTCTCTGTTCTCTGATCTCCGTCCTTCAATCCAGCTCCGCCACCGGCTCGCTGCGCCGTTCGCGAATCGCATCCGGCAGCAGCCCGATCAAATCCTGGTCGTAAATGTTCTTCTTGCGGTCGGCCAGGGCCACAAACCGGTAATAAACGTGCTGCAGTTCGTCCCGGCTGACCGTGAAGCCAAGCTGCTCCAGCCGGTGGCGCAGCGCCGCGCGGCCGGAGTGCTTGCCCAGCACCAGGTGCGTCTTGTCCACGCCCACCAGTTGCGGCGTCATGATCTCGTAGCACAGCGGGTTGGCCAACATGCCGTGCTGGTGAATGCCTGATTCGTGCGCGAACGCATTGGCGCCCACCACCGCTTTGTTGGGCGAGGGGCGAAACGTGATGAGCTGGCCCAGCACCTGGCTGGCAGGATACAACTGGTCCAGCTTGATCGAAGTGTCACGCCGTAATGGTCGCCGCGCACATAGAGCGCCGCCGCAATCTCTTCCATGGCCGCGTTTCCCGCCCGCTCCCCGATGCCGTTCACGGTGCACTCCACCTGCCGCGCGCCGGCCTGAATGGCCGCCAGCGAGTTGGCGACGGCCAGACCGAGGTCATCGTGGCAGTGCGAGGACAAAACCACTCCCTTCTCGTCGATGGCCGGGATGCGCTCGCGCACCTCGCGGAACATCTGCGCGTATTCCTCAGGCGTGGTGTAGCCCACGGTGTCGGGCATGTTGATGGTGGTGGCTCCGGCCTCCACGGCAATGCGCACCATCTCCACCAGGTAGTCGCGCTCCGAACGGGTTGCGTCCTCGGGCGAAAACTCCACATCGTCGCACAAGGACCGCGCCAGGCGCACCGACTCGCCGCACAGGTCCAACGCCTGGGCGCGGCTGATCTTGAGCTTGTATTCCAGGTGCAGGTCGCTCGAAGCTAGAAAAACGTGAATGCGCGCGCGGTCGGCGAACTGCAAGGCCCGCGCGGCCATCTCGATGTCCTCGGTTTTGGCGCGCGCCAGGGACGCGATCCGCGGCTGCCGTATGGCCTGCGTGATGGTGGCAATAGCCGCGAAGTCGCCCTCTGAGGCCATGGCGAAGCCGGCCTCGATGATGTCCACGCCCAGGTCCTCGAGCGCGTGGGCCATGGTCAGCTTTTCCTGCGTCGTCATGCTGCAGCCCGGCGACTGCTCGCCGTCGCGCAGCGTGGTGTCGAAAAAGACAACGTGATTGCTGTGATTTGAGCTCATTCATTCGCCTCCCAGAGGAAGCTTCTCGCCGTCTCCCCTAGTGTCGCCGATTGCAGCGATATAAGGCAATATTATTCTTTTTAGAGATACGATTAGAATTATTTATACTATAGTTGTCAGTAGTCAGTTCTCAGTCGTCAGCGTTTCGTCGGGGGCTCAGCTTCATCTGAGGGCCGAAGATTCGCCAGCGACTGAGAGCACACGCAGCAAGCCTGCTGACAACTTACAACTGAAAACTGGCAACTGATATGGAACTAAGCCAACTCGAAACCTTCCTGGCCGTGGCCGAAGAGCATAGCTTTTCGCGCGCCGCGGCGCGGCTGCACCGCACTCAGCCGGCCGTCAGCCAGGCGATCCGCAAGCTGGAGGAGGCGGTAGGGGAGACGCTCTTCGATCGCGCCGCGCGCGACGGCTCCCTCACCGCCGCCGGCGAACTCCTGCGCGACTACGCTTTGCGCCTGCTGGCCTTGCGCCGCGAGGCGGCCAGCGCCCTGGGCGAGCTGAAGAGCCTGGAGCGCGGTCGGCTGCAACTGGCCGCCAACGAGTACACCTGCCTCTACCTCTTGCCCGCCATCGACGCTTTCCGGCGCGAATTTCCCCACCTCGGCGTCACCGTGCAGCGCATGTTGGCCTCGCGCATTCCTGAGGAGCTCAACCTGCGCGCCTTCGAGCTGGGCGTGATCTCCTTCCGCCCCGATCCCGCGCAGTTCCGCACCATCGCCGTCTATGGCGACAGCCTCGCCTTCGTCGTCAGCCCCCGTCATCCGCTGGCCAGAGCCTCGCGCCTCTCCATCAGCGACCTGGGCAAGGAGGTTTTTATCGCTCACAACGTCGCCTCGCCGCTGCGGCGCAAGGTCATTGAGGCCTTCCAGCGCTACCGCACGCCGCTCAACATGGAAATCGAATTGCCCTCCATTGAAGCCATCAAGCTGTTTGTGGCCATGGGCAACGGAGTGGCGCTGGTCCCCCATCTCACGGTGGTGCGCGAGCTTGAGACCGGGATCCTGGTGCGGGTGCCCATTGACGAACTCGATGTGCGCCGCGTCCTGCGCCTGGTTCACCGCCGGCAGGTCACGCTTTCCTACGCCGCCAAGGCCTTTCTGCGCACGCTCCGGACGCTGGCGGAAACCGAAGGCCCTCCATTTTATTACCATGTCGAGCGGGCGGGATGAGGAAATGCGCACCTAGCTGTCCGCTCCTTCAGGTTCCAGGTTGTGCACACCCCAGGCCGTCCACACTCCTGATGCGCAACCCATCGCGTTCGTAGCCGTCGCCAAACTGCGGGCTGACCACGTTCAAAGGTTGATGCCGGCCTCTTACAGCAGAATCAGAGTTGATCTAAGGGAGCCCGACGCGGCCGCGTGGCCCGCCGCGGCGGGCCACCTTGCACGATCTTGGCCGCAGTACGGGAGCTCTGAGTCTGCTTTAAAGCCTCTCCCCTATCCCCTCGCTTTCTTGTGAAAACGCCCTCTCTGCCTCTCGCGCGTCTATAGAGAGAAGATTGGGAAGATTCCGTCGCCGCCTCCGCGCCTTGACCCGTTCCCGGCAGTTACAATGCTGAGAGTGGGGTCTGGCTCAGGCCGGTCCCGTAAATCCACAAGCTCGTTGCCAGCCGGACGGTTGTGCAGTGTGAGGATCAGGAGCGAATGAAGAAGATCGCCTTAATTGCATTATTGCTGGCCGTGGGTGCCACGGCGGGGCGCGCCCAGGAGGCCCGCCAGGACATCAGCCTCAGCGGAACCGCAATTGTTGAGCCGTTCATCGAAGGATCCACCAACGTACAGGTGAGCGCGAACCGCGGCTTCGGCGCTCTGCTGAGCTACCGGTTCATGCTCACCCCCTCCAGCGCCGTCGAAGCCAACTACGCCATTGACTACGGAAACCAAATCCACTATGTCATCAGCAACACCAATCACTACCTGATCAACACCCGCACCCAGGAGGCTTCGGCCGCTTACGTGCGCTATTTCGTCTTGAAGAACTTCAATCCCTTTGTAGAAGCGGGCCCGGGGGCCTTCATTTTCCTGCCCATCGTCAACTCCGGCACCACTATTCTCCAGGCCAAGCAGCAGACCCAGATAGGGGCCATCTTCGGCGCCGGCATCGCCTATGAGATCAGTCCCAGCTTCGACATTCGCTTCGAATACCGCGGCTTGATCACCAAGGTGCCCACCTTCGGCAATAGCGCGCTCACGACGAACAGGTGGTACAGATTCAATATCTACAATCCCGTGATCGGCGTTGCCTATCACTTCTAGTGCGGGGTCGTGAAGTAGGCAACTTAAAGCATGATGTCATCCGGAGCGAGGTTTGGCCGCATTTGAGGCCAAACCGAGTCGAATGCCTGCCCTGAGCGAAGCCGAAGGGGCCTGCGGTTGTCTTTCTCGCGAACTTCAGATTCACCACGCCAGGGCGCGGGCCTGGTCACAGGGTCTCGCTCTGCCGCGCCTCCCGGTAGCTTCCCAGTTCCTTCACCATGCCGCAATGCGGGCTCAGCGCCGCTACTGCCCGCTGCCCCTCCTCGAGCGAGCGAAACTGGCAATCTACGTAAAAGATGTACTCCCAGGGCTTGCCATGCACCGGCCGCGACTCAATCTTAGTCAGATTGGTTCCCAGAGCCGAAAGCGCGCTCAGAGCGGCCACCAGCGATCCGGGCTTGTGCTCCAGCGTAAAGGCCAGGCTCATTTTGTTGGACTCGGGATCGGTCACCGCCTCCGCGCTCCGCCGCACCAGGAAAAAGCGCGTAAAGTTCTCCGGGTTGTCCTCGATCCCCGCCTCCAGGATTTGCGCACCGTAGTAGTTGGCCGCCGCCTCGCTGGCGATGGCCGCCGCATGATGGTCGCGCGCCTGCACCAACTGTTTCACACCCCCGGCCGTGTCGTAGAACGGCAGTGGCTCCATCCGCGGGTGCTCGGCCAGGAACCGCCGGCACTGCGCCAGCGCCACCGGGTGCGAAAACACCCGGTCGATCCCGCCCATGTCGGCGCCAGAGATGGCGATTAGGTTGTGGCGGATGCGCAGCAGCGTTTCCCGGACCACCTTCACGTCGTGGGCCAGCAGCAGGTCAAAGTGTTCCGCCACCGAACCCGCCAGGCTATTCTCGATGGGAATCACAGCGGCGTCGGCCGCGCCCGAGTCCAGCGCCGAAAACACCTCTGGGGAAAGCGCGCAGGGAACGATCCCGGCGTCGGCAACCAGCTTCAGCGCCGCCTCGTGGCTGAATGAACCGGGCTCTCCTTGGATGGCAATTCTCATGCCGGAGTTCTTGACTCCCTTTGGACCTGAAAGGAGGGATGGCAGGGAACCACACTTCTATCTCGCACCATAGCACACAGCCGCATTGAAAATCCCCTGCCCACGGCCCGGAAACACGGCAATCGCCTCGCGGCTCCTGCATTTACCGCATTTTGATTTACGGCATTCTCAGAACCACCGAGTCCATTTCAGGCCGTACAAGCTCACTGCTTCCAGCGGACCGCGCCTGCCTGCAGGCTGGTTGCTCCCGGATTCAGCCCTACCAGTAGCGCTAGCGCCGGAGCCAGAGATCGGCAGCCACAAAACACAAAAACACCATCGCAATCACGCCATTCATGGTGAAGAACGCCGCGTTCAGCCGGCGCAGGTCGCGCGGCGAAACCAGCGCGTGCTCATAGCCCAGCAGCAGACCCACGGCGCCCACGCCCAGCCATCCAACTATCTCAAAATGAAACAGCCAGCCGAACCACACCAGCAGTCCCAGCATGGCCAGGTGCATTCCGCGCGCCGACCAAAAAGCGGCTGAAAGTCCCACCGACTGCGGCAGGCTGCGCAGCCCCACCGCGCGGTCGTGCTCATAATCCTGGCAGGCGTACAGCACGTCGAACGCGGCCACCCACAGCGTCACCGCCGCGGTCAGAACCAAAATGCGCGCATCCAGGCTGCCCCGCACCGCAATCCACGCCGCCGCCGGCGCCAACCCCAACGCCAGCCCCAGGCACAGGTGCGACCACCGCGTCACCCGCTTCAAGTAGCTATAGCCCAGCAGCACCGCCAGCGCCGCGGGCGCCAGCTCCAGCGTAAGCCGGTTCAGCTCCGCCGCCGCCAGCACAAACACCAGCGCCGCGGCGCACGTAAACCCCAGCACAAACCGCCTTGACAGCAATCCTGCGGGAATGGCCCGGTTGCGGGTGCGCGGATTGGCCGCGTCCAGCTCCGCGTCCGCCCAACGGTTGAAGGCCATGGCCGCCGACCGCGCCGCCACCATCGCCACCAGAATCCACCCCACCGTCCTCCACGAC
Organism: uncultured Acidobacteriota bacterium; assembly: GCA_963808795.1. GTDB lineage: Bacteria > Acidobacteriota > Terriglobia > Terriglobales > Acidobacteriaceae > Telmatobacter. The sequence goes on from CAWEGL010000007.1 coordinate 445,466, forward strand.
GGCCATCCCTTGGCCGCCAGCAGCATCGCCGTCAGCGCAAACGGCAGCGCGAAGATCGAGTGCTCCCACTTGATCATCTTCAGCGTCGTGCGCATTTTGCTTAAAATTCCAGCCACAGGCAGCCCCATTGGGCAGTGTAATTGAGAAGAAATGCACCTATTGATCTCCGCAAAAAAGAATGGAGCACTGTCATCCTGAGCGGAGTCCCGCGCTAGCGGGACGGGGTCGAAGGATCTGCGGTTGTTCCTGCTTCCTAGCGCGTTTCATTCATTTTGCAGTCGTCTACAAGAACCGCGCTGGCCGGTCACGCTCTTCGCCGCGCCACTCCTGTCTTACTTCGCGTCCTGAAACTCCGGATAGTCCGCGCTCAACGTCGTTGGCCGCCACGTATCGAAATCCTTCTTTAAGGCTTCGAGCTTTGCGTGGGCCAGCCCCAGGGCCGGTTTTCCCAGCAGCAGGTGAAGCGGCGGGTTTTCCGAGCTAACCGCTGCGATGATCGCCTCCGCCCCACGCACCGGGTCGCCCTGCTGCTTGCCGCTGCGGTCATGCGTCTGCGCACGGCGCTCGCCCGCCGTCGCGTCGTAGTCGCTGATCCTGATCTTCGACTCCAGCAGCGAACCGCCCGCCCAATCGGTGCGGAACGGCCCCGGCTCCACGATCGTCACCTTGATGCCCAGCGGAGCCACTTCGAGCGCCAGCGACTCCGACAATCCCTCCAAGGCGTACTTGGTCGCATGGTAGTAACCGGTGGCCCCAAAGCTCACCAGCCCGCCGATGGAAGAGATGTTCACGATGCGCCCGCTGCGCCGCCGCCTCATCCCCGGCAGCACGGCATTGGTCAGAGCCACCGCACCGAAAAAATTCGCCTCGAACATGGCCCGCACCTGCTCTTCTTCGCCTTCTTCCACGGCCGCCAGGTAGCCGTAGCCCGCGTTGTTCACCAGCACGTCGATGCGCCCGAATTTCTTTTCGGCCTCCTCGACGGCGCGCGCGATCTGCGCCCGGTCCGTCACATCCAATTCGAGAGCCAGCGCCCGGTCGTGGGACCCGGCCACGATCTCCTTCAGTTGCTCGGGCCTTCGCGCCGTCACCACCGCCCGCCAGCCGCGTGCCAGCACCAGCTTTGCAAGCTCCTTCCCGAAGCCCTTCGAACAGCCGGTAACGAACCAAACCGGGGAATCATTCTGTGTCATGTCCTATGACCTCCGTGCCTCTAGATTCATGGTTCGATGTTTATTCTATCTTCCGGCTGCGGACGATCTTGCGCAGGCAATCTATGCGCGCCGGCCAAGGTGGCCTCTGGATTACACTTGATCGTCGGAGAAAAAACGTCCAGCCGCTACGCCTATTCCAGCTACGGGATCGGGAGCAAAGCTTTACGCCGCCATGCTCCATTGTCCGGGCAATGAAATGCGGATTGGTTTCTTGAGTTCCTGCTTGTCGTCTGCATCCGGCGCAACCATACGGGGGAGTAAATTGATGAAAAAAGTTCTGCTGTCCGCCACGCTTTTGCTATGGGTTTCCATTCCTGCCTTTGCCGCATCGGTCTTTACTACGCGCATTGACGATCCCCATGCGGTCTATCTCACGGCGCAGGAATTTGGCGTCCACGGCGATGGCGTCACCGACGACAGCGCCGCCATCCAGGCCGCCATCGATAAAGCGGCGGACCTCACCCGCGAAGGCATTGTGTTTGTGCCCTCGGGCCGCTACCTCATCACCCGCACCATCTATGTGTGGCCGGGCATCCGCGTCATCGGCTACGGCCCCACGCGCCCCGTCTTGGTGCTCGCGCCCAATACGCCGGGATTTCAATCAGGCGAGGGCGACATGGTCTTCTTCGCCGGCTTCCGCCCCGGCGGCAGAGGACCGAGCATGAACGGGCCGGGCATGGGCAGGCCGGCTGCGGCCAGCGGGCCGGGGGCGGCGAGCAGGCCAGGCATGAGCCGTCCTCCGGCCTTCCGCCGCTTCCGCATCCCTTTTCCCCCGCCGGGCACCGTCCCGCCCAACGACGAGATCGCTGACGCCAATCCCGGCACATTCTATTCAGCGCTGAGCAACATCGACTTTGAGATCGGCGACGGCAATCCCGCCGCCATCGGAATCCGCTTCCACGTCGCCCAGCACGCCTACCTCAGCCACATCGACTTCCAGATCGGCTCCGGCCTGGCCGGCCTCACCGAAATCGGCAACGAGGCCGAAGACCTGCGCTTCTACGGCGGGCGCTACGGCATCCTCACCGATAGAACCTCGCCCACCTGGCAGTTCACGCTCATCGATTCCGTCTTCGAAGGCCAGCGCGAGGCCGCCATTCGCGAGCATGAGGCCAACCTCACCCTCATTCACGATACCTTCCGCAATGTGCCCACCGCCATCGACATCGATCCCCACGATTACGACGAGCTCTGGGTCAAGGACTGCCGCTTCCAGAGCGTCTCCAAGGCCGCGGTCATCATCAGCGACGAGAAAAGCCCTCTGGAAGAGATCGGATTCGACAACGCCGTCGCCGAAAACACACCCACCCTCGCCCTGCTGCGCGAGAGCGGCAAAACGGTCTCCGGCAAGGGCGCCATCTATCGCGTCAGGAACTTCAATTACGGCCTCATCGTGCCCGGCGAGGGACGGACCGGAACCATCGGCATGATCTACAACGCCGTGCCGCTCAGCTCCATGCCCGCGCCGCTGCTGCCCGCCATCCCTCCCCCGCCGCCCACTTCAGAGTGGGTCAACGTCAACACGCTGGGCATCAAGGGAGGCGACCAATCCCTGGGCGTCGCGGGAGATGGGGGCGCCGATGAAACCGCCGCCATCCAGCAGGCCATCGACACGCATCGCGTGCTCTACTTCCCCATCGGCCATTACCTGGTCAGCGATACGCTCAAGCTGAGACCCGACACGGTGCTCATCGGCCTGCACCCCCTACTCACTGAGATCGTTCTGCACGATTCCACGCCGGGCTATGTGGGCGTGGGCGCGCCCCGGGCCGTAATCGCCGCACCCGCGGGAGGCTCCAACATCATCAGCGGCATCGGGGTCTTCACCGGCGGCATCAATCCCCGCGCCGTGGGCGTGCTGTGGAAGGCGGGCGCCGATTCCCTCGTGGACGATGTGCGCCTGCTGGGCGGACATGGCAGCGGACTCAATCCATACAACGCCACCCACACCGCCGATCCCGATATTCACAAGCGCTGGGACGGCCAGTATCCCAGCCTCTGGGTGACCGATGGCGGCGGAGGCGCGTTCGCCAACATCTGGAGCCCGGACACTTACTCCCAGGCGGGCTTCTATGCCTCCTACACTTCCACGCCCGGACACGTCTACGAGCTCTCCGTCGAGCACCACGTTCGCAACGAGATCAAGTTCGACCACGTCGAGAACTGGGACATCAACGCGCCGCAAACCGAGGAGGAATCCGGCGAAAGCCCCAATGCCGTCTCCCTGGAAATCGACTCGTCAAAGAACCTCACCATTGCCAACTACCACGGCTATCGCGTCACCCGCACCTGGAGGCCATTTCCCGCCGCCGTCCGCATCTATCGGTCCTCAGACATTCATTTCCGCAACGTCCAGATCGATGCCGAGAGCGGCGGCGCCAGTTGCGACAAAAACGGCTGTTACACGATGTTGCGCGCCAACAAATACCCCTTCTCGAACACTATCCAGGACATGACCCATCACCTGGAGGTGCGCGAGCGCGAATTCGCCGTCCTGGACATTCCCGCCAACCCGCCCCAGCCCACGCCGACCAGCGACTCCGCGGTGCTCGCGCCCGGCGCCAAAGTTGAAAAACTGGAGGATGGCTTCTTTGGCGTCTCCGGAGCGGCCGTGGATGCATCCGGCAAAATCTACTTCGTCGATCACCAGGAGCAGCGCATCTACAGTTGGTCGCCCGCCCAGGGGCTCACCATGGAGCGCGACAATGCCCTCGATCCTGTCAACCTCGCCTTCGATAAATCCGGCGATCTGCTGGTGCTCTCTTCCGACGGAGCCGAAGGAACTGTCTATACCTTCCATCCCGGCACGCCTGAGGATCAGATCACGGTGCTCAAGCCGCAAGCCGCCGCTCCGCACCCTGACGCCAGAGCCATCCTCCCCGTGAATTACTGGGTCAACGGCGAATTCCGCAACTGGCTCAACTTCACCACCTTCACCTACACGACCCTCGCCCAGATGTTCGTCGACGAAGTGACCACGCCCCAGGCCATGGAGTACGTCTCGCCCGACGGCAGCGTCTTTCTGCCCTATGGCCGCGTCCTCAGCCAGGGCCCGCCCGACTACACCGCCTACCGCTTCTCCGACAATCTCGACACCTACGGCTTTCTCAGCGCCCGCCCCGGCCAAAAGGTCTACGTCAACAACGAATCCGAGGATGTCACCTTGAGCGCTGTGGTCGACGCCGACGGCACGCTCAGCCATCTCCAGCCCTTCGCCCAGCGCGGAGGCGAGTCTGTCGCCGAAGATAGCAACGGCAATGTCTATGTCGCCAACGGACAGATCTTCGTCTACAACCCCGCGGGAAAGCAGATCGCCGAGATCGACGTGCCCGAGCGGCCCGTTGACATCGTCTTCGGAGGCGCAGATCACCGCACCCTCTTCATCCTCAGCCACCATGCGCTTTATGCGGTAAAGGTCCGCGCCGCGGCGCGATGATCCGCGCTCGTTGCCACAACAATTGGTAAGGAAGCTGGCTTGCGGTCAGATCAAAGGCGGCGGCATTCTCAAAATGCCGCCGCCCCATCGCTTTCAAAAACTGCCGCGCCGCGCCAACTCCCTCAGAACGCCGCGCCCGTCTCGCGCAAACTATACGAGCTGAGCGTCCGGATGTAATTGCCGCGGTCGTAGGGAGAGGTATCCGGCGCGGAACGGCGGCTCAGGCAGCCGCGCGTCTCCGCGAGCGACGTGTACTCGCGCTGCTCCAGCCACCATTCGAGGTCCGCTAGCACGCGCCCGATGTGGTTGATGCCATGAATGTGCAGCGCGGAGGCCATCATAGTCACCGCGCCGCCCGCCATGATCCCCTTCAACACATCCCCGGCGCTGTGAACCCCTCCGGTAATGGCGACGTCCATGCTGAGCTGTCCGTAAAGAATCGCCGTCCAGTGCAGCCGCGGCAGCAGCTCCGCGGAGGTAGAGAAGTGCAATGCCGGCCTTACCTCCAGCGTTTCAACATCAAAGTCCGGCTGATATAAGCGGTTGAAGATCACAACCGCGCGCGCTCCTGCCTCTTCCAGGCGCACGCACAGATTGGGAAGGCTGGTGAACGACTGCGACAGTTTCACCGCTACCGGGATCTTGACCGCTGCCGAGACCGCTCGCACCAGGTCGAGCAGCCGCTGTTCCATCTCCGCGGAGCTCTGGCGGCGATCGGTAGCCAGCGCGTAGGTGTTCAACTCTATGGCGTCCGCCCCGGCCTGTTCCATCTCCGTGGCAAAGCGCACCCAGCCCCCGGGCGTCACGCCGTTCAAGCTGCCCAAAACCGGAATTCTCACAGCTTCGCGGGCGCGCCGCAGGTGCTCCAGATAGACCTCGTGCGTCATGCGGTAGTCGCGCAGATCGGGCAAATAATTCAGCGACTCGGCGAACGAATTGGTGCCGCGCGACAGGTCTTCGTCCAGCGTCCGCGACTCCAGCTCCAACTGCTCCTCGAACAGCGACGTAAGCACAATCGCGGCCGCCCCCGTTTCTTCCATGCGGCAAACGTTGTCGATGGACTCCGACAGCGGCGTGGACGAAACCACCACCGGCCCCTTCAGCTTCATCCCCAGGTATTGCATCGATAGGTCGATCATTCTTCAGCTCCCGCGGCCACTGGGGCCAACTTTTCCTCGTGCTTCTCCTCAACCTTCTCTGCGGGCGCGATGTGCGGCGTCTCTCCGCGGCCGGGCATCGCGGCCCGCGCGGAGTAAACGCGCCACTGGCGCTCCACGTCATCCTGCGCCTCCGTCAACAACTCCGCCGCCAGCCGCGGATTGGCGCGCGCCAGCATCGTAAAGCGGGTCTCGCGATACGCGTATTCCTTGAGCCGGATCGCCGGCGCTTTGGAATCGAGCTGGAATGGGTTCTTGCCCTCCGCGCGCAGAGCCGGGTTGTAACGCACCAGCGGCCAGTAGCCCGACTGCACGGCCAGCTTCTGCTGCTCCAGTCCGTGCACCAGGTCGTAGCCGTGGGCGATGCAGCTTGCGTACGCGAGGATGAGCGACGGCCCGTCGTGCGCCTCGGCCTCCTGAAAGGCCTTCACCACGTGCATGTCGCTGCCGCCCATCGCCACTTGCGCCACGTAGACTGACCCGTAGCTGATGGCCTCCATGGCCAGGTCCTTCTTCGCGTTCTTCTTGCCGCTGGCGGCGAACTTGGCCACCGCGCCGCGCGGCGTGGCCTTTGACATTTGGCCGCCGGTGTTCGAGTACACCTCGGTGTCCAGCACCAGCACGTTCACGTTCTTGCCCGAACCCAGCACGTGATCCAATCCGCCGAAGCCGATATCGAACGCCCATCCGTCGCCGCCCAGGATCCAAACGCTCTTGCGCACCAGCGCATCGGCGATGGCCAGCAGATTCTTGGCATCGGAGGAATCGTTGCCGGCCAGCTTCTGGCGCAACACTTTTACCCGCTCCCGCTGCCGTTCGATCTCCGCCTCGGTCTTTTGCGGCGCTCCGATCAACTCCGCCGCCAGGTTCTCGCCCACCGCCGGAGCCAGCCGCGCCAGCAGCGTTTCCGCAAAGACCTTCTGCTGGTCGAGCGCCGTCCGCATCCCGAAGCCGAACTCCGCATTGTCTTCAAACAGAGAGTTCGACCAGGTGGGGCCGCGGCCCTGCCCGTTGACGCTATACGGCGTCGTGGGCAGGTTGCCGCCATAGATCGACGAGCAGCCCGTGGCGTTGGCGATATAAAGCCGGTCGCCGAACAACTGAGTGAGCAGCTTGATATACGGCGTCTCGCCGCAGCCCGCGCACGCGCCGGAAAACTCAAACAGCGGCTGCAAGAGTTGCAGGTCCTTGACCTGCGAGTGCGATAGCTTATTGCGGTCCATCTCGGGCAGGCTCAGGAAGAACTCCCAGTTCTCCCGCTCCGGCTCGCGCAGCGGTGCTTGCGCAGCCATGTTGATGGCCTTGTGGCTGGCGTCGCTCTTGCTCTTCGCCGGGCAAGCTTCCACGCAGAGGCCGCAGCCCGTGCAGTCCTCGGGCGCAACTTGCAGCGTGTACCGCTGCTGTTCCATGCCGCGCCACTTCGGCTTGGCCCACTGGAACGTTGCCGGAGACTTATCGCCCAGCTCGGGAGGGTAGATCTTGGCGCGAATCACCGCGTGCGGGCAAACCATTACGCACTTGCCGCACTGAATGCACAGATCCTTGTCCCACGCCGGAATGAACTGCGCGATGTTGCGCTTCTCCCACTGCGAGCTGCCGCTCGGAAAAGCCCCGCCCGGCGGAATCTTGCTCACCGGGATCAAATCGCCGCGCCCCGCGGCCATCTCTCCCAGCACTTCGCGCACAAACCGCGGCGCCTGCGCGGAGATAGCGGGAACCAGATCGAATGCCGACGAAGCCGCTGCCGGCAGCTCCACCTTTTCCAGATGCGCCAGCGCATGATCCACGGCGGCAAAGTTCTTCTGCACCACTGCTTCGCCGCGCTTCCCGTAGGTCTTCTGAATCGCCTTCTTGATCTGCGCAATGGCTTCCTCGCGCGGCAGCACGCCGCTGATGGCGAAGAAGCACGTCTGCATGATGGTGTTGATGCGCGAGCCCATGCCTGCGTCCCGCGCCACTTTGTAGCCGTCGATCACATAAAACTCGATCTTCTTCTTGAGCATCTCCTGCTGGATCGACTTGGGCAGGTGATCCCAGACCTCCGCCGCCGGGTAAGGCGAGTTGAGCAGGAAGACCGCGCCCGTCGTGGCCGCCTCCAGCACGTTCATCTTCTCCAGGAAGCTGAAGTTGTGGCAGGCCACGAAGCTGGCCTGCGTAATCAGATAGGTGGAATGAATCGGCTTCGGCCCGAAGCGCAGGTGCGAAGTCGTCATCGAGCCCGACTTCTTCGAGTCGTACACAAAGTAGCCCTGCGCGTAATTCGGCGTCTCGCTGCCGATAATCTTGATCGAGTTCTTGTTGGCGCCCACCGTCCCGTCCGAACCCAGCCCGTAGAACAGCGCCCGCACCGTCTTCGGATCCTCCGTGGAGAACTTCGCGTCGTAACTCAAGCTGCTGTGGCTCACGTCGTCGTCGATGCCGATCGTGAAGTGGTTTTTAGGAGCCGGCTTGGTCAACTCATCGAAGATCCCCTTGACCATCGCGGGCGTGAACTCCTTTGACGAAAGTCCGTAGCGCCCGCCCACCACGGCCGGCTTGGCGGCGAGCGGTCCATCGCTGCGGGCCGTATTTTCCGCCAGCACGGTCACCACGTCCTGGTAGAGCGGCTCGCCGGCCGAGCCCGGCTCCTTGCAGCGGTCCAGAACCGCGATCTTCTTCACCGTCGCGGGCAGCGCGCTCATGAAGGCCTTGGCGTCAAACGGCCTGTACAGCCGTACCTTCACCAGCCCCACCTTCTCGCCCTGCCGCACCAGCGCATCCACGGCTTCTTCGGCCGCCTCCGCGCCCGAGCCCATAATCACCATCACTCGCTCCGCATCCGGCGCGCCGTGGTAGTCGAACAGCTGATAGCTGCGGCCGGTCTCCACGGCCAGGCGATCCATCACCACTTGCACAATCCCCGGCACCGCCGCGTAAAAGGGGCTGCACGCCTCCCGCGCCTGAAAAAATACATCGGGATTCTGCGCCGACCCGCGAATAAACGGCCGGTCGGGGCTCAGAGCGTTCTGCCGGTGCTGAATGATGTACTGGTCGTCCGCCAGCGCGCGGATGGTCTCGTCGTTGATGGGCACAATCTTGCTCACCTCGTGCGAAGTGCGGAAGCCGTCGAAGAAGTGCATAAACGGAAGGTGCGCTTCGAGCGTAGCCACCTGCGCCACCAGCGCCAGGTCCGCGGCCTCCTGCACCGAGTTCGAGGCCAGCATGGCCCAGCCCGTCGAGCGGCAGGCCATCACGTCGGAGTGGTCGCCGAAGATCGACAGCGCATGCGTAGCCACGCTGCGCGCTGACACGTGCATGGTCGCCGCCGTCAGCTCGCCGGCAATCTTGAACATATTGGGAATCATCAGCAGCAGCCCCTGCGAGGCGGTAAAAGTAGTCGCCAAGGCGCCTGCCTGTAGCGCCCCGTGCAGCGCGCCCGACGCGCCGCCCTCGCTCTGTAGCTCTTCCACCACCGGCACCGCGCCCCAAATGTTCTTCTTCCCCTCCGAGGCCCACTGATCGGCCCACTCGCCCATTGGCGACGAGGGGGTAATGGGGTAGATGGCGACCACTTCGGAGAGACGATAGGCAACCGAGGCCGCAGCCTCGTTCCCATCCATAATGACCATTTCCTGCTCACTCATTCGCTTTGCCTCATCGTGTGCGGCCGGAGGAAATCAGCCGCTACTCTAGAGTCTCGGCTTGGAGATATGCAGCCGCTGTGATGTGAGGCACAAGGAGGGCACAGAATCCCGCATTGCGGCATAATTTTCGCCCTCCGAACCCGACCCGGAGACGCAAATCCGCCGCGTGGCCCACCCTTGTATGTTGAGTCGCGAGCCGTAACGTAGAATTCCGCTTCGCCGCAGAGGCCGTCCCACGCTTGCATCAGCGCGCGAGCTTACTCGCGCTGAACTGAACCCAAAATCGAGAGGGGTCATCCCAGGCGATATGCTGCGATGGCCGAACCGCTGCGAATCGCCTCCTGCTCGTCCGCGGTGAGTTCGGAAATCAGGGATCGAACGGCGCCGGTCCATCGCTTGTGGCTGCTGGCCAGGGTAAGCACCGGCCAGTCAGAGCCGAACATAAGCCGATGCGGCCCGAACGCAGAGAGAACGGTCTCGAAATAGGGGACCAGATCATCCAGCTTCCACGCATCCCAACTGGCTTCCGTGACCATGCCGGAAAGCTTGCAATAGACGTTGTCCCGCTTGGCGATCTCCCAAATCTGTTCTCTCCAGGGGGAAAGGACCTTTTCACGGATGCGGGGCTTGGCGATGTGGTCCAGGATAAACAACTGCTTCGGATGGCGATCGACGAACTGGATGGTTTGGGGCAGGTGGCGCTCGAAGATCAGTATGTCGTAGCTGAGGTTGCGCCCATGGAGCTGGTCAATACCACGATTGAAGTCGTCGCGAAGCATGTAATAATCGTCCGCTTCGTCATGGAGAATATGCCGCACGCCCTTGAGCCGCGCGTTTTGGGAGATACGGTCCAGGCAGCCCCCAACTTCGGCGTCGATCAGCGGCGCCCATCCCACAACGCCGCGAATTAAGGAACATTCGCCGGCCATTTGAAGCAGCCAGTCTGTCTCCGCAAGAGACTGGCGGGCTTGCACAGCCACACTGCCTTCCACGCCTGACTCCTCAAATACTGTCCGCAGTTCCGGCGCCAGGAAGTCGCGCCGCAGCGGCTGCATCTCTTCCGTCATCCAAACGTAGTCGCGGGCGTTGTATTGCCACAGATGATGATGAGCGTCGATCCACATGCTAGTAGCTCCACTCCTTGTTGAGGACAGGCCGCAGGATGGCGCGTACTTCCTCCACGAGGCTCATGTCGCATGGCGTCTCGTAATCGGCGACGTTGCGTTGCACGGTCTTGGGATTGGCGGTGCTGAAGAGCGTCGTCGGAATTTCGGGATTCTGGGAAGAGAACTGGAGGGCCAGCTTGCTGATTGATGCGCCCTGAGCCTGGCAGAAGCCGGCGGCCTTGCGAAACAGCGCCCTGTCCTCAGGATTCGCCGGGTGCCAATCGGCCGGTCCGCGATCGGTTAATAATCCGGATGCAAAGGGAGATCCGTTGATAATGCCAATCCCCTTCTGCTTCGCCTCCGGCATCACGTCAAGAAGCTGCGTGTCGTTCAGGCAATAATGGTTGTGGACGAGAGCGGCATCGATATCCAGCGTGGAGATAATTCGCTTCCACAAATCCATCGGATAGATGCCAAAACTGACCCCGCCCACACGGCCTTCCCGCTTGAGTTCCTGCAGCGCTTCGTAGCCTTCGTTCAGCGCCCACTCCGCATGCCGCCTGTTCATGTACTCGATGTCATGAATATGAACAATGTCGAAGTAGTCCGTGCCCAGCCGTGCGGAGCTTTCCTCCAGCGACTTCCGAATCCGCGCCCGGGAGTAGTCCAGAGTGTCCTTGCCGTAGCCGCCAGGCTCGGTGTATTTGCCAACTTTGGTTGACAGATAATACCGGCTCCGGGCAACGCCTTTCAGGGCCTTGCCTAAAACCGTCTCGGAAAGTGTGCCGCCATAGGCGGGCGCCACATCGAAGTAGTTGATGCCGCATTCCAGTGCTGCATGCACAGCTCCGATGGCCTCGGACTCATCCACCGCGTGGAAAACGCCACCCAGCGAAGAGGCTCCAAAGCTGAGCCGGGATACCTTGAGACCTGTCTTGCCGAGAAGATTGTATTGCATCGATGATTCCAGCCTTTCGTGAGCTGTGTCCAACCAAGGCCCACTTCTTTCCTGGCCTAGGTGCCGCTTATTGCGGTGCCGGCCGCGAGTAATGCAATGGCAGCCATAAGAATTCCCAGGCCCGAGTACAACGTACGGAGGGACCGGCGGGGCGCATCCTTCCACTCGCCCGTGGCAAATCCGAATACATTGGCAACAAGAAGCGAAAACGCAATGTTCAACGCCCAGCCAGCGGACGTTCCCAACCGGCCCAGATAGTACGCTCCCATACCGTAGGGAATGGTGGCCACAAACCAAATCGCTCCCATAACCAGACCCATGACCCAATCGTGAGCCGCGCCCGTACCTATATTCTTCCGCCAAGTCCCCCTTTTGAGCTGTAAGCCTCCAAACCAGAGGAAGAGGGCCGCTGCCGCCCCCCAGAATACCGGCAGCCAGCTTGCCAGCGTTGAAAAGACCGGACTGGCGCCCAGCTGAATGGCCTCTGACCCAACCTTGCCGGTGAAGGCAAATCCCAGGTTTGCGCACGAACTGAGCACACCGGAGGCTACGCATATCAGCACGGCAACGCCGAACCCCCGGGGTTGGTCTGCAAGGTCCTTCTTGTATTCGCGCAAGGCGCCCGCCCGGCCGCAGACAGCCACGCCGATGACGCAACCGGCTATTCCGGCCAGGATCACAACGCCGCCCGGCGTGAGCAGTTGACCTCTCGCCTTGACTACGAACGGCAGGATCGAGCCGACGGCAGTGTTGATTCCCATGATGATGGCGAAACCTACCGACATTCCGGCCAATGTCACTCCATAGCCGAAGAGAATGGCCCCGATCCCCCATCCGAATCCGTAGGCCGCTCCCGCCCATACTGTCGCCGCGCCGGCCGCGCGAATCGCCTCTGTCCAGTGCGGGAGAACCAACAGAGCCATGAGCAGAGGGAGGAAAAGCATCATGATGAACGTGGAGGGAATGTAGATGTTTTCCAGCTCGAATACCTGGCGCTTTTTGAGCGGTACGGCTAACGCCCCGCCGGCAACGGCAGCCACGAATACTAACGCAAAGCCGAAAAGGATGGAGTGCATGCAGGCGAACCCTGCCTTTCCAGAGGATGGGCAAGATGAGTCATTGGGACATCCCAAGAGGTCACAATGGCAGTCTTCAGGCGCATGCGAATTCTAGGGACTGCCCCTGGGAACGTCAAGCGAACCCGCTTCGGTATAATCGCCGCAACCTGCCGGGGGAGTTGCAGCCTTGCCTTTGCAAGATAGTCGATCTTCGAGCAACGGAACGCGGCGGGACAGGCACGCGAGCTACGGCTTATCCCCGCAGGGCCTGCGCACCTTGTGCGCGCTTCAGACCCCGGCGCGCATCCAGCAGTTCATTGACGCGCTCGAGTACCAGTACGCCAACACGGCTTGGTCTCCCCAGCGCGTGCTGCGGGAGCGCAAGGGTCACTGCCTGGAGGGTGCCGTGCTGGCCGCCGCCGCCCTCCGCGTCAACGGCTATCCGCCTCTGCTCATGGATCTCGAGGCCGTGCACGACGACGACCACGTCATAGCCCTCTACCGCGAACGCGGCCTGTGGGGCGGCATCGCCAAGTCCAACTTCGCCGGGTTGCGCTTCCGCGCGCCCATCTACCGCACCCTGCGCGAGCTGGCGCTCAGCTACTTCGAGCAATACTACAATCTGCGCGGCCAGCGCACCTTGCGCGCCTACTCGCGGCCGGTGAACCTCGCGCGCCTGGACCGCCGGCAGTGGATGACTTCGGACAAAGACGTCTGGTGCGTCCCCGAGCTCCTCATGGCCGCGAAACACTACCCGCTCTTTCCTGATAAGGTGGCGCGCGCGCTTCCCCGTCTCGACCGCCGCAGCTTTGAAGCCGGAATGCACGGCTGGGTGAGGCACTGACGGCAGCCGCGCCATCTGCCGCACGCCCGCGATTCCACCTTGTCTGCAAAATCGGAGACCATGACGCTTATTGAAGACTGCATATAGAATGTCCTGCCCATCGCGCCGGATGCGCAGTGTTTGTTAGCCCCACGCTTCAGCGTGGGGAAACCAGATTCCACAACCTGGCGACGGAGTCCCGTGGGGACGGCGCCAGAACATTTCTTTTGCAGGAATCAATAGCCGGCCAATCCCTCCACCAGCGCCTCCCACTCGGCCTCCAGCGTGGGCCGGTGAAACCCGCGTCCCGCGCGCCCATACCAGTAATCGGCGTTCCACGTCTCGCCTTCTTTGCGGTGCAGATAGGCGTGTACGGCCATCCCCGCGGGCGTCTCCAGCTCGTCCACCAGCTCGTGTGCGCGCGCCCAGTCTCCTTTGGCGTCCCACCATAGCGCCGCCTGCGGCGCCGCCAGCCCTTCCGGCGGCTTCGCCCCACTCAATGTTGCACGGAATTCCTCAACCGTCATGAAGCCCTTGTACTATCGGGGCCTTGTCCTCCGCAAGGCAGGTCCTTGCCTGCCGGCCCCTATTGCAAGCTCTGCCCGGAGCCTATTGCTGCGAGGTCGAAACCGCCGGCCGCGTCTCGAAGATCGCCATCGCCTCCATCTCGACGAGCAGCTCCGGCCGGCACAGGATGGCTTGGATGCCGGTCGAGGCCGGCAGCGGATCGAGGCCCTGTTCCGCGAAAAACTGCGTCCGGATTTCATTAAAGGCCGCGTAGTCGCGCTCGATATCGCGCAGGTAGCATGTGGTGCGAACCACATCCTTCCAGGTCGCGCCCTCCGCCTCCAGCAATGTCGTAATGTTGCGGTAGGTGCGCCGGGTTTGGGCGCGAAAGTCCCCTACATGCACGGTCTGGCCGTTCTCATCGATGCTGGCGGTGCCGGAAATCAGCAGGATCGTCACTCCTTTGATGTCCAGCCGCAGGCCGCGCGAAAACGACGAGGGGTGCGCATAACTCCACGCTTCGTTCAGAACGTTCGGCGCGCTGATCGCCTTTTTGCGCACGGCCTCCGCGGAAGGCTTCGTCAGGACCGCCTCCTCTGTCAATTCCATCTGGCTCATCGTATGTCTCCTCATCTCCCGCTCAGGGATTGCGCCTCAAGCCGCGGCGTTCTCCTGCCGTATCCGGTAGCCGTCCGGGTCCTTGCCGCGAACTCCGCGCCACCAGACCTGGAAGCTGGGTACATTGACTGTGATCAGAAACAGCTTGCGAAGATTGCCGGCCGGGCACTGCAACGGCCGCACGCCATGCCAGGAATGCGGTGTGCGCTCGAAGAGCAGGCTTCGGTTTCCCCACGGCTCCAGAGCCGCGGCCACCTTCAAGTCGTCGAAGCTGGGCGCCGAATGCGTCCGGAAACGCCGCTCACTGTCGAGAATCAAAATCTCGCCGCCCCACTTCGGGTCCCAGTCCTTCTCCGTATTGAAATAAAAGATATGGGTAGCCAGCTTGCGCGCCGCGTCGCAGTGCGGCGAGACCGCGCATCCCTCCCAGGCGTAATACCACTCGAACGTAAGAATGAATTTGTGCGGGCCCAGCATGCGGCGCAGAAACGACTGGTACCTGGGGCCTTTGAGCTCCGCGATGAACTCCTTCCACGGTTCGGCTACATCGAGCCACGGCTGGTAGTGCAGCAGGAAGCGGTCGTGGGGCCCTTGGCCGTAGGCGCGCTTTACGCCCACCATCTTGTTGAAGCGCGCCACATCGGGCAAGGTCTGACGCAAGCTTTCGAAGCCCTCCGGGGTCAGCGAGTCCTCCATGTTGACCCACGGATAGGGCTACCGCCCCTGGAAATTCTCCGGCGAAAGGCCTTCAAGATGTTTTTGGCTCAAATATTCCATGGAAAACCCCCTCTTTGGCAGGCGGCTGGCCGGGCCACAGGTTCCTCGATCCCACGGCTTAGGAGGTAGCGCAGATCCCGTGTTTCAGTCTGTGAGGGAAATCACAGTAAGTAGCGGCAGCCGGTTGCGGTGGGGCAGGGCAAAATCGCTGCTTGGTCGCTTCCGTGCCGTTGCTCGCAGGCTTTGGCGCTTCCACCCTTACAACGCTTTCGGATTGCCCGACGCCCAATGCCCGTCTCCCAGGAAGATGCACAACAAATTTGGTCCATCTTGTGTGATTTAGATCACTTTTTTTCGCCTTTTCCCCTGATACAACAAACTTGTCATTCCGATGAATTGAATAGGGTGCCCGCCAGGGGGGATTTCGGGGGCTGGCGGTCGCCGCCAGCTTTCCCCCCGAACGTCAAATCATGGGAATACGACTGAAAAAGCTATCCGCGCGCCGCGTTTGCGGCCACAAGCCGCTTGGCCGTATACTGAATTGCGACTATTCCGGTCGTATTTTTCTATTGCCGCCTTTCCGGCGGTCCATCGGAGTCCGGCGGGTGAGCGTACTGAGCGAGTTAGCTGTGGGTGAGAGTGGAATCCTGGTCGCCCTTGACCTGCCCGAATCCGTCCAGAACCATTTGATGCATATGGGCTTTGTTCCCAACGTCCTGGTGACCGCCCTGCGCCGCGCCCCAGCCGGCGATCCCACTGTCTACGCCCTGGATGGCATGGAGATCGCCCTGCGCCACGAAACCGCCTCCGCCATCCGCATTCGCCCATCTGAAGATGACCTTTCCGAGTCGCCGCGGTTAGCCGAGGCTGCGCGATGAGCACTTGTTGCAGCACTCCGGTCTTTGAGCCGCCCGCGGCGCCGCCGCCCGAGGGCGCGCTGCGCACCGTGGTCCTGATCGGCCCCCCCAACTCCGGCAAATCTACTCTCTTCAACCGCCTTACCGGCCTCCGCCAAAAAGTCGCCAACTATCCCGGCGTCACCGTCGAGCAGCGCATGGGCCCGATGGCCGGCGTGGGCCGCGACGACCTCACCCTCATCGATCTGCCCGGTCTTTACTCGCTCACCCCCTACTCTGAAGATGCCCGCGTCGCCATTGACGTGCTGCAAGGCCGCATGCCCGGCACGCCCCAGCCCGACGCTGTTCTCCTGGTCCTTGATTCCCTGCACCTCACGCGCCAGTTGATGCTGGCCGCGCCTGTCCTCGCCACCGGCCTGCCCACTCTGGTGCTGCTCAACATGACCGACCTGATGGATGCGCGCGGCGGCCACATTGACACGCTCAAGCTGGCCCGCGAGCTGGGCGCGCCCGTGGCCCAGATCAGCGCCGTCCGTGGCTCCGGCCTGGATGCGGTTCCGCTGTTCCTGAATCAGCAGAGCAAAGCCAAGACGGCCAAGCCCCTCACGCTGCCCGTCGTCGGCAACGCGGCCAGCACCCACACGTGGGCCGAGCAAGTCAGCCGCCGCACCGGCTACCAGGCCCCGCTCTCCGCCGAGAACACCAGCAGAATCGACAACGTTCTTCTGCACCGCATCTGGGGACCGCTCCTCTTCCTCCTGGTGGTCGTCGGCGTCTTTGAAGTCGTCTTCGCCCTCGGCCAGCCGCTCTCCGATGGCTTCGGCGACGTCCTCGCCCGCATTGGCCAGCTTGCCCAACCCCTCCTGCCCGCCGGCTGGGTTCAGTCCCTGGTCATCGACGGCGTGTGGAAGGGCGTCTGCTCGGTGCTGGTCTTCCTGCCGCAAATCCTGCTGCTGTTTCTCTTCATCGGCATCCTCGAAGACACCGGCTACTTGGCCCGCGCCGCCCTCATCGCCGACCGCGTCATGCGCTCCGTGGGGCTCAACGGCAAGGCTTTCATCCCCCTGCTCTCCGCCTACGCCTGCGCCGTCCCGGCCATCATGGCCACGCGCACCATCGAGAACAAACGCGACCGCATGGCCACCATTCTGGTCACGCCCTTCATGACCTGCTCGGCGCGGCTGCCCGTCTACCTGCTGCTGATTGCGGCCTTCGTTCCGAACCGCTACTTCCTGCACGGTTTACTCGGCCTGCAAACGCTGGTCATGCTGGGTCTATACGTGGCCGGATTCGTGGCCGCCTTCACCACCGCGCGCCTGCTCAAGAGCTCCATCCTCAAGTCCAGCGAGACGCCGTTCATCCTGGAGCTGCCGCAGTACCGCATGCCCACGCTGTGGTCGCTGGCCATGCGGCTCATCGACCGCGCACGCATCTTCCTGCGCACGGCCGGAACCATCATCGTGGCCGTGACCATGGCGCTTTGGGTGCTGGCGCACCTGCCGGTCATACACACTGCGGCGGGCACCCTGGCCGCGCCGGAGCTGGCCCAAAGCCTGATCGGAAAGCTGGGCCACTTCATCGAGCCGGTCATCGCGCCGCTGGGCTTCAACTGGATGATCGGCATCGGGCTGCTCTCCAGCGTGCTGGCCCGCGAGGTCATGGTCAGCACCATGGGCACGCTCTACGGCGCCAATCCCGGCACGCAAGCCCTCAGCCTGCAAGCCGCGCTGCACCACGACCTGACCCTGGCCGGCGCGCTGGCCTTGATGATCTTCTTCGCCTTCGCCATGCAGTGCACCTCCACCATCGCCGTGGTCCGCCGCGAGACCAACAGTTGGAAGTGGCCCGCCATTCAGTTCCTCTACATGCTGGTCCTGGCCTACGCCGCCGCCTTTGCCGTCAACCACATCGTCCTGGCCCTCTTCGGATAACCGGCCGCGGAAATACTGCTTTTCATTCCCTATTTCCAGGCGCTAAGATGCAAAGCGTCCGTAAAGTAACAGGAAACTGCCTCCAGGAGGCAATGAATGGGGCAAGAAATCGAGCTGTCCGGAAAACGGTTTCTCTAAGTCGATGTATTGGCGAAGACGATCATGGAGGACTTGATGAACAAGGTGAAAAGCTCCAGCGCAGTTGCG
Source organism: uncultured Acidobacteriota bacterium (assembly GCA_963808795.1). Classification (GTDB taxonomy): domain Bacteria; phylum Acidobacteriota; class Terriglobia; order Terriglobales; family Acidobacteriaceae; genus Telmatobacter. The sequence continues at coordinate 463,678 of CAWEGL010000007.1, forward strand.
GTTCTGATTCTACTGGCGTTTGGCGGCGCGGCATTAACCCATGCCCAGGCCAATACCGAGTTGCCCCCGGTGGTTCCGGGAGCCAAACCGGTGACCGTGGAGCACATCAAGATTCATGGCCAATCGTTAGAGGGCAATCTGGGAGGCGAGGCCGTCGACCGCGACGTGATCGTCTTCCTGCCCCCCGGCTATTCCAAGGATAAGCACCGCCGCTATCCCGTCGTCTACGCCCTCCACGGCTTCTCCATTGGCGCGGAGCAGTGGACGCACGAAATTCATGTTCCGCAGACCATCGAAGGCGCATTTGCCCAAGGCGCTCAACCGATGATCGTAGTGTTGCCGGATTCGAAGACGGCGTACGGCGGATCCATGTATTCGGATTCCCAGACCACGGGCGACTTCGAGCGCTTCATTTATCACGACGTGGTCTCCTACATCGATGCTCACTACCGCACCATCCCCAATCGCCTCAGCCGCGGCCTGGTGGGTCATTCCATGGGCGGCTACGGCGCGCTGCGCATTGGCATGCAGCATCCCGAAGTGTTCGGCGCCCTCTACGTAATGAGTCCTTGCTGCCTTTCGCCCATGGCGGGACGGGCAGGGCCCAATTCCGCCCGCGCGCAAGCCGCTCAGGAAGCCACGGAAAAGCAGCTTGCAGCCGTCAAATCGCCTGCCGATGCGGCCAACTTGTCATTCTTCGTCAAGGCCCAACTTGCCAGCGCGGCCGCCTGGGCGCCGGATCCGAAGAATCCTCCGCTGTATCTCGATTTGCCCTACAAGAACGGCGTGCTTCAGCCTGATGTGGCAGCGAAATTTACAGCCAATGCGCCGCTGGCCTTCATCGACCAATACATCGACAATCTGCGCCAATATGGCGCCATCGCACTGGACGTGGGCGACGAGGATGGCCTGCGCTTTGACACTCAGAAGGTCCATGAAATTCTCTCGAGCTACGGCATCAAGAACAGCTTTGAACTCTTTCACGGCACGCACACCAGCAGAGTGGCTTTCCGTTTTCAAGACCATGTGCTGCCGTTCTTCAGCAAGAACCTATGTGGAATGCACGGATGCAATTGAGGAATTTTCCCTCACGCGGCGAGATTCTTTACGGTTGTGGATCGGGCCTTCGATAAGCAAAGCAGAGGGCCATCCTTCACGTCGTCTCTCCGGAATTCGCCAACGGGCTTTTAGCGATTTGAGGCGCGTTGCTTCTGCAATAAAACGCTTTTCAGCGGAAGAGAATGCTTGACAGTGGGAGCCGCGCCGATTAGAGTGGGCGCGGATCGTCAGCCCATTTTTTTTGAGAGGAAAGGAACGCGGAGCACGGCCAGCGCCTTCGAGGAGGACCATGAAAATTTTTGCATTGCGGATTTTTGTAGTTGGAATATTGGTCTGCGCAGCGGTGTGTGTGGCCGGCGCGCAGCAAACGCAGCAGGCGCAGCAGCCGGCTTACCTGAACCCGAACCTGCCTCCCGAGCAGCGCGCGGCTGATCTCGTGCACCTGATGACGCTCCAGGAGAAGGCCTCGCAGCTCACCAATGAGTCGCGCGCCATTCCGCGCCTCGGCATCCCCTCCTACAACTGGTGGAGCGAAGCCTTGCACGGCGTCGCATCCACCGGCACCACGGAGTTTCCCGAGCCCGTCGGCCTGGGAGCCACCTTCGACGTGCCGGGCGTGCATGAAATGGCCACCGACATCAGCATCGAGGGGCGCGTCGTCCATGAAGAGTCTCTACATGACGGCAACTCGAGCATCTTTCACGGCCTCGACTTTTGGGCGCCCAATCTGAATCTCTTTCGCGATCCCCGCTGGGGCCGCGGCCAGGAAACCTACGGCGAAGATCCTTTCCTCGACGGCCGCATGGGCGTGGCCTATGTCACCGGCATGCAGGGCGACAACCCCAAGTACTACCGCGTGATCTCGACGCCCAAGCATTTTGACGCGCATAGCGGGCCGGAGCCGTTCCGCCACTTCCTGGACTTCGACATCAGCAAGCACGATATGGAAGACGCCTATCTGCCGGCGTTTCGCGCCGCCATCGTGAACGGCCATGCGGACTCCGTCATGTGCGCCTATAGCGGCCTCAACGGCCAGCCGGATTGCGCCAACCAATACCTGCTCCAGCACATTCTCCGCGGCGCGTGGCAATTCAAGGGCTATGTGGTTTCTGATTGTGACGCTGTCCAAGACATCTACAGGACCCATCATTACCGGCCCACGCAGCCCCAGGCTTCGGCCATCTCGCTCGAGCGCGGCATGGACAATGAGTGCTACGGCACCCGCTTTGTGGGCGACTCCGACTACCAGCCGTTCATCCAAGCGGTGCAGGAGGGCTATCTTTCTGAGAGCGCGATCGACACCACGCTGATCCGGCTCTATACCGCGCGCTTTAAACTGGGCATGTTCGATCCGCCCTCCATGGTGCCCTACGACCACATCAATCCCGATCAGCTCAACAGCCAGGCGCATCGCGATCTGGCGCTGCGCCTGGCCGATGAATCCATGGTTCTGCTCAAGAATGACGGCGTGCTGCCTCTCAAAAAGTCGGTGAAGAGCATCGCCATCGTCGGCCCTCTGGCGGATCAAACCGCCGTGCTGCTGGGCAACTACAGCGGCACTCCCACCCACATCGTCAGCATGTTGGAGGGAATGAAAGCCGCGTTTCCCGGCGTGAAGATTACCTATGTCCCCGGTACTCCGTTTCTATCCGATCAAGGCACTCCCGTGCCCGCCGCGTTGTTCACCACGCCCGATGGCAAACCCGGCCTCCAAGCTGAGTACAGGACGGGTACGATGGGCTTTGGACCGCCAGCCCGCCCAACGTCCGCGCCGCTCGTCTCGCGCGTCGAACCCTCCGTAGACCTGAACGGCAGCAACCTGCCCGGGCAGGCGCAAGGCAACTCCTCGCTCATCGTGCAATGGACCGGCTTCCTCAATCCCGACGTGACGGGCGATTACCTGGTGGGCGTTAAGGCCAGCGGCTTCGCGCGCGTCGAGCTGGGCGGCAGGCAGGTCGCGGTGGCCTTCGGCAACCGCTCCCCGCTCGGCTGGATTCATCTGGAGAAGGGGGAGCCGGTGAAGCTGGACGTGATGTATGGGTATGGGTCGCGCGGTGGCCCGCCCCAAGCGCAGGTCAGCGGCCAGCCCCAGGCGCAGCTCATCTGGGCTCTTGCAAGCGGCCCGCCCGATCCCGCCGCCATTTCCGCCGCCAAAAACGCGGATTTGGTCATCGCGGTGGTGGGCATTACCAGCCGGCTGGAGAGCGAGGAGTCGCCGATTGACCAGCCTGGCTTCTTCGGTGGAGACCGCACTGACCTCCAGATGCCGGCGCCTGAGGAGAGTCTCGTCCGCGCCGTGGCCGCCACTGGCAAGCCGCTGATTGTGGTGCTCATGAACGGGAGCTGCCTGGCCGTGAACTGGGAAAAGGACCACGCTGACGCCATCCTTGAAGCCTGGTACTCGGGCGAGGAGGGCGGAACCGCCATCGCTGACACTCTAAGCGGCAAGAATGATCCCGCCGGACGTCTGCCCGTTACGTTTTATCAGAGCGTCCACCAGTTGCCCCCGTTCGAGGATTACTCCATCGCGGACCGCACCTACCGCTACTTCACCGGCCAGCCGCTCTGGCCGTTTGGATACGGCCTTAGCTATACAACCTTCAGCTTTAGCGATCTCTCCCTGCCCAAAGCGCCGGTGAATGCATGGGACCCGGTCGACGCTGATGTGACCGTGACCAATACCGGAAAGGTGGCAGGCGATGAGGTTGTGGAGCTCTACCTGAAGTTCCCGCCGGCGCCGGGCGCGCCCAACCTTGCCCTGCGCGGATTTGAGCGCATTCATCTCGCTCCCGGCGCAAGCCAGGTGGTTCATTTCGAGCTGAAGGGCCGGGATCTCAGCATGGTCACCGACACTGGCCTTCCCATCGTCGCTGCTGGAGACTACACCATCAGCATTGGCGGCGGGCAGCCGGATACAGGCGCGCAGGTGGTCAGCGGACAGTTCCACATCGACGGCCAGATCTCCTTGCCGGAATAAGCACGAGGCCGGTTTTTCCCAAGCCGGCCTCAACGCCCGCGCAGTTTTTCCTGGCGCCGGCGGCTGCCGTGCGCCGTGCGCAAAGCCGTAGTGCCCGGCGGCTTTTCAGCTCAAAATGACCTTCCGCGCCTCGCCTTCCGGATCGTCCATCATGCGGCATTCGTTGTCCCAGACCATGGTCTTGTTGGTCTCCGGGTCAGTCGGCGTCCACGTCAGGCCCGGCAGGCGGGGGTTTCCGGTCCTGGCAAACGCCGCCCAGGAAGCGGCCATCTTGCTGGCCAGCGCCTGCGCCTCCGGTGTGTTGCCCGTGCCCTGTTCGCAGCGTAGCGTGTTATCGAAGCAGAATTGAAGCTCGGCGGTGTGCCATGCGCCGGGAATGCGGTCCAGAATCGGCGTTTGCCAGGTGAAGTAGTACGTGTAGGCGGGAGCCGCCTTCTGTTCATATTTCAATCCGGCCATCTTCACCACGTTGTTGCGCATGGCCAGGGTGTTCAATCCGAAGCGGACCGGGCACATGAACGACAGCGTTTGGATTTTCTTCCACGGATACTCCTTCTTCAACGTGTCGACGATGGCGTTGCCCTTGGCTTCGCCATAGATTTTCGCAAGGCCGGCACGCCACTCCGCCTCGGTGGGATTGGAGGCCATCTGGTTGCCTTCTTCGCTCACCGATCCAATCATCATCGGAACATTCTTCGAGATCTCGGGAGCAGCGTCGTAGAACGCGCGCATGGTGATGTTCTTGCCGTCCACGCACGGCGACCAGCCCGCGCGCGGCGCGCCGCCGGCGAACGGCCCCATCATGCCCCGCCCCCGGGGATTGATCTTCTCCAGGGCCGCGCTGCCCGCAGCCATCAATGCGTGCCACTCCATCTTTTGCAGGGACGCAATGTCATTGGGAGCCAGCCCCAGGTCCTTCATCATCTGCCGCGCCACCTCCGTCTGCTGCTCTTTGGTGGGGATATTGCCGCCTCCGCCCGACTGCGCCGAAGCGCGATGGAAAAGGCCCGCCGCGGACGGCATGCCCATCAAGGTTGTCACCTTCGATCCGCCGCCCGACTGCCCGTAGATCATCACCCTGTCCGGATCGCCGCCGAAGTTCGCAATGTTCTCGCGAACCCACTGGAGCGCCGCCACCAGGTCGGTCATGCTCACGTTCACGGAGTCTTCATAGGCAGCGCCGCCGATCACAGAGGCGTCGAAGAACCCCAGAATGTTCAGGCGGTGATTCACCGTAATGGACACCGCGTCGTGATGGCGCGCCAGTTGCGCCCCATCCTGCGAAGGCAGCTCGTAGGCCGACCCGAAGAAGTAGCCTCCGCCGTGGAGGTAGACCATCACCGGCCGGCTGCCCGTAAGGCTCGGCGTCCACAAGTTCAGCTTGAGCATGTCCTCGCTCTGCCAGCCGTCATTCCAGTCCTGGATGAATGTCTGCTCGATGCCCGTCCAGGTGTGCAGGATTTGAGGGCAGTTGGCCCCGTAGGTCAGTGCCGGGTACTCATCCTTCCATGGAACAGGCGGTTTCGCGGGCAGCCAGCGGTTTTCGCCGCCCGTGTTCTGGCCGTAGGGAATGCCCTTGAAAGTGAGGACGCCGCCCTCGACATAGCCGCGCACCTTGCCGTACTGCGTGTTGGCGACCGCCGAACGTGGCGTGGAACAGCTTCCGGGTTTCAGGTTGGCGCCGGTCCCGGTGCTGTCCATGGCCTGAGCCGGCTGGGCCAGGGCAACGCCCATGCCCGCCGTCGCCGAGAGAAGCAGCGCCTCGCGGCGGCTCAAAAGAATGCGATTCTCTGCATTTGACATCTCATCTCCCTTCGTCTGCTGTTTAATTCATCTATCTACCGGCACTTAGCGGCCGGCCGCTCAGCCGCGGCAGGTTCCGTTCAGACGAGTCCAAGACTGCCGGGAAAGAAAACGATTTCCGATGCAGCACCCTAAACCCTCCATGGCTCCTTGTCAAGATCAAAGTTCCTTCCCTCCTGCAACTCTGCAATTCATCGTCCCCGCACAAACTCGCGCCAGAGCGCGATGCAGACCGCGGGACAACGGCTTGCAGCGTTTTAGCAAGGCTCGAGTGCAACGTCCTTGCCTCAACCCTGCCGCGGCTCGCCGGATATCACCAGTCTTTGCCGTCAAATCGAACCATTCGACGATCTCGATAAGACAAATCGAAAAATACTGCTTCCCCTCCGTAGGTCTGCGCAGATATCATTCCGCTCGGGAAGACGGTTTGTTGGCTGCCGCAGGTAAACGCTTCCCTCATCGGGTAGCCGAGGGATAGCTCGTGTGAAATCGCCGCCCAGGAAGGCAATTGCGCCCAAGCGTTTTCCGCGAGAGACGCTGAGTAAACTTCCTATCGTTCGCGCCCAGCGCCCATCCTTATGATGGAGGGGCAAGAGGCGTCGAAAATGCGGGGCGCGTCGCGAATCGGCGGCTGGAACCGAGACCTGTCCCAAGCAAGCATCTGCCAGGAATGGATATACCGGAGAAAGACAAATAGAGGAGGGGCTTCATCATGAAAATACGCATGGCACTTTTCACCGCGGCGGCATTGTGGCTCGGATGCGCGGTCGCGGCCTCCGCCCAGCAAGCCCAGCCGGGCGTTCCGGCTCGGATCATGGTGACCATCAACACGCAACAGACGGCGGAGCCGGTCTCGAAGTATGTGTTCGGCAGTTTCATTGAGCACATCGGCCCCCTCATCTATAGCAGCTTGTGGTCGGAGATGCTCGATGACCGGAAATTCTACTTCCCCATTACGCCTCAAGAGGCCGAAGCGCCGGCGCGGCGAGGCGGCCGATTCCGCGGTATGCAGCTTCGCAAATGGCGGCCTGTCGGTCCTGGCGATGTAGTGGTCATGGACAAGGACCAGCCCTTTGTCGGCGATCAGAGCCCGCGCATCGAGCTCGACTGCCTCGACTCCGCACGGGATCAGCCAGACCGGGTTCTCTCTGGTCAAGGGCAAGAAGTATACGGGCCGGATCTATCTTCGCGGCACACCTGGCGCCAAGAGTGACGGTTTCACTGATCTGGGGCGAGGGCGCCAACGACCGGCAGACCATTTCGATCGGCGCCATCACCGGCGAGTACAGAAAGATTCCCCTTAGCATTTACTTCAGGGGCCGGCACGGCGCAGGCGCGTTCGAAATCGTCGGCACGGGCAACGGAGATTTCCACATCGGCACTGTCTCGCTGATGCCTGCGGACAATATTGACGGATTCCGGCCCGACACCATCGCCCTGCTGAGGAAGCTTCATTCCGGCATGTGGCGCTTGCCCGGCGGCAACTTCCTTTCCGACTGGAGCTGGTACAACGGCGTCGGCGACATTGACAAGCGTCCGCCGACCTTCGACTATGCCTGGCACGCGATGCAGCCCAACGACGTAGGCCTGGATGAGTTTATGACCTTCTGCAAGCTGATCGGCGTCGATCCGTACATTACCGTGAACGCCGGCTTCGGCGACGCGCACTCGGCGATGGAGGAGGTCGAATACATGAACGGTCCCGTTACCACGCGGCTAGGGGCGGAGCGCGCCAGAAATGGCCATCCTGCGCCCTACCACGTCAAGTATTGGAACATCGGCAACGAGCCCTGGGGCACATTCCAACTCGGGTATACTCCTCTGAACTATTTCGTGCTGAAGAGCAATGAGTTCGCCAAAACCATGCGCGAAGCCGACCCGACGATCACTCTCATCGCTTCCGCGAAGATGCTGGAACCGACGGCCCTGACGGGCGAGAACCGCGCCAAGTACGTCGACAACCTGGATCCCATGTTCGGAACGGATATTGACTGGACCGGCGGCATTCTCGAAAACAGTTGGGGAACCTTCTCCGGCATCGCCCAGCATTGGTATGAGGGGGCGGGCACGCATTTTGATGTACAGAAGGCAAAGGCGCTGCCGCTCGATGCGCCGTCAAGCGCCGCGGACGTGAAGTACGACCCGACCACGCTCGAGTATGCGCGTCACGCCGGCGATGTGATTCTGCGCCACGCCGAAGAGTGGGAGGGATACCAGCAACGATTCCCGGAGATGATTCCCAATAAGATCTTCATGTCGCTCGATGAGTACGCCTATGGCGGGCTTGGCGGCGGCCGCAGAGGCGGCATGATGAACGGCCCGGACCTCGAGTCGGCGCTGGCCTACGGAATGCTCCTGGACGAGATGATGCGGCATACGAGCTTCATCACCATGGCGGCGCACACTATGGGCACATCGTCGCTCAACATCACGCCTACCGCCTCGGTCATCAATCCTGTCGGGCTTGTGTACGAGCTCTACGGCAACCATTTTGCGGGAACGATTCCAGTTGCTCTCGACGGCAACTCGCCGCAGCCGGCAGAGAATCCCGACTATGCCGATGAGCCGAAGGTCAGCTCCGGGAGCCCGACTTATCCCCTCGACGTGTTTGCCGCGCTCACGCCGGATCGCAAGTACCTCGAACTTGCCGTCGTGAATGCAACCGACTCGGAACAGGAGTTCGATCTGGGCGTGACCGGTGTGCGGCTCTCCGGACCTTCGACCCTGTGGATGTTAACCGGAAGCAGTCTGGATGCCGTCAACCCTGTCGGCCAACCGCCGCAAGCGACCATCCAGGAGACCTCGTTGGGCAACGCTCCCAAGACGGTCTCGGTTGCTCCCATCAGCGTCAACGTCTATCGCTTTCCGGTGGCGGCGCAGTAACCATCCTGCCCTGTAAGCCCGCTTGCACCATTCGCCGGCCCCATGACCTTCCCCAGGACGTTGGGCCGGCCGCGCAGGGGACGGCCGCAGCCCGCGGCGGTGAAGATGCGCAACCACGGCGATCACGCATTCTCAATCTCGAATTCGTAAACGTTGACGCTGAGGGGAGGCACCTGCACGCTTTCCGGCAGCGATGTTTGCGGGATTTCGTTGATCTTGACCGCAGGCTCTTTGCCGGGCACGTTCACCGCGTCCACGCTGGGCGCGGCCATCTGCCACAGCTTGCCGGCTCCGCGCAGCCTTACTCCGCTAACTTGAGGCGCAAACTCCTGGCCGTCTTCCGTGGGATTGACCACGGAAAGAATCAAGGTCTTGCGGTCGCTGGAGAGAGCCGCGACCACATCCAGCGGATAGGTGGGGCTGCCGATGGGGGACGTAGGAATGTCCACGAACGGCGTGCCTTGCACCGCCGGCTGAGGAGAATTGCCGCTGACGTTCACCGGAAGGGCATTGCTAAAATGGTTGGCCATGATCTTTATCACCAGCCCGTCAACCGCAAAGCCCACCGCCTCGCCGGTGTTGTCGATCAGCACCGTGCCCAGTCCTCCCGTCGGACAACTGGCGTCCACCATGTCGGAGTGGCGAAAAAGCTCATGCAGGAGCAGCGCGTAGGAGAGCGGCGTCAACATTCCGGGCGGGCGCCGGAAGCTGCGCTTTCCATCCGCCGAGATGAAGCGAACGCCCCACTCATCGAAGATGAACTTGACGTTCGTCTCTTTCAGCCACGGCATCTTGTCCACGTACTTCTGCCACGCATCGAAGGCTTCGCCGATGCGGTTGGATAGCCGGCGCGCTTTCGTCGGCAACGGATCATCGGCATCCACAAAGCGCTGCTTCTCGGCGTCGAACGCCAGCTCGGGATACGCGTAGGTGTGCTCGGAAAGATGATCGATGTTACCGCGGCACTTTTCCAGCAGCCATCCGTCCCAGTCATCCAACCCTCCGAACTCATAAGGCAGTGTGGCCGTCACCGCCGGTTCCCAGATGTCCGGAAAGAAGTCGCCCTTCTTCTCCGCGCCTCCGATGGACTTCTCACAGATGCTTGCTCCGCACACCGTCACCTTGATGCTCGGGTCCACCTTCTTCATGGCTTCCACGATGTAATTGTGCTTCACCCAGTACTGATCGAGCGCCATGTGCCCGTACTGCCACGGGCCGTACATCTCGTTGCCGATGGTCCATAGGCGAACGTTGAACGGCTCGGGATGGCCGTTCTCCGCGCGCATTCTGCCCAGGCGTGTGCTGGTGGAACCGTTGCAATATTCCACCTCCTCGGCGGCCACGCGCGCCTCGCCGAATCCGCTGTTGATGGCCAGATCGGGCTCAGCCCCCAGCAGCCGGCAGAAGGCTACAAACTCGTGAATGCCCACGTCGTTCGGCTCGATCGCGTCTCCCCACATCGGCTCCGCGCGCGGCGGGCGCTTGTCGCGGTCGCCAATGCCGTCGTACCAGTCGTAGCCGGAGACAAAGTTCCCGCCCGGCCACTTGGCCATCTTGAACCCTGCATCCTTGAAGTACTTGATCATCCCGGCGTGAAATCCCTCCATATTATCGGCAGGCATCAGAGAAACGGTCCCGATGTGAAATGCGCCGCTGCCGGTCCCGGAGATCTCCAACCGTCCGTCCTCGGTGTCGGCCGCCGGAGTGAACCTGAACGGAAATCTCTGGTACTCATGCGACAGCGTAGGGATCGTGATGGTATGCGCGTCGCTCGCGCCCGCTCCCCAAACCAGCCGCACCTCTACCTTCGCGCCGGGATCGCCGGCCAGATAAACCCGGCCTGCATACGACCTCCCGGCGCCCATGCGCAATCCGCCTTGCTGAATGCCGTGCGCGGCCGCAGGGTCCAGCTTGACGCGCGGGCTGTGCGCGCCCACAAACGGCCGCACCGCATCCATCTCCACCGTCCCTTCCGGTCCCACCGGCCGCCATGGCTGTCCAAAAAAGCGGCGGAAAGCGGAATTGGCCTGCCCCGTCTCCGGCTCGGCGGCGACAATGGGGTGGGCAAACTTCCTGTCGGTCAGCATTTCGGCCCACACGCGCGTGGTGGCCGGCTCCATATACCCGCCGAAGATAAGCGGGGTGATGGGCGCGCCGATCCTGGTCGCATCCACGGCCACCTGGATGCTGCCCGCCGGGGCGGCGAACGCCGTCACGCCTTGCTTCAACATGGCGGCGCCGGCCACCGAAGCCGCTAGAAACTCACGTCGGTTCATTGGCATCTGATCTCTCCTTCAGTCTTGAGCGTTTTGCCGGCTCTCGTGGGGCGCGCATTGGACAAGAGCATTGCCGGGAAAAGGTTTCGCGTAAAGGGGAAAGGAAACGTTTTCTCACTCCCGCCAAACTTTTCCCTCCCTGCGCTTGAATACAAGTTAAGCTTCTACTGCGCCCGTGTCAGAATCTTTCTGACGTGGCGGAGTATATTGAAGCCCCTGTGGCATGTCAAGCGCGTCTGAGCGTGTTGAAAGAGGGTCTCGCCCTTCCGTTTCTCGGACCTCGCCTGTTGCATCTCGGGCCTTGCCCATTGTTCCAGTAGGTTGTTCTCTAGCAAGCGATTGGGGTCCCAGCAGAAAAATCTGCCAGACACCGATGAGTTTTGCCAACCCTGCCGGTTTTACCCAGTAGAGAGGCAAGAAAGTGTAACCGTGAGGCGGCCTCCCCTCAAAAGGAGAACACCATGAACATCGCAAAGAAGACAATCCTCATCACTGGCGCCAATCGCGGCATCGGCCGTGCGCTCGTCCAGGAAGCGCTCCGGCGCGGAGCGAAGACAGTCTACGCAGGAACCCGTGGCGCGCTCGACACGGCCGACGAGCGCGTAGTTCCCGTGACATTGGACGTAACCAACGATGCGCAGATCGGGCAGGCAGTCCGTCAGGTCGGCAGCCTCGACATTCTCATCAACAACTCTGGCATCGCGCCCTATGACGACCTGACCGATCCCAGCGTCATCGAGCAGACCCTCGCAGTCAATTTCTTTGGCATGTACAAAGCGTCGCGCGCCTTCCTGCCGATGCTGAAACGATCCAGAGGGGCCATTGTGAACAACCTGTCGCTGATGGCGCTCGCTCCGTTGCCGCTCACACCCAGCTACGCCATTTCCAAGGCAGCGGCGCTGAGCATGACACAATCTCTCAGAGCTCTGCTGGGGAGCCAGAATGTGACCGTCCATGGGGTTTTCCTGGGGCCGGTCGACACTGACATGACGCGGGGCTTCGAGATCCCGAAGGCATCGCCCGAATTGGTCGCGCAAAGCATCTTCGACGGCCTTGAGAGAGGCGAAGAGGACATCTTCCCCGATCCCATGTCCCGTTCAATCGCTGACGGGTGGCGCAATGGTGTGGCCAAGGAGCTCGAGCGCCAATATGCAGGTTTCGTGCCTGAGAGCGCGGCGGTTCTGTAAACAACGCCGCGCAAGCCTCAACGGAAACCAAAACAGCAACGCCCAGAAAGAAGAGGAGCCCGTTATGAAGCAGCAGAATTTCACCACGAGCTTTACAGTTGACCAATCGCCCGAGGAAGTGTTCAAGGCCATTAACAATGTGCGCGGGTGGTGGTCGGGACAAGTTGACGGCGACGCCGGCAAGCTTGGCGCTGAATTCACTTACCGTTACAAGAACATGCACAAGTCCACGCAACAAGTGACGGAATTCGTTCCCGGCAAGAAGGTTGTTTGGCATGTCAAGGACGCCGAACTGACCTTTGTCAAAGACAAGGCCGAGTGGATCGGGACTGACATTGTCTTTGAGATCGCCAGAAAGGCCGGCAAGACCGAGCTCCGCTTTACGCACGTGGGCCTGGTTCCGGCATTCGAGTGCTACGGTGGTTGTTCGGGCGCCTGGGGCGAGCTCGTCGGCCGGAATCTGCGCAACCTGATCACTACAGGCAAGAATCAGCCGGATTTGTTCGCGTAACAGAGCGTAGAAACAACGGACGTGCGCATTCACAGGCGCACGGCAATCATTCATCGGAAACCACAGAATGGAGGCATCAAAATGACGGAAAAGAATTACACCGCAATCATTACAGTCGATCAGTCGCCGAAAAAGGCGTTCGATGCCATCCGGAACGTCCGCGGATGGTGGTCGGAAGAAATCACAGGGAGCACCGAAAAGCTCGGCGACGAGTTCAAGTACCACTATCAGGACATGCATCGCTGCACGATGAAGCTTGTGGAGCTTGTTCCCAGCAAGAGAATCGTCTGGTTGGTGACGGACAACTTCTTCAGTTTTACCGAAGACAAGACTGAGTGGAAGAACACGAAAGTCGTCTTCGATATCGCGAAGAAGGGCGCCAAGACCGAGATTCACTTCACGCACGAAGGTCTTGTTCCAGCCTACGAGTGCTACAGCATCTGCTCTGACGCATGGGGATCGTACATCCGCGGCAGCTTGAAGAGCCTGATCGAAACCGGCAAGGGCTCGCCGAACGCGAAGGAAAACTCGAACTGAATGCGGCGCCGCGAATATATCCGCTGATCGCCGGCCCGGGCAAGTCTCTCTTTGCAACGACTGAACGTCAGCGCGGTCTCGAACTGCTGAGTCTCGAACAGCTTTCAGAGGGGCGCGTCAGCCTGGTCTATTCGATACGCTAAGCACTACAATCAGGCCCAGTGGCGATCGAAGACTCACATCCCGTGCATGCGCAGGAAGATGCAACCCAGACCTTTGAACGGCTAACAGAACCGTTGCGCCGGGAAATCAAGTTGCATTGCTATCGCATGCTCGGTTCGCTGCACGAGGCCGAGGACCTGGTGCAGGAGACTTATCTGCGCGCCTGGCGCAGTTTCTCAAGCTTCGATGGAGGGTCGATGCGCGCATGGCTCTACAAGATTGCCACCAACGCGTGCCTGAACGCGCTCGAAAGCCGCAAGCACCAGCAGCGATTCCTGCCTGACCAGCTTGGGCCCTCCGGCCCACCCATGATGGAGGGTGGTCCGGCGCTCGATGTGCCCTGGCTTGAACCCCTTCCCGATTCCAACCTGGAGGGACTTGCCGACGCCGCGCCGAATCCCGAGGCACGGTACTCAGCGCGAGAGTCGGTGCAGTTGGCCTTTGTGGCCGCTATTCAGCAGTTGCCGCCGCGCCAGCGCGCGGCCCTCATGCTGTGCGATGTGCTCGGTTGGGCGTCGGCTGAAGCGGCGAACCTGCTGGGCAGTTCCACGGCATCGATCAACAGCGCCCTGCAGCGGGCGCGCGAAACCCTCTCACAACGTTACTCTGATCGCCGGCCGCCCCTCGAATCTCAGCCGACTACCGCGCAAAAGAAACTTCTCGGGCGGTATCTGCAAGCATGGGAAGGCCATGATGTCGACAGCTTCGTGGCTCTGCTCAGAGAAGACGCGAGCGCCGTCATGCCGCCGTGGCTCCAGTGGTTCTCTGGGCGCGATGTTATCGGCAGCTTCTTCGGCACAGCGTGGAAAACGTGCGGCGGCCTGCATCTTGTGCCCACGGCCGCCAATGGTCAGCCAGCTTTCGCCGTTTATGAATTCTCTGCCGCCGACCAGCGTTGGAATGCGCACTCCATTCATGTACTCACGCTGGAGAACGAAATGATTTCAAAAATAACGCTGTTCTTAGAGCCTGGCCTATTTAAGGATTTTGGACTGCCGCAGTTCCTGCCGCAGGACGCGGTCACTGGATTGGCTCACGGTTCATGAAGCTGGGGGAAGCGGGAGACCCGGGACGGACGGGACATTCCCGCAGACATGCGGAGAAAAGCAGGTTCAGGCGCTGCGGCCAAAACTACGGTCACTCTTAACTACAAATAACCATTTTAAATTCTGGTGCCCGGAGGGGGACTTGAACCCCCAGGACTGTCAAAGCACTGCGAATTTTAAGTCCGCCGCGTCTGCCGATTTCGCCATCCGGGCTCTGTCAGTAGCCGCCTTCCTCATAATGCGGATACGCCGCCCTTCCCCTCCCGCCGCGCGTCCTTGTGAGAAGCCTGCTTTGTAGCTGTTCTGCCCTTTGTTCCCGGGGAACAGGCTGGAATGGTCATCCCTGGACTCCAGAGCACAGCCGGAGTGAAGTGTGATTTGAGACACATCACCCGCGTGGAAGCAGGGTTTACACTCCCGCTCGAACTGGGATGCGAAAACGGAAATTCGGCTAACGATAAGGATGAGGTCCGAATCGAACCTCGGAGTAGACAAAACATCATAGGAGAACCAATGTCGAAGAAGAATGTTGATCGTAGAGCATTCCTGAAGGGCGCGGCCTTGGCCGCTCTGGCGCCCGTCGCGCAGGCCGCTCTGACGCCCGCCGCGCAGGCCGCCCCGGCTGCGCGCAAGTGGGATAAGGAAGCGGACGTAGTGGTGATTGGATCCGGCGCTTCCGGGCTGCCCGCCTCCATTATTGCCAAGGAGAACGGCGCGTCGGTAATCCTGGTCGAGGCCAACCGCGACATCGGCGGCCACGCCGCCGTCTGCACCGGCAACATCCCGCTGGGCGGCGGCACCAGGGCCCAGAAAGAGGCCGGAATTGTGGATTCGCCCGATATCCTCTTCAAAGACCTCACCGACTGGTCCGTGGTGGAGCCCAACGGCGCCGCCGCTTACCGCTTCAACGACCGCGACATCATTCGCGCTTTCGCCGACAACAACGTTTTCGCCTACGACTTTCTCGTGTCCCATGGAGTTGTTTTTACGAACCCGGTACCCGACGATGGCGGCATGACCCAGGCGGGCAAGTCGGCGCCCAGGGCCATGCACGCGGCCGTCATGGCATGGCCCCAGATTCAGACCGGCAGACCGGTGGACCCCGCCGTCCAGAAAACCACTTCCGGGGGCATCGGCCTCGTGCGCCCGCTGGAGGCAGCCGCGCGGAAAGCGGGCGTGCAAATTCTTCTTGAGCACAGGATGACCAGCGTGATCCGGGAGAACAACAACACGGGCCGCGTGATGGGAATCACCGTGGAGACCAAGGGCGCTAAGCTCAATATCCGCGCCCGCAAAGGCGTCATCATCTGCACGGGCGGCCATTCCAGCAACGTGAATTTCCGCCGCATATTCGATCCCCGCCTCACCGAGGAATACTGCGGCGTGGCGGGCGAGCCTTATACGTCCCAGGATGCCAGCGGAGAAATCGCCGCCATGGCCGTCGGGGCATCGCTTTGGGGCACCGCCAACCAGACTGAGGAATTCGGCGCCTTTATCGCCAGGGCAGGGTACATCGGGTGCCAGTACGGGTACCCTTCCATGTTTCCTACGTGGCAACCGACCAGCGAATATTTCCACCTGGTCCGCGCCACCGGCCTACAGGTCGCGGATTATCAGAATGTAATCCACGTCAACCAGGTCGGCTTGAGATTTTATGACGAGGTGGCGCCCCAGTTCGGCGCTATCGGGAGCCGTCCCAAGTACGTGCCGGGCAGTTGGCGCAACGCGGCCGACAAAAAGTGGATCCCCAACGACTACCTTCCCGCCGCCATGGGCCTGAATGGCGGGACCGGCAACGGCGGCGGGCCGATTTGGTCCATCTTCGACGCGGATGCGGTGAAGCGCGAGAAATGGACCGTGGAGCCGCCCTATGTGGATAGGGAGGCCGGCTTCTTCTTTTCCGGCGACACCATTGCCGAGTTGGCGGCCAACATCTCCAAGAACAAATATCAGAAGAACCCGATGCCTGCCCAGGCGCTCCAGGATACGGTTGCCCGCTACAACTCTTTTGTGGACGCGGGCAAGGACGCGGATTTCGACAAGCCCGCTCCCAAGTACAAAATCCAGACGCCTCCGTTCTACGCCGCCTGGTCCACGCCCGTCGTTCATGATTCCCGCGCCGGCCTGCGCGTCAACGCGCACAACCAGGTGCAGGACCTCAACGGCAAGGTGATACCGGGCCTCTACTGCGCGGGCGAGTCCGCCGGTGGATTCAGCGAGCACGGCATAGCCCGTTGCATCGTCGGGGGCCTCATCGCCGGCAGGAACGCCGCCGCCGAAAAGGTGTGAAGCGCTTTCATTTTTAGCACACGGGCGGGTGGCCCAACCTTCGATTCGCCAACCACCACAGCGGGTGCCCCATCCTTGACCTGGCATCATGGGGTCAAGGGTGGGAGACCGCAAACCTCAACCACGCAGAATAAACTGCTGCCACTATGCACAAGGGATGGGCATTGGCGCCCGCAGGGGGACTTGAACCCCCTCGTGCGGTTAAGCACTGCGAATTTTAAGTCCGCCAGTCTATCAAGTCTCCCGTCCAATGCGCTGAAACCGGCGCTATATTCCGCAAATCCACCGCCTACAAGGGACACAGCGCCGAGCGTCGAGAGGTTGCAAGGCGCGTGCCTACCGTCGCGAACCTTGGGTGCAAGGCCCGTTACCGCCGGAAAAAGCGACGCGGATCATGGAGCGAAAGTGGGGGGCGGTCACTCGCAGACTTCTTCGCAAGCCGTTGATAGGTTACCAAAGTAAGCCAATTTTGAAGGACTGAGAGAATTAGCTCAAGTTGTTGATTCCATAATGATAATAGCAAAGAAATTCACAGGCTTTGAAGCAAATCGCCGTGGGAAAACTCATTTCCCAGTGTTACCTATGGCAGGTACTCGGTTACAATATGAACGGAATCCTTTCTTGTTTTCTTCAAGTTTCTCCATATGCCGTATTCCGTATTGCTTAAACCGCGCCATGAAGTCCTTTCCGGTGAGGGGGTCGATGGAATTATCGACCTCGCGAATCTGGCCGTGGGAAAGAAAAGGGCCCTTGAAAATGATCCGGCCCGCTTTTTTTCCCTAACCTACCCGACTGCTGATATCCGGCAAGTTGTCGATGAGCTTGACCGTCGATTCAACAGCGAACAGCAAACCGCAGGCTTGTACCTGTTCGAGGGTCTGAACGGGACCGGAAAGTCTCACCTGCTACTTTTCGTATATCACCTGTTCCATAGCCGGCGTGAAGCTGCCGCCTGGCTGTCACGACACGGACTTCAATGCCGCTTGCCTGACGATGCAGTGGTGGTTGCGAACAAGTTCACTGATTTGCCGCCGGCATCGATTTGGGCATTCATCTGCGAGCGCTTGCGACTGCCCCACACGGACGGAACTCTCGCCCATCCCGATCAGGCGGAGGCTGAACAGGCACTCGCGGGCAGGCGGCTGGTGTTCATCTTCGATGAGTTGGAACGGGCTATCTCTGTGATTGCGGATCCTGCAATCCGGGCTCAGAACATCGCATTCTTGCAAATGCTCTCAGAATGGGCGAGCCGGTCAAGTCAAGTTACCTTACTTGCCAGCAGCTACGGTCCTGCTCAGGGGCCCGGTCAGACGCTGAACCGTGCTCCAAACTGCTGGCTGCAGTTCTCTAATTTTGAAGACCGCGAAAGAGTAGTGCTCCACAGGATCTTTGAGAATGCCGACGCCGTTAACCGCCAGGAAGTGCCACCTATCCTGGAGCGCTACATAAACATCTGGCAGCGCTACTCCCCGGTTCCGGAGGAGTACATTGCACGCTTCCGCAATTCGTTCCCGTTTTCGCCGGATCTAACCGATGTTTTACTGAATCGAGTTTTTACCCGGGACGGCTTCCACGGGATTCGGGGCGCGCTCGGATTCATGGCTGCCTTGGTGAGGCTTACAATCCAGAAAACCGATTTGATCACGCCCGCGCATGCAAGTCTCAATTATGAAGATATCAGATCGAGACTCGCTGTCCTCACCCCTCATAGTGACCTCATGGAGCAAGCTCGCAACGATGCCAATATCCTCTCCGGCAAGTACCCGCTGGCTCCTGGAATCGCAGCAGCCACATTGCTCTATACGGTAAGCGGTGCGGTGGAAAGCGAGCAGATGGGGTGCACTATTGAAGAACTTCAGCGTGCGGTCCTAACCCTCGATACGGACAGCGACGATTTTACGCAAGCATTGGGGGCGCTGGAGAAATTCGGCGCACACTTTCACTGCCGCGAGGCACGGTACTATTTCGACCCCAGAGACAAATCCGATGCCGAAGTGGAATTCCAATCCCCCTCTGTGGACACGGACAGGGCTCAGGAACTACTGCGAAAACTTTGGCTGCAGGATGTTTTCCACGATGACGGAAGCGGCGTCATTTTCTCCGATGTGCAGCGCACGCGGGAGGCACTCAATATATTGCCGGAGGACCGGCTGCGTTTTGTCCTCGCGCCTCGCCGCCTCTCTGCAACGGAGCGGCACGATCTCTTTTACGATTTGGAGTTGCGCAATCAGGTAGTTCTGTTGGAAGTGAAAGAGCCGAACTTTGATCTGCATCAAGATCCCGATCTTCTCACCTGGGCGCAGCGCCTGATCGCTGCCCATGAGTTGGCTAACTCAGCCGAAGATGCGGAGCGCGGTGAGGCTTATGAACGAATTGAGCACCAGTACAAGACTGCCTGCGTCAACGCCATCACAAGTGCGGGGTTAGTCTTTGTGCATTGGCAGGTATTCGCCGCTATTGCCGCTGAGGACGAGGTAGAGTTGCAAGTCGTCCCGGGTAGTGGCAGCCGCGAAGAAGCCTTGGACCTGCTGCAAACGCAGTTGTATCCGGAGCAGGCCTTTATTGACCATCTGCTCGGCCGTGGCGAGGAGATCTTCGACATGCCGGTGGGCATGATCGAGCGGGATTATCAGCAGGTTCTCGGCTACCCGATTGCCGTTAATAATAATGAGGCCGTGATAGGGGCTCTCAAGCACCTGTGCAGCGAGAGCAGGATCGGTATTCAGCACAGCCGGGAAAATGTCTGCGGAAGCTCACCAACTCTGTCATCGAGCGAGATGCGCGAAGCCATCGTCGTGCCTCCGTTCTCCATCGCTGTTGAAGAGCCTGAGCCTATCCCACCTGTCTACCAGCCCGAGCCGGACTCTGCTGATTCTTTGCCTTCCGCTGGCCCTAGCTTCGTGTTTCCGTTCTCCGCCCTTGTTGAAGAGCCTCAACCTATCCCACCTGTCTCCCAGCCCGAGCCGGACCCTGCTGATTCCTGGCCTTCCGCTGGCCTTAGCTTCGTGCCTCCGTTCTCCGTCCCTGTTGAAGACCCTGAGCCTGTCCCACCTGTCTACCAGCCCGAGCCGGACTCTGCTGATTCTTTGCCTCCCGCTGGCCCTAGCTTCGTGCCTCCGTTCCCCGTCTTTGCTGAAGAGCCTCAACCTATCCCACCTGTCTACCAGCCCGAGCCGTACTCTGCTGACCCCTTGCCTCCCGCTGGCCCTAGCTTCGTGCTTCCGTTCCCCGTCTTTGCTGAAGAGCCTCAACTTATCCCACCTGCCTCCCAGCCCGAGCCGGCCTTTGCTGACCCCTTGCCTCAAGCCGGCCCGAGTTATGACCGCAGCTCCCCGTCACCGCCGGTGCTCGCTGCTCAGACGCAAGAGTTGAAGACCATCCCTTGTCTGCCGAAGGACTCGCCTGGTGAGCTTCGATTCGAGCTGGCATCTAAACTTGCCGGCCTGAATGAGCCGAGCGTGCGTCAAGTAACGTTCAAGGTTTTCTTGCGGTGCGCGATAGACGACCTCAACGGCCTGTCACCCTCAATCCGTGGCGGCTTAAAAGGCCCCGGCGAGGTAACTGCCGAGTGGCAGATCGTGAAGGATGGCGATTTCAGCGAGGCAGAAATCGAGACCTTCGCGGAGTTGCTGCCCGCAATCAGAGGCGCCAAATACGACGCCACCATGAAAGTGGCAACCACGGAAGAGCAGAGAATAAATCTGGAGTGCGGAGTTTAAACCTGGCGAGGGCAGCGGGACAAGAGCCGAAGGGGAGTCGAACGACCTCCCACAAAACGGCTGATCGGTACAGTCCTGGTGCCCGGAGGGGGACTTGAACCCCCACGACCGGTTAGGGTCTGCGGATTTTAAGTGCGTGACGTTTGCTGGTAAATTAAAGAAACTAAAGCAAGTTATTTTGAGAAACTGTGAAAGTGTGCAAGTTAATGTGTAAGTCTACCAAGGCACCTTCAGATTTTCCCGGTGGCCTTGAAACCGTCCGGGCGAGGCTTTTCTGGAGCGCTTTGTTGCCTCAGCGGTGCAAATTTCCTGTTTCCCGGCAACGTGCTCGCAATACGGAACCTCGGGATTTCTCCACCGCTCCTCAATGAGTGCGTTGGCGATTTTTCAACAACTGACACTGCGGGCGGGGTGATCCGCCGCCAGCTGGCTGGGCTCGACAGGCAGGCGAAACTAATCTGTACGACGAGGTGCAGTTGACGAACAAGCGTCCGAGAAATCGCGTCGAAATGGGGCAAATCATGGCTTCTTGGTCCTGGCAAAGGCCGTGTGGCGCACGACCGGGTCTTTGGCTTTGGAATCGATGCAAGGAAGATTGTGAGCGGAGGCAAACGAGGATATACTGGTTCGCAACCGAAAGACAAAACGGACATTCCGGACATATTCATTTTGGAGGTTGAATGCTGAATCCGCAAAACAGTGGGTTCGGGGAGCGGATCGCCTGCTGCGTTCCTTACCAGTCGCGAGCGAACTTTTCCCTTTTCGCGACTATCCCCGTTTCAGTGCCCCGCATTGTATAGTTCGCTTGCACCTAATCATACGAGCGAAGGAGAGCTTGAATGCCCATCGAGAGAATTCCGGCGCACCCATTGCCGCCAGGATATGTCCCCCCCGGCGGAACACCCTATAAAGTCAAGACGAATGACGATCTCGGATCTGTTGCGAAGGTTAATGGGATTACCGAAGAGGATTTGGAACTGTACAACTTCGGTACCTTGAACTTCGCGGAGATCAACTGGTATCTGCGCCATCGTGTAGGTTGCGTTCAAACCACGCATGATCGGAACAACTGGCTCTTTACCAGCAGCGCCAATCCGGGGGTCATCTATTTGCCCCCTGCCAAGGATTGGAAGCGCCCGGCATTTCCCTCCAAAACTCCCGGCCAGCTCTCTACATTGTCAGCTTTGGGCGTGCCGAAGAAGCGAAGCGGAATCTGGTTCGGCCTCGGAGCACAAGAGGGTGGTCACATGGTTGTTATCGGCAAGGACACGGTAGAGGCCTGCCTCTATTCAGTGGAAAGTTTTCACGACCGTCTGTGGCTGAACATCGATGGCTGGCGTTTTGGCCCCGGATTAGGAGCATCGATCGGGGTGGCGCTCGCCGTGGCCACTGGCGTGCAGACGCGAAGGGATCTGGACGGTTTCCAGGTGAGCGGCGTAGACTTTCAGGGAAATCTCGGCGGCAGATGGGGCGATATAGCAAAGTTCGCCAAAGAATTGGACGCCGTGAAGAAGATCGCTAAAGGCGCCAAGTTTATCGACAAGACGCTCTCTGTCGCGGAGTGGGAAAAAACACGAGACCTTATATGGAATGCGTATAAGGCAACGAGCATCAATTCAAAAGAGGTAGGCCTGAATGTGTTCGGCATACCGGGAGCAGGGACAGGATTGGAACTAAGTGCTTACTGGGGCTTCGGCACCGTCAGTGTTCAGAGTTTCACGCTGCAAAGTCTATGACCTCGTTTCACCGCGCCAGAGCGTGCCTATCGGCTCGGTCATAGCAGGCGGTTCCCCGCTTAGGCTGTAAGCGAGTCGAAAACCGGAAGCTATCCGGCATCAACGGCGGATTAATCCTGTCAAGTCGCCTTTTGGATAGGTTTGTTTGATCATCGATGCCTACAGGCCAACGCGCTCATCGAAGTTGTGGACGGCTGAGGTCGCTTGCTAATCGGCCGGCGCTTAAAATCTCGTTGGGGTCTGCGGGTTTTAATCCGCGAAACTTGCAAAAAATCAGCCATTCACCAAAAGATGAACGCCCGCAACTTACCGATTTTATTGGTGCCCGGAGGGGGACTTGAACCCCCACGACCTGTTAGGGTCTGCGGATTTTAAGTCCGCTGCGTCTGCCAATTTCGCCATCCGGGCCCAATAGCGGTTCCAGAGTTGCTGCGCCCAGAAAGCACACTGCCGAGCGGCATTTTCCTTAAGAAAATGCCGCATTTCACGAACCTCAAAACGGCAAATGAACTCTGAAACCGCTATGCGCCGCTTCCATCATAATCCAAGCGCGGGCTACGCGGCTGGGCCGCATCCGCGCGGCGCCGGCACGGCCGCTCCAACCCTCGCTTTCCACTCCGCGTATGAGAAACTGGAGTTGCGACACTCTCCGGCGCAGCCTGCTGCGGCGCGCCGCACTTCCGTCCTGCAATCGAGGATCGTCTAGAGCGTTTTCGATTCACTTGTTGACATCGCCGGCAGCGTGCAATGTGGCTTTATCTTGAGGAAAAAGCCACTTGGCATCGTGCATTCTGTCAAGAGCAGAATCGAAAACGCTGTAGCCGTTCGCGGCGCCTCGCCCGTAGCGGAGCGCGGCTGCGCACCGTCCGGAGCACGTTTACAAACCCAGGATTCGGAAACCCAATGCTCAGCGTCAGCAACGTCACCATGCGCTACGGCTCGAAGGTCCTCTTCGAAGACGTGACCACCACCTTCATCCCCGGCCGCCGCTACGGGCTCACCGGCCCTAACGGCGCCGGCAAAACCACGTTCATGAAGATCCTGGCCGGCGAGCTGGATCCCCAGCAAGGCGCGGTCGCGCGCCCGCGCAAGTGCGGCGTCCTCCGCCAGGACCAGTTCGCCTTCGACGCCTTTCGCGTTATCGACACCGTCATCATGGGCAACAGGCCCCTCTGGGCCGCCCTCGAAGAGCGCGACCGCATCTACGCCCAGGCCGAAATGACCGACGAGGACGGCATGAGGCTGGGCGAGCTCGAAGGCGCCATCGGCGACGAGGACGGCTACACCGCCGAGGCCGACGCCGCCATCCTGCTCGACGGCCTCGACATTCCCGAGCCGCTGCACGAGCGCAAGATGGCCGAGCTCCAAGGTGGCCAGAAGGTTCGCGTGCTGCTCGCCCAGGCCCTCTTCGGCAAGCCCGCAGCGCTGCTCCTCGACGAGCCCACCAACTACCTGGACCTCGATTCCATCCACTGGCTCCAGGACTTTCTGGTGAACTACGACGGCGTGCTGATCGCCATCTCCCACGACCGGCACTTTCTGAACAGCGTGACCACCCACACCGCCGACATCGATTACCAGACCATCATCACTTACACCGGCGGCTACGACGACATGGTGATGGCCAAAACCCAGATCCGTTCCACGCTCGAGGCACAGAACGCCCAGCGCGATAAGAAGATCGCCCAACTCAACGACTTCATCGCCCGCTTCGCCGCCGGCACGCGTTCTTCGCAGGTCACCAGCCGGCGCAAAGAGGTCGAGCGCTTGCAGACCAACGAGCTGGCGCGCTCCAACATCCAGCGCCCTTACATCCGCTTCGACCAGACGCGCCCCAGCGGCAAGCACGTGCTGGAGTTCAAGCATCTCACGAAGTCCTACGGCGGACTGACTGTATTGAAAGGATTTGCAGCCAACGTGCTGCGCGGCGAAAAGATTTGCCTCATGGGCCGCAATGGCGCCGGCAAGACTACCCTGCTCAAGAGCCTGCTCTCGAACTATCCCGGCCTAGCCAACAAAGATTTCACGCTTGATTCCGGCTCTGTCGTCTGGGGTCACGAAGCCCAGGTCGGCTACTTTCCCCAGGACGTGGGCTCGACCCTGAGCGGCCCGGGAATGGACCCCGGCCTCGCCGTGGTCGATTGGCTGCATCAATGGAAGCCCGACGCGCACATTGAAGACATTCGCGGCATTCTCGGCCAAATGCTCTTCAGCGGCGAAGAAGGCTCCAAGCCCATCCAGGCGCTCTCGGGCGGCGAGCAGGCGCGGCTGGCCTTTTGCAAATTGATCCTCACCAAGCCCAACATTCTCATCCTCGACGAGCCCACCAACCACCTCGACCTCGAAGCCATCAATGCGCTGAACATCGCGTTGCAGAGGTACGAAGGGACGGTGCTGCTGGTGACTCACGACCACGATTTGATCGATGAAGTGGCCACGCGCCTGTGGGTCTTCCACGATGGAGGGATTGAAGACTTTCAGGGGCCGTATGAGGAATGGAAGGGCAAGCACAACTAGTTGGGTCGCGTCGCCTTCGTTCGGGAAGACAGTCCGCCCACCAAGCTTGTCATCCTGAGCGACCCCGAAACGCAGTGAAGGGGAGTCGAAGGACCCGCGGCTGCCTTCGGGAACGGTAGGTCGGGGATTCGTCTCCGGCATCACAGCAGCGTTACCGGACAGGGGTTTTAGCCCCCGCGGCACCTCCCTTTCGACATCCACAAGACCGCTGTGGGCAGCTTCACCTGCGCGTCGAATTGGCCGTTTATGGTCCGCTGCTCCTATAATCTTGCATGAATCCAACGGCAAGTGAGGATAGGCTGATAATGTCCGATTACTACGCGAGGCAGACATGTTTGAACGGCCATATCATCTCGAATTCTATTGGAGCGCCGTTTGCAACACCACAGAATCATTGCGGAAAGTGTGGGGAAAGGACCATTATTGAATGCCCGTCCTGCAATGCCCCTCAACGTGGAATGTCTAAGGATGCCCTAGGTTACGGGACCAAGACGCCACTTGCATACTGTCCGAATTGCGGCAAACCATACCCGTGGACTGAACGGCAACGCGCGGTCGCCGCTGCGTTGGTGAATGAGGAAGAGCAGCTTGGCGAAGAGGAAAAGCAAATGTTGACTGCATCCATCCCTGACTTGATTGCTGACACGCCATCCACGGTGCTCGCAGCGACTCGCTTCAAGAGGATCGTCGGCAAGGCCGGAGAAGGGTTCAGGAGAGCCATGTACAAATTTGCGGTGGATTTCTCTTCCGAAACTGCAAAGAAGATCGTCCTGGGAGAGTAGTTGAGCCTGGCAGTTCTCATTCGAGCGCTGTGTTCCAATGACGGGTCGTCCGGCTCCCCGTCCAGCCAAATAACCAAATTCTGGCTGCCCAGGTCCCCATCCTGGGACCTGGGATTCCGCCTCTCAAGAACATTGCAAAAATGATATAATCCCTCAAGCCGTTGCAAGTCGGATTTCTCGATGAGGAAGCCCAGGCAGCGCTCGACACCTTCCCCCTCCCTCCCGATATCCGGGCCAGCTTTCAGCGCATCGTAGAACTGATTCAAACCCACGGCCTGGAGCGAGTCCGCGAGCCGTACCCGAAGCACCTCGAAGGCCCGCTCTGGGAGATGCGTCTGAAAGGCAAGAGCGGCATCGCCCGCGCCGTCTACGTTAGGGCAACCGGCATGCGCATTGTCGTAGTTCACGTCTTCGCCAAGAAAACGCAAAAGACGCCTCGCAAAGAAATTGCATACGCCCTGAAAAGGGCCAAGGAGGTCCAATGAAACGTAAATTCATCCCCGTCGAGGAATCCTTCAAGAAGTGGAAGAAGGACCCGAAGTACGCCGCCGCCTACGACGCGCTGGAAGAGGAGTTCGCCCTCGCGTCGGCCATGATCAAAGCCCGCGCCGAAGCTGACATGACCCAGGAACAGGTGGCCAAGGCCATGGGGACGACACAAGCCGTAATCGCCCGTCTCGAAAGCGGTAAGATTCTGCCTTCCACGCGCACCTTGGAACGCTTCGCGAAAGCCACTCGAACCCGCCTCCGCATCAGCTTCGCGCGTGAAATCATGAGCAACGAAGCTTCCCGTTAAGTCGAAGGGTGAAACTCAAGCCGCCACATCCGTCTTCGCAGTCAACTGCGCCCCCAGCGCCTTCATCACCGCCGGCGTCGCCGCGGAAGAAGCGCTGGCTCAGCTATGCCTTGATCTTCTGTTTGACCTCAGCCTCGACGGCTGTGATGCTGCTCTGTCCTTGCGATATCGTTGGTATTCATAACCACTACGCGCTTTCCCTGGTGGCGCTCGCCGCCCTCTTCGGACTCGCAGCCGCGTATCTTGTCTATCGCCGCATGAGTCGCGATTCCGGAATCACCGGATTCCTAAGGGCGGCCATCGCCCTCGCCATCGTGGGAGCGAGCGTTTACGTAGAGATCTTGGTAGCGATGGAGATAGTTGCGTGGATGGCTGTCCGGCACTAGCGGCGGCGAGCAGGCGCGGCTTCGGGAGTCTTTGATTGGCCGGGTGCCCGATGCCCAACCCAAATGAGGATCGATCTACGCCGCTATTCCCCCCTCGGAAGAGGAGAGCATTTCATAAAGCCGTCCTCCGTGAAATCCTCCAGGAACGTGCTGTGTCCAGCCGCAACCGCCGCAATTTTCGCGGAGTCAAGCGCAAGATGAGCAACTTCCCACTCCGCCCGCGACACTGCAAGCCGATGCCCAAGATCGACATTTGCAATGTCATCAGAATAATTAAGTGAACACTATTAGGGCTTGGCGGCCCGGCGCTCACAGCCGCGCAGCTACCCTTCCGGATACATGACGCGATAGGTTTCATAGCCGCCGGAAAGATGGCGCGCGTGAAAGCCGTGCTGGGCAAGCGCGCGGCAGGCGTAATAGGCGCGCTGCCCGATCTGGCAGCTTACCCATATTTCGCGGTCGCGCGGCAGCTCGCCCAGCCTTGCGCGCAGTTGCCCCAGCGGAATGTTCGCGGCGCCATCGATGGAATCCCGGTTGTACTCCCAGGGCTCGCGGACGTCGAGCAGATAGGCATCGGTGCCCTCCAATTCCCGCCAGGGGGCAAGAGCCATATCTCCGCGCAGCACATTGGCGGCCACCATACCGGCGAGATTCACGGGGTCTTTGGCGGCGCCGTACTGAGGGGCGTAGCAGAGTTCGGCTTTTTCAACATCGAAGACCGTGGAGTGCATTTGAATGGCGGCGGCAAGCACATCGATGCGGCGCTCGACCCCGGATTCGCCCACCGCCTGCGCGCCCAGAACGAGGCCATCGGATGTGCGAAAGAGCAGCTTGAGGTGGATGGGATGCGCGCCGGGGTAATAGGCGGCATGGTCATGGGGGTGTAGATAGACGGCCTGGAAGCCGCCGACTCCGGCGGCGCGCAGAGCCTTCTCCGTGGCGCCGGTGAGCGCCGCCGTGAGGCCGAAGAAGCCGCAGACCGCGCTGGCCAGGACGCCTTCGAAGCGCGCATCGCGACCGCAAATGACCTCCGCAGCAATCCGCCCCTGGCGATTCGCCGGGCCGGCCAGAGCAACGAGCTCCCACTGGCCGGTGACCAGGTTTTTGACTTCTATGGCGTCTCCGATGGCCCAGATGCGGGGATCGCCGGTGCCCATGCGGCTATCCACGCGAATGCCGCCGCGCGCGCCGATCTCCAGGCCGGCATCGCGCGCCAGCTTGGTTTCGGGTCGCACGCCGATGGCGAGAACCACAAGGTCCGCGGGGAGAGCGGCATGAGCCTGCGTGCGCACCACCAGTCCACCGCCGGCCGTTTGGTCAAAGCCTGCGACCGCATCGCCTAGGCGAAGG
Organism: uncultured Acidobacteriota bacterium; assembly: GCA_963808795.1. Classification (GTDB taxonomy): domain Bacteria; phylum Acidobacteriota; class Terriglobia; order Terriglobales; family Acidobacteriaceae; genus Telmatobacter. The sequence goes on from CAWEGL010000007.1 coordinate 491,694, forward strand.
CGAACTCCGCTGGCGATGAGGCGCTCGCGCGCATACTCCGCCATCTCCGGGTCGAGCGGGGGCAGGAGTTGATCGGCCATCTCGACGACGGTTACGGCCAGGCCGCGATGGGCGAGATTCTCCGCCATTTCCAGGCCGATAAAGCCGCCGCCCACCACCACGGCGTTGCGCGGGCTCTTTGACTCGATCCACTGCCGGATTTGGCGGCTGTCGGGGATGGTGCGCAGGGTGAAGATTCCGGGCAAGCCGATGCCCGGCCAGGGCGGACAGACGGGCGCGGCGCCGGGCGACAACACCAGCGCGTCATAATGCTCGCGATATTCCTGGCCCGTCTCCAGGTCGCGAACCGCGATGGCGCAGCCTTCACGATCGATGGCAGCGACTTCATTGCCCGTGCGAACCTCGATGTTGAAGCGCTCCTGAAACAAGGCGGGCGTGGCCAGCAGGAGCTTTTCCTCCTCGTTGATCACGTTGCCCACGTAGTAGGGCAGGCCGCAGTTGGCAAAGGAGACATAGGGCCCGCGGTCCAGCACAATGATTTCGGCGTCCTCATCCAGCCGGCGCAGGCGGGTCGCGCACGTTGCCCCGCCCGCGACTCCTCCCACGATGAGCACCCTCTTCTTCTTCATGTTCCTCCACACAAAAATGCCGTAATCGGCCGCAGCCGGGGGCGGCATGCATATTCACCGGCCGCGCACGTGTCCGGGCCGGATACCGGCGGATGAATGCGGACGCAGAAAAGCTCGACGCCGATCACTTTCAGGTTCACCTGACCAACCTCGTCCCCGCTTCGGAGTCGCACATTGGCTTTTTCGATTTCAACAGGGCCAAAGCGCAAACAAGCAAATCGCGCGAAGAGACGGCACGGTAGGGGCCCCGTTACTACCGCGCCCGCTGCCCTCTGTTCTTGAAGTTCAACACGATGAACGAGCTGGAATAGGTATGGCTGCTGACTATGTGCGAGAGAAAGTCCCCGCCGCCGAACCAGCCGTAGCCGGCGCCGATATTGAAATGGCGGTTCAATTCGTACCAGGTGTACACGTCGGCTTCTTCGCCGATGTGCCTGCCGTTCGCCACTTTGTTGGCGGCGATGGCCCCGCCCGAGGAGTTGTACACCGCATCGAGCGCCGAGGCCGCCCAGAAATCCAATCCCTGCGCGCTCACGCTCCAGCGGCGATGCGGCTCGAACGTTACACCGGCGTGCACGGACTGAATGTTCTGCCAGCCGAACTGATCGAGAATGCCGAAGCGGTTGTGCGCCGTGGGATACATGGTGTCGAAAGTCCGATGCGCGCCGCCGGCCGGGTTGCTGTTACCGGAAGCGAAGTCATGCTGCGCAAAGATGCGCGGTTGTCCATGCGCCGAAAGGAACTGGTACGAGATGCCTTCATCCGTGGCCCAGGCGCGAATGGGCTCGGTTGCGTCGGAGCCGCTTTCCACCACGCCCTCGGCGGAGTAGTCCAGCGCCGCATCTGCGTAGCCTTTCAGCCGCAGACCATAGACCTTCATGTTCTCCTTGCCGGTTGCTTTCGAGAGCGCCGGCTGAACCACTGCGGCGGGCTGCACGCGCCACAGAACGAACGGCTCCAAGCTCGAGTGCGGCAGCAGATTGATGATCCGGCCGTAGAGACCGTAGATGTTGTTCCCCTCCTGGTGAGGGCTGACCCCAGAGGCCTGCGGCACCACGGCTGAGGCCGCGAAGATGCCCAGCCTGGCGCGCCGGCTCTCCAGATTCAGCACCGCGGCGTCGTAGGAGCGGCCCTGGTCGCGCCACTCGGAGTCGGCGATCAGCGTGTTGTTGTAATTGATAATCTGCCGCCCGACGCGGAGGCTGAACCAGTGCTTTTCCGGATTGCCGATCTCCGCGTAGGCCAGCTTCAGGTCCCAGCGGTTCTCGTTGGGCGGACCGATGGGAGGATTCTCGTAGAAGGGCCGCGCGTCCTGCACCTGCGCGCTCACGTCGAACCACGAGCCAGCCCGCAGATCGGTCTCTAGCCGGAAGCGGTTCAGTTCGTACGAGTCGTCGCGTCCTGCCTTGAAACTGGAGTTGTCGTATGCTTCGTAACGATAGCGCTCGCTCGCCCGCAGGGACATCCAACGCGGAATCTTGTCATCCAGATCGTTGACTGGTGCGAAGTCTGGGAAATCGTAGGGCTCCGGCGAGGCGCCAGACCGGAAAGCCGGCCCATTCAGACGGCTCAACGGGTTCGACGCTGGTCCAGTGATCCAGGCCCCGCCCATGGCGCTTGACCCGTTCTGCGTGGTTACGTCGTCCTGCGCGGCAATCGGTAGCGTGCCCGCCACCATCAGGATGCCCGCAACCACCCAAAGCAGAAGCCCTATGCGCCGCGCCTTAGTCACTCTTTCAGTTATTTGCTCGCCCATCTTTCCTTCGTTTCTGCAATAGAAAACGCGCTATATGCGTGGGCACTATCGCGGCATTCGAACTAAGAGAGACCGGCCTCCATTCTTGCGCCGTAGTGGGAGCCACAGTGTGATGACCTGGAACATTGGTTTTACGTGTTTGAGAGCCGATCGACTGTTGAGCAAAGCAGCACACGATGAAGACCAACATCGGCGCCCTACGACAAATACGCGGAAAGGACATCGTTCTTTCCCTCGCCAACCTTTTAATTTGGAGCATGTCCCGCGCGTAGTTGAAAGTGGCGGGCGGCGGTTAGGTTGATGTTACTACGCCGCCTTCTGGTTGGCGGTCGCAGCCGGGTTGAGGATCGCTTCCAGCGCCCATAGATCGCGGTGTCCCATGATGCGTTTGAAGCGTTTCTCGGTTCTGAGGAACGCCGAAGCCATCCAGCGCAACACCATTCTGCCGTTCTGCCAGTGGGTGACGCGGCGGGTCTGGATGCGGACTCCGGCGTGCGGGCTCTCGATGATGTTGGTGGTCGCCAGGCAGCGGTGCAGCGCCGGCGGGATGTCGAGCCGGTTGATGGTGAAGCACTCCTCCAGACCCTCCAGCAGGCTGGCCGCCGCCTGCGGATACTTCTGGTCCAGCCATGCTGCCAGTTTCTTGATCCGTGCCATGCCTTTGTCGGCGTCCAGTTTCCAGGCTGCGCGCAGCAGGCTTTTGACCTGCGCCTTATCGTCCTTGGTCAGATAGTCGAGCACGTTGCGCAGCTTGTGCGCGCGGCAGCGTTGTACCGGCTGATGGCTGCCGAAGACGGCGTTGATGGCCGCCCGCAGCGCCTTGGAACCATCGATAACGAACAGCATCTTGCGCTTGGGATCCACGCCGCGCGAGACGATGTCTTCCAGCAGTTCGGTCACTACGGTGGAGTTTTCCGTGGCGCCTTCCCGGATGCCCAGCACGTGCTTGTGGCCCTCGCTGTCCACGCCCACCGCGCCGATCATCGTGTAGTCGCCGAAGATGAGCCCGTCGATGTAGATGACCAGCAGTTTGAGCTCGTCGAAACGCCGCGCCAGCAGCGCTTCCACCTCGGCTTCGGAGGCCTCGATCGCTGCCCGGCTCACCGCCGAGCGCGACACGCCCGCCGTCTCCGCCATCGGGGGGATGACTTGCTTATAGTTGCGCGTGGAAACCCCGTGCAGCAGGATGTCCAGCATCCGCGCTCCCATCGGCGTTGGGTTTTGCATGGCCGCGTAGGCGGGAACTTCCACTTCCTGGCCCCGCCGGCCTTTGCTCCGCAAGCGGGGCCGCTGGACTTCCAACTTGCGGTCGCTCAGAAGCACCTGGCCTGCTTGGCGACCGTAGAAAACCACGTCGCCCGAGCGCCGCTTGCCCTGCTGCTGCGGGCCGCCTGCGGCCTCGATGGCCGAAAGTTGCAACACCGCCTGAATGGCCGCTCGTCCGGTGACGTCGATCAGTTCGTCACAGGCCACCTGGCACTGCTCGATCAAATCCACCATGGGCAACAACGCCTGCCCATTCTTGGCCAGAAAGCCGGCCAGTTCCTGCTCGTTGACTTTCCCTTGCTTGCCTATCGTATGGTACGTTTTCTTCACGGCGGTTCTCCCTTCAAGGTTTGGCAACCCGATTCTTTCAGAATCAGGCTGAACCGCCGCTCAACTTTCAACTGCAGATGGGACATCCTCTTAATTTGCCCGGTACGAGCGGCTTACAAACACGGTTTTCTCCTCAACTAACCACGATGAACTGTCTCGGTTTCATGGGTTTCGGAAATTCCCTCCCCGGGCCCTGCAACCGGCGTTTCTGGTTGCGGCGTCTCCGTCGTCTTCCGTGTTCTCCGCTTGCGGCGCAGCGCGCTGCTGAGCAGGTCGGTTAGGAACCCGGCCAATACGGCTGCCAGCACTGCGGCGATCCCGTAAGTCCACGGCCTTCTGGCAGCCAGATTCGCCATATATTCTGGGAACCCCACTTCCGCGAGCTGGAGCGTAGCTGCAGACTGGGCGATCACCCTGTGCTCGCGGCAGGCATACACCGTGATCCGGTAACTGCCGGCCGGGACCATTTTCGGCCATTCAAACTCCAGCACATATTGGGTTCCGGATTGGGCTGGGACGAGGCTCACGGTGCCGGCTAGCTCGCGATAAGTTCCCTCATGCTGTTTAAGGCGAAGGAAATCGGCGTCGAGCAGCTTGGCATACGAGGGGTCCGGCGTCGTGTCATGAATGCCGCTTTGTTGCGACCGGTCCGTGAGGCTGCACTTGCAGTGGCACAGAACATGAATCCGATCCATGATGGCGGCTTCGTCCAGTTGGTACTTCTCCACATCTTCCCGGTCCAGCAACGACGCGAGAGGGGCGGAGCCGAAGCGGAAAAACACCGACGGAGCGTGCTTGACGTGAATTCTGTCCACCGTTAGCCAGATGGGGCCAACACGCCCCTTGCGGTTGAAGAATTCGTCCCGTTCGGTGCCTTCGATCACCACCAGTACGCCCGCGCCGGCCGGCGCCGTTCCCTCAATGCGCAGCCGGGCGCCGTCGTAGAATGCGCCCATCGCAATCTTTTCTGGAACCAGCTTAGGCGGCGGCATCTGCGCCGGCGCCGGCGCCGCCTGTGCGGGTGCGGCGCTCAGAGCGAGGACCCCGGCCGCGGCGGCCAGAACCAGCGCTTTCCACCACTGGCAATGTTTCACGCGAATGCCGTAACCCTTGATGGCGGTCACCCCCATGAATCACCTCCCCAACCTGAAAACAAACCCCAGGGCAAGGTGCCGAAGGGGCTCTACGAAATCCACCCTTGCGATTTGAGAGATCGGCACCGATGGCGTCAGCACCAGGTCCCCCACCATCTTGACCATGACGCCGAGCGCCAGCACGCCGAGCAGAATCATGAGCTGCTCGCCGCGCAGACGCCGGCTCAGGCGCGCTCCCATTTGAGCGCCAAAGGTTGAACCCGCGGCCACGAGCAGCGCCAGCGTAAGGTCCACAGTGCGGTTAGTGCCGGCCTGCATCAAAGTGGCGCCGGAGCACGTAAACAAAGCCTGAAACAGGCTTGTACCTACGGCCACGTGAGCGGGCATGCGCAGCAGGTAAACCATCATCGGCACCAGAATGAAGCCGCCGGCAACGCCCATTACTGCGGTCAGTACCCCGATCAGCAGACCCAGTACGAACGGCAGGTATGCCGGGTGCCGGACTCCCGAGTGCGGGAAATTTGTTTGCCACGGCAGCCTGGAGAGCAAAGCGCGTTTGGGGCGCCGATAGTGCTCTGGAACGGCAAGCTGGCCACCCCGCATCTTTTGCCAGCTATCTTTGACGAGGTAGCCGCCGACAAGCCCGAGCATCAGGATGTAAGTGAGCGTGATGACAAAGTCTGCATTCCCCAGCTTAACCAGCACGCGCACCCAGCGAACGCCGATTTCAGAGCCAACCAGGCCACCGAAAAGGACAATGGAGCCCATCTTGAAATCCACATTGTGCAGCCGGAAATGAGCGGCGACTCCGGAGGATGAAGTGGCTACGATGGCGTTGGTGCCCGAAGCCGCAGCTACCGTGGGCGGCACGCCGATCATCATCAGGATCGGCGTCATCAGAAACCCGCCGCCAATCCCCAGCAGCCCGGAAAGCAGTCCGATAATCCCGCCGATGCCCACCACCATCCAGATGTTGACGCCGATTCCGGCAATAGGCAACAGAATGCGCATCAGCTCTTTCCTCCGCAATGCATCGCCCCGCCCGCCCTCATGACGCCTTCACCTTGACGCTCTCCGTCAACTCGTCACGCCACTGAAACGCGTAATTGCCTTCAAGAAACTGCTCCACGTACCAGGCCACGGCGGCATTGCCCGTCATGTACATGTCCAGTTGGCAACTGCATGCCATCAGGCGGCCGAGTATGTCCAGATTGGATTCCGTCTGCGCGGCCGGCGCCTTCTTGAACCATGCGTTCACCAGATCTCCGCGGCGATCGACGCTGAAGCCGTAATGCGACAGGCAGGTCTCGATGAAACACGCGCGCAGGTTGCGCCGGTGCCGCGCCGCTCCGCCGCCGGCGAAACGGAAGCAAATATAGTTGTTGCCGGGCACATCGGAGACACAGGCGTCCACCAGCGTGAAGTGGTAAGCCAGCCGCGAGTTCATATTCATATACTCATCGGCCACCAGCAGGTAACTCTGTTCCCCCAGGGCGCGAATGGGACCGGCGGAAGCGGTCAGAGACGTAGCCATCACCGAGGCCAGGCCGCCAAGGCTCGCGGGGATTTCGCGTGTCCAGGTGACTCCCGGGTGCGTCACTCCGCGCCACAACGCCTGGAAGGGGCGCGAAACAATCTGCTGCGGCGTGACCTCCATGGCCGAAGCCACCCCGGGCGTCAATCCGCCTCCCAAATCCAGCACCTGCAAATTCACGGGCGCGGGCGTCAGCAGCCTCTTCGCGCATTGCGGGCCCTGTGCGATCTCGCTGTCGTTCAACGCGAACATGGCTTCAATGGCTTTTTCATGACAGAAGCGAAGCACGTCGTGAGCCGATTTGCAGCCCGCGGGACGGAAGTTGAATGCCGTGGGATCCAGCAGGTGAAGAGCGAGCACGCGGCTGCTGATGGGGTCATTCGGCCCCTCGCGGGAACGCTCGGCCTGCGGCAATTCAAAATTGCGGGCCGGCCAATAGCTGCCCGCAAACACGCGCGGCTGCACCGCATCCAGGCTGACCGCGTCTCCCTCGTGCAACTTCTCGAAAGCGCCGGCAATCTGAAAAACCGAGGGAATCGCGGATTCGCGCAGCAGCGCCGCCGCATGGCCGGTCACGTTGCCCCACTCCGCCACCAGCCCCGAGATGCGGGGAAACACCTCGATGATCTCCGGCGACGCCTTGCGCAAAAACAGAATGGCGCCCTGCGGAGTGGCCTTGAGTGCGCTCGCGTCCGCGGCCAGGTGGACCGTTCCGGAGACACGGCCCGGATACACCGTGCGGCCGCCGGAGAGGATCGGATCGCCGCGAGCGCGCGCCTTCATGCGCCCCGCGCCGGAACCTGCCAAAACCAGCGGCCGCGATTGCACCACCCAGAGCTTGCCCTCCTCATCCAGCACCCATTCCACGTCCTGCGGGCATCCAAAGTGATCCTCGACGCGCATCGCCCACTCGGAAAGCATCTCCAGGTGTGCGGCGGTCAGGCTCGGGCTCTCCATCAACTCGCCGCGCAGGCCCTGGCGCAGCACGCCGCCGCCTGCGGCCAGCGCAATCTGTTCTTCCTTGCGCGCGATGCTCTGTTCCACGACCGCATGAGGCCGCTTGCGCGACATCACAAACAGATCCGCCGGCGAGCGCCCGCTGGCGATGTCTAGTCCCAGTCCGCGCGTGGCCGTAATCCAGAGCACGTCGCTTCTGGGGTCTTTGGGATCGCGCGTGTACAGGATGCCCGCGGCCTGCGCGCGCAGAACCCGCAGGCACAGCACCGCCATCGGGCATTCGATCTCGGGCATTCCCGCAGACAGACGGTAGAACAGCGCCTGGGCGCTGAACCTGCTTCCGACTACTTCGCGGTAGGCTTCGACCATCTCCTCGAGCGGCACATTCAACACGCTCAGGAATTGGCCCGCGAAGGTTCGTTCCCCGCCTTCGCCAATGGCGCTGGAGCGCACCGCCAGGCCGGCCTCCGCGGTTTGCAAGGTTCGTGCCCGCTCCTCCAGGGCCACTTCGACCGCTCTCGGAACCTGGCACTGCTTTACCAGTTCGGCCATGCGGGCCGAAACCTCTTCCAATCTGTGCAGATCGTTCAGGTCGAGATTGCGCGTTACATCCCGCAGTTGCTTCCACAGCGATATGCCGCAAAACTGCCGGTAGGCTTCCGCGGTAAGCACAAAGCCGTCGGGAACGGGCAGCAGCAGCTTATTGCGGATCTCTCCCAGCGCCGCTGCTTTGCCGCCTACTTCCGGCGCGGAGTGCAGGTCCACTTCCCAGAGCCAGCGGGCCAAAGGCGGGCTGGCCAGTTCATCGCGCGCGGCCAGATAGGTCTCTACTTCGTCCCGCTGCGCGCGCACGCTCTCAGCCAGAGCCCCAAAACGCTTTTCGGTGAGCCGCTCCAGTGTGGCTACTATCTTCTCGAGCGTGTCGAATACCAGATCGAGCCGTTCGCCGAAAACCCTGCGGCTGGCCAGCGCATAGTGCAGGTCCTCCTGGATGCAGGCAAGCATCTCCAGGCATTCGTTGTTCAGCGACAGCAAGCGCCGGAAGCTTACGTACTTGGTGCGGATTGTCTGTTCCGGAGAAGCGGGCCGGTTGTCCTGCCTCCGCCACCAGAAAGCCATTTCGTCGCCTTCTTACTGCCTTCGCTCGCCTGCGCGCGGCCCGGATTAGTTCCGGCCCGCGAATACCAGCAGCGTTGCGGGCTTAACCAGCAGCCCGATTGACATCTTCACGGTGGTCGCCAAAACCACGCTGGCGAGAACGATTCTCAACTGCTCTCCCCGCAACATCCGCGACATGCGCGCGCCCAACTGCGCCCCCACCGTCGAACCGATGGCCACCGCTAGCGCCAATTCAAGGTCCACGGTTTGGTTGGCGGCCGCCTGCATGATGGTTACGCCCGCGCAGGTGAACAGAATTTGGAACAGGTCTGTGCCCACGGCAACGTGCATGGGCATGCGCAACAGGTAGACCATCATCGGCACCATGATGAATCCCCCGCCCACCCCCATGATGGCCGCCAGGATTCCCACCAGCGTGCAGAGCGCAAAGGGCACCAAAACCGAATGCGTCACATGGGAGCGGGGAAAGTTCATCTGAAAGGGCAGCCTCTTCAGCAGAGCTCCCTGCCGGGCCGGATTGGGCGCCTTCTGCTCCATCATCCCGCGCCGCAAACTCTGCATGCTCTCCAGGAACATGAAGGCGCCCACGCTGCCCAGCATCACCACATAAAAAACGGTGATGACAAAATCCGCGTTTCCCAGGGCGCGCAGAATCTTGATCACGTGTACGCCGATGGCTGCGCCGCAAAGGCCTCCCATCAGCAGAATCCCCCCCAGCTTCAGATCCACGTTGCCCAGCCGGAAGTGGATGGCCGTGCCGGAAGAAGACGTGCCCACCAGGGAGCACGCGCCGGATGCGGCCGCGATGGTGGGCGGAACTCCGATCATCATCAGAATCGGCGTCAACAGAAACCCGCCGCCCACCCCCACCAGGCCGGAGAGAAGACCGATCATCGCGCCTACCGCGACCACGAGGTACAAATTGATGCTGATTCCCGCAATCGGTAAATATAGCTCCATGTCCGACCGCCTTTCATGGCCGAAGCTGAAAGCGAATCATTCCTGCACGGGCGGCGCCAGCCGGTCCAGATCCAGGTCGACCACGCCAGGGATGCTCAACGCGATCCGTCTCACTTCCTTCTGCTGATCCGCGCTGGCCAGCTTGCCCTTCAGCGCCACCACCCCGTCGGTGGATGTCGCCTCCAGCTCCAGGCCCTCGGTGGAAGGCGTGATGGCCAGCGTGGCTCGCACCTTGCTGGCCAGCGCCAGATCCTCAAGCGCCCGCCGGCAGGCGGGTGTTAACTCGAAGCAGCGCCGGCGCGCGGCCGCCGAGATGATGTGGCACGCGGTTTCCATAGTCATGTGATCGAGGTTGACCACCAGGTCGTAAAGCAACGGATCTCCCCAATCCACCCCGTAAAGAAAACTCGTCCACCGCCGCCGCTGTTCGTCCATCTTCTGGATGTAGGCGGCGGCCTCGGGCGGGCTATAGTTCAGCCGCTCGTGCACCAGGCGGATGCGATAATCCAGGGGAGCGATGATGCGCGTGCGCAAGATGTGACGGCCGCCCCCCAAAAGCAGGTGGCCGGCCAACCCGTGATAGATCACCTTTCCGGTCCGCACCTCCTCGGCGAGGCTGGCTTGAATCAGGGCCAGGTATTTATACCGCTTGTGGCCGAAGCGATCCAGAAAGCCCGGAGGTTTTTCGAGAGCGTCGCGCAGTTCGTCCTGGGAAACGCCGTGGCAGGCGGCGCGCTCCACAATAACGTCGCGGTCCACGCAGCGATAGCCCAATTTTTCCGCCAAGCACTCGGCCAGCATCTTGCCGCCGCTGAACGATCCTCTGGAAATCGTGATGACCGACATGGTGACGCCCCATTCTTTGCCGGCCCGCGATTTATCGCCGCGGGCCGGCAATGGTCCGGCTTGCGCTCCCGGACGGATCGGCTCCTGTGCGCGCGGGGCCGGCCTCAGTGTTTTTGATTCGCTGCGCCGGTAGCCGCCCCGTGGAGCGTGACCTCCACTTTCTCTTCCAAGGTGTCGTAATACTGTTTCAGAACCGTAATCACCTCGGGCTTTGAGAACTCCGCGGGCACCGGCTTGCCTTCGCTCATCAGCTTGCGCAGCAGGGTGCCGGACAACAACAGGCGCGCCCCGCCCTTGTAGTTCCCATTCTCGTCGATGACCGCCTTGCTTTCGTGCGGGCAGGTCTTCATGGAAGCCATGCTACCGCATTGGTAGCAGTAGAACGTCCAGTCCATGCACAGCGCTTGAATCATGAGCGCGCCCGCGGGCACTTCGTTGAATATCTTCTGGGCGTCGAACGGACCGTAGTAATCGCCCACCCCGGCGTGGTCGCGTCCCACGATCAAGTGAGAGCAGCCGTAGTTCTGCCGGAACAAGGCGTGCAACAGCGCTTCCCGCGGGCCGGCATAGCGCATCTCCATGGGGTAGCCGCCCTGGAGCACGCGCTCTTTCCGGAAATACTTATTCACCAGCGCGTCGATGGCCTTCACGCGCACATCGGCGGGAATATCGCCGGGCTTGAGCTTGCCCAAAAGCTGATGGACGTAAACCCCGTCGCAGACCTCGATCGCGATCCACGCCAGGTAAGCGTGTGAGTTGTGCATGGGGTTGCGCAGTTGCAGCGCCGCCACGGTGTTCCAGCCGCGCTCCGTGAAAATCTTGCGCGCGTCGGCCGGGCGTTGGTAGATGCCCGCAAATTCCTCTGGGAAAAACAACTCCGAAAGCACTTTCACCGGGCCGGCCAGATTGACTTCCGCCTGCTCCATCACCTTCTGCACGCCGGGATGTTTTTTGTCGGTGGTGCGGAACACCTGTTGGCACTCGTGTTCCTTGTCAATGGTGTACTTCTCCTCGACTTTCATGGTGCCGACGAGCGCATCGGCTTCCACGTCCCAAAGGGCCACTTCCTCGCCCCGGGCGATGGAACTTGCGTGCTCTTCGTCCGTGGAAAGCGTGATAGGAATGGGCCAGAAAAGCCCCTTCTTGCTGGGAAGGGCATAGTCGTCGCAGCAGCCCTTCCAATCGTCGCGGCCCATGTAGCCGTCCAGCGGCGTGAACGCGCCGATGCCCATCATGATTAGATCGCCGGTTTCCCGGCTCGTCAGCGGGACGTGCTTCAAGTGCGCCGCCCGCTCAATTTCCTCCGCCCGCTCGCGACCCTCTAGGAGCAAAGGCTTCAACTCGGAACTGCCATGTGGAGCGATTAGTTTGTGCATATCAAGACCTCGTTCAAATTACGTGATGAAGGCCGGGACCTTCAGGAGGTGCTGCGTCCGGACCACCAGCGGCCAACTGGGCCCGGCCAGGTGACTTGCTTTCCTGCCATGTAGCTGCCATGGCAATGGTCCGGTAAAGGAAATGAACGAACTTCGAATAAGGAGTGCAAAGAAACAGCGTGAGCACCAGCGAAAGGTGGATGTAGTAAACCGAAAACATCCAATCCTGGTTCTGCGCCAGCCGCAGCGTCTCCGACAAAATGCCGGTGAGCCCGATGCCGCCCAAAAGCGACAGAAAATACCAGTCGCAAAACGAGCTACCCGCCCGCTTTTCCCGGTCCGTCACACGATTCCAAATCAGGATCCCGACGCCGGCGGCGAAGACCAGGGCGCACAGATTCGCAAAAATCTTCAGTGGATACAAAAGTCGGCAGAGGGGTGACCATCAGGCCAAGGTGCATCTCCACGCCCAGCACGGTGCTCGCGGCGGCAAGGCCAACGAACCCGAAAAGCACACCGAGGTGACCCCAACGGCGGCTTTGCCCGGACTCGCAGCCCGCAAAGCGGCGATGCAGAAAAATCTCCATGAGGGCCGGAAAAAGGGATGGCAATATCGCGCCCTTGACGCCCGCCGAACGCAGCTTCTCTATGAAGCGCGCCGCGCCTATCGCCAACACCAGCACAATATATGCACTCACGGCATAGAAGAACGGCTCCAGCCGGCCTACGGGAAACATATCGGCGAAGATCAGCGGTCTCACTGCGGATTGAAACGCGGGCAGTTTCGCAATGGAGAGCAAAAGCAGCGCGGAGAGCATGAACATCATCGCGCCGTTCTCGCGCCTTCCAATCATGCTTCCCATGAAGCGCGGAAAGGCCAGCCGCCGGATGGCCGCCATGCGCAGGGCGTCCATGACCGCCGACGGCCGCGCGCCGCGCGGGCAGCGGGCCGTGCAGTCGCCGCAATCGTGGCAGAGCCAGATGGCCGGATCGCCGATCAACTGCTTCCCCATCCCCCATTGCGCCTCCAGCACCTGTTTGCGCGGGAACGGCCGCGCTTCGGTGGAGAGCGAGCAGACCGAGCTGCACGTCGCGCACTGCATACACTTCTTTAAATCTCCGCCGCTGTTCTCGCTCACTTCGCGGATGAATTCCAGGTCGGGTTGGACCATCAACGCATCAGCCATGGCTAAAACCCCTTGTATGGGTTCGGGCCCAGCTCGCGGACCCGCGCCACAAATTCATCCATCAACTGGGGAACACGATCGCACTCGTCGATCCCCAGCTGCACCAGCTTGATCCGATCGGACTCCAGTTGCAGCCGCTCCAGCGTGTCCTTTACGTTTTCCAGCCGGCGGTTGGCCAGCTCGCTGCCGCGAATGAAGTGGCACTGGTAGTCCTCGCCGAACTTGCAGCCCATCAGCATCACGCCGTCGATGCCCCGCGACAACGCGTCGGCGATCCACACGATGTTCATCGAGCCCAGGCAGCGCAGCGGAATCACGCGCACGCTGGCGTCGTAGGAGGAGCGGTTCATGCCCGCCTGATCGATGGCGGGATAGGCGTCGTTCTCGCAGGCGAAGATCAGGATGCGCGGCTTGTCCTCGAATTCATCCGGCACCTGGATGGCCTTCACCATGCCCGCAATCATGTCTACCGAATAGTTCTTGAACGAGATGATCCGCTCCGGGCACGCGCCCATGCAGATACCGCACCGGCGGCAGCGGTAGGAATTGAACTTGGGCGTGCCTTTTTCGTCCTCGTCGATGGCGCCGAACGGGCACTCCACCGTGCAGCGTTTGCACATCGTGCAGCGCTGCAGCGCGAAGTTGGGATACGAGAGGTCGCCGGCCCGCGGATGAACCGCCTGCCCGTTGGCCGCCATCTCCACGCTTTGGATGGCCTTCATCATGGCCCCGCATGCGTCCTCGGCCGCCAGGCTCGAGTCCATGGGCGCGCGCACCGCGCCCGCCGCATAGATTCCCGTGCGTTGCGTCTCATAGGGGAAACAGACGAAGTGCGAGTTGGGAAATCCGTTTTGCAGAACCGGCAGGTCCGGCCCCTGGCGATAGCCGAGATTCAAAATCTCGCTTCCCTCGTGGCCCAGCAACTGGGAAATGATTTTTCCGGCCTCCGCGCGCTGCGTCTCCGATTCGTTGCGCTCCACGGTCCGCCGCGCATCGCGCAGGGTCCGGATGGCGTCGTTGTCGGCCGAGTTCGGCGCCATCCCGGTCGCCAGCACCACCAGGTCCACGGCCACGCGCATCGGAGAGCCGATCAGGCTGCCGTCCACATTCACCACTACTTTGCCGTCGGCGCCTGGTTCCAGGCTCGTCACCGTGCCCTTCATGAAAAAGTTCAGGGCATGGTCCTGCAGGCTCTGGTAGTAGGTCTCATAGGGGCCGGGCGTCACCATGTCGCGGTAAATCACGAAGATTTCGACCTCGGGATTCTGTTCGCGCAGCAGCTCCGCCTCTTTCAGCGTCGACATGCAACACACCGACGAGCAGTAGCTGAGATGCGCTGGATCGCGCGAGCCGGCGCACTGCACGAACAGCGCACTGTTCACCACCCTGCTGTCTGAGGGCCGGGTAATGGGCCCCGCGGCCGCCATCCGCTCCAGCTCCACGTTGGTCACCACATCCGCCAGCTCGCACCCCGGCAAGGTGAGCTTGGCGCGGTCGTACGGCTTCCAGCCGGTGGCCATCACAATCGCGCCTACGCGATGCGTCTCCGGGCCACGGCCGTTCTGGAGGGTCACATCGAACATGCCCGGCTGGCCTTCGGTCCGGACCACCCGCGTCGAGCAAAAAACTTGCACCCGCGGATGCGCGCCCAACGCTTGCACCTTTTCCGCCAGGCCGTTGTTCTCCACTTGCGTGTAGGGGGGATGAGTGGGAAAGCTCATCTTCAGGCCGCCGAGAAACCCTCCCAGCTGCGGCTCCTTTTCAACCAGCAGCACGTCATAGCCTGCCTCCGCGCCCTCCAGCGCGGCGTTGATTCCCGTTACCCCGCCGCCCACCACCAGGATGGCGCGCGAGATGGACTCCGACAGGGCCTCCAGCGCGTCCATCTTTTCCGCCTTGACGATGCCCATGCGCAGGCAGTCCTCGGCCAGCATCTGGGTGTCTTCGTCGTTGGGCTTGTGGGACCACGCCACCTGCTCGCGCAGGTTCACGCGCTCCGCGATTTGGCCGGCGCCGAACTTGAAACTCTCGATCCTGGCCCGCGGTGAGCAGGCGGCGATCACCACGGCGTTCACCGCGCCAGCGTCCAGATCGGCACGGATCTGCGCGGCGCCTTCCTCGCTGCACAGGCAGGGATGGGTGCGGCAGACCGCGGCTTTACAATCCTTTTGCGCCAGCTTCGCCAACCGCTCCACATCCAGGGATTCCCCGATGGAGCAGCCGCCGCAAATGTAAACGCCGAGTCTCTTATCCATGATTTGCCCTGTTTGGATGTGCCCTGTTGGCCACGCTCTGCATGGCTTTGAGAGCCGCGCCCGTGGCGTCGCGAATGGAGACCGCTACTTCCGCCGGCCGCTTCACGCAGCCGGCCGCATACACTCCCCGCCCGCCGCTGGCGGCAAATCCAAATTCATCCAGTTCCACGCCGGCCTGGTTTACGCCCGCCTGGTTCACGCCCGCCGGCAGCGCGCGGCTCTGCGGAACGATCCCCACCGCCAGAACCACCAGGTCGTATTCGCGAGCAATCTTTCTTCCGTGCAGAACGTCTTCGGCGGTCACCAGCAGATCGCGGCTGCCGGGCTGCTCCTCCACTTTGCCCACTTTGCCCTTGATCAGCTCCACGCCGTTGGCCGCAATGGTCTTGGTCGCAAAGTCCTCCAGGTGTCCCGGCGTGCGCAGATCGATGTAGAACATGGTGATCTTGGCGCCGGGATATTGACTGCGTATGTAAGTGGCCTGCTTGAGCGACGCCGTGCAACATACCCCGGAGCAATAGGGAAGATGGTTGCGGTCGCGCGATCCGGCGCATTGCACGAAGGCCACGGCGCGGAGCGCCTTGCCGTCCGAGGGGCGGAGAATTTTCCCGGCGGTGGGGCCATCGGCCGCCGCCATGCGCTCCAGCATTACGTTGGTGACCACGTTCGCGTACCTGCCGAATCCCAGATTGTCGATCTTCGCGGCGTCATACGGAGCCCATCCGGTGGCCATCACTACGGAGGCCGCGCGCAGCGTCTTGCGGGTTTCCTGCTGCTGGAGATCGATGGCGTTGTAGCGGCACGCGTCCGCGCACAGACGGCAATCGCCGGCGCAGGCGCCGCGATCCATCGCGTATTGCGCGGGAAAGGCCATGCGATGCGGCAGCCGCACCGCCTTGGTCTTGGTGATCCCGCAATTAAACGCATCCGCAATCTCGACCGGGCAGACCCGCTCGCACTCGCCGCACAGGGTGCAGGCCGCGGTCACATAGCGCGGCGCGATCCGGATCACCGCCTCGTAGTTGCCCGCCGATCTGCTCAGGCTCTCCAGCTCCGCCAGCGTGTACACCGTGATGCGCGGGTTGTTTTGGACGCGCCGGAAATTGATTTCCAGGCCGCAGGGCGGCGGGCACAGCTTGGGGAAATAGCGATGGAATGCGGCCACGTGTCCGCCCAGATACGCGGACTTCTCCACCAGAACCACGTCGCATCCCGCTTCGGCGGCTTCGATTGCGCAGGTAATTCCCGCTATGCCTCCCCCCACCACCAGGATGGCTGCGCTTTCTCCGTTCCCTGCATTGAAATCCGCCATGTCTTTAACCAGGCGAAGGGCTCGCCAATCCCATCGCCGCGCCGGCCTCCCGCCTGACGGCCGCCGGCGTCCTCAACTTCATTCGCTTCTCGTGGAAGAGGCTGAACGCCAGCCAGTCCATGGCCAGCTCCAGCAGTTCCTCGTCGTCGGTGGCCATGGCCTCAATGCGCGCCTCATCCACCTCGAACAGTTCCAGAAAACGCGTCTCCATCACGAACCTGCGAAACCGGTCCAGGTCATAGAGCGCCATAAAATACATGTCCAGCTTTTCCTGGCTCAGGGGCTGGGGCGCTTCCCATCCCGGATGCGACATCAGTTCGAGAAAAGGCGCCTGCATGCGGTCGAACGCATCCAGCCGCTGGCTCTCCATCCACTCCCGCACCGTGTGCTCGCGCCCCGCTCCGTGCCCTTTGCACAGCGGCTCCTCCACCAGAAAGTAGAAGCGGCCGGCGGCGGCGTTCGGCCCCTTGGGCTCCGCCATTCCCAGCGGGTACATGCGGCAGGCCCACGGCCGGTGCGCGTAAACGCCGCACCCGGATGCGCCCACAAACGGGCATTTCTGCGTCTCCTCGTCCATGCGCAACAGCACCACCGGAACCCGCTTGTCCCGGGAGCGCATGGTGAGCGTGTACTTTTCCAGGAATTCCGAGGAGTCCATGTGCAGCCCGCGCTTCATGCGCAGCACATCGTATGGCGAAAGCAGGATGGAAACATCGCGGCAGCAGCTATTGAAACAGGCCATCCCGGGGCCGCAGCGAAAGTTGAACCTGGCTTCCAGATCCATGCGGGGACTGCTCTCTAGAATTCCCTGCTCGGTCAGCTCAGGCATTTTGTTTCGTCTCCTCGCCGAGGATGCTGCTTCTAAGCGCGGCGCGCGACCACACCGGCAGCGGACCGCTCTCGCCCGTCCTGGGTTCCAGCCGGTGACGGTAGGAGGCGGTCACGTTAAATCGGCTCTTCATCCACTCCCAGCCGCGCACGAAGTACGGACAGTCGTCGTTAAAGCACACCCACTGGTGCTCGCCGTCCCAGGAAGTGATTTGGGGGTTGGCCCAACGCTGCATGGGCGTATGGCAATAGGGGCAACGAATATCGGTCTCTAGCGCCATAGCCCTCTATTCAAATTTTGTGGAGCGAGGTTCCGGCCGCAGCCGGAACCTCGCTTCGCTCTATCGCGCGGCCGCCGGCTGCGCGGCCACCGGCTGCGCGGCTGGCGCCTCGGCTTTCGGCTGCTCGAAGATGTGGAAGATGGGCCGCGTGAGCATCTCCCATTTCCCCGTCTTCGGGTCGCAGCGGCAGTTGGCGAAGACGTGCCACTTCTCTTCGTCGAGTTGCGGCGTGTCCGTACGCATGTAGTAACCGGGCCAGCGCGTCTCGCCGCGGAACAGCATGGTGCGGACGTGCGCCTCGGCCTGCCACATGCGGTGGACGTTCTCCCAGCACCGCATCAGTTCATGGGTGTTGGAAGCGGCCAGCTTTTCCGAGTCCTCCTTGAGGAGGGCCAGCAGCTCCAAAGCCCGCTCCAACTGCGTTTTGTTGGTGGCGAACTGCGCGGTCACGCCGCCCGCGTACTCGTCCATGATCTTTTGCAGCCGGAACATGAACGAACGCGGCTTGATGTAGTTGGGATTGACGTCCTCGTCGGTGGTCAGTTTCCGGTTCTCTTCAAACGTCTCCAGCGGCTTCAGGACGTCGGCCACGATCTTGTCGGTTTCGGCCTGGTCCAGTTGCGGCAGAGCGTTGTTCTCCACGATGAACTTGATCGCGGCTTTGGCGGCGATGCGGCCTTCGGCGTGCGAGCCGGAAGAGAATTTGTGGCTCGAGGCCCCGGAGGCGTCGCCGGCGCAGAACAGGCCCTTGACGGTGGACATGTTGGCGTAGCCCCAGAAGTACTCGGACTTGGTCTCCGCGGTTTGCAGGTCTTCCGCACCGCACAGCCAGGCGCCCGAAGCTCCCGAGTGCGAACCGATGAAGTAAGGCTCGGCGGCGGCGATCTCGGAGCTCTTCTGCTCGGGCTGCACGTTGGATGCGGCCCACAGAATGGCTTGCGAAATCGTCATATCCAGGAAGTCTTCCCAGGCCTCGGACTCCAGCTCTTTCATCTTTTTCTGGTAGGCCTTGGGATCGTCCTTGAACTGCTCGGCGATCGCGGTCAGGGCCTCTTCCGTTCTCATGGAGATCGGCCCTTTGCCGTCCAGCACGTCCAGCATGCCGAGGTAGTTGCGCAGGTTGGCGGGAACCGGCTTGACTCTGCCGTAGGGGCCCCACTTTTCCAGTTCCGCCTTGCGCTCAATCATGTAGTTTCCGCCCATGGCGTTGGTGGCCCGGGACTTGAACAGCAGGAACCACGCGCCCACCGGTCCATAGGCATCCTTGAAGCGCACAGGGATGAAGCGGACTTCCTGGCAGGTCATCTCCGCGCCCGCCTTCAGCGTGAAGTAAGCTGAGGAGCCGGAGTTCCACGGCGGATACCAGGCGCGTCCCATGCCTTCGCCGGAGCTGCGCGGTTTAAAGACGTGCACCGCGCCTCCCATGGCCGCCAGAGTGGCCTTGGAGCGGAAGATGTATACCTTGTTCTCGCGCACCGAGAAGCCCACGGCGCCGGCGCAGCGGTCCCCTTCCATCAGCGGACCGACGATGAACACGCGCTCGAAGATCTGGCCTACGCCGCTGCCCAGCAGTGCATTTTTCGCCGCTTCGGCAACGATCACTTTGTAGGACTCGCCGTTGATCATCAACTGCCAGCGGCCTTCGTGCACGAACTTTCCGTTTTCGTCCTTCCAGATGGGCAGGCCCCACTTCTCGAACAGGTGCACGCTGGAGTCCACGTGGCGCGCGATGTTGGCCACCAGGTCTTCGCGGGTCACACCCATCAGGTCGTTGCGCACGTAGTCCACGTAGTCCTTGACGGAGTTGGCTCCGTCTTTGAGGCCTACGTATTGGTTGATGGCCGACAGGCCCATGGCCACGGCCCCGGAACGGTCTATGGCGGCCTTATCGACCAGCGTGACCTTCAGGCCGTTCTGCTGGGCCCAATGCGCGGCTTCGACCGCGGCCCCGCAGGCCGCCATGCCTCCACCCAGGATAAGAAGATCGGTTTCTACGACAATGACTTCCGGTTTAGGCATGGGCCTCTCCTTTCGCGCTCAGGCTGAAGACCGCCGGCAGTCCGAGCGAAGCCGGCTCTGTGAAGAGCGCGGAGCTGGAGAGATCGCCGTCGGACGTAAAACCGCCGTCCGGCATAGCCGAGCCCTCCTGCGTGGTGCGGATGGGAAACTTGAATCGCTTCAGGGTTCCATTCCGGAACTTCACGGTCCACATAATCGCGTCGGTGGACCGCAGCGGGGTGACGGAGGCGCCCAATGGAACAAAGTCCGCGTAGCCGCGAACCTGAACTGCCTGTGTCGGGCAAATCTTGACGCAGTTGTAGCACTCCCAGCACATGGAAGGGTCGCGGTTGTAGGCCTTCTGCGTGTCCTTGTCCAACAACATCAGATCGTTCGGACAGATGTACTGGCACGCAGTGCGGTCCAAGGCTTTGCAGCCATCGCACTTCTCAGGATTTACGAAGCTCGGCACTCAACACCTCCAGCGGATTCAGAATTTCTTCCCTGCGGAACTATTCGGTCTTGGCTTGCTTGCGCGCCCTGAAGAATCGGCCCTTGCCCGGCCCGGCTCGCCTTCCGACTACGATCTGCTCCTAGCCGGAAACTTCGCCCCCACTCTTCTTCGCTCTCATTCGCTTCGGAGCTTCCGCTCTGCCCGGCGCCAATGGCCGCCGCAGATCACTCTGCGGCAAATCGGCGCCCGGTCATCGCTGCCTTCCGCGTAATGAGAATCACGCCTGCACTCACGAACCAAGGATTGCGTTCGCTCTCCACAACCGAGAAGGAGTTTATCGGTCTGCGCGTGGCACCGCTGTGACTGCGGTCACGGCTGCGCAGACAATGTATCCCGCGCGGTCCTGCGCGGCGCTGATTTATATCTCATCGCTCGCATAAGTCGTACTTGTTTTCGCTCAACTATAAGATTGGCGGCCTTATTATTCTTCCTTAGCGCCGTTTCCATCGTTAGGCTTAGTAAGTACGGTCCGGTAAACAATGTCTGTCGAAGTGAGATAGAACACATTCTAAATCTTTGGTTCGCCCTATTGATCATGGGCTGGCCGTGATCTGAAGCACACTAACGGCCCCATGCCCCACGAATAAGAACAATGTGATTTAGAACACGTGCACGCTCCCTGCCAGTACATAAGTGAGTCCTAAGACAGGACCAAGACCCGTGATCCGCACTTCATCGCTCTCTTTGTGTAAGTTATGAACTGTGACCTAAAGCACATTATTTTTCTCCATGCTCGACCTACCCTAATATGCCGAGCGCAGGTAGCGCCCATCATCCTAGCGGAGGCGGGAATGACTGTTGCGGTATACATCACGATCTATGCGGGCCTGCTGATCTTTTTGGCGGGTTGCCTGCTCCGCGTCTTTGAATATGCGCGCACCCCATTTCATCTGCGCTGGGAACTCTACCCTGTCGCTCACGAGGAGCGGCGTTTCCTTAAGCACGGGGGATCGTACTTCGAGTCCGGAGAGTGGTGGCTCAGCCCCCAGGCGGTTGATCACCGCAGCGAATGGACAACCATGCTCCGGGAGATTGTCTTCTTAAGAGGCCTGTGGGAGTTCAACCGGCGTCTCTGGCCGCCCTCGTTCCTTTTTCATTTCGGCCTTTATCTCTCCATCGTGACTGCCGGCCTGGCGGCCGTGGCTGCCCTCGTGGGCGCGCACAGCGGCTGGCTTTGGGTCGGGATGGCCTGCGGGTGGATCGGATCGGTGGCCATGGTTATGGTTTTGACCGGAGCTTTGTGGCTGCTCGCGCGGCGCATCGCCGATCCGGCGCTCAAGAACTACACCAAAGCCGGCGACATCTTCAATCTCGTCTTTTTTATCGTGGCCTTCGCTTTTTTGGCGGCCGGCTTTCTCGCGCCGGGCGCCCGCAGCGCTTCGATTGCAGAGGTTGCCCGCGGCGTCTTCGGCTTCGCCCGCGGCACGCACATCGGCGTCGTCTCCGGCGTCGGCCTGATCCTCTGCTCGGCCCTGGTTGCCTATATTCCCTTCACCCACATGGCGCACTTCATCGCCAAATACTTTACCTGGCACTCGGTGCGCTGGGATGACCGGCGCAACGAAAGGGGAAGCCCTGTGGAAGACAAAATCGCCGCGTCTCTCGCCTACCGGCCCACCTGGGCTGCAGCTCACGTGGGCGCGGACGGGAAGAAGTCCTGGGCTGAGATAGCAGCCTCCAATCCCGCCGAGGAGGTGCGAAAATGAGCGCGCACATCAGCCTCAACGAACTCTCCCGTCCCGATCGCCAACCCGTGATTCACCTTGAGAACAAGGATCTGATGCCGCTGCCCCCTCCGTTCGGCGATTCCGCTCAGGAGCCCGCATGGACGCCTTTGACCGAGCAATGCAGGACCAAGTACGAATGTGGGCTGGACGACACATGCGCGGTCGGCATTCCGCAGCCCAAGACTCCGGAAGAGGAGAAACAGCTGGTCGCGCGGTTTCTGTCGGGCCTGGACAAGCTCTTCGACAAAGAGAACAACTGGACCTTTCTTGAGCCTTTGCTGCTCACCATGGAGCACTGCACCGGCTGCCAGACCTGCGCGGAATCCTGCCACATCTTCGAGGCCAGCGGCCGCAACGAGCTTTACCGCCCCACCTATCGCACCGAGGTTTTGCGCCGCCTCTACTTCAAGTATGTAAGGCACGGCGGCCTGCTCTCGGCCTGGCAGCACGGAAGCATCCGCCTGAACTGGCCGCTGGTGGCGCGGCTCATCGAGTTGTCGTACCGCTGCAATCTATGCCGCCGTTGCGCGCAGGCCTGTCCCATCGGCTGCGACAACGGACTGGTGGCGCACGAGTTGCGCAAGCTCTTCAGCCAGGAGATGGGCATCGCCCCCAAGGAAATTCACGACCAGGGATCGATGCTGCAGCTCAAGGCCGGCTCCTCCACGGGCATGACCGCCGAGATCGTGAAAGACAACGTGGCTTTCATCGACGAAGACATCAGCGAGAGAACCGGCATCGAGGTTCACACCCCGTGGGACGTGAAAGGCGCGGACGTCTTGCTCATTCACAACGCCGGGGAAATCATGGCCTGGCCGGAGAACCCGGGCGCGTATGCGTTGATTCTGACCATGGCCGGCGTCAACTGGACCATGTCCTCGGAGCTGGCCAGCTACGACGCCATCAATTATGGCCTCTGGTACGACGATGCGCAGTTTTCCCGCGTAGCGCTGAAGCACGTCGAAGCCGCCAAAAATCTGGGCGTCAAGCGCATCATGCTGGGCGAGTGCGGGCACGCGCACAAGGCGTTGTGCGTGACCGCCGACCGCCTGTTGACCGGCGATTTCAATGTCCCGCGCATGAGCTCCATGCCCTTATTGCGCGATATTGTGCTGGGCGGCAAAATAAAGTTCGATCCCGCGCGCAACCATTTTCCCGTCACCCTGCACGATCCCTGCAACATGGTGCGCCTTATGGGCGTCGTCGAGCCGCAGCGGGAGATCGTGCGCCATCTTTGCCCGCAGTTCCGGGAGATGGAGCCGCACGGCGTGGATAACTACTGCTGCGGCGGCGGAAGCGGCTTCGCCATCATGAGCGGGAACAACTTTACAGACTGGCGTTTTCAAGTCAGCGGCCGCAAGAAGTTGGAACAGATTCTGAATGCCTTCTCCGATTGCCTGGCCCCGGAAACGCCCAAATACCTGTGCGCCCCTTGCAGTAACTGCAAGGGCCAGTTCCGCGACATGCTCTCTTATTACAACTTATGGGAGCAAAATCGGATTTTGTACGGCGGACTCGTCGAGCTCATCGTGAACGCCATGGTTGACGTGAAGCCGGGATTTATCGAGTGGGAGTGGCGCTGAACCTGACCGCCGTCAACCGCGCGGCTATGGTCTCTTGTTTCCCGGCTTCACGGCCCGGCGCTGGCCGAGGAAGGCGCGAAACGCCTGCGGCGTCACCATGCGCAGGAGTTCCCGTTTTCGTGTAGCCGCGGGCAAATCCGCCGCCAGGAGGCGGCTGCGCTTGCGGCCCAGTTCCGTCACCCATGCGCCCCACTCCGGACCGTACTGGCGTTCCAATTCCCGGCGCAAGCGCGCGGCCAGCGCCGGGCTGCAGCCGCCGGTGGAGATGGCGATTTGGAGCGGCCCGCGGCGAACCACGGCGGGATAGATGAAGTCACAGTGCCAGGGATCGTCCACGGAGTTACATAAGATGCCGCGTTTTGCGCAGGCCCGGAATACCGCGCCGTTGGTCTGGGAAGAGTTGGTAGCGGCGACGGCCAGAAACACGCCCTCCAGATCGCGCGGTGAAAATGCGCGCCGCCGCCAGACGATGGCTCCCGCAGCCGTAAGCGATTTTATGCGCTGGCTCGCGTCCGGGCTCACCACCTGGACCCGCGCGCCCGAACGGAGCAGTCCTGCTATCTTTGCCCCCGCAACCATTCCGGCGCCTGCAACGAGGCATTTTCTGTCCTGAAGGTTAACCAGCATGGGAAAGTACGTGGGATCGTTTTTCATGGATAGAATGCCTCCTGGCTTTCTGCGGCCGCGGTCCCATCAGTTACTCCATCCTCGCGGCGTTTGCACGCTTGTAAGTAGAGACGCTAGATACTTGAGGCGCCTCCAACCATTTCGGATCACAACAGATAGTGCCCAGAGTCACAGATTGAAGATAAGCCATTTCGCCTTCAGTGATAGGTGTCACATCGGCGCAAACAACTGCAACGCTATACTCCGAAGTCGCGGGTGAAGTGCAGCCGCACTATAGCAATAGGTCCAGGTTTCCAGAGTGAAAGGAGAGCGGCAATGGCTGACGCTGCCGGGGGGAAGAAAGAATCCAACGGGAAGTTGAACACGAAGCTGCTCGATGAGCTTGAGACTGGCCCGTGGCCGAGTTTCGTAACGGAAATTAAGGCCGCGGCCAAAAACAACGACAGCGCCCGCGATCTGCTGGGGCAGCTCGAACTCTCTTACGAGGACCGTATCAGCCATTGGAAGCACGGCGGGCTGGTGGGGGTGCTGGGTTATGGCGGAGGCGTGATCGGCCGCTACAGCGACGTGGGCGAAAAATTTCCCCACGTGGCCCACTTCCACACCTTGCGCGTGAATCAGCCGGCGGCCTGGTTCTACTCAAGCGAGGCGCTGCGCAGCATCTGCGACATCTGGGAACGGCACGGTTCCGGACTAACCAACATGCACGGTTCCACCGGCGACATCATCCTGCTGGGCACGACCACCGACCACTTGGAGCCTGCGTTTCAGGAACTGGCCCACGCCGGCTTCGATCTGGGCGGCTCCGGCTCGGCCGTGCGCACGCCCTCCAGTTGCGTGGGCATGGCGCGGTGCGAGTGGGCCTGCTACGACTCCATGAAGCTCTGCTACGACCTCACGATGCACTATCAGGACGAACTGCACCGCCCGGCCTTTCCCTACAAATTCAAATTCAAGTTCTCGGCCTGCCCCAACGACTGCGTGGCCTCTATCGCCCGCGCCGACATGTCCATCATCGGAACCTGGAAGGACGAGATCCAGATCGACGACGCCGAAGTGGCGAACTACGCCGCCGCCGGCCTGGACATTCAGAAGGACGTGTGCAGTCACTGTCCCAGCAAGTGCATGGACTGGGACGGCAAGAAGCTGAGCATCGAGAACCATGACTGCGTGCACTGCATGCACTGCCTCAACGTGATGCCTAAAGCGCTGCGTCCCGGCAAGGAGAGAGGCGCGGTAATCCTGCTCGGCGCCAAAGCTCCCATCCTCCAGGGTGCGCTGCTTTCTTCCGTCCTGATTCCCTTTGTTCCCGCTGACGAATTGTTCGAGACCATCAAGGAACTGGTTACGCGCATCTGGGATTTCTGGGACGAATACGGCACCAACCGCGAACGCGTCGGCGAGCTGATCCAGCGGGTCGGGCTGCCCACGTTCCTTGAAGGAATCGGATTGGATCCCGTGCCCGAGATGGTCTCGGCGCCTCGCGATAACCCTTACATCTATTTCCAGGCCGAGAAGGAGGGTGAACAATGACCACCACGACAGCTCCACTTCAGCCCCGCATCACCGACGTCGGTCCGCCGTCGTACGACAAGTACCTTCCGCCCATGGTGCGCAAGAACTACGGGCGCTGGAAATATCACGAGAACCTGGCGCCGGGGGTTTTGTGCCACGTGGCCGAATCCGGCGACCGCCTTTACACCGTGCGCGGAGGCGCGCCCAGGCTGCTCAGCATTCAGACCATCCGCAAGTTTGCCGATCTGGCTGACAAGTACTGCGGGGGCTACCTGCGCTTCACCAGCCGCAACAACATCGAGTTCCTGCTCGAGGATGCGGCCAACATCGAGCCGCTGAAGCGCGATCTGGCGGCCATGGGCATTCCCGTGGGCGGCACCAACAACGCCATCAGCAACATCGTGCATACCCAGGGCTGGGTGCACTGCCACTCCGCGGCCACCGACGCTTCGGGAATTGTGAAGGCCGTGATGGACGCCGTGTGCGAGCACTTCACCCACGAGGATCTGCCCGCCAAGCTGCGCATCGCCCTGGCCTGCTGCCTGAACATGTGCGGCGCGGTGCACTGCTCCGACATTTCCATCCTGGGCGTGCATCGCCGTCCGCCCAAGGTGCAGAAGGACCTGTTGCCCAAGGTCTGCGAGGTGCCCACGCTGATCTCTTCCTGCCCCACCGGCGCCATCCGGCCTGCCACGTTTGACGGAAAACCATCCGTCGATGTGCTCGAGGAGCAGTGCATGTACTGCGCCAACTGCTACACCGTGTGCCCGGCCATGACCATGAGCGATGCGGAGAACGACGGGATATCGATCTGGGTCGGCGGCAAGGTGAGCAACGCGCGCAGCGAGCCCAGGTTCTCCAAGCTGGCCATTCCTTATCTGCCCAACCACCCGCCGCGCTGGCCTGAGGTGGTCGACGCAGTGGTGAAGATTATCGATGTGTACAGCAAAAACGCGCGCAAGTACGAGCGCGTAGGCGAATGGATTGACCGCGTCGGCTGGCCCAGGTTCTTCGAGCTGACCGGCTTTGAGTTCACCCGCTATCACATCGATGACTTTAAGCACGCTGGCTTGACGTTTGCGCGGTCGGCCCATGTCCGATATTGACCGGTACTGACGCGCGCGCCAGCCTGCGCTCGAAGTTGAGAGGCGCCGATGGGACTGTTCAAGGAAGTTAAAAAGCCGGTCATCAAGCATAGCGCTTCGGGCAGCACGGATGTAAGCTCCCTTCGCCCCGCGTACGTGCCCAAAACCGCCCCTTGCATGCACGGCTGCGTCAGCGGCACTGACGTGCGCGGGTGGCTGGTGGCCGTGGCCCAGCACCAGGCTTACGGGCGCACGCCCGAGCAGGCGTTTGAATTTGCCTGGCGCAGGATCCTGGAGAACAATCCCTTCCCCGCCATCTGCGGGCGCGTGTGCCAGCACCCGTGCGAGCTGAACTGCAACCGCAAGGCCAAGGACGGCCCCTTGGCCATCCGCAGCTTGGAGCGGTTCGTGGGAGACTTCGCCATCGCCCACCAATGGCGCGCGCTCCCGGCCGCGGCGCAGCCGGGCGCCGGCTCCCGCATCGCCGTTGTGGGCGCGGGGCCCGCGGGGCTCTCCGCCGCCTATCATTTGGCCCGCAAGGGCTTCGTGGTTACGCTCATCGAGGCCGCGCTGCGGCCGGGAGGGATGATGCGCTATCGCATCCCCCGCGCGGTGATCCCGGCCGAAATCCTCGACGCGGAGATCGCGAACATTCTTTCGCTGGGGATCGAGCTGCGAGCCAACTGCGTGGTTGGACGCGATGCATCCGTGGAGCAGTTGCAGCACGATTTTGCTGCTGTCTTCTTGGCCGTGGGCTTGCAGAAAGCCGCGCAACTCCAAGTGCGCGGCGGCCATGACGGCGAGGCGGTCCTGGTGGGCGCGCTGCCCGCCGAACCGCCCGCGATTCCTGCCCAGGAACCGCTCGACGCCGAGCCCCGCGTCCTCAATACCGTCAGTGTCGCCATCGCCCAGGGTCGCGCGGTGGCTGAAACCATTGCCGCGCAGTTCGAGTGCTGCGCGGTCCATCAGTCCTGGTCGCCGGCGGTGATTCACGCGGAAAAGGTCAAGCTCGATTGGTATCCGGCCGCGCCCCCGCTCTTGAGTGACGCCGCCGGCGTCAGCGCCGCCGAGGTCATCGCCGAAGCCGCCCGCTGCATGTCCTGCGGCATGTGCATGGACTGCGAGACCTGCTGGATGTATTGCAGCAAAAACTGTTTTGTGAAGCTGCCTAAAGGCGAACACTACAAGATCAAGCTCGATCTCTGCAATGGATGCGGCAAGTGCGTGGAAACGTGTCCTTGCGGATACATCGAAATGAACTGACTGCGAGGTGGACAGTGTCGGTATTTGAAGTAGAAGGACGCAAATACGAGGTCGATGAGGACGGCTTCCTACAGGAGCCGGATAAGTGGACCGACGACGTAGCCAAAGATTTCGCTAAGACCGAATCGGTCGGCGAACTCACTGAGGGCCACTGGAAGGTGATCCGGTATATCCGCAATTACTATCTCCAGTTCGGAATTGCGCCCATGGTGCGCAAGGTCTGCAAAGAGACCGGGTACAAGCTGGGAGAGATCTATCAACTCTTTCCCTCCGGCCCGGCCAAAGGAGCATGCAAGCTGGCGGGATTGCCTAAGCCGACGGGTTGCGTGTAGCCGGCGATGAGCGCAAACGCGGCCATAGTGGAGCGCTGGGTCGAGCGGACCATGAAGTCCTACCCTGCGCAAACGCTCCCCTTCCTGAGCGGCGAACAGGACCCGTTCCGCAATCCGGTCGGTCACACCCTGCGGGAGAACCTGGCCACGCTGGTGCAGGAGTTGATGGGGACCATGGACAAGGGGGCGATCGCTCAGGCGCTGGACCCGCTGGTCCGCCTGCGCGCCGTGCAGAATTTCAGCCCCGCCGACGCCGTGCGCTTCGTCTTCGGCCTGCGGGACGCGGCCTTTGACATCTCCGGCGCGGTGCCGGACTCGCTTGAAAGCCGCATCGACGAAATGGCGCTGATGGCCTTCGACCAGTACATGAGCTGCCGCGAGCAAATCTTCGAGCTGCGAGCGAAAGAGCTGCGCCTGCGCGCCCAGCGCGCCGCGCAAGAGCAAGAGGAAGGGGAAGGATCATGAATGCGCTCTTTTCCCTGCTTGCCGTCTTGGCGCTGGTTCTGGCCGGATTTGAAGGCGGGCAGATCGCGGCGGGACGCAGTGTTCTTACCCTGGCCGTTCCCTATGCGGCCTTCGCCATCTTCCTCGCCGGTTTTTGTTGGCGCGTTCTGCGCTGGGCCTGGGTTCCGGTCCCGTTCCATATTCCCACTACCTGCGGCCAGCAGAAATCCCTTCCCTGGATTCGGCAGGCGAAGGTGGATAACCCATCCGGTAAATGGGGCGTGTTCGTGCGCATGGCGGCTGAGGTTCTCCTCTTCCGCTCGCTCTTCCGCAACAACCGCGCCCGCATGGCGGAGAAGCGCCTCATCCTGGGCGAAAGCAAATTTCTCTGGCTGGGCGCGCTGGCCTTTCACTGGGCGCTGCTGCTGATTCTGCTCCGGCACCTGCGCCTGTTCATCCAACCTGTGCCCGCGTGGGTCAACGGCCTGGAGCGGCTGGACGGCTTTCTCCAGATCGGCGCCCCGCAGCTTTATCTCTCTGACGTTATCGTTTTGATCGCGCTTGCGTATCTGCTGTTCCGGCGCTTTCGCGATCCCGCGGTCCGCTATATCTCGCTCTTCACCGATTACTTCGCTTTATTCCTCCTGCTGGGAATCGCGGTCTCCGGCGTGCTGATGCGTTATTTCGTCCGCGTGGACGTTCTCAGCGTGAAGCAGTTTGCGCTCAGCCTGGCCGCATTCCGCCCCGTGGACCTGCAAGCCCTGAGCCCGCTCTTTTTGGCGCACCTTCTGCTGGTGTGCACACTGGCGGCTTATCTGCCCTTCAGCAAGCTCATGCACATGGGCGGAATATTTTTGAGTCCCACCCGCAATCTGGCTAACGACAGCCGCCGCACGCGGCACATTAATCCTTGGAATTACCCGGTCAAAAAGCACACCTACGCGGAGTGGGAAGAAGAGTTCCACGACAAGCTGGTGGCCGCCGGCATTCCACTCGAGGGCAAAGATGCAGGAAACGCTCATACAGATTGAGCAGAAGCCGCCGCTGGGCGACTGGCGCAACCCGCACGTCGAGTTCCACAAAGGCTCGATGTGCTACAGCGCGGGCGCCAAGAGTCTCACCTATCTCGGCCTTCCCAATCCCCGCTCCTGGCAGCCCTTCGACAGCGACTGGAAGCTGCCCCCGGACTGGAAGCGCATCATCCTCGAGGGCATGAAGGAGCGGCTCGCAAAATACCGCTCCTTCCGGCTGTTCATGGACATCTGCGTGCGCTGCGGGGCCTGCGCTGACAAGTGCCACTTCTATCTTGGTTCAGCCGATCCCAAGAACATGCCCGTGGCCCGCGCCGAGCTGATGCGCTCCATCTACCGCCGTTATTTCACCCTGACCGGGCGCATCTTTCGCTCTCTGGCCGGCGGGCGCGAGCTTACCGAGGATGTGATCAAGGAGTGGTTCTCCTACTACTACCAGTGCACCGAATGCCGGCGCTGCTCGGTCTTTTGCCCTTACGGCATCGACACCGCCGAGATCACCATGATGGGCCGCGAGCTGCTGAACCTCATCGGCTGCAACATTAATTGGGTGCTCGAACCCGCGGCCAACTGCTTCCGCACCGGCAACCACCTGGGCATCCAGCCGCACGGATTCAAAGACAGTATCGACTTCGCGGCCAGCGAGGCCTCCGAGATCACCGGGCTCAAGATCGAGGCGCCCATCAACCGCAAGGGCGCTGAGATTCTCTTCGTCATGCCCTCGGCCGATTACTTCGCCACCCCGCATTACTACACCCTGCTCGGCTACCTGATGCTGTTCCGCGAGATCGGCCTCGATTACACGGTCAGCGCCTACGCCTCCGAAGGCGGAAACTTCGGCTTCTTTTCCTCGCACGAGATGATGAAGCGGCTCAACTCCAAGATCTACGACGAGGCCAAGCGCCTGGGTGTCAAGTGGATCCTGGGCGGCGAATGCGGCCACATGTGGCGCGTGCTCCATCAATATATGGACACCATGAACGGTCCCGCCGATTTTCTTGAGGTTCCTGTCTCTCCCATCACGGGCACGGTCTTTGAGAACGCCCGCTCCACCAAAATGGTCCACATTTGCGAATTCACCGCCGATCTCATCCATCACGGCAAGCTTAAGCTCGATCCGCGCCGCAACGACCACTGGAACGTCACTTTTCACGACTCCTGCAATCCCGCGCGGGGCATGGGCCTGCTGGAAGAGCCGCGCTACATCCTCAATCATGTCTCCCGCCATTTCCACGAGATGCCGGAGAACACCATCCGCGAGCAGACCTTCTGCTGCGGCAGCGGCGCGGGCCTGGGCACGGACGAGAACCTGGAAACGCGCCTGCGCGGCGGTTTCCCGCGCGCCAACGCCGTCAAGTACGTGCAGCAAAAATACGGCGTCAACCTGCTCACCTGCATCTGCGCCATCGACAAGGCCACACTGCCCACGCTGCTCGAATACTGGGTCCCCGGCGTGGAAGTGGGCGGCGTGCACGAGCTCGTGGGCAACGCGCTGGTGTTGACCGGCGAGAAGGAGCGAACCACCGATCTGCGCGGCGAGCCGCTGGCCACAGAAAAACCCCCGGCCGGCGGAGAATTGGAGGCCGTCCATGCGTGACCGTCTCTGGATCATCGCCGGCCTGGCCGTCTTCGTGGTCCTGATTACGGCTCCGTTCTGGCGCGCACGCCGCGGCGTTGGGGATCTGACCAAACTCCCTGTCCTCACGCTGCCCATAAATCAAACGCAGTGCGTCGCTCCGGTCGCTTATATGCGCGCAGCCCACATGCAGTTGCTTCTGAGCTGGCGTCAGGACGTAGTCCGGCGCGGTGAGCGGAAGTACGTCGCGTTCAACGGCAAGGTGTACCAGCGAAGTCTTACCGGAACCTGCCTCGGTTGCCACAACAAAGAACAGTTCTGCGACAGTTGCCACGCCTACGTCGGAGTCTCCGGCCCCTATTGCTGGGACTGCCACAACCAGCCCCAGGCCAGGCCCGCCGCCGTATCTTCAGGCGCCATCCATTCGCCGGCCGGCGCGTCGCGCTCTGCGCGGAGTTCGCCGGACCAATTGCTGAGCCTGGAGAGCAACTGGCAGTCCTCGCCATTCCCCAGGAGTTTGCCATGAAGATTACGCGCAAGGATTTTCTGCGGCTCACCGGCCTGTCGTTTTTAGGGGCCGGAACGATCGAAGCAGCGCGCGCGATCGCCGGGCGCAGCGCGGCGCAAGAAGGCGCGTCGCGCGATCCCTCAACGCAACCCGTGCGCTGGGGGATGGTCGTCGATTTGAAAAAATGCCGGAAAGATGAAGGCTGCACCGCCTGCATCCAGGCCTGCAACTCGGCGCATAATATTCCGCAATTCTCCGATCCCAAGCACCAGGTGAAGTGGATCTGGACTCAGCCTTACGAGACCGTCTTCCCCTTTATCCAGAACGGGTACGCGGAGCAAACGGATGCGGGAATTCCGGTCCCGCTGATGTGCAACCACTGCGCCAGTCCTCCGTGCGTGCGCGTCTGCCCCACCCAGGCCACCTGGAAGAGGGCCGATGGAATCGTGATGATGGATTGGCACCGTTGCATCGGTTGCCGCTACTGCATGGCCGCCTGCCCTTACGGCTCGCGCAGCTTCAACTGGCTGGATCCGCGGCCGGAGATTTCCAAGATCAACCCCGACTTTCCCACGCGGACCAAAGGCGTGGTGGAGAAGTGCAACTTTTGCGAGGAGCGCCTTGCGCAGAATTTAAGGCCGGCGTGCGTCGACGCCTGCCCCGAGAAGGCATTCGTCTTCGGCAATCTGGCCGACCCCAATTCCGAGCCCCGGCAACTGCTGCGCGAACGTTTTGCGGTGCAGCGCGAGCCCGAGCTCGGAACCGGCCCGTCGGTTTACTACCTGGTGTGACGCCATGTTTATGTTTGAAAAAGCGATCGTAGGAAGCCGCCGGTACTGGACGTGGGTGTTCGCTCTGCTGTCGATCATCGCGGTGGGCTTCGTCTTCTACATGTACCAATTCAATGTAGGCCTGGGCGTCACGGGCATGAGCCGCGACGTGAGCTGGGGCCTTTACATTATGAATTTCACCTTCTTTGTAGGCATCGCGGCCTCGGCCGTCATGGTGGTGCTGCCCTATTATCTGCACGACTACAAACAGTTCGGCCGCGTCACCATCCTCGGCGAATTCCTGGCCATCAGCGCCGTGATTATGTGCTGCCTCTTCATCTTTGTCGATCTGGGGCAGCCGGCGCGGGCCTTCAATATGATTCTCCACCCCACCCCCTGGTCCCTGATGTTCTGGGACATGATCTCCTTGGGGGGCTACCTGCTCCTCAATGTAATCATCACGCTGGTCACGCTGACCGCCGAGCGCGAGGAAGTGGCTCCGCCGGGATGGATCAAGCCTGTCATTGTGCTCTCCATTCCCTGGGCGGTGAGCATTCATACGGTCACGGCTTTCCTCTACTCCGGACTTCCCGGGCGGACCTCTTGGCTGACCGCAATCATGGCGCCCCGTTTCCTGGCCGGCGCCTTCTGCTCAGGCCCGGCGCTGCTGATCCTGTTCTGCCTGATCCTGCGCAAGACGACCGGCTTTGATGTAGGCCGGAAGGCCATCGACGCACTCGCGGTCATCGTGACCTATGCCATGGTGATCGATGTGTTTTTCATCCTGGTCGAGGTCTTCACGGTTCTCTACAGCCGCATTCCCGGAGATGTGGCGCACCTCGAATATCTCTACTGGGGACTGGACGGGCACTATCACCTCGTGCCCTGGATGTGGCTTTCGATGCTGCTCGCGATTGTGGCGTTGACGCTGCTCCTGGTTCCTTCCTGGCGAAGGAACCGTCTGCTGTTGCCAATCGCGTGCCTCTCTGTGTTTTTCTCCCTCTTGCTGGATAAAGGATTGGGGTTGATCGTGGGTGGGTTTGTGCCCTCGCCGCTGGACACCATCACCAGTTACACGCCCACCCTGCCGGAGTGGTGCATCGTCCTTGGCGTTTGGGCGATCGGGGCTTTGCTCATCACCGTGTTTTACAAGATCGCCCTTGGGGTTCACGAAGAGATTGGTGAACAGGAAGTTCATGAAAGCGTCCTGGCGGCGGGAACCGCCAGCCACTGAAGGGCGCCTTGGCGGCAAGGATCGAATTCCGGCAAGCGCGTGACTAAGAACGGCGCGGTGCTTGTGAATGCAGAAAGTGAAGCGAACATGGCGAAGATGGGAAAAGTGATTCTGGTGGGCGCCGGGCCGGGCGACCCCGACCTGCTGACCATCCGCGCCGTCGAGCGCATCGGCAGGGGCGACGTGCTCGTCTACGACCGCCTTATCCAGCAGGGCGTGCTGGCGCTGGCCAAGCCCTCCGCGGAGAAGATCTACATGGGCAAGCCGCCGGGCCACCACACCCGCCAGGACGAAATCCACGCTCTCCTCGTCGAAAAAGCGCGCGAAGGCAAGACCGTCATCCGCATTAAGGGCGGCGATCCATTTTTGTTCGGACGTGGCGGAGAGGAGGTCGAGTATCTCGCCGAGCACGGAATTCCCTTTGAAGTCGTTCCCGGCGTCTCCTCCTGTCTCTCCGCTCCGCTCAGCGCGAACATCGCGGTGACCCACCGCGAGGCTTCCTCCTCGGTGGCCATCGTCACCGGACACAATGCGGAGGGAAATGGAAATCGCGTAGACTGGGAGGCCGTGGCCAGGATCGACACGTCAGTCTTCCTCATGTGCGTGCACAATGTGGAGACCATCGCCCTCAATCTGATCGCCGCGGGCCGCTCGCCCGCTACGCCCGCGGCCATCGATCCAGATGGCCTACTGGGACGGCGAGCACGTGGTCACCGGCACGCTCCAAAATATCGCCGCCGAGGCGCGCCGCGCGGGCATCGAGCCGCCGGCCACTCTCGTAGTCGGCGAGGTGGTGCGCCTGCGGGAAAAGTTACGACAACTGATGGCTTTGAACCTGGAGCGGAAAGAGGTATGCGTATGAGCGAAACTACGGCTGTTCCTATCGAGACGCTGGCGGAAGAGATGTACCAGTTGGTCGCCGAATGCGAAGGCAAGAAAAACCTGAAGGCCCTCGACCTGACCAAGGCCATGATCGCCAAGCACGGCGATGCGGCCTGCAACAAGGATGACTGCAAGAAGGCGATCCGGATCCTCATCGACTCCCAGCGCTGCATCTACAGCTATCTCGGCGGATCTTACATTCAGCTTCCGCCCAAAGAAGGATCGCAGCAAGCCGGATAAAGCGGCCTCCTGCACTTGTGAACATGATGCGCGCCATGCCGCGCCTGCTCGTCGCAGGCCTCTCCGGCGGTTCCGGCAAGACCGTTGTGTCCCTGGGAATCTCGTTGCTGCTGCGCCGCGCGGGAATCGATGTGCGGGCCTTCAAAAAGGGCCCGGACTACATCGACGCGGCCTGGCTGCAGTGGGCTTCGGGCCATCCCGCCCGCAACCTCGATACGTTCCTCATGGGCGCCGCAGCAGTCCGCGCCTCCTTCCTGCGCAACGCCATCCCAAACGGCGTCAATCTGATCGAAGGCAACCGCGGCCTCTTCGACGGCTTCGACGCCGAGGGCACGCATTCAAGCGCCGTGCTGGCTGAAACCCTCGCTGCTCCGGTGGTGCTGGTTGTCAACGCCACCAAGATGACGCGCACCGCCGCCGCGCTGGTGCTCGGCTGCCAGCAGCTCGATCCCCACGTCTCTATCCGCGGCGTGGTGCTCAACCAGGTCAACGGGCGAAGGCACGAAAACATTCTGCGCTCGGCCATCGAGTCGGCCTGCTCCATCCCGGTGGTGGGCGCGCTTCCCCGCTCGGCGGCCAATCCCCTTCCCGAGCGCCATCTGGGGCTGGTTCCTCCGCAGGAGTCCCGCGCCATGGAGCGCGTGGAACAGGATCTGCTCATGCTGGCCGAGAACGGGCTCGATCTGGACGCGCTGCTCTCTATCGCCCGCGGCGCTCCTCCGCTCGAAACGGCGTTGGAAGAGCGCCCGGCCCTCCCGAATGCGCATGGCCTCCGCATCGGATACTTCAAGGACTCGGCATTCAGCTTTTACTACCCGGAAAATCTTGAGGAGCTGGAGCGCGCCGGCGCGGAACTGATCCCCATCTCGCCACTGGCCGCGGCGGCGCTGCCCGCCAATCTGCACGCCCTCTATATCGGCGGCGGATTCCCGGAAACTCATGCGCCGGAGCTATCCCGGAACACAGGTTTTTTGGAATCGCTGCGCCGGGCCTGCGCCGGCGGCCTGCCCGTCTATGCCGAGTGCGGCGGGCTGATGCTGCTGGCGCGCAGCCTCGCCTGGGAGGGAGCGCGCTACCCCATGGCCGCGGTCTTTCCGTCCGATGTGGATGTCTTCGCCGCGCCCCAGGGCCATGGCTACTGCGAGCTGCGGGTTGACGCGCCCAATCCCTTCTTCCCCAAGGGAACCCTCCTGCGCGGCCACGAGTTTCACTACTCCCGCATCGCTCCCGCTGCCGGGCCGTTCAACACCGCCTTCGCCGTCCTGCGCGGCTCCGGATGCCTCCCCGGACGCGACGGCCTCCTCACCGGCAATGTTCTGGCGGCGTATACGCACCTGCACGCCACAGCCACGCCCGCGTGGACAAAAGGCGTGATCTCCGCGGCCCACGAATTTGCCCACGCCGCTACTGCCCTCCGGGCATAGCCAACCCTCACCGGCCAGCATCTGATCTCCCCTGCGCCGCAGCCCCCAGGCATCCGGTCCGCCCATCCCGGCCTTAGGAAACTGAACTGTGCCTCGTCAAAACTCCATCCGCTTCGGCTTCCACATCTGGGCTGATCCCAGAGCTCGAAGTTTTCTGCCGCGCAATACAAGGAATTCCCGCAAGAGAAATTAGATAATTCACCAGTGGAAAGTAAGCGTGTGGTGTTCCCACCTGGATTGTTTGGATCGGCCGGGTAGAGCATAGCAGGATGTGCGAAGGGTCCACTTATTTTGTAGCTGTTGAAAAACCCTGCACCGCCGCTGAGGGACGCTGAGTATTGTGCTTGAATCGCGCGAGCATTCCACGCATGATGGTCTTATTGGTTCATCACGCACATAGGTCGCCACCGAAGCATCGGCTCTCAAAGCGGCACACGCGTTGCGCATTGACGCCAACCAACAAACCCCGCAAGCAGGCGGAGGACCGAGCACAGTTGCCGAACTCGTTGCCCATTACAGGTTGAAAGAACTGACCGGCGCGAGTCACGGCAGGAAGGCATTCTCGACACGTTCTGCTTACGAATGCTACTTGGAGAACTGGGTTCTGCCCCGGTGGGGCGAACACCGGTTGGATCAGATCAAGCCCGTCGCAGTGGAGGAATGGCTTGATGGCATGCGGCGGGCCAGAGGCACGCGGGCCAAGATTCGGAACCTCATGAGCGCACTCTTCAATCACGCGATGCGTTACGAGTGGGTAGAAAAGAACCCGATCAAACTCGTTCGTCAGAGCGCGAAGCGGGAGCGCATTCCCGATGTTCTGGAACTCGAAGAACTGCAACTTCTCCTCAGCAAATTGGGACCGCGGGAACGCACCTTGGTCCTGCTCGATGCTGCGACAGGTTTGCGCGTCAGCGAGTTGCTGTCGCTCAAATGGGAGGACATAGACTTCGAGAATCTGGAGGTTCGCGTGATTCGATCAATCAGGCATCAGGTGGTCGGAGACTGCAAAACAGAGACATCGGCTAGGCCGGTTCCTCTGGACAGCTACATGGCGGAAGATCTCTTTCGCTGGCGGCGCGTCAGTCCCTACGCCATGCCGATCGATTAGGTCTTTGCCAGTCCGACCATGCGGGGCAAGCAACCCTATTGGCCGGACAATCTGATGAAGCGGCACATACGGCCTGTCGCAAAAGCGGCCGGCATTCACAAACGAATCGGTTGGCACACCTTCCGCCATACTTTCGGCACTTTGCTGAAGGCGAACGGGGAAGATGTGAAGACCGTCCAGGAGCTCTTACGGCACGCGAACAGCCGGATTACGTTGGAGGTCTACACGCAAGCCGTGACCTCACAAAAGCGAGCCGCTCAAAGCAAGGTTGTAAGGATGATGGTGCCGAACGTGGGCACAATAGGGATTGGCGAACAAACAAAATCAGCATGATACCGGGCTTATTGTGCCCATATCGTGCCCAGATTTTGCTGTCACTTTGATCGTCAAACACTCCTAAGTCTTTTGGAATGTATGGCGGGGACGACGGGGCTCGAACCCGCGACTTCTGCCGTGACAGAAGTGCTTTTGAACATAACTCATTGAAGACATGAGCATTGATGGCCATCAAAAGCACTCAAAAGCGGTGGAAAACAGGGGTAGAAATTGCTCCAGCACCCTCGCCAGCACCCTCGTAATCATTTTCGAGACCTCTGCCGTGCAAGGGCAGCAACCTGGCTCCAAATTGATGCGAACGTCACTAACGAAATGGAAACGAGTACTTAGCTAAGCTTAAGGGACTGGACAGCGAATGAGGAATCCCAAAATTCCACCGACAACATCTCAGGAAAAATCTGCAAAAAGGTCCTTTGGAGAAACCGAAAGCGCCTTCGCCAACTTCACAATATTCTCCAAGGCCACGTTCCGCTCTCCGCGCTCTACCCCGCCAACGTAATTGCGATGCAGCCCCGCCCTTTCTGCCAACTCTTCCTGCGAGTAGCCGCGCTCATCACGGAGCTTCCGCAATGTGTAGCCAAATCGGGACTTAGCGGAGCGTATTGCCACACTCTCATACTTGAGTCCTGACCACTATGAGTCTACACACGATGAGTGTGATATTGTGTCAGACGAGAGCTGACTTGGTTCGGCAGTCCTGTCCGCTCTCCTTGATAAAAGCTTCTCAAATAGTGGAAAAACGCCACATACTTTGCCAGACAGCTTGGCGCTTGAGTGTGCAATTCTAAGAGGCTGAGAGGTAACGGTCATGCAGGACGATTACGTCGAATGTCCTGAGTTGTCGGGCAAGACGATCCAGGCGCTCCGCATTCACAGAGACGCCGGAGACGGAACCGACATACAAATCGAGTTGACGGACGGAACCAGTTTCTCGTGTTGTCTCAGCCATCAACCGTCTGTAAAGGCATCTTTATACAA